>NZ_JMLL01000011.1:0-695927 GCF_000686005.1 Phyllobacterium sp. UNC302MFCol5.2
ATTTTACTCAATGATCGACGAGACGATGCCGGCACCAACGGTGCGGCCGCCTTCACGGATAGCGAAGCGGAGCTTCTCTTCCATGGCGATCGGCACGATCAGCGTCACATCGACTGCGATGTTGTCGCCGGGCATGACCATTTCCGTGCCTTCCGGCAGCGTCACAACACCCGTCACGTCGGTCGTGCGGAAGTAGAACTGCGGACGGTAGTTGGAGAAGAACGGCGTATGACGGCCACCTTCGTCCTTGGTCAGGATATAGGCTTCCGCCTTGAACTTGGTGTGCGGCTTCACGGAACCGGGCTTGGCCAGAATCTGGCCGCGCTCGACGTCCTCACGGCCAACGCCGCGGATCAGTGCACCGATGTTGTCGCCGGCCTGGCCCTGGTCGAGCAGCTTGCGGAACATTTCAACGCCCGTCACCGTCGTCTTCGAGGTCGGACGGATGCCGATGATCTCGACTTCCTCGCCCACCTTGACGATACCGCGCTCGACGCGACCCGTCACAACCGTGCCGCGGCCCGAGATCGAGAACACGTCTTCGATCGGCATCAGGAACGGCTGGTCGATCGGACGCTCCGGCGTCGGAATGTACTTGTCGACTTCCGCCATCAGCGCGCGAACCGCGTCTTCGCCGATTTCCTTGTTGCTGTCTTCAAGCGCGGCAAGCGCCGAACCCTTGACGATCGGAATGTCGTCGCCCGGGAAGTCGTACTTCGACAGAAGCTCGCGCACTTCGAGTTCGACGAGCTCGAGGAGCTCGGCGTCATCAACCTGGTCGACCTTGTTCAGGAACACGACGATCGCCGGAACGCCAACCTGACGGGCCAAGAGGATGTGCTCGCGGGTCTGCGGCATCGGGCCGTCGGCAGCCGAAACGACGAGGATCGCGCCGTCCATCTGCGCCGCGCCAGTGATCATGTTCTTCACATAGTCGGCGTGGCCGGGGCAATCGACGTGGGCATAGTGACGGTTGGCCGTCTCGTACTCGACGTGCGCCGTCGAGATCGTGATGCCGCGCGCCTTTTCTTCCGGCGCTGCGTCGATCTGGTCGTACGCCTTGTACTCACCAAAATACTTCGTAATCGCTGCCGTCAACGACGTCTTGCCATGGTCAACGTGACCAATCGTGCCAATGTTGACGTGCGGCTTGTTACGTTCAAACTTGCTCTTAGCCATAGCTGTCGTTCTCTCGTCATCACAACCGGCCTTGCGCCGGTACCATGTTTGTAGCTCAGACGAGACAGCAAGCCGTCCGTCAGCACATTCACCCGCTCAATCGCAGGGCGATCGACCGGGTTCTGTCCAAGCTTGCTCGTTCATATGGAAAACACATGAGCGAAGTACAATGCTCAAGACAAAAATCGAAGAGCACCTCTGCGCGTTTTCACGCACATGTGGTGCCCCCTGAAACTGGAGCGGGTAGCGGGAATCGAACCCGCATATTCAGCTTGGAAGGCTGCTGCTCTACCACTGAGCTATACCCGCACATCATGGTGTTGGTCCCGGCGGATGGTGGAGGGGGTTGGATTCGAACCAACGTAGGCCAAGCCAACGGATTTACAGTCCGTCCCCTTTAACCACTCGGGCACCCCTCCGGTCATCGCCGATGGAACCACACCATAAGCACTCTCTCAAGCAGCCTGCCTGCGTTTGCCCTGGCCGCTGCTTGCGGAGGGCCTTATGCCGACTAGCCTACGTGGTGTCAACAGGTCACGGCAGAAAATGAATGGCTTGTTGAAACAAGCTGAAGAAATCTGCCTATCATGCCAGCAATGCCCGCGATTTTTTGCCGAGATGTCTGTATCGCACCCCTTGTCAAAAGGGTATATGTCCGGACATGACCGAGCAAAAACCATCCCGAACGCCCAAAGATTCCCACTATGCGACGCTGCGTCGACAGTTTCGCGACCAGAAGGCAGGCGGCGCGCCGCAGCCACAGCGCAGCCGGCGTCCCGCGGCGGAAGGCTCGCAAGCGCCTGAGGGCCTGGTGCGGCTCTATGGGCTGCACACGGTGCGCGCGGCGCTCGACAATCCCGCCCGGCAGATCAAGCGCATGCTCGTTACGAAGAACGCTCTGGATCGCCTCGAGATCGGCGATTCGTCCGCGCTGCCTTTCGACGTCGAAATCGTCGATCCGCGCGCCATCAACCGCGAGACTGGCTCTGAGGCGGTGCACCAGGGCGTGATGATCGAGGCGAAGCCGCTCAAGGCACAATCCTTGAAAGCGCTGCAGGAGAGTTCGCTCCTGTTGATTCTCGACCAGGTGACCGATCCGCACAATGTCGGCGCGATCATGCGCTCTGCCGTTGCTTTCGGGGCCGGCGCCATCATTACGACCGCGCGTCACAGCCCGCAGGAATCCGGCGTCCTCGCCAAGGCAGCGTCGGGAGCGCTGGAACTCATTCCGCATATCGAGGTCCGCAATCTTGCGGAAGCGATTGGCGAGTTGCACGAACTCGGTTTCACCACGATCGGGCTCGATTCGGAAGGTCCGCTTGAACTCGAACGAACAATGCAGCAGGGTCGAATTGCCCTTGTTCTCGGCGCAGAGGGCAAGGGGCTGAGGCAAAAGACGCGCGAGACGGTAACCCACCTCGCCCGGCTGGATATGCCGGGCGCGATCAAGTCGCTCAACGTTTCCAATGCGGCCGCGATCTCTCTATACGCCGCGCAGCGCTTCCTTGCCGGCGATTCCGCTTAGATAAAAAGCCGCATTCGAATATAATCCGCGTCAGCAGTGTTCATCCTGCTCCAGTCGTCCCAATAGCGGAGGGCTGGAATGGAGCACGCCCATGCTGCGCAACAGCAAAGAATCATTTGGCCTGATATCGATCCTGTTTCACTGGATTATCGGCCTCGTCTTCATCGGTCAGATCGCTCTCGGCTATCTGATGGTGCGGGTGAGCGATTTTACCCTTCAATTCAATCTCTACCAGTGGCACAAATCCTTCGGTTTCCTGGTTCTCGGACTTTCAATCCTCCGTCTGCTGTGGAAATCGGCCAATCTGCGTCCCCGTGATCCCGCAACGCTGAGCCCGCTGGAGCGCGTGGCCGCACATGGTGCACACGTCATTCTCTATCTGAGCCTCTTCGTCGTGCCGCTCACCGGCTGGGCGATAGCCTCGAGTTCGCCCCTGCGGATACCGACGTTCATGTTCGATCTCGTCGTTATCCCATCCTTGCCAATTGCGATTTCGGATAGCGCCGAGGCGTTCTGGTCGGCGAGCCATGCCTGGCTTGCCTACCTCTCGGCGGCCGTTGCCATGCTGCATATTCTCGCGGCGCTCCACCATCACTTCTGGAAGAGGGACACAATCTTGCTGCGCATGCTGGCTTCAGGGGCCGTGCGAAACGGCGGCCGGCACGCAACATGACAGGATCAACAATCATGGAAACGAAACATGCGATTCTATCGGCGATCTCCGGCGCAAGCATTGCCGCGATCGTCGCCCTCACTCCAACGTTCGTGACGGCCGACACGCTCTCCGACGTTGCCGGACGCTACCGTATTCAGCCCTCCTCACGCGTGGGCTTTACGGTTTCGCAGGTTGGCGGCGGCGGCATCACCGGCGATTTCAAGAAATTCTCGGGCGTCTTTGCCTTGAACAGTTCCGATATAAAGCGATCCGAGATCGACTTCACGTTGTATCCGGAGAGCGTTTCGACCGGCGAGGCCCGGGTCGAAAGCTTCCTCAAATCCGACGCGGTATTCGATTCGGCAAATTTCCCGACCATCACCTTCAAATCGACACAGATCACCCAGACCAGTTCCGATACCGCCCAGATATCGGGGATCCTGACGGCGCGCGGCAAAAGCAGTCCGGCGAATTTCCAGGCAAGTCTCGCCGATCACGGCAAGAACACCATCACCTTCCACGTGCAGGGCAAGCTGCTACGGTCGCGCTATGGCATGGATGTCGGTACGCCGATTTATTCGAACGTCGTTCAGTTCGACATGACGATACGCGGACAGCGTTCCTGACAGAACGAAACGCGCTCGTTACACCGCCTTTGCCGCGGCCCGGCCGGCGGTGCGGCCGGAAAAGATGCAGCCGCCGAGGAAGGTCCCTTCGAGCGAATTGTAGCCATGCATTCCACCGCCGCCAAAGCCTGCTGCCTCGCCAGCGGCATAGACGCCTGCGAGTACCTCGCCATCCGCCTTGAGCGCTCTCGCGCCAAGATCGGTCTCGATGCCGCCAAGCGATTTGCGGGTGAGGATATTAAGCCGCACCGCAATCAGCGGACCATGCTTCGGGTCGAGGATCTTGTGCGGCGGCACCACGCGCACGAGGCGATCGCCGATATAGTTGCGCGCGCCCCGTATTGCCGTGATTTGCACGTCTTTCGTGAAGGGATTGTCAACCTCGCGGTCGCGCGCTTCGATCTCGCCGCGCAGTTTTGCTTCATCGATGAGATTGTCGCCGGTCAGGGCGTTCATCCGGCGCACCAGATTGCCAAGATCTTTCTCGACAATGAAATCCTCGCCATTGTCGAGGAAGGCCTGGACCGGCGCCGGCACGCCTCCAAGCGCCCGTTTCAACACCTGCCGCCAGCTCTTGGAGGTGAAATCAGGGTTCTGCTCCGACCCCGACAGCGTAAATTCCTTCTTGACGATCGTATGATTGAGGACGAACCAGGAATAGTCGAAACCGCTTTTCATGATGTGGTCGAGCGTCGACAACGTATCGAAACCGGGCAGGCACGGAGCCGGCAGGCGACTGCCTTCGGCATCGAACCATAGCGAAGAAGGGCCGGGCAATATCCGGATGGCATGGTTGGTCCAGATCGGGTCCCAATTGTGCACGCCTTCCACGTAGTGCCACATACGGTCGCTGTTGATCAGGTGAGCGCCGGCGCGCTCGGCAATCCCGAGCATAAGCCCGTCGACATGGTCGGGCACGCCGCTGATAAGGTGTTTTGGCGTGCCGAGGCGCCTTGGCCAATTACGGCGCACCAGATGATGATTACCGCCTATGCCGCCGCTCGCAACGATCACCGCCTGCGCCTTTAACGAAAACGATGTCGAGACCGCGCGCGAACTCGGCTCGCTGCGCTTCACCTCGCTGGGCACGAGCACTTCGCCCTCGACGCCATCGATCGTTCCGGCGCTCGACGACAGCGACGTCACCCGGTGCCTGAAGCGAAAGGACACTAGCCCGCTGCGCTCTGCTTCGCGCGCCCGGCGGATGAAAGGTTCGACGACGCCGAGGCCGGTGCCCCAGGTGATGTGAAAGCGCGGCACGGAATTGCCGTGACCCGTGGCGAGTGACCCGCCCCGCTCCGCCCAGCCCACGATCGGAAACCAGCGCATGCCCTGGGCGTGCAGCCACGAACGTTTTTCGCCGGCAGCAAAATCGATATAGGCTTCGGCCCACTGTCGGGGCCAATGGTCGTCCCGGCGGTCGAAACCGGCAGAGCCCAGCCAATCCTGCAGTGCCAGTTCTCTCGAATCCTTGATGCGCAGCCGACGCTGTTCCGGCGAATTGACGAAAAAGAGACCGCCGAACGAGCGCCAGGCCTGACCGCCAAGTGTTTGTTCCGGTTCCTGATCGACGATGATGACGCGCTTGCCGGCATCGGCCAACTCGGTTGCGGCCACCAAACCTGCGAGCCCCGCCCCGATTACGATGACATCCGCATCATGCGCCATACTGATCTCCCCAAGGGCAAACGGGACCCGATTCGGATCGCATCGAAGCGGCTTGCACCTAATTTTGCCCCATGCAACCCAAACAAACTATTTATGTGGAGCGAGACGGCGTAAACCCTCCCCCAACCTTTTCCACTTATGCTATACTGCAATGGAACTTTTGGCCTCCGATCTAGTTAGGATGATATGAGCACAATTGTTGACTACCTACTCCCATGTTTGGTGTCATTCGCCCTCACTTACGGGATGCTCTACTTTGTCAGTACCGGACGTCCGCGCCAGCGCTAGCGGGGTTCCACGTTTTCATACCAACGAAACGTATGTCTGCCGTTGCATTCCAGGATGACGCGACGTCGCGCTCGGGTCACGCACCGCTTCTGCTCCCATTTTCACGCGCGTCTTAGACTATCGTTCAATACAGTTTGCCATAAACGAACTGTATTAAAGGTGGCGCAGGCGAATGAAGGATAAGAGCGCGTGACCTCCGCTACAGCGCATTCTATGAACCTCGATCCAAACTTCCTCAATCTGATCGAGGAGGCAACGTCGGTTCGCCATCACCCGCAGGTCCACGAATTGATCGGCCGCCTCGCGACAAGCTACGAGCTGAGTTCCGTTGCCTATGTCGGCGTCAATCTTCCCGGGCCCGCTGGCGGAAATCGCTATGTCTCCACGACATTTTTGCCGGATTGGATCAATCGCTATAACGATCAGAACTACTGGCAGCTGGACCCGGTCCTGAAGCAAGGCTTCTCATCCATACTGCCTATCGATTGGGGTAAGTTCGACGTGACCAGGCCGCCATTGCGCCGTTTCTTCGGCGAAGCAGTGGAGTTCGGCGTCGGAAGGCACGGGCTCAGCTTTCCGGTCCGTGGCAGATATGGCGAAAAAGCTCTGCTCTCTGTTTCCAGCAATATGCCGCTCGGAAAATGGATCCGCTTCATGCCGTTCTGGACCCGCGATTTCCAGATCCTCGCTTTTCACATTCACCAGATGGTCCTTCGCGCCGAAGGCCACCGCGACCCAAAGATAAAACTGTCGCCACGCGAGCTGGAGTGCCTGAAATGGTCGGCCGCCGGAAAGTCTGCAGGTGAAATCGGGACCATTCTTTCCTTGAGTGAAAAAACGGTGCGCTTCTATCAAGATCTTGCCCGGCGCAAGCTTGATGCAAAAAACCTTACCCACGCTGTCGCCAAGCTCTATTCGCTCGATTTACTCTGACGATCAAAATACCCGAGTTCTCCAGTATGGCGCGGCCTTTGCCGTCGTCTAGACTGGCGCCGTATTAACGGGGTATTTCCCATGATTTATGTGATTGGCGCCGATGACTATATTTCGCACAACCATTTCCTCGACCAGATGTTTCGCCTTCGCGCCAGAGTATTCAAGGACCGCTTGAACTGGGATGTGCAAGTGCAGAACGGTCGCGAGATCGATCGGTTCGACACATTTGATCCGCTCTACCTGACCTCGGTCAATGAACAGACCGGAAGGCTGCAGGGATCGCTTCGGTTGCTGCCAACCACAGGCCCAAACATGTTGCGTGACGTGTTCGGCGCGCTGCTGCCCGATGGCGCATTCATCGAAAGCCCGCTTATTTGGGAAAGCTCCCGCTTCTGCATCGACCCTGACCTGGCCGCCCCGCTCGACGGCCGGCTGAACAGCGTCACGACCGAGCTCTTTTGCGGTGTTGTTGAGGTCGGTCTCTTCGCCGGACTCGACACTGTGGTTTCGGTCTACGACGCCCGCATGGCGCGCATTTTTCGGCGCGCCAACTGGGCACCGCGTTCCGTCGGCGTCCCTACCTACTTTGGCGGCATCCTCACTCATGCCGGCATGTTCGAGATTTCGGACATCGCCCGCAAACGTCTGGGCAAAGCTGGTGATCGTCCCGACCCGGTGATCATGCAACTCAATCCCTCGCCCGCCCTCTTCCTCAATGCACAGATGAGCAACCACCAATGAAGGCCACGCGTAAAGAAAGTCTCGAATATATTGCCTCTTTGCTTCAGGAACTGGCGGATCTCGCCAAAGATCAGAAACTGCCGTTCCTCTCGTACCTGATAGAAATGGCCTTCATCGAGGTTAGCGACCTGGCGAAGCAGCAAGTGTCTGGAAAGAGCAAAACGCAATCAAATCACCTCAACGGTTCCGAACCCCACTAAGGCGTATTCGACCAATTGCCAAGAGCGCCGAAGCGCGCAATGTGCTTAGTTGTGAGCCATGCAAGCTGCAACTCGGGGGCACATATGGCAACGGCCAGCAATGAAAATTTTGAACGACTTGAGGTGGCTAACAAAATCAGGGAGGAGCTCGAGCGATTGAGAACGATCGCGGCAGCCGACGGCTGGTCGTCAGTCGTGACGCTCATTTCAATTGCGTTGGCGGAGGCCGAATTGCAGGTTGCGAGTTCGAGCCACTTGCTAACCCAAACATAACGGATTTAAAATCGCCGACTTGCGATTTCTAGAACGCGGCCAAAATACCTTCCAACTCATTGAATTGGTAGGGTTTGCGCAGCAGCGGCCGATCGGCAAATTCCGGTGCGATATCTTCAAGCGAAAAACCGGATGAAAATGCAAAGGGAATGCCCTTCTCGGCAAGCAAGCTGGCGATGGGAAATGAGTTTTCACCTTGCAGCGAGACGTCGAGGATCGCAGCTTCATATGAACCCGTTTCAACAAGGCTTATGCCTTCGCTTAAGGTAGAAGCAACGTCCGGCACTTCAAAGCCCAGATCTTCCAGCATCTCCTGGATCATCATGGCGAGCAGACCTTCGTCCTCGACAACGAGAATTCTTGCCCCTTTGTTCACCGTCTAACTTTCCCCACTGTCACGATACCACTATTCTTATCCAAGAACGTCTTTCAGTTTCAACGCCAGTTGATCGATCGTGAACGGTTTTGGCAGCAAATTGACGCCATGGTCAAGGACGCCATTGTGAACGATTGCGTTACGGGTATAGCCGGTCGTGAACAACACTTTTACCTCCGGCCGTTTCTGCCGCACCATATCCGCCAGTTGTCGGCCGTTGGTTTCAGGTAGCACGATATCCGTGAACAGAAGGTCGATATGCGGCAGCAACTCGATTTGCTGCAGGGCCTCTTTCGGCGTGCTCGCCTGGACCACGGTATAGCCTAACTCACGCAGGGCATCGACCGTCATGTGCCGGACCTGCTCCTCATCCTCCACCACGAGGACGATTCTGGTACCGTCGACAAGGGGCAGCGCCGTTTCCAGCGCATCTCCCGGCGCCGCGACATCCGCTTCGCCGTGATGGCGTGGGAGGTAGATTTTTACCGTCGTGCCACGATCGATTTCGGAATAGATTTTGATGTGTCCGCCAGTCTGCTTGATATAGCCGTAGACCTGGCTGAGGCCGAGACCAGTCCCTTTCCCGGCGCCCTTCGTCGTGTAGAATGGATCGAACGCCCGCTCGATGACCTCCTTGGACATGCCGGTACCGGTATCGGTGATGCTGAGCATCACATATTGGCCAGGCTTGACCTCGTCATGTAGCCGCGCGTAGCGATCATCAAGTTCTGCGTTGGCCGTTTCGATGGTCAGTTTGCCGCCACCGGGCATGGCGTCGCGCGCATTGATACAAAGGTTGATGATCGCGTTTTCCAACTGGCCGATATCCGCATGGGCCTTCCAAAGGCCGCCCGCCAGCACGGTCTCGATCTGGATATGCTCCCCGATCGTGCGGCGCAGCAGCTCGGACATGCCACCAACGAGCTTGTTGCCGTCGACGGTCTCGGGCTTCAACGGCTGCTGGCGCGAGAATGCCAGGAGGCGGGCCGTCAAGGTCGCGGCGCGTTGGGCCCCTTCCTTGGCGTTCTGGATCGATTTTGCCAGGCGCGGATCCTCGGAGCCCGTGAGCCGGCGCGTCGCCATGTCGAGGCTGCCGATAATGATCGCCAGCATATTGTTGAAATCGTGAGCGACGCCGCCAGTCAGTTGGCCGATCGATTCCATCTTCTGTAGCTGCCGGACTTTTTCCTGTGCCGCGACGCGCTCGTCCATTTCCGATCGCAGCTGGGCGGTGCGGCGCTCCACTTTCGACTCCAGCGTCTTAGCGGCATCCTCCAATTGCTTCTGCAGAACCATCTGCTGCGCATGGGCAGCCGTAACCCGCTCCATCAGCGCAACGATGATCAACCCGTTGCAGAGAAAGCCGATAAGTGCTGCCCATTGATCCGTGGTTTCCGGCAGGACGGAGTACACCGGATCGACAAAGAAATATTGCGCCAGGAACGCCGAAAGCGCCGTTGCAAGAACCCCCGGGCCCCATCGGCCGAGCAGGCTCGCAAGGAGAATCGCCGGATAGAAAAGCAGAAAATTGATGCCGCCGACATAAAGCCCGAGCCAGGCTCTGCAAACGAGCGAAACGGTAACGAGCACGATCGCAGTTGCGTAGCCGAGCCACGGACGCAGACGAATCGGATCGGTCGCAAGAAGCAAATTCATTTTTTGCAGATGCCCGGAAATATTCCCGGCCCCCATATTATACTAAGGATTGAAATGACACATGATTTGCCGCCCCGCAATAGGGCTGGTCGCGCTGGTAAAACTTACCTGAAAGCCGAACTTGGGCAGGGTCTACACCCCAGCAGATCGTGGTGGTAACTTATATGCAATGTCCGATGGTTAGCTTGGCATCTTGCACCCGGACCGAATAATCGAAAACAGCGGAGAATATTTTGCAGAAGCTCAATCTCGCAGGGCTCGCCCTTCTGGCGCTCGGCTTTCAGACTGGCGTGTCGCAGGCGAAGGCCATCTGCACGATCGTTGCCAATGCATCAAATGGCAAAATCCTCGTGGAAAACGGCGATTGCCAAAGCCGGGTGACGCCAGCGTCAACATTCAAGATCGCCCTGAGCGTCATGGGTTATGATTCCGGATTTCTCAAGGATGCCCACACGCCAAGGCTGCCGTTTCGAGAAGGCTATCCGGATTGGCAAGGCGAGGACTGGAGACAACCGACCGATCCGACGCGCTGGATGAAATACTCCGTGGTCTGGTACTCGCAGCAAATCACGCAGGCGCTCGGCGTCGAGCGGCTGCGTCAATATGCGACCACCTTCGGCTACGGCAATGCTGATTTTTCCGGCGATCCGGGCAAGAACAATGCGCTCGAGCGGGCGTGGATCAGTTCCTCACTGAAAATCTCGCCGCTGGAACAGGTGCGCTTTCTCGAAAAGATCGCAAACCAGAAATTGCCAGTAAACCCGCGCGCCTATGAGATGACCAACAGGATCGTTGAAAGCAGCGAGGTGCCGGGCGGCTGGACCATTTCCGGCAAGACGGGAGGCGCCTACCCGCGCAAACCTGATGGCGCGTTCGACAGAAGCCGCGGCCTCGGCTGGTATGTCGGCTGGGCACGCAAAGGCGACGACACGCTGGTGTTCGCGCGGCTCACGCGGGACGAAAGTCGGCAAGCGACCTCGCCGGGGATACGTGCCCGCGCTGCATTCCTGAAGGAGTGGCCGGCGCTAGCCGATAATTTGAAGCGTTGAGACGGGACGTACCGCCCCACCCCACCCGCTATTCGCCGCTATTTCTGGGCAGCGTTTCCGGCGAACAGGGTGCGGTACTGCCGCGGCTGCGACCGCAGATACTGGCTTGGTGCGGAAACCGTCTCGCCAAAATGTGCCGCCGCATGCCATGGCCAGCGCGGATCATAGAGCGCCGCCCTGGCAATCGCGATGAGGTCGGCATCACCGGTCACAAGGATCGCTTCGGCCTGTTCGAACTCGGTGATGAGGCCGACTGCGATGACCGGCATATGCGTCGCGGCCTTGACGGCTCGCGCAAATGGCACCTGGTAATTGGGACCAATTGCGATCTCCTGGTTGAATGCGAGCCCGCCGCTCGAAACGTGGATGGCATCGCAGCCACGCTCCTCGAGGGCATGGGCGAAGGCGACCGTCTCTTCGATATTCCAGCCGCCCTCGGCCCAATCTGTTGCCGACACGCGCATCGTGACTGGCTTCCCCGCCGGAAAGGCAGCACGGACTGTCTCGAAGATTTCGAGCGGAAAGCGCATGCGGTTTTCGAGCGACCCGCCATAGGCGTCGGTCCGTCTGTTGGAAAGCGGCGACAGAAACTGATGCAGGAGATAGCCATGCGCGCCGTGGATCTGCACCGCCGCAAGGTCGAGCCGCGCCGCGCGCGCCGTGGCGTCGGCAAACGCCTTGCGCAATCGCGCCAGTCCGTCGCTGTCAAGCGCTGTCGGAACGTCGTAGCTGTCCTTGAAGGGAATGGCGCTTGGTGCAACGGTCTTCCAGCCGTTGGCATTGTCCGGCGGCAACTGGCTGCCGCCCTTCCACGGCAATTCGCTCGAAGCCTTGCGGCCAGCGTGACCAAGCTGAATGCCGATAGGCATGTCCGACCAGCGGCGAATGCCATCGAGGACGCGGCGCATCGCCGCTTCGCAGGCATCGTCATAAAGGCCGACATCGCCGTAGGAGATGCGACCCTCCGGCGTAACGGCGGTCGCCTCGATCGTCAGGAAGCCCGCGCCGGAATTGGCAAGGGTGCCGAGATGGATGAGGTGCCAATCGCTCATCTGCCCGTCTTGCGCGGAGTATTGGCACATCGGCGCAATGACGATGCGGTTGCTGAGACTTAAATCGCCGATCGACACGGGCGAAAAGAGCTTGGTTCCACTCATAGGACCTCCGAAAACCGCTTTATGTTCGAATGGCTTTGCCGCCACATGGTAGCGTAGTCCGGCACGGCTGGTAATGCACTTTTCGAACGCAGATAGTTCGATGATGTGCTGCAGAAGACCGGTCGCAGCTCGGCGGCACAGAGACGACCATGCGAGACTTCGTTCTCTAGCGCTCCTATCCTCCGCCGCCGGAATAGGACAATCCACCGAGCACCGCGGCGACCAACAATAGCGCCGGCACGTCGCCGAGCATATGACCGGAATGCGCACCGGGGCTGTAGGATTGGATCGCCATGATCAGCGCGTGCACGACACTCGACCAGATTGTAAAGTCGATGAGCGACCGATGTGCCATAGGGTTTCGCGCCGCTCGAACCAGAAATATTCCAAGCGTCGCATAGATGCCCACGATCATCATGAAATAGTGCGAAGCGGTCGGCGGGCCGTCATGCCACGCCCACCCTGAAGGCCAGATAATCGCAAGCGGATAGAGGAGGCAAAATGCGACACCGAACACGACCAGAGCAATCTGCAGAATTTTCAGACGTGACATGGGGCGCTGCTTTGTTCAGGGGAAACGGCACAGTTTCGCGCTGCGGATGCTGTAAGACGTCCTGACAAGTTTTAATGGTGCCCCCGGAGAGACTCGAACTCCCGACCCTCTGATTACAAATCAGATGCTCTACCAACTGAGCTACAAGGGCAGCGGCGTCCGCTTAGCATAAAGCTCGTTCCTGTAAAATTAAAAAATCGGCGGTGAAGCGATTTCGTCAACTTTTTTAGGCGCCGGCGGTTTTGCCAGATCGGCCCTGCCGTGCTACGCGGATAGCCGCGTGTCATAGGATCTGCTGGTTGGAGCGAGGGTGAGATCGCGAACACCTTGCCAGTTAAACAGCGCGCAATGAGGATCGACCGAGGATGAGCAGGCGGAAATGAACCGAAAAATCGAAACATTTGCCTTCGTTTCCTCAGGGACGCCCGATTCCGACGAGGCGATAAGCGAGCTTGCCCGGATCTATGGCCAGACCGAAGCGCGCAACGCCGACGTCATCGTTGCGCTTGGCGGCGACGGTTTCATGCTCGCCACGCTGCAGAACTACATGAACCAGGGCAAGATGATCTACGGCATGAACCGCGGTTCGGTCGGCTTTCTCATGAACGAGTATAAGGAAGAGGGCCTGAAGGAGCGGATCGAGGCCGCACAAGCCGAAACCATCCGCCCACTCAAAATGGTGACGGAGACGGCGGATGGCGAGAACTTCACAGCCTTTGCCCTCAATGAGGTGTCGCTGCTGCGCCAATCCTACCAGGCGGCCAAGATCCGGATCAGCGTCGATGGGCAGGTGCGGCTTGAGGAACTAATCTGCGACGGCGTCATGGTTGCGACGCCCGCCGGCTCGACTGCCTATAATCTCTCGGCCCAGGGGCCGATCATCCCGCTCGATGCGCGCCTTCTGGCGCTCACGCCTGTCTCGGCCTTCCGCCCGCGACGCTGGCGCGGCGCCCTTCTCCCAAATCGTGTGACCGTGCGCTTCGATATCCTCGAACCCGAAAAGCGCCCGGTCAACGCTGTCGCGGATCATACGGAAGTAAAGTCCGTCCTGTCGGTCACGGTTGAAGAAGCTTTGCAGATGCGCGCGACCATTCTGTTTGACAAGAACCATTCCTGGAACGAGCGAATTCTCAAGGAACAGTTCCTTTATTGACAACATTGGAATAAATTCGCGCACAATTGTAACAAACTCTTAAATGTGACCTGCGCCAAGAGTTGACTTTTGCTCCCCTGCGCCGTAACGCCATTCAAGCAAAACGCTGTGCAATTCCAAGACCAAGGCAATCCTGGTCGGATTATGGACAGGCGCAGCACCGACTGCAGATAGAAAGTTAAACCTCCGTTGACCACCTTTGCCGATCTGGGCCTTTCACCCAAAGTGCTCAATGCTGTAGAAGCAGCAGGATATACAATTCCGACACCGATCCAGGCTGGCGCTATTCCGCATGCGCTGCAGCGTAAGGACGTGCTCGGCATCGCTCAGACCGGAACGGGCAAAACCGCTTCCTTCGTGTTGCCGATGCTGACCCTGCTCGAACAGGGCCGCGCCCGCGCCCGCATGCCACGCACGCTTATTCTCGAACCGACGCGCGAACTCGCGGCGCAGGTCGAGGAGAACTTCGTCAAGTACGGCAAGAACCACCGGCTGAATGTTGCCCTGCTCATTGGCGGTGTTTCGTTCGACGATCAGTTGCGCAAGCTTGAGCGCGGGGCTGACGTGTTGATCGCAACGCCGGGCCGCCTGCTCGACCATTTCGAACGTGGCAAGCTGCTGCTCAGCGCCGTCGACATTCTCGTCATCGACGAGGCCGACCGCATGCTCGACATGGGCTTCATTCCCGATATTGAACGCATCTGCAAGTTGATCCCGTTCACCCGGCAGACGCTGTTCTTCTCGGCGACGATGCCGCCGGAAATCACCAAGCTCACCGAACAGTTCCTGCATTCGCCGGCCCGCGTCGAAGTCGCGAAGGCAGCGACCACGGCCAAGACCGTCGAGCAGAAGCTGGTGAAGTCCGGCAAGAAGGATTGGGAAAAGCGCGCCGTACTGCGCGACCTGATCCGCGCTGAAGACGAAGGCCTCAAGAATGCGATCATCTTCTGCAATCGCAAGAAGGATGTGTCGGAGCTCTTCCGCTCGCTCGTCAAGCATGAGTTCGATGCCGGTGCGCTGCATGGCGACATGGATCAGCGCGCCCGAACGACGATGCTTGCGAACTTCAAGGACGGCAAGCTGAAGATTCTCGTGGCCTCCGACGTCGCCGCCCGCGGCCTCGATATTCCGGATGTCAGCCACGTGTTCAACTTCGACGTGCCGATCCACTCGGAAGACTATGTACACCGTATCGGGCGCACGGGCCGCGCCGGACGTTCGGGCAAGGCCTTTACCCTGGTGACGCCCGCTGACGTAAAGCACCTTTCATCGATTGAAAAGCTGATCGGCGAAGATATCAGCTGGCTCGACGGCGACCTCTCCACCCTGCCTGTTTCGACGGAACCCGAAGAGGCGCCACGCCGCGGCCGCCGCAAGGCCGAACCCAAGCGCCGGCCACGCAACGAAGGCCGCGAGCGCGAACGGCCCCAGTCGGAAATCGATATTCTCGCCGCTGCCGACAAGGCAAAGGACGCCGAAGAAGCGCCAGTCGTGGCCGAGGTCGCCGTAGCGCCGCGCAACGCCGACAAGCCGCACAGGGCAGCCATCAAGGCCGACAATGAACAGCGCCGCGGCAAGCCTTCACAAGCCGAGCCGCGCCGTGATCATCGGCGCGAACGCGACGACCTGGGCTCGGCACCGGTCGGCTTCGGCGACGAAATCCCCGCATTCATGCTGATCGACACCAAAATCTGAACCCAGGCAGTCTTGTCGAATCCCATGCCCGTGAGCAAAGCTCAGGACCGGGATTCGGTTCAGAAAGAAGGGGCTTCTCGTGCACACTCCGGGCGTCGGTTGCGGCATGGTCTTTTTGGATCGCGGCCGCATTCTCCTTCTGCAACGCAAGAAAAGCCCCGAGGCCGGAGCCTGGGGCATTCCCGGCGGCAAAGTGGATTTCCTCGAAACCGCCGAACAGGCCATACGACGCGAAGCTCTTGAGGAGACCGGTCTTGAAGCCGGAATTGTCAGCCTGCTGGGCTTGAGCGAACAGCTCTTCCACGAAGAGCAACAGCATTGGCTCGGCATCCTGTATCTCGCAAGAACCTATAGCGGCGAGGCCCGGCTGCTCGAGCCTGAAAAGCACGGCGGCATTGCCTGGTTTCCGCTCGGAGAGCTGCCGGAAAAGGTGACGACGCCGACGCTCCATGCCATCGACCTGCTGCGCGACCGGGCGGTCGTTTAGATAAATCCTGCCTCGGTATCTATTTCTTGGTGCGCAAGGATGCCTCATAGGCGCGCCGTGCCCACTCCGCCATCATATCGGGATCGTCTATCGCCTCGTCCGGGATCGACCAGTAGGGCATGTCGACGGACTTGTTCTTGCCGCTATAGCACCATTGCCGGCAGCCGGCGGCACGGAACGCCGGTGCCGAAACTGTATCAGCCTTGAGCAGAATCTCGTCATCCACTTCAAGCGCGATGATCAAGCCATTGAAATAGATGCCTTTGCCCCCGAACATCCGCTTGATGGTGACGGGTCCGAGACCGGAGAAAAGATCGTGAATCGCATCATTGTCCATGCACGAACTATTGCAGGACAAGCGCGGCGCGTCACGCCCGATTTGACAGGAGTAATCTTAAGACGCGGCAGCAGCCAGCGCCTCCGGCTTTGCCGGCGTCAACTCTACTGATTCGCCGCACCCACAGGCCGAAGTCTGGTTGGGATTGTTGAACACAAAGCCCGTGCGCAGCGTCGTCACTTCGAAATCCATCTGTGTGCCAAGAAGATAAAGCACGGCTTCCGGCGCTACATAGACCTTAACGCCGTCCTTCTCGACGACATCGTCAGCCGGCTTTGCCTCGGTAACGAGATCGATCATGTATTCCATCCCCGCGCAGCCGCCCTTCTTGATGCCGACACGAATTCCGAGCGCATTCTCGCGCGTCGCGACAATCTCGCGGACGCGGTTAGCTGCAGCATCAGTCAACGTCATGACAGAAAAACGACCCATTTCTCATCTCTCTTCTTTGAGATCGCGGAACGATCACACAATACCATAGTTAATGTTACATAACCGTCACCGCAAGTGTTCAAACTGTCCCGGCCAACGATTGAGAGGCGGAGAGCCCATGAACCATCGCAAACTTCTCTACTGCAGCATCGCATTCGCCTTCCTCGCGCCGGCCTTCGCCTCAGCGCAGGAAACGAAGCAGCCGGAAAAAACGCAGGATCAGGGGCAACCTCCGGCAAAACCCGCCGAACCCGCCGCCGAAGCGCAAAACCAGACCCCGCCCGAATATCTCGACAATCGCAGCACGCCGGAAACTCTGGTCCGATCCTACTACAATGCCATCAACCGGCAGGAATACGCCCGCGCCTACAGCTATTATGCTCCAGACAATCCGCCCAAGCCTTTTGCCGAGTTTCAGAAGGGCTATGAGAGCACGGCCTCGGTAAAAGTACTCTTCGGCAAGGCGGAGGGAGAAGGCGCCGCGGGTTCCGCCTATTGGAGCAAGCCTGTTGCCATCGAATCGACCGGCAAGGATGGCAAGATGGAAGTCTTCAACGGCTGCTATCGTTTACGGCTTGCCAATCCGGCCATCCAGGGCGTGCCCTACCTCCCTATGTCGATCCTCGACGGAACGCTGGAGAAATCCGACAAGTCGCTCGAAGAAAGCGTTCCTGAGGGCTGCGAGGCGCCCTGACCAATTCATCGGACGGAGCCGAAGCCCGAGGGCTTGCGGCAAGCTATCCAAACAGGGAACGGATTAATACCAGCCGACCGCAACCTGTGCCTCTTCCGACATGCGGTCGGGCGTCCACGGCGGATCGAAGGTCATCGTTACATCGACGAAGCTAACGCCTTCTACGGCGCTGACTGCATCCTGCACCCATCCCGGCATTTCTCCGGCTACGGGGCAGCCCGGCGCCGTCAGCGTCATCTCGATCTTGACCGAGCGATCATCTTCGATATCGACCTTGTAGACGAGCCCGAGTTCATAGATATCGGCGGGAATTTCCGGATCATAGACGGTTTTCAGCGCACTGATAATGTCATCCGTCATCCGCGCCAGTTCATCGGCGGGAATAGCGGACGCCGACGCCGTGCCAACCGGCGTATGTACCGGATCGGCTGCAACCGTATCCTGCTTTTCAAGCGTTTCGACTTTATCGGCCATTATCATCACCCAAAGAATTTCCGCGCTTTCTCCAGCGCATCGGCAAGAACATCGATCTCGTTTCGCGTATTATACATGGCAAATGAGGCACGGCATGTCGACGTTACGCCAAAGCGCTTCAGAAGCGGCTGCGCACAATGCGTACCGGCACGCACCGCGACGCCGGCCCTGTCGATCACCATCGACACGTCATGGGCGTGAATGCCTTCGAGCTCGAATGAAATGATCGCGCCCTTGCCCTTTGCGTCGCCGAAAATGCGCAGCGAATTGATCTGCCGCAGACGCTCGTGGGCATAGTCGCGCAGATCTTCTTCATGCGCCAGAATGGTGCCGCGGCCGATCTTCTCGACATATTCGATCGCCGCACCAAGGCCGATCGCCTGGGCGATCGGCGGCGTACCCGCTTCGAACCGATGCGGTGGATGGTTGTAGGTGACGATGTCTTCCGTCACCTCTTCGATCATCTCGCCGCCGCCCTGGAAGGGCCGCATCGCTTCAAGCTTTTCCTTGCGCCCGTACAGAACACCGATGCCGGACGGCCCGTAAATCTTGTGCCCGGTGAAAATGTACCAGTCGCATCCAAGCTCCTGCACATCGACGGGCAGGTGAACCGCACCCTGGCTGCCATCGACCAGCACTGGAATGCCGCGTGCGTGGGCGATACGGACGATATCCTTGATCGGCGTCACCGTGCCGAGCACGTTCGACATATGCGTGATAGCGACGAGTTTGGTGCGCTCCGTCAGCCGCTTCTCGAATTCCTCGATGTGAAACGCGCCTTGATCGTCGACCGGTACCCAGACGAGCTTGGCGCCCTGGCGCTCGCGAATGAAATGCCACGGCACAATGTTGGAATGATGCTCCATGATCGACAGCACGATTTCGTCGCCCTCGCCGATATTCGGCATGCCATAGCCATAGGCGACGGTGTTGATTGCCTCCGTCGCCGACTTGGTGAAGACGATCTCGTCAACGGAAGCCGCATTCAGAAAGCGCCGGACATTTTCGCGCGCCTTTTCGTAGGCATCGGTCGCAGCATTTGAAAGGAAATGCAGGCCGCGATGCACATTGGCGTACTCGTTGGAATAGGTATGCGTGATCGCGTCGATGACAGCCTGTGGCTTCTGCGCCGATGCACCATTGTCGAGGTAGACAAGCGGCTTGCCATAGACTTCGCGCGACAGGATGGGGAAATCGCGACGGATCGCCTCTACGTCGTAGCTGCTCGGAATGATCTTGGAGTCCATGATAGCCGCGTTACCCCGTTTTCCAGTTGACTTGGACGACCGCTCAGACGTGAGCGGCCAACCACTTGTCGAGGATGCCTTCCAGCGCTTCGACCAATTCTTCGTCTTTAAGCTCTTCGACGACCTCGGCCACGAATGCCTTGATCAGCAGCCCGCGTGCCTCGCTTTCGGGAATGCCGCGTGCCTGCAGATAAAAGAGATGGTTTCCGTCGATTTCGGCAACCGTCGCGCCATGACCGCACGCAACGTCGTCGGCAAAAATCTCAAGTTCCGGCTTGGCGTCGAATTCGCCGTCGTCGGAAAGCAGGAGCGTGTTGCAGGCCATGCGCGCATCGGTCTTCTGGGCGATCTTGTTGACCTTGATCTGGCCCTGAAAGACGCCGCGCGCCCGGTCGGTCACGACATTGCGGACGATTTCCACCGACGTCGTGTTCTCGACGAGGTGGCCGAGCGTCATCGTCACATCCGTATGGCTGTCTCCGCCGAGGAGATTGACGCCACGTAGCTGGAAGTCGCCGCCCTCGCCCTGGGCAAGCACGTGCACTTCCTGGCGAACGAGCTTGCCGCCGGCATTGACGACATAGAGGTTGAGCTTGGCGTTCTTGCCGATGGTCGCAATGAACTGGGCGAGCTGGGTCGACTGTTCGCCATGCTCGCGCAGGATGATCCAGGTAATTTCGCAATCGTCAGCGATAGTGACATTGCTGATGCTCGTCGAGAAACCGTCGCCCTCGCCGCCTGCCTGGCGCTCGATGACCGTAGCCTTGGCGCCCTTGCCGAATTTGACCGGAAACCGCACGTGGCCCTGGCCGCGCATCTGAATGTTCTGGAGTTCGAGCGGCGTACCGAGTTCGATGCCTTCGGCAACCGACACAGCCCAGCCATCGGTAACATAGGCTGCGTTAATCTGGCCGATCGTGTCATCGCCATCACGGATGGCAAGGTCGCCAATGACCGATCCCTCCGACAGCTTCTCGCTGAACTTCTGGAATTCGACGCCATCAACTCTGGGTGCAACCAGGCTGACGCCGTTCGAAACCGCGGCAATGGCAGAGCCGGAGATAATCGGCAGCAATGCATTGGTGCCAGCAGCGCTGTCATAGGGCGCAACGCTGCGCAGCAGCGTCCGCAAATCGGTATAGTGCCAGGCTTCGACACGGCGCGAGGGCAGGCCCTGCTCCTTCAGCGCCTCAATGGCATTGTCGCGGGCGCTGGAGATTTCGCCATCGCCCGGCAGTTCGCCCATCCGGTCGACAAAGGCGTCGACCAGCGCGGCTTCCGCGGCCGTGGGCTGGCGTCTTGCGTGAACATTCATCATGACGCTCCTCAGGCTGCCTCGCCGATAATATCGGCGTAGCCGTTTTCTTCGAGGTGCAGGGCAAGTTCCTTGCCCCCCGACTTGATGACCTGCCCCTTGTAGAGGACATGCACCGTGTCCGGAACGATATAGTCGAGCAGGCGCTGGTAGTGCGTGATGACGATTACTGCCCGATCCGGCGAACGCAGCGCGTTGACGCCGTCGGCAACGATCTTCAGGGCATCGATATCGAGACCGGAATCCGTCTCATCGAGCACGCAAAGCTTGGGCTCGAGCAGTTTCATCTGCAGGATTTCGGCGCGCTTCTTTTCGCCGCCGGAAAAACCGACATTGAGTGGACGCTTGAGCATGCCGATGTCCATGTCGAGCGACGCCGCTGCGGTCTTGACGCGGCCGAGGAACTCCGGGATTTTCAGCGGTTCTTCGCCGCGCGCCTTGCGCTGCGAATTCATCGCCACCTTGAGGAATTCCATCGTGGCTACGCCCGGTATCTCCATAGGATACTGGAATGCGAGGAAAATTCCCTTTGCCGCACGCTCGGACGGGTCGAGATCGAGGATCGACTCTCCATTGTAGAGGATGTCGCCTTCCGTCACCTCATAGTCCTCGCGGCCAGCAAGAATATAGGAGAGTGTAGACTTGCCCGAGCCATTGGGGCCCATGATGGCGGCAACTTCGCCGGCCTTGACCGTGAGGTTCAGGCCCCGGATGATCTCGGTGCCATCTTCGGCTATGCGTGCGTGCAGGTTTCTGATTTCCAGCATTTCATAGTTCCTTCGTATTCCAGCGGGACCAGCAAACAGGCGATCCTCCGCTCAATTTCATTTCCAGCATGGATGGCCTGTCGCCATCCCTCAATTCGAATTGTCGCCGCTCAGGCTTTTCAGGCGCTCGACCACGGAGGCGAGCTCCTTGCGGGCCCGGATCAGTTCAGGTTCGAGCACACGTTCGGTCGCCGTGGACGAGCGCGCAAGCGTATCCGTCAATTCCTCGATGACTTCGCCAAGCTCTTCATAGCGCCGGCGCAACCTGTCGAGCTCTTCCTTCGTGGCGATGACCATTAACCGACGCTCCCCTCAAGGCTGATGCCGATGAGCTTCTGCGCTTCTACGGCAAACTCCATTGGCAGCTCCTGGATGACTTCCTTGACGAAGCCATTGACGATGAGCGCGATCGCCTCTTCCTCCGGAATGCCGCGTTGCATCACGTAGAATAGCGCGTCTTCAGAGATCTTCGAGGTGGTCGCTTCGTGCTCGAACTGCGCCGTGGCGTTCTTCGCCTCGATGTAGGGCACGGTGTGGGCGCCGCAATCATTGCCGATCAGCAGTGAATCGCACTGGGTGAAGTTGCGCGCATTCTCGGCCTTCCGGTGCGCCGACACCTGGCCGCGATAGGTATTGTTCGACTTGCCCGCGGAAATGCCCTTCGAAATGATGCGGCTCGACGTGTTCTTGCCGAGATGCAGCATTTTCGTACCGCTGTCGATCTGCTGATGGCCGTTGGAAACGGCAATCGAATAGAATTCGCCGCGCGAATTGTCGCCGCGCAAGATCACGGACGGATATTTCCACGTGATCGCCGATCCGGTTTCGACCTGCGTCCAGGAAATCTTTGAGTTGACGCCACGGCAATCGCCACGCTTGGTGACGAAATTGTAGATGCCGCCCTTGCCTTCCGCATCGCCTGGGAACCAGTTCTGGACCGTCGAATACTTGATTTCGGCGTTGTCGAGCGCAATGAGCTCGACGACTGCAGCGTGCAACTGGTTCTCGTCGCGCTGCGGTGCGGTGCAGCCTTCGAGATAGGAGACGTAAGCGCCTTCCTCGGCGATGATCAGCGTCCGCTCGAACTGTCCAGTATCCCGCTCATTGATGCGGAAATAAGTGGAAAGCTCCATCGGGCAGCGCACGCCCTTCGGGACATAGACAAAAGAACCGTCGGTAAATACCGCCGAATTCAGCGTCGCATAGAAGTTGTCGGAGACCGGAACCACCGATGCCAGATACTTCTGGACGAGTTCCGGATATTCGCGGATCGCTTCCGAGATCGAACAGAAGATGACGCCTGCCTTGGCAAGCTCGGCTCGGAACGTCGTCACGACCGAAACGCTGTCGAACACGGCGTCGACCGCGACACGGCCTGACTTGTAGACGTTGTCGCTGACCTCTTCGCCGTCCGAAGTGCTCGGTTCGCCCTGCTTGCGCACGCCCGCAAGGATTTCCTGCTCTTTCAGCGGAATGCCAAGCTTCTCATAGGTACGTAGGAGTTCGGGATCGACCTCGGCAAGCGACGTCGGCCCGGTCTGGTTCTTCGGCCCGGCGAAGTACACCATGTCCTGGAAGTCGATCTTCGGATAGTTGACGCGCGCCCATGTGGGCTCTTCCATCGTCAGCCAGCGCTCATAGGCCTTGAGACGCCATTCCAGCATCCATTCAGGCTCATTCTTCTTGGCAGAGATAAAGCGAATTATATCTTCGTTAAGGCCCTTCGGCGCCTTATCCATTTCGATAAGGGTTTCAAAGCCATATTTGTACTGGTCCACGTCAAGGGTGCGGACCCGATCAATAGTTTCCTGCACGGCAGGCATTGGCGTTCTCCATCCACGCGGGGTTCAAGGTCCCGCAGTTGCAAACGTCAAGGCGTATGTCGTCTTGAATATTTGCTCCGTATGTAGTGCGCAATTGCGCGATTTAACACCCGGCTAACGCCGGATTTTTTCGGTTATCGACCGTCAACCTTGGTCGATAGCCGGAATTTCTAGGCCGCATCCACGGCAACAGGTTTCGAGCGGTCGCGGCGTGCGACGATTTTAGCCAATGCGTCGAGAAACGACGCAACGTCGTTTTCATCCGTGTCGGACGCTGTCGAAACTCGGAGGGCACCGGTGCCGCCACCAAAACCCATGGCGGCAAGCACATGGCTGGGGCCGACCTTGCCCGAAGAACAGGCGGACCCCGCCGATAGCGCGATTCCCGCAAGATCAAAAGCGATCTGCGCGGTTTCCGCCTTCATGTCGCTCAGCGAAAAGAAGGTTGTATTCGGCAAGCGGTTGGCTCCCTCGCCATGGATGATCGCATCCGGCGCGATAGACTTGATACCCTGCTCGATGGTGTCGCGCGTTCTGAGGGACCAGCCTTCGGCGTTCAGACGCTTCGTCGCAACCTCTGCCGCGGCCCCAAAACCTGCAATGACCGGCAGAGCTTCAGTGCCGGCCCGATGACCCTTTTCCTGGCCGCCACCGCGCACAAGTGCACGCGGCATGACCAGATCGGACACGGCCACAATGGCGCCGACGCCTTTTGGACCACCGATCTTGTGTGAAGACAGGATGAGATAGTCTGCCGAAGTATCGGATATACTAAGTGGAACCCGTCCGGCCGCCTGAACGGCGTCAACGACGAACAAGCCCCCGGACGCTTTCACGACCTTGCCGATCTCGGCAGTTGGCTGGATAACACCGGTCTCGTTGTTCGCAGCCTGGACGGCCACCAGCGGCAGCCCCGCGCTCCGATCGTGGGCCTCAAGGGCGCCGCGCAGGAAATCGATATCAAGAATGCCGTTGCTGTCCACAGGAACAATAGTGATCTGATCCGCGGGAAACTGGCCGCCTGCGAGAATGCACGGATGCTCGCTCGCGCCAGCATAGAGGTGCGAAAGGCGCATCGGCGCCCGTCCCATAATGAAATGCGGGGTCAGGAGGGTTGAAGCTGCCTCGGTTGCACCCGATGTAAAGAACACGTGGTCTGGCTTTGCGGCGACAAGCGCGGCGACATTCCGGCGAGCGGTTTCCAGAATGGCCTTTGCCGCCCGGCCTTCCTGGTGAACGGACGATGGATTACCCGTCTGCATGAGCGCCTGGACGACAGCATCGCGAGCCGCCGGGATCAGCGGCGCGCTTGCATTGTAGTCCAAATAGGCGCGATTGCCGGCCATGGGTGGTCCTTGATCCTGTTCTTTATGAACACCGCGCTGCACAAAGCGCAATTTCCTTGAATTTTTGCCTCGGAACAGCCTATTAAGCCGCTTCGAGCAAAAATTCTATACCAGTTTTGAACGGTTCTAAACTGGTTTTATGGGCGCAGTTGGTTGCCGTCAAGTCCGGTCAACTACAACCGCCTGTGGCAAAGAGTGGAGTATACATGCCTGAAGTAATTTTCAATGGACCAGCGGGCCGTCTCGAGGGCAGATATCAGCCTTCGACGGAAAAAAACGCGCCGATCGCGATTGTCCTCCACCCTCATCCACAATTCGGCGGCACAATGAACAACAAGATCGTCTACGATCTGTTCTACATGTTCCAGCAGCGCGGCTTCACGACCCTGCGCTTCAACTTCCGCGGCATCGGTCGCAGCCAGGGCGAATTCGATCATGGTTCGGGGGAATTGTCGGACGCCGCCGGCGCGCTCGACTGGGTGCAGTCGCTGCATCCGGACTCGAAGACCTGCTGGGTGGCAGGCTATTCGTTCGGCGCGTGGATCGGCATGCAGCTCCTGATGCGCCGGCCGGAGATCGAGGGTTTCATCTCCGTCGCGCCGCAGCCCAACACCTATGATTTCTCGTTCCTCGCACCCTGCCCCTCATCCGGCCTGATCCTTCACGGCGACCAGGACAAGGTGGCACCGCCCAAGGACGTGCAAGGTCTGGTCGACAAGCTGAAGACCCAGAAGGGCATTACGATCACGCAAAAGACCATGGTCGGCGCCAACCATTTCTTCTCCGGCATGACCGATGAAGTCATTGCCGAATGTTCGGACTATCTGGACCGCCGCCTGAACGGCGAACTAGTTGAAGCCAAGCCGAAACGGCTGCGATAACGGGCTCCAAGACTACGGATCCTCGGGACAGGCCCGAGGATCATGGTGAGCCGGATCTACCTCCGACCGGCAATTACCCCGCCCGACACCGGCACTTTGCAGCCCGTCGTCGTCGGCCAGGTCAAGGGCAGCCCGTCGAGTGCACGAACGGCGAGGTAGGCCCAGGCCTCAGCCTCCATCGAATCACCATTGAAACCCAAATCTTCGGCGACGACGACCTTCGCGCCCGAAAGCCGCGCGCCTTCCGCCAGATCCTTCAGGATCGTTGCGTTCTTTCGCCCGCCGCCGCATATGATCCAGAGCGACGGCGTTTCAGGTGCATAGGCGCCCGCCTTCAAGATGGCGTCGGCCGTCACTCTCGCCAGCGTTCGCGCCCCATCAGCAAGCTCGGCATTTCCGAGTTCCTCCAGGGTAAAATCATTGCGGTCCAGCGATTTCGGCGGCCGCAAATTGAAGAACGGTTTCGTCAGATAGCGTGTCACGGCCGCGCCTACGATCTCGCCCTCACTCGCAATGGCGCCGCCCGCATCATAGGCAATCCCGGCGCGGTCCTCGACCCACTGATCAATCAGCGTATTGCCCGGTCCCGTATCGAAAGCGATCGGATCGCCCTTCGAAGGCACGATCGTCACGTTGGAAATACCGCCGATGTTGACGAAGACCACCGGCCGGCCGTGGCTGAGTTCAGCGGGAACATGCCGCGCAAGCGCACTGTGATAGGCCGGCACCAGCGGCGCACCCTGACCGCCATGCACCATATCGTTGGCACGCATGTCGTAGACGATGGGAATGCCGGTCACTTTGGCAAGAAGTTCTCCGTTACCCAATTGGACAGTCAAGCCTTCGCTTGGTCGATGCAAAACCGTCTGGCCATGAAACCCAATAATATCAACGTCTTTCGCTTCGATGTTCTGACCGGACAGAAACTGCCTCACGGCATTGCCGTGCCGCCGCGTCAGCTCTTCTTCGATCTGCGCGAGCATTCCCGGCCGCTCATCGCGCCGATGCATGGCCTTAGCCTCGCTGAGCGACGCTTCAATGCGGCGGCGGAATGCGGTCTCGTAGGGCGTGAAGCCGGACGGGCCCCGCACGACATCGCCGCCCCCATCAGTTTCGACGAGCGCGATATCGATACCGTCCATCGACGTTCCGCTCATCAGCCCGATTGCACGCCGTATTGCCGCCAAGACACTGCCTTTCTTGTGATTCGATTGAGAATGATGTTAAACGGCAGCGTCTGTTAAGGCACATGCTTTGTGCCGTTTGATTCAATCAGGAAAACCCGAAATGTCTGCCTTCAAATCCGAGTTTCTGCACACGCTTTCCACGCGCGGCTTCATCCATCAGACCTCCGACGATGCGGGTCTGGATGCGCTCTTCGCCAAGGAAACCGTGTCTGCCTATATCGGCTTTGATCCGACGGCATCGAGCCTTCATGCGGGCGGCCTGATACAGATCATGATGCTTTACTGGATGCAGAAAACCGGCCATCGCCCTGTCGCCCTGATGGGCGGCGGTACCGGCATGGTCGGCGACCCGTCTTTCAAGGACGAGGCGCGCAAGCTGATGACGCCCGAGACAATTCAGTCCAACATCGATGGCATCAAGCGCGTATTCACCAATTATCTCACCTTTGGCGACGGTCCCCGTGACGCGCTGATGGTCAACAATGCCGAATGGCTTCTGCCGCTCAACTACCTCGAATTCCTGCGCGACGTCGGCCAGCACTTTTCGGTCAACCGCATGCTGTCATTTGATTCGGTCAAGCAGCGGCTCGATCGCGAGCAATCGCTGTCGTTCCTCGAGTTCAACTACATGATCCTGCAGGCCTATGATTTCGTCGAGCTCAACAAGCGCTATGGCCTGCGCCTGCAAATGGGCGGCTCGGACCAGTGGGGCAACATCGTCAACGGCATCGACCTCGGCCATCGTCTGGGAACGCCGCAGCTCTACGCCCTCACCTCGCCGCTGCTGACGACATCTTCAGGTGCGAAGATGGGCAAGTCGATGAACGGCGCCGTATGGCTCAACGCCGAACTCTTGAGCCCCTACGATTTCTGGCAATACTGGCGCAATACCGAAGACGCCGATGTGGAGCGCTTCCTGAAGCTATACACGACACTGCCGGTCGACGAGATTAGCCGGCTTAGCGCCTTGGGCGGTGCGGAGATCAACGAGACCAAGAAGGTCCTGGCCACCGAAGTGACGAGTCTGCTGCATGGCCGGAAGGCTGCTGAAGAAGCAGCCGAGACCGCGCGCAAGACTTTCGAGGAAGGCGCTCTTGCGACCAGCCTGCCGACAGTCGAGATCGCCGCAAGCGAACTTGAGGCCGGAATTGGTATCTTGACCCTTATTGTCAAGGCCGGGCTCGCCACTTCCAACGGCGAAGCGCGCCGCCATGTCCAGGGAGGCGCAGTTCGTATCAATGACGCTGCCGTAGCGGACGAGCGGGCTCAGGTCGGCGCTTCGGAGGTGACCGGCGATGGCGTCATCAAGCTCTCGCTCGGCAAGAAGAAGCACATCCTCATTCGCCCGGTCTGATCAAGTCCCTACTGGAACTCGAAGATCGAACGAAAGATGCCAGGAGCAATCACGGAGATCGGGTTGACGATGATCTGCGGTTGCTTCAGCGGTCCCTGCAGCCGGTAGGTTATGCCGATGAGGCCGCGGTCGCGGCCATTGCCGAGGAACATGCCGAGGATCGGCAACTCGCCGAAGATTCGATTGATGCCGTAGGCCGGCATGAATGTTCCGGTCAGGTTCATGTTCCCGGCCGGATCGCTAAGAACGCCCTGAAACGTCGTGCCGATCGTCGGCCCACGGATCACGCCATTTGCTAGATTGATGTAGTTCGAGCCTTTCTCGATCTGCGAGAAGCCGCGATCGAACGTCACGCGCGACACGTCGATGTTCTTCTGCACGGCATCGTTGAGGCTTGTGCCGTTTGGCGAGGTTGACACCAGTTTGGCGAGCCGCGGCTCGTTCACGAGCGTGAAGTTCTGGGCATCGACCTGCCCGCGCAACGGCCCGTCGCCTTTGGAGTCGAGGGCAACGCTGATGCTGCCGCCTTGCATCTTCTCGTAAAATCCGAAGAAACGCAGCACCGCACCGGCTTCGCGCGACTGAAGGTTGATAGAGCGGGCGCCGCTCCCGGAACTATCCGTCGCAATCACCTTCTGGCCGGATTTGCTGATCGCGTTGAAGGCGAGACCCGAAACATTTGAGCCGACGCCCTCGTAGGAAAGCGAGACATTGCTGAAGGTTTCCTGATAAAATCCGACGACATTGTCGATGTCGGCATTTATCAGCACTCTCTGCTTGCCACCTGCCTCGCTGTTCTTCTGCTTCTTGTCCGTGATCTGATTAAGCAAAGGCCGCGCGTCGAACGCATTGCCCTTCACATCGACGCGGAAGCCATATTGCGTCCGCGCCACCTTGACCGTGATGTCGTCGCCGCGATTGAGTTTGACGTTATTGAAATCTGCCGAGCTCAAATCGCCGCCGACGACCTTGACATCGCCCTGGATGCGGAACGTGTCGCCCGCAATATCGAGATCCTTGATGATTGCCGTATCGCCGTCCTGCTGCAGGGCGAACTTTGCGGTGGCCTTCACACCGGCGCCCTTGGTCCAGCCGATTTGCGCCAGTTTTATCTCGGCCTTGGTCAAGTCCGCCGTTGCAACACGCGCGCCATCGGCACCCTTTGAAATATCGACCGAAATCGGGCCGGACAGCAGCGGGTCGAGCGCAGGAAACAGCGCATTGCGTGTCTTGTCGTCGAGCCGCAAGGTGACGTTCTGCTCGCGCTTCGCCGCGTTGCCGCCCAAGGGCTCGAACAGCTCCACATCGGCGGGGATGCCGTTGAGTTTGGCTTCAGCATCAAGGCTCGCCCCTTCGCGGGTAACCGAAAGCGAACCATTTGCATCCGTGATCAACTGTCCGTCGATTTTCTTGGCGAGGTCGATGTTGGAGAGCGCCATCTCGGCGGTATAGGTGAGGCTACCCGGGGGCGCGCGCCGCGTAATCGGGAATGAGACGAGCACGTGTGCCTTGACGTTCCCTTTGATGTCATCGGGCGTGAACGGCAGGTTTTTTACGGCGTTTATGGGCTTGTAGCCGATGATTTCCGTGACGGCGGAAGCGTCGCCCGCAAGATTAAGGTCAAGATCGGCGAGCACCGGCCGTTGCGGTCCCCACGGAATGACCAGCGTGCCGCCGACAATATGTGCTTCGCGGTTGTTCGGGGTAATCGCAACGCCGTTCTCCAGGGAGATCGTCGTGCGCGCGCCGCGCACGCTGATCTTTCCGTCGGCATTGCTGACCGGCGGCAGTTCACCGACGATATTGAAGTGCGACCCCTGGACAGCAAAATCCGCCTGCAGTTCATCGGCTTCGAGCGGCGGCGGCTTGCCGGGGCCGTTGAACCGGCCGGCCGCGAAATTCAAGTCGATCCTGCTGTCACTGGTCGTTCCGCCGGAGAGATTTTCGAGAACCCACCGCCGCGCGCCGGTAGCGACCCAAACGGGCCATAACTGTTTGGCATGGGCGACGGGCATCTGTGGGATCTGCAGCGACATTTGCATGGCCGGCGTGCCATTGCCAAACGTCGCCTTGGCAAAACCTGTCAATTCGCTGTCTTCGCCAGCGCGTACGGAAATCCTCGGGATATCGAGCAATTTTTGCGACGGCACGTATCGTCCCGACAAGCCGGCATCGAATGCCAGCGCCGGTTCGCTCGAGTCCTGCGGCGAAGACGTTGCTTGGTTGGTACCAAGTTCGAACCGATAAGCCGGTTCCGCCGGATTTGCCGCGTCCGGGGTAATCGCGCCCGTGACAATTCCCTTGAATGCACCGAAATGCAGCGTCGAAGGCTTGAGATCGATAGCCTTCGACCCAACAGCATGCTCGAAATTGATCTGCGCCGCGACAGCCATATCGTCGACATTGCCGATTGAAACCGGGCCTTCGCCTATGTTGAGCGCGCCCCAGACGCGGGCCGGCTCGCTCGCCGACCCGGCAAGACCATCGAGTTTGATTTCGGCGAGATTGTCATAGGCAAGATAGGCGCCGTCAGGCTTGATGCCGTCGACATCGGGCACAGGCGCATTGCCGAAGGTGCCTTGGAGAGGAATTTTGCTGATGTCGAGCGAAAACGCTTCGATTTTCGCGCCGACGGCCGAGCGCTTTGCCTGTGCGGCAATGGCGATTTGCTTGCCTCGCCACTCGACCGTTCCGTTGATGGCGACAGGCCCGCCAGTCTCTGACAGATCGAGATTGACGATCCGCAGTCGCTCCGGTGCACCGGCGATGGTGAAATCAAACGATGTGTCGGTGATGGTAATGTCGCGTGTCTCGCGCTGATCGAGAAGCGACACCGCGCTTTCAAGTCCCGAGAAGATCAGGCGCGAGGCGCCATCGAGATCGACGAGACCCTGCGCGTCCCAGGGAACGAGGGTCATGAAATCGAAGGGTACCTTCGAGGTAACCTTGATCTCGGCACCGTCGAGTTCGAGGCGCTCGACCTTGACGTTGCCTTGCAACAGCGGCAGCGTCGCCAGACCGATCCGCACGGAACGGACATTGTTTATTTCGATGCCGCGCTTCGCGTCGGCAATGTTGACGTCCCTTGCCTCGAGGGCGAGGTGATGGCGCTGGTCGAGTGATATCTGCGCCGACTGGATCGTTGCCGCGGTCTCCGGGCCGACAACCGATTTCAACGCCGCCTGCGTGCGCCGGGTCAGGGCTTCGCCGCCTATACCGACCCGCAGAACCGTAAAGGCTATGCCTCCAAGAATGGCGACAAGAATGATGAATGAAAAGCAGGCGTTCGTTGCAATATGCAAACGCGAACGACGCCGCGGTGTCGCCACGGGAACCCTGCCGCGCTTATGAGCTGACGGGTAACGATGAAGTTTTGTGAAGTCGCGCTTCGTGAAGCGGACTTTTTCCGGTTTCTCTGTCAAATTCCCAAGCCAATTGAGGAATCATATGGGAAACCGTAGACGATTCCCTTGCCTCTGTAGTTGCGTAACTGAGGCGGGCATTCAATAATCAAAAGAAAGGCATTCATATGACAGTTCTGGACACTGGAAGCATCGCTCCGGACTTCACCCTGCCCCGCGATGGCGGCGGCGACATCACACTGTCCGCGCTGCGCGGCAAGCCGGTCGTGCTCTATTTCTACCCGAAGGACGACACGAGCGGCTGTACCCAGGAGGCGATCGAATTTTCCGGCCTCAAGCCGCAGTTCGAAGCGCTCGGCGCCACGGTTATCGGCATGTCTCCTGACGCCGTGAAAAAGCACGAAAAATTCAAGAAAAAGCATGATCTGAAGGTCGATCTCGTGGCGGACGAGGACAGGAAGATCATCGAGGCCTATGGGCTCTGGGTCGAAAAGAGCATGTACGGCCGCAAATATATGGGCGTAGAACGCACGACTTTCCTCATCGATGCGAGCGGAAAAATTGCCCGGGTGTGGAACAAGGTCAAGGTTCCCGGCCACGCCGCGGAGGTTCTCGAGGCGACGCTGGCGCTCAAAAGCTGATTTCGTCGCTTTTTCATTGCGAATTCAATGAGAATGCACGGCTCTGTCAGGATTTATTAACCCTAACAGAGTGTAGTGATTTGCAGGAATTCAGCTGCGGATCGACGAACACACAGCCATGAAAAAGGTCAGGAGCTCCAGCATCTTCGGCACGATCAAGGAACCGCATACAATCATCATTGCGCGGGGCGAAACGATCCGCCATTTCAGCGTGAAGCCCTGGGCCGCGCTCCTCGGCGGGTCGCTGGCCGTGGGCTTTGCCGGAACCTACATCCTTGCGACATCCTACCTCGTTTTCCGCGATCAGCTCATAACCGGAAGCGTCGCCCGGCAGGCGCAGATCGAGCGCGCCTACGAGGATCGCATCGCCGCGCTCCGCACACAGCTCGACCGCGTCACCAGCCGCCAGCTTCTCGACCGGAAACTGGTCGAGGGCAAGGTTGCAGAATTGGTTCAGCGCCAGAAGCGCCTGACCGAGCAGCACCAGAAGCTCGCGCCCATGCTCAAACGCGCCGGCAATAGCTTGCCGGCTGACGTTACTCCACACCTCGCGATGGACAGCGATGCCGACAATATTGTCAGGTCCGAGGACGCCGATGCCTTCTATGGTATCGATCCTATCATAACCGGCCCAACGTCGACGACGCAAAAGCCCGCGCCGCGTGACGACAAGGCGAAAGCCAAGGTCAACAAGGCCGGACTGCTCGATTCCGTCGACCATTCGCTCGCGGCGATCGAAACCAAGCAGTCCCGCCAGATGCAGACGCTGTCCAATTCGGCCTATGAAACCGCCGACAAGATCATGGACGCGCTTGCTGCGACGGGAATCAAACGGGCGGCCGGCGGTGAGACTGCCGGCGCGGGCGGCCCACTCATTCTGGCGAGCTTTAACCCGACCGCGCCATTCGACACGAAACTCGCCGATTTGAATGATGCGTTGCACCGTCTTGAAGGCGCAAAGAAGCTGGCAAAGGCGGTCCCCATCGCCAACCCGGCGCCGGGCATGCCCGTATCAAGCTCCTTTGGCGTGCGCAGAGACCCGCTCATCGGCATGATGGCTTTTCACTCGGGCATGGATTTCCGCGCAATAGCGGGAACGTCGGTTCTTGCCACGGCCAACGGAACCGTGACTGCCGCCGAATATGCCGGCGGTTACGGCAATATGGTCGAGATCGACCACGGCAACGGGCTCGTTACGCGTTACGGCCATATGAGCCAGATCCTCGTCAAGACGGGCCAGCGCGTCAAGCTCGGTGACGTTCTCGGTAAGGTCGGGAGCACAGGACGCTCAACCGGCCCGCACCTCCATTACGAAGTGCGCAGGAATGGCAACGCCGTCGATCCGACGACCTTCCTCGCCATCGGCCGGCAGATCGCTGCCGACCTCTGAGAATGCGGTTTTAGGCGATATCCTCGACGACCACGTCTGATCCATGAACGCGGTGCGCCAAGGCTGCTTCCATAAACTCGTCCACCTCGCCGTCAAGCACGTCCTGGGGGCTGGTGCTTTCGACACCGGTGCGCAGATCCTTCACCAGCTGGTATGGCTGGAGGACGTAGGAACGGATCTGATGGCCCCAGCCGATGTCGGTCTTCGATGCCGAGATCGCATTTGCGGCTTCTTCGCGCTTTTCAAGCTCGGCCTCGTAGAGGCGGGCCCGCAGCATGGACCATGCGGTCGCACGATTCTTGTGCTGTGAACGTTCAGCCTGGCACTGTACGACGATGCCGGTCGCGATATGCGTGATACGCACCGCTGAATCGGTCGTGTTGACGTGCTGTCCGCCTGCGCCCGACGCGCGGTAGGTATCGATACGAACATCGGATTCGTTGACATCGATGGCGATATTGTCGTCAACGACCGGGTAGACCCAGATGCTGGAAAACGACGTATGGCGGCGCGCATTCGAGTCATAGGGCGAAATGCGCACCAGGCGATGAACACCGGATTCCGTCTTCAGGAGGCCATAGGCATTGTGGCCTTTGACGAGGATCGTGGCGGACTTGATGCCGGCTTCTTCGCCATAGTGAACTTCGAGAAGTTCGACCTTCATGCCCTTGCGTTCCGCCCAGCGGGTATACATGCGTAGGAGCATATTGGCCCAATCCTGGCTCTCGGTGCCGCCTGCACCCGAATGGACTTCGAGGTAACAGTCGTTGGCATCGGCTTCGCCCGAAAGCAGCGTGTCGATCTGGCGGCGATCCACGTCCTGCTTGATGGCCCGGATCGCGGCTTCCGCCTCCGCGACGATCGACCCATCGCCCTCCTCTTCGCCCATGGCGATGAGTTCGACATTGTCATCCAGGGATTGGCTTAAGGTGCGGATCGAGTTGATGCCGTCTTCGAGCTGCTGGCGCTCGCGCATAAGCTTTTGCGCTTCCTGCGCGTCATTCCACAGCGACGGATCTTCGGCAAGCTGGTTCAGATAGCCCAAGCGTTTGATTGAAGCATCCCAGTCAAAGATGCCTCCTCAGCAGGCTTATGGCCTGCTTGATCTCGTCGACCAGCGTCTCGATTTCGGCGCGCATTGGCTGTCCGTTCCTTCTCTGTGCTCGAATTTCGGCGGACCATATTGACTGGTCCGCGCGATGTAAAGTGTTCAGCTCTGCCTGAGATAGTGCGGGCCAGGCGGTCAGAAAAGACCACCGCCACCGCCCTGAATGGCCCGGTTCACGTTTGGCGATTGCACCTCGACAGGTGAGCCTTCCGAGAACGTATCCATGCCGATGACCGAATAGGTGTCAGCAGGACCGGTGCCGGGCTTGAACGCTTCCATGATGACATTCGGGCCGTCCGGCGAGGCGCGCATGCCCGTCTTGCGGTCGATCGGGATGACCGTCATGCCCTCGGGTACGCGGAAATCGACGGAGCGCTGCCCCTGCAGGGCCGCTTCGGCGAATTCCTTGAATACCGGTGCGGCAAGGCCGCTGCCGGTAAAGCCGTGGCCCATCGGCGATGGCGTGTCGTAGCCGAGATAGAGGCCGAAGACGAGGTCGGGCGTGAAGCCGATGAACCAGGCATCCTTCTCGTCATTAGTCGTTCCGGTCTTGCCGGCGATCGGACGATTGAGGCTCTTGAGGATCGTGGCCGTACCGCGCTGCACGACGCCTTCCATCATCGAGGTGATCTGATAGGCAGTCATCGGGTCCAGCACCTGATCGCGGTCGTCGATCAGATCGGGCTCCGGCTGGTCCTTCCATTCGGTGGCCGTGCAGTTTTCGCACTTGCGCTCGTCATGCTTGAACACCGTCTTGCCGTAGCGATCCTGGATGCGGTCGATCATCGATGGCGTAATCTTGCGGCCGCCATTGGCGATGATCGAATAGCCGGTCACCATGCGCAGCACCGTCGTTTCGCCCGAGCCGAGCGCCATGGCAAGAACCGGCAGCATCTTGTCATAGATGCCGAAACGCTCGGCATATTCGGCAACAAGCTTCATGCCCATGTCCTGCGCGAGGCGGACCGTCATCAGGTTGCGCGACTGTTCGATGCCGTAGCGCAGCGTCGATGGGCCGGCAAACTTTCCGCCATAGTTCTTCGGCGCCCATATGCCAAGGCTGCCGCCCTGGTCGATCGAGATCGGACCATCAAGCACGACCGAGGCTGGCGTATAGCCATTATCGAGCGCGGCGGAGTAGACGAACGGCTTGAACGAGGAGCCGGGCTGACGCATCGCCTGCGTCGCGCGATTGAATTCGGATTCGGCAAAGGAGAAGCCGCCGACCATGGCAAGAACGCGTCCCGTATGCGGGTCCATCGCAACAGCGCCGCCGGCGATCTTGGGCACCTGGCGCAGTTGGAAGGCATCGTTGCTGCCCTCCTTCTTCTCAACAAAGACCACATCGCCGACATTGAGCACGCCCTCGAGTGACTTTGCCGACGAGCGCTTGCCGTCGATGAGCAGCTTCAAGGCCCATTTTGCGTCGGCCGCGTCGATCGTGCCCTGCTTGCGCTCGCTGACGACCTTGCCGGAAGTCTCGCGGTCGGGCTGCAGACCGATCGTCGCCTGCTGCGGCGTTACCTCGAGCACGACGGCAAGCTGCCATTCCGGCACGTCGGAAAACGCCTTGATCTCGGACAGCGGAATGCCCCAGTCGCCATTGGTTGAAATGGTCCTGTAGGCGCCGCGATAGCCGCGCGCCTCGTCATATTTGAAGAGCCCGTGCTGCAGGGCCTTACGCGCCATGACCTGCAGCTTCGGGTCGAGCGTGGTACGAACCGAAAGGCCGCCTTCATAGAGCGCGTTCTCGCCATATTTGGCGATGATCTGGCGGCGAACCTCTTCGCTGAAATACTCGGATGCAAATAGATAGTTGCCAGTGTGCCGCGGCGTAACGCCGAGCGGCTCGGCTTTCGCTTCGGTAGCTTCTTCCGCCGTCACATAGCCGTTCTCGGCCATGCGATCGATGACCCAGTTGCGTCGCTCGATCGCACGCTCCGGCTGGCGGAACGGATGGTAGTTGGAAGGTCCCTTCGGAAGGGCTGCGAGATAGGCAGCCTCCGCCACGGTCAGTTCATTCACCGACTTGTTGAAATATGTCAGAGCGGCGCCCGCAATCCCGTAGGAGTTGAGGCCGAAGAAAATCTCGTTGAGGTAAAGTTCGAGAATGCGGTCTTTCGAATAGGCCTGCTCGATGCGGAACGAGAGGATCGCTTCCTTCACCTTGCGGCCAATGGTCTGGTCATTGCTCAGGAGAAAATTCTTGGCGACCTGCTGCGTGATGGTCGATGCACCAACAGGCCGGCGCGTGCCGTAGTTCTGGATATTGGTAAGGACAGCGCGGAACAGTCCACTAATGTCGACGCCCGGATGCTGATAGAAATTCTTGTCTTCGGCCGAAATGAAGGCAGCTTTGACCCGGTCAGGAACCGCCTGGATCGGCAAATAAAGCCGGCGCTCGCGCGCAAATTCCGCCATAAGCTGGCCGTCGGATGCATGAACGCGGGTCATGACCGGCGGTTCGTACTTGGCCAGAACTTCGTAGTCCGGCAGATCCTTGGAGATGCTGACGACGTAAAGGGCCGCGCCGGCAGCGGCGATCAGCGCCATAACCGTGCCGATTCCGAAAAAATATCCGATCAAGCGTATCATAAGTATCCGGAACCCGTTTCACCAATTGGCACGTAAAATCAAAGCGAGCTTTCGATTCATGCAGATTGCGATGCAGGAATGGCCACAGTGAAAGCCAGCCCAAGTTCGGCATGTGCCAGGAGCGACGCCGAAAGCTCGTCGATGCCATTGATCGACAAATGTGACAAAGGCAAGGAAAACCCGTTTCCCTTAACAATTTAAATACCAAATGTGTAGTTTCGGCAACGCACGGGCGTGTGAATTTTCAATACAACCCTACCGTGCATAACTCCTAGTTGAGTGCGCCAGCCGTCTTCATTCCAGCAAATTCGCCGACCGCCGTGGCAAGCCTTTCGGCGACATGGCTCCGCCACGCCGGGTCGAGCATGAGCTTTTCGTCTTCCTGATTGGAGAGATAACCGATTTCAACCAGCACGGACGGCACATCCGGCGCGCGCAGCACCTGAAAGCCGGCAAAGCGGTGCGGGTTGTTGATCATGTTCACGTCTTTCTTGAGCGACTTCACCACGGTCTTGGCGAAACTCAGCGAGAAGTTGTGTGTCTCCCGGCGCGTCAGGTCCATCAATATGTCGGCGATTTCCGGCGCCTCGTTGTCGAAGGCGATGCCGGCCACTGCGTCGGCACGGTTTTCGCGGTCGGCCATGGCGCGGGAATCCGCATCGGAAGCCCGGTCGGAAACCGTGTAGACAGTTGCACCGCGGATGTTGCCGCGATTGATCGTGTCGGCATGGATCGAGACGAACAGGTCGGCCTCGTACTGGCGGGCGATGCGCACGCGCTCGGACAGGCGCAGGAACGTATCGTCGTTGCGTGTCATCTCGACACGGATGCCGGAGATCTTCTGCAATTCGTCCCGCAACTGCTGCGCGAACATCAGCGTCACATTCTTTTCGAGGCTTCCGCCAGCGCTCTCCGCTCCGCTGTCGATCCCGCCATGACCGGCATCGACGACGACTGTGAACGGTTTCGGCGCCTGGCTTGCTTCGCCGGGAGCCGCAGCCGCCAATCGATCGCCCGTCGGCGTCGATGTGGTCGAGGCAGTCGTCTGGTTCTGCGTCTTCAATGCTTCCGCAAAGGCACGATCGGACGATGCGACGAGGTCGGCGACGAGCCGGTAGCCGGGACTGTTATCGTTCTTGAGGACATCGATCCGTTCGACCGCGAAAGGACCCTTCAAGGTAAAGATGAGCCGCGAACGCGTTGCGTCGATCATCCCATAGCGCACATCGGTAATGAGACCCCGCGCCTCGGTCGATTTCTTGTCGAAGCCAAAAACCGTTTTCGGCATGTCGATCGCCAGGCGATGCGGATCGCCGAGCAGCATTGTCGAAATGTCCGGCTCCTGGTCGAAATTGATGACGACGCGTGTGCGCAGTTCGTCGCCGGCTGCCTGATAGGTCAAAGCGGCGAGATCCCCCGCCGCATGCGCGACAGCGCCGCCCTGCAATGAGACAACAAGGCCAAAAAATGCAGCCATGATTATCCGACGGAACACATTCACACCTTTGAAACTGAGCGGGCAGGCAATCCCCGCAAGCACCTCTCGGCCGACCAAACACGCACTGGAAGTCTGCTCAGGGCCTATTATCTATGACTATTAGGTAAGGAGCCATGGTTAATAATCTCTTATTCAAGGTTATTTCGTTGCAGCCGTTGATGACACGATTATGAAGAAGGCCTTGTCATTAAGCGACACACCTCCTAAAAGCAAAGGTGAGTTACTTTCCGCCCTCCGGAATCAGCTCCTCGATGTCACCGCGAATGCCGGAAAGACAAGCGGAGCACAGACATGGCGGCGCGATGGCGAAGCTTCGCTGTAGGTAACCGACAAAAGGATTTGGCGCGCGCGGACAGGGATTGTCGGCAGCGCTTTGTGAACGGCAGATCGCGCAGACAAGGCGCATCGGGCCAGCCCCTAGCGGGGTGATAACAGTGGCGGCACAGCTGAAAAGCGTGCCATTCGTGAGGTCGTTTCGTCAGGAACAACAATGTTTGGTACAGATGTGACCATAACCGGCTTACAAGCCGCGGCTGCCTCAAGGCAGGTCCGCGCGTTGCCGCGTCTGTCTGTTTCTGCGAACTTTAATATATCCGGCAGATGTGAAGACGCGGCTCCAGATACCTTGAGGGTATCCGGGCTGTCTCGCGTTGTTAGCGTTGCAGCCGGGGAGAAGAATTATAATGTCGGACAAGATGCTAATCGACGCCTCCCACCAGGAGGAAACACGGGTTGTCGTGGTTCGCGGCAACCGGATTGAAGAATTTGACTTTGAGTCGGAACACAAGAAACAGATCAAAGGCAATATCTATCTGGCGCGTGTCACACGCGTAGAACCATCCCTCCAGGCTGCTTTCGTCGAGTATGGCGGCAATCGCCACGGCTTCCTCGCATTCAGCGAAATTCATCCTGATTACTATCAGATCCCGGTTGCTGACCGTCAGGCGCTGATCGAAGCGGAAGCGGAAGCTGCAAGCCAGGACGAAGATCACGAGGAACATGCAAGCGAGCAGCGCAGCCGTGATCGCAATGATCGCAGCTCGCGCAATCGCCGGCGCGGCCGTCGTGGCCCGCGTTCAGGCGAAGAATCGTCGAAGCTCGATGCCTCTTCGGAAGAGAACGCCGAGGAGAGTGCCGTCACGGACGAATCCTCTGAGGACGAAGCCGTCGTGGAAGTCGCAGCCGAAGAGGCGAGCGAATCCCAGTCTGACGAATCGGGCAGCCAGACCCGCGCGGCTTCGATTGATGCCGACGTGATTTCCGAAGCTGTCGTCGTCGACGGCGATCCGGAAGACACAGAGGACAACGAGACCCCGCGTTCGAAGAAGTCCGGTCGCCGCTCTGGCGACGACAAGGATGATGCGCACGACGAACTCGATGAAGTCGAATCGGTTGGTGCCGAGGATGCGATGGAAGAGGTGCCGACGCACCAGCGCTTTCAGCGCCGCCAGTACAATATCCAGGACGTCATCAAGCGCCGACAGATCCTGCTCGTTCAGGTCGTCAAGGAAGAGCGCGGCAACAAGGGCGCAGCGCTGACGACGTATCTTTCGCTCGCTGGACGCTATTCCGTGCTGATGCCAAACACTGCCCGTGGCGGCGGCATTTCCCGCAAGATCACCAGCGTACAGGACCGCAAGCGCCTCAAGGACATCGTCAAGGATCTCGAAGTTCCGAAAGGAATGGGCGTCATCCTGCGCACCGCCGGTGCCAACCGCACGAAGCCCGAGGTCAAGCGCGACTACGAATATTTGATGCGGTTGTGGGAGAACGTTCGAAGCCTCACCCTCGCCTCTACAGCGCCGACGCTGGTCTATGAGGAAGGCAGCCTCATCAAGCGATCGATCCGTGACCTCTATAACAAGGACATCACCGAGATCCTCGTCGCTGGCGAGAACGGCTACCGCGAGGCCAAGGACTTCATGCGCATGCTCATGCCGAGCCATGCCAAGGTCGTGCAGCCCTATCGCGAATTGACCCCGATCTTTGCCCGCAACGGCATCGAGGCGCAGCTCGACCGCATGTTGCAGCCACAGGTGACGCTGAAATCCGGCGGCTACATCATCATCAACCAGACCGAAGCGCTCGTCGCCATCGACGTCAACTCGGGTCGTTCGACCCGCGAACACTCGATCGAAGACACCGCGCTGCAGACCAACCTCGAGGCCGCTGACGAAGTTGCGCGGCAGTTGCGGTTGCGCGACCTTGCCGGCCTCATCGTCATCGATTTCATCGATATGGAAGAGAACCGCAACAATCGTGCGGTTGAGAAGCGGCTGAAGGATTGCCTCAAGGACGACCGCGCGCGCATCCAGGTCGGCCGAATTTCGCATTTCGGTCTGCTCGAAATGTCGCGCCAGCGCATCCGCGCCAGTGTCCTCGAAAGCACGACACAGGTCTGCGCCATGTGCGGCGGCACCGGGCATGTGCGCTCGGCCTCGTCGATTGCGCTGCACGTCATGCGCTCGATCGAGGAATACTTGCTGCGCCATTCGCAGAACAATATCATCGTACGTACCACCGTTCCGACGGCGCTTTACGTCCTCAATCACAAGCGCCAGAATCTTGCCGATCTCGAGTCTCGTTTTGGTCTGACGATCAGCATCGAGGCCGATGACAGCGTTGGTGCTCAGCACTTCGCCATCGACAAGGGTTCGATCGCACTCGGTCCCATCGTTCCGCTGGCGGAGACCCCGACGCTCGGCATCGCCGACGATTTCGAGGATGCCGATATTCCGGTCGAAGAAGCTGATGAAGTCGAAGACGTTCAGGCGGCCGACACGGCCCGCGTCGACGGCGACGACGGTTCGCGCAAGCGCCGGCGCAAGCGGCGGCGGCGTGGCGGACGTGACCGTCAGGAAGTTGCCGCGGGTGAGCCCGGTCAATCGGTTCGCAGCGACGACGATGCGGACGATGCTGATCAACCGCCCGTTCCAGGCGAGGATGCCGCCGCGAAGAAGGCACGCGAAGATGAGAACGAACGGCGCAAGAAGCGTCGCCGGGGTCGCCGTGGCGGCCGCAAGAACCGTCGCGACGGCGATGACGGCGATAATTTCATCGCTGCAAGAGCCGTCCCCGACGCGGAACCGGTTTTCGTAACCATACCGCTTCCGGACTTTGCCAAGGCAAAGACGATCGAGACGGTCGCCGACGAGGCCGAAGCTGCCTCCGTCGTCGCTGCGGTCGAGACACCTGCCGTCGAGCCAGTGGCCGAGGGGGTGATTGCGGTCATCGAAGAAGCGCCCGCCAAGAAGCCGGCCAAGCGCAAGTCGCGGGCAAAGGCTGCCGCCGAACCGGTGGAGGCCGCCGCCGAGCCAGTAGAAACGGCCGCCGAAGCTCCGGCCAAGCCGAAGCGTGCACCGCGCAAGTCAACGAAGAAGGCTGTTGTCGAAGAGGCGGTTGCTGCCGAGGAATCACCTGCTCCGCAGCCCGAGACAGTCGAAGCCGAAGCGCCTGCGCAAGTGCAGCCCGAGCCGGACGCTGCCGAACCGAAGCAAGAGAAAGTTCCGAGCGAGCCGGTCGTCACATCTACCGTTGCCACGGAAAAGAAGAGCGAAGGTGAAACGCAACCGAAGCGTGGCTGGTGGCAGAAGAAGGGTTTCTTCTGAGCCGCGATCGATTGAATTGAAGACAAGAGGAACCGGCATTCGTGCCGGTTTTTCTTTATGAAAGCCGGGATTTGGCTTGTTGCGCCGCAGATTTGCCGAATTGGGCAGATTTCACAAGGTAGGAGGAGCTTGGGCTCCCTTTCATTCGAAGTTCGATTTCGATACCAATGGGACTATGATGACAATTCGCCGTTCATGCCGCTCGCTCGCCTCCATGATGCGCCCCGCCCTCATCGCCCTGACCGCGGGCGCAATGGTGGTCGCCCAAGGTGCAGTCGCGCTTGCGCAGTCCCAATCATTGCCGATCGTCCGCGATGCCGAGATCGAGGCCCTGGTTACCGACTACGCAACGCCGATCATCAATGCGGCTGGCCTCGGCAAGCGTGCGATCAAGGTGGTCCTCGTCAACAACAGCAGTTTCAACGCTTTCGTTGACGGGCGCCGTATCTTCATCAACACCGGCGCGTTGCTGCAAGCCGAAACGCCCAACGAAATCATCGGCGTCATCGCCCACGAAACCGGCCATCTTGCCGGCGGCCACCAATTCAAGTTGCGCGAGCAATTGGCCAACGCCAAGACCATGGCCGTGGTAGCGGGCCTTCTCGGCGTCGGCGCTATCGTCGGCGGCGCCGCTGCGGGCGCGAGCGGCCTGTCGAAGGCAGGCGCCGGTATTGCGATGGGCGCGCCGGAAGTCGCGATGCGCAGCCTTCTCAACTATCAGCGCACGGAAGAGATGGCGGCGGATCGTTCAGCAATAACCTACCTTGCCGCAACCCAACAATCGGCCAAGGGCATGCTCACGACGTTCGAGCGATTCTCCAACGCCCTGTCGCTGACGGGCACGCGCATGGATCCCTACCGTATCAGTCACCCGCTGCCGCGTGAGCGCATTGCCAACCTCGAGACGTTGGCCCGGGCAAGCCCTTATTTCGACAAGAAGGACAGCCCTGCCCTGCAGCAGCGCCATGATCTGATGCGCGGCAAGATCGCCGCCTATACCGGCGGGGGCGCCAGCGTCCTGCAAACCTTCCGCAAGGATCCGCAAAATATCGGCGCCCGTTACGGCGATGCGATCGCCACCTATCTCAATGGCTCGGCGCAATCGGCCTTGACGAAGCTTGATCCGCTGATCAAGGAGCAACCGAAAAACCCGTATTTCTACGAGATGCGCGGCGAAATGCTGCTAAAGCAGAACAAGGTGCAGGATGCTGCCAACGCCTTCGAGAAAGCAAGTTCACTCGATCCGCGCAAGTCTGGGCTGATCCGTATGAACTACGGCCGCGCCTTGATGCTGACGGGAACGCCGGCGAACCTCAAGATTGCCGTCGACGAACTCAAGACGAGCATAGGCCGCGACCGCGAGTCCCCGGCCGGATACGCCTATTTGGCCCAGGCCTACGGACAGATGGGTGACATGGCGCTCTCCGATCTCGCCAGCGCGAACGAAAAATTCTATTCGGGTAAGATCCAGGACGCTCAAATCTTCGCGACCCGTGCACAACGTGGCTTGAAAAGCGGCTCGCCCGAGTGGATACAGGCTCAGGACATTATCAGCGCCAAGCGCAAGTAAGATGCGGCAATCCCTCAGGGGACACAGTTTTTGAAAAAGGATACTCCATAATGGCAAAAGTCGCTCTGATTGGCGCAGCCGCAGGCCTCGTCAGCATCGCCGCATTGGCGCTCGGCTATCATGCGGGCCGGACCGATCTCATGGCCTCCGCGCCGGACAAGACCGCGGTCACCGCCTCGACCACCGATCGCACCGAGATCGAAGGCATCGTGCGCAACTATCTGATCAATAATCCCGAGGTCATGCTCGAAGTGCAGACCGCGCTCAATACCAAGCAGGAAGCGGCGCAGAAGGAAGCCTCGACGCAGGTCATCGGCGAAAACAAGGACAAGATATTCCAGTCCGCCAATGACGCGGTTTTCGGCAATCCCACGGGCGATGTGACCATCGTCGAGTTCTTCGACTACAATTGCGGCTACTGCAAGAAGGCGCTCCCCGACATGGACGCATTGCTGAAGAGCGATCCGAACCTGCGCTTCGTCATGAAGGAATTCCCGATCCTCGGCGCCGATTCGACGCGGGCGCATATCGTCGCCAAGGCATTCAAGGCGGTCATGCCCGAAAAATATCTCGAATTCCACCGCGACCTTCTCGGCGGCGAAGGACGTGCGACCGAAGCTTCGGCCATGGCGATCGCCGTCAAGCTCGGCGCCAATGAAGCGCAGATCCGCGAAAAGATGAATTCGCCTGAGATCACAAAGAGCTTCCAGGAAACCTACGACCTCGCAAATAACCTCAGCATCACCGGCACTCCATCCTATGTCGTCGGAACTGAAGTAGTGCCGGGCGCCCTCGGTGCGGACGCATTGGCCGAGCGGATCAGCCATATTCGCAATAAATAGGTCTGAATATTTACTTCTGACTGCGAAAACCCGTTGTGGACAAGCAATAACGTGACTTTGCAGGCTTTTCGCTTGCCGATAAGCCGTCTATATGGGACCAGCATTTTCGAACCGTCCGGTAATCATGAAGCAAACGATCTTCGTCCTAAACGGCCCAAACCTCAACATGCTTGGCAAGCGTGAGCCGGGTATCTATGGCGCCGTGACTCTGGACGACATCGAAGCCATGTGCCGGACCGAAGCCGAGGCACTCGGCTGCGAGATTGATTTCCGCCAGTCCAATCATGAGGGTGATCTGGTCAGCTGGATACAGGAGGCAGGCGAGCAGAAGGCATTGGTGTTGATCAATCCCGCCGCCTATACGCATACCTCCATCGCGCTGCATGACGCCATCAGGGCGGCATCGGTAACGCTGGTGGAAGTTCACCTTTCCAACATCCACGCACGCGAGTCGTTCCGCCACCACTCCTACGTTTCCTCTTTGGCCAAAGGGGTGATATGTGGCTTCGGGGCCGACGGCTACCTGATGGGCTTGCGCGCACTCATCAAGCTGGCAACGCCGCAGTAGCTGGCAGTGCCAATCAGAATAAGGGGCTTGAAAAAGCATGGCTAACAGAACCACCGGGATCGACAAGGTCATGATCCGCGATCTCGCGGAAATCCTGAACGATACGGACCTCACCGACATCGAAATCGAGCAGGGCGACCTTCGCATCCGCGTTTCGCGCCAGGTCACCGTGCAGGCGGCAGCCCCGCAGCCGTTCTATGCGCAGGCTCCGGCGGCCGGTCCCGCTCAGCCAGCATCGCCCGCAGCGTCTGCGCCGGCGGCAGCGCCCGCCGCCGATCCCTCGAAGAATGCCATCCCCTCGCCAATGGTCGGGACCGTCTATCTTGCGCCCGCACCCGGCGCACGCGACTTCATCCAGGTCGGTACCCAGGTGAAGGAAGGCCAGACGCTTCTGATCATCGAAGCGATGAAAACCATGAACCAGATCCCCTCGCCGCGCGCCGGCACGGTCACCGCAATCCTCGTAGCGGATTCCCAGCCCGTCGAATATGGCGAGTTGCTGGTCGTGATTGAGTGATGCCGGACCCCGTGGGTGAATCGAGAGCGTGATGTTTCAGAAAATTCTCATAGCCAACCGCGGTGAAATCGCCCTGCGCGTCCTGCGGGCCTGCAAGGAACTCGGCATCCAGACGGTGGCTGTCCATTCGACCGCCGACGCCGATGCCATGCATGTACGGCTCGCCGACGAAAGCGTCTGCATTGGACCGCCGCCCTCGCGCGAAAGCTATCTTAATATTCATCAGATCGTTGCCGCCTGCGAAATCACCGGCGCGGACGCCATTCACCCCGGTTACGGTTTCCTGTCGGAAAATGCCAAATTCGCCGAGATCCTCGAGGCGCACAATATCACCTTTATCGGGCCTACCGCCGCGCATATCCGCGTCATGGGCGACAAGATCGAAGCCAAGCGTACGGCGAAGCGCCTCGGTATTCCGGTTGTACCGGGTTCCGACGGCGGCGTCACCGACGACAAGGAAGCTGCGCGCATTGCGGCGGAGATCGGTTATCCGGTTATCATCAAAGCCTCCGCCGGCGGCGGCGGCCGCGGCATGAAGGTGGCGCTCAACGAGGACGAACTGTCGATCGCGCTGTCCACGGCGCGCACGGAAGCTGGTGCCGCTTTTGGTGACGATGCCGTCTACATAGAAAAATACCTGCAAAAGCCCCGCCATATCGAAGTTCAGGTCATGGGCGATGGAAATGGCAAGGCGGTACACCTTGGCGAACGCGACTGTTCCTTGCAGCGGCGGCACCAGAAGGTCTGGGAAGAGGCCAACTCACCGGCCCTGAACTCCGACGAGCGTGAGCGCATCGGCATGATCTGCGCCAACGCCATGGCCGACATGGGCTATCGCGGGGCCGGCACGATCGAGTTCCTCTACGAAAACGGCGAATTCTATTTCATCGAAATGAACACGCGTCTTCAGGTCGAGCATCCGGTGACCGAGGCGATTACCGGCATCGATCTTGTACATGAGCAGATTCGCGTCGCCTCGGGTGGCGGGCTTTCGGTAACCCAGGAGGAGATTCGCTTCTCCGGCCACGCCATCGAATGCCGCATCAACGCCGAAGACCCGCGCACGTTCACGCCCTCGCCGGGCAAAATCACGCATTTCCACACACCCGGCGGCCTTGGCATTCGCGTCGATTCCGGCGTCTATTCCGGCTACAAGATCCCGCCCTATTATGACAGCCTCATCGGCAAGCTCATCGTTCACGGCCGCAACCGCGTCGAATGCATGATGCGCCTGCGCCGGGCGCTCGATGAATTCGTCGTCGACGGGATAAAGACCACACTTCCCCTCTTCCAGGATCTGATCAACAATCCTGATATCGCCAATGGCGACTATGACATTCACTGGCTGGAGAAATATCTGGCCGGAGATACCGCAGAAGAAGAGGCATGACGGGCAATAACCCGGTAGAATCTTTCAAAATCGACCCCGCGTTGCTGTTGCGTGCCTACGCGACCGGGGTCTTTCCGATGGCCGAAGAGGCCGACAATCCGGAAATATTCTGGGTGCGCCCGGAAAAGCGCGGCATTATCCCGTTTGAGAATTTTCACGTCTCGCGCAGTCTGCGCAAGACCGTGCGCCAAGGTCGCTTCTCCATCCGGCTCGACAGCGATTTCGCCAGCGTCATCGCCGGATGCGCCAGCGGGTCGGGCGAGCGTTCCCGCACCTGGATCAACCAGCCGATCCGCGAGGCCTATGGCAAGCTGTTCGAACTCGGTTACTGCCATACCGTGGAAGCCTGGCTTGACGGCCGCCTCGTCGGTGGGCTCTACGGTATCGCCCTCGGGTCGGCCTTCTTCGGGGAAAGCATGTTTTCGCGCGAGCGCGACGCCTCCAAGGTCTGCCTCGTCCACCTTGTCGGTCACCTGATCGAGAAGGGCTTTACGCTCCTCGACACACAGTTCACCACGAACCATCTCGAGAGCTTCGGTGCAGTCGAGGTGCCGCGCCGCCAGTACCAGAAGATGCTGGAAAACGCACTGGCGCAGTCCGCGGAATTCTGAACGGCGACATCCCGCTTCCACATTGTCGGTGTATGTCTTCTTGCGGGCGGGTGCCGCGCAATTTTTTCTAAAAGAAAATGTCGACCCGGTGCGCACTCGTTCGTCTTAGGGAGGGAATAACCCGACAAACAAGGAGAATTGTCGTGAAGATCAATGCTTATCTGAATTTTGATGGAAAGTGCGAAGAGGCTTTCAACTTCTATGCCGGCGTGCTTGGCGGCGAGATCGTCGCGATGATTCGTTTCGACGAAATGCCTGAAGGCAACGACATGCCGAAGGAACTTGCCAAGAATATCATGCACGCGACATTGCATATCGGCGACAACGTGCTGATGGCATCAGATGCACCGCCGCCCTATTTCCAGAAGGCGCAGGGCATGACGGTCGCCATCAACGTCGACACGCCTGCGGAAGCGGAGCGCATATTCTCTGCCCTGTCACAAGACGCGCAACACGTGCTGATGCCGCTCGGCGAAACCTCCTGGGCTCAGCGCTTTGCGATGTTTACCGACAAATACGGGACACCCTGGATCGTCAACTGCCCGAAGCCGATGTAACTGATCGCATCGGACGGCCGGCACGCTGGTGTCGGCCGTTGAACGCAAATCTAGAGCGAAATCAGCTCTTTGCCGGCGCCGGCACATCCGACTTCTGCTTGCAGCTCTTCAGCCAGACATCGTAAACTGGATGCTCGACGGCATTGAGACCAGGGCTGTCGGCAAACATCCACCCTGAGAAGATGCGCCTGATCTTGCGGTCGAGGGTGATTTCGTCGACCTCGACAAACGTATCCGTTTTCGGTGCCTCTGTATCCGGGCGCGTATAGCAGACGCGCGGTGTCAGCTGCAGCGCGCCGAATTGCACGGTTTCACCGATATAGACGTCGAATGTGGTGATGCGGCCGGTAATCTTGTCGAGCCCTGAAAAAACAGCAATCGGATTGGTGATCTTTTCATCTGCCCGCGCCGGAGCAATCGCGGTGGCCGCCGCAACAGCAGTTGCTGTGGCCATCACTCCAATCATCCGTGCAAACCTGGCGCGAAAGGGAACAGTCAGGGTCGAGCGGATCATTGCACTTCCGGGGTTAGCGGTGTCGGGGATTTCGATTCCAGCAGTCGATAATGATCAATTGTGGCAGAAGAAGATCGGATCAGGCACCAGGCGTCCAGGCATCGTAATCGCCGGTGACGGTCGGACGATTGTCGCCATGGGCAATGGAGCCCTTGGGGCGATAAGCGGCTGGTGAACCGGTCAGATTGGGCTGGTGGCTCTTTTCCCAGCCATATGGCTTGTAGTTTTCCTGCGACGGGGGCGTGTCGACCCGGTGGTGCATCCAGCCGTGCCATCCAGCCGGAATCGCCGAGGCTTCGGCATAGCCGTTATAAACAACCCAGCGGCGCTTGCGCCCTTCCGAATCGAATGTGCTGAGGCCCTCGTAATAAATATTGCCGAGTTCATCCTCGCCGACCTTCGTACCTTTGCGCCAGGTAAAGAACCGGGTCCCGAGCGTCTGCCCGTTCCACCAGGTGAAAAATTGGGTGATGAAAGTCTTCATGGCAATCCTCGAACGATCTCGTTCAGCCTTTGGCAACTCAAGGGTTTATGGCGGTATCACCAAGGAATGGCAAGGGTCAAGTTGCCGCGTGAGCGGGTGCCAGCCGCAATTTGAAACCGGCATGGCTCTTCTCGAATCCGAGCCGCTCGTAAAAGCGGTGGGCGTCCGGGCGCTTGGCATTCGAGGTGAGTTGCACGAGCGCGATATCGCGCTCGCGCGCAACATCGAGACAGTGATTGATCAGTTTTGCCCCGATGCCCTTGCCGCGCATGTCGGAGCGGGTCTGCACCGCCTCGATCGCCATTCGTCGGGTACCACGGCCGGTCAGCGATGTTATGAACGTAACCTGCGCTGTGGCGATCACCTCGCCGCCCAGAATGCCGACGAAGAGCAGATCATTGGGACTGGCCTCGATAGCGGCGAAGGCCCGCTCATAGTCAGGCAATGCTGCAGGATCGGCCGTATCGCCATGGCCGCCGATTGTGTCGTCGGCAAACAGCGCGATCAGCGCGGGAAGATCGGCGCGCGTCACTTCCCGGAAGGTAACATCCATATCGACGTTCACGGCGCCAGCTCATAGCCGGTCAGCGATTTTTCAAAGACAACGACCGAGATGCCTGAATTGGGCTCGCCCCAATTGTCGATCCGGTTATTCGTCCGCTCGAACCCCCTGCTTTCATAAAAGCGGATAGCTTTCTGATTTGCCTCGATAACTTCAAGCTGCATCGAGAAGACGCCGGGAAACGCGCTTTCGACTTCGGCCAGCAGCAGCGAGCCGACGCCTTGCTTCTGGCGCTCGGGATGAACATAGAGCTGGTTAAGGATCGACAGCCTGTGATCCTTCTGCGAGGCATAGGCCATGCCGAGAATATCGGCACCGTCATCGGCGATGATGAATTCCGAATAGGGCTTGGCCAACTGCTTCTTCAACGCCTCCAGAGAATGGTAGCGGCCGGTGATCGCCTTTACCTTCTCGGCTCCATATACGTCGTCATATGTTGCGTGCCAGGTTGTAACCAGCATTTCGTGGACGGCGTCGAGATCCTCTTTCGTGGCGCTGCGAACCCACATTTACTCGACAATCCCCAATTTCGCCTTGACGAGATCGCTGACCGCCTGCGGGTTGGCCTTGCCACCGGTTGATTTCATCACCTGGCCGACAAACCATCCGGCGAGCGTCGGTTTCGCCTTTGCCTGTTCCACCTTGTCCGGGTTGGCGGCAATGACGTCATCAACAGCCTTTTCGATCGCGCCGGTGTCGGTAACCTGCTTCATGCCCCGGCTTTCAACCAGTTCGCGCGGGTTGCCGCCTTCGGTCCAGAGAATCTCAAAGAGGTCCTTGGCGATCTTGCCGGAAATCGTGCCTTCCTTGATCAGGTCGAGGACAGCGCCGAGCTGGTCCGGCGATACCGGTGATTCCTCAATGCCCTTGCCCGCCTTGTTCAACGCCCCAAGGAGATCGTTGATCACCCAGTTGGCGGAAAGCTTGCCGTCGCGGCCCTTGGCTACGGCCTCGTAATAGTCGGCAATGGCCTTTTCGGTGACAAGGATCGACGCGTCATAGACCGACAATCCCTGCTCATTCACGAGGCGTAACTTCTTGTCGTCCGGAAGCTCGGGCAGATCGGCCTTTAGCGTATCGACGTAAGCCTGTTCGAACTCGAGCGGCAAAAGGTCCGGGTCGGGGAAATAACGGTAATCATGCGCCTCTTCCTTTGAGCGCATGGAACGTGTCTCACCCTTGACCGGATCGAAAAGCCGGGTTTCCTGGTCAATGGCGCCGCCATCCTCGAGGACACCGATCTGGCGGCGGGCCTCATATTCGATGGCCTGTCCGACAAAACGGATCGAGTTGACGTTCTTGATCTCGCAGCGCGTCCCGAACTCACCGCCCGGACGGCGCACCGACACGTTGACGTCGGCGCGCATCGAGCCTTCGTCCATGTTCCCGTCGCAAGTGCCGAGATAGCGCACAATAGTGCGCAGCTTCGTCAGATAGGCCTTCGCCTCGTCCGAGGAGCGCAAATCGGGTTTCGATACGATCTCCATCAGGGCGACGCCGGACCGGTTGAGATCGACATAGGACATGGTCGGGTTCTGGTCGTGCAGTGATTTGCCCGCATCCTGTTCGAGGTGCAGTCGCTCGATGCCGATTTCGATATCTTCGAAGTCGCCTTTTCGGTCAGGCCCCACCGAGATGGTCATCGTGCCCTCGCCGACGATGGGCCGCTTGTACTGCGAGATCTGATAGCCCTGCGGCAGGTCGGGGTAGAAATAGTTCTTGCGGTCGAACACCGACTTGAGATTGATTTGCGCCTTGAGTCCGAGACCTGTCCGGATCGCCTGGCGCACGCACCACTCATTGATCACCGGCAGCATGCCCGGCATCGCCGCATCGACCAGCGACACGTTGGCATTCGGCTCGGCGCCGAACTCGGTCGACGCACCGGAGAACAGCTTCGAGTTTGAGGTTACCTGGGCATGGACCTCCATGCCGACAACGATTTCCCAATCGCCTGTGGCGCCGGATATGAAACGCTTTGGGTCGGGCGTACGGGTATCAACTAAAGTCATGCTGCCTGTCATTCCTGGCTCATTCGTGTGTTCTATTGGCTAGTGCAATCCGCTCGGTCAGGCAAGTGTTTCTCATATGCGAATGGCTGAAAGCCAGGCCCTAATCCCTCTGATGCAATAGCAAGCAGGGCAGACACGCAGTAATACACCGACTTGGCGCATGCCAAACACCGTGATTAACTGAGTGCGTCAGATGGGGATCGGGGGCGACACCTGATATGGCAGATGAACGTGTCAAACGACGACTCGCTGCGATTTTCGTCGCCGACGTGGTCGGCTATACGCGCCATATGGAGCAGGATGAGGCAGGCACCCTCTCCCGTCTGAAGGCCCGGCGCCGCGATGTTCTCGACCCGCTGCTGCTCCGCCACGAGGGGCGCCTCGTTAAAATCCTCGGCGACGGAATTCTTGCGGAATTTGCCAGCGCCGCAAGCGCGGTTCGCTGCGCCGTGGAACTGCAGCGGGACATGGACGCGGCCAATGAAGGATTGCCCGAGACCCGCCAGTATGTGCTGCGCATCGGTATCAGCCTCGGCGATGTCATCGTCGAGGGCAAGGACCTCTACGGCAACGGCGTCAATCTCGCCGTAAGGCTCGAAAGTCATGGCAACGCCGGCGACATAACGATCTCGTCCAACGTATTCGATCAGGTCTGTCGTGAAGTCGTTGCGGAGTATGACGATCTCGGGCCCGTTTCGATGAAGAATTTCGCCAAGTCGGTTCATGCCTACCGCGTCCGGCCGTGTCCGCAGCAGCCGCCAGGAGCGGATGGTGGTCAGTCCACGCCATTGTCGTTGCCGCCGCGGCCGTCCATTGCGGTACTGCCGTTCAACACGATGGGCGCCAATGCCGAGCATGGCGCCTTCGCCGATGGGCTTACCGAAGACCTCATTACCGAGCTTTCGCGCACGCCCGGCCTTTTCGTCATCGCCCAGCATTCAGCCTTTGCCTACAAGGGAAAACCAGTGGACGTCCGCCAGATCGCCACCGAGCTTGGCGTGCGTTACCTGCTCGAAGGAAGCGCCCGCCGTTCCGCAGAGAGAGTGCGCGTCAACGTTCAGCTCGTAGACACGCTCGGCGGCGGCTACCTGTGGGCCGAGCGATACGACCGTGAGATCGAGGATATTTTTGCGGTGCAGGACGACGTGGCCGCAAGGATCGTGGAGGCGCTTGTTGGACGACTTATCGTCCCGCCCATGCGCAATCGCCCAAAGAGCATGGAAGCCTATGATCTTTGCGTGCGCGCGCGCTCGCTTGGCTGGAATTCCGCCGGATCCCCTGAAGCCATCTACGAATCCATCGTCCTGCTCCAGCAGGCGATCGCAATCGATCCATCTTACGCCGAAGCCTATGGCTGGTTGGCATTCAATCTGTGGTCCACCTGGGCAAATGCCATGGATGCTACCGGGGACAATCGCAGACTGTCGCTTGAAATGGCTAGAAAGGCAGTGGCCCTCGATGCCAATGACGCTCAAAGTCGCTGGATATTGGGTTATCTCCTTGCCTATGAAGGGCAATGGTCGGAATCGGACGCGGCGTTCGATGCAGCGATCGCAATGGATCGGAACTCGGCGGACGCGTTGATCTTTCGCGCAGAGCTTCTCGCCTTTGCCGGACGAGCGAGCGAAGCCATGGACGTCATGGAACAGGCGTTCAGGCTAAATCCGCATCCGACCGCCTCATATTATTGGGAACAGAGCCTCGTATATTACGTCGCCGGTCAATATGAAAAAGCGATCGAAACCGTGCGCCGCGGCCCCGCATACCGCACTGGGGCCCGACGCATTCTTGCGGCAAGCCTTGCGCAGGCCGGGAATCTGAACGAAGCCCGCCAGGAGGCAGCGCTCTTCATGGCCAACAACCCGAACTTTTCCATCGGAAAGTGGGCGGAATCGCAGCCATTCCGCGATCCGGAGACGCGGCAATTGTTTGTCGAGGGATATCGCAAGGCCGGGCTGCCCGAGTGACGCTGCCCGGCCTTCACAAGACTGTTGTTTGGCCTTCCCGCTAATCGATGGGATAGTTTGACCTGTCAGGCAATTGAAAAGGGAGGCAGTCATGCAGACTCTGCTAGGCCGAATTTTCAGTGGTGCCGCCGTTGCAGCGATATTCGCCACCGGTGCACTCGCACATCACGGCTGGTCCTGGGCCGAAGCCGACCAGATCGAACTGCGCGGCATTATCCGGGAAATCTATATTGGGCCGCCGCACCCGACCCTTGATGTCGAAACCGCGAGCGATGGGCTTTGGCGCATCGAACTTGCCAATCATAACCAGACCACGCGCGCCGGCTTCATCGAGGGGTCGGCAAAAGAGGGTGATGAAATCGTCGCGCTCGGCAACCGTTCCACCGACCCGCAAGAGAAGCGTATGAAAGCGGTGAGGATTTCGGTCGCGGGCAAGACCTATGATCTTTATCCCGAGCGTATAAAAACGCAGTGAGCAGCGGTTTCGTCGAGCTGCTGCAGGGACTCTCCGAATGGCCGGTCGCCGTGCTGCTGCGGCGCTATCAGATTGCATATCTGATCGCCAACGCCGTCCATATCATATCCGTCGGCCTGCTCATCGGCGCCATCGTCACGCTTGATCTTCGCATTCTCGGCCTGTTCAAGCAGTACCCTGTGAACATGCTTGCGCCGCCTCTCATCTGCGTAGCGGCAACGGGCATCGCGCTTGCCATGATGACCGGGTTCATCCTGTTCACCGTGCGGCCGGTAGCATACGTCAACAACCCTGCCTTCCTTGCCAAACTTGCCCTGATCGCGCTGGGCCTGGGCAACGCATTGCTGCTCAGCCGCAGCCGGTCCTGGCGGTTCGAAAAGCAAGTGTCCGGCGGAGCGCGCATCGCCGCGCTCATATCGTTGACCGTCTGGATATGCGCCGTCATTGCGGGACGCTGGATCGGCTTTATCTAGTCGTCGTCCTGCATGAACGTCGTATCGTCCCGTTGCATGTAGCCGTCGGGTACCGGCTGCACCGCATAGTCGAGCGTCAGTTCTTCGCCTGCGGCGATAGCGCGTATTGCCCGCATGGTGCGATAGTCGGCGCCGATCTCGATACTGGGATTGAAACTGTGGTTGATAAAGCCGTAGCTCGTGCGCAAGGGACGAACCAGCAGCATTTCGCCCGGCAGCGCATTCCATTCCATTTCCGTCAGCAAGACCGGGTAACGCTTCGCTTCCACCAACTGACCATCGAGAACACAAAGTACCTCGTCCCTCGCCCAGGCACGGCCGGTGAAAAGCCCCTGCCCCTGCAGCCCGCTTTTTGCAACGTATGTATCGGGAATAGTCTCGATAAGCGCCTCGCCGTTGAGGAAGATTTCGGCGCAGGTATCGATCGTTGGCTTGCTCATCCTTGATCCATCTCCCGCAAGACCATGTTCTTGAAGTGCTCAACCAACGCATCGCCCTCCGCCCGGTCGACCGAGATGGCAAGGCGCATCGTTGCTTCGCCAAGCTGCATGATGAGAAAACTCGACCGTTCGAGTTCGGTTCGGTCGGCAACGGGATTGACGCGTGCACGGGCGCTCGCCAGTACCGCGCCATTGATGCGGCTATCGGCAAGATCGATATCGCGCAGCGCCTTGTCGGCCTGCATGCCGGACCAGATATCGCGCATTACCGGCTCGGCCAGGAACATAGCATAATAAATATCGATCAATTCGCCGAACGCCCGGCGCAAACCCACCTTGTCGCTAACCCCTTCCAGTCCTTCGGCAATGCATTGCTGGCCGGCCACATTATAGCGCTCCGCCAGCGTCCGAATGATTGCCGCCTTGTCGGGGAAATACTGGTAGAGCGAACCGATCGATATGCCTGCCATTTCGGCGACATCGCTCATGCGCATGGCATCGCTGCCGCTTTTTTCAATGAGCGCCGAGGCGCACGCCAATATGCGCTCAACCCGTTCGCGGCTGCGTTTCTGGGTGGGTTCGCGCCGCGTCCCCGTCTCTGTTGCCACGATGCCAGTGTCATTCATGAGTATTCCTCACATTTTTCTTGACTCCTATAATATGAGGATTTATCACATTTGCAAATATGAGACTTCCTCATATTTAATGGGAGCTGAAAATGACAACGTTCCATAGTTCGAAATTTCCTGTTCTGATCGTTGGCGGCACAGGCAAGACCGGCCGACGCGTGGCCAAGCGCCTTGCCGCCCTCGGCCTTCCCGTCCGTATCGGATCGCGCCAAGGCACTCCGGCCTTCGATTGGGAAAATCCCGACACGTGGGCTGTGGCACTGGAGGGTGTGTCGGCGGCCTACATCACCTACTACCCGGATCTCGCCGTGCCGGGCGCCGCGGATGCCGTCGGTGAGTTAGCCCGCCTTGCCGTTCGCAAGGGCGTGAAGCGTCTCGTTCTCCTTTCAGGACGCGGAGAGCCGGAAGCCCAACGCGCCGAACAGGCTTTGCAGGCATCGGGGGCGGACTGGACGATCGTACGCGCGAGCTGGTTTGCGGAGAACTTCAGCGAGAGCTTCTTTCGCGAACCGATCCTTGCCGGGGATCTTGCGCTGCCGGTGCAAGGCGTGCGCGAACCCTTCATCCATGCCGATGACATTGCTGACATCGTGGTCGCCGCGCTGACGGATACGAGGCACATCGGCGAGCTCTACGAGGTCACGGGCCCACGCCTGATCACATTTGCCGAGGCGACCGCGGAAATCGCCAAGGCGACTCGCCGCGATATTCTCTTCACGCCGATCCCCCACGATGTCTTCATGCAGGGGCTGGCGGCCGATGGCGTTCCGGATGATGTCGCTGCGTTGATCGATGAGCTTTTCCGCTCGGTTCTGGATGGGCGCAATGAATATCTCACCGATGGCGTGCAGCGGGCAATCGGCCGGGCACCGCGGGATTTTGCCGATTTCGCCCAAGCAGGCGCTGCGGCCGGCGTATGGGAGCAAGTGAAATGATTGCTCTCATTCCAATCCTCACTCTTCTTGCCGCCCTTGGCAGCGGTCTGATGGCCGGGCTGTTCTTCGCGTTCTCGAGCTTCGTCATGGCGGCGCTCGCTCGCCTTCCCGCCGATCAAGGCATTACTGCCATGAACTCGATCAACGTGACCATTCTCAACCTCAGCTTTAGCGTCGCCTTCTTCGGAACAACTATTTTGTGTCTTGGGCTTGGCGTGGTCGGATTTCTCCGCTGGTCCGAGCCCGGATCGATGTGGCTCGTAGCGGGAAGCCTGCTCTTCCTGATCGGCACGATCGCCGTGACGATGATCTTCAACGTGCCGCTGAATGACGCGCTTGCCACCGCCAACCCGGCGAGCCTCGAGAGCGCAGCTCTCTGGATGCGTTACCTTGCCGAATGGCTGCCGTGGAACCATGTCCGCACGCTCACCAGCATAGCGGCATTGATCAGCTTCATCCTGGCCTTTGCCCGACAGTCAGCCTGATCAAACCTCATCTCCTGTCCTTTTTCCGGAAACACAGTAGATTAACCAGGCAATTGCGCTGGTTCCGGGGGAATACATGGCATTTGAGCTTCTTGTCGCGGTGCTGTTCGTTGGCGGAACGATAACCCTGACGCTCATCGCCTATTTCCTGATGCGCCTCATTACGGGCGGCGATCCCGATGGCCAGGAACGCGATCTGGCAAGTTCGATCATCTTCCGCGTATCGGCCTTGCACGGACTGATCCTGGCTCTCGTCTTTGCGCAGGAGATGATCGACTACCAGCAGCTTCGCAATGAAACCGCGACCGAATCCAACGCCATTGCCGATATCTACTTCGACGCGGGCCGCTATGGCGGCGGCCATGCCGGGGCGATCCAGACTCCGCTCAGCGAATATATCAGCGTGGTGGTCGACAAGGAGTGGGCGATCCTCGGCGCCACCGACCGCCTGACTCCGGAGGCCTGGGCGAAGTGGGACGCAGCCTATGCGGCCGTGCTTGATCTCGAACCGACGAACAAGCGCGAGGAAAGCCTGCGCAACCACATGCTTGAGCGTCTCTACACAGTTGCCGAAAGCCGAACCAAGCGGGAAAGCAATGTCGCCGACTCGATGAGCGGCATCTTCTGGTTCGCGGCTCTCTCCGGCGTCGTGTTCATCGCGCTCGCCTATTATTCCTATCCGCCGCAGCGACGAAATATCGTTCTCATCTCCATGTTCGGCGCCTATACCGGCATTATCCTGTTTCTCATTTATGCCTTCTCCAACCCCTACAGTCCGCCCGCAGCAATGAGCCCCGGCCCGCTTCTGCGCCTCCAGGAGCAGATCCGCCACTCGATCTCGCAACCACCGCAGACGTAACGAAGCGTCGCTCAAAAATCCTCGGCGGCAGGTATTCGGCCAAATGCGATCTTCGACCCTATGTAGTTTCCGGGCCCATTCGCTGGACCAAGGTTCAGCGCCCTGGATCCGTGCCTTACCCTGATCGTGTCGAGAACATCAGACACCCGCTCCCACTGACTCTGCGCTCTACAGCTATCGCGCGTATCGAACAGGTCGCGACTGGCTTCCTGCTCCTCGGAGAGCTCATGCAGGACGACGGTAACCGAACCGATGTTGTTCATTTCGCCTGACATCACAAATTTCTCGTGCAATTCATTGAGTGCATTGAGAAAAGTATGATCGTCGCGCGCCGGCCTGAATCGCTTGTCCATGCTTGTGCGGTTTTCGCGGCGCGTACCCACGGTGTAGGTCAGCGCCCCGGCGCGATGATGTGAACGGCGCAGCCTTCGTGCCGCGCTCATTGTCAAAAGACGCGCACATTGCAGCACCTTTTGCGGCGTCCGCCAGTCCGGAGGCAAATTGCGGCCATGGCCGAACATGCGCTTGATCGTTTCCGGCTTTTCGACTGAGTAACCGTGCAAGGCGGCAACGAAACGTTCGCCTTCGACGCTGTTCCAGATCGCCCGCGCATGCTTGGGGGCAAGTGCCCAAAGGCCTGCAATATCGGTGACGCCTGCCTCTATGAGACGCGTCTCCATGCCCTTGGAAATACCCGGCAGATCGCGCAAGGCAAGACCCAGCAATCTCCCCGGCAGATCCGCGTGGTCGAGAATCACGAAGCCATCCGGCTTATCCATCTCCGCCGCAATCTTGGCGAGCAGTTCATTGAACGAGATGCCGATCGAACAGGTGAGCACCGGACCAAACTCGTCGCGCAACGATCGCTTGATGCGCGACGAGAGCTCTGCTGCCTGCCGCGCTTCAGATTCGAGCAGCGTGCAGGCAAGCTCGTCGATCGAGCGCACCGCGGCGATCGGAACGCACCGCTCGATGATTTCAAGAATGCGATTGTGCAGGCGCACGTATACATCAGGCCGCGCCTCGATGAACACGATGTCCGGGCATTTCTCCCGCGCCTCACGTACTGAAGTGCCCGTCTTGATGCCGAATGGCTTGGCTTCGCGGCTTGCGGCGATCACGCTGGTATAGGGAGAATCGAGCGGAACGACCGCTATTGGCCTACCCTGCAGCGCCGGATTGAGTTGCTGCTCGGCGCTCGCAAAGAAACTGTCAAAATCCAGATATAGCTTTTCAGGATGGGTCGGCTTGCGCATGTTCCGGGCTCTCACATTGAGAACAAAAATAGAACACTTGCTCCGGAATTAAAACAGCAATCTTGGAAAATCGCGAAGAAGCTCCGGTCAGACAACACGTGCCGCGTCGAGAATGCGAAACTGCGTGGTTGTCGAACCATTCCAGTGGTTGAGGGAAAGATTGCCCGCAACGTGGATGGTTTGGCCGAGATTTTTGAACAGGAAATCGCCGAGCGGGCTACCGACAGCGCGAAACGCCATGGCATTGATCCGCGAGCCATCGGCACTGACGAGTGTCGCTCGCACATGGCCGCTTCCCACTTCCCGCGCATCGGTGAGGCGGTGATGCGGCAGTACAAGCACCGGTTGTGGATGCCCCGAGCCGTAGGGTCCCGCCCGCTCCATCAGGTCGTGCAAGGCCACGGTGGCGCCGGCGGCGCTGAGCGCTCCGTCGATTTCCAGCGATTCATTGCCGCGCAATTCCCCGACCATGGCCGCTGCATTTTCTTCGAAAAAGGCCCGCAAGGCGCCGAGTTTGCCGCGTTCCACGGTTATGCCGGCTGCCATGGCATGCCCGCCGCCCTTGACGAGAAAGCCTTGTTCGACCGCGCCGCGTACCAGCCTGCCGAGGTCGAACCCGTGGATGGAGCGGCCGGAGCCCGCGCCGGTGCCATTGGCATTGAACGCGATGGCAAAAGCCGGACGCCGGGTTTTTTCTTTCAGCCGGGCCGCGATCAGCCCGACGATCCCCGGATGCCAGTCGTCATTCGCGGTAACGACGATGGCGGGGCCAGCGGCCGCTGAAAGTTCGGTCATTGCCTCCGCTTCAGCCTGTTCCAGCATGGCGGTTTCCATCGCCTGGCGTTCTTGATTGAGGCGGTTGAGTTCCTCGGCAATGCGCAGCGCTTCGTTTGGATCGTCCAGCGTCAAGAGACGCGCGCCGAGGCCGGCATCGCCTATACGCCCGCCGGCATTGATGCGGGGGCCGATCAGATAGGCGAAATGAAAGGCATTGAGCGGTTCACCGATGCGCGCAACGCGCGCGAGGGCCGCAAGGCCGACATTTTGCTGGGCCCGTGCCACAAGGATGCCTTTGACGACGAAGGCACGGTTGAGTCCCTGCAGCGGCACGACATCGCAAACGGTCGCAAGCGCGGCAAGGTCGAGCAACGACAAGAGGTCGAACGGGGGCGCGCTCGCGCCGACACCCTGTTCGCGCATCGCGCGCAACGTCTGCACGAGCGTCAGGAACACGACGCCTGCAGCACAAAGGTGGCCCTGCCCCGAAAGATCGTCCTCGCGATTGGGGTTGACCACGGCAAGCGCGGCAGCTGGCAACGCGCCACCAAGCTGGTGATGGTCGAGCACGACGACATCGGCGCCCGCAACCTTCGCCGCCTCGATGGCGGCCGCGCTGTTGGTTCCGCAGTCGACCGTTACGATCAGGCTCGCCTGCTGCGCGAGTTCCTGCATCGCCGCAGGATTGGGACCGTAGCCTTCGAAAATCCGGTCAGGAATATAGATGCGATTGGCGATGCCATAGTGGCTGAGAAACCTTGACAGGATCGCCGAGGAAGCCGCCCCGTCAACGTCGTAGTCGCCGAAGATGGCGACCTTTTCGCGGCCCGCAATTGCCCTTGCGATGCGTGCCGCGGCAATTTCCATATCGGTCAGCGATGTGGGATCGGGCATGAGGCTTTTCAGCGTCGGGTCCATGAAGGCAACCGCCTCGTCGAGCCCTACACCCCTGCCGGCCAGCACCCGGGTCACGATATCCGGAAAACCATGGTTCTGCGCCATAGCGAGCGCGATGTTCGCCTCGCGCTGGGCGAGCCGGTCCACCCATTTCAGGCCGGTTGCCGATTTTTCAACGCCGAGGAAGAGCCGTGCCGATGTCATTGCATCGTTCAATCATCCGGCGACTGCGAAAGCAATGCTTCGAAAGGCCTATCCAACGCCAATCACGCCAACGGGTGTCAGTTGCTGGCAGGAGGCAGCGCAAGTTCGCTGATGGCGGAGGCCATGGCGGAGGCGAAATCGGCAAGTTGCCGGTCGACGACCTCCTTGGAGCTGAGGCGATAATTCATTACGGGCTGAATCAGCATGTAGCGCCCGAGCACGCCTGTGGCGCAAACGAGAAAGTCGTCCTTTTTCTGGGGATCATCAGAGCTGACACAGGCCATGGCGCGGTTGCCGTAACTTATATTGGTCCGCTGCGCCACTTGGTTGGGCTGGCTCGAATGGTATTGGAATGCCTGGTCGAGCAGGCTGCGCACCACTGGATCATCGGGGCCGTCCTTGACCGGGTACATGCCGGCGACATTGCTGGCACGGACCCCGTTGACCGAGACGATCGCTCGCGCATCCACGCCGCCATATTCGACAGTCGCGCTGAAATTCTGCGGATCGGCATTGCGGCTGATGACGGTGAAGGGGCCGGAGGTATCAGGCAGACCGACGAGGATATCGCGCGAACGGTAGCCTTGAATGAGATCCAGGTCCGTTTCCTGCGCATGAAGCGGAGAAAACGGCACTAAAACCAAAAGTATCGACAATATATTGCAGACAATTCCGTAATGGATATTCATGCCTGACCCGTTGCGAAGAGGTACTCATATGACAAAATACCAAAAAACACGTGATCCCAATAGGGTAGAGTGAAATCAGCAGTAATTATCGTAAAAAAAAGCTGCCGGTCCTGAACGAGACAGGCAGCTTTATGTGAAGGCGGGCGCGTCGTTACTGAAACTTGGCCATGTCCTGATGCTTGGCCTTGATCTCGCGCACCGTCTGCGAATGCGAACGCATGACGACCGTATGCGTCTGGATGTAGTCGCGGGCAAACTTGACGCCGCTGAGCATGTTGCCGTCGGTCACGCCCGTGGCGGCAAAGAGCACGTCGCCCTTCGCCATTTCTTCCATCGTATAGACCTTCTTGGGATCGGAGATGCCCATCTTGGCGGCGCGTGCGATCTTGTCGTCGCTGTTGAGCTGCAAACGCCCCTGCATCTGGCCGCCGATGCAGCGAAGCGCCGCCGCGGCAAGTACGCCCTCAGGGGCGCCGCCAATGCCGAGATAGATGTCGATACCGGTCTCGTCCGGATCCGTCGTATGGATGACGCCGGCAACGTCGCCATCACCGATCAGGCGAATTGCAGCGCCCGTCGCACGCACCTCCTCGATCAGGCGCGCATGCCGCGGGCGGTCCATGATGCAGGCGGTGATTTCGTTGAGCGGCACGCCCTTCGCCTTGGCAACGGCGGTGATATTTTCGATGGCAGGCGCGTCGAGATTGATGATTCCGGCTGGATAACCCGGACCAACGGCGATCTTTTCCATGTAGACGTCGGGCGCATAGAGAAGATTGCCCTTCTCGGCAATCGCGATGACTGCGAGAGAATTCGGCAGGTTCTTGGCGCAGATCGTCGTCCCTTCAAGCGGGTCGAGGGCGATATCGACGGCGGGACCGTTCCGCGTGCCGACTTCTTCGCCGATGTAGAGCATCGGCGCCTCATCGCGCTCACCCTCGCCGATCACCACGGTTCCGGCAATCGGGAGCCGGTTGAGCTCCTGACGCATCGCATCCACAGCCGCCTGATCGGCCGCCATCTCGTCACCCCGGCCGCGCAGGCGTGCAGCAGCCACCGCTGCCCGCTCGGTTACGCGCACCAATTCGAGGGTAAGGATGCGATCGAGACCATTTTGTTCGGAGGTTTTCAGCATAGTTTTTCCTGCGTTGGTGTGGCGACGCCGTATTTTCGGATCGCCACAGCTCTCCTTAGCATCGGTATGCAACCTTTTGTCAAAGTCGCACCGATGCGGCAAGGGCTCGCAAAAAAGCTAATCGATTAAACGCCCTAGGCGCAGTTTCTTCCAGTGGTTGCGGCTGCGCGAGGCGGTCTCAACCCGCCCGTTCGATACGGATCATCTGGGGTTTGTCGGTCGCGTGGCCATCCTTGACGATCCCTTCGAGCGCTTTCTTCACCGCAGCTTCAGTGGTCTCGTGCGTGACAAGAATAACCGTCTTCGTCGCTTCCGGCTGGTTGTCGGCGCTCTGGCGCTGGACGATGGATTCAAGCGAGATATCGTTGTCAGCCATGCGCTTGGCGATAGCGGCAAACACGCCGGCGCGGTCGTGCACCGTCAGGCGGATGAAGTAGCCGCCCTCGTGCGAGCGCATCCGCGCCCGCTTGTAAGGCGCCAGCGCCTTTGCCGGTGTACCGAACACAGGACCGTGCTGGAAACCCGGCCGGCTTTTGGCAATATCGGCAAGGTCGCCAATAACGGCCGAGGCCGTCGCCGCGCCGCCGGCGCCAGGTCCTGACAACAGCAATTCACCCAGAAGATCGGTTTCAATCGCGACCGCATTGGTGACGCCGTGGACCTGCGCAATGACGGATTCGACCGGCACCATCGTCGGATGAACGCGCTGCTCTATGCCACTGTCGGTTTTCAGGGCCACGCCCAGCAACTTGATGCGATAGCCGAGTTCGTCGGCCGCCTTGATATCGGCGAGCGAGATGTTGCTGATACCCTCAAGATAGATGTCGTCCGCGGAGATCTGAGTGCCGAATGCAAGGCTCGTCAGGATTGCGAGCTTGTGTGCCGTATCATTGCCCTCGATGTCGAAGGTCGGGTCCGCTTCCGCATAGCCGAGACGCTGCGCATCGGCGAGACAGGCATCGAACGAGATACCCTCTTCCCACATGCGCGTGAGGATATAGTTGCAGGTGCCGTTCATGATGCCATAGACGCGCGAAACAGTATTGCCGGTGAGCGACTCGCGCAGCGCCTTGATAACCGGGATGCCACCGGCGACCGCTGCCTCGAAGTTGAGGAGAACGCCCTTATCCTCCGCGATCTTTGCCAAGGCGACGCCATGCTTGGCAAGCAGCGCCTTGTTGGCGGTGATGACGTGCCGGCCGGATTTCAGCGCAGCCTCCACGGCGGCACGCGCCGGCCCTTCGTCACCGCCGATCAATTCGATGAAAACGTCGATGTCGTTTGATTTGGCAAGGGCAACCGGGTCTTCGAACCAGCTCGCTGAGGAAAAGTCGACGCCACGATCGCGCTTGCGGTCACGCGCCGAAACGGCGGTAACCACGATTTCCTTGCCGCACTGGCGAGTGAGCATTTCGCCCCGGTCACGCAATATTTTCAGAACGGAGGCACCAACAGTACCCAGTCCGGCGATACCCACGCGCAGCGCTTCACTCATCATGCAATTCCCTGAAATTTTGCTGAAACGGCGCCGGATGGCGCCGCCGATTTTACTGCGAACGCCGCCAGATCAACGACGAACGTTCAACGGGATGACGTTGTGCAGTTTTTCGTCGGCCGTGGCAAGAAACCGCTTCAGACTGCGTGCGGCCTGACGTATCCGGTGCTCGTTCTCGACAAGAGCGATGCGGATGTAGTCGTCGCCATGCTCGCCGAAACCGATGCCGGGGGCGACCGCAACGTCAGCGTGCTCGATCAGCAGCTTGGAGAATTCGAGCGAGCCGAGGCTGCGGAATTTTTCCGGGATCGGCGCCCAGGCGAACATGGTCGCCGCCGGTGGCGGTACATCCCAGCCTGCCCGGCCGAAGCTGTCGACGAGCACGTCACGCCGGCGCTTATAGATGCCGCGCACTTCCGCGATGTCGGACCCGTCGCCGTTGAGTGCAGCGGCCGCCGCAACCTGGATAGGCGTGAACGCGCCGTAATCGAGGTATGATTTGACCCGGGTCAGCGCCGCTATCAGCCGCTCATTGCCGACGGCAAAGCCCATGCGCCATCCGGGCATCGAAAAGGTCTTCGACATCGATGTGAACTCGACCGCGACATCGATCGCGCCCGGCACCTGCAAAACGGAGGGAGGCGGCGCGCCGTCAAAATAGATCTCCGAATAGGCGAGATCCGATAGAATGATGATCTCGTTCTTGCGGGCGAAAGCGACGACATCCTTGTAGAAATCGAGCGACGCCACATGGGCGGTCGGATTGGACGGATAATTCAGAATAAGTGCCAGCGGCTTTGGAATGGAGTGGCGAATGCCGCGTTCCAACGCCGGAATGAACTGATCGTCGGGCTTTGCCGGAATCGAGCGAATGACGCCGCCCGACATGATGAAGCCGAAAGCATGGATCGGATAGGTCGGATCGGGGCAAAGCACGACGTCGCCCGGAGCGGTGATCGCCTGCGCCATGTTGGCGAAGCCTTCCTTCGAGCCAAGGGTCGCGACGACCTGCGTATCCGGATTGAGCTTCACGCCGAAGCGCCGCTCATAATAGGCGGCCTGGGCGCGGCGCAAACCGGGGATGCCTTTCGATGCCGAATAGCGATGCGTGCGCGGGTCCTGCACGGCCTCGCACAGCTTGTCGACAATGCCCTGGGGCGTCGGAAGGTCTGGGTTGCCCATGCCGAGATCGACAATATCCGCACCCGCCGCTCGCGCGCTCGCCTTCAGGCGATTCACCTGTTCGAAAACGTAAGGCGGGAGGCGGCGAACTTTATGAAATTCTTCCATAGGCTGGGTCCGGTTAAAAGGGTTAATTATGCGCGTCGCGCTATACAACGAAACGCTACAGCGGTCGAGTAATCATTGCGGGCATTCGCGCCGGCGATCGCGACAGCCTCCCACCTCATTGTGGGAAAGATGCGGCCAAAACTAGGGCGTTGTCTTCTTGCCTTCGATCGCCGTCAAATCGTCCTGCTGCTGCTTGATCAGCTTCTGCAAATCCGCCTGCTTCTTGGCAGCCGCCGCCGGATCGGCCGAGGGACCGGATTGCGCGGCTGTCTTTGCCGCCGTCGTCCTGGCGATCAGCGCCTGCTTCTCTTCCGGGGTAAATTGCGTCGTCTCGCCCTTCGGGTCCGGCGTAAAATGCGGATAGGTGCCGGTATTGACGGGTCCGGTCAGCGGCGAATTCGCCATGACCGGCTGCGCCGAGTTATTTGCGCAGGCGCCGAGCCCCGAAATCAGAACGGCGCCGAATGAAAGGCGCATGAGGTTTTTGACCGGCAAGTTCATTTTATGTCCCGATTGCGAAAAACGAATTCATAATGACGATAACAATTGCACGTTAGAGGGATAGCACCAATTTATGATATGATGTCAATATTGTGCGACATGGGAGGAAGTGCCTGCATGGACAATCAAGGGGACAAGACAGGCAAAGCGCCGAACCTTGATAATTATGTCATCAAGGATCCAGAGGCGTTTGCCCGCAATGTCGCCCACATGATCGAGCAGGCCGGCAAGGCCGCATCCGCCTGGGTTGAGCCGCGCGAAAAGGGCCTGAAGCGCGATACGCTTGCCGACCCTGTGACCGATGTCGTCAAGACACTCTCCAAGGTTTCCGAATATTGGCTCGCCGAACCGGCGCGTGCCCTCGAGGCCCAGACAAGGCTGTTCACCAGCTATATGGCGATCTGGTCGAACTCCATTCGCCGCATGAGCGGCGAAGACGTGGAGGATGTTGTCACGCCCGACAAAGGCGACAAACGCTTTGCCGACGAGGATTGGGGCAAGTACGCCTTTTTCGATTTTCTCAAGCAGGCCTATCTCGTCACGGCCCGCTGGGCGGCCGAGCTCGTCGAAAACACCGAAGGGCTAGACGAGCATACGCGTCATAAAGCCTCCTTCTACGTCAAGCAGATCACGACCGCGGCCTCGCCGAGCAATTTTCTTATGACCAATCCCGAGCTCTATAAGGAAACGGTCGCCAGCAACGCGGAAAACCTTGTCCGCGGCATGAAGATGCTTGCAGAAGATATCGCCGCCGGCGGCGGTGACCTCAGGCTCCGCCAGTCCGACACGACAAAATTCTCGCTTGGCGAAAATGTGGCCACCACGCCGGGCAAGGTCATCGCGCGCAGCGAAGTCGCGGAGATCATCCAGTATGAGCCGACAACGGAAAAGGTGCTCAAGCGCCCACTTCTCATCTGCCCGCCCTGGATCAACAAATTTTACATTCTCGATCTCAACCCGGAAAAATCATTCATCAAATGGGCAGTTGATCGGGGACACACGGTCTTCGTCATCTCCTGGGTCAATCCAGACGAGCGCCATGCCCACAAGGACTGGACGGCCTATATCAATGAAGGGCTGCGCTTTGGCCTCGACACCATCGAAAAAGCCACGGGCGAAAAAGGTGTCAATGCTATTGGCTATTGCGTCGGCGGTACGCTGCTGAGTGCGGCGCTTGCGCTTTTTGCCAGAGAGGGCGAGGACCGCATCAAGAGTGCGACGCTCTTCACCACACAGGTGGATTTCACCCATGCTGGCGATCTGAAGGTTTTCGTCGATGAAGACCAGATCAGTGCATTGGAAAAGGCGATGTCCGCCGAGGGTTACCTTGAAGGCACGCGCATGGCGACCGCCTTCAACATGCTGCGCTCCGGCGACCTTATCTGGCCCTATGTCGTCAACAACTACATGCGCGGCCGCGATCCCCTGCCCTTTGACCTTCTCTATTGGAACGCCGACGCGACGCGCATGAGCGCTGCCAACCATTCCTACTATCTGCGCAATTGCTATCTCGACAACAATTTGGTGCGCGGCATGATGCAACTCGCCGGCGAAAATCTCTCCCTCGCCGATGTCAAGATTCCGATCTACAACCTCGCGGCCAAGGAAGACCACATCGCTCCCGCCCTCTCGGTATTTACCGGGTGCAAGTTTTTTGGCGGGGATGTCACCTATGTCCTCGCGGGTTCGGGCCATATTGCCGGCGTCGTCAATCCGCCGGCTAGGAACAAATACCAATATTGGACGGGCGGCGCTCCCATCGGCAATTTTGATGACTGGATCGCCAAAACCCGGGAGCACCCGGGTTCCTGGTGGAACCACTGGGAAAAATGGATCGAATCGCAGGCTCCAGAGCGCGTTTCCGCACGCAAACCCGGCGAACAAAACGTTGAAATTCTGGCCGAAGCACCAGGAACCTATGTTCGCGTCAGGGTGTAGGAAAGAGTTGATTCGAACCGGCGGCACCCGCCAAAGCACAGGTGAAGACAATGGCAAAAAAGCGGCCAATCACGTTTTCGCCTCATTCTATCTATACTGGACGACTTGTGCAGATACCTAAAAGTCTTTAACTCTGGCGACTCTACGCCGGTGTTTTTGCACTTAGACAAAACTTCGCGAGCTTTCTGCTCTTATAAAAGCGGTCTCCACGATCCACGGAAATCGCGAAAGACGAGACGGGGGAATCGTTGAAAATACTGCCAGCCTCAGTTTCTGCCTTGCGGGCGAGTACCGTCGCATGCGTCGTTGCGCTCTCCGCATTCGCAGCAACCTCCTGCACCACTGGCACCAGTCCCAGCGTGACCTCCGCCCTGACCAGCGCTGCCGAATCGACACAGACTGCCGAAGCCAAGTCCACCTCGGAACACGGTATGCCCTCCACCGGCACGGCGACAGTATCGCCCGAAGCGCTTGCGCTCGCCGGCAGCACCGAAGCCAATGCCCTGCAAGCAGTGAAGGATGCGACGAAGCCAGCCGACCCCAAGGCCGCTGCGGCAGTCGCGTCGACAGAACAGCAGGCAGCGGCCACCGCACAGGTCGAAGCGGCTCCGCAGCAGAAAACCTCGCTCTTTGGTTCGAGCGCGCCGGCAAAGCCGGAAGGCACCGTAGATGTCGCCAGCGCCGCAGCAGCGGCAGCTCCGGCCAAGACTTCGCTCTTCGGCAACAGCATGCGCGGTGAAGGCGCACCAGCGCCGCAAAAGGCTGCGCCGAAGCCTGCCGAAGCCGCGGAAGCACCGACCAGCACCGAGACGGCGAAGCCCGACGAGGCTGCAGCCAATGCAAACGTCAAGCCCGCCGAGACCAAGGCGGCGGCTGCCACCGCCCCGAATAAGGACAGCGGTCTCCTCCTTCGCCTTTTCGGCAACAGCCAGAACAGGCCAGCGGCAAGCCGCCAGGTTGCCATCATCCAGCCAAGATCCCAACCGCAACTTCGCTCGGCTGAGCCCCCGGTCCAGACGGCATCGGCCGCGCTTCCCTCGGCCGAATCATTCGAAGGCAAGACCGAGCATCTGTCGTCCTTGCCCGGCGTTCGCCCGAATGCCGGCATTCAGATCATGCAGCGCGACAGCCTTTACGAAGACGATGACGTCGAGGCTGCGCCGGCACAGGTGATTCTCGCTTCCGCTGCCGGCCTCGCGCGTCTCGCCCCGAACGGCTTGAAGGTGCAGCGCGAGAATGTGCAGGTCGCATGTCTCAAGCCGCAGCTCGTCGGCTTCCTCAAGTCGATCGAGCGCCGCTTCGGCAAGGCGGTAATCGTCACCTCCGGCTATCGCAGCCCGCCCTACAACCGCCTCGTGAATGGCGCCAAGGCCTCGCTCCATATGTCATGCGCCGCCGCCGATATTCAGGTGCCGGGCGTTTCCAAGTGGGTGCTGGCCAATTTTGCCCGCTCCATGCCGGGCCGTGGCGGCGTTGGAACTTATTGTCACACCGAATCGGTTCATGTGGATATCGGACCGACCCGCGACTGGAACTGGCGCTGCTCGCGTGGCCGTGGCTAGCCGCACCGCGAAAACCTCCTCGTCCTTACACGCTGTCCTGTGTCGGCTAACGCGCAAGTTGAACAATCTTCATTTTTTTGAAAAAAGAATGCTCAATGGGGTTGCGGCGCAAAAACTGTTTCACTATAAGCCGCTTACCTGCGGGGCGCCCATCGTCTAGCGGTCTAGGACGCCGCCCTTTCACGGCGGAAACAGGGGTTCGATTCCCCTTGGGCGTACCAGGTTTTCTTCCTGGAAATTCAGAACCTTAATGCGTAAAGCTCATTTGCTTTTGTGGCGCGTATCCCATGCAAACGGCCAGCCCTCCGCGAGCTGGCCGCACGATTTGGCGTTTACACGACTCAGTTGGATGGCGCAGGCTTTGCTGGCTCGGGTGCAGGTGTCGCTGGCGCTGGAGCCGGTGTGGCCGGCTCGGATGTCGTGGCAGGCGCGCTGGTTTCACCCTCTTTCGGCTTGTTGTCGCATGCGGCCAAAGTGAGCGCGGCGACGGCTGCGACGGGTAAGAAAAACTTGAAGTTCATCATGTTCTCTCCTGTTTGTTTCGTCCCCATACATAGAATGGGTCAGCGACAGCGGTTCGAACACCCCGGCATTTTCAAGCTTTATCACGCGCTGTTAGACAAAGTTATGAGACCGATATCGGCGGCTGACCTATCATCAGCTTACTGCCGGGACTCATTTGCCGGCAGTAGGGTTCGGTTTACCTCCACTCGGACCCGATTCTCCCACCCAGCAAACTAACCTGCCTTTAGAGGCAGGTTTTTTTATGCGGCATCGGTTGTCACTGTACCCGTTCACGCTGATTGCCGTCTTTTTGCGCTTCGGCTAAACCCAGGACCATGAATTTCGCTTCACCCCTCATTACCGGCAGGCTGGTCCAGCGCTACAAGCGCTTTCTCGCCGATATCATTCTCGACGACGGCGGCGCTGCGATCACGAGTTCGGTCCCCAATACCGGGTCGATGCTTGGCCTTACTGATCCCGGCATTCCGGTCTGGCTCTCCCTCTCCGACGGCGTGAAACGCAAATATCCGCACACGCTGCAGATGGTCGAGGTTGGCGGCACGATGGTCGGCATCAATACCGGCCTGCCCAACCGGATCGCGGAGGAAGCCATCCTTGCCGGGATGATACCCTCGCTCTCGGGCTATGCCGAGCTGTGGCGCGAGCAGAAATATGGAGCGAACTCGCGTATCGATATCCTTTTGCGCGGCCCCGGTCGTCAGCCGGCCTATGTCGAGGTCAAGAACGTCCATTTCTCCCGCAAAGCCGGCCTTGCCGAATTCCCCGATTCGCCAACGGCGCGCGGCGCAAAACATCTGGACGAGCTCGGAAACATGGTTGAAAATGGTTTTCGCGGCGTAATGCTTTATGTCGTCCAGCGCGGGGATTGCGAACGACTGAGGATCTGCGGCGATCTTGACCCGGTCTACGCTATGGCTTTTGATCGGGCAATGAAGCGCGGGGTTGAAGCATACGCTGTAAAATGCCACATCAGGCCCACGGGCATTGCTGCAATAAGCACGATGTCGATTATTGAATGATGCCAACCGGACTTAACTATGGTCACCTATCTCGACGCACAGAACGCGCCTCTTAAGAATACCGGCCAGATCCGGCTGCACGGCCCGGAAGGGTTCGAGGCAATGCGCAAGGCTTGCCAGCTGACCGCCCGCTGCCTCGATGAGCTCGCATCGATCGTGGCGCCGGGCGTCACGACCAATACGATCGACCGGTTCGTGTTCGAGTTCGGCGCCGACCACGGCGCCCTGCCCGCGACGCTCAACTATCGCGGCTACACCAAATCGAGCTGCACGTCGATCAATCACGTGGTTTGCCATGGTATCCCCGATGACAAGCCGCTGCGCGAAGGCGATATCGTCAATGTCGACGTCACCTATATCCTCGATGGCTGGCACGGCGATTCAAGCCGCATGTATCCCGTCGGGCAAATCAAGCGCGCCGCTGAACGCCTGATGGAAGTCACGCTTGAAAGCCTGATGCGCGGCATTGCCGCCGTTCGGCCGGGCGTGCGCACCGGTGCCATTGGCGCTGCCATCCAGACCTATGCCGAAGCCGAGCGTTGCTCGGTCGTGCGCGACTTCTGTGGCCACGGTGTTGGCCAGCTCTTCCACGACGCGCCCAACATCCTTCACTATGGCACGCCGAATGAGGGTATCGAACTGCGCGAGGGAATGATCTTCACCATCGAACCGATGATCAATCTCGGCCGGCCGCATGTGAAGGTGCTTGCAGATGGCTGGACGGCGGTGACACGTGACCGCTCGCTCACCGCGCAATACGAACACACTGTCGGCGTCACCAGCACGGGCTGCGAGATATTCACTCTCTCGCCGGCCGGCCTGTTCGCGCCCGGACTGAACCTCGGATAGGATAGGCAATGAGCGAAGAAAAGCCGGAACCGACTTTCTTCCTCAACGAACCCTCCGCAAAATCCACCCCTAAACAACCAGTCGTTGAGCCTTACTCTGCTTCGCACAACGCTCAGCCGAAGCCGTCGGGCAATGACACGCCGCATTATGTCGGTCATCGCGATCGCATGAAGGAGCGCTTCGAGAAGGTCGGCCACGATGGTTTCGCCGACTATGAAATGCTCGAAATGCTGCTCTACCGCTCGATACGACAGGGCGACACCAAGCCGCTTGCCAAGGCGCTCATTGCCCGTTTCGGTTCACTGGGGGAGGTCCTGGGCGCGCCCGAGCACCTGCTGCGCGAAGTAAAGGGCTGCGGCCCTGCCGTCACTTTCGACCTCAAACTGGTATCCGCGCTCTCGCATCGTGTTATCCGCAGCGATATTCGAGAGAAGGCGTTGCTGACATCGTGGAACAAGGTCATCGAATATTGTATCGCCGCGATGGCCCACGAACCCCGCGAGCAGTTGCGCATCCTGTTCCTCGACAAGAAAAACGCGTTGATTGCCGATGAGGTACAGCAGGTCGGCACTGTCGACCACACACCTGTTTACCCGCGGGAAGTGATCGCACGGGCTCTGCACCTTTCCGCAAGCGCGATCATTCTGGTCCACAACCATCCGTCCGGAGACCCGACGCCTTCCAAGGCGGACATCGAGATGACACGGACCATCGCCAATATCGGCGCGCAGATGGGCATTGTCGTCCACGACCACATTATCGTCGGCAAGAACAGCCACGCCAGTCTCAAGGGATTGCAACTTTTCTGAGAATTGCCGGACAATATCCTGTTCGACAGCAAACCCGATCAAATAAACCATTCTGAAAAGTCCTATTCAGGTATCGTGCTTGAATGGAGATTTGAATGAACACGGTCGAAAAAGCGATCTGGTACATTGAAGGGCATTTTTTCAAGGGTATCACCCTGGACGACATCGCCGCTTCGGCGGGCCTGTCGCGCTTTTACATGTCACGTGCCTTTGCGGCTGTGACTGGCTGTTCGGTCAGCGGCTACATCCGGGGCCGCCGCCTCAGCTCGGCCGCCCGGCTTCTCAGCGAGGGTGCTCCCGATATTCTCTGCGTTGCGCTCGGGGCCGGTTACAATTCCCATGAAGCATTCACCCGCGCCTTCCGCGATCAGTTCGGCGTGACGCCGGAACACGTTCGTGCGCAAGGCCATGTCGACAACATCCCCCTGGTGGAGGCTATCAAAATGGACGAAACATTGGTCGTAGATCTGGAAGAACCGCGTGGTCGGCGACATTGCCTACGGCGTTTGCTGCAATAGCGACGATGAGAACAACTTCGATTACATCGCCGGCGTCGAGGTCAGGGATTTCTCCGAAATTCCCGACACATTCAGCCGCCTCCGTATTCCGTCCCAGAAGTACCTCGTTTTCACGCATCAGGATCATATCTCGACGATCCGAAGCACCTTCATGACCATCTGGGGCAACTATCTTCCGGAGTCTGGCCATGAGGTCGCCGATGCTCCCAATTTCGAGCGCTATGGGCCGCAATTCGATCCGAGAACCGGAAATGGCGGGCTCGAGATCTGGATACCTGTGAAGTCTTGATCGTTTTCATTGGTGGGCCAGCGGCAGCCGGCCCGCCGCAACCATGCGCCGCTCCAACCGTTATTGCTGACAGATGGCTGTTAGCAGGTTTGCTAAGATCAGCCGCCTTGGCAAGATGGGAGCTGACACATGCTGCAAGCCTGCCTCAACGGCGGTCGTAACCGCGATTTTCACGCTGCCGTTCCCTTTACGGCAGACGAGCTTGCCCGCGACGCCGCGCTTGTCGTGGCGGCAGGCGCCGGCGAGCTTCACATACATCCGCGGGATCTGGATGGTAACGAAAGCCTTGTCGCCTCTGATATCAGCGCCGCGATCCGCGCCATACGTGAAAGCGTTCCGGAGGTACCGATCGGCGTTTCGACACATTGGCGCATCCCACCCGGCGGCAAGGCGCGCCATGCACCGATCGCGCAATGGCAGGAGCTTCCCGACTATGTATCGGTCAATCTGATCGAAGAGGATGCTGCTGAGATCATGGCGCTCGTCTGGGATAAGGGCATCGGCGTCGAAGCCGGCCTATGGTCGGTGAGCGACGCCGAGCGCTTCATTGCCCTTCCTGACGCCAAGAAGTGCCTGAGAGTGCTCATTGAAGTCAATGAACAGGACTTTGATGAGGCAATGGCGGTGGCAACTGGGATCATATCAGTGCTGGAACAGGCGAAATTCGAGCTTCCCATTCTGCTGCACGGCGATGAAGCGAGTGTCTGGCCGATGTTCAACCTGGCAATTGCGCGCGGCTATGATGGACGCATTGGCCTCGAGGATGGCAAGCTCCTTCCTGAAGGCAAGGAAGCCGAGGACAATGCCGACCTGATCCGGGCTGCGGTGGTCCTGGCGCATGGCGGCGATACGCTTCTCGGTACCGCAAATGAAAAGGGCGGCTGACGCCGCCCTTTCCGGATCGATAGTGAGGCTTATGCCTCGTCGTCAGTCTTCTTCTTGGCGGCCTTCTTCGGCGCGGCCTTCTTAGCAGGCTTCTTGGTCTCTTCCGACTTGGCATCCGCCTCATCGTCGGCCATCAGCTCTTCCTTCGTCACCTTCTTGTCGGTGACCTTGATGTTCGAAAGGAGATGGTCGACCACCTTCTCCTCGAAGATCGGCGCGCGCAGATTGTTTACTGCTTCCGGCGTCTTACGGAAGAATTCATAAATCTGCTGCTCCTGGCCCGGATAGCGGCGAACCTGATCGTAGACGGCGCGTTGCAGCTCTTCTTCCGTTACCTCGATGCCGGCCTTGTTGCCGATTTCGGAAAGGACGAGGCCGAGACGAACGCGGCGTTCGGCAAGCTTGCGATATTCTTCGCGCGCTTCTTCTTCCGTCGTATCTTCATCTTCGAAGGTTTTGCCGGCTTCCTGGAGGTCGTGACCGATCTGCGCCCAGATGTTGTTGAACTCGGCGTCGATCAGGCGTTCCGGCGATTCGAACTTGTATTCACCGTCGAGCGCGTCGAGAATCTGGCGCTTGACCTTCTGGCGCGTAAACGTGCCGTACTGGCTCTCGATCTGTTCGCGGATGACCTGGCGCAGGCGGTCGGCGCTTTCGATGCCGAGCTTCTTTGCGGTCTCGTCGTTGATTTCGAGTTCGCCCGGCTTGGCGATTTCCTTGACTGTGACGTCAAAGGTTGCGTCCTTGCCGGCAAGGTGCGCAGCACCATATTCAGCCGGGAACGTCACGTTGATCTGCTTCTCGTCGCCAGCCTTGACGCCGATGAGCTGATCCTCGAAGCCGGGGATGAACTGGCCGGAACCGAGGACGAGCGTCGCGTCGGTGTCGGCGCCGCCATCAAACGGAACGCCATCGACTTTGCCGAGGTAGTCCATCGTCACGCGATCGCCGCTCTCGGCCTTGCCCTTCTTCGTCTCGAAGGTCTGGGCGGAACTGGCAACGCGCTTAACCTGCTCTTCGACTTCCTCATCGCTGACATCGACGACTTCGCGGGTTACGCTGATGTTCGACGCGTCCTTGATCTCGATGGCAGGAAGAACTTCGTAGTTGAGCGAGAATTCGAAATCGGCTTCGCCGCTCAGAACCTTTTCCGCTTCCTTCTCGTCCTCGGTCATTACGACTTCCGGCTGGGTAGCGGACTTTTCGTTGCGGTCGGCAAGAATGGACCGCGAGGAATCGCTCAAAATCTCGTTGACGACTTCAGCCATGAACGACTTGCCGTACATCTTGCGCAGATGGGTCATCGGCACTTTGCCAGGGCGGAAGCCATTGATGCGCGCCTTGGCGCTGGCGCCCTTGAGGCGTTCGGAAAGCTTTGCTTCCAGATCCTTGGCCGGAACGACGACCTTGATCTCGCGCTTCAGCCCTTGATTGAGCGTTTCAGTAACCTGCATGTCCAAACCTTCACTTTTTTAACATTTGTCCCGCCGTTGCCGGCTCGTTGGCCTAAATTGCGGGAGAAAACTGCCTGCCCTTGCGGCTTCCGGTGCGGACGAGGAGCTTTACTCACCATCCACGTTGATTTTATTGCCTAATTCCAGTGCAACTCTCGATTTGCGACACGAATTCTAGCACAGAATGTGGCACAAAGTTGCGAAAGAGATTGCACCCTCACCGACTGGTCGCTCCCTTTACTTGCCTTGCGGGCAAAAATCAATGGCGCAGCCCGGTTGCTGCTTCGAGAAAAATGCCCGTTTTGCAAGGCGTTTAACCTTTAAATACCAGTCGCGATTGCAAGGTGACAACCGATTCGAACTATGCAAGTCTGGATTCGTGGGGTTTTGAGACAGGTTGTCTCCGCGTCGCCCGGCTGGGCGCACGAGCGTATCTGGTTGAATTACTCCACCTGAGCGTTGAATTCTGACTTTGCGTAACTAGACCCGATCGTCCGATGATTTGCAGTTTCAGCCGCTCCATCCGGTTGATTTGTCTCATCCCGCGTGGTCGTTCAGTGTCCGATTGTTTTGGAGGCCTGCCCTTGCCACGAACATTCATTTCCGCCGTTAAACTCGGCCTTGCAGCCGCTATTATGACCGCAACTTCAGCTTTGGCGCAGGAGGCTGCCGCCCCGCCTCCACCACCTGTATCGGTTGCAAAACCCATTGTTCGCGATGTGATCGATGCCGATGAGTTCATCGGCCGGTTCGACGCCGTCGATCAGGTCGCTGTGCGCTCGCGTGTGTCGGGCTATCTCGATACGGTCCACTTCAAGGACGGTGCGCTCGTCAAGAAGGGCGATCCGCTGTTCACGATTGACCAGAGGCCGTTCCAGACTGCACTCGATCAGGCGCAAGCGGCGCTCGAGGTCGCAAAGACCACTCTTACCTACGCCGAAGCCCAGTACAAGCGCACTGAATCGCTGACCGGGAGCGGCACCCTGTCGGTATCGACGCTCGACGACCAGCGCCGTGCCTATCTCGCCGGCCAGGCGAGCGTGCGTGGCGCGGAAGCCGCGGTCGCTCAGGCGAAGCTCGACATGATGTACACCGAAATCACCGCGCCGCAGGACGGACGCATCGATCGAAGGCTGATTTCCGTTGGCAACCTCGTCAATGCCAATGACACGATCCTGACGACGATCGTCTCGCTCGATCCTATCGACTTCTACTTCGACGTCGATGAGCGCAATCTGCTTTCCTATGCCCGTTCGGCGCGCGAGCGGGGCAGCGACCTTCAGGAAGGCGGTGGCGGGCTGGATGTTACGGTTCGGCTGACGGACTCGAAGGAACCACCGGTCAAGGGCAAGCTCGACTTCTCCGAAAACCGGCTCGATGCCCAGACAGGCACGATGCGGGTGCGAGCCCGCTTCGCCAATCCGGATTTCGTCTTGCAGCCCGGCCTGTTCGGGCGCGTCGAAGTCTCAGCCTCGAACACCTACAAGGGCATCCTCGTCCCGGATGATGCGGTTGGCGCGGACCAGAACGAGCGCATCGTCTATACAGTCAGCGAAGACGGCACGGTTACGCCGAAGCCGGTGCGGCTTGGGCCCAAGCAATATGGCTATCGCATCATTCGCGAGGGTCTGACCGGCGACGAGACCATCGTCGTCAATGGATTGATGCGCATCCGTCCGGGCGTCAAGGTTAAGCCGGAACTCATTACCCTGCCACCCGAAGCCAAGGCGACGGGGGTCGGCCAATGAGGTTCGCGCATTTCTTTGTCGACAGGCCGATCTTTGCATCCGTCCTGTCGATCGTGCTGTTGATCGTGGGCGGCATTGCCTACACGCAGCTTCCCGTCGCCCAATATCCGGAAATCGCGCCGCCGACGATCGTGGTGCGCACCTCCTATCCCGGCGCGGATGCGCAAACCATTGCCGACACGGTGGCGACGCCGATCGAGCAGGAAGTTAACGGCGTCGAGAACATGCTCTACATGTCCTCCTACTCGACCGCAGACGGGTCAATGGCGCTGACGATTACCTTCAAGCTCGGCACCGACCTCGACCAGGCGCAGGTGCTGGTCCAGAACCGCGTTTCCATCGCCGAACCGCGCCTGCCCGAGGAGGTGCGGCGTCTCGGCGTGACCACGACGAAAAGCTCGCCCGACCTGATGATGGTCATCCACGTTCTTTCGCCGAACAACCGCTACGACCAGCTCTATGCGTCCAACTATGCACGCACCCGTATCCGCGACGTCCTCCTGCGGCTCGACGGCGTTGGCGATCTGACCATCTTCGGCGAACGCGAATATTCGCTGCGCATCTGGCTCGACCCGCAGAAGCTTGCTGCCTACGGCATGACGGCGAGCGACGTCGTCCAGTCGCTGCGCGATCAGAACGTGCAGGTTTCGGGCGGTTCGATCGGCGGGCCGCCGACGTCGGGCAACAGTGCATTCCAGTACACCGTCACGACGGAAGGGCGTTTCAGCGACGCGAGGCAATTCCGCTATGTCATTGTCAAAGCTTCAGATACCGGCCGCCTCGTCCAGTTGCAGGATGTGGCGCGCATCGAGCTCGGCGCCAAGGACTATGTGACCAACAGTTACCTCGACGGTAGTCCCGCCGTGGCGCTCGGCATTTTCAGCCGGCCCGGCACCAATGCCTTGGCAACCTCCGAAACCATTCAGGAGACGATGAAGGAACTCGCCAAGGATTTCCCGGACGGACTGACCTACAACATTGTCTACAACCCGACCGAGTTCATCTCCGAATCGATCAACGAGGTCTACAAGACCATCATCGAGGCCGTCATTCTGGTGGCTCTCGTCGTGCTTGTTTTCCTGCAGTCCTGGCGCACCGCGATTATTCCCATCGTCGCCATTCCGGTGTCCTTGATCGGAACGCTCGCCATACTCCTTGCCTTCGGCTTCTCGCTGAACATGTTGACACTGTTCGGCCTCGTCCTCGCCATCGGCATCGTCGTCGATGACGCGATCGTCGTCGTCGAAAACGTCGAGCGCAATCTTTCGTCCGGCATGACGCCGAAGCAAGCGGCCCACGTCACCATGGATGAGGTCGGAACGGCGGTCGTCGCCATCTCGCTCGTACTCATTGCCGTATTCGTGCCGACCGCCTTCATCCCCGGCATTTCCGGCCAGTTCTATCTGCAATTTGCCATCACCATCGCCGTCGCCACCGCGATCTCGGCGCTCAACTCATTGACGCTCTCCCCGGCCCTTGCGGCAATCGTCCTGCGCCCGCACGGGCATTCGCAATCGAGAAACCCGCTTGCGCGCGCCGGCCGCTTCCTCGCCAACGGCTTCAACACGGGCTTCGACCGAATGGCACATGGCTACTCCTGGATCATACGCCATCTTGTCGGCTCGACCGTCGGGCTTCTGGCCTCGCTGCTCGTCTTCGTGGGTCTCCTCGCCGGCACATGGTACATGGCCAATATCGTACCGCGCGGGTTCATTCCGACCATGGACCAGGGCTATGCCATCGTCGTCGTCCAATTGCCCGATGGCGCGTCGCTGGAGCGCACCGATGCGGTGATCAGGCGTGCCTCGGACATCGTCCGCAGCGTTCCCGGTGTAAGCCATGCCGTGGCGTTTGCTGGCTTCAGCGGCGCCACCTTTACCAATGCGTCGAATGCAGGCGTGGTGTTCGCGCCGTTCAATTCCTTCGAAGAGCGACTGCCAAAGGGCGAGACGGCGCAGGCGATCATCGGCCAGCTCTTCACCAAGATGCAGAGCATCCAGGAGGCCTTCATCATCGCCGTGCCGCCGCCGTCGATCCGCGGCATCGGCAATTCCGGCGGCTTCAAGATGCAGATTCTCGACCGCGACAATCCGGACATGCGCCGCATCCTGCCTCTTGCCTATCAGATGATGGGTGAAGCCAACAAGACGCCGGGACTCACCGGGGTCTTCACGACCTTCTCGGCGTCGAGCCCGCAATATTTCCTCGAGATCGACCGCGACAAGGCGCGGGCATTGAACGTACCGATCCCCAACATCTTCGAGACGCTGTCGATCAACCTCGGCACCTCTTATGTCAACGATTTCAATGCATTCGGCCGCGTTTATCAAGTGCGCGCGCAGGCGGACCAGCAATATCGCATGGACCGGGCCGACATTCTGGCGCTGAAGGTTCGCTCGGCGACGGGAGCATTGGTGCCGCTCGGAACGCTGATCGAGATCAGGGACACGACCGGACCCTCGCTGGTGCAGCGCTACAACATGTATGTTTCGGTGCCATTGCAGGGCAATCCGGCGCCGGGCATTTCGACTGGTGATGCACTCGACAAGATGGAGCAACTGGCGGCGCAGACGCTGCCAGTGGGAACGACGTTCAACTGGACAGAACTCGCATTCCAGGAGCGCAGCACCGGCAATACGGCGATCTACATCTTCGCCCTGTCGGTCATTTTCGTCTTCCTGGCGCTTTCCGCTCAGTATGAAAGCTGGATCCTCCCCCTTGCCATCATCCTGATCGTCCCGCTCGCTGTGCTCGCCGCGCTGATCGGCGTGCATCTGCGTGGCATGGACAACAATATCCTGACCCAGATCGGGCTTGTAGTGTTGATCGGCCTTGCCGCGAAGAACGCGATTCTGATCGTCGAGTTTGCGCGACAACACCAGGACGACGGCGCGACACCCGTCGAAGCCGCAATCGAGGCAAGCCGTTTGCGCCTGCGCCCGATCCTGATGACCGCATTTGCATTCATCTTCGGCGTGGTTCCGCTGATGATCGCAACCGGCCCCGGCGCGGAAATGCGCCAGTCGCTGGGAACGGCCGTGTTCTCGGGCATGTTGGGCGTTACGTTCTTCGGGTTGTTCCTGACGCCGGTGTTCTACGTGGCGCTCCGTTCATTCGGGCGCAAGCGCAAATCCGCGGTGGAGGCTCCGGCGCGGGGCTTCTAGTCCCGCTTCATTACCGGCTTGCGTTAAGGGTCGGCGGGCATCATGCTGGTGCGCGCTGACTTATCATTCATGCGGAGCGAGAGATGATTATTACCGAAATGTCGCGGCAGGAAATCAAGGAACTGCTGACCCGGGCCAGCATCGGCCGGCTCGCCTGCGCCAAGGATGATCAGCCTTACATCGTCCCGCTTCGCTTCGTCTACAATTCCGTCTACCTCTATTCCTTCACCACTGTTGGGCGAAAAATCGAGTGGATGCGCGAGAACAACAAGGTCTGCGTCGAGTTCGACGAGATCGATTCGACCAATAGCTGGAAGAGCGTGGTCGTTACCGGCAGGTTCGAGGAGATCACAAAGGAACATAGCGACGAGCGTAACATGGCTCATGATCTCTTGAACAAGAAGGCCGAATGGTGGGAGCCCGGCTACGTGAAGACAGTCATTCGCGAACAGGAACGCCCGCTTGACCCGGTTTACTTCCGCATCGCTATAACAGAAACGACCGGCCATAAGGCGGTCAAGGAGCGTTAGACGAAGTTCGCACATTCCCTTTTTCCATAAGGTAGAAGAATGTGATCCTGGCCTGCGAACTGGTGCAACCAACGATACCCCTTAGACGTTGTATAATTGAGGGACCAATCAAAAGGAGCACCACCATGGGCGGAACGTCCAATCAGCATTTCGTGCGCAGGATGCCAACTGCTTCTGATCATCTCATCGATACGATTCGGCAGGCGACGCCAAAGCCAAAATTCAACCCTGAACGCTTGTCGGACGTCTTGAAGCGCTCCAAGGGGGCTTTTTCGATTACGAAGAGCCGGCCATCCGCCAAGTAGGCGCCTACCTACACTGTCCAGCCCAAGTCCCGTCGGCGGGCCATGCCTCGCGTGGTACGGCTCGCCAATCTTCCTTGGAACAACCCCTTTTTCCTTTGACGGCAGAAATCACGATGCTATAGAGACCGGCGCTGGGGTGCGGTAACGCCTCCATCTGCGGATGTGGCGAAATTGGTAGACGCACCAGATTTAGGTTCTGGCGGGAGACCGTGGGGGTTCGAGTCCCTCCATCCGCACCATAGCGCTTGAGGCACGGTCGCCATTTCTTCAGTAGATTGGCTCTTCGTAGAGAACTTCTCCGTTGTTTTTCAGAGCGCGAATTTGCGCATCTCCCGACGGCGAAACCGCGATGACAGCCTCAATCCTGCGTTCTCGCTGCTGGACTTCTATCACGCGCCCTTCCCCCTCCGGCACATAATAGCGCTCGATCCCGTATTGGATGTGAAGATCGTGATAGATCGCGGCATTGGCGTAACCGGAGGTGCGGCCGCGCAGCTGTATTTCACCGGGCGCCAGATCCTCGCGCTTTTGCCACGAGGCGCTGCTTATGCCCCAGGAGCCGTCATCCGCCTGCTTCAACGCTACATAGATATCGGCGAACCCGGTTGACGTCGGCGGCGTCCCAGTCACCTTGTTGGCCTCGATTGTCGCGATGCCGTAACCAAGTGTGACATAGTCGCCGCGCAGGAAATCATGTGGATCGACCGGCTCGGTAAGCAGCGTGAGATTGGTGCCGCTTCGCAGGATCGACGCCCGCTGTGCGACCATGGCGTAGAGGGCTCCGGACTGTAAAATTGCCACAACGGCGCCGAGCAGGATCAGGCGATTTACCTTGAATATCATGCCGTTGCTTCCTTTTTCGGATTCTTTCTTAGAAGTCTTCGCTCCATTCTGACAACGAAGGCCGCCAGCAACAAGACGAGGATGCCGGCAGTCAGGAAGAAGCCCGCGGTGCCTATCAATGTACCGATCGTCTTGAACGCCAGGTACAGCACCTCGAGCGAGAAGACCGTGTAGGAAACCCAGCGCACCGCAAGGTTCCGGTGCCCCGAAAGGGCGAGGCCCGCGACAGAGCATCCCAAAATCGCAAAGCCGATGACAACCTGATTGCCAACCCCTTCGCTGAATTCGTCGAACTGGAAAAAGATGAGGGCGATGACCAGCATGATGAAGCCATATCCTCCGATGGCCTCGCTCCAGCCGGTAAGCTGCTGGGTCGCCCTGCTCCGCAGTGCATCCGCGAGGAAGAGTGCCGCGCCGAGAACGGCCGCGATCCAGAGGATCGCCTGGTCGTCCAGATCGAACCGGACCACGAAGACATAGGCGATGAGGAGAATGGCAATGAAATGTCGCGCCTGCTTCGCCTTCGTCCACCAGACCAGTCCCGCGCAGATGATTGCAAACACAGGCACCAGCCAGATGTAGTTCCAGTGGTCTGGAGTCGATGGTTCGAGCGAAGCGAACAGGTAGAAGCCGGTAATTGCGACGCTGGTGGACGTCAGTACCTTTGATCGCAGCAGGACGGCCGCCACCATCGTGCCCGCCCCCCAAAGAAGCGCCGCATCGGTGGTGTCTCCCGAGAGGTGGTACATTTGGCCAACGAGACCGATACCCGCACCGAATGTGATGGCGGCGATCAGGTAGAGCGCCTCACTGAATATCCTGTCGCCCAGGCTTGCCCGCCAGGCGCCGCCGATATAGCCGGCGCCGATCACCGATATGATAAGACCAAGCCGAACAAGGCGCGGCATGAGTTCCCAGTTGGCCGCTACGAGGGAGACGATGGCTGCGCCCAGCAAAACTGCGCCGAGAACCGCAAGGACGCCTCCAAGCCCGAGGCCGTGTCCCCTGCCGTCCATGTCCTTGCGCAAGCGTTCGGCCGTCGTCTCATCGATCAGACCATCCCGCTGCCAGCGCGCAATGTGTTTCTTAACGCCAATGGTTATCGCCAAGGTCTGCTCCTGAATCGCTGCAACGAGTCTTTAGTATAGCGAGGTGGCGGTCATCCTCCTATGGCGATCCCTGCGTGCTCGCAGCGCCACAATCACGACATTTGTGCGCCGCAACAATTAACATCGATTAATGTTGCAATGCAGCAATTGCATAGCTGATCTGCAAACTTGGCTCTGCAACTTTCAGGAGCCGTGCACTATCTTCCACTCAACGATCAAGAGTGATCAAGCAAACAACAACCAAAGTGGTGATTGAAATGAACCTTATCCGCTCCTACAGCAACTGGCGTCGTTATCGCGACACGGTTTCCGAATTGAACCGCCTGTCGTCCCGCGAACTCAGCGATCTCGGCATTGCCCGTTCGGACATCCCGTACGTCGCCAAGAAGTCCGCAATTCGCTAATCGCATAGAGAATATCGCCGGGGCTTATCCTCCTCCCGAAGCCCCCGCGATCAAAGGCCGATACTCCTCCTCCCTGATCGGCCTTTATCAAACGACACCCACCGCACCTCCTCCCGCGGTGGGTGTTGTTGTTTCAGGCCGCCTCCAGCCTATTGAGCCCTAGCGGACGCCGCCATATCCCCTGCTTTTCCATTCTGCGAGCGTCATGACGTCTGGAGCGCCGCCTCCCGGCTCGTACCAGGAATCGACTGCCCAAAGCGTGCCGCTGCGATCTTTCAGAACAGCAGTGAAGTGTGGATAGCGCCCGTCGAAAAAGCTTCCGCGCGAATCCCGCCGGGCAACGGTGTGGAACTGCAACAGGCCTGCACCCTGCAGATAGCGCAGGAAGTGATCGGTATTCGTGGATTCGTCCACGCAATCCATCTGGCCGCGCTCGCGTCCCTTGCCAAAATCCATTTTCGGCCGGTCGACGACGCCAATCACCTGCGTATTGCGTTGTTCGAATACTTGAACCGCCCGGCGAACCGCCGCGCGCTCGCCCTCTGGCGATTTGCGGCCGGACGCCATGATGGAGGCAATGCGGGAACGGTTGGTTCCGGTCAGCGTTACATTGGTCTTAAAATAGCAGCCATAACCGTGACAAACGCTGAAGGTCTGCGCCATGGCGATGGATGCGGGACTGCAAAGAATGAGAAGAAGAAAACAGAAGACGAGTTTTTTTGAGACTTTTGGTTGCATGCCCAACACTAACAATTGTTTTCACTGAAGCCCAACAGATTTGCATAATATGGTTGCTCCCGGAAATCCTCACCTGGCAACAGCCAGCGCCGCACCCTAAATCACCCCTGGCGCACCTCACCCCAATCGGAGAATGATCATGCAACAACGCCGTCTCGGCCGAACCGGCCTTTCCGTCGCCCCGCTCGTCTTTGGCGGGAATGTCTTTGGCTGGACCGCATTCAAGAAGACATCCTTCGACCTGCTTGATCGCTTCGTCGATGCCGGCTTCAACGCCGTCGATACGGCCGATGCCTATTCGCGCTGGGTGTCCGGCAATGAAGGCGGCGAATCCGAAACCATCATCGGCGAATGGATGAAATCACGTAAAAATCGCGACAAAATTGTCATTATCACCAAAGTCGGTTCCAACATGGGACAAGGCAAGAAGGACCTTTCGGCTGCCTATATCGCCAAGGCCGCCGAGGCTTCCTTGCGCCGGCTGCAGGTTGATGCGATCGATCTCTATCTTTCGCACTGGCCGGATCCGGAAACACCCTACGAGGAGACCCTCGGCGCGCATGCGCAACTCCTGAAGGCGGGCAAGGTCAAGTCAATCGGCGCCTCTAATCTCGATGCCCAGCAACTGCGAGCAGCGCTCGACGTTTCCAAGGAAACTGGCCTGCCGCGCTACGATGTGCTGCAGCCGGAGTATAATCTTTATGACCGCAAGAGCTATGACGGACCGCTGCGGGATCTCTGCATGGCCGAAGATATCGGCGTCATTACCTATTTCAGCCTCGCGCGCGGCTTTCTCTCCGGAAAGTACCGCAGCGAGGCCGACCTTGGCAAAAGCGCGCGCGGTGGCGGCATCAAGGATTATCTCAATCCGCGTGGATTCCGCATTCTCGCCGCACTTGACGATATTGCCGCCAAGCACAAGGCAAAGCCCGCGGAAATCGCCCTCGCCTGGATCATGCAGCGCGAAGGCGTGACCGCCCCGATTGCCAGCGCGACGTCCCTTGAACAGTTGGACAGCCTGATCAAGGCGGCTTCGCTCAACCTGAGTGCCGAAGACGTTACCCAACTCGACAAGGCCAGCGCCTGATCGCTTGGATCGAAAGCCGCCGCATTGCGCCGTGCGGCGGCTTTTGCACATTGATGCGGGCGGTCAAAGCGGTTATTGGAAAGCCATGTCCATCAAACCTGTACACATCATTGGCGGCGGTCTCGCCGGTTCCGAAGCTTCATGGCAACTGGCGCAAGCCGGCGTGCCTGTAATCCTGCATGAAATGCGCCCCGTGCGCGGCACGGATGCCCATAAGACCGAAGGACTGGCCGAGTTGGTCTGCTCCAATTCGTTCCGTTCCGACGATGCCGAGACCAATGCGGTCGGCGTGCTTCACGCCGAGATGCGGCTTGCCAATTCGCTGATCATGGCCGCGGCAGACGCCCACCAGGTGCCGGCCGGCAGCGCCCTTGCCGTCGATCGCGACGGTTTTTCCGACAAGGTCACCGCAATCCTCGAAGCGCAGCCGCTCATTACGATCGTACGCGAGGAGATTACCGGCCTGCCGCCAGCAGACTGGGACAAAGCCATCATAGCGACCGGACCGCTGACGGCTCCTTCGCTTGCGGAGGCCATCGGCCGCGAGACCAGCGCCGACGCCCTCGCCTTTTTCGATGCGATTGCTCCGATTGTGCATTTCGATTCGATCGACATGAACGTCTGCTGGTTCCAGTCGCGCTACGACAAGGTTGGACCGGGCGGCACCGGCAAGGATTACATCAACTGCCCGATGACCAAGGAGCAATACGAGGCCTTCGTGCAGGCCCTGATTGCCGGCGACAAGACGGAATTCAAGCAGTGGGAGGGCACGCCCTATTTCGACGGCTGCCTGCCCATCGAAATCATGGCCGAACGCGGGCCGGAGACGCTGCGTCACGGTCCGATGAAGCCCATGGGGCTCACCAATGCGCACAATCCGACCGTCAAGGCTTATGCAGTCGTTCAACTGCGCCAGGATAATGCGCTTGGCACGCTCTACAACATGGTCGGCTTCCAGACGAAGCTGAAATATGGAGCGCAGACTGAAATATTCCGCATGATCCCCGGACTCGAAAACGCCGAGTTCGCGCGCCTCGGCGGCCTGCACCGCAATACCTACCTGAATTCGCCCACACTCCTCGATCCAACGCTGCAATTGAAAAGCCGGCCAGGGCTGCGCTTTGCCGGTCAGATCACCGGCTGCGAGGGATATGTAGAATCGGCCGCGATTGGTCTGCTCGCCGGCCGGTTTGCCGCCGCCGAACGACTGGGCCAAGCCGTTACGCCGCCGCCGGCAACGTCGGCATTTGGGGCGCTCCTCGGCCACATTACCGGCGGCCATATTGTCACCGATGAGGAACCAGGAAAGCGCTCCTTCCAGCCCATGAACGTCAATTACGGGCTCTTCCCGCCTATCGAGGCACCGAAGTCGGAAGGCAAACGCCTGCGCGGCAAGGAAAAATCCAATGCCAAGAAGCGCGCCATGAGCGCCCGCGCCCTCGCCGATTGTCGCACCTGGCTCGGATTGCCGGCGATTGCCGAGGCTGCGGAGTAGCAAGCTACTTCACTTCGGAGTTGCGTTCCTCAAGTGTGCTCACGACTCTGGGCTGCCGCCCATCTTTCCGCTTGCGGGGGATATCCTGCAAGACCGAGGGGGTGCTGCGTCCTCGATCGGCCTTCCATGTTAACTGACGGAAGCCTTCAGCATCGCCCACTGCCGACGCAGCGGCGTTATATCGGCAACTTCGTTTGCAGCATCAGCGCCCTTTGCCTTGAGCTTTTTCAAATAGATAGGCGTAAGCCGCGCCGGCAGGTATGCAGGACGCAGGCTGACGCGCAGCTCCTTCGCGCCGGCTTCGAACTTTGCCAGATGGTCTGTCGCAAGCGCTATCATGGCAGCGACTGCGCGCGCAATCGCTTCTCCATCAGAACCATCGAGGAGATTCTGCGGGCTGCAGCCGACCGCTGTCAGAATATCGGCCGGGATATAAATCTGGCCGCGCCGCCTGTGCAGGGGCAGGAGCCGCAACAGGCCGGAAATCGCCTGCGCAACACCAGCGTGTCCCGCCGTATCCGCGTGCTTCAGCGCGGCATCCTCATCGAGCACCAGCGATGCCAGCTGGATCAACGCCGACGCGGTCTCGCCGCAATAGCCTTCAAGGTCATTGCGGCTGGGCATGGGGTCATCATAAAGGTCGAAAATCCGGGCTTCGCAATAATTGTCGAAAGCCTGCCGCGGCAGGTCGTGGGTCTTGATCGTGTCGAGGAGCGCCGCGGCAACCGGATTCGCCGAGACCGCGCCGTGTTCGGTGCCGTTGATAAGATCGCGCCACCATTGCAGCCGTACCTCGCCGGGCAACGGATCGTGGATCAGGTCGCGAATGCGAGCGATCTCCGCATTGAAGGCATAAATCGACGCCAGCGCGCCGCGCTTGTCCTCGGGGGCATAGAGGATCGAGACATGGCGATCAGGGTCCGCATCGCGCAGGAACTGCATGCAGTAGGTTTCATTGGCGTTCATCAGATGCCGCCTTAATCGACGGCGATCAAGGCAGCCGCCACCGCCCGATCTTCGGCCAGCAAGACATTATAGGTGCGCACTGCCGCGCCTGTGCTCATGGGATCGGCGGAAATGCGGTATTTGCGCAAGGCGTCGCGCAGTTCCTGCGGCAGCCGGCGCAGCTCCGTGCCGGTGCCTACCAAGAGGATCTCGATGTCATCCGCCTGCTCGATCACGAGCGACAGATCGGCAGCCATCACGATCGGCGGTGTTTTCGGCTCCCAGCCATGAATGCCTGATGGAAGACACAGGATCGAGCCACGATGGGACATGTCGGCAAAGCGAAATCCGCCATTGCCATAGGCATCGATCGGCGCGCGCCCCGGAAAATGGGCGTCCCGGATTTCAATGCCCTTGGCCAAGTCCCTAAACTCCGTTCTGCTCGGACGCCACCCTCGCGGTGTCATCAACAACGTCGCGGCCCTTGAGCCCGAACAACATCAATAGTGGACCGGCCACGAAGATCGACGAATAGGTCGCAACAATGATGCCGACGGCAATGGTCAGCGCGAAGGAACGCACGTCATCGCCGCCATAGATGTAAAGCATAAGGAGTGCGAGGAAGGTAGCAAGCGAAGTCAGGATAGTGCGCGACAAGGTTTGATTGATCGATGCATCGAGAACGGCCGACAGCGACATGGTATTCCCATGGCGCCTGAGGTTTTCGCGGACACGATCATAAATCACCACCGTATCGTTGAGCGAGTAGCCGACGATGGCAAGAAGCGCCGCGATGCTCCAGAGATTGAATTCCATCTGGAAGATAACGAACATGCCGACGATGAGCACGACGTCGTGGATCGTGGCAAGGATCGCGCCGAGAGCAAAATGCCACTCGAAGCGGAACCAGACATAGGCCAGGATGGCGACGAGCGACAGGACCACGGCGAGCACACCCGCCTGCGACAATCCACTCGATACGGACGGGCCGATGACATCGACACGGCGGAAATCGTAGTCGTCCTGCAGTTCGCCGCGGATCTTTACGCCGACGGTCTGCTCGGCATTCTCGCCCTCGCCCTGGCTTCCAACCGTTATCAAGGCGCGGTCGTCCGACTTGAACGGTTCGATTTTGACCTCGCCGATGTTCAGATCATCGAGCCGGCTATAAACATCGTCAAGGTCGATCGGTCCTTGCCGCGACTGGATTTCGACCAGCGTACCGCCCTTGAAATCGATGCCGAAGTTCATGCCGACAACGGCAAAGAGGACGATGGCGGCAATGCTCGAAAGCGCCGAGAAACCGAGGGTCAGGCCGCGCAATTTCATGAACGGGATTCTGGTGTTGTTCGGCACGAGCTTGAGCGGTGCGCCAGGCACTTCCTTTGGCTTCGAGCGTTGCACCCAGATCGATATGAGCCACCTGGTCAATGTAAATGTCGTGAACAGCGTCGTAACGATGCCGATCGTCACCGTGAGGGCGAAGCCGTGCACGGGGCCGCTGCCGAGAATAAACAGTACGAGCGCTGCAATCAGCGTGGTCACGTTGGCATCGACAATTGTCGCGAGCGCCCGGGAAAACCCGGAGTCGATGGCCTGGATGACTGAAAAGCCCGCCCGCCGATCCTCGCGGATGCGTTCATAAATAAGGACGTTAGAATCCACCGCCATGCCGATCGTCAGGACGATACCGGCAACGCCGGCAAGGGTCAGCGGCGCGCCGAAGAGCGTCAGCACTGCAAGGATCAGGAGGACATTGACGACGAGCGCAACGCTGGCGATGACGCCAAGGAAGCCATAGGTCAGCAGCATGAACAGGATGACGAGCGCTGCGCCGATCAGGGCCGCAATCTTGCCGGATGATACGGCTGCAGCGCCAAGGTCGGTACCGATGGTGCGCTCTTCGATCACGGTAACATCGGTCGGCAAGGCGCCCGCACGCATGACGAGAGCAAGATTGCTTGCTCCCGAGAGGTCGAAATTACCGGTAATCTGCCCGGTATTGCCGGGAATGGCCTCGCTGATCACCGGCGCCGACAGAACCTGATTGTCGAGGACAATGGCAAAGGATTGCCCGACATTGGCCTTCGTCGCCTTGGAGAAGCGATCGGCGCCGATGCTGTCGAGCCGGAATGTCACCACAGGCTCCTGTGACGCTGTGTCGATACCGGCCTGCGCGTCGACAAAATTCTTGTTCGAAACGAGCGGCTCGGTCTTGACCAGATATGGAACCGGCGGATCGTCGAAGGAATAGACGACCTCATCGCCTTCCGGCGGTGTGCCATCGAGCGCCTTCTGAGCCGGCATCGACGAATCCACCATCTGGAAGGTGAGTTCGCCTGTCAGGCTCAAAATGTCCTTGAGGAGCTGCGAATCGTAGAGGCCCGGCACCTCGACAAGGATACGCCCGTTGCGCTGGCCCTCGACATTCGGATTTGTATAGCCGAGTTCGCTCAGGCGCCGTGTCAGCACCGCCATCGTCGCATCCGTATCGGGGAGATGGTCCTTGTCGACCTGCAGGCCGATGCGCGATCCGCCTTCGAGATCAAGCCCGAGGGCCAGCTGCTTCTTGGGCAGCCAGTCCGGCAGCTTTACCAGTTGATCCTGCGTGAACAGATTGGGAAGAGCCAATATGACGGCTGCCAGAACAACGGCCCAAATGAGTACGGTCTTCCAGCGGCTGAAATAGAGCATTCGGCAATAACCTTCGGCATAGAATCAACAGGGCGGCTCCGTGGCCGCCCCGTAACTATGCCTTATTTCTTGTTATCGGCAACCGGTTCGCCCTTGACCCGTACATCGGCGACCATGCCGCGCAACACCCGTGCCTTGACGCCATCGCCGATCTCGACATCGAGTTCGCCCGTATCCTCATACACCTTCATGACCTTGGCGATGAAACCGCCGCCGGTGACGATCGTGTCGCCGCGGCGAATTGCCTTCAGCTGTTCCTCGCGCTTCTTCGCCGCCGTGCGCTGCGGGCGGATGATGAGGAAGTACATGATCACGAAGATGAGGATGAATGGCAGAATGCTCATGAGCATTTCCGGTGCGCCGCCGGCGGCCTGTGCATATGCAGGAGTTACGAACATTGAGACAAACCTCCAGAGAAGACCTATTTTGATTATACCTGAGCCTGCGCAATACAATGTTTGCGTTGACAAAAGCAACCGTACAAAACCGTGAGGGCGGCTTTTCGATTTATCGTCAACATGATAGTTGCAGGTGCGCAGGTAAAGCAAAGGCTGGATGGGAATGTCGCGGGAATTGCTGACGGATAAACTTGACCGCTTGATTAAGGTACTGGAGCGAATGGCGCCGCCCGAGCCGCAAGCAGTCGACCTTGATGGCGCCGACTGTTTCGTCTGGAATCCGGACCATCTCTCCTTCGATCCAGTGACCAGGGTCAATCGCGTCGATATCTCGCTGATCCGCGGCGTCGACACTGTCCGCGATATCCTTTTCGACAACACCAAGCGTTTTGCCGAAGGCTTCCAGGCCAACAATGTGCTCCTGTGGGGCGCGCGCGGCATGGGCAAATCCTCGCTGGTCAAAGCGGTACACGCCTCGGTCAATGCTGCAGCGGGCGATAATGGCGCGCCCCTAAAGCTTGTCGAGATCCACCGTGAGGACATTGACAGCCTCCCTGCCCTCATGGCGGCGATCAAGGACACCGACTACCGGTTTATCCTGTTCTGCGATGACCTTTCCTTCGACCATGACGATACGTCCTACAAGTCGCTGAAAGCTGCGCTCGAAGGCGGTGTCGAGGGCCGGCCGGACAATGTCATCTTTTACGCGACATCCAACCGGCGGCACCTCTTGCCGCGCGACATGATCGAAAACGAGCGCTCGACGGCGATCAATCCGTCGGAAGCGGTGGAGGAAAAAGTATCCCTTTCCGACCGTTTCGGCCTGTGGCTCGGATTTCACAAGTGCAGCCAGGACGATTATCTGGCCATGATCGACGGGTACGCCGCGCATTTTGACCTTGGCGTCGAAAAGGGCGAGCTCCATGCCGACGCACTTGAATGGTCAACGACGCGCGGCTCGCGCTCGGGGCGTGTCGCCTGGCAGTTCACTCAGGATCTCGCTGGGCGGCTTGGGAAGAAGCTGTAGTCAGTTCGCCGCCTTGTCCAAAGCCTCTTCGGCCCATTGGTTGAGGCTTTTCCCGGCGCGTTCCGCCGCGAGGACTGCGCGGCGATGAACTTCGGGCTTCACCCTAAACATCATCTTGCCCGAGTAGGGCTTCTGCGGCTCCTTGCCGATCTTGGCGCAAGCCTCGATATAGTCCTCCACCGCTTCATGAAAAGCCGCTTTAAGGTCGACGACTGTATCGGCATGAAAGCCGACGCCGTCGCTTATATCCGCGATTTTGCCGAAGAATATTTCATCTTCGTCGTCATACTCTACCCGCGCAGTATAATTCTTGTAGTGCATGACGTTCATGGTTCGATTCCAATTCTTTTCAGAAAGGCCCGGGCGGCGCGGACTTGATAGCGCTTTGCTTCCTTGGTGGGATGGGGCCTGTGAAAGCTTTCCAGTTCACCATCCTTTTCAAATTTGACACGCGAGCCACGACCCTCGATCGCCCGTCCCCGACGCTGACCAGCAAGCTTTCGATATCCGACCATGCTATCGAGCCCGCGACCGGGTCAGAAAAGACAGCGAGCAGGGTTCGCCTATGCCTGCTATTCATCAAAATGCCTCTTTAAAATATATTACTTGCAAGCATTGAATGCTAGCAAAATCGTCAATCTAAAATGCAAAACCCCCGAAGGTTGATATCCAACTTTCGGGGGCCAAATTACATAAAGGCTTCTGAGCTCTCGGTCGAAGCCTGATCAGGATTCGAGATATTTCGACGGATCAACCGGCGTCGAGTTCTTGCGCACCTCGAAGTGCAATTTCGGCTGTGTGGCGTTGCCGGTCATGCCCGACTTGCCGAGTTCCTCGCCGCGCTTGACCTTCTGTCCGCGCTGGACATTGAGCTTGCTGGCATTGCCGTAGACGGTGACAAGGCCGTTGTCGTGGCGCACGAGCACGGTATTGCCGAACTCCTTCAAGCCGTCGCCCGAGTAGATGACGACGCCGTTCTCGGCAGCCTTGATCGGCGTACCTTCGGGCACCGAGATATCGATGCCATCGCTACCCTTGCCGTAATTGGCGACGACACGTCCACGCACCGGCCAGCGCATGCCGGTGACGCCGGTCGCCGATGGTGCTGCGGCCACGTCCTTCTCCGCATCGTCGATGACCTTCTCGCTCGCCTGCGGCGGCGTATACGGCTTGGCCTGGCCGTCAGGCTGGGCATTGGCCGGAGTTGCTGCAGTCGGCGCGGCGTTGGCGACAACCTTGGGCTGTTCGGCGGGCGGCGTCGATGCGGTCTTGACCTGGTCGACCGCGCCCTTCGACTTCATGTTATTGGCGACATTCTGCGCAAGCGAACCGCTCGAAGGCGGAATGATCAGCGACTGGCCGATACGGACGGTACCGTCGGTCATATTGTTGGCCTGCTTGATGGCCTCGACATTGGCGCCGGTCTTGCGCGAGATCGCATGCAGCGTATCGCCGCTCTGCACCGTATAGGCACCGTTGTTATTAGCCGGCGTCTTTGCAGACGTAGAAGCGTTGGGCTGCGTTGCCTTTACCTGCGGCGCTTGCGGCATTACGGCGACGTTATTGGCAGAATTGTGGGCTGGCTGGGCAGGCATGCGTGCTTCACGTCCGTCGGGGGTCTTCAAAGTGTTTGTGCTGGAGCCAAGCGGTGCCGCCCGCATGGGCTGGACCGGTTCGGCCGATGCCATCTGCTGGCTGCGCGCCGGAGCGCTGGCAACCGGAGCAAGCGCAGGACGCGAGGGCTGCGACGATACGGGCGGCAAGGCCGACGCACTGGCTGCGCCAACTGGCGGCAGGTTGCCGCGCTGAACTTTTCCGCTGCCGACCGAAGCGGTCTGCGTCGAATCGACCGGCGGCGTATAGAGCTGCGGGCCGTTGTTCTGCGCCATGACGGAGCGCTGGTTATCGCTGTAGCCGGAGCTGAAATCGGCGCTGGTGAAGCGCTGCACGCCTGAGCTGCAACCTGCAGCCAATCCAGCAACCGTAAGAATAGCGGCATTTAGAGCCAGCCGCCGTGACGCTTTGTCTAATGTACTCAAACGCATCGCATGTCCCGCCCGTACTCAATACAAGTTTATTGACGCCATTAGATCGCGTTAATGTTACCCGACGGTTAAAGTGCTTATAAAATTTGCGAAAAATTCACCAAACCCGTAAAGGGTTGCCGTTCGTCGGCTTAGAGATAGCCGCGCGAAGCGCTACGAGCGGCGCCGAGTTGACGAAGTTGATGACGTAGATCAGAGCGCGGCCGATAGGCCTTCGAGAAGCGGCAGGAAACGCACCGGCATCATGTCCTGGCGCTCGAAACGGCTGCCGATCTTCGAAAGGCGGGCCATGACCTGCCTACCCTCAAGCGCGCCGATCGGCGCGATCATCACGCCGTTCGACGACAAGAGGTCGACGAACTGGCGCGGCAGGCTCTCGAACGAGCCCCAGACAATGATCCGGTCAAACGGGCCGTCATTGGCAAGGCCATGCCTGCCGTCGGCATGTTTGACGAAGGTGTTCTCGATCTTCAGCGCTTGCAGCCGTTGTTGGGCAAGCTCGGCAAGCGTTTTGTAGCGCTCCAGCGACAGGACACGGCCCGCAAGACGCGCCATGACGGCGGCTGTGAAGCCAGTACCGGTACCAACCTCCAGCACGCGGTGCGTCGGCTCGAGATCGAGCGACTTGATGAGCTGCGCCTGCAGGTCGAGCCCTTCCATGAACTCGCCGCACTCGATTGGCAGCATCCCCTGCCCATAGGCCAGAGTACCAAGATTGCCATTGACGAACGCCATGCGCGGCGTCGCCTCGAAGGCACCGAGCAGGCGTTGGTCGGTATTGCCGAGCGAGCGCATGCGCAAAACGAACGCGGCAAACCCCTCCCGTTCGGACAATGCAGGCTTCATGCGAAGGCATCCTCCAGCGCCGCACGCGTTTCGTGCGCGGTGAGGTCGAGTTGGAGGGGCGTTATCGAGATGAAATTCTTGCGGATCGCCGCGACATCGCTGTTTTCCGCCGGCACATCCTTGCCCCGCCCGTAGCGCAGCCAGTAGTAGGGCAGACCACGGCCGTCATGACGCTCTTCGATGGCGAGGCCATGGGAAAGCTTGCCCTGCACGGTCACTCGCGTCCCTGCGACAGCGCCGGCGTTGCAGTTCGGGAAATTGAGATTGATAAGGACGCCCTTCGGCAATTCGACGCCGAGCAACTTTTTCAATAGGTCCGGCGCATGCGCCGCCACGACGTCCCAGGGCAGCACCCGGGCGTCGCCCTCAAGGCCATATTCCTGCGACAGCGCAATCGACCTGATGCCGAGCAGCGTGCCTTCGATGGCACCGGCGATGGTTCCCGAATAGGTGACGTCATCGGCGGTATTCGATCCCGCGTTGACACCCGAGAGGATAAGGTCAGGCGGCTCGGGCATCAGATGCTTCACGCCCATGATCACACAATCCGTCGGCGTGCCGCGCAGTGCAAAGTGCCGCTCGTCGATCCTGCGCAAGCGCAGCGGATTGGAAAGCGTCAGCGAGTGCGCAAGACCGCTCTGGTCGGTTTCCGGCGCGATTACCCAGATATCGTCCGAGAGGCTTCGGGCAATGCGTTCGAGCACACTCAGACCTTCCGCATGAATTCCATCATCGTTGGTCAGAAGTATGCGCATTGCCCTATCCTTGCCTGTTAAACGGCTCTTTCGATTCGTGTCAGCCCACCCATATAGGGCACGAGTGCTTGAGGAACCGTAACGCTGCCGTCCTCATTCTGGTAATTTTCGACAACCGCGATCAGCGCGCGACCGACCGCGACACCGGAGCCATTCAGAGTGTGGACGAAGCGCGTCGACTTCTCCCCTTCCGGCCGGTAGCGCGCATTCATGCGACGGGCCTGGAAATCGCCGCAGACCGAGCAGCTCGAAATCTCGCGGTAGCTCTTCTGCCCCGGCAGCCAGACCTCGATGTCATAGGTCTTCTGCGCGCCAAAGCCCATGTCTCCCGTGCACAGCGTCACGGTGCGGAACGACAGATCGAGACGCTTCAGAACCTCCTCGGCGCAGGATGTCATGCGTTCATGTTCCTCGAACGAACGATCCGCATCGGTGATCGACACCAACTCGACCTTCATGAACTGGTGCTGGCGCAGCATGCCCCGGGTATCTCGCCCGGCCGAACCGGCTTCCGAACGGAAGCATGCGGTCAGTGCGGTCATGCGCAGCGGCAGGTCGCGGATGTCGAGGATTTCCTCGCGTACGAGATTTGTCAGCGGCACTTCGGCGGTCGGGATGAGGTAACGGCCTTCGGTCGTCTGGAACAAATCCTCGGCAAATTTCGGCAATTGGCCCGTCCCGTACAGAACCTCGTCATTGACGAGGAGCGGCGGGCTCACTTCCATGTAACCATGCTCTTGCGTGTGCAGGTCCAGCATGAACTGTCCGAGTGCCCGCTCGAGCCGTGCAAGCTGGCTCTTCAGCACCGTGAAGCGGCTGCCGGAAAGCCGTGCGGCGCGTTCGAAATCCATGTAACCGAGCTGTTCGCCGATCTCGAAATGCTCCTTCGGCTCGAAGGCGAAGTTCTTAAGCTGCCCGATGCGGTGCACCTCGACATTGTCGGACTCGTCCTTGCCGACCGGCACGCTTTCGAGCGGAATATTAGGAAGTACTGAGAGCGCATCGGTCAGGGCACGGTCGAGCTGACGCTCTTCCTCTTCGGCCGACTGCAGGAACAGCTTGATGTCGGCGACCTCGGCCTTCAGCCGATCCGCAGTCGCCTGGTCCTTGGCGCCCATGGCCTTGCCAATTTCCTTGGACGCGGCGTTGCGGCGCTCCTGCGCCTCCTGCAATTTGCCGATATGCTGACGGCGCTTCTCATCGAGCTCGATCAGGCGGGGCGAAGCCGGCTCGTTGCCTCGTTTGGCCAGAGCTGCGTCAAGCGCTTGCGGATTCTCGCGGATCCATTTGATGTCGAGCATGGGAGTAAAGCCGTCTTGGATGCGTGGTAAAATGGGCCCGAAGACCCGGCGAAATCGGAAAGTGTCAGGAGGAGACTTCGCTTGAGCCCGACTGCGCTTCGGCTTCGGCCGCTGCACGCTTCTTCTCGACCAGACGCACCATCCAGATGGAAATCTCGTAGAGAATGATCGTCGGGAGCGCAAGACCGATCTGGCTGACCGGATCCGGTGGCGTAATCACGGCGGCAACGATGAAGGCGATGACGATGGCGTATTTGCGCTTCGACTTCATGCCGTCATAGCCAACGAGACCGACGCGGGCCAGCAACGTCGCAACGACCGGAAGCTGGAACACCAGGCCGAACGCAAAAATCAGCGTCATGATCAGGCTGAGATACTCGGAAACCTTGGGCAGGAGGGAGATCTGCACTTCTCCAGCGACGCCTTGTTGCTGCATGGCGAGGAAGAACCACATCACCATCGGTGTGAAGAAGAAATAAACGAGGGCCCCGCCCATGAGGAAGAGGATCGGTGACGCAACGAGAAACGGCAGGAATGCCATGCGCTCATTGCGGTAGAGGCCAGGCGCGACGAATTTGTAGATCTGCGAGGCGATTACCGGGAAGGCCAAGACGATGCCACCGAACATGGCGATCTTCACCTGCGTGAAGAAAAATTCCTGCGGCGCGGTATAAATCAGCTGAGCCTTGGCCGGATCGAAACCCGCCCAGCCCACGGCCCATTGATAGGGAATAACGAGAAGATTGAAGAGCTGCTTGCCATAGTGGAAACAGCCGAGGAATGCGACGAAGAACGCAACGAGCGCCCAGATCAGACGCCGGCGCAATTCAATGAGGTGCTCGATCAGAGGCGCTGAGCTCTTGTCGATTTCGTCGTCGGTCTTGTTCAAGATTGTTTCCCCGTATCGCCAGTCTTGGCGCGCGGCTTGGCCGTTGTCTTTGCGGGCGCCTTTGCAGCCTTGGCTACCGGAGCCTTGGAAGCGGCGGTCTTGGCAGATGCGGCCTTCACTTCGGTTGCCTTGGGCGCCGCCGGCTTTGACTTCCGCACAGCCGGTTTCTTTGCCGGCGCTTCAGTCTTGGGCTCGGCGACAGTCGAGGCGGCGGCCTGCGTCGCTGCCGGCAATGGTTCCATCACCTGCGGCTGGAGCTGAGCTGCGCCGGGCGCGCTCGGATCGGGAATGGCAACGTTATCCTTGGCTGATGCAGCTACGTCCTTGAGACTTGAGCGAATATCCTCGCCCATCGTCCTTACCGGATCGAAGACCTTGCGGATATCGCTGCGCGGATCGAGGCTTTTCGCGTCGTTGATGATGTCGCGGACATCCTCAAGCTCCGCCTCCTTGAGCGCCTCGTCGAACTGGCGGCGGAATTCTCCAGCCGTTGCGCGAAATTTCGCTGTCGCCTTGCCAAAGGCGCGTATCATCTTCGGCAAATCCTTCGGACCGACCACCACGATCAGGACGATCACGATAACCAGGATTTCCGACCAACCGACTTCAAACATTCAACATGCTCCAGCGCGGCAAATCCGCCGCGCCCATGACGAGGCTAATCATTGCCAATCAAGACTTGGTCGTCTTTTCCTTGACCGAGTTCACCGGCTGGCCAGTCTGGTTGTCGATCGTCTTCGAGCCGTCGGCAGTAGCTTCGTCTTCATCGCTCATGCCGCTCTTGAAGTTCTTGATGCCCTTGGCAACATCGCCCATCAGTTCCGGAATTTTGCCGCGACCGAACAGAAGAAGCACGACTGCAAGCACGATAAGCCAGTGCCAAATTGAAAAACTACCCATAATTTCCTCACATTCGCCCAATGGTTCGGGCTGATCTATGCCTTTTCCCCGTGCTTTTCAAACACTAGAGCTGCTTGCTCTTTCACATTCATGTAAGCGACGCGCAAGGCCCAAGTTTAAAACCCGCACAAAATCTTGCGTGACGGGTTGTTTAGGCCACATTATCCTTAAGTCCAAAGCTTGTCTCAATCATGTTCGACGCGCGGCGTCAAAAGACCAAGCTCCTCAAGATCGATGTCCGTCAGCGGATCCTCATCCTCGGTCAGCTCATCCGGATCATTGGTCGGAACGGGCACGGCGAAATTTGCCGGCATGCGCGCCGACAACAAGCCTGCCCCGCGCAGTTCATCGATGCCCGGCAGATCGCGCACCTCTTGCAGGCCGAAATGATCAAGGAATGACGCCGTAGTGCCATAGGTGATCGGCCGCCCCGGCGTGCGTCTGCGGCCGCGGAATTTTATCCAACCTGTTTCCATGAGAACGTCGAGCGTTCCCTTCGACGTTTCAACGCCGCGAATGTCTTCGAGCTCCGCTCGCGTCACCGGCTGGTGGTAGGCAATAATAGCCAAGACTTCGAGCGCCGCCCGCGACAGCTTTTTCTGCTGCACCGCCTCGCGGTTCATCAGGAAAGCGAGATCCGCCGCTGTCCGAAACGCCCAGGCGCCGCCGACCTGACGCAGGTTGATACCGCGCTTTGCGTAGAACTCCTGAAGCTCGCCGAGGAGCGCTGGAACATCGGCGCCGGACGGAAGGCGCTCCTGCAACGCCTTCTCGGTCACGGGTTCAGCGGACGCAAACAGGATCGCTTCCACCATGCGCAGCGCCTCGGAAACCCCGATCCGCGCGGTCCAGCTCGCGCCCGGTTCCATGATTTCGTCGTCTTCCAGCGTATCGTGAATGTTGTCAGCCATTGACCACATCCTCCATCGGCTCGAAATAAGGCTCGCTCGCCTTCGTCTGCCGATTGCGCAGATAGATCGGATTGAAGGCGCCCGTCTGGCGAATTTCGAGCTGGCCTTCGCGCACCATTTCAAGGCTTGCCGCAAAGGAACTCGCGATTGCGGTTGCTCGTTCTGCCGGCGAGACGATAAATTCCAGGAGATATTGGTCGAGAGCGGTCCAGTCCTTCATTTCGCCGACAAGGCGCATGAGGATTTCTCGGGCATCCTTCAGCGACCAGACACTGCGCCGGGCGATCTGCACCTGCGACACTGCCTGCTTCTGCCGCTGCGAGGCGTAGGCCGTCAAAAGCTCGTAGAGCGTCGCGGCATAAGTGTTGGTCTGGTCGACTATGACCGCCTCAGGCATGCCGCGCGCAAAGATATCGCGCCCGAGCCGCGGGCGATTGACGAGCTTCATCGCCGCATCGCGCATCGCTTCGAGGCGCTTCAGCCGGAACTGCAGGGTTGCAGCCAGTTCCTCGCCGCTTTCGCCGTCATCGCCCGGCGACTTGGGGATCAGCAGCTTGGATTTCAGATAGGCAAGCCAGGCGGCCATGACGAGATAATCGGCCGCAAGCTCAAGCCGCAAAGCCTGCGCCTGGCGAATGAAGACGAGATATTGTTCGACGAGTGCGAGCACGGAAATGCGCGCAAGATCGACGCGCTGGTTGCGCGCCAGGTGCAGCAACAGATCAAGCGGCCCTTCGAAGCCCTTGATATCAATGACAAGCAAAGGTTCACTAACGCCGCGATCGGACGGACTTTCCCAAAGCGCCTCCATGGGCGCTCCGTTATTGCCGCTTAGCTTCTGTTCCGTCGCTGCCAAAAGTCTCTCACGCTTCTATGCCACCGCCTCGAAATAGCGCTGGAATTCTTCCCGGAGTTCCTCCTCATTCGAGGTATCCGGCTGCTTCCTGTATTCAATTGCCCGCTTTGCGCGCTCGAATGCCTTGCCTTCGAGCTCCGGCGTACACGATGCAACTGCCCGCATCTGATCCATGATGCCATGGCAATGAAGCACGATATCGAGTCCGGCGGCAAAGATTGCTTTGGTGCGATCGAAATAATCCCCAGAAAGTGCGTTCATGGAGATGTCGTCGCTCATCAGCAGCCCGTCGAAGCCAATATGGCCACGTATAACCTCTTCGACAACCTTTCCCGAGGTCGTCGCCGGATTCTTCGGGTCTATGGCGGAGAAGATCACATGCGCGCTCATCGCCATCGGCAAATCCGCAAGAGCGCGGAACGGGGCGAAATCATGCTCGGCCAACGCATCGAATGGTGTCGTTACTGTCGGCAGCTCATGATGCGTATCGGCAAACGCGCGGCCGTGGCCCGGCATGTGCTTCATAACCGGCAACATGCCGCCGGCGATCAGTCCGTCCGCTGCGGCGCGGCCCATTGCCGTGACGATCTCAGGCTCCTTGCCATAGGCACGGCTGCCGATGACCTCGTTTGCGCCCTCGACCGGAACATCGAGTACAGGCAGGCAGTCAACATCGATCCCGCGTTTCAGAAGGTCGAAGGCGTGCAGGCGTGACAAAAGCCAGGCAGCGCGCAGCCCCTCTTCCTCATTCTCGCGATAAAGCGCTCCGAGAGCCGAACCGGAAGGATAGTTGGGCGCCAGCGGTGGACGCAGGCGCTGCACGCGCCCGCCCTCCTGATCAATCAGCACGAGCGCATCCTCGCGATCGACGAGATCGCGCAAGTGCGCGCACAGATCCTCGATCTGCGCCGGTTCGCTGACGTTGCGGGCGAAGAGAATAAAACCCCACGGGCGTTCGTCGCGGAAAAACGCAATTTCGTCTGGGGTCAGTTTCAAACCGGCAGTGCCGGCAATCCATGCTTTTGATTCGCTCATGCGAGAAGTCTACTTCCTCAATCCAAAAAAGGAAAAGGCGGCCGGAGCCGCCTTGTCTCATTCGTTGTAGTGCCGATCACTGCGTGACGAAGCAACTGCCACCGGCAGACTTGTATTTCGTGCACAGATTGATCGCGTCAGCCTTGGATCCTGCCGGGATGCGTACCCGGAAGAACGTGCCCTTGCCGGCAATCTCGGCCTGTTTGATATCAACGCCGCGACCGCCGATCACACCCGCATATTTCTGCGAGAGCGATGCGTAGGTCTTCTGCGCGCCCTCGACGTTTGGCTGCGATGCGATCTGGATCAGGTAGCTGCCCGCTGCCGGGGCAGCAGAGGCGACCTGCTGTCCTGCGGCATTCTTTGGTGGCACGCGGTCGACGATGTCGACCGGCTGATCGGCGGGGCGATCGACAACCGGTGCATTCCGAGGCGCCGCCGATACGGAGGCGACCGTTTCCTGCGTGATCTTCTTGGTCTCAACCGCCTTCGGCGCAACTTTTGCGGCGACGGGTGCCTTGGCGGGCTTTGCCGGCTCCGATGCAGCGGCCTGCGCCGGGGCGGCAGGTGCATCATTGCTCTCGACCAGATCGCCAATGGCATCGTCACCCGAGGTATCGGCCATCTGCGACGCGGTCGGAGCGTCGTTCGCTACAGCTGCAGCCGCCGGACGATCGACCGGGGCAGCGGCTGGACCGCTGCTGAGCGCCTGATCATTCTGCGGGATGGATGCAACCATCGTTCCGTCCGGCTTGACGACCATGGTCTGGACCTTGCGCGGCGCCAGCGAATTCGTATTGGCCGCCGGCTGCTGATCGTTGGCGGCGGTATCCTGCTCGGCCGGATCGACCCGTGCATCGACCTTGTCGGTCGCCGGGTCCTCGGCATCTTCATCGGCGGCCAGATCGACCGGATCTTCACGCGTGGTCACGAGCTGATCCTGCTTCGGCGCCGTCGGTGCAGCCGTTGCATCCTTGTCGTAGACTGCCTTGTCCTGATTGGGCACGATTGCCGTACTGGTCGTCTCGGGTTGAACCTTGATCGGCGTCTTGTCGGCCATGATCACGACCGGGTCACCGCCCGCACCGCCGGTCCATTTATAGGCAACGGCGCCCGCGACGGCGACGAGCACCACGGCAGCGGCCACACCCGGCACAAACAGGCTGCTGCGGCGCTTCGCCTGCTTTTCGCCGTAAGGCGTTGCGGCGATATCGACATTGTCGCGGCGCGGATCGTAGCCGAAGTCATTGTCGTCCTCGGGACCATAGGCCGGCGTTTGATGCTGGCGGGCACCGGCGGCTGCCGCACCCATGGCGGCGACACCAGCGGCGGCCGCATAACCAGCCGCACTATACTGGCCCTGCTCCGCCTTGTTGCCAAACACATCGGCAAAGATGTCGGCATATTCGTCTTCTTCGGGCTCGGCTTTCGCCGCAGGTTCCTCAGCGACAGACTGGCTCGAACGCACCTCTTCGGCCTCGATCGATCCGAAAACTTCGGCAAATTCACTCTCGAGCTCGCCGAGCGCATGATGTTCGGGAGCATCGTCCTCGTAGTGCACTTCCGGCAGGTCGAGCGCTTCGGTGAAATCGACGCGATTTTCCGTTACCGAGATCGTGTCGACGTCAGGGGCGGCATCGATCGCCGATGCGGCCCGGTCGAGTTCATCGGCGTAGTCATGCAGATCGTGAACTTCGGGAAGCTTCGGAGCGCTCGCGACCGGCATCGCTACCGGAACTTCGATCTGCTCGCGGACGGGTGCCACTTCTGCAGACGGCTCGACAGCCTGATAGAGCGGGAATACGGGCTGGCTCTCGGCAACTTCTTCCTCGGCTTCGGCCGAAACGTCGAAATCGTCGAACGCCGCCATCAATGCCTCAGAGTCGAACTCGTCCTCAGCGGCTTGGGGCTGCTCCTCGGTGGCTTCGTAGCTCTGCTGTGTCGGTTCCTGCGCGCTGTAGGCGACCGGTTCGGGCGCACTGTAAACGGCAGGCTCCGGCGCTGGCTGGAGAGCGGCCGGCTGCTGATAGGACATCGCCCGCGCAATCGACGGGGCGGGATGTTCCGCACGGCCGGTCATCTGCGCTTGCGATCCATAACCCCAGGAGGCAGTTGCCGAACGCTGCACAACGGGCTGCGGCGATCCAGCGAGAAGGTTCTCAAGTTCGTCTTCGAGGCTCATCGATGGCGCATCGACCACCGAACGGCCCTCACCTGCCTCATTGTCCGCATAAGAAAGGTCGGGCTCGTAATCGGCATAATCCGGTTCGGCATAGGCCGCGAGGGATCCTGACGCCGCTTCATGATGGCCGTAATTCGGATCGCTCGCGAGTTCGCGCTCGATGGCTTCCTGAAAATTGTCGACCGCATGGCGATCGTCATCCGCCAGTTGCTGGTGATCAGGAACTTTTGCGGCGGACTGCACGGGCGCAGGCTCGTCGAAGCCTCCCATGAGTTCGCGTTCGAGATCCAAGGCAAAGGCGTCGTTCGACGCGGCATCATGCCCTTCATCGGGCGTTCCCATGATGCGGGAAAGCTCCATCAAAGGATCGTCATTGCCGAATCGCGAATCGTCCTGCCGGTGAGAACGCTGAATAATATTGTCCGCCATAGCGTTAATCCTGTACTCAACTGTGGGACGTCCGCAAACGTCTCGCATTGGCCTTACCAGCGCAATGTGGGCAAAAGTTGTCAGAATTGCTACGCTTTTCGGCGGTTTATACCGTGTTATACCCGCTTTTAGCGCATTTCGGTCGGAGCGTCCGCACCTATTATTGTCAATCCGGACGCCAAGACTTTCGAAACAACCTGAACCAGCCCTAGCCTGGCTTCTGACAAGTTTGGATCGTTAACCTTAATAAAACGTAAGTCCGGATTTTCCGTGCCTCTGTTCCACTGCGTATGCAGCGCGCTGGCAAGGTCATAAAGGTAGAATGCGAGCCGGTGCGGCTCCTGATGGAGCGCCGCTGTCTCGATCAGCCGGGGATATTCGGCCAGCTTGCGGATGAGCGCGATTTCGCTCTCGTCGGTCAGCAAACCGAAGTGCTGTGCACTGCCCGCAAATGCTTCTTCGCCAATATTCATCTGCTCCATCGCCTGCCGGAAAACCGAGTGGCAGCGGGCCGAGGCGTACTGGACGTAGAACACCGGGTTGTCCTTCGAATGCTCTGTCACCTTGGCAAAATCGAAGTCGAGCGACGCATCGTTCTTCCGGTAAAGCATCATGAAGCGGACGGGATCGCGTCCCACCTCCTCCACAACATCCCGCAGCGTCACGAACTCGCCGGAACGCTTGGACATGCGAACAGGTTCGCCATCGCGAAAGAGCTTTACCAACTGGCAGATGAGCACCGTAAGCTTGGCCGTGCCGCCCGAAACCGCGCGCGCCAGCGACTCGAGCCGCTTGATATAGCCGCCATGATCGGCGCCCAGCACATAGATCATCTCGTCGAAATGACGGTCATACTTGTCCTTGAAGTAAGCGACATCGGCGGCGAAGTAAGTGAACTGCCCGTCAGACTTTACCAGCGGCCGGTCGATGTCATCGCCGACATCGGTCGAACGGAACAGAGTCTGCTCACGATCTTCCCAATCTTCCGGAAGCTGGCCCTTCGGCGGCGGTAGTTTGCCCTTGTAGACATGACCCTTCAACGTCAGGTCGTTGATCGCCGACCGGATCAGCTTCGCATTGTTCGCATGCAGCGTCCGCTCCGAGAAGAACACGTCGTGATGCACATTCAGCGACGCAAGATCATCGCGGATCATCGCCATCATGGCATCGATCGTCCGGTTCTTGACGATGGCCAAGGCCTCTTCTTCCGGCATTTCCAGGAGTTTGGTGCCGAAATCGCTGGCCAGCGCCTGGCCGACGGGAACGAGATAATCGCCCGGATAGAGCCCGGCGGGAATTTCGCCGATCTGCTCGCCAAGCGCTTCGCGGTAGCGCAACATCACCGAGTTTGCCAGAACGTCGATCTGCGACCCGGCATCATTGACGTAATATTCCTTGGTGACGTCATAGCCAGCAAACTTGAGAAGATTCGCCAGGGTGTCACCGACGACGGCGCCGCGGCAGTGGCCGACATGCATCGGTCCGGTCGGATTGGCTGAAACATATTCGACGTTGACGCGGTGCCCGTAGCCAAGCTGCGAGCGCCCATAATTGAGGCCGGCGCCTTGCATGATCGCCAACTGCCGGTGCCAATAGGAGTCTTTCAATCGCAGGTTGATAAAGCCCGGCCCCGCGACATCGACGCTGCCCACATCGGGATCGCTCTTCAGCGCCTCGCCTATCCGCACGGCGAGTTCGCGCGGATTCTGCCCAACCGCCTTGGAAAGAACCATGGCGGCATTGGTCGCGATATCGCCGTGGCTCGGATCGCGCGGCGGCTCGACGCCCACGCGGGACAGGTCGATTTCGCTGCCTTGCGCAGTCTTGAGTTCAAGCGCTTGCAGGGCTTTTTTTATCCGCGCGTCGAAATCGGCGAAGATGTTCATGACGTCATACTCGTTTGGGTTTTAGCAGGGTCTAGCGGCTAGCTACCGCAATTTGCGCCCGCATTAAGCTAAATCGGGCGTATGGTCAAACAGGCGTCGGTGTTCTCGCACAGCATAGGTGTCGGTCATGCCCGCAAGAAAATCGGCGACGAGCCGGGCCCGCATCGTCGCATCCCCCTGTTCACCCTCCTCCCGCCAGCCCTCGGGCATCGATTGCGGGTCGTCGAGGTAGGCATCGAAAAGCTCGCGTACAATCCTATCCGCCGATCTGCGCACCCGCATGACGCTGTCGTGGAAGTAGAGATTTTTGTAGAGAAATGCCTTCAGCGATTTCTCCTCTTCCCGCATCGAAGCGGAGAAACCGACAATGGCACGACCCGCAGCATGAACATCGCCAATATTGCGCGGCCTGACGGCGTCAAGGTTTGCCTGTGCCGCCCGAATGACATCTTCAACCATGATCGTGATCTGACGTCGCACGATCTCGTGCGAGGTACGCACATCGTCAAGCGATGGGTATTTCTGCCGGACCGCCCGCAGGATGCCGCCGGTAATGGCGACATCTTCCAGGCTTTCAAGTGAAAGGAGGCCGGAACGCAACCCGTCATCGATGTCGTGGGCATTATAGGCGATATCATCGGCAATCGCCGCGCACTGCGCCTCAAGCGAAGCGTAGTTCGCAAGTTCGAGGTCGAACCTTGCATTGAACTCGACAATCGGAGCGGGGACAGGATGCTCGATCCCCTCGCCCTTTGCATTCGTCAGCGGCCCATTGTGCTTGACGAGCCCTTCAAGGGTTTCCCAGGTGAGGTTCAGCCCGTCGAAATCGGCATAGCGTTTTTCAAGGTTCGTCACGATCCGCAGTGATTGGGCATTGTGGTCGAAACCGCCAAAATCGCGCATCCTTTCGTTGAGCGCATCTTCGCCCGTGTGGCCGAACGGCGTGTGGCCAAAATCGTGGACCAGCGCGATCGCCTCGGCGAGATCCTCGTCGAGCCGCATCGAGCGCGCCAGCGCCCGCGCGATCTGCGCAACCTCTATCGTATGGGTCAGGCGCGTGCGGTAGTGGTCGCCCTCATGCGCGATGAACACCTGCGTCTTGTGCTTCAGCCGGCGAAAAGCTGTCGAGTGAATGATCCGGTCGCGATCGCGCTGAAAAACCGTCCGCGTCGGGCTTTCGCTTTCAGCTACCAGCCGTCCGCGGCTCTTTTCGGGGTCGCACGCATAGGGCGCCCTTTCCCTATAACCGAACCCGATACCCTGCATGGACATTCTCGAACTTCCCTCGCGCGCAGCTTCCAGTTGGCAGGAACCTGCGCGCCGTTGACTTCACAGTCGCCAATTCTTAGCTATGCTATATGATGAATGGCAAGGTGTGACATGATAATGTCGATCCGGCCAAACAGGGTGCGGAGTAATCCGCGAAGGAAGCTTGAGCGAATGACCGAAGCCGTAAACATTTCCGTATCCGATGCCGCTGCAAAGCGCATATCGGCTATCCTGAAATCCGATCCCGAGAAGACGGCGCTGCGTATCTCGGTCGAGGGTGGCGGCTGCTCCGGGTTCTCCTACAAATACGATCTGGTCGATGCCCAGGATGCAGACGATATCGTCATTGAAAAGCTCGGCGCGAAGGTGTTGATCGACGCGATTTCCCTGCCCTATATCGGCGGTTCTGAGATCGATTTCGTTGATGACCTCATGGGCCAGTCGTTCCAGATACGCAATCCAAACGCCACGGCGTCCTGCGGCTGCGGAACGAGCTTCGCAATCTGAACTCCCGTCATTGCCGCCGTCGCAACCCAGAGCGGATCTCATGAAAATCGTTACCTGGAACATCAACGGCGCCAAGGCGCGCATCGACGTCCTGACAACATGGCTGCAGGAATCCAATCCTGACATCGTCTGCCTGCAGGAAATCAAATCTGTCGATGATTCCTTTCCACGCTTCGAGATCGAAGCGCTCGGCTATCATGTCGAAACGCACGGCCAGAAGGGCTTCAACGGCGTCGCGATTCTCTCCAAGAAATCGCCAGATGAGGTGACGCGCGGACTTCCGGGTGATGACAGTGACGAACAGGCCCGGTTCATCGAGGCGGTGTTCTCGACCGAGCGAGGCGCGTTGCGCGTCGTGTCGCTTTATCTGCCGAACGGCAATCCCATCAACACCGAAAAATTCCCATACAAGCTGAACTGGATGGCGCGACTTGAACGCTGGGCCGAAGCGAGGCTGGCGCTCGAAGAGCCGCTGATCCTCGCTGGCGACTACAACGTCATCCCCGAACCCATTGATGCAAAAAACCCCGAAGTCTGGGTGAACGATGCGCTGTTCCAGCCGGAAACCCGTCAGGCATTCCGCCGCCTCGAAAACCTCGGATTTACGGATGCTGTTCGCAATGTCAGCGAAGAAGCGGGCATTTACACCTTCTGGGACTATCAGGCCGGGGCCTGGCAAAAAAATAACGGCATCCGCATCGATCACCTGATGCTGTCGCCGGAAGCAACCAATCTCCTCGAATCCGCAACCATCGAGAAGCATGTGCGTGCTTGGGAAAAGCCTTCCGACCACGTCCCCGTAGCGATTTCAATCGCCTAGCTTGATGTATTGATAACGAGACGGATAATATTTCTGAAACAAACCTGAAATATTTCTGAAACAATTTTTTTAGAAGCGTGCCGCATCACGCACGCCTCCAAGTCCACATAAACTATAGTCGCATTGACGCATTGACGTGACGTTCCGTATGGGGTGCGCACAATTGCGGCAATCTTTACGCCGTCCATTTCAAGCAAGCATTTTGCATCTGAACTTTATGACGACTGGAGATTGAACTTGAGCGATAATCGCACGCACAGGCAGATGAGCCGCCGCAAATTCATGGAAATGATGGGTGTGAGCGCGGGCGGCGTCGCGGGGCTGAGCATGTTGCCGCCGGCCATCCAGCAGGCGCTGGCAATCGAGCCCAACAATGCGACCGGCACAATCAGGGATGTCGAGCATGTCGTGATCATGATGCAGGAGAACCGGTCGTTCAATCACTACTTCGGAACCTATAACGGTGTACGCGGCTTTACCGACCCGCGGCCCGTGGTCTCTCCAACTACCGGCAAGGACGTATTCCGTCAGCCGATTACCGATAGTCTTTCCAATAAGGACGGGAAGCGCTGCGGCGTGCCCTTGGGGACGAGCGAAGTCCTGCCCTACCCGATCGATTACGACAAGACCGGCGAAGGCCTGCGCGGCACTGACCATGGCGTCAACAGCGGCCAGTCCTGCTGGAATCATGGCCGCTACGACAATTGGATCGCCGCGAAAGGCGATGTCCTGACGATGAGCTACCTGCGCCACAAGGACGTAAGCTATCACCGCTATCTCGCCAACGCCTTCACCGTTTGCGATCATTACTTCGTATCCTGCCATGGCGATACGATACCGAACCGCCAATTTCTGGTGTCAGGCGCCGCCGCCAATCCTGCCTTGAAAAATCCGAAGGTGATCTGGCCGTCGTGGGACAAGACACCAGCCGTGCGCGTAGTCTCCGACTGGACGACCTATCCCGAGCGCATCGAGAAATTCAATGCAGAGCAGACCAATCCTGGACGGAAGATTACCTGGCGCACGTACCAGGGCGGCACAGGCAAACCTGGCGAGCCGACCGATTGCTACGAGGAAAACAACCTTGCCTATTTTGCCGCCTATAACGACCAGCCCGTGAAGGGGTGCTACTGGGTGGATGGAGTCTGCTACAAGGACGGTAAGGCTTATACAGGCAGCCTGGACAATCTTCCGACGCTTGTCCGAAACGGCGTCACCAACCGTTCGATCGCGCAGATGCGTGAGGATGTCCTCAACAATCAGTTGCCCAACATCTCATGGGTCGTGGCACCTTATAAGAACTGCGAACACCCATCCGCGACAGTCACAGACGGTGCGTACTATATCAACGAGGTCCTGAGCGCTCTCGTCGCCAATCCCGAGGTGTGGAGCAAGACGATTTTCCTGCTCAACTACGACGAGAACGACGGCCTGTTCGACCACGTCGTGCCACCCATGCCTGTCGATGAAAAGGGCCCGGGCAAGATGTCGCCCTCGCTGCTGAATGGCCTCGACCGCGAACTGTATAACCACGAGAAAGAATGGGTCGGTCAATATATCGGCTTCGGACCGCGTGTGCCGATGCTGGTGGTCTCGCCATGGAGCAAGGGCGGCTGGGTGTGCTCGGAAGTATTTGACCACACCTCCACATTGCGCTTCCTCGAAGCGCGTTTCGGCCTTGAGAGCGACAAGACGGGCGTGGAAAACCCGCTCTACGAGAGCAATATCACGCCATGGCGCCGGGCGATCGCCGGCGATCTTACCTCGGCGTTCGACTTCGCCAAGAATGATGCCGCTTTCGTGGCCTATCCGAAAGGCGGACCATTCGTGAACAAGAGCGGAAAGTTTCCTCCGAACGTGCCGCTCACGAATGCCATGCCGAAACTGGAAAACCCGGTAACGACGTTTGGCACCGACAATACCAGCAATCCCGATTTCTCCCGGAGATCCAGGCCACTCCCCTACGAGTTCCACGTCAACGGGCATTTGGATGCTGCAAAAAAACAGCTGGTGGTCGATTTCGTCAACGCCGGCAAAGCGGGCAGCTGTTTCTACGCCTACGACTATGTGCTCAAGGATCAAAAGCCGCGCCGCTATTCGGTGATCAGGGGGGAACCGTTGCAGGATGCGTGGGATGTGACCGACAAGGGCTACAACCTCGCCATCCATGGACCGAACGGCTATCTACGCCAGTTCAAGGGCGCCCTGACAACCGAACTCGAAGTCGATCCGGAAGTCGAAATCCTGTATCAGACAAGCGGTGACGTGACGCTCAAGTTGGTCAATGCCGGAACAAAGGACCAGATTCTCAAAATTACGGTTCTTTATGACAAGATCGGATCGGCCGATCGCACCCCTTCAACGAAAATGCGCCCGCTCAAGCTTCTGACCTGCGTTCCGCAGTTCGAGGAGATCAAAACCCGGTCAGGCTGGTACGATATTACGGTCGAATTGGTCAATGAAAGCGGCAAGTCCGACGGCTCCTATCTGCGCCGGTTTGCAGGTCGTGTCGAAACGGGCGCCGCGAGCGTTACCGACCCGTTCCTGACCTTCAACAATGTGGAGACGGCTTAGGCGAGAATAGACCTGCCCGGGCAATTTTGCGCGGGCAGGCTTTCAGAAATCGCCGGTCTTGATGATGTCCTCGGCAAGCACCATGGCTGTTCGCCGGTCGGCTTCGTCGGAGATCGAGAATGCCTGTTCCTGGATATCGCCGATCCAGGCGCGATCCTGCTTGCTCGCGTGTTCGAGCGCAGCGGTCATCATGGCGAGGCCGCGTACGGTCTTGCCGGCCTGGAACAGAAGATTGCCGAGCATCGCCTGCGCGCCGGCATTGCCTTTCTGCGCAGCAAGGCGGAACCAGCGGGCGGCCTGGTTGGGATTGGACTGCCCGCCCTCGCCCTTCATCAGCATCTTGCCGAGTTCAAACTGGGCGTCGGAATCACCGAAGTTGGATGCCGCCTGCATGTAAAGATCGCGGGCAGCGCTTGGATTAGCCCCGACCGGTGAGTTCGGGATGCCGCGCTTCAGGTAGCCTGCAAGCGCCACAAGGGCGTCAGCGACGTAGCTCTCGTTCTGCGTTCCCTGGTCAGCGCCCTCGCGAATGACCTGCTCGAACATCTGGTAGGCTTGGTAGTCGTCTTCCTTGACGCCGTCGCCCTCCGCATACATGCGGGCGAGTTTCCAGTTGGCGCCCTGATGGCCCTTTTCCGCCGCAAAGCGCAACGCTTTGACTGCCTCGTCCTTGTGGCCGTTCTTATAGGCTGAAAAACCGAATTTGAAGAGCGCGAAGGGACTGGAATCCTCCTTCACTTCATTCTGTGTATCGAATGCAAAGCAGGGCGCCGTCATGGCGCTCATCAGAAGGCCAATCCCGATCAGGGGTGCACGAAGACGATCAGCAATGACCATGGCAGCAATCTTCCTTCGCCCGGATCAGTTGTGTCGCCGCATCAATGCGCGCCATTGCAACCTTGCGGGCCCAATCCCCTCCACGCTGCTCTGACAGGGCAGCCATGGCCGGAACCTCAATATCCTGCACATCATTCCAGCAATCATTTGACAGATTTCCGGCAATACTGGGGCTGTCAGTAAAATGATGGCGAAACGTCAGATGACGATCTGAAAAACTGCCATGCGGAATAAGTATTGCGTCCATCATTTCCCCGTGCGGAACATCAGCACTATTACTCGATGTTTTTCCGCCGCCCATTCGAGGTGCGCTGGGTTTGTGGCGCAAAATGGGCAAATTTGTTCCCCGAACCCGTGCGGAAGATCATGCCGGACAAGTGTTGCTGAATCGTCACAAAATCAGTGACCTAGCACACATGGCGCAACAAAAAGCCCGGCACATGGCCGGGCTCTTTGGGGTGCGTGGGTTCTGATCAGAACTTGACCTTGCCGGAGATGGACAGAGCAGTCACAAGGTCATCGCCGAAGTCATAGGACACATCGGTGCCGCAGGTCTGATTGCCCGGGCATGCCGTAGGGCCGTAGGAACCGGAGGTAAGCATACCAACTGCGCCGCCCACACGCAGTTCGACATTCTTGTTGGGAGCGTAGGCAACACCGCTCGACAGAAGATAGGTATCCGTCTGGGTGGTCAGGCCCGTTGACGTGCCGCGGTCCCAGCTGAGCTGCGCTGAGGCCGACCATTGATCGTTGAACTTGTGGCCAAGGCCCGCAGAGACAGTCCAGCCATCCTGGAACATCAGGTCAAGCGAGGTCAGGCGGAATGGTGAGCTCGGACCGCACGAACCAAGCGACTTGGTTGAAGTCGGGCAGAAGGCGATGACTTCGAGAACGCTCCAGTCAACCCACTTCACCGTACCGAAGGCGAGCCAGTCCGGAGCAATACCGGTCTGCCAGTTGAACTGGACCGACTGCGGCATGGTCGCGGTGCCGTAGACATCCGTGATCCGGCCGACGAATGGATTGCGCAGCGCGCCGGCCATGACGCCAGGAATTTCCGTCAGGTCCACCGTGCCATTGATCTGGCCGAGATCGATCTCGGCATTGTAGATCAGGCTGGCGCGAAACGCGTATTCGGGAATTTCGTAGGCAGCACCAACGCGCCAGCCAACACCGTCTGCCTCTAGATCAAGAAGTCCACTTCCGTCAAAGCCAGCAGCCGCAGGTCCAAGTGCTCCCTGAATAATGGCCGGCCCAAGAACGAGGCGGCGCTTGAAGCCGGAGACTTCCTGGTACGACACACCGCCGATGGCACGCAGTTGGCCTTTGCCAACGTCAAAGCGATAGGAGCAGGTCAGGCCATAATCATGGCTGCGGATCTTTGTCTCGATGTTCTGGTTGGCGCCTACCCAATCATAGCCGGGGTCGGTGTGAACGCCCCACGGTTCGGCGTAGCTGGCAAGACAGTCGGCATCGTCGGTAAGGCCGACCTTCACGCCAAAACGCGGAACCGTATAGTCCGGCGTTTCGTCCACGGACGTCGCGCCACCGCCAATACCGTTCGATCCAAGACCGTCGCGCGGATTGGTATCAACCGCGTTCTTGATCCGCCGTTCGGGCATCACATAGATGGCGCCGGCTTCCGAAGCGAAGCGGCCCGGTTCGAACAACAGATCCCAGTTATAACCTCCGCGCTCGAGCCCCCCGGCCTGAGCAGCGGAGGCCACACTTGCCAAGAGCAATGCCCCGCCCACGATTTTCGATATTGCCCCTGACATAAAACCCCTCCCGAAGTCCAAAAAGCGCGCTGAACATCAATACGGTTCAGCAGAATTGTTACTAATACGTAATAGGTAACAAAGCGCACAGAACGTGCAACGACTTTAAGGGAGGACTCTCTTTGGTTGGGTTAACGGGTTTTTGCAAAACCACGAAATTTGCCGCCTCGAAGCGACGCTTTTCGCAATTTTCCAAACTAATCCGAAAGGGTTACGGCCAAAAAGGACGGTTTTCGCGTCAAAGTTGCCGTTGTTGCGCAAATGCAACGACGTTGAAAAATGACGAAATTGGGGTAAATGACAGGCGAAAATAGGAAGTTACCCACAACCTCCATCGGGGAAAGCCGGAGGCAACAACTGAGGATTCGCTCAGGTAAGCGAATCCTCGTTATGGGTTATTCGACGTCGCGGACACGCTGAATTGCAGTCTCGATCTTTTTAGCCGCAGCTTCGAGTTCAGCGAGACGCTCGCGCTCAGCGGCGACGATTTCCGGCTTCGCATTGGCAACGAATTTCTCATTGCCAAGCTTCCTGTTGATCTTTTCGAGCTCGTCGGCGATCTTGCCGGCTTCCTTGCGGAGCCGCGCCACCTCGGCATCGACATCGATAAGGCTGCCAAGCGGCAGGCAAGCAGTGGCTTCGCCGATAACGAATTGCGCTGAGCCCTTCGGCACATTATCGCCGATCGTGATCGAATCGACGCGCGCCCGCCATTTGATCGAGGCCTCGTGCCGCTGGAGCCGCTCGCGCGTGGCTTCGTTGGCTCCGACGACGACAAGTGGCGCAACCGCCGCTGCCGGGACGTTCATTTCGGCCCGTACGGAGCGAATGCCGGTGACAAGATCTATCAGCCAGTTGATATCGGCAGCGGCTTCCGCATCAAGGAAATCCGGCTGCGGCCATGGAGCATGGCAAAGCAGGGTATCGCGGGTCAGGCCCTCTCCTGCCGTATGGGCCCAAAGCTCCTCGGTCATGAACGGCATGAACGGGTGGAGCAGCTTGTAGATTTCGTCGAGCACATAGGCAGCGCAAGCCTGCGCTTCCGCCTTCGCTTCGGCATCCTCGCCATTGAACACCGGCTTCAATAGTTCGATGTACCAGTCGCAGAACTGGTTCCAGACGAAGCGGTAGGCTGCGCCCGCCGCCTCGTTGAAGCGATAGCTGGTTATCCCGTCGGTGACGTCGCGCACTGCATTGGTTAGTTCGGTCAGGATCCAGCGATTGACCGTGAGCTTGGCATCCTGCGGGCGGAACGACGGGTCACGCTTGACGCCGTTCATCTCGGCAAAGCGCGTCGAGTTCCACAGTTTCGTGCCGAAGTTGCGGTAGCCGGCAATACGGCTCGGGTCGAGCTTCACGTCGCGCCCCTGCGCCGCCATGATGGCGAGGGTAAAGCGCAACGCGTCTGCGCCGTACTCGTCGATAAGGTCGAGCGGGTCGATGACATTGCCCTTCGACTTCGACATCTTGGCGCCGTTCTTGTCGCGGACGAGAGCGTGCACATAAACCGTATGGAACGGTTCTTCATTCATGAAGTGCAGGCCCATCATCATCATCCGGGCGACCCAGAAGAAGATGATGTCGAAACCGGTGACGAGCACATCGGTCTGGTAATAGGTGGCAAGTTCCGGCGTCTTGTCCGGCCAGCCAAGCGTAGAAAACGGCCAGAGTGCCGAGGAGAACCAGGTGTCGAGCACATCTTCGTCGCGCGTCAGGATTTCACCCGGCTTGAGGTTTTCCAAGAGGTCTTCGACATAGGCCTTCATCGGGCCTTCATGCGCGAGATAATGCTGGATAGCGGCGCTCAGCGCTTCTTCCTCGGTACGCTCAACGAAAACCTGGCCATCGGGACCATACCAGGCCGGAATCTGATGACCCCACCACAACTGGCGGGAAATCGTCCAGGGCTGGATATTTTCCATCCATTCGAAATAGGTCTTTTCCCAATTCTTCGGAACGAAATTGGTCCTGCCTTCGCGCACGCTTGCGATCGCCGGCTTGGCGAGTTCGGCTGCGTTCACATACCACTGGTCTGTCAGGAACGGTTCAATCGGCACATCGCCGCGGTCACCATGCGGGACCATGTGCGTATGTTCCTCGATCTTCTCAAGGTAGCCGCCCTCCTCCATCATGGTCACGACCAGCTTGCGCGCCGCAAAGCGATCCTTGCCGTCGAGCACATGGATAAGTTGGGTGAGATTTCGCGAAGGCTCGAGGCCTTCCAGGAAATCGTCATTGTCCTTCAGATGTATCGACGCATCGGTATTGAGGATGTTGATCTGGCGCAGATCGTTGCGCTTGCCGACTTCGAAATCGTTGAAGTCATGTGCCGGCGTGATCTTGACCGCCCCGGAACCTGCTTCCGGATCCGCATAGCTGTCGGCAACGATCGGAATATGCCGGCCGACGAGCGGCAGCACGACATTGTTGTCGACCAGCGCGTGATACCGCGTGTCGTCCGGATTGACGGCAACACCGGTATCGCCAAGCATGGTCTCCGGGCGCGTGGTAGCGACGACGATGAACGTGTGCGGGTTTTCCGGGTCGAATGCGACGTTCTCAAGCGGATAGCGGAAATGCCAGAGATTGCCCTTGATCTCCCGCTGCTCGACTTCGAGGTCGGAAATCGCCGTGAGCAACTTCGGATCCCAGTTGACGAGGCGCTTGTCCTTGTAGATCAGACCTTCCTTGTAAAGCGTTACAAAGACTTCGAGAACCGCCTTCGAAAGGCCCTCGTCCATGGTGAAGCGTTCGCGCGACCAATCGCAGGAAGCCCCCAGGCGCTTGAGCTGTCCCGCGATGATGCCGCCGGACTCCGCTTTCCATTCCCACACACGTTCGACGAACTTTTCACGTCCCAGGGCGCGGCGCCCGGGAAGCTGGCGTTCCATCAACTGGCGCTCGACAACCATCTGGGTCGCAATGCCGGCATGGTCCATGCCGGGCTGCCACAAAACGTTCTTGCCGCGCATGCGCTCGAAGCGCACGAGAATATCCTGAATGGTATTATTGAGCGCATGGCCCATGTGCAACGAGCCGGTGACATTGGGCGGAGGAATGACGACGGCAAAAGGATCGGCGCCCGGTCTCGAACCGGCCCCGGCCTTGAAGGCCCCGGCCTCGTCCCAGATTTCTGCGATCTTCGGCTCTATGGCCGCTGCGTCATACGTCTTCTCAAGCATGCAAATGGTCCGTCATTTCGCGGAAAGGATTGGCTACGGTGTAAACCGAATGCCTGCCTATAAGTCAATGATGCTTGTCGAACGCGTGCCCGGCACTGCTCGCAGAATCATTGGGCTTCTTACCCAATGGCATGCGCAATGTGGCGCATTTTGGTTCAGCGAGCGCATCCTCGCCCGCGCGGTAGAGCCTCGCCGAAATCGCAATTGAATTGGAAGGCCTAGGCCCGCCGCCCACCACGTGCGACGCGCTCGATCTCCTCGCGCACAAGGCGCTCTACCAGCGTCGGAAGGTTATTATCGAGCCATTCCTGCAAGAGCGGGCGCATGATCTCCTGCGCAATCTCGTCAAAGGAGCGGCGCTGCTCATTGCGCACGGCAAACGACAAATTATCGAAAGCGGCACTGACCTCGCGCTCCGCTGCTGCGGAAAGAATCGGCTCCAGCGCCTGTTCGAGATTGAGCGAGACCGCCTCGTCCGGATTTGCGCTATGCACGTCTTCCTGTTCCTTCGTTGGCTCGGCCAGGTACTCGGGCACTGCGGCAGGTTCTACCCTTGGCGCAACCGGTGGCCTGACATCTGCGATCGGCTCGAACTCCGGCAGAAGAGCTCGAGCCTCCTCGATACTCATCTCAGTCACTGGCTGCTGGAGATGGGCCGGAACATCCAGAACGGGCGCCGACACGACAGTTTCGTTCGCTTCAGCCTGCGCCGCGTAGCTGGCGGTTGCCTGCTCTGCCGCATCTTCGGCGGGTAGTTCCATCGGTTTCGCTTGGGCAATCTGCGGTTCGCTGGCTTTCGCCTGTACCGGTGACGCAGCCCGGCGCAAGGGCGCTTCGAAGGTCGGCCGCGCGCTGGCAACCGGTGGCCGTACTGCGATCCCCTCGCGCGGTGGCAGGACCGTTTCTTCGCTGACGGGGGGCTCGGAGCGCGCTACAGGCGAAGCGACGTCGGTGTTGACCGCTTTGGGCGGCACATCGTCGGTCCGCGTCGTGTCGCTTTCTTCAATGATACGACGTATCGATGCGAGAATCTCCTCCATCGAAGGTTCCCGCGCGACGCTGGATGATTGTGCCATAATACCCTTGCCCACTACATCTTGTTCCGTTGCGCTGCAACGAATCTGTATTCAGTGTAGAGGCTCGGATTGAGTTTGAGAATCCCTGCGCGCGGTGTTTGGCGCTAACCCACAGATTTTCTGGAGGCGATTGCCCGAAGCCCTGAAATGGATTTGCCGCCAGGCGATCGACCTGACGGCAAATAATCAATCAGAAACGGAGAAGAGTTAGCGGCCGTCTGGTGTCCGCAAGCCGATCCACTTGTCCTTGACCGCATCGTAATGCTCTTCAGGCTTGTACTCTGCAACCTGGAGTCCAATCTGCATCGCGGTCAGGCGACCCACGGCGGAAAGAACCGCATAGCTCGTCACCACGCTGTCGCGCTCCGCTTGCGCGAGATTGATCTGGCCAGTCAGAACATCAGCCTGGGCATTCAAGACGTCGAGCGTTGTCCGCTGTCCGACCTTGCGCTCTTCGATGACGCCATTCAGGGCAAGCTGGGCGGCGGCAACAACCGAACGCTGAGCAACAATCTGCGCCTTGGCGGATTCCATCTCCGAATAGGCTTGGGCAATTGCCTGGCGCACGCTGTCGCGAGCGACGTCAACTTCGATACGACGCTGGCCCAACGTTTCCTTTGATTGGCGCACGAGCGCAGAGGTTCGGCCGCCATTATAGATCGGGATCGTCACCTGGATGCCCGCCGAAGCAGACGTTCCGTCGGTCGTTCCCGAACTGATACCACCGGAAAAAATCTCGTCGCGTTGGACGGTGCCATTCAAGCCGATCTGCGGCAGGAGCTGACCTTCATTGGCCTTCACATTGTAGCCCGCCGAGTCAACGGCGTACTGTGTGGAAAGGATCGCGGGGTGATTGTTGGTGGCAATGGAGAATGCCTGATCCATAGATTTCGGTACGGCTTTCGTTGCCATCGCCGCGGCAGCAAGCCTGCCCGGAGTGTCACCGACGATCTGGATATAGGTCGCCTCGGCGGTCTTCTCGTCGGACTTTGCAGCATCGAGCGTTGCAATCGCGGAAGCCTTTGATGCCTCTGCCTGCGCAACGTCCGTCCGGGTGCCCTCGCCAACGTCGAAACGCGCCTTTGCGGCGCGCAACTGTTCATCGAGGAACTCGAGATTCTTCTGGCGCAAAATGACGATCTGCCGCGTCAGATAGACGTTCATATAGGCCTGCGCAGCGCTGAAAAGCAGGTTCTGCTCGTTATTGCGCAGGTTTTCGCGCGCGGCCAACACCTGGGTTTTCGCAGCCTTGATGTTGTTGCTTACGGTAAAACCGTCGAAAAGCACCTGATTGACCGAAACGCCGAATGTACCAACATTCGAAGTGCCGCTTGGGCCGCCATCCAGGCGGCGATTGGTAGACGTCAGATCCGCCGTCGCAGAAACGATCGGGCGGTAGCCGGACTTCGCGACTGCAACGCCCTCATCGGTAACGCGCACGCCGGCCCTGTCTGCGTTCAGCGAAGCATTGTTGTTATAGGCCTTGGCCATCGCGCCAAAGATCGTCTCTGCCATCGAAGGCGTTGTGGACAACACCGTCGCTGACAATAGCGCTGCGGTTAGAACTCGCTTACCCGCTTTGAACACCATAAGCCCCTTCATTCTCTAACTCTCACGTTTAACCGAACCGATTGGTTCGACAACATGTGGTTCAATAACTGCCAATTGCCAAGATGGCCACAGGCACAACTTCCGATGTGCAACAAAATTCAGCTACAGTTGCACATTTGTCTCATCGCCCGCAGTCAGAACTCGAACGCAGCAACCTTCTCAAATCCAGGAAGCGGTTTGACCGCGGCATTGAAGGCACGGCGCCCGGAAACAATCCCCTCATTCTTTCCGTAGAGCATAGCCTTGCCCGCGTTTCCGGTCCCCACGACCACCGCGAGTCGTCCCCCCTCCTTCAACTGGTCGAATAATGTACCAGGAACCTCGTCCACGCTACCCTCAATAATGACTACATCGTAGGGCGCCTCGGCCGGATATCCCTGCTTCAGCGGCGCATTGACCAGGACAACGTTGTCGAAGCCGAGCGCAGGCAAGGTTTCGGCGGCCTTGTCAGCCAATTCCTTGTCGCTTTCGAGAGCTATCACCGAGCTTGCGATTCGCGACAGGACGGCAGCGGAATAGCCCGTGCCGCAGCCAATATCGAGAACGACATCGCCGGGCTGGATATTGCAAAGCTGTACAAGTTTCGCGAAGGGAGACGGCTCCATCAGATAACGCGGGCCCGATCCGGCACGATCCGAAGCGAGCAGCACATCCTCGTCGATATAGGCCAGCGGCTGACGCGCAGCCGGCACGAATTTTTCCCGTGGAACGTCTAGAAAAGCCTGCAGAACGGCCTTTGCGGTCACATCAGTCGTGCGCAACTGATTGTCGACCATCTTGATCCGCAGGTCTTCGAAATTCGGTGTCATTCTCTACAAGCTTTCCTGGCAAGGCGCTTGCAACCACTACGCTTTGCAAGCGCGTAACATGCTTCTGGCGAATCCCCATCAAACCCGCCGTCCGTCAAGCTGATGGTCCTTCGCCGGATCACCCTCTCACAGAAGTTACTATTTTACTTAAAGGGTGTGGCAAAAAATTCCGTTAGCGTCAATGAATGACTAATGCGCTTCGGACTGCATGACCCAAATTTTTGGAGGATTGCGGCGTTCGTGCACCACTTGCGCATACGCAACGCTGGGCGGAGATCATAGCCAAATGATGCCATGCGCGCGCCTCGGGTACGGTTGCTTAACCCTTGGCTGAATGCGGGATTGAACGTTGGGCGCCCACCTGTCATTGTCCACATGGAACGCGGAGGATGCGTCCACATGGACGATAGGAAATCGAGGCAAATGATTGAGGTCAAAGGATTCGGCGATGTTCCGTTCACGCAGGACGAGTTGACCGGACTGGCGGACCGCGCCGCGCTTGAAGAACATCTCGACAGCCTGTGCGGCACCTATGCGGACAGCGATTTCGACGATCGTCTGCAGTTCGCGATCCTGTGCATCGACGTCGATGGCTTCGGCAAGTTCAATGAGCGCTATGGCCGCGCCGATGGCGACACCCTGCTGCGGTTGGTAGCCGACCGGCTCCAGTCATGCATGCGCAGGAACGATGTCGTCTATCGCATTGCCGGCGACGAATTCGCCATCATCCTTTTGCAAGTAACCGCCAACGAAGTTGCGAACATCGCCGACCGCATCATTGGCACCGTATCCGAACCGCTCGACCTTGGGCGCGCGGAACCGGTCACGGTCACCGTCAATGTTGGCGCAGCGTTGGCGCCGCGCGACGGCGATACGCCGGAAAGCCTGCTCTGGTGTGGCGACGCAGCGCTCTACATCGCCAAGAAGGCCGGCAAGGGCGTTTACCGCAGATACTCGGAACGACGTTCGAGTTGAACGATCCCGGCAAGTCCCCCACCCGCTTCTCGCAGTAACCCTCGACGATAGCCTGCGATTCAGGTGGCGAAAGCCGGTTTGGCGCGCGCTCCCATGCGCAGCATGAAATACACGCCGCCACCGATCGCCACGCCGAAGAACCATCCATAGGTTCCCCACCAGGCCGGTAGAATACTGGTGAAGGTCGGAAGTATCGAAGAAAACAGGACCCCGGCCGCGAAGGCAATGAACGCATTTGCATGCCACCCACCCTGGAAACGGAATTCCCCGTTTTCCTGGTAAAGCGCGTTCACATCGAGGACGCCTTTGCGTATCAGGTAATAATCGACCATCATAACGCCGAATATCGGGCCCATGGTCGATCCTATGAAGTTGACGAAGTGGGCAGCACCCGTCTCCCACGGCGCGAATGGATAGAGCAACAGGGCAATCAGTGCCGCGATATAACCGCCGCGCTTGAAGCTGATCTGCCGTGGAAAGGCGTTGGAAAAATCGAAGGCCGGGGAAACGAAATTCGCCACCACATTGATGCCGAGCGTCGCAACGGCAAAGGTGAGAGCGGCCAGCAGCGCCAGGAACCAGTTGTCGAACTTCGCTGAAATGCCATCGGGATGGAGAAGCACTTCACCATAGACCGTGTATGCGGCCGTCGTGGTGATGCCAGCCACGAGGCAGAAGGCGAGCAAATTGATCGGCAGGCCCCAGAGGTTGCCCTTGCGCAGCGTTTTTACATCCTTCGCATAGCGTGAAAAGTCACAGAAATTGAGATAGAGCGCGGCGAAATAGGTGATCCATGTCGCAGCCACCGCAGCGAGCGCTGCAACTGAACCGGGTTCACCCGGAACGCCTGCATCCTTGGTCTTTTCCAAGAGCACATCGCGCGGAATTTCGCTGCCGAACGAAAATGTCCCAGCCTTGATGACCAGATAGATCGCAAGGAAAAGCATCATGATCCACACCGCGGGACCGGCCCAATCCTGAAACCTGCGGACCGTTTCCATGCCGCGCTGGATGATCATCAGTTGCAGCGACCATATGATTACATAGCAGATGACTTCCAGCGTCGAATGGCCGAGCATATGGCTGTTCTGGTGGAAGTTGAGCATGGCGTCATTGCGGATCAACAGCGCAACGATGGCGCCCGAGGCCGCTGCAGTCTGTGCACCGTACCAGAAGCATGCAACCACCGCCCGCACCAGCGCCGGCACGTTGGCACCGAACGTGCCGAACGATGCTCGGGCGAGCACAGGAAACGGCACGCCTGTTTTGACGCCGGCATTGCCGACGAGGCTCATGAGGAAGAAAATCACCAAGGAGCCAAGGCCAATGGCGATGATGAAATTGAGGAAGCTGCCGCATAGGAGAAAAAGACTGGCGGCGAGATAATAGCCCCAAAGACTGTGAACGTCCGACGTCCACACGTTGAATATACTGAAGGCACCCCACTTTCGTTCCGTGGCAGGTGCCAGATCCTCATTGTGCAATGCGGGTGAAGGATTGCTTAGAGACATATCGCCTTCCTCATTCAGACGGGATATCGAATAGTTCAATGCCCTCGGCATCGAACGCTGCAACCCCAATCAACCCCTCCAACAATACGGAACGCTGATTGGTTTCGCAGAGCATAGCCAACAGTTGAGCCATTTCCTATTCTATTGTGTGCAGGCTAAATACTTCTCCACAATCGTATTGCTACTGGCGAGCCTTATGATGGCGATGAATTGCGGCACGACGTCTGCGTCTCCGGCTGTGTTACGCAAAAAGCCGGCTCCGCAACGCTCGTGCAATCGAGTATATTGAGCGGAAGGGGGCGCGAACACGTGTTCAAGTGGCGTCGATCAGTCTGGATTAGCGTAGGCGTCATCTCGCTACTTGCGGTAGCCACGGCCTTCACTGTCTTGAGTTTCCGGTATGATGGGGCCGAAGGCCAAAAAGTAACGCTCAATCGCGATAAGATAGCACCAACCGATACTGGCACGACGTTCCCTAACGCTGACGGCGCGTTCGGTGATGTGAATGCGAAACCGCCTCCAGACGCCTATCCTGCCAAAGGTTCCGGGCAGGTAAGCACCCGCCTGGACGAACGAGGCAAAACCCTCAAGGCCCTCCCCGTCGGCAAGATTGTCTTGATTGCTCCCGGAGAAATGACGGTCCAGGAAACGCGGACGGTGAGTGCTCGCGTCGGAGTCAAGATTTCTGACGAGGTTCTCATGGGAACGGTGACCCATGATGACCAGACTTCGTTAAAGACGTTGCATGTTTCGACAGAAATGGAAGCTCAGCTGGAGGGCAGCTCATTCCGTATCGTACCGATCAGCGAGCGGATTCAGCCAATTGCCGAAGGGGATTTTCCTACCGTTTGGAAATGGCAGGTAACGGCGCTTAACGAGGGAGATCAAATTCTCGAAGCTACTCTTTATGCGCTCATTCCTGACGGAGATTCTACAGCACGCCTGCGTATCGACAGCTATTTCGGAGAAGTCTCCGTCAAGGTGAAGCCTGCGTCCTGGGGCGAGGTGTTTATCAAGACGCTGATTCCGCTCCTGGCGTCGCTTATAGTGATCGGCGGGATAGTAATCTTCGTCGCACGCGTGCGACGGCGCAAAGCACCCTTGTTATCGCAAGGCGGGGCGGCGTCCTTCGTCAAACGTTCACAAACAGTCAGCGACCCGATCCCCATCGACTATACGACGGTCAATTGGGACGATATCTCCGGCAAACAGCAGAAAGTCCTGCGAGAATCGATTGTGCGCACGTTTCCTAAGGCCGCGGATTTCGACTTGTTCCTCGCAAACGAACTCAACAAAGGGCCGATTGGACTGAAAGTCAGTGATGGCGGATTTGAGCAACAGGTCCATGACTATCTGCTTTATGTCCAAGCCGAGGGATGGACCCTCGATCTGGTTCGAGCCCTTCAGGAGAAGCGCTTTCCGAGCACCAGGCATCTCGTCGAGCAAATTCGAGCGACTGCAAGCATCGACGCTCAACTTAATTGACGAAGTCACTGACCTGATGATGCATGAGGGAAATGATCGGCTGAACGGATGCCAAGCCACATCCTATAGGTGAAGTGGTGGCCCATGCTGCCACGCCCGACAAAAAATCAAGCAATGTCAAACAGTTGGAGCGGAGCCAGAAGAGTTGGAGGCCTCGCCCGGAATCGAACCGGGATACAAGGATTTGCAGTCCTCTGCGTAACCACTCCGCCACGAGGCCTCAACTGCAATCGAAGCACGGAATAACCCGTTGAAACTCCGGTGCTGTTCTCTATGAGACCGAAATCGCTCCGTCAAGCCATTCCGAAGAAATTCCTCGTCCCATTCCGAACGGGCGTTCTCGCATCGTTCCTGATTGGTTAATTTCTGTTCTACGCTGCATCTTCCGCGGTATGAAGCCCCCAATACAGGCCGCCGGCCCCGGGATGCTCTAGGTATTTCAGTGTTGTCTCGCTGTCCGGTCTGCCGAGTCTTAGAAACGCTGGCAGATCCTCCCTAAGCATTCCCACAAGATTGTCGCACAACATCCGTACCGGGGTCGCCATATTTGGTGGGTATGGATTCGAAGATTACCGCGAACCAAGTCTTTCTCGGCAGCACTTGCTCCCAATATGGAGAAAAGCTTGGCCATAGGCCCTTTATGCCCCGCTGGGAAATTGTCTGGACTGATCTGCCAGTCGCAAAACTGGGCCCCTTTTTGCGCTTGCAAGTTCTGAAATAGCAACGCGTGCATTCTGCAGATGAAATGAAAAAGGTAAACGACGTAAGCCGCCTCGCCACACCTCAAAACGAACAGTCATCAGCGCGATGTGCCTCGTCATGACTTTTGGGTATGTCGTCAGCATCGCTCGCATCAAGAGTACCGCGACCCCGATCAGCGCGATTTCTGGAACGTCAATTATCACGGGGACGATTTGACTAAATACCCAACTTGATGCGGAAGGCATCACGTGCCCGAGCCGTCTTTCTTGTTCGCCGCATTCCCCTTCCAACGGCGTCCGAGCTTTACCTCCAACTGACGCCGCTTACGCCGCACCAGGGCAGAATCATGCGACAGGACGACGAGGCCAAGCGGAATCATCCAGAACCCGAGAACCGGGAGAAAACCCAATGTACCGCCAGCGACGAGCGCACCGCCGAGCGTGCGACGCATTGCCACCGATTGCGGCATGGGTACATGGCGGCCGAGAATCCGCATATGCCGGCGCTTGACCCGGGCCTTGTGCGTCTCTTCGCCGTGTTCCTTGTTGTCTTCCGGGCGCTCAGCCAAAACTTTTCTCATCATCTGGACGTGTTTCGACCGGATGTAAGAAGCCGGGCCGGCCATGTCATCCTTCTGTTATGCACATTTGCGGAAAAAAAATCGAAATGGTCCTTTGCAAAAGCGAAACCCTTTTGCTATAGGCCACATCGCTGATGACTGAGTAGCTGTTCCCCGGTAGCTCAGCGGTAGAGCAACCGGCTGTTAACCGGTTGGTCGCTGGTTCGAATCCGGCCCGGGGAGCCAGTCTTTTCAAACACTTAATGCATTTTGAAAATTCGTCTGAATTGACTGATCTACAGTATATCTACAGAATTTGGTTTTGGTAGAGGCCCCAATCTCGCCTGTTTTCACGTGGTCGCCGCCCAAAAAGGTCGCGAACCTACGAGGTGAACCAAGTAGGTACCCCTTTCACGAAATAATAGAGTTCGATTCTCAGTGAGCCTGCAACGTTGGCATCCCGTTCGCTGCGGACGGCAGAACGCCGCCGCATCTGGCTAACGCTTTGACTTTGTCGCCCCGATGCCCGGCGTTTTGGTCGAAATCTTAGCCTTGGCGGTGCAGTCAGGATAGCGGACGCAGCCAAGAAAGGCACCGTAACGCCCGGCTCGTTCGATCAGCCATCCATCCTTACACTCCGGGCAGGACGAATAGGTGGCTGCGCAACTACATTTGGCCTCAGCTGATCCGTCCGTATGTCTTGGAAGTCCAACACCACACGACGAGTATGCGGCTAGATAGTTTCCACAATGCTGCACATGCTCGCAGCGATACCAGGTTCGACCATCCTTTCCTCGCACGTCCAGCAGCCTTCCGCCACACTCCGGCGCCGTCTGTCCGGCGCCAGCCTCAGTAGCAATGCCATATTCGGGGTCTTTGTTGAGTTCGGTCACAAAGGACGATGGTTTCGAGTTCGAGGCGAGGACCGTCCCCCTTTCGCACCAGCGGAGCGCCAGATATCGCTTCAAGGGGACGGATGAGGTCAATCCGCGGCGCGTTAGCCGCGGGTGATCCCCATCAAGCTCCATAGCCCGAAAATGTCGTCCCGAACAAGTTCACGATCCGTTCAAGCAATGGCCGTTGTTGCAGTCGTTTCAATCCCAGCCTCTTATTGCGTTCGGCGGCGTATTTTGACTATGCACCTAATGACCCGACCATTACGTCATGAGTGGTAAAGAGGAAGCGCACGAATTGTGCTGACGGCGTCAAAAGCCTCGCGTCCGCAACGGCGCGCTTTATAAGCAGATCGATTCCACGAAAGTTTTTGCGAACGGTTATAATTGGAATATTATGGGGTATCCCCCACCCCCGGCCGGGGCTTGGCCAAATGTTTTCTTCGAGGAGCCATGAGGCCAAGCCCCTGTGGAACAGTTTTTTCCTTGCGCAGTCTGGCTTCGACTGACGTTCGATCGTCAGCAGGGACTTGACCGGACCAAACGGGTAGGCAGCCGGTCGAGCCCCCGCCTTTCAAATAATCTTATCCGCTATACTATGCCTATATTTCCAGCCATGGTGTACGAGGATTACAAGACATTCCGGCAAGCGCAGTTGTTAAGGCAGCCGGGCGCGCTTGTAAGGATTGCATCGGCTTAGGACGCCGCAAGGTTCGTGCTTGAGCAATGGCCGGATCAAGCGGAGCCTGAAGTATCTCATGGCCAGGGAGATATTGCTCAAATGTCTTGAAGACAGTTGTTCGGCGGCCGTGGCGCGTGTTGCCTTTATCGAGGCAGCCAGGGAAGCCAGATTTATATGGATGCCGAGTACAGGCGGCCTATACAGGCAAGCCTGGGGCGCCGAAACACAAAAGGCCCGCCAACCGGATAAACGGCGGCGGGCAACAAACTATTTGATCTTTGCCTAGAAGTTACGCTGGAAGCGAATGATGCCGCCAAGTGCGTCATCCTCGCCGAAATCGCTCTCTGCCACTTCCTTTCGGTCCCCGCCGAACTTGGTGTAGTCGATTTCCGGCCTTATGAAGAAGCCCGGCACCAGCTCGTAGTTGACGTTGAGGGCGAGAGCCCAGGTGCCCTGCTCTTCATAGGCCGCCTGGCCGTTGATCGTCGCCTTGTCGGTAACCTTGATGGCAAAGCCACCCCAGCCGGCCCAGTCGCCTTCCCACAAGCCGTACCAGTTTTTGTTCTGATTGGTGATGAAAGAATCAGAATCATAGTCGGATTGATAGCCCGCCATGATCCAGGCCGATATTGCATCCGTCAGGCTCACGTCGAGCCGCGCTTTGACGCCGACGGCATCCTGCACGGAATCATAACCGACGACAGCACCAATCTGGCCCCAACCCTGTTGATATTTCACGCCGGCAAGGACATGCGGCATGTAATCATCGATGACGTAGTCATAACCGTTGAATACCATACCCTGTTCTGCGGCGATGACAGCGGAAAATCCGTTTCCACCCTTGAAGGTGTAGCTGATCTGATTGCTGGAAATGCTGTCGGATCCATACTGGATCACGTCGTCCTGAATAATCGTCCCAGCATAGCCGAGCCAGGAGCCGAAGAGGACATCGTTGACGCCCATCTGGAACCCGCCCAGCTCGATAAACCCCTGATGCAGCGTGCCTCCGGCGTCGTCGCTGTTTGTATTCTGGAAACGGGTGTCAATAAACGACCGGAGCGTGCCAAGTTCTGTTTCGGAACGCGCATCAAAACGAATTTCGGCGCGGGTGCGGACACGCCAGGTATCATTTCCGCCTGCACCAACGGGGCCACCGGTAAACACGTTGTCTCCGCCGGAAAACTCGAAGCGCAGGTAACCGTTGACCTTTAGGCATGTTTCGGTTCCCGGGATATAGAAGAAGCCCGCCCCGTAGGCATCGCATACCCGGACATATTCAACAGGCTCGGGCTCGGCAACGACGACCGCATCCGCCGCATAGGCCGACGTCGTCATGAGGACTGAACCCGATATCAGAAAAAGCCTACGAATAGCCATGCGATCCCCTCCAGATTGCCCGGCCGAGCATTTCTGCTTCAGCAATCGCTGCAGCTTATCCCTTTCAGGTGTCGAGGATCATAACGTTGATCAAAAAATACATCATGTGGCCAACCTGCCACACTGATCGAAGCTCACGAACTCATTTCGGGTGGCCACAATAGGCCAAAGTACAGGTATAGTCCTGCATAAATTCCGGCATTGACTGGCGGGCCGGGCAGAATCCTTCAGAAGGACGATAACCGGGACGGCGCACCCGAGGTGCACTAAGTAGCAACTGGCTACTACTGATATCCAACGATTTTCTGTGACACTCGGCGAATCCATGGGACATAAGTTGACGAATTCGCGTTGCAACAAGAGTTTGCGCTTTAGCGGCATTTGGCCCGCAAGCAAGTGAAAACTTGGTTCAGCACGTCATCGGAACCCTGCCCACGCTTGAACGCGGGTTACCCAACGCGCAACTTGCGGCGTTTTCATCGGGCGGTACGTACTAGTGAATACAGTCTGGAACTTGTGGATTATTGGTTTGCAATGTTGGGAGATAAGTGAGTGGAGACGTCTGAGCCTCGCTGCTACTCAACGCATGGGGACCTAAGTTTTCCAGCGCGCGCTTACCGCGCTACCAGGACGTCGCAAGGCGGGGCATTCAGGAAGCCTATCGCATAGCTGCCGAGAATGGCACCGACGAAACCGCCGCTGCTATGTGTACCCATGACTAGCAAATCAGCGTTCTGTTCAGCCACAATCTTGTCTATACCCGGCCCAATTTCTCCGCGTTCAAGCCTTGGCGTGACGGACCCAGAAAAGGCGCCGTTTGTTTTCACAAATGCGCTGATGGCCGCATCGGCTTCGCGCTGAGACTGATCGATCAAGGGCCGCTCATATTCCGCCAATTCCTCGGCATTTACTTTAATACGGCTTGAGAATGGGGTTTGAAAGACATGCAGTAGGCAAACCGCTGCTTCGGGAGCAATCTTAAGTCCAGCGCCCAGCGCATGTTGCGAGGAAAGAGAGAAGTCAGACGCGGCAACGACCTTGCGATAGGGGCAAGCGGGCTTGTCTTTTACAACCAGAACCGGAACGAGGCTGTTGCGGACAATATTTCCGGCTTTGGTTCCTGTAAAGCGGTCCTTCGTCGTCGCACGGTGCATGCCAAGAACTATAAGATCGACTTGTCTGGTTGCGACCTCGGCGAGAATATCCTTCGAGACGGAGCCGATCTTGACGATAGCGCCGATACGGGTGGCAGAGGAAGGGGGCAAGTTTGCCCAGTGTCGCCGCAAATGCATCGTTGCCTGTTCGATCAATCGGTCTTTGGTGTTGGGATCGTTATCTTTCAATTCGTCATCGTCTATGACGTGCATGACGGTTAGCCTGGAATCATGTGCCTGCGCCAGTTGCAGAGCTCTTTCAAATGCTCGATCCGATACCTCGCTGACGTCCATTGCCACGAGAATATGTTTCATGATGATACGCCCCAGCAGACCGAGATAAGGAATTTCAATACTACATTAATTGTGGGCCAATTTCTTCAAAACCTGGGGGTCGGATTACGCAAAATCAACAAGGGCGGGAAACGTATTTTTTTGAGTTCAATCAACGTCGGCCGAAGAGCATTGCTGCTTATCGATGGAGTAAGCGAAGCAGTCTTGGCGCTTGCCCGAACAAACTATAATAACGAAACGGCTAGTTGCCACAAAGCTTTCGTGGGCATTGACTGTAAGCGTCGGGTATTCTCCAGTTTTAGTCACCGTCGTCCCGGTCGTGATCGTCATCATCGTCAAAACTAGAAGGATCGACGACTGGTATCAAAAAGACACGCCGGTACCAATGACCATCAAACTCGTCCGTTTGGCCAGCTGACGCGCGGCCGGCTTCCCAGGTCTCGACCTCCTGCGGGAGCGCTCCACGCAAATTGATTTCCGAGACACCGTCCCAGAGGCAACGGCCTTGGTTTTGAAATACATGCAGGTCCCGCCGTAGGGTCTTGTCTGACAGCCGCGCCCTGGCCTCGTTTTCGTTCGCTGCGTCAAATGCAACAATTCCCCGTCCCAAAATTTCAGCAACGTAAACGGTCATTTTTCGATCCTTTACAGATATGTTGGGTGGCTTCTGACGGTTCATGTGAGCCTCGGTCGGGGTTAGAAGTCGCTTCTGGCCGCGTCCGGTCAGCCTTCGCCCTCCACCAATTTCAATCTCGCTTCGGTGGCCTTTCTGCGGGCCATGGTATCTCCTGTAGCCGCTGCCACAGCGTCGGTCGAAGGTTCCTCGGTGCCGGCAACATGCACGGTTGGCGAAGCAAATCCGATGCCATTCTCCACGAAGACTTCGCGGATCATTGCATAGGCGCGGCGGCGAATAGTGGATTGGTGGCCCGGTTTGGTCATCATGGCAAAGCTTAACTTAATGCCATATTCACCGAATTCCTCCACGCCCTTCATCTTTACCGTCTCCAGGATTTGCGGGCCGAATTCCGGATCGTCGAGCAGCGCGGCGCCAACTCCCTTCACCAACTTTTTAATCTTAACGGTGTCCGCATCGTAATTGACCGAGATGAAGAACTTGTCGATGACCCAATCGCGGCTCATATTCTGGACTGCCCCGAGTAAACCGAACGGGACCGTAAAAATTGGACCGCGATGGTGGCGAAGCTTGACAGACCGGATGCTGAAAGACTCGACGGTGCCTTTGTAAGTACCGCTCTGGATATATTCCCCTACCCGAAATGCATCATCGGTCATGTAAAATACACCGCTGATGACGTCCCTGACCAGGGACTGCGAGCCGAAGCCGATCGCAACGCCGAAAATGCCAGCGCCCGCAATTAAGGGACCGATCGCAACACCAACACCGGACAAAACCATCATGCCTGCAATGGCAGCGATCAAAACGGCCAGAAAATTGCGCAGAATTGGCAGCAATGTCATGAGTCTTCCGCCGCGCGCCATGGCAGCTTCATCACCCCCTTCGCCACGGGCGCGCTCAATGCGCTGGTTGATGAAAGCCTTGACCATATGCCAGATTAGGTCGGCGGCGAGAACAATGACCACGCCACTTAATACACCTCGGATCATGCGACTGACGGCCTGGTCCTCCATCAAGCCACTCATGCGAAGGCGCACAACCGCGGCGAGCCAAGCGGCTGCCAGGGCAATGATGACCACCCGTGCGCCGCGCTCAATAAGCACTTCGACGATGGAACTCCTCGCTTTTGCTGTATCGTCAGACCTGTACAAGAATGACTTCACGATTTTGCTAGTTGCCCCTAAAATAGGCGGCAGGATGAGCGCATATATGCCGATCCACAAAACCAGGCTCACGCCGGCAACCCATAGCAGCCAGAGCATGCACAGATAAAAAGTGAGCAGCCACTCCTTTGTGCGGTACAATCGGGGGGTACCGGCCGTCGCTTGGTGGTGCCACACGGTTTCCAGCGCGACACCCAAGAGGCCAAGCCCCAAGATGTAAACGACCAGGCTCTTGACGTTAGGGGTAAAACCGACGGCAGTCATCAATCTGACCGCCGCCCATCCTGTAAGGAAGATGCCTGAAAACAACGCGGCCCGGTGATACCAGAAAGCTGCATTCGCATCATCCATGGGAATGAGACGCATCGTGTCTTCCGCCTTATCGGTCGACTGCCCCCCATGAAATCCGAGGACACTAGCGGTCAGTTGCATGATGACGCGCCAAGCGATTAGGGCGACGAGCATTGGAAGTACAAGCATGGCCAACAACGGTGGCCAAGTGAAAGCAAGAAAGGCACCGATACTGGCGAGCGCAAAGACTACCAATGGTGCGACGGCTTCAAAGAGCGAGCGACCAATCATACTATGCCGTTTGGGCACGTCCCCCGCCATCTCGGGGGCCGCTACCTGTCTATGGCTCGCCTGACTTAGCAAGCGCCTAAAGACAAGCTCTACTCCCGAAACCAGCGCAGCAAATGCTATAAGCGGGATTAGGATTGCTCCCGCACCTCGTTCATTGATCTCGGTCATAATTGTGAAGCTTGCCCTAGAAATCTCGGCGGGTAGCGCCGAAACGGCTTCCACAAGACCCCTCAAATGCCCCCGAACGATGTTCGACCAAAGGATAAACTCATCCGCTGAAGGCGCTGCCGGCGGCTCGGTTGGCGAAGGCGCTACGCCTTTTCTTGTTATCCACGCTTTGACATCCGGATCATCCAACAGTTTCAGTAGTTGCTCAACTTTAACTGGCGGGGATTGGATGGGAGACGTTTGAGCTTTTGAGGCTGCTGTCCACGCAAAGCAAAGAGCCAAGCTCACTGTAAGCATGACGCTCGCTTTGGCGATCGAATCCCGGTTAACGGCACTGTTCATTCAAATGCCCCTGAAGACCGCTTATAGCACTCTATCCGCATTATATCGACGTTTCTCACTAAAGTGACTCTGCCTGCTGCCCGGAGCGAGTCCACGATGGTTCATGATGCTGTCAGTGCTTAACCAATGCATCGGCCCAATCATCGACAAGGCGATGCGAGCTGCGGGTGATCAAGTGCCTAGTCACGCTTTCTCCCGAAAAGAAAGCAAAGGAAGCCGAGCGCGCGAAACAATGGCGACTTGCAAAGCCAGAGAAATATCATGAACAGCAAAACGCCTGGTATGCTGAAAACCGTGAGCGGATACTGGCCCAGGACCGTGCGAAAAAACGCCGTACCGTGAAGGATGATGGAAGCACTTCATATGGCGATCGAAAGACCACGCAAGCCAGCGGGCCACAAGGAACGACTGAGCGACTGCCAGAGAGCGATCGAAGTTAGATTACTTGAACTTTTCGGTGAGGCTGTTGCGGCCGGCTAGGCCGAAGATGAGGTCTTTGCCGCAATGGTAGCGGTAGCCGATACCACCCACTTGCGATGCATCAGGGCGCGATGTAGAGGCCGAATTTCTTTCGTAAGGCGGCGGAAGCGGCATCTTGGAGCTATCGAACGGTCAAATCATCCGCATCGACTGAAAACCATTCGCGTTTATCGGCATGTTTGCTCTGGACCTTATGGAACAATTGCGCCAAATTTAGATTCTGAGACAGGCTGGGGATAACAGCATCTGCTTGATGTCACCCCTTGCCATCAAGCAGCAACGGGCTCGGATTTGCGCCCCCGTCTTTTCCGAGCCCGTTTTCAACTCCTTAAAGCGCACGTTAGGACCGCTGATGCGTCCCAATGCTCAGCGGAACCCGTCCGTCCCTGTGTTGCGTAAATCGACGGGTCGGATTCCACAAGCTTGGGCGAATTGGCCTTATTCTCGCACAGCCCGCAGCGTATTTGTGAGCGCTTCCACCAAAGTGGTGTTGCCCTCTTCGACGCGGATACCAGCGTCTAACAGCGCATCGAGAAAGGCAGTTCGCGCCTCAACTGGACTGAAGTGTCCTTCCAAGGCTCCGGTGCATGTCAGTTTAGCGCGTAGGCAGGCAGGACCTTGCTTGTGGGTCCAATTGTTTTTTAGAAAAGCAAGTTCCTGGCCGACGGAGCTAACATGTCTAGGTTTGCCGCGTCGAGCAGGCCGGAGGACCAGTGTTTGGAATGGGACGTCGTCCATGAACGGAAAACGCCGATATTGGGCGCTGGTTCCTTATGGCAATTGACGGTGGGAAAGCACTATGCCAAGCGATTTGAATGAGAATGGCGATCACCAGCCCCCGAACGAACCATCCTACGTGATACTGGGGGTGGGGTTCGTCTTGGGCATTGTGATCATCATGGCGATCGGCTGGTATTTGCGGTGACTAAGAGATCTTATTGATTCGAAATTTTGTCAACCTCGCCTCTACATTCCGGGCATGGATTACGCGAATTACAAGACGTTCCAGCGAGTGCAAGTGCGCGGAAGGAAGCCGGGCGAGCCTGACCGGTGCTGCGGCAAGCTTTGCCGGGCAACGCGCTAGCGCAAGAGACGATCGCGTTTGCATGCGCGCGCGCCGGCGCGCTCATCAATCGAAGACATCTTGCCTCCGTCTGTCTATCGCCCCAATCGAATTGCTTGCGGCTTCCATCCCTTAGCGCCACCCGGGACGTCGAGCTACAGCGCCTATGTCTCCTGAAGCTTGCGGCCGGTAAAGGGGCCGTACAATCGTCGCGCAGTCGGCTTTCTAAGTGCGGACTGACTGCGCGGCGATCCATTTAGCGGTGACCTGCTGGATAACGGAGATAAAAAGTGCGGTAGTGATGCCGAACATCATGAGGCCGTTGGCAGCCTGAAGCGGCGCAAGCAACCTCATTTGGCCATGCAGCACAACGTCCCCATAGCCGAGCGAAGTGAATGTCACGCCCGAAAAATACATCGCCGTTTCAAAGTCCTCGACTGCACCGAGTAGCCTGTACAGCAATGCCCAAAACGCAACTTGGACAATGTTGCCGGTCATGAGCATCAGCATCAGAACCGAGAATTGAAGGAAAATGCCCCGCAGCGGCTTGGGGCCGAGCGGTTGCCTGGTGGCCCGCGCGAAATAACGGGCGGCGTACACCGATGCCAGCACCTGAAGCGCAAGGCATGCCGACATCGCCAGTAAGCCGAGAGCAATAACCGCGATCATGGCGACGAAACTTCAGGCCCCGCTGCAGCGCCCTGAATGGGATCGTACCGCAGCCACTCCATGAGCAGTACGTAGCCAACGGCCAGAATCACTGGGCCAACAAACAGGCCGAGAAGCCCATCAACGATCATACCGCCAATCACACCAATGAGGATGATCGGCATTGGAACCTCAAGTCCCCGGCCAAGCATCAATGGTTTAAGCACGTTGTCACTGAGCCCGGCAATGATGGTCCAGATCGAAAAAATGATCGCAGGTGTGGTCGCCTCCGTTGCAAGGACATAGGCGATGATAGGCAGTGTTATCAGCACCGCCGGCACCTGGACGATCGCAAACAATAGCACCACGAGGGTCAAGACGCCGGCTGACGAAAGGCCGATGGCGAAAAAGCCTATCCCGATTAGCAGCGACTGGATTACCGCTACGCCGACTACGCCGACTGCCACACCCCGGATCGTAGCTGCGGTCATCGCAACCAGCCGGGGGCCCTGTGCCTTGCTGCCGGTGATACGTTCCAACAAGCGACTGGCGAATGCAGTGGCGCCCTCTCCATAGGCAAGGAGCACGGCAGCGACCGCGAACGAAAGTACGAACGACAGCTGACCGGCCGCCAAGCCGCCCGCGAACGATGCCAGCGACGATGCAATTCCACCTAACATTTTGCCGTACTTGGCAAGCGCCACCGGCATGTTTGTCTCTATGAGCACCCACGTCTCGGTCAGTTTCTTGCCGACCAGCGGCAGGTCGGCAAGCCATGGTGGCGGCGGCCGCACCGTTAAGCTGCGGTCTTGCAAGCCCGAGACGAATTCTAGTATGGAAGACCCCAGCGATGTCACCACCATGACCAATGGTACAAGCATCAGCGTAATGCTGATCAACCCGATTAACGTCGCTGACCAGCGATTGCCGACACGCCCGACCAGTCGTTGGTGCAGGGGATACAGCATGACGGCGAGGATCACCGACCAAAGCAGAATGCCAGTAAAGGGCAATATAATCCTGCTACAGGCAAAGATCAGTAAGGCCACGAGCCCGATCTGAAGTGCTGAATCGAGCATTCTCAAGAGCGACGGCGCGCGCTCAGGGATTCTCAAGTTCGGGTCCATTTCTGCTGCCCCTTCCCAGCCAATCTGGATACCTTGATTATTTACCTGTTTCGACCTTCCCGCAAGACCACCGCCATATTCCTCGCTTGACGTGTAGATCGAAAAAACCCGTGCCCCTCTGCTCTGGCGCGGCTATGTACGCGATTTTCTTTGGATTGGAGATCCCGCACCGGTGCCTGTTGCGGCGGTGACCGCATGAGACTAAATTGCCATTGGAACGCGACCGCCGCGTGATCTGGGGGGAAATGTCATGGCGTCGGATGCAACGGGCCCGCATGATGATACTCGAAGGACAGCTGGTACACGTGTGAAGGAGAAAAACCCGCAGCGCACGGCCGCCATTTCCGTGCTCTTGGTGGCTTTGCTTCTCTTCATGGTGACGGTTTTCATGGAGCGGCGCACTCCTTCTTCCTCGCAAGCGACCGTCAGTGCATATGTCGTCGGCGTAGCGCCTGAGGTTACCGGGCGGGTCATCGAAGTAAGCGTGACTGACAACAGCGCCGTGGGGCCCGACCAGATGCTGTTTCGCCTAGACCCCGAACAGTACCGGCTTGCCGTGGCGGAAGCAGAGGCACGCCTTGCAGGGGTCGGTCAGACGATCGGCGCGTCGACAGCGGCCGTCGATGTCGCCCAGGCTAAGTTAGTTGAGACAAAGGCCATCCGGGTCAATGTCCAGGATCAAGCTACCCGCGCCATGGAACTTGTCAGGCGCGGTATCTACGCGCAGGCAAAGTACGATGAGGCCGCGGCTGCGCTGGATAGGGCAGACGCAGGCGTGGCTGCAGCCGAAGCCGATCTGGTGCGGGCTCGGGAGGAGCTTGGACCGGCGGGAAAGGACAATCCGCAATTAAAAGAGTCGCTTGCGGCGCTTGAAAAAGCCCAGCTCGATCTGCTGCATACGACGGTTTCAGCGCCGGCCGAAGGCGTTGTAACCAATCTTCAGCTTTCTGTTGGGGGCATGCTAAGCGCCGGAGAGAGTGCAATGACTTTCATCGATACTGGCACGATTTGGATCACCGCAGCGTTCAAGGAAAACAGCCTCGAGATGGTTGGCGCTGGCGACCGTGCGGAAGTACTTTTCGATGTCCTCCCGGGCCAGATTTTCGCCGCCACCGTAGAAGGCATCGGGATGGGGGTGGCTCAGGGAAGTGTCGACCCAGCGACGGGTCTGCCGAAGATTTCCACAGACACTGGATGGGTGAGAACTCCGCAGAGCTTTCCGATCCGCCTAGTTCTCGACGACGGGCGGCCTAAGGGCGTGCGATACGGTTCGCAGGCGAATGTTGTCATCTACACCGGAGACCATCCGGTCACCAATGCGCTAGGCAGCATCTGGATACGCATTCTGTCGGTACTTACTTATGTCAGCTGAAACCTATCTTTCACATAATGCAGGGGACAGAAACAATGTAAAGCGCAAGGGCCTGCGGATAGCGCTCGCAGTTGCCGTGGGATTTTCCTGGTCGGTGTATTCGGGGGCCATCATCCCATTCCTCGGGCCATTGTTTGCGGCGCAGTTTCTAATCTCCAGCTCCCGCCCTCTGCCCGTGCAAAAGGCGTTGGCAGTCACAGTTCTGATTCTTGTCGTCGGCGCACTTCTGCAATTCGTAACTATACTGACTGGCGACCGGCCGCCGGTCTTGTTGCTGCTGCTCGGGCTGATTTACTTTGGGTGTTTCCACCAACAGGCCAGCGGCAAGGGCGGACCCACAATCTTTCTTGTCCTGGTCATTGCTGTCATGGTGCCGCTTCTCACAATTCTGAACGAAGATCTCGGCGACACCATACTTATGATACTGGTTCAGGGTGTGGTGAGCGGAATGCTCTTGATGTGGATGGCTCATGCCTTGATCCCAGATAGATGTAGCCCCCCTGTTCAGGCCGCGACGAAAACAACGTATCCGCAAGCGGAGCGCTACGCTGCCGCCAACACCATCATACTCCTGATCGCGGTAATTGCTTGTCTGACACGTGAAGGGTTGGCCACGGCGATTGTCATACCGATAACTGTCGTCTCACTACTGTCACAATTCGACGTCGCTGCTAGCACGCGCGCGGCCTTGGGTATCGTGATAACCAATATTACTGGCGGCATAGCAGGATCTCTCGCATTCGGGCTGCTTCAGGTACACCCATCCCACATTTTCCTCTTTCTGCTGGTGCTGATGGCGGGCCTGATATTTGGCGGTCGAGCGGCCATGCATTCTCCTGCCGCTAAACTTTACGCCGGCGCCTTAACGATCTTCCTCCTCGTATTCGGAACAGGAGTGTCACCGCTTCCGGGGTCTGCTGCCGACTCCTTTTCCACCCGGGTCACATACATACTGGTGGCCATCGCCTATGCAATCTTCATGACAACGTTGCTTTGGCCGACAGGAACGCAGTCTCGATCGACCGCAAAATAGCATGTCTAATCGTGATGATCTGGGGTTGTACTCGTGGCGTGAGGCAGCGCTGCGGACAAATCGCATCGACCTTTTGGTAGCCCTAACCCGTCGATGTGCTTGAACCTCAACAGCCGGGTCTTTTGCGCCAGTGCTCGTTACGAGCGCGTGGTCAATGCTTGAGGCACTTTTTTCCCGCTGCCATTGCCTTGAAAGTCCCCTTTAGGTCGACGACGAACGTCCCCTTGGTTTCCGGAAAAACGGTCATTTCATATTTCTTTGCTACGTCGCGCTTGAACTTCGGGTCATCGGTCAAAATGTAGCCGCCAGAAAGTCCGCCCTTGAGTTCGCCGTTGGTGCTGGTGGCTACACCTCTATATAGATTGCGGTCGAGGGCGACGAAGATGTCGGTCTTGTTCCCGTTCTTGAGGCCGATATCAGCCTTTGTGAACACGCCGAGATACCCGATCTCCTTTTGATTTGGGGTAACACCCATCTGCACCGAACCCTGACCGAAGTCGCGAACGATCAAGCAATCTCCGCGGGTTTGATTTGTATATATGGTCCAGCCCTCTATGTCCTTTCCATATCGGACCAGCACATCGCTGGCCTTCGGGAGGGGATTTGGGCTTTGTGAATTAGCCGCTATCACAGACGACAGCGTTATCGCCGTAGCTGCGATGAGTGTCAGGACGTTTCGCATGATATTCCCCTTTGTGCAGGCTTAATTGTTATGTGACGTGGTAGTCTATTTCTCCAGACTTGCTAGCGATCTTCATCAACGGCCCGGCCTACTTCAGCACCTACGCATTGAACCAACGAGCGTTGGGTTGCTCTGCGGTCGTGAATCATTCGTCATGCCTTCCGATAACGAATAGGCAGGGTTAGAGGATAAGGCTGAGTTCATAGAAGCAGGGCGGCGATCGCGTTAATTACGGTCCAACGTTGGTTCGACCACACCTTTCACCAGACAATCTAGGGAAAACCCTAATTGCTGGGAGCCACTTTTTGCCTCATGATAAGGTGCCAATCGTGTCCATACCCGTCCCGATTGGTAAACCCCTACCCGTCGTTGTGCTGAAACCCCAGCGGCGGGGTTTTTTCGACTCAATATTTGATGGCTCGACCCGTCTGCCGTGCGTCCTGCTTAGTGGAGCGCTTGTCCTGGCGGCAGGCCGCATTGCTTTTCTGGTCGGCGGCGCGACAATCCTGTTTGGCTTGCCGTGCAGCCGGACGGGCTTGCTGTTTGGTGTCGCGGGCTTGCTGGCGTTGCTGCGATTGCTCGGTCGCCCACGACAATCCTGACGAACTCACGAGAGAGATCGCAATTATCGATGCGGTAAAAAGTGGTTTCAATCTAAGCATTTTAGTATCCTTTCCCAAAAGGGTTCGGGAGCAAGTAACGATCGAAATGCCCAGCCCTAGTGTGGCCGACGGCCCATGCAAGCTCGACATCATTCGCGATCACCACGACAGACGTTATACGCTCGGCAAAAAGATTTCGTTTTTTCCAAAGGCCCGCTGCCGCGAGGTCTGCACCAGCGGGCTTGTTTTGGGCAATATAGAAAAGGATTGAACGCCTTTTCTACCCACCATACTACGCCCTGTCTTTCGGATCACCAAGTGATAACAAGCATTGGTGCAAGCTTTTGACTGATCCCGAGAAGTAAGTGGCGCATAATTACCCGGGAGGGATCGGCGGCGGCGATTATCCCACGGAACTTCTTAGATGTCAGGAATGGTATCTCATGATCAAAACTCTGCAGAGGCCGTCGCTTCATCGCGGCGCACCTTCTCTAGTACACTGGCAGACCTCACTAAGGGATCGAGCCACACAGCAATCGGGTAGCTTGCAGCTCAATTGCGGTCTCAGTGCTGGCAAGCGCGAAAGTGGGACCCACCCAAGAAGCATGAACGAATCAAGCTAACGAGGGGTAGGCGAATTTCATTATATTACTTGGTGTGGCCACAATAGGCCAAAGAGCAGGTATAGGCCTGAATATCATCCGGCGGCGACTGTGCGAGGCCGCCCTCATCGCTTTGAAAAATAACACCGTAGGGTTGCGCCAGCGCCGTAGCCATCGAACGAGCGATGTCCTCCTGAAGCTGAAACAGGCCATGGGGTTGGATATCGTTTTCGTAGCTTTTCGTCCAAAAAATGGAACCATCGGCACGGTTGACGAGACGGGTGCTTAGCCGAAGCCTCTCGTCCTCGATGCGGACAGCTGCTTCCAGCACAACGGTTGGGTACGGATCGATGACAGTGCTGGATGCAACACCATCCACGACGATGATTTCCTTGAATTTCGAAAGTTGAGTGAGGACTTCCTCAGTTAGTCCCTTCGCCATATTTGCCGAGCCCTGTGTACCCGAAAGGTCACTGAACGGTTTAACGAGTAATCGAGGAATATGAGGTCCTGTTCCCCTGATCGCGACAGCAGTCTTGCCGGAAAAGTTTGCATGAGAGCGGATCAGGTAGCCGCTGGCTGACAGTGCTAGACCGATGAAAGCGATGGCCGCAAGATTTCCCAACTTGCGAGGCGGTTCGTGCGTCAAAAGAAACTCTTTGGATAAGCCCGCTAGCGGGCGGACTTCGACGGCAGATGTTATTGTACACCTTTTCGAGAAGATGGGCACGTAACCGCCCTTCGGCATGGTGATGATAATTGGATCATCCTGACCCGCTACCAGGTAATAATATTCAAGGCCACGCCTGATGAGACTTGCCTGGATGCGGACTACGGGGTCCGCTTGCGCTTCAAACGATGAGTCGCGTCCGAAGACTTCAAGGGCGACCGAATAGGCCTTGATCCAGTTGGCACGGCCCGCGATCACCTCTTTAACAACATAATTCAGGAATCTGCGCGCCCGCTCGGGCGCATGAAACTCCGGACTAGATTGAATGCGTTCAAGTTGTGCGAGAACCTCAGCTTCGGTGGGAAGGGTTGCCTCCTCATTCACCGGCGAACGGTTCATAGCAACGCTCATTCCTTGTCCTCCAACAAGTAATAGCCCCTTTACCCGTCTATATCACACTATCTTGGCTACTGTCGGAATTATCCGCTGTCATATACCAGCGTGGGTCAGGCAATCGGGCTGGAGGGATTTTTACACCAGTCCTGGCAGTCCACCCTGATTCCCGAAAGTTGAGTATGTGATGTTCAAGTATGGCGTCACTCCCATATTCGAAACAAATCAGCTATTTTGAACATCATCCTCTGCTGGCGGTACTCGCTCCCGCGGTTGTGTTTGGGCTGCGGGGGCGAAGCCGTGAGCAGCTTTTCCCTAACCATGGCGGCTGCACAGCCCGTCGGCCGCAGCAGCAACGAGGAATGGCAAGGCGGGAGGTCGAACTTAAGACGCGTCAGGTACGCTACGCAATAAGCACTGAGGCCCTCCCCCAAAGATGCATTCCGCCAGTATTACGATTTGTGATCAAGTTGTTTGCTGTCTCAAAAGAAGATGCTCTACAAGTCGTCCTCTACCATCTTCAAATAGGGGTTCGTGTGCCTCCGTCGACGCTTTTTTGAGCTCAAGCATTCCCGGACTCGTGGGTTTCCCGAATAGAAAACCTTGGGCTTGGTTGCATCCCTCCTTTTTCAGGAAATCGAGATCGGCCGCTGTCTCGACACCTTCGGCCAGGACATCGATGTTGAGCGCGCGCCCGAGGGCGATGGTAGACTTTAGGATCGCTTGCGACTGTGCCGAAGTCGTGATGTTACGGATGAACGTCCTGTCGATTTTGATTTTGTCGATGGGGAAGGTTTGGAGTGTCGACAGCGATGAATATCCCGTGCCGAAGTCGTCCATCGCGATTGAAACGCCAATTGACTTCAATTCGAGGACGATTTTCCTCGCCTGTCACGATCCTTGCTCCAAACCAAGGATGATTCCCAGTTTCGATCCCGGTCGAGGCCTCCCAACACTCTGATTAAAAACAAACGCTCGAAAGCGATTTCTTCTAGGCCTTTGCGCAAAGCCTTCCCCCGCTTGGGATCTGGCTGTCCCATCGGGCCCAGGGGCCGCCTCCATGAAAATGTTGGCTTTCTTAACAGCCTCCACAACACTTGTCGCGCATGATGTGGGCAACGGCGATGTAGGCGTAGAAATCGGGGTGCATTTCGTCGCCGGTGATGACCGTGCGCTTTTAAGCAAGTTTCATTTACACAGACCGATTGGATCTTCACGAGCATGCTCGCGGATGTCTGGAATTGGCAAAACCTGCGTTAGTCTCAGTTCGCCGTCTCCGCTGTCGCGAAAACGAACTGATCGCCGCTCGCTGGCCATAGGATGGGCGAACGACGCGGTTGACACCCTGGGTGCGCAAACTAAGTATCGAACTAGCAGAAATGACCGACATGTTCGCGCCAGTGGATGTTCAATTCGCAGTATCTGGCGGGCTCTCTCAATAAACAACAAGCGCCCTGGTTGAAGTTGTTTGGTTGTTGAAAGCCAGTCAGGCGATGGCCGGCTCCACATCATACCGACTCGGCAAGCCTCACGCTGGCCACGGACGACTGCGAAATGCCGAAGGGCTCTTGCCGGTCCAGCGTCGGCACGCGTGGGTAAAGGCGCTGGGCTGTTGGAAGCCAAGCCGCCACGTGATGTCCGATGCGCGCAGCTTTTGTTCCAGATAGCTTATGGCGAGATCGCGTCGCATCCGGTCGAGGATTTCTCCAAAGCTCAATCCCTCGGCCGCCAGCCGCCGCGCGAACGTCCTCTCGCTGAGGTTTAGCTTCTCGGCCACCGTCTTTGCCTGCGCTTTACCGTGCGGCAGAAGCGGCGTAATGGCGTTCTCGACGTCGGTCCGGAACGGACTGATTCCGGGTGCGTGTCGCACAAGTGCATCCTCGCAACTCTTTACCATCAGATCGCTGAGATACGGGTCATAGCCCAGCACAGGCAAGTCCATGACGCTCGCGTCGAAACGTATCTCGTCGCCATCCGCGTCGAAGCTGACCTCGCATCCGAGAAACTGCTGGATTTTTCGCCCGTCCGCGCGATGGTGCATGAATCGTGCCGAAAGCGGCACGACCCTCTTTCCGACAAGCTGCCGGCAAAGCCGAACGATCGTGACCGCAAAAGACTCCATCAGATGCCGATCGACATGGCGAGGCACTCCATTGTAAAAAAGTCCGACGCGACCGCCCAGACCCTGGACGATCCTCAGGTCCAGCGCTTCATTGGCAATGCGCTCATACCGATCGAGGCGCTTGAGTGCGTCGCCAAATCGCTCCGATGACGCCGCCACATAGTAAAGCATGCCGAGTTCGCGCAGGTCGAAATCCGCTGCAAGCGTAAGCCCGAGCCAGTCGTCGTCAAGAGCAAGCGCAACGCGCTCCAGAAACTCGATCGCCGCTCTGACCTTGACCCGTTTGTGGCTGGCAAGCGCAGCCTCTGACAAACCGGAGCGCACAAGAAGGGGAGTTGAGTCAATGCCGCGGCGTTGAAGCTCTGAAACCGCCAAGTGAACAGCCAAGCCTATTGACGTTGGCATCCCATCGTTCTCCAGCGTTATACAAAAGCTAGCTAACCGAAAATCATGCGCATGCGATCTAACCGCAGTATGAGCGCTTTGGCAGCTCAGCGCAACTTCTGGGAGCATTGCGATCGGCAGCAAGCTGAGATCTGATTGGCGTCTTACCCCAAGACTTTGGCATTCAAACGCAAGCAGGATTGTTCTCGAATTGATAGGAAAATCCCGCACTCAACAGGTGCTGGACCCCAACCTTGGCGCAAATTCAGCAGCCGGCCGTGTTGTCGCTGTAAATTTCTTTGCGCCAGAACGAAAGGCAAAAAAAGTGAAAACCCCTATCGCGTCCATCGCATTCGCATTCCTCCTATCAGGTCAGGCTTTCGGCTACACCTGCACGCATGACGTCGGACCGGACAACGGCAATACCGTCACCTGCGAGCAGGCGCAATCCGATCTCAAGAACGGCATGTCAAAGCTTGACCGTGACCATGACGGTTACGCGTGCGATCGTCAGTGCGGTGATTGATCCTCAGGACCTAGATCGAACAAGTCAGGTAGCCAAACCGATCGCGATCAACACACCGGTGGCAAGAGACCCCAAGGGGCTCTTGCCGAATCGCAAATCAGTATCCTCCCATAGGACAGAGACGCGTCTGATCGCAAGAAATTGGCAGCCAGGAGCAAGCAACGGCTTAGGTTGAGTGATAGCAGTGCCCGCATGAGCAGGCCCGTCGAACCGACGCTTGCTTAAAATGACGAACAAAGGCCCGTTTTGGGCAGGAGCAAATACCAAATGGAGAAATTCATTGTTGCGTTGTCGGCGTGCGCCGTCCTCGGGGGTTGTGCGTCACGCGCTGACAGCTTAGCGCCGGCGTACACTTCAGCGCTTAGCTATCAATCACTGTCGTGCAAGCAACTGGCCTCGGAGGCGACTGAAATCTCGTCTCGGGCCGCTGCAGCTGCCGGTATGCAGAACCAAAAAGCAACCGGCGATGCCGTCGCTACGGGTGTCGCATTGGTTGTGTTCTGGCCAGCTTTGTTCTTCATAAAGGGCGACGGCGCACAGGCGGCCGAAGTCTCCCGGCTTAAGGGCGAGATGCAGGCTATCGAATCGATGTCTCGCCGCAAGGGCTGCGGTATCGTTTTCAATGCCGGCCCGAAGAAATTATAAGATATCTGCAGGCGAGGAACATCCCAGGAATAGAAGCGTCGGACCCCATCTCGAGTCCAGCTTTTAATATTCCGCGGTATTCCGCAGCGTATCGCCGATATGACGAATGGCAATGTCGTTCAGATGGTGGCGGCCGAATGATGCGCCGGATCATCACTGCATTGGCGCTAGCGGTCACACTAGCCGCCAATAGCACGGCCAGCGCCCGCAGCCACGTCGTCATCATTGACGGTGACACGCTGAAGATCGACAGCAAGACCATCCGCATCGCTGAGATTGACACGCCGGAAACCTTCCGGTCGCGCTGCGAGAACGAACTGGTTCTCGGCCTCAAGGCCAAGGAACGGCTGGGGCAGCTAGTGCGCGGCGCTGCTGACGTAACTTATAACGCAACGGGCGTCGACCGCTTCGGGCGCACGCTGGCTCACGTCTTCGCTGGCAGCGTCAATGTCGGCGAGGTGCTGATGCGCGAAGGCCACGCACTGCGCTATGAAAAGGGCAGCGGGGCCAGGGCGGCGCGGCTGAAGGTCTGGTGCGGTCCGCAGGCCGAACTGCCTCGACATATGCTGGTCGAACAGATGGCGGCGGCGCACGAAAAACCGAAGACAGAATCGGACGCGACTGTTCATTACCCGAATTGCGCCGCTGCTCGGGCCGCTGGCGGCACACCGATCCGCGTCGACGAGCCGGGCTATTCCCGTAAGCTTGACCGCGATGGCGACAGCGTTGCCTGCGAATAGGGAATCCAAAATGGTCGTTGGGATCCGGCAAACTTGATGACATCGGGTATGAACGTTGCCTTGCTGCTTCTCTCCCGACCGTCAGTCACCACCACGTCACGGAAATAATGGCATCTGCCAAGAAATAGAAAAATAAAAGGGGCGCCAAAAAATGAAACGCATTGTAGCGGCCTTCGCCGCCGCAGCATTGGCCAGCACCAGCCATGCTGCAACCTTTACTTCTATCTCAGATAAAATATTGCTCATGGATGGCGAGATCGTCGAAGGCGATAACGTGCGACTGATTGCAGCTGTTACCGCCGCCAATGAGGCGGGCAACGCCATTCAATCGCTGCTGCTCAACTCGCCAGGTGGCAATGTCGGCGCTGGGGTAAAGCTGGCCTATGCGGTGCATCTGCTCGGCCTTAAAACTGCCGTAGCGAGTGGTGATCGCTGCAACTCAATGTGCCCGCTGGTGTGGGCCGCAGGAGCGAAGCGCTACCATATGGCAGGCGCGCGTATCGGCGTACACTCGGCGTCTTCCTATCAAGAAGCCCCGGAAGGCGATGAAGTCACGCCCTACGAGGGTGAATCAGCCAAGGCAACGACAATTGAAATGGCGCGGCTTGCCAAACTTTATGGCATGCCTGACAGCGTCATTGCCAAGATGGTCACCACTCCCGGCGATCAGATGGCGTGGCTTAACAGCGATGAAGTGGCAGGTTTCTCCGAGTTCATCAGCGATACGCGGAAAGAGGTGGCAATGCGCCCGCCGACTACCACTGCAGCTATCGTGCCTGTACTGCCCAGGCCATCCTACGTGCCGGATCGCAGCGATTGGACGATGACCTGCCAATCTGCCACCTCTGGCAAGACTTACAATGTATCGCTGATCACCAATGGCAAAATCGTCGTTGGTCCCAACACCTATAGCTTTGACGGCAATTGGGCGAAGAACGGTGCTGGCTCATATCTGGCCAAGGGCAAGACGCGCTATGGCCATTTCGTCGCCGTGTTCCATTCGACCAGCCCGCAGCCCTACATCGCCTTTGTTAACAACAAGGGCGAGCGGGTCAAGGACTGGTGTCGCTGATGGCCCGCTGGGCATAGCCAGCTTCTTGCCCACCCCCTCTATCTCATAATGCAGTTACCGCACAAATGACCGCGCGGTTTCTAGCCGGACTGTGCCCGCAGCCCTACCCCGCATTATCGACGGCGGAAGCTTCGCTCTTTAAAACATTCTGCACCGTGGCCACGCTGAAACCGACGCTCTTCGCGATCGAGCGAAAGCTTTCGCCGGCCGTCCGGCGCGCCTGTATGTCGCTGGCGATGGCGTCCGTAACCGATTTCGGCCGGCCGCCTGTCCGCCCCTCGGCCTTGGCCCGTGCGATGCCTTCCATTTGCCGCTCGCGCCGGATGGCGGTCTCAAACTCGGCAACGGCCGCAAGAACCTGGAGCTGAAGCTTGCCGGCCGGCGTCGTCATGTCAAGGCTTTGGTCAAGCGCCTTGAAGGCGACGCCCTTGCCCTGCATTTCCCGAACGATGTTGAGCAGATCAATGGCCGAGCGCGCCAAGCGATCGAGTTTCGTTACCAGGAGCGTGTCGCCCTCCCGCACATAGTCCAGGCACTTTTTCAGCTCGTCGCGCTCGCGATCGACGCCTGAGCGCTTTTCCTGAAAGATTTTGGTGGCGCCGGCAGCTTTTAGCCGTTCCACCTGTCCCGCATGATCCTGCCCGACGCTGGACACGCGCGCATAGCCGACAATCGCCACTTCCGTACACTTTCCTTTTAGACAACACTGAACACGGTATTACTGTACGCAAAGAATACGCGCAAGAAGCTATGTGCTGGAAAGTGTACCTTTGTGTACAGGGCAGTTCTGTAGCAAGGCTGCGCCGCAAGCTAGTTAGACCACCATGAAGTTACTCGTATTGATAGGAACTTCCGGTAAACATCCGCGCTGTGGGCGTGAGCGTTGAATGGGTGCCATCACTCGAAGGGCTGCGGGCGGATGCTAGCGATCTGGCTTCTGCGGAACATCCACAGAGGTGAATCGCCTTCGGCTTCATCAGCCCATTGATCACGGCCATTAAACTCACTGCCGGATCGAGATAGCATTCAGTGAACACACGTCGTTCGTTTTTTAAGGAAGGTCTCTCAGCAAAATCTCGTGCAAATTCGCTGCCGATCGAGCTTCTGGTTCGAGATCGGCATCTGCTCGGTAATTTTGCTGCGCGACTGACGGATGAATCAAGTTTCTCCACTGCCTGAGTGCTTGCGGCGGATCAAAGCCTCCACCGCCCCCGGCTTTCTGCCCGACCTTGATCAAAGTCACCAAATTCCAACTTGATGGATCGTTTGGGCTTTCCCGTCCACCCAAGGTTAACCCAGCTGCTGAGATTAGGGTCGGAAGCGTTCCTGCCGGTTGGCGCTGCATCAGGTCGAGTAGCATAGCTTCGAGCGACCCGCCAAATCCTGCGAGCGCAAGCCGATTGGCACCTGATCGATATGACGCGATGGCCCCCTTATGGGCTGACCAGGCAATCTCACGAAGCTCAACATTTTGAACCTTGTTGAACGCCGCTAGCACAACAGGAAACATCGGCGCTAAAGCGGTCGCTTGAGCTCTACCTCCCAATTGTGGACTATTGGCAGCTATCGTTGAATAGAGTTGGTTGCGGAAGACAAGGTTGCTTCCCGACCTTCGCGCGAGACCCAGCACCTGCATGTATCTAAAATCAGGATCTGCCGCTTCTACCGGCGCTGCACCATCACGAACCATCCTCGCGCCAATGGCGGCAAGACTTGGCTCGGATAGCATCTTCCGGAAAAGATCTATTATATGATCTGACTCCCCCGTGCGAAGGTGCGTAATCTCAGCATCGAGCACCCTTTGCAAGTCGTCGCATCCTTGCAGTCTGCTTAGTAACTTTTGGACTAAGAACGGCTGTCCACCGACCTCTTCGTAAATTTTCGCTGCAAGATACGTCTCCTTTTCACCCAGAATTTCGCGGGTCAGCTCGTTTACATTCTCGGAGGTCAGATCGTCAGAGTCGATACGCTCACAAACGTTGAAAGGTGAATTGGCAGCGTCGATTAATGTTTCTGGGCGAAATGTGCCCGCAAAAACAAAACGCAGCCGTGCCGCTGTATCTTCTGGCCTCGCCGTGGCGCGTCGGCTCGAAATAGCGCGGAGCTGGCCATAGAATGCGTTGCGCCAGGCAACATTAGAGATATTTGATGCCTCATCAACGAGAATGACTACTGGTGATCTGCCCGGCGCGAGAGCAGCTCCGAGTAGCACACCGATGTCTTGGCTATTGATCTGTGCCTGTCCGTTGGTGCCAAGTTGCTGGCGGACCTCCGTGGCGACCCAAGCAGCGAAATCCCCGTAGCTCTGTGGCGCCGGAGCAGCTTGTAGGTCAACAAGCGCGGCCTGTACACCATTGTCGATCAATGAGCAGCGCAATCGGACTAAAGCGGACGTCTTTCCGTGCTGTCGCGGGCCGAGGAGCAGTGCCCAGCGGTCCGCCATGAGTTCGCGCTGCAGCTCGCGCTCGAACGACCGTTCAATGTAAGTAGTATCGTCGAGTGGAACTGGTCCTTGTAGGTGCGCCATTTACCACGACCCCTCTTTCTGTTCTGCAGTGGTGCGCCCAAAGTAGGACTGCGCCTCATTGAACCATGCTGCGCGTAACCGAATCTCGCCATCTTGTTCGATAGTAATGCCATATAGCTGCAACATGCGGAGCGCATTCTCGAAGCCGCCCGCACCAATTGTCGGATGGATGATCTTCAACTCGCTGATCAGTTTGCCTGGGGCAATAGGCGCTTGAGCAACAACTAAGCTAATTTCACGCTCAAGTGCATTGGCCTGCCCCCAGTACGTATTGAGATAGTGCTCAGCAAATTGATATGTTTCAGCCACCTCCACGATGTCGTCGACACTTAGTTGAAGCTCCTGCCGATTAGCCTGGGCGTCCAGCCGGCGTACTAAGCGATCACCGAGGTATTGCGCGATTTGGGGGTGACCACTTGTCAATCGCCAGGCTTCCGCTCCAAAGCGATTTTCATCAGCAATCCGAATACCAATTGCCTTAAGAGGCTGAATAAGCAGCGATGTAGCCGCGTCTTGCGTCAGCTGAGCCAACGCTAGCGGGCGACAAAAATTCCAATGCGGCGATTGTGGATCCCAGATTCGCTGCGCGATGGTACGTTCACCGGAAAAAACGAACTGTGCGGCTCCTTCTTGCGACAATGAACGACATGCTCTGAAAAACGCTTCTGGAACGGAATCATCTGCATGCGTGCGATCCCACTCAAGTAACTGATCAATTTCATCAAGCAGTATCACCACAGGCTTTTCAGAACCCGCACCGAGTGCGCGCACTAGTCCTCCAAGGTGTTGAGGACGAAAGTTCTGTTCGGTCTCAACACCCCATTCCGATTTTGCAAGCGCTGCGAAATCGTACCAGGTCTTTACGGTCTGACAGTCACCGAAGAACGGGAGAAAATTAGCGGCAAGTAGTTCCTGACGTACATGGCGAAGGAGAGACGTCTTTCCGATGCGCCGACTTCCAAGCAGCGCGACACTGTTGGTAGAAATAGTCCCTATCACAGTAGCCCCTTCCGCATCTCGCCCGTAAAACATTCGTTCGGGTGTCGCATTGCTGAGGATGAACGGACTAACTTTGGTGAGATCTGACTGATCCAGTACCGCGCGGTTAATGATCCCAAGAGGGTTAGCTCCCCGTGCGATCTGCCGGAGAAGATTGGGCCCGATAACAACAATATTCATCGGAAGAACGGCTTGCCGCTTTCGGTGAGCCTCGATCTCGGTCCCGGTTAAATCTCGATTGGCAAGTAGGATCGCGAAGGCAGCACCCGGCGACAGCTCAAGCGCGTGGCGGGAAATTATACCTCGAGCGTCCGGTGTAAGGCCTGCACCGTGAGCCGCCGCGACTAACCTACCGGTGAAAGGCGGCGAATCGGGCGTCGAAAGAACCGTCCAGGTTACCTCGCTCTCATTTTCTGTCCGGTCCGCTTGCCAACCGAGGCATTTGCCAAGCAATTCGAGGGCACGTCGGCTATCAAATCTGGCTGACAGAATTCGCGCCTCTTGGGAAAGATCCGGATGTTTCCAGCTGAGTGTGTCACCTGTGCTAGAGAGTTTTAACGCCAGCGCGCGATGACCTTCAGCGTACCGCGCAAGCGCCAAGACCGCAGGCCCTTTTGCAAGCGGCAACTCGTCGGCTGTGATTATGTCATGAGAGTCAAGCGCGCCACCTATCAGAAGTGATATTGCTGCGGCATCGAGTGTTTCTGGCGGAGGTTGTTGGGCCGAAGCAACAAGCGCGGTTCTGAGCGCTCCCTTCCGCGCCTGCTCCAATGTCATCGGATAGCGCACGCTTTCGAAAAGCTGCAGTAGAGCGCGGTCAGACGCCTCAGCCATCCCTTGCCCGTCGGCAATGAGAACAAGGACCATCCCATATTCGGCTAATTTTTGCTGTAGAATTGGGTATGTTACGGAAAGGTCGCGCTGCTGTCGGCCTCCTGACTGGTTTTGGAAAACAGTTGCGATACCAGCTATTGGACGCCCTTCGATAGCGACAACATAGTCAAGAGAGCGCCTCAGTGCCACGTCGCCAAAAGCATCGTTCTGAACCCGCACCGCTTGGGCGAGTTCGCCTGCGGCCGCTTGAATGGCTTCAGTTACAATCTTGCTAACCTCCGCGCCAAAGCGGTCGCCCGACCTGAATCTTCGGCGGAAGCTATCCTTATAGACCTCAGCAATGGTCAAAAGGTCAATGACCGGCGCCTGGGTCGCCAACGCCTTGCCGAGACCAATATGAATCAGCTGCCGCGCTAAATGCTCACGACCGATACTCGTCCTCGGCACTGATTCGCCAAGGCCCCACTTAGACACCTGCGAGCCGCTAGTGTTAAATGCTACCAGGCTAAGCGCGACATCGTAAATTCTCGGATACTCTCCAAGTGCCTGCGCCAGCCGATCTACGCTTATACCTTCCTCACTATTGCGTATCGCTTCAAGCTGGCTAGCCGCCTCTTTGGCACCAGCCACCCCAGCGTTCACTGAATCCCAATCTATAAAATCGCGCTCGGACAACAGGATCGATGTGATGCTGTCCCGAAATTCCTGAATTGATTCGGAGGTTCCCACTTGTACTAACCTGATTTTACCGAGTCGTTTGCGTGTCTTCAAACTGTTATTCGACACTGCATCCGCAAACAACGTTTTCTTTGGACAGGGGAGCCGCGCAAAAAGCAGAATTCGTCGGCTGGAGTTCAAGCATGCCTAAGATAGCCATCTGTTGTAGAGCTTGCCGGCGGTCGAAATAACCAGCCTTGACCAGCGCGTCGGCGATCTGCGAGAGTGGCCGCTTCTTTGCCATTTATTCGGATAGCGGTGCAGCTTTTGTGTTAGCGCGATCCTCTTCTCCACCGGCATTGTCTTCTCAAACTCAAAATCGGCACCGAGCACCCGTCGGATCAGTCGCGCGGTGGCCGGTCGGCAACGAATTGTGTAATAATGCACAGACGGATGCCAACAAAATTGGACAGATGTCAGTGAAGGGTGTGGATCTCCCTCTCGGCTGCCGCAATGCGCCATGCCAACTCAAGTGCCTCATCGGCAGCAGCCAAGTCGCCATGTTTCTGTGCTTGGGCGGCTATTTCCTTCAAGTCGGCGATTAACCCGGCCCGAGTAACCGGATAGGCGCGTGTGGCTGTTTTACGGTTCGTCATCGAGGTAGATCACACCCGGCTCCCATGTTGAGGCCTCCGCAATAGCGGGCCGTTCGGCGACGGTTTCGTCGGCGGCAAGCGTCTTCAGGCGTTTTTCCTCCCGGATCGGCTTGAGCGGCTTAGGGTCTTTGCCTGGCTTGGGCAGCCTAAGCGGGGTGGAAAACTGCGCCGTCCATTCTTCCAGGCTAAGTTCAAGCACTCTTGTCGGCAGCGGGGCGGGACGATGCATGATCTCAAGCGGCCGTGGTGACTCAAGGCCGAGCAACCTGGCCTGTTGGGTGATGGCAGCGACCATGGCCGAAGGATGGTTGCATTGCTTTGCGAAAACAATGACTTCGTCAAGTTCGGCGACCAGCGACGCAACCGTTTTTTCCGTCCGTATTGCTGCCTTCCCCTTCAACTCCGCCACCCTGATCGCCACCTTAGTATTTCTTAGTAGTTTACAAGCGTTCACTTCAGCTGCGTTGCCAGTGACTTTGTATGCCTTAGCGTAGGCGTGTGAAGCCGGTCGCCCTTGAACCACGGCTCGGGCGAACGCCTCCCATTTCGAATTTGACAGCGTTGGCATGACTTAAAATACAACGCCTCATCAATGAGCGCCAGAGCGTTGCCTACTGCCGGCATTGAACATCCCGAGCTTCTGGGTCACCATAGGTTTCACTTGCGAGTTCATAAAAATCGCCGAAGCCCAGAGCCTTACTGGCGTTATTATAGGCTCCTAGTTCGCCGTGCTCTGCCGCGTTGCGTGGAACATTTTGATTAAACCACTCCGACATCGTAGCAAAAAACTTACGAACCTCTGTGGTCCCGCACTCGCGCATATCCTGTAGTCCCAAGAGATAGCCGCGTTCAATGTCGCTGAGGTCACGATCTGCCAGATCAAACTTGGACACCTGCTCATCGACAAACATTTGTAATTGCAAATTCAGAACAGACATAACTTTCTCCTATTTCCGTTGTTGTAGCTTCAAAACCTCAGTGATCAGCGGAGGATGTCTTACCTTTCCCTCCTTTGGACGTAGCATTGAACTCAATAGATCTCGCATGGCCATCTACTCCTTTCGTCCGATCGTGGGCGTCAGCATTGCGAGCCGAACCGTGGCGGCACCCGCGCCGGGTTCGGCGATTTCAGCCGCAACGGCCATATCGCGAAGATCTGCATCGAGCCGATCCATGGCCGAGAGGTAGAACTCTATTCCGCCCTTCCGCAGGCCTGCATCGAGGCGCTCGAAAGCTTCGTTCTCACGGCGTTGCTCAGCGGTGATGAGTGGGCGGTCGAGCCGGGTAGGTTTGGGGTTGGCGACACTGCCCTTTTCGGCTTCAGCGCACGCTGCTTGGATTAAAGCCGCCACCGGCGGCTCCAGGTGGGGATCGCCAACGGGAGGGAAGCCGGGCGCGCTTGCCCTCACAGCAAGAGCGCGGCCCGGCTGACGGGTATTTCCAAATGCACTTTTTGCTTCGCTAAATACAGGCGCGCGGCACGGCCCAGCCGCTTGAGGGGCGGCCGGCCGCGCGCCTGTATTGGTTCTTACATTGGTTTTGTTCGGCAACTCCCGAACAGTTGGCGGGTCACTTTCCGAACAGTGACTGTTCAGGTGTTCCCGAACGGTTGGCGTACCCGCACTGTTCGGTTGTCCCTGAACAGTCGACGGGCCTGCACTGTTCGGCTGTCGTTGAACAGTTCGTGAACGCGTCCTAGCCTCGAACTCGTCGACGATTGCCTCGATGCTTCTCCAACGCGCCCGATAGCTCGGACGCTTTCCCTGTCCTGCATTGACATTGTCGAAGAGCCGATCGGGCTTGCTTGGATCACACAGAATGGCAATGGCTGACTGCACGGTATCGAGTGTGCAGCCGGTCTCCACTGCCAGCCGTCGCATGCCAGGATCACAGCGGCCGTTGCAACCGTGCATGTGGTCGATCAACGCGGCGCCAACCCGGCGCTGGCTATTTGAAAGGCACGGCTCGATCGCCAAAGCTTTATAGGCAAGTGGCTTGCCGGTCAGCTTTCCGCGATGTTCCTTTCTGGTCACAATCTTCTTGCTACCCAGGAGCGAGCTCGCTGATCGAGGAGGTCCAGACGTTGACCACATGTAACCGCTCCTACACCGCCACCCAGGACGCCGGCACTTCATCGCCCCAAATTTGCCATCCATGTCTTATTTTCCGGGCGAACAGTTCGAGGTAAGGGCCCGGGACGAGCCGCTCGATGCGGGAGGCGACCTCGTCTGGTTTCGCGCTGTGTTGGCCCCGCGGTGCCATGATGACTTGAGCCACACCCATATCTAGCCGCTTAGGCGATCCACGCGTTGCCAGAAGGCACACTTCAGCATTAGCGCGCGTCCAGTAACCCATCCCTGTGTCAGGCTCACCAGACTTCGTGGATTTTATCCACACAAAGCCAACAGTCTTATAAGTGAAGCCCCATGCGTCGATAACCTTGAGTGCGCCTGGCAACTCTGGCAGCACCGCCCATAAGAACAGCACACAGTCCCTTGCGGCGACGGCTTGTACCGTGGGGCCGAGTGCCATGATCTTCGCTAGAGGCTGCGTGTCATAATGGCTATCGGCCGACCGACGCTTTCCCTTGCCGCTATAGACCTCGAATGACCAAGGCGGATCACAATAAATGACCGCGGCGCGGTAGCCAGTTTCCGCCAGTGCCGTAAGATCATCCACTGTTCCGCCGGATATTCTGCGCGCATCGTAGGCTTCCCTCGCGCGGGCAATTTTCAGTCGCTTGAAAACTGGGTCAACGCGCCCTGTACGGTCCATCTCCTCGACGAGGGGGCCATAACGTTGGGGTTCGTCTCGAGCGGCGTCGCAGACAGCTTCAATCTTTTCGAGGTTTCGGCCAGAAGTTCCACAGATTTCACCGAGTTGATCGCGAATGCGTCCAACCTTCGTGTTGGGGGGAAATTTTCCCGCGCCACCATTGCAACGGTCAACCAACGCAGCTGCACAGAGCTGGCGCACCTTGTCCATTTCGCTCGGAAGCAAATCCTTGCGGAACAAGTTCTCGGCGATCTCCGCCTGCAGCTCGAGAGGCAACTTTGCCAATATGCTGGGATCAACGGGCATTGGATGTCTCAAAGACGCGAACCGGGATATCGGCCAAGCCCAACTTTTTGCAGGCTCGCAACCGACGCTCTCCGGCAATGAGGCGACCATCAGGAGAAATGACTATTGGATGAAGCAATCCTATAGTGGCGATTGAGGCGGCGAGGCTGTCGATATCGCCAAGGTCGTTTCTAATCCGCGGGCCAACTATGATGGCATCGACGGGCAGCGAATCGACGGACACATCGGCCACTGCGTCGTCTTTGTAGACAGCAACCGGATGCAGTGAAGCGTCCTTACGGATGTCGTCCGCCATCTTGGCGGGTCGACCGGGCTCGAGGGGTGGAAACAGGCTGGTCGCTGGGTGCACTTCGATAACGTCGCGCCAGGAGGTCATGATCATAATCCCGCCGCGTCGCGTGCAGCCGCGGCTTTGTGAAGGCAAGCAACCAACTCAAGGCGCCGCCAGCGGTTTATATTGGGCCCAACCTTTAAAGGCTTGCAGTAGCGACCTGCCTTTATGCCGCGCCACAGTGTCGAACGGTGAATTGGAGAATTAACACCACCAATAATCTGGCAGGCGGAAGCCTCATCGACTAGATCATCGATATCTCCCAAAGGATCGGGCTGCTGCATGTTCTTCCCTCACGCCTTCATATCGGCGCGAGAACGATCATCCAGTTGCTGCGTGTTGTAAACATGGACTTTTTCACACCATTGAAACTGCCGAACGGTCCACCTTCGTAAAGCAAACGTGCCATCACCAAACCGCCAATATCGGGAGGGTCTCAGTAGTCGAACCGTCGCTCGTACTTGGCATCCCTTCTACGGATGGTCGGACGACTACGCTTTAGTATGAAGTCGAGCACCGTTTTGTCCGCTGGTCGCTGGTCCCCAAGCGCTATGGTCAGGCATGCGCCGATAAATCGCAGCAGAGGATTACTGGGACGCGGGCTCCTGCTGGGGAGCCCAAGTTGACGGTCAATATGGTCGTGCCAGATTTGGCAAAGGTCGTGGATAAGTTCTTGGACGTCAGCGGGTAACCTGACGGCAGACTTTGGGGGGCGGCTCAAGGGGTCGTTCTTCCGAAATTTGTTCCATTCGAGCAGATCCAAATGCTCCCGCTCGAATGCTTTTCGAACCTCCCACAGATTATGCATAGTCCAGTCGCGCTCGAATTCGAAAAGCTCGTCAGTGCCACCGCCGAAAGTATAGTCGTCGTAGCCACCTATCGGGATCGGTTCCTTCCCCTCGGAGGTTAACCACGCAAATGCGCTATCCTCATCATGGAAAGGGGGGGACTCGTCCTGGGAGAACGTCCACGACTTGGCTATCATTGCCGCAAGCGCCCTATTTATGCCATCCGTGATTCTCATGAGCCGACTGCTCTCACGCTCAAATGCATCGGGCCAGTTTTCAACGTAGCGATGGAGGCAGTCCGCAACTCGGCCTGAGATGATTTCTTCCGTTTCTCTATTGATCGACTTGACCTTTCTCGCATGCGGCAAGAAGGTTTCGGCATCAAATGGCGATTGCAGAGATCGGTTCATGCAAACTCCTCCCCGCCCAGGTGCTGGACTTTGCCGCTGCCTTCAATGATGTTGGCGAGTCGATCGGCCCAAAGATTGAGTGCTTCCCGCTTCTCCCGCATGTAGTCGTAGCGCGCGTATACTCGCGAGGTGACGTTGCTTTTGGTCACGGATACGTGGTTCAACACGTGTCCTACTACGAAAGGCGAGATGCCAACCTCTTCCATTCCCGTTGCGGCCGATCGACGAAGGTCATGCGGCGTCCACGGCGCAATACCCAAGATGGTAGCGGCCCCGCGCTTAATGATCTGTTCTCTCTTCACCGCCTTCGGGACAGATGCGCCAGTTACGGCTGCAACGGCTCCTGGTCCTGGGAAAACGAAAGGCGGAATACCCCTACCCTTTCGCCCCGATAGTGCTATCACGTCTGCGATCTGGTCCCCGAGGATTTTGATGGCCATCTCAGAAAGCGGGACAACATGTTCGCGTCCATTCTTCGCGCGCTTGGCCGGAATCGTCCACCGACCGCCTACCATATCCAATTCACTGTGCACTATGCCCGCGATCTCGCCGACACGCTGCCCTGTAATCAGGCACAGGCGCAGAATCCGGCGAGTGCTTTCCCTTATGTTGGCTTCAGCCAGGGCCGCCCACATAGTCTTCATTTCGTCAGCCGTCAGCACGCGATCGCGTTCCCCAGTTTCAGTCGGCCTCGCCATACCTTCGGTCAAGTTACTATCAAGATCGCCGCGACCGCGTCCCCATCGGATCATGGCACGGACATCTTCGAAGACCCGATTCGCCTCGACCCCAGCGCCTCGGTCTTTTACAGCGTCTATCGCCTTGGTGATGTCGCGACGATGCAGCTCTGAGAGCTTTACATCTCCAATGCAACCCAAGGACGCTTTCACGATCTTATTTCTGTCGGCATCATAGCCAGACACATTCTTGCGAAGCCGGCGCGCGATCTCATCGACCGAGCGCCGTGATGCCGCGCGACGGGCGATATAGCTCTCAACCAGATCAAAAACAGTCATCGAGGCGACGTAGGCCTTCTTAGCGGCTATCGGGTCACCTCCGCCTTGCACGTTGGCACGCGTGTCCTTGGCCCTTTGGCGAGCCCCCTTTTCGGTGCCGAGCGGTATTTCGGGATACGTCCCGATTTTCAGCCATTGTCGCCGATTCGATGGCCCGTAAACCACGAACCAACTCTTTTGCCCGCCAGCCGAAACGCGCAGCACGAGACCTTTCGCGAGCGTGTCGAAATAGTCCAGTTTTCTCACGGAACCTGTCTTTGCGGACTGGCAGAATTTGTCGGTAAGTTCGATTTTCGGCATGTGTCTAGCGACCAACCTTTGCTAACTCAATTTCCCCCGGAGGTGCCCTGCGGGATCTACAGAATTATCTACACAAAAGCTCGCGCTTTGTCGAGACAAGTTGCAATATGCCGCGACTGGATGAGGCGCTAACGTATTGGTAAGTCGATAATTATTATAGTTGCAGGTTGTCGCACCCTGACGCGGAAAATCGCAAGGAAAACCCTCTGTTAACCGGTTGGTCGCTGGTTCGAATCCGGCCCGGGGAGCCACTTCCAAGCACAATCCCAGACTTTCATTGCAGGTTTTTGAAGGCCGACAAGCTTCGCGGACTTATGTGTCGGCCCATATTCATGAGTTTACCGGCCTGCGGCATCGGCGTTCACTCATTTATGGTCTGGAACCGCACCGCGCCATTGCTCAGAAACACTGCCTTGTCGAATAAGGCGAGATCGAGCGGATTGGGCAATCGAATATCTCGCAGATCGGGACAGGGTTTCAACGATGGATCGTATGACCGGTCGATCTGTGAAATGAAGACGATGATCAGCCCTCGTTGCCGTGCAAACCCTCGCAGCGCTTGCACCTGTGTCGTCAGATCCGGTCTGTCGCCCTTTTGATCGAGAATCTGCAGATAATCGATGACGGCCAATGTCCCATTTGGGGCCTCTGCCAGTCGCTCGATGATGTAATCGGCGCAAATGGCATTGGAGTGGTCCAGTTCGAAGCTTTGATCAAATAGCGTGGGATTGCCTCCGATGGCGCGCAAGCGATCGACGACGTCCTTTGCCGTGTATTCGAGCGTAAAGAACGCGCTGCGACGACCTGCCTTCATCGCTTGAACGGCCAGCCTGAGACCCATCAGCGTTTTGCCCTGGCCGGGCCGCGCGCCGATCAGTACGAGGTCGCCCGGATCCAGTCGGGAAAACAACTTGCTGGCCGGCAATCCTGCAGGCGCTGTGGCTGCGAGCAAGCTCCAGCGCGTAAACCCTTCCCTCGCCGCGATCTGATCGAGCGCCTTGTACAGGGGCATGCCAAGTTCGCGCGCGAGGTTTTTGGCCTGACGCTTCAAATGGAAAACTGGTGCCGACAATCTCATTCAAATAACCTCCTATTGCGAGCAAATGCTGCAGTCCCTCCTTATGCGTCGTGCTCGAACAGTCGGTTTCAAAAATGTTCACCCTGCATGAATGATGCTTTCCCGAATGGAGGGGGGAGGCATGGGCTTTGCCGGAGCCGATTCGTAGCCGATTCTGCGTGGCAGCGGCAAGCCGTGCGGGGTGAACAATGCACCCTTGCGATGTGGCGGCTCGTATGCTCGAATTATGATCGTCGCCTTTCGATGATCCTTATACCGAGCTGCCCATGTCGTTTCGACCGCCACAAAACACTTCATCCGGTCTCGATCGCGGAGCGCCGCCGAGCGCGATCGACATGGAAATCATCGCTGAAATGGCAGCGGCGCTGGGCCGCGCGGGACAGAAAGTCGAACGGGCGCTGGAGCAACTGAACGCAGCCTCGGACGCGGAGCGCGCGGCGCGCCTGAAGGCGGCGGCGAAAGCAGTGCATGCCTATTTCATCCAGCGCGAACTTTGCGGGCTGCGCAGACATGACGACGCGATCAACCACTATGGTATCCCGCGCGCGGTGCTGGTGCGGCTGGGCGCCGACTGAGCTTCATAGACCAGCAAATACGCGTGGCGCTGCCGCCTGTTGAACTTTGCCGGCCTTGCCGCGTTTGAAGGCTGCGGAGCGTACTTCCAACACCGGCTTCGCTTGAACCGGCTTCATTTCGCCGGGATTTGTTCTAGTCTCGAGCGAAATGTTCAAGGGAAAGCGCGAATGGCATATGAGATTTTGACGCCGGCCGAAATGAGCGAGGCCGACCGGCTCAGCATCGCTGCCGGACCGGGAGACGGGTACACGCTGATGCTCCGTGCCGGCGAAGGCATCGCAAACCATCTCCTTGCTCATCACGGCGATGCACCAGCGTTTCACGTTCTCTGTGGGCCTGGCAATAATGGCGGCGACGGTTACGTGATCTCCCGCGCACTCAACGACAACGGCGCCAGCGCCTTCGTCTGGTCGAACGGCGCGCCCAAGGCTGGCACCGATGCCGCCCGCGCACTTGCGGACTGCCCGCTACGTCCGCGTTCAATCGAAGGCTTCGCGCCCCAGCCCGGCTCTGTCGTCGTTGATGCCTTGTTTGGCGCCGGGCTGGACCGGCCGGTCACGGGCAAGGCTGCCGAGGCAATCGAGCGCGCCAACCAGGAGCCGGTGCGCAGGATTGCCGTCGATGTGCCTTCGGGGCTCGACGGCGCCACCGGCCTGCCGCTCGGCACTGTCTTCCAGGCCGATAGCACGATCACGTTCTTCAGAAAGAAGCCGGCGCATTTGCTCTATCCGGGCCGGGAGCTGTGCGGCGATCTTATCGTCCACAATATTGGCATCAGGGATGAGGTGCTCGCCGCGATCTCGTCACGTTGCTTCGAAAACGCGCCCGGCTTGTGGCGGGACCAACTCCCCTCGCCTGATGTCGACACCCACAAGTACCGTCGCGGTCACGTCGCCGTATTCTCGGGCGGCGCCACGTCAACGGGGGCGGCGCGCCTGTCGGCGATGGCTGCCGCCCGCAGCGGCGCGGGGGCGGTCACGGTCCTTTCTCCAGGTGAGGGACTTGCGGCCAACGCAGCGCATCTGACATCTATCATGCTCAGCCGGTGCGACCATGGACAGGACCTCGCCGACTTTATCGAAGCGCGCCAGCCAACCGCCTTCGTCATCGGGCCCGGTTTCGGTATTAGCGAGAAGACGCGCGCCCTTGCGCTTGAGCTCCTTGACAAGGCGCCCGGACACTTCGTCTTCGATGCCGATACAATCACATCGTTCAAGGACAAGCCGGATATGCTGTTTGCCGCGACCCGGCGCCTGCCGGAAGTGCGCCTGGTACTTACGCCGCACGAAGGCGAATTCAAGCGCCTCTTCCCTGATCTCGATGCGGAGGCCATGCCCTCAAAGCTGGAGCGGGCACGCGCTGCAGCTGCGCGCGCCAACGCGATCATTATCTATAAGGGCGCCGATACCGTCATTGCAGCGCCAGACGGGCGCGCCGTCATCAACAGCAACGGCACGCCCCTTTTGGCGACCGCAGGGTCGGGCGATGTGCTTGCGGGGCTCAACGCAGGACTGATGGCGCAGGGCATGGCGCCGTTTGCGGCGGCCTGCGCGGCGGTTCATATCCACTGCGCGGCGGCCCATGCACTTGGCTTTGGGCTGATTGCCGAAGATCTGCCACGGGCAGCCGGAAGCGTTTTGGCCTCCCTGATGGAAACCGCCGAGGAGAACAAATAACCGAGCCCGAGGCGCCGATCCCGGTGCGCCTGACAGGAATGCCACGCCACTCAAGGCGTCAATTACGGAGTTACAGTATGAAACCTTCACTGCTGCTGACAGCCCCTCTCCTCTTCGCCGCTTTGACCGGTTGCGCGGGGATCGACTACGCAAAATCCAACTATGGCGGCCTGCCGCAGCAACAATTTACGGCGAGCAACGGCCAGTCATTCCAGATCATCGACAATCCGCAGCGCAACCGCTTGATGATTGGACCGGGTGGCGGCGGTGGAGCGACGCAAGGCTTCGTCAAGGGCCTTGCGGGCGGCGTAGCCGGCGGTCTGGTGGCGACGCCACCGGTAGTCTACCGCGACGCCGCCGAACAGTTCCTGCGCAGCACCGGGCGAAACTGTACGGCTCAGGACGTGACCGCGATCATGGATCCGCGCTATGAGGTTCGCTACACCTGCATGGGCGGGCGAACCAACCAGGATCGATTGTTGGGACCGGCCCAATAGTTCGATAGCCGCATTAACCCGGTCTTTACCTTGATCGTTCACCTTGTTCCCGAGCGCGAAAAGGTGTTGCGTACGCGCTTCCCGTTTTAATCGATGCACGTCATCATTCTGTCGTAATAACAGGGTAGTGAACGTTCTCAAGCGAACAGCTTATCTTCGTCTTTGACCACGGATGTACTGGCACTGATGTAGAGGTAAGTTTAGGAAGGTCGGGTCGCTCCCGGCCTTTTGCTTTTGTGGATTTGCGTCGAATATTTGGATCACGTGAACCGAGTTCGTTGGCGGCCCAGCGCCAGGCCGCTAGCCGTTTCTCGTCGCAACGGCGAGGTATTCCGGAACCTGCCAACGCGTCACAGCTTGAGGGCGGCTTGCCGCGTCCTGCCCGCTGCGCTTTAATCTCACCGCAGCGCCAAAAACGCGCGTCAAGCTCATCGCTCTCTGCCGTTTCGCCTCAATCTTCCTGCCGCGCCGAAACCCGCGTCGAGTTCATCGCCCGCTGCTGGACTAAACGTTTTCTCGTTGCGACGGCGAGGTCATCCCGAAGCGGCTCAAGTCAGCAGCCGGATGGCGGCTTGCCGCGTCAAGCTCATCGCTCTCGGCCGTTTCGCATCAATCCTCCCGCCACGCCGAAACCCGTGTCCAGTTCATCACGTGCTGCTGCCAGCAGCTAGAATTCGATCGTTACGAGCACCGTGTCGGAATACTTTCCAGCCGGCTTTTTGTTTAGCGGTTCAGTGATTCTGCCGTACACGGGGACCTTTATTGGAAAGCCGGTGCCGGTCCCCTTTTCAGGGTCAGTTTCTCGCCACGGTACGCCGGCGGAAGCATCCTTATAAAGTTCATAGCCGACAGAGGTCTCCATCTCGCCTGCCATGTACATTTTACGGACCTTCGGACTTCTCGACTTACCATTGTCGACCGTGATCGTGTAGTTGGCTTCGGGCGAGCACCGGACGTTCAGCGCGGTCGAGGCCCGCATATTTTTCCAATCCGTGACAGGCGTGACAACACCGAAATCGAGATCACCCATGACGTTCAGCTTGCAGCTCGGCTTGATTTCGACGCTAAGTGGACGCGTCGTCGCCATACGAATCATTTGTGGGGGTACTGATGCCGAGCACGAGGGATTAGACCCCTTGCTCAACACGCCATACCAGACATCGACTTGGAGATCTGTTTTATAGATACCTGCCTTGACCCAACGACCAGGTGGAATTTTCACGGTCCAATAATCGAACATGTATTCAATTGTACCCTTCGTGCCCGGCACGTCGTAGCGGTAGGTGTCGTAGCCGCCCTTGGCGGCGGACTGGCCGTGGGTCAAGACTTCGAACGCGAGTTTGTCACCGTTTTCGGATCTCAGGGTCTGGTCGTCGGTATCAGCCAGGGTGATGCATGCATAAAAAATCGAACCGACATTCGCCCCTGTCACATTGCAGGAGATACTTACCGGGGGAAAGGTCACAATGGCCGCCTCGCCGCTCATGGCCTCGAGTTCTATTGTATCCATCCGATTTGTGCACGTCGCGGATGCGTTGGCTGCAGCCGGAACCACCCACATTCCCAGGAGGAAAAAGAGGCAAACCAATAGCATTTTCATAAAACAGGTCTCCTCGGACTGCTTCCTTTGCCCTCCAGACGACGGCGCTTTATTGGCATCGAACACCTCCGATATGCACCTGTTGCCCTGGTGTCGGACGGTATTCAAACTCTGCCGCGCACACTGCCCCATCCGCCATATGAATGGACGCAGCGTTATTGGCCTTGAGCCCCTTGATGAAAGCCTGTCCGTCAACCGACGACAAAGGCATCTTCTGCTCCGTTGAGACTGCCGGCCAACCCGGCTTCCAGCGGCTCGCCCGCCGCGTTCACGAAGGAAATGACAGCCGCTTCGGGGTCTTCCTTGACGCCGAAATCGACGACGACCCCGCTTTGCTGCGCCGGCACGACGATTGTGCGCGTCGAATCGATCGCAGCATCGACTGGAAGATTGGTCGTATCGATATCGATACGGTTTTCTTCGTAGGAATTCAGGTTTGGAACTATGATGCGGCCGGACTTGTTCGTGCGTCCGATCACCCGATTGTCCGAGCGAACCTCGACGTCCGGAGCACCAACCTTGACCACGGCAAAGGCATCGTCGAGGCGATTGGTAGCGAAAACTCCGCCGCCCGCGACAGCGATCGCACCATCAACCCAAAGATTGCCCTGTGCGGTATCGTCGTACTGATTCACCTGACCTTCGATTCGCGCATATTTCGATCGATAACTTGCCGATGCCGACCGATTTGCCGCCTCGCCCTCGCGGTCCCTGAGGCTCCAGCCGTAGCTGCCCTCTTGCTTCGTCTCCTGTTTCGTCAGGGCCGTCGTTACCGCCAGCCCGTCAGGAGATTGCTCGAGGCCCGTGTTGAGACCGATGCCATTGTCGAACGGGATCGACAGGCCGGCGAAAATACCGAAACTGTCGCTGTCGTTCAGGTCGGTGAAGGCCGAAGCATAGAAAGAAGTGCTTTTGAACATCGCTTGGCTGTAGGAAATCCCGGCAATACTGCTTTTCTCGCCCGTATCAGTCTCGATATGCGTGAAGGACAAGTTGAGGCTTGCCCGTTCGATCGGCGTCGGAACGCTTAAGGAAGCCTGGATGGTCCGGCGCGGTACGCGCGGGCTGTAGATTTGCGTGTAACCGGTAAATATGTAGCCGTTGCTGCTTAAATCGACGCCGTCATCGGCTGAGATCGAAGCAATGTCGTCATAGCTTCCAAAGGTCTGCTGGACGCTGCCATAAAGCCCGTATGAACCAATATCGAATTGCAGCCCACCATTGAGGAGCATACCTGTGCCATCCTCGTACTGGCTGCCGGCAGCCGCCAAGGAAAGCGCACCAAAGCTTCCTACCGAAAACACAGCGCCGGCGCCACCATTGATCAGACCCGCTCCGCCCTCGACATGGGATTGGAGCGTAAGTCTGTCCGTGGCGCCGTAGCGCGCCGTCGCGCTTCCGACCGGATCGCCGAAATAGTCGTTCGATTCGGTACCGAAGTTACGCCGGGGAAAACCCCCTTCGACCGAGAAGTCGACGAGACCTTGTTTCAGCATGTCGACGGTGCTGTAGAATGGCAGAGATGTCCGGGTTTCACGTCCAAGCGTGTCACGCACCACGACCTGCGCGTCGCCATTTCCCGTATATGCCGGAAGGTTGGTCAGACTGAAGGGGCCTGCGGGTACGTCCATCGAAAACGTCTTGGCGTTGCGCGTGTAGACTTCGAGTGTCGATGGAACGGCCGCCGAGCCGGTGAACCCCGGCATGGGCAAAGTCACCAGATCCGAACGCAGGCGGAAGTTTCGCGACACCTGCATGCCACCGAGATAGACGGGGCGTGTCCACGAAAGACCGCCCGACACGAAGTCGCCAACCTTGTAGGTGACGAGGCGGTTCTGGTCCGAATAACTCCAGAGCGTATTTAGGCGCTCGACGCCGCCAAGCTCGCCATCGGACAGGCTGGCGGTAAAAGACTGGCTGAGCGTGCCGTAGCGACTGAATATGCGCCCGTCAAAGCCGCCGGAGACGCCGCGAAACGCATCGAACGAACCATCGAGCATGTTGTCGGTGCTCGAGAACAACGAATAGTTGAGGACAGCTCCCGTACTCGCCGTCGCAGGCTGCCGCTTTTCTGTCGGATTGACGTCGATGACTTTTGGCAAACGCGCAGAATCCGCCGCCTCGATGTAAACCATCTGCGTCTCGCTCACGACGTGATAGGAAACGCCGACGAGTTCGTTCAGATTGACTAAATCGTCCGGCCTCGTGCCGTTCGGCGGACGCAAGCCAAGTTCCTTGAGTTCTTTGGCCCTGGCACTGAGATGGCCGTCCCGCGCCTGCTCGAAAGCGCCGAGCAAACCGGTGGAAACGTCGTTGATAAAGACTTCGAGTTGCAGTTCCTGGGTCGCTTGCGATTGCAGGATTCCCGGTTGCAGACCGGTTGCAGCAGGGATGACCGGCGTCGCCCCTTGCGTCGACTGCTGAGCAGAGGCAATGGCATCAAATACAAGTGTTCCGGCTATCGCAAAGCTAGTTACGTATAGGAACCGTCGCATCGATTGCGCCCCTATCGCTTTGAGCCCGGATCTGCACGTTGCCCTGCAGCGGACCCTTCACCAGCCCCAACGCGAAGTCGGCGGTAGACCCGCCCTGCACGTAGCCGACAAGGCCCGACTTGCTGGCAACCACGCGGCCGCCCGAGAGAATCTTAAGATCGGAGATGCGTGCGGTGATATCGCCGGCATTGGAGCCAGTCACGACCAGGCCCCTAAGGGTCTGTTTCACGCTCCAGCTTAGCTTGGCGTCAAGCGCATCCTTGTTGTGAAAAAAGACGGGAACCGAGAAACGCAGCGAAAAACCAACCGTACCGGCCTTGGCTTTCCTCGGGTCGGGAATCTCGTCGATCAGGATACGGTAGCGCTCTTCGCCGATGACGGGCGCTTTGCTGACCCGAACAACGCGAAGGACGTATTGCCCCCCTGCGGGCACTTTAGCGGCCGGAGGACTGGCAACCACATCCGGTGTCGGGTCAAGCTTCTCGACACCGCTGACGGTCGACCAGCGGAACACCCGGACCTGAATATTGACCGCCTCATCGTCGCCGTTGGTCAGCGTAAGCTTGCTTGCGACCTGCGGGGAAGAAATATCGAGCTTTATGGGCATGACCGTCAGCGACGACGCCGCGGCCCAGGTTGACATCGACAACCACAGACAAACTACGCTGATCAAAGAAAAGAATGGCAGCTTATACCGCAACATCAATAAAAATAACCTACAAATGCAATGTATTAAATGCGTTGTATTAAACGCGTTCTTCAGTAATCTGAAATACTGCAGCGACTGAGATATAGACCGAACAGAACGATGCGAGCAGGAAGAGAATTCCCCCTGCCCGCTTACGAGATTAGTAGGTCAGAACGATCTGTACCGTATCGGTATAGACGCCTACCGGTTTGCTGGTTATGTCGCTCTTCTTGACCACACCATAGATCGTCACTTCCTGCGGCGTATCATTGGTCAGGTTGTTGATAGTGAGCGGACCACCGGACCCGGTGCCGGCAAGACCCCAGGCATCACCGTAGTAGCCATTCTTGTAGAGCGAATAAGGAACCTTGTTGGTGCCGCTCTGCACATTGCGCTGGTTTCCGTCCGCGTGGAGACCGTAGCCAAGCCCGAGCGTCGGAGCAACGGCAGCAGGGCCCGTTGCCGGCTTGTAGCCACTGCAGGATACGCTGACGCGAGCAGAACGCTGAATGTCGTTTGTCGGCGTTCCGGCAACCTGGCCGAAATCGAGCGTCGCGCCCTCGAGCAGATTTGCGGTACAACCGGATTGGATTTCAAGCCGAACATTGAGTTCCGAAGTCTGGCTGGCAGCAAGCGCCGAGCCGGCCGACGAAGTGGCTGCGACCACGAACAGGGCAGCAGCGAGGCGTAGTGTTTTAGTGCTCATTGGTGGTGTCCTCAAATCAGATTCGTATGAAAAATTTTGACCCCTATTAATTGGGGTAGTTAAATTACCGTTTACGTGAGTACGGCAATAGTTTTGTCACAATTTTATTTGAAGCGACTAAAATTAAGAAATTAACGACAAACCGGATGAATATATTAGTTCAGATGATCAGTTAACAGCTTTATTGCAAAATATTATGATACTTTAGTCTAATATCAACAACAACAAATCGCGTTTTATTTCATTTGTACTATTGAGATGATCTATTCGAACGTAAGCCAACGTTCATATGTCGGCTAAGAGACGCTCGAATGACGTCAATTGCCGTCGAATACTTGTGGCCCATCGCCTTTATGCTCAAAGGCGCCAATCCCTTGCTCGCGCGAGTTGATATTAGCGCTTTAGAAACACGAGTAGCTTGCGAACTACATTCACACGCCCCATCACTCGCTTGCGTTTTAGAACCACTGGATGCAACTTAAACGTTTGATAACATGGGCCAACCAATAGTCCGCCAATTGGAAGATCGACGGCATGAAGCAAACATCTATCGCCACCCCCGATGCCAAGTGGCTCACGCCTGAAAATGTCGGCGCCATGCTGAAGGGGCTCCCTCTCAAAGCTCAGGCTGCACTTCGCGCCGCGGTTCATCTGCCCCGCGGAACGCTGGCGATCACAACCCCCAATGGTCAATTGTTCAAGGTTGGCGGCCGGCAGGCCGGGCCAAATGCGTCGGTCATTCTTCACAATTGGAACCTGCCGGGCCGCGCCTTCTCGGGCGGTACGATAGGCCTTGCGGAGTCCTACATGGACGGCGATTGGGAGAGCCCCGATGTCGCGACCTTCCTCGAACTCTTCGTCGTCAATGAAGAGGTCGGCGAAAACCTTGCCGGCGGCTCGAATTTCATGCTCAACACGGTGCAGCGGCTACGGCACTGGCTCAATGACAATACCCGCAGCCGTTCGCGCAAGAATATCTCGGCGCATTACGACCTCGGCAACGCCTTCTATCGCGAATGGCTCGATCCAACGATGACCTATTCGTCGGCCCTGTTTGCGGAAAACGCCACCGACCTCGAAAGCGCCCAGAATGCCAAGTATCGCGCCCTCGCCCGCAATATCGGCATTACCCCCGGCAGCAGGGTGCTGGAAATCGGCTGTGGCTGGGGCGGATTCGCGGAATTTGCCGCGCGTGAGATCGGCGCACATGTGACCGGGCTCACGATCAGCCGCGAACAGTACGACTATGCGCGCCAGCGCATCGAACGCGCAAAGCTATCCGGCAAGGTCGACATCAAGTTTCAGGATTACCGCGACGAGACCGGCAAATACGACCATGTCGCGTCGATCGAGATGTTCGAGGCGGTGGGCGAAAAATATTGGCCGGTATTCTTCGGTAAGGTGAAGGACTGTTTGAAGCCGGGCGGCAGCGCCGGCCTGCAGATCATCACCATCAACGACAAATCGTTCGATCGCTACCGCAAGCGGCCGGATTTCATCCAGCGCTATGTTTTTCCGGGCGGCATGTTGCCGACGCCTGAAAGGCTGAAGCGGCTCGGCAAGGATTTTGGTCTCGACCTTTACCGCGAGCACGTGTTCCCGCAGGACTATGCGCGAACGCTCGCTGAATGGCGCCAGCGCTTCTGGGACTCGTGGGACCGCCTGCGTCACCTTGGTTTCGACGGCCGTTTCAAGAAACTCTGGGAGTTCTACCTGTTCTATTGCGAGGCCGGCTTCCGCTCCGAATACATCGACGTGCGCCAGGTCTTCTACAAGTCATGACTGAGAGCGGCCTGGATAAGGCGTTCGAACGCATCTGGAACGTGGCGAATGGGCTAGGATTGCCCGAACTCGCTGAGAGCACCACGCATGGAACACCTTCCCTGAAAGTAAAGACGTCGTTCATCGGTCGACTCAAGGATGCCGACACCTTCGCCATCCACTGTCCGCTCGAGGAAAAGCCGCTCCTTATGGAGAGTGTCCCTGAAATCTACTTCGAAACCGACCACTATAAAGGCTGGCCCTATATCCTGATGCGTCTCGGCCGTATTTCGGATGCGGAACTTGGCCATCGAATCAAATTGGCCTGGCATGCCAAGGCGCCTGCCAAGCTCCGTAAAGCTGTAGAAGCAAAGCCTTAGCGCTCGCCTGTCATTTCGATCAGCGCGGTCTCGACCCCGAGCCCAGTCCGGTCCGCGACTTCGCGCAGCGCAAAGGACGAATTTATCTTCGTTACATGCGGCATCGCCGAAAGCCAGAATTTGTGGATACGCTCGTAGTCCTCGAGATCTTTCGCGGCGATCCGCAGCAGATAGTCATATTCGCCCGACATCAGATAGCAGACAAGAACATTGGGGCAGCGTTTCACCGCCGTTTCGAACTCCCGCAATTGCTTGTCTGCCTGCCCCGACAGCGAAATATTGACGATGACGATGACCGGATGCCCGAGCATCTTGTTGGAGAGCCGTGCGTGATAGCCGCGGATGACGCCAGATTTCTCCAGAAGGTCGAGCCGGCGCGAGCAGGCCGATTGCGACAGGCCGACCTTCTCCGCCAGCGTCGCATTCGACATGCGTCCATCCTTCTGCAAGCTGTCGAGAATCGCGATATCGATCCTGTCCAATGTCATTCTTCGCGCTTTCCGCTTTCAATTGCCGATGTTGCGCAAGAATATTCGAAATTTTGCCTTCCGTCGAGCCGTCTTGGCAAGGACATGCGACAGGATTCGTGGTGAAATATTTGCCTCAAAAGGGAACTCAAAAACACTTACAGGAGGCGTTATGCGCGTTGGCTGCCCGAAGGAAATCAAAAACCATGAATATCGCGTCGGTCTCACTCCGGGGGCCGTACGCGAATACATCGCTCATGGCCACACGGTCATCGTCCAGTCCGGAGCTGGCATTGGAATAGGCGCCGACGACGGGGCCTACCAGGCGGCAGGCGCGAAGATCGCCAAGACTGCCGAAGAAGTCTTTCAGCAATCCGACATGATCGTGAAAGTGAAAGAGCCGCAGCCCTCCGAATGGGCGCAGCTGCGCGAGGGTCAGCTTCTCTACACATATTTGCATCTCGCTCCCGATCCGGAACAGACCAAGGGTCTCCTCGCATCCGGTGTGACGGCGATAGCCTATGAGACCGTTACGGATGATCGCGGCGGCCTGCCGCTGCTCGCGCCAATGTCGGAGGTCGCCGGCCGTCTTGCGATACAGGCGGGTGCAACGGCCCTGCAGAAGGCCAATGGCGGCCGCGGCGTTCTTCTCGGCGGCGTGCCGGGGGTTCTTCCGGGCAAAGTAACGATCATCGGCGGCGGCGTCGTCGGCATCAACGCGGCCATGATGGCGACCGGTCTTGGCGCTGATGTCACGATCCTCGACCGCTCCATTCCGCGTTTGCGCCAGCTCGACGACCTTTTCCGCGGCCGTATCCACACGCGCTATTCGACTATCGAAGCCCTCGACGAAGAGGTCTTCTCGGCGGATATCGTCGTCGGCGCCGTGCTCATTCCGGGCGCCGCAGCGCCGAAGCTCGTCACCCGCGAAATGCTGTCAGGCATGAAGAAGGGTGCTGTCATTGTCGATGTCGCCATCGACCAGGGCGGCTGCTTCGAGACATCGCATGCGACCACCCATTCCGAGCCGACCTATGAAGTCGACGGGATCATCCACTATTGCGTCGCCAACATGCCGGGCGCTGTGCCGGTCACTTCAGCCCATGCGCTGAACAATGCGACACTGCAATATGGCCTGCAGTTGGCCGACCGTGGCGTCAAGGCGCTGGTCGACAACCCGCATCTGCGCAATGGCCTCAACGTCCACAAGGGGCGGATCACCAACCAGGCCGTTGCCGAAGCGCTGGGCCTGGAGATGGTCGAAGCCAAGGCCGCCATCGCCGCCTGACGCATCGCTGCAACATTATCAAGGAGCCCGGACCTGTGTCCGGGCTTTTTTCATGGCAGCTCGATCCGGCACTGGAAGCAATTGTTGCGCGCCGAGCGCATATGCACATAGGCGACATCGTCTCGCGCCAGCAATTCCGCGGCGCGACTGGCAATTGCCTCGGTTCGGATTACCCCGCCCGTTCCATAGACGATACGGTCCTGGCAGGAATAGCCGCGCAAGATGTAGTCGCTGGTCTCGCGAAACATCGCCGGCATCTCCTCTGTTTCCGGGTACCGCTCGCATGGATCAGCATGGAGAAAGATCGGCCCTGTTTCCGCGTAAGGTTGCGGCGCTGGAAACGGTCGATGCGACAGGATCAGATATTTGTCGCCTGCCGCAATGTTCTGCAGGCAATGGCGGCACGGCATGCCATCGCCGTCAGATAGGTAGGTTTCGGGTGTCTGGCCATTGGCGTCGGCTCCGCCCTGCTGGTAGTGGCGAGCGAGCGTGGTGGACATGGCAATATAGCGGATCGTGCTCATCGGTGTCTCCTTTGTTGGAGCAAGAAGACACCGAACGAGGGAGCCGAGCCACCCGATTCATGCGGATGTTGACCGGCTAGTTCGCGACCTCGATGTGGAAGGTGACGTAGCCGTAAACATCGCTGCCCGCGGCCTTGGCTGCAACGACGACCCGATCACTCCCCACGAAACCGGGCGCCGGTCTATAGAACAGTCCGAGTTGCGGCACCTTGTGCGAATTGCACTTGGCAAGAAAGTGCCCGGACGCATAGGTCGGATTGCCTGTGAAGCGTTGGATTCTGACCGTTCCGTGCGCAGGTTCCGTGACGACTTTCAACGAGCCCGGGTTTCGACCTGAACAATCACCGTTCACTTTGTAAAATCCGGCAAGTCCGGTTTCCTGCCCGGCTTTCGCGGACACCTTGGCGCTTCCCGACCCTTCCTTGGTCGTCGAGAGTTCGGAAGGGACACAACCAGACAGCAAGGCCATGGTAACCATGGAATAAAGGACACTGCGCATAGACAAGATATTTACCTCCCAGAACGAATCTATTTGCGTTCATAGGGGGGTATTGGCGTTTTCTCTATTCGGTGCCCGTCGAATTCCACAGTATGGTTATTAGAACGTGGCAACCCTCGGTTCTTCGTCCTGTGCGGTGGGCTTCCGCCAAGGTCGTCGGGCCAGGGCCGAGGATGAGGGAGAGCATTTCGGAATGACGCGGTGCCTTAAACCCACGCCTCGATTTCGGCCTCGGCGAAGCTGACCGGATGAAATCCCATGCGCTGGTACATCTGCAAGGCACGGGGGCTGTCGAGCGTATTGGTTTCGATGATGACCTTCTGCGGGTCGCTCATCCACGCCGTCGAGATCGCCTCGTTGAGAAAGAACCTGGCAAGGCCGCGGCCCTGAAATTCCGGGATCAGTCCGAAATAGAGTATCTCCGTGACGCCTTCTTCCTCGCCGGTGACGAGCTCGAAGAAGCCGGCCGGAGAGCCATCGGCATAGAGAACGTGGATATCGACATTGTCGCGGTGAATGATCGCGGCGAGCGCCTTGTCATCGAGATGACGGTGGACCGACCAATGATGCGGCTTGCCTACCTGCTCATAGAGGAACCGGTAGAAGGGTAGTGAAATCCTCGTCGCCCGCATGATTGCCAGCTTGAAACTGACGGGCGTCGGAACGGATTGGGTCGGGCGATCGGTCAGTTCGAGATGCGTCACCCGGGTCTTCAGCATACGGGGTTTGGGATTGTCGGCCATGGCTTACGCTTCGCCCGTTACGACCGGAGTATCCTTGTGGGCGCCCCACTCCGACCACGAGCCATCATAAAGCAGATTGTCCTTGTGGCCGAGCGATTCGAGCGCAAGGGTGATAACCGCTGCGGTGATCCCCGAACCGCAACTCGTCACGATCGGACGGGACAAGTCGACGCCGGCCTCGTCAAGGACATGCCGCAACCCGTTGAGGTCCTTGAGGTAACCCTTATCGGCAAGGCTCGATGAGGGTACGCTGCGGGCGCCCGGCATGTGGCCGGAGCGCAGGCCTGGACGTGGTTCCGGATCGGTCCCGACGAAGCGGCCGGCGGAACGCGCATCGGCAATCTGACGCGAGCCGCTATCGACGATCTGTCGCATCTGCTGGAAACTTGCGACCTTGCCGGCATCGAACTTTTCCACGAATGCAGAGGGCGCGATCTTGGTCACCGCGTCCGTGACCGGGCGGCCCGAAGCCTTCCAATTGTCGAAGCCGCCATCGAGCACGAAGACTTTCTTCGCGCCCATGGTGCGGAACATCCACCACACCCGGGGCGACGTGTACATGCCGGGCCCATCATAGACGACGATCGTGTCCTCATTGGTAATGCCCATGCTGCTGACGGCAGCCGCAAAGGCTTCCGGCTTCGGGAAAGTATGCGGCAGGGCGGAACCCGGATCCGACAACTGCTCATGGTCGAAGAAAACAGCGCCCGGAATGTGGGCTGCCTCATACTCGGCCTTGGCATCGCGGTTCTGGAACGGAAAGTACCAGGACGCATCGAGGATGCTCAAGCCGGGCTGATCGAGGCGCTCCTCAAGCCAGTCCGGCGAAACGACAAAGGCGCTTTTTTCCGACACGTCACTCTCCCTCCGGCAAGGCGCCGAACCTGATGCGAAAACGCCGGTTCTCCTTGCCCTTCTTTTCGATTTTGCCGATATGGATTGCTCCGACCTCGCCGGTGGTCGCTACATGGGTTCCGCCGCAGGGCTGCGAATCGATCACCGCGTCCTTGCCGATGCACACCAGCCGGATACGTCCCGTGCCCATGGGCGGACGGACGTTCTTCGACTTGATCAGGCCGGGATTTGCCGCCAGTTCCTCGTCGGTAATCCAGCGGGTGAACACCGGATGATTGGCGTTCACCAGTTCCATCAACTTGGCCGTTACGCCCTCGCGCGTGACCCCCGCTTCCGGCAAATCGAAGTCGACGCGGCTGTCGTCTTCGCTGACCGCAGCTCCTGTGATGGGAAACGGGCAGACGACACTCAAGAGATGGCAGGCCGTATGCATGCGCATCAGCCTGTAGCGGCGGTCCCAATCGATGCGAAGCAAGAGCTTCTCGCCGATTGCCGGCACAGGCTGCTCTGCAGCCGGCACATGGATGATCTCTTCCTTGGTTTCGCCCGTCACGGTTGCGGCGATGGCGATGCTCGATCCGTCGGGCCGGATGAAGGCGCCGGTATCGCCGGGCTGGCCGCCCGAGGTAGCATAGAAGACCGTCCGGTCCGTAAGAATGCCGCCGCGCTCGTTGACGCTGACAACCGTCGCCTCAATTTCCTCGAGGTAGGAATCGTCACGAAACAGGATCGTGGTATCGTAAGCCATTATGAATTCTCGAATGGAACGGAAATGTCGGACTTGGTTTCCATCCACGCCGGCACCGGCAGGTCCTTGGATCGCAAGAATTCGGGATTGAACATCTTCGACTGATAGCGGTTGCCATAGTCGCACAGCACCGTGACGATGATATGCTCCGGGCCAAGATCGCGCGCCATGCGGATGGCGCCGGCAATGTTGATCCCCGATGAGCCGCCGAGGCAAAGCCCCTCTTCCTGCACGAGATCGAAGACCACGTCGAGAGCTTCTGCATCCGGAATCTGATAGGAAAAATCAGGCTTGAAGCCTTCAAGATTGGCCGTCACCCGCCCCTGTCCGATGCCCTCGGTAATCGAGTTGCCCTCTGCCTTGAACTCGCCGGTGGTATAATAGGAGAACAGCGCAGCGCCGAGCGGATCGGCAAGCCCTATCTTGATCGACGGGTCGCGCCCCTTCAGCCCTTCCGCCACCCCGGCAAGCGTGCCACCTGATCCGACCGCGCAAATGAATGCGTCGACCTTGCCGTTGGTGTCGCGCCATATTTCCGGTGCGGTGGTTTCCACGTGCGCCTGACGGTTGATCACATTGTCGAACTGGTTGGCCCACACCGCACCGTTCGGCTCGGACTTCGCCATCTGCTCCGCCAAGCGCCCGGAAACCTTCACGTAATTGTTCGGATTGCGGTAAGGGACTGCCGGCACTTCAACGAGTTCGGCACCAAGGAGGCGAAGGGCGTCCTTCTTTTCCTCGCTTTGCGTTTCGGGGATGACGATGACTGTGCGATAGCCGAGCGCCTTGGCCACCATGGTGAGCCCGATACCGGTATTACCGGCGGTCCCTTCGACGATCACGCCGCCCGGACGAAGCAGGCCGCGCCTTTCCGCGTCGCGAATGATGTAGAGTGCCGCGCGATCCTTCACCGATTGCCCCGGATTGAGAAATTCCGCCTTGCCGTAGATTTCGCAGCCAGTGAGATCGGAGGCTTTCTTGAGGCGGATGAGCGGCGTGTTGCCGATCGCGTCGATCACTGAATTCAGCATGGCACAAGTCCTTCAATCTGCAGGGCTTGAACCTATTTGTCCCGGGCGGGCCGTTCAAGCGCAGAATTCAATCAGCCACGTGAATTGTCTGATTACGCTGCAGGATGCCAGGAAAAAGAATGGCCGCCGGCACGTTTATGCCGGCGGCCCTTATAAGTTTCAGACGCTACGCTCAGGCAGCCTTGGCGCCAAAGCTGCGGCGCTTGTTGCGGCGGAACGGACGCTTTTGCGCCGGGGCGCCACCATCATTGCTCCAGATCTTCTCACCACGCGCCTCGCGCGGCTTGCTAGCTGCCTGACCGCGATGCGGCTTCTTGCCCGGAGCACCGCTGCCGCCTTCGCGGCGCGGCGGACGCTGGTCGCTATTGGCAGCACGGGCCGGCAGGCTCGAAAGATCAACCGGCGAATCGGCCATCGGCAAACGCATGCGCGTGACCCGCTCGACGGCCTTCAGCTTGACGCTCTCTTCGGCCGGATCGTAAAGCGTAATCGCCGAACCCGATGCGCCGTTACGCCCGGTACGGCCAATGCGGTGAACGTAGCTCTCGGGCTCATCCGGCAGGTCGAAATTGATGACATGGCTGATGCCGACGACGTCAATGCCGCGCGCCGCGATATCGGTCGCAACGAGAATGCGAACGGAACCGTCCTTGAAGCCGTTCAACGCCCGCTGGCGGGCATTCTGCGACTTGTTGCCGTGAATGGCGGCAACTTCATAGCCGTCCTTCTCGAGGACGCGCGTTACCGCATCCGCGCCGTGCTTGGTACGGGTGAAGACGATGACCGAAGCCAGCGCCTCGTCCTTCAGCATTGCCGAAAGAACCTGCTTTTTCTGCTTCGTCGGAATGGCGTGTACCACCTGCTTGATCTCGGCCGCGGTCGTGCCCTGCGGCGCGACTTCGACGCGAACCGGGTCGCGCAACAGGCCCTGGGCCAGCGTGGCGACTTCCTGGGGCATCGTTGCCGAGAAAAGCGCGGTCTGGCGGTCGCGATGCGTGCCCTTGGCGATGCGCTTCACATCGTTGATGAAACCCATGTCGAGCATGCGGTCGGCTTCATCGAGGACGAGCCAACGCGTCTCCGAAAGATCGATGCAGTTTTCACGCACGAGATCGGTCAAGCGGCCCGGCGTTGCTATAAGCACGTCGACGCCCGGCTGCATCTTCTTGATCTGGGATATGCGCGAGACGCCGCCGAGAACAAGCGCTGTCGAAATATGCGCGCCCTTCGAGAGCTTGCGGATCGTTTCCTCGATCTGCACGGCAAGCTCGCGGGTCGGGGCGAGAATGAGGGCACGGGCAGTCTTGCCCTTGCGCTTGTCGCCAAGACCCATGATCTTCTGCAGGATCGGCAGGCTGAAGGCAGCCGTCTTGCCCGAACCCGTCTGGGCGATGCCGAGAATATCCTTGCCGGACACCTGTGCCGGAATAGCCTGTTCCTGGATTGGTTTCGGCTCTGCCATGCCGGCCGCTTCGATGGCCTTGAGAAGGACCACGTTCAGGCCCATTGCCGCAAAGCCGTTTGTTTCTGGAGTGTTCAATTCAATCTTCTTTCACTGACCGGCGCGAATCTTCGCGGGTCACAAACGCATCGCAGGGCGCAACCTGCATGCACAATTTATGGATGAACGACGAGACGCGGAGGGAAGCACCGCCGAATTGGCGGGCCCAAGCGACTTGCGCAGCCGTGCCCATCGCCTTTTGCGGATGGGACTGAAGACGCCACAAGTCCAAATTCTGGAAGACCGGATCAAACCGGCCCAAGCGCCTGAACCGCATATGGGCCTTATCGCGCGAAAATGCAAATGAATTATTGTGCGGCGCAAAAACAGTGTCTGCGGCGCCGGTTAGCCGGCAAGTGAAAGCGGTTCGGGCTTCTGCCTGTCGTTGAGATTGCGCGCGTAGAGCGCAGCGATAAGGTCGGATTGGGTAACGATGCCCAACACGTGCCCTTCCGCATCGGCGACCGGCAAATGATGGAGGCCGCGATCGGCCATCGCCGGCACGAGTTCCGTGACAAGCGTGTCGGGTCTGACAAACTGAACCGGCGCCGTCATGATGTCCGCAACCACGCGCGGCTGTTTTTGGGCGACGCCGATAATGCTGCCAAACTTGCCGACAATGCCCGGTCTAAGCGCGGTTCGGGACGGCCAGGCGGCGCGCTGCATGAAATCCGTTTGCGTCACGATACCGATCAGCCTGCCCTCGCTATTGACGACGGGCAGTGCCTTTATCCGATGCCGGCGCAACAGGGCAAAGGCGCGCCGTACGGACGTCTCGGGCGCGACGCTCACCACGTCGCTTGACATGATATCCTCACAGCGTATCTCGCCGAAGCGGCGATGATAGGCGTGCATTTGCGCCCGATGCAGGATGGAATCGAGATCGTCCGGGCTCACATCGATCAGTTCGTCGTGCTGGCCTAGCGCAAATCGAAGATCGCCGGGCGTAAATCCAATGCGCTCCGACGGAATTGGATCGGCGGTATCGTGGATATTCTTGGCCGCCGGTGGCGCCAGATGCGGATAGCGCCGGCCCGTCAGATTGTTGTAGGCGATGGCGATGACGAGCAGCAGAAGCGAGTTCAGCCCCACCGGCCAGATGACGAAGCTGTAGCCGAGATCATGGACGACAGGCCCACCCAATACGGCAGTCAGCGCAACCGCTCCGCTTGGCGGATGCAGCGATTTCGTCAGCATCATGACGGCAATCGCCGCGCCTATGGCAGCGGCCGATGCAATGACAGGATCGGGGACCCAGATCGCGCAGGTCACGCCGATCAGGCAGGCGAGTATGTTGCCGCACAGGATCGACCAGGGCTGTGCCAGCGGACTGGACGGAACGGCAAAGAGAAGCACCGCCGAGGCGCCCATTGGCGCGATGAGCAAGGGAACGCTGGAGGTCGGGCCCAGGGCGGCCTCGCTGACGATGCCGGTTGCGAGTATGCCGAGGAACGCGCCGATGCAGGCGCGCAAGCGCTCCATGCCGCTCACGGGGGCAAGCGGAGGCAGGAATCGCTTCAGGTAATCAGCCAGGGCATTCATCGAGGGTGCAGCATTCAGAACACAGGAGTGCGTCAGGCGATAACCGGTCGATGCGGCCCTGGCAAAGGATAAGTTTGCGCGTGGGCCCACAGGAATAGAAAATCTGTCCAACCTATCGGGCAAAGCGCTTGGCGCCGACAACGCAGGCGATCACGCCGACCGTTGCCAGGATCATCGGCCACCCGACATGCTCGCCCAGCAGGGTTGCCGCAAGGACAAGGCCGAAGAAAGGCTGCAGCAGTTGCAGTTGCCCGACTGCGGCAATGCCGCCCTGCGCAAGTCCGCGATACCAGAAGATGAAGCCGATCAGCATCGAGAACAGGGAGACATAAAATAGACCGAACCAGGCAGGCCCGCTTATCCCCTGCCACTCGCCGGGCATGACATATAGCGTCAGCGGCAACATGACTGGCAGCGAGATGACAAGCGCCCAGCATATAACCTGCCAGCCGCCAAGGCGGCGCGACAGTTTGGCTCCTTCGGCATAACCAAGACCGCACACGACGATTGCTGTGAACATCAAAAGATCGCCAACGAGCGATGCCCTGACGTTCTGAGTGAGAGCAAAACCGACGACGAGCAGGCTGCCGAGGCAGGAAAACAACCAGAACAGCGGGCGTACCCGCTCGCCGCCGCGCCAGACTGCAAAGATGGCGGTTGCGAGCGGCAGAAGGCCGACAAAGACGATCGAATGCGCGGACGTGACATGACGGAGCGCCAGCGCGGTCAACAGTGGAAAGCCGACGACGACGCCAAGCGCGGTCACGACAAGCGAAATGAGATCGGCCTTGTCAGGACGCTTTTCGCGAAAGGCGAGAAGCAGCGCCAAGCCCAGGAGTGCCGCGATGGTCGCCCGGGCCCCCGTCAGAAAGATCGGATCGAACCCGGATACGGCCGCGCGGGTCGCCGGCAGCGATCCGCTGAAGATAAGTACGCCCACGAAGCCGTTGATCCAGCCGCTCGCCATCTTGTCCATATTGATTCCCACTGCCTGCATTTGTGTCGGCTTTCTGACGTCTGAAGGATGGATTTTCCAGAGACGGTCCGGTACAATTTCGTCAAACTGTAATGGATACAAGTGCAGTACAGATGGATATAACCACGCATATTGCGGGCCCGCGGGGCACGCTGGTCGAACGGGTGATGGACGAGATCCGTCAGCGGGTGATGCGGCGCACGCTCGCACCGGGAGCCAAGCTGCCATCGATTCGCAGCTTTGCAGCCACAATGGGCGTTTCGAAATCGACAGTTGTCGAGGCCTATGACCGGCTCACCGCGGAAGGTGCCATCCAGTCGCGGAGAGGCTCGGGCTTCTACATAGCCGGCCATCTGCCGCCGCTCAGCCTGACAGAAATTGGCCCGCGCCTCGACCGTGCCATCGACCCGCTATGGGTGTCGCGCCTGTCGCTTGAGGCTGGCGAGGACGTGGCAAAGCCCGGCTGCGGCTGGCTTCCCGCCGAATGGATGCCCGAGGACGGCATTCGCCGGGCCTTGCGGACACTGGCACGGGGCGAGACTTCGGCCCTTACCGATTACGCCTCACCTCTCGGGCTGCATCCCCTGCGGCAACTGCTTTCGCGCCGCATGGCCGACCATGGGATCGAGGCCGCACCGGACCAGATCATGCTGACAGAGTCAGGTACGCAGGCGATCGATTTGATCTGCCGGTTTCTGATCGAACCCGGCGATGCGGTTATTGTGGACGATCCCTGCTACTTCAACTTTCACGCCCTGCTCAAAGCGCACCGTGCCAGGATCATAGGCGTGCCCTTTACGCCGTCGGGTCCCGATCTTGAACGCTTTGCCGCTGCACTCGAGGCGAACAGGCCGCGCCTCTACATCACCAACGCGGCATTGCACAATCCCACCGGAGCGACCCTCTCGCCAGTCGTCGCCCACCGCCTGCTGAAGCTTGCCGAGCAATACGGCCTGACCATCGTCGAGGACGATATCTTTGCCGATTTCGAGCACGAGTCCGCTCCCCGTCTTGCCGCATTCGACGGTCTCGAACGGGTGATCCACATCGGCAGCTTCTCGAAGTCGCTATCCGCATCGGTGCGCTGTGGCTTCGTCGCTGCGCGCCGTGATTGGGTCGAGGCTCTGGTGGACCTGCGTGTCGCGACCTCCTTCGGCGCTGGCCGCATTTCCGCGGAACTGGTCTACCTGATGCTCAAGGATGGCGGCTATCGCAAGCACATCGATGGGTTGCGCACGCGCCTAGCGCGCAGCATGGGTGAAACCCTCTCCCGGTTGAAATCCATGGGCGTTACGCCGTGGATCGAACCGCGCGGCGGCATGTTCGTGTGGTGCAAGCTGCCGCAAGGTGCGGATGCGGCGGCAGTCGCGCAGTACGGGCTAACCGAAGGCGTGATCTTCGCACCCGGGCAGGTGTTCAGTCCCTCGCCCGGAGCAAATGCCTACATGCGCTTCAATGTTGCGCAATGTTCCGACCCGCGCATTTTCCGGACGCTGGAGGATTCGCTCGCTCGGGCTCAGATGGCGCCTGCCATCTCCTGAAGCGTCAGAACCGTGCGCCAGTTGCGCGCCGTCAACGGCACTTTCAAGACCTTGTCGAGTGCTTCCGCCAGCTTCGAGGTGCCGAAACCGTCGGGCGTATAGAGATAGAGCACGCGATTGCTGACGGTGAAGCTTTCGGAACCGCGTGCCCTCGTCTCAAGCTCTATAAGGGCAGCGTCTGTCGGTTCGCTATCAAGGATTACTGCATGCAGCGATTTCGGGTTTTCCTTGGCCTGCGGATAGGGATTCCTCGCGACCATGCAATTCCATTCGTCGATGCTGCGAAGCGAGACGCGAGACTCAAAGCCAAACGTCTTTGGAAAGAGATCCGCAATCATCTTTTCGATACGCGCTGCCGTCTGGTTCGATTTGAAGACGACATTGCCGCTCTGAATATACGTCTTCACGTCCGCCAGACCCGCCTCCTCCAGCGCGCTGCGCAACGTCTCCATTTTGACAAGCTTGTTGCCCCCGACATTGATCCCGCGAAACAGCGCGATATAGACCGTCATTGCGTTTCCCCCTCCAGCCGCTCGGCCAGATCCCCCAATTTCAGCACTGTATTCCAATTGCGCGCCGTCGCGGCAACCTTCAGCGTCGATTCGATTTTGCCATGCAGTTTCGACTGCGATGCCCCCTGCGGCGGATAGTAGTAAAGGACCTTGCCCAGAATTTTGAATTGTTCCGGCAACCCCGCCGCCTTCCGCTCAAGAGCCTGGACCGCCTCCTTTTCAGGCTCCTTCTCCAGAATGAACGCGTGGAGTTTGTTGCCCTCGGCCGTGTGCTGCGGGAACGGATTGCCGGCAATGAGGCTCGACCATTCCTGCCGGTCGAGGATCATGATTGCCTTGGAGAACGCAAAGTTTTCCAGTGCGATAGACGCCACTCTTTGCAAGATGGTTTGCCGCTGAAGCTCCGACACCAAAACGACATTGCCCGTATTGATATAGGTGGCGACCTTGTCGAAGCCGGCATCGACCAGCGCGTCCTTCAGCGGCTTGACGGGCAACAAGGTTGCTCCGCCCACGCCACGGAACAGGACGATATAGGTCGTCATCAGATGATCAGTCCGGCAATCGCCTCATTGTCGGTAATATCCTGATAGGCCCAGCCCGCCTCATCGAAGCGTTTGAACAGAATATCGAAATTGACCTTGTTCTTGGTCTCGATGCCAATCAGTACCGAGCCGAAGTTTCGTGCCGATTTCTTCAGATATTCGAAGCGCGCGACGTCATCCTCAGGCCCGAGAAGATCGAGAAAGGAGCGCAATGCGCCGGGCCGCTGCGGAAAACGGAAGATGAAATACTTCTTCAGACCTTCATAGCGCAGCGATCGCTCCTTCAGTTCCGGAAGCCGCTCGAAATCGAAGTTGCTGCCTGAAACCACGAGGATGATCCGCTTCCCCTTGAGTTCGCTCTTCTTGAAGTCCTTGAGCGAGTCGATGGCGAGCGCACCGGCCGGCTCCAGTACGATGCCTTCGATATTGAGCATTTCGAGGATCGTCGAACTCAGGCGGTTCTCCGGAATCAAAGTCACAGCGTCCGCTGTGAAGCCTTTGAGAATCTTGAAATTTTCGCGCCCGATCTCGGCCACTGCAGCGCCGTCGACAAAATTGTCGACGGTGTCGAGCTTGACGCGCTTGCCCGCCTCGAGACTCCGCTTGAGGCTCGGCGCGCCAGCCGGCTCAACGAAACGAAAGCGCGTTTCCCAGCCGAGTTCGCCGAGATAGCGGGTAACGCCGCCAGATAAGCCACCCCCGCCGACGGGGAGGATCATCAAATCCGGCTTGCGCTTGTCCGGTAGCTGATGGGCAATCTCGAACGCGACCGTCGCCTGTCCGGTGATGATATCGTTGTGGTCGAATGGCGGCACCATGACGGCACCCGTTTCGGCGGCATAATCCTGCGCGGCGACATAGCATTGGTCGAATATGTCGCCGACAAGGCGGATCTCGATAAATTCGCCGCCGAAGGTACGCGTCTTGTCGATCTTCTGCTGCGGTGTCGTCACCGGCATGAACACGACGCCCTTCTTGCCGAAATTCCGGCAGATAAAAGCGAAGCCTTGCGCATGATTGCCCGCGGAGGCGCAGACAAAGCTGGTGTCTTCGCCTTTGTGCTCGTTCAGGTAATGCGCGATGAAATTGAACGCGCCCCTGATCTTATAGGAGCGAACCGGCGACAGGTCCTCGCGTTTAAGCCAGATCTGCGCACCATACTTATGGGACAAATAGTGATTGAGTTGCAGCGGCGTTTCTGGAAAAAGGACGCGCATTTTTTCCGCCGCGCGCTCCACGGCCTTGATGAATGCAGTCATAGGAACAGGTCAACCTTCTCGAATGTCCTGACGTCGATAATGCCGACATCGGAAATACGCAATTCCGGTATCACGACGAGAGCGAGCAAGGAATGCTGCATATAGGCGTTGTTGAGGCTGCAGCCCATGGCGCGCATGGCCTTGACCAGTTTGTCCGCCTGCTCGGCAACGACCTCGGCCCGCTGATCCGACATCAGGCCGGCAATCGGCATCTCGACCAGCGCCAGTTCGCGCCCCTTCGAGAACAGCACCACGCCGCCGCCGACCTGGCCGAGCCGATTGGCAGCCTTGGCCATGTCTTCCTTGTTCGTACCGACGACGATCATGTGGTGGCTGTCATGTGCAACCGTGGATGCCATAGCGCAATCAAGCGTATAGCCGAAGCCTGAAACGAAACCGTTGACCACTGCGCCGGTACCGCGATGGCGCTCGACCAGCGCGATCTGGCACACATCGTTGCGCCGGTCCATCTGCACGATATCGTCGGAGACGGTAAGATCGGCTTCAAGCGCACGTGTCGGCGCCTGGTTCTCGATCACTCCAATCACCCGGGCCGTGACATGCTTTGCGGGCTTCGGCGCCTTGATGTCAAAGTCTTTCGCCGCAAGCTTCTTGCCGAGCTTGATCGTGTTCTTTGCGAACGCCGGATAGTTGTATGGCGGGATCTCGGCGAGGAGCTTGCCTTTTTCGGCCACATGCCTGCCGCGCGCATAGACGCGGTCGATCGTCAGATTGGCAAGGTCCGAAACGATGAGGAAATCCGCAAGGCGTCCCGGGGTGATTGAGCCAATCTCGCGCTCAAGGCGGAAATGCTGGGCGGTGTTCAACGTTGCCATCTGAATCGCAGTCACCGGCTTCAGGCCCTGCGTGATCGCATGGCGGACGACGCGGTCCATATGACCTTCATGCACCAGCGTTCCCGAATGGCTGTCATCGGTGCAAAGAATGAAATTGCGCGGATCGAGCCCCTGCTCGGTCACTGCCTTGATCTGGCTGGCAACGTCATACCAGGCAGAGCCAAGCCGCAGCATGGCGCGCATGCCCTGGCGTACGCGCGCAATTGCATCGTCCATGCGCGTTCCTTCATGATCGTCCTCCGGGCCACCCGCGACATAGCCGTGGAAAGCCCGTCCAAGCTCGGGCGAGGCGAAATGGCCGCCCACCGTTTTCCCGGCGTTCATGGTCGCATCGATGCCGCCGCGCATGGTGGCATTGTTGCTGGCGACGCCTGGAAAATTCATCACCTCGCCGAGACCGATGATATTCGGCCAGGTCATGGCTTCTTCGATATCGTGCGGACTGATGGCAGCGCCTGCATTTTCGAGGCCCGGGGCTGACGGAACGCAGCTCGGCATCTGCACGTGGACGTTGATCGGCATCGCGAGCGCTTCGTCATGCATGAGGCGCACGCCTTCGAGCCCGAGCACATTGGCAATCTCGTGCGGATCGATGAACATCGAGGTCGTGCCATGGGGTATGACGGCGCGGGTGAATTCGGTCACCGTCACCATGCCGCTTTCGACGTGCATGTGCGCATCACAAAGACCAGGGACGAGGTAGCGCCCGCCCGCATCCACCACCTTCGTCTTCGGTCCGATACAGTGCTCGACACCGTGCCCGACAAACGCGAACCGGCCGGCGGCGACGGCTATATCCATGCCTGCAATGATTTCACCGGAATAAACGCTGACGAGGCGACCATTACGCACCACGAGATCGGCATGTTTGCGGCCCATCGCGACATCGACCAGCAAGGATGCTGATTCCGTCCAGGACTTTGGCTTTCCGCCATGATTTGCTTGCTTGACCATGAAACTGCCTCTGATGCTTGGTGGTGCGAACAAACCTATACTAAAGCCGAAGGCATAGTGGGTTTGTTCACAGTCGCTCTGTCAAAAATATTCACGAACCCCATGAATTGCTTGACATACCGGCCGTGGTTTCGTCCGATAGACTGGATGCTACGCGCCGAAAGCGACGCTGCCAATATCGGGAGGAGAAAGATATTGGCAAGCTTCGGCGCCATGGTTCGTTTCGAGTAATTTCAAGAATCGTCTGGGAGGAACAAAGATGCACAAACTCATCTCTTCGCTGGCTGCCACGGCTGCCTTCGCCCTTATCGCCGGTGGCGCCAATGCCGCTGGCTATCCCGAGCGCAGCATAACCATGGTCGTGCCCTTTGCGGCAGGCGGACCCACCGATACCGTTACGCGCCTCGTAGCCGAATCGATGTCGAAGGATCTCGGCCAGCAGATCGTTGTTGAGAACGTAGGCGGCGCCGGCGGCACGCTGGGCGCCTCGCAGGTCGCCAAGGCTGATCCGGACGGCTACACCCTCCTCCTGCACCATATCGGCATGGCAACGAGCGCCACGCTGTACCGCAAGCTTCCCTATGACACGCTGAACGCCTTCGAATATGTCGGCCTCGTCACCGACGTGCCGATGACCATTGTCGCCAAGAAGGATTTCGAGCCAGCGGACATGAAGGGCCTCGTCGAATACGTGAAGGCCAACGCTGACAAGATTACCCTCGCCAATGCGGGCATCGGTGCAGCTTCGCATCTGTGCGGCATGCTTTTGATGAGCGAGATCAAGACGTCGCTGGTGACGGTGCCTTACAAGGGAACCGGGCCTGCCATGACCGACCTTCTCGGCGGCCAGGTCGATTTGATGTGCGACCAGACCACGAACACGACCAAGCAGATCAAGGGCGCGACGGTCAAGGCCTATGCCGTGACCTCGGCCAAGCGCCTTGATGCCCTCCCCGATCTGCCGACGGTTGCGGAAGCTGGCCTGCCGGGCTTGCAGGTCGGCATCTGGCACGGCATCTACGCTCCGAAGGGAACGCCGGCGGATGTCACCGCGAGGCTCTCAGCATCGCTGCAGAAGGCGCTGAAAGACCCCAACGTCGTCGCTCGCTTTGCCGAACTCGGCACCGTACCGGTCACCGACGCCGAGGCGACGCCCGACGGGCTCAAGTCGAAGCTTGAAAGCGAAGTTTCCCGCTGGAAGCCGATCATCGAGGCCGCGGGCCAGTACGCCGACTAGAACTATTCGCCGGTTCAGGTCCTCATGGCCTGAACCGGCCCATTACAAAGAATTTATTGGTACGGGGGACATATGAAATCCTTAAGTTTCAGTATGCGCGACCTGATATGCGGCCTGTTTTTCATCGCAGTCGGTCTCTTCTTCGCAATTCAGGCCTATGGCCTCGATATCGGAACGGCCTTCAAGATGGGTCCGGGCTATTTCCCTCTGGTCCTCGCCGGCCTGCTCGTCATTTTCGGGATCATCGTGATCATCCAGGGCACGCAGGTCGAGCATGAGCCGATGGGCCCGATCGCCTGGCGCGGCATGCTTTTCATCCTGCCAGCTCCCATTCTTTTCGGCCTCACGGTGCGCGGACTTGGCTTTGTGCCTTCCCTGTTCTTGTCCGGCCTGCTCGCCGCCTTCGCCAGCTCGAAGATGCGGCCTGGAACCGCCCTTCTCCTCGTCAGCGGGCTGACACTTTTTTCGGTAATTGTTTTCAGCTACGCGCTTGGCTTGCCCTTCCGGCGGTTCGGCCCCTGGCTCGGACAGTGAGGCCAAGATGGAACTGATCGACAATCTCACGCTTGGCTTCGTTACCGCGGGACACCCGTGGAACCTGTTGTTCTGCCTGATCGGCGTTATTCTCGGCACGCTGATCGGCGTATTGCCAGGCATCGGCGCGACCGCGACGATCGCCATGCTTCTGCCGCTCACATTCCAGCTCGAGCCGGTCTCCTCGCTGATCATGCTCGCCGGCATTTACTACGGCGCGCAGTATGGCGGCTCCACGACGGCGATCCTGATCAACATGCCCGGGGAATCGTCCTCGGCCGTCACCGCGATCGACGGCTACCAGATGGCGCGCAAGGGCCGCGCCGGCGCAGCGCTCGCGATCGCTGCCATCGGCTCGTTCTTCGCCGGTACCGTTTCGACGATCCTTGTCGCCGTCTTTGCGCCGCCGCTCACCGCCGTGGCGCTGCAATTCGGTTCAGCCGAATACTTCTCGCTGATGATCGTCGGCCTCGTCTCTTCCATCGCGCTTGCCCATGGCTCGGTCATCAAGGCGCTTGGAATGGTGGTTCTCGGGCTCCTGCTTGGGCTTGTCGGCACCGATATTTATACGGGTACGCCGAGGTTCAACCTCGGGATCCTCGAACTCTCGGATGGCCTGAATTTCGTCGCCCTCGCCGTCGGTGTGTTCGGCATCGCCGAGATTCTGCGCAATCTCGAAAACGAGCATGAGCGCGACGTCATGATCAAGAAAGTGACCAATCTCTGGCCGACGCGCGAGGACTGGAAGGCGATGACTGCGCCGATCCTGCGCGGCACGGCCATCGGTTCGGCACTTGGCATCCTGCCCGGGGGCGGCGCAATTCTCGCTTCATTCGCCTCCTATACGGTGGAAAAGCGTATCTCGAAGACGCCGGAAGAGTTCGGCAAGGGCGCGATTGCCGGCGTTGCAGGACCGGAATCCGCCAATAATGCCGGCGCGCAAACGTCGTTCATTCCGATGCTGACCCTAGGTATTCCTGCCAATCCGGTCATGGCGCTGATGATCGGCGCGATGATCATTCAAGGCATCGTTCCCGGCCCGAATGTCGCCACGGAACAACCGGCGTTGTTCTGGGGCATCATCGCGTCCATGTGGATCGGCAATCTCATGCTGATCCTGCTCAATCTGCCGCTGATCGGCCTTTGGGTGAAGCTGCTGACGATCCCCTATTACATGCTCTTCCCGGCGATCATCGCGTTCTGCTCGATCGGCGTCTACAGCGTCAATTCCAATGTATTCGATCTCTACGCCGTCGCCTTCTTCGGGCTTCTCGGTTACGGGCTTTCGAAACTGCGCTGCGAACCGGCGCCACTTCTCCTCGGCTTCGTGCTCGGACCGCTGCTCGAGGAACACCTTCGCCGCGCCATGATCATGTCGCGCGGCGACCCGACGACATTCGTGACGCGGCCGCTGAGCCTCGGTCTGCTGCTCCTTGCGGCTGCCGTCCTCGTCGTCGTCCTGCTGCCGAGCATCCGCAAGAAGCGCGACGAGGTCTTCGTCGAGGATTGAGAGCCTAAGGCTTTGCCGGACCTGGAACGAGGACGTAGCTTACGCCCTCGTTCCGATACGGATAATTCCTGAAGTTGAGCGAAATGTGCCGCACATCCGTGGGCGGTGTGGGCACGCCGGCAGCGCTCATCAAGGCCATGACGCCAGGATTGAGACCCTCGCCGAACCAGACGAAGAGCGCCGGAAACTTGATGCGCGCCGAGGCGTTCGGCATTTCCATGTGCACAGGCGTTAGTGACGTATCATAAAGCCGCAAATTGCCGGGAAATTGCGGGCCGTCGGAAACGACCGACTGGTAGCTGCCCTCGGCGCGCGTCGTGGCAAAAAGCTTCGCATAGTCGAGTTCGCCGATATAGGGATCTTCACCGTCGCGGGCGTAGAGCATGTTGATGGCGAGGCCCGGAATGACGATGAGGCCGCAGATCGCCCCGACCACTGCAAAGCGCTTCAGGGGAAGATCGGATCTGATAAACCGGTCGAGCAGCACGGCAAGATACAAGGGCGACAGGAACAGGACCGGCTGCAGCCAGCGATCCTTGACCTCGGCAGCGCCGCTGATCAAGACCCCGACCGCAACGCATGCGAGCGCGAACCAGATGAGCCGCGCAACAAACTTTTCCGCATTGGTCGCGCTGGAGCGCGCAGTCACCCGGTCGCGGCGGCTGCGCCACCAGGCAATGCCGAAGAACGCCAGCGCGACGCCTGAGAAAAGCACGCTGTTGAGGAACACCTTCCATTCACCGTGAAGACGGCTGAGGAGAAAATGGCCGCCCGCGTTCATTTCGAATTTGTGCGTCCGGGCGAGCAGGTTTTCGGTATGGGCGAGCGCCCAAAGGCCCGTCGGTATGACGGCGGCTATGAAGGCGAGGACCGCAGCGAGTGTTGGACGCGAAAGCAGCACGGCACGATAGGACGGTATGGAAAGACCAGCCAAAATCAAAGCGATAAGAAAGAAACTTGCATTGAATTTGCCTAGAAGGCCGGCGGCGATGCCGAGCCCGAGCAGTGCCGCCGAATGCCATGACCGCGACTTCATATGCCAGGCAAATGCGAGGAAAGCCCAGGCGCAACCGGTCGTTCCGCCGACGGAGTGGGTGAGCGTGCGCTGTGATTCCCAGGATATCTGCGGTAGCATGAACATGCCCAGCATGCCGGCGGCGGCGACCATGCGCGACAGCCCGAGGAGCCTTGCGCCAAAATAAACGCTGGTAAAAAGGCTCGCGAGCATGCTGAATTTGACGAGATAAATCGTAAAGAGGCTGATGCCGAGAACATCGCCGGCAATGCTGTTGATCCACGTATAGAGGGGGGCTTGCGAGCCGCCATAGCCCCACTGCAAGGCACCGACATAGGCGAGCTGCTCGGCGTCATCGACCCCTGCGCCATTCGAGATCATCGTCAGGAAGAATATCTGGAAGGCGAAATAGCAAAGCACGAACAGCATCGCTGGATTGCTCGCGGCGAATGACTTGATCCTGGTGGTCGGGGTCTGTGCTGAAATGGCCGGCATCATCTTCTCTTGGCGTTGGAAGTGCCGCTTTTATGCGATGTTGAATACCAAATCCACCCGCCATACCTCGCCTCACGCAAGCGCGCATGGTGCGGACGGCGGGGATCGAACCCGCATGACCTATGGCCGAGGGATTTTAAGTCCCTTGCGTCTACCAGTTTCGCCACGTCCGCGCGCTTTGCTTTTCGACGGTTCAGGCGATTCAGTCAATCGTTGATTTGCCCTCGCCGGCCTTCCACGGGAAGAGCAACGACGCCCAGCGGAAATGGCTTGCCGCAGGCCCCGCCTGCAATTACCGTCGCCGTCCGATAGGAGAATCTGATGTCGAACGAAGTCGTGACCGCTGCCATGCTTGCCATCGGGGATGAATTGCTCTCCGGCCGGACAAAGGACAAGAATATCGGCCATCTCGCCGATATCCTGACGGCGGTCGGCATTGACCTTGAGGAGGTGCGCATCGTTCCAGACGAGCAAGACCGCATCGTCGAGGCGCTGAATGCGCTGCGTGCCCGCTATGACTACGTCTTCACCTCCGGAGGCATCGGTCCGACGCATGACGACATCACCGCCGACGCTATCGCCAAGGCATTCGATGTGCCGTGCGAACATGATGCCAAGGCCATGAAGATCATGGGCGACAATTATGCGGCGCGCGGCATCGAGTTTACCGAAAGCCGCCAGCGCATGGCCCGCATGCCGCGCGGATCGGAGCATATCGCCAATCCGGTTTCAACGGCCCCAGGGTTTCATATCGGCAATGTCTATGTGATGGCGGGCGTTCCATCGGTTTTCCAGGCCATGCTCGACAACGTCTTGCCGACTTTGCGTGTCGGCCAGCAGCTGTTGTCACGCTCGGTGAATTGCCCTTTTGGCGAAGGCACAATCGCCACTGCGCTGCGCGATATCCAGGCCGCGCACCCCGATACGATCATCGGATCCTATCCGAAATATGAAAATGACAGGTTCTCGACCGAACTCGTTATCCGGGCTCGCGATAAGGAAAAACTCATCGCCGCGGAAACCGCGGTCAGGAATATGGTCGAGGGCTTGTCGGCGTCGCAACTTGGACGCTGATACACATCGAATTGACGCCAGCTTACGGAAAACGCAAAGAAATTCTTGTGTTTAAGGGGTATAATACTGTCAGATGCGCCGAGCGGCGCAAGATATGATGGAGACCACTATGGCATTTCGCACGATCATCGCATTCATTCGCAGCGAACGTGAAGCAAAGAGAGTGATCGATGCCGCAAGACTGATTGCTTCGTCGAGCGAGCGAACCCACATTATTGGTCTCTATACGATCCCCTCGCCGATCGTTTACGCCGATCCTACCGGCTTTGCCGATACGACGCTGTTTGAAGCGCATGAGCAGCGGCACAAGGAAAATTCCGAGGCGATCACCAAGCTTTTCAATGCCGAAATGGGGCGCGGCAAGATCAGCCATGAATTTCGCATCGTGCGCTCGGAAAGCAGCAGTCCTTCCGCAGGGGTCACCCAGAGTGCATTGCGCGCCGATATCATCATTGCTGGCCAGCCTGACCCGAACGATCCCGACAGCGTCAACGATGTCACCGATCCGCTTGTGATGGAAAGCGGCCGGCCGGTGCTCTTTGTTCCCTACAAGGTCAGTATTCCTGAACGGATCGATCATGTGGTGCTTGCCTTCAATGGCAAGCGCGAGGCGTCGCGCGCCGCCTTCGACGCGCTTCCCCTGCTTCTCAAGGCGCACTCCGTCGACATCCTGTGGATCGATCCCAAGAAGCCGCTCGATCCCAGCCTCGAAATCCCGGGCACGCCGCTTTCCGATGCGTTGCGGCGTCACGGCGTCAACGTCACGCCCCACATCGTCGATTCCCATGGCGAGGCCACCGACAAGGTGTTGCGTCGCCGCATTGCCGAGACCAATGCATCGCTGTTCGTCATGGGTGCCTATAGCCAGTCGCGCCTTAAGGAATGGGTGTTCGGTGGCGTGACCAGTTCGATCATGGCGGACATGCCCTGCCTGACGCTGATGTCGCGCTAGCGCCCGCAATACACATATTTCGAGGACTCGCGATGGGCCAACAGCGCATGCCGCTTGCCATCGGCCGGCATTTGCCGCTATTGCGAAATGCATTCCGAGCGGATTTCCGCTATTTTATCGATCCAGCCTTATTGGAGTGCGCGCCATGTCCCTGCCCGACAAAGCTTTTCCGGTCTCCTGGGACCAGTTTCATCGCGACGCGCGCGCCCTCGCCTGGCGCGTTGCCGGGATGCAGCGCGAATGGCGCGCTATGGTGGCGATCACGCGCGGCGGGCTTGTGCCAGCAGCGATCATCTGCCGCGAACTCGGCATAAGGATGATCGAGACAGTCTGCATCGCGTCCTACCATGATTATGACGAGCAGGGCGATCTCAAGGTGCTGAAGGATGTCGATGCGCGGCTCCTCGAAAACGAGGGCGAAGGCATCCTCGTTGTCGACGACCTCACCGATACCGGCAAGACGGCGGCGATCGTCCGCTCGATGATGCCAAAGGCGCATTTCGCCACTGTCTATGCCAAGCCCAAGGGCCGCCCGCTCATCGATACGTTCGTTACGGAAGTCTCGCAGGATACCTGGATCTATTTCCCCTGGGATATGGGCCTGACATATCAGGAACCGATAACGAAGGGACACCGCGGCTGATCGCTAGAGCCAGCCGCTCTTGCGGAACCGCCAGAAGAGAATCAGGCACACGCACAGCATCAGCGCCATGATCCAGTAATAGCCGTTGGGCGAGTCGAGTTCGGGCATGTATTTGAAGTTCATGCCGTAGATCCCGGCAATTGCCGTCGGCACGGCGAGGATTGCCGCCCAGGCAGCAAGCCGCTTGGAAATAATCGTCTCCTGGCTTTGGCCGACAAGCAAGCTCGCCTCGAAGGCGAAGGCGAGAACCTCGCGCAAACCGTCGATCTTTTCCTGCACGGTGCGCACATGGTCTGTCACATCGCGAAACAGTGGCTGCATCGCGGTTTGTATCTGCGGCAGGTCCGTATTGCTGAGCCGCCCGCATACATCGACCAGCGGGCCAATGGCGTTGCGCAGGCGCAAAAGATCGCGCCGAAGCATGTAGAGCCGCTCGAGATCGCTGCTGGTCATGGGCTTGGTCAAGACGCGGTCTTCGATCGACTCGACCTCGTCATGGATCGACTCGAGCACCGGCATGTAATTGTCCACGATGAAATCAAGAATGGCGTAGAGGATGAAATCCTCGCCCTTGGCCAGGGCATAGGGCGATGTTTCCCAATGTTGGCGGACGGCCGTATAGGACGTTGAAGGTCCGTGACGGACGCTGACGAGATAACCCTTGCCGACAAAGACATGGGTCTCGCCGAAAGCCACCCGGTTGTCGATGAGTTGCGCTGTGCGCGCCACCACGAAAATGGCATCGCCATATTGCTCGAGCTTCGGCCGCTGGTGCGCGTGCTCGGCATCCTCTATCGCAAGGCTGTGCAGGCCAAACTGGTTCTGCACCCGGTGCAGGAGTTCGCCGTCAGGCTCGAGCAGCCCTATCCACACCACATGTCCGTCTTTCTTGGACCAGTTGCCAGCCTCATCGATCGGAATATCGGCAATGCGCTTGCCATTGGCGTAAACACACGAGGCAATGACGCTCGAACGGCCGGTGTCTGCGGTCGAAGTGTGCGAATGAGGTAAATCGTGCTCGAAAGACGAATGTTGGGAAACCATTGCACCTCCGATCGCGTTGCACGAACAGATTATCGCGTGTAGCGATCCCTTTCCAGTTATCACTTGTTCGTGTGATTGGTTTGCGCTGCAATTAGAATGGTGGATCGTGAGATTTTTGCACTGCTGTTCAAAAAATCGTCACAAGTGGCGTATAAGCAACCTGTAGTTGGGCCGAAACACTTGTGAATTCGAAGAATCGGTCCACATTAGTAGAAAATAGTAAGACTAAAGTACGAGCGGACCATTGAACGTAACCTACCTGGATGAGATCGTGACCGACAAGCGAATTGAATTGCCAAACGGCAAAATTCGCCAGGTGGCGGCGCTTGTCTATCGTACGAAGAAGAGCAAGACCGAAATCTTGCTGGTTACGAGCCGGGGTACCGGCCGCTGGGTGTTGCCCAAAGGCTGGCCGCAGGTCCGGAAGACTTTCGCTCAATCCGCACGCACCGAAGCCTATGAGGAAGCGGGCGCACGCGGCGATGTCGCGCCCTTCTCTATCGGCACCTACACCTACAAAAAGAGCGACATGTGCGACGGCGAGAATGGCGACTTCATTGTCGACGTTTTTCCGATGCATTTTTCCCGGCAGGAAAAGAACTGGCCGGAACGCGGCCAGCGCCGCATCGAATGGATGAGCGTCGCCGCAGCAGCAGAATGCGTCGACGAGCCGGAATTGCGCGAGCTCATCGCCAGCTTCGATCCTGCAATCCTGGATCTTCACTAGTTTCAAGCTCGCTGATTCCGCTGACTTGACGATCGTCGTCGTTTTTCGCGACGCCTATCCACAGGCGTTTTTTCCGCAAGGTTCTCCCCGTTATCCACATATGTGACACACAAGATATTGCGGTCACAAATATGTAAAAAACTATGCCTTGACGCTCACGCCCGAGTCATTTTTTATGATCGACGGCGTTGCGTTCGTGGCGTGGCCGGCGTGTCTGTTACCGGTCTTCTTACCAGTTTATGCAGGTTTTTCCACAGCTTGGCCTGTTGTGCCAAGGCGTCGGCGAAGCTGTGCCCGGACGGACAACTTCTTTGCATCTGCTGGCAGATATTTCTTGGGTAAACGGCAATTTAACACTATATTTAGTGTTTACAGGGTAGATTGAATACCAGATAGTGTGAACACATCATAAAAGATGAATCACACGACAGGCGTCAAAAAAAGGGCCGCCAGGCCCGGAAATCATGCGGGCGACCGCGCCGATGACGGGTCGAGGAAATTCGGCTGGCTCCAGACCGCTGGAGCCGGATAGGGCGGACATGTGTCCATAGCTGCGCATCTCTTCACAGGGAGCCCGATGGACACTATATATAGAGACAAGGACGAGAGAGATGCGGATAGAACGGCGTTTTACCAAAGACAATCAGTCAGCCTATGCGGACATCGAATTTCGTGTAGCGACGAGTGAGATCAAAAACCCTGATGGATCCGTCGTGTTCCGTCTTGAGAATATCGACGTTCCGGCCCAGTTCAGTCAGGTGGCTGCCGATATTCTGGCGCAGAAATATTTCCGCAAAGCCGGCGTGCCGGCCAAGCTGAAGAAGGTCGAAGAGAACAACGTTCCGTCATGGCTCTGGCGTTCGGTCGCCGACGAAGAGGCGCTCGCGGCATTGCCCGCTGATGCGCGCTATGGTTCGGAAATGGACGCACGCCAGGTCTTCGACCGGCTTGCCGGCACCTGGACCTATTGGGGCTGGAAGGGCAAATACTTCGACAGTGAGGAAGATGCCCTCGCCTTCCGTGACGAACTTGCCTACATGCTCGCGACCCAGCGCGTCGCGCCCAATTCCCCGCAATGGTTCAACACCGGCCTGCATTGGGCCTATGGCATCGATGGTCCCGGCCAGGGTCATTATTATGTCGATCCCGAAACCGGCAAGCTGACAAAATCAAAGTCCGCCTACGAGCATCCGCAACCGCATGCCTGCTTTATCCAGTCTGTCGCCGACGATCTCGTCAATGAAGGCGGCATCATGGATTTGTGGGTGCGCGAGGCGCGCCTGTTCAAATATGGCTCGGGCACCGGCTCGAACTTCTCCTATCTGCGCGGCGAAGGCGAAAAGCTTTCGGGCGGCGGCCGCTCATCCGGCCTGATGTCGTTCCTGAAAATCGGCGACCGCGCTGCCGGCGCGATCAAGTCGGGTGGCACCACGCGACGCGCCGCGAAGATGGTCGTCGTCGACGTCGATCATCCGGATATCGAGGAATATATCGACTGGAAGGTCAAGGAAGAGCAGAAGGTTGCCGCGCTTGTAACCGGCTCGAAGATCGTTCGCCAGCACCTGACCGCGATCATGAAGGCTTGCGTCAATTGCGAGGCCGACAATGGCGATTGCTACGACCCGACCAAGAATCCGGCGTTGAAGCGCGAGATCAAGGCCGCGAAGAAGAACCAGGTTCCGGAAAACTATATCCAGCGGGTCATTCAGTTTGCCCGGCAGGGTTACACGGACATCGACTTCAAGACCTACGATACGGATTGGGATTCGGAAGCCTATCTCACCGTTGCCGGCCAGAACTCCAACAATTCGGTTTCGCTGAAGGATGAGTTCCTGCGCGCAGTCGAAGGTGATGGCAACTGGAACCTGACCGCCCGCAAGGACGGCAAGGTTATGAAGACGCTGAAAGCCCGCGACCTCTGGGAAAAGATCGGCTACGCCGCATGGGCCTCGGCTGATCCGGGCCTGCATTTCAATACGACCATGAATGATTGGCATACCTGCCCTGCGGCAGGGCCGATCCGCGCGTCAAATCCGTGCTCGGAATATATGTTCCTTGACGATACGGCCTGCAATCTCGCCTCGATCAACCTCCTCACCTATCGCGGCAAGGACGGAAAGTTCGACGTCGTCGGCTACGAGCATACAGCCCGTCTGTGGACCATCGTCCTCGAAATCTCGGTGATGATGGCGCAGTTCCCCTCGAAGGAAATCGCACGGCTCTCCTACGAATACCGCACGCTCGGCCTTGGCTATGCCAATATCGGCGGCTTGCTGATGACCTCCGGCATTCCTTATGACAGCGCTGAAGGTCGCGCCATCGGCGGTGCCCTCACCGCGATCATGACCGGCGTTGCCTATGCGACCTCAGCCGAAATGGCGAAGGAGCTCGGCACTTTCCCGGGCTATGCGCCGAATGCCGCCAACATGCTGCGCGTCATTCGCAACCATCGCCGCGCTGCCCATGGCGAAACCCAAGGCTACGAGGCGCTTTCGGTAAACCCGGTCGCCCTGGTCGCCACCGACTGCCCTGACCAGGACCTGATTGCCCACGCGAAATCCGCCTGGGACCAGGCACTGGCGCTCGGCGAGAAGCATGGCTATCGCAACGCCCAGGCAACCGTCATCGCACCGACCGGCACGATCGGCCTTGTCATGGATTGCGACACCACCGGTATCGAACCCGATTTCGCCCTGGTGAAATTCAAGAAGCTTGCCGGTGGCGGCTACTTCAAGATCATCAATCGCGCCGTACCGGAAGCCCTGCGCACGCTTGGCTACACGGAAAGCCAGATTGCCGAGATCGAGGCCTATGCCGTTGGTCATGGCAACCTCAACCAGGCACCCGGCATCAATCCCGGCTCGCTGAGGGCGAAGGGATTTACCGACGGGATCATCGCCACGTTGAACACTGCGCTGAAGTCGGCCTTCGACATCAAGTTCGCCTTCAACAAGTGGACGCTGGGTGAAGATTTTGCCAGGAACGCGCTCGGTTTCACCGACGAGCAGCTCAACGATATTTCCTTTGAGATGCTGCCGGCTCTCGGCTTCTCGAAGAAGGAAATCGAAGCCGCCAATATCCACGTCTGCGGTGCAATGACACTCGAAGGCGCCCCCTTCCTGAAGGAAGAGCACTATCCGGTGTTCGATTGCGCCAATCCTTGCGGCAAGGTCGGCAAGCGTTTCCTCTCGGTCGACAGCCACATTCGCATGATGGCCGCCGCCCAGCCGTTCATTTCCGGCGCGATCTCGAAGACGATCAACATGCCGAATGAAGCAACGGTCGACGATTGCAAGTCCGCCTACATGCTCTCGTGGAAGCTGGCACTCAAGGCAAACGCACTCTATCGCGACGGTTCCAAGCTTTCGCAGCCGCTCAATTCCTCGCTTATCGCCGATGAGGACGAGGATGAGGACGATGCAGTCGAGGCGCTGATCGAGGCACCAACCGCGGCACGCGCCGTGCAGGTTACCGAAAAGATCGTCGAGCGCATCGTCGAGAAATATATCCATGACCGCGAGAAGCTGCCCAACCGGCGCAAGGGCTACACGCAGAAGGCAGTTGTCGGCGGCCACAAGGTCTACCTGCGCACCGGCGAATTCGACGATGGCCGTCTCGGCGAAATCTTCATCGACATGCACAAGGAAGGCGCCGCCTTCCGTGCAATGATGAACAACTTCGCCATCGCCATCTCGCTCGGCCTGCAATATGGCGTGCCGCTCGAGGAATATGTGGAAGCCTTCACTTTCACCAAGTTCGAGCCGGCTGGCATGGTTCAGGGCAATGATGCGATCAAGAACGCAACATCGATCCTCGATTATGTCTTCCGCGAGCTTGCCGTTTCCTATCTCGACCGTCACGACCTCGCCCATGTCGATCAGTCCGACTTCTCGAACACTTCGCTCGGGCGTGGTATTTCCGAAGGCAAGGCGGAACCGGTATCGAAGGGGCTGACGCGCGGCGCTTCGCTGAAAGTGGTCTCGCCGGGCAAGGCGGACCCAAAGGGTTTTAGCAATGCAGGGGGTCAGGGTGCGGTAAGCGCTCCGAAGGCAGCTGCGTCATCAAATGTCACGACCCTTGCCGCCCGCTCCGCCGTCGCCGTCGCTGCCAAACCGGCCATCGCCGCAGTCAGCGAGGAATCCTCGGCCTTCAAGCGCGATTATGAAGAACGCGCCAAGGGCGAGGCCGAGGCCAGCGCCGCTTCCGCGCTCTTCGAGAACGAGGATGCAGAAGCTGCCGCCGAGGAAGCCAAGGCCGAAGCAAAGAAAATCATGTCCGACCGGCGCATCAAGTCGATGATGCAGGGCTATACAGGCGACAACTGCTCGGAGTGCTCGAACTTCACGATGGTGCGCAACGGCACCTGCCTGAAGTGCGACACATGCGGCGCAACCAGCGGCTGTAGCTGATAAGCGCAGCGCGCATTGTCCGGCACAATCAGCTGGACAATGTTGGACAAGCAAATTCATCTCCGGTCGTTTTCACGGCCGGAGATGAAATTTTCAACTGAACAGGTTCGTGCTACTTCAGAAACGTCTCGCTGTGCGCGTGACACTCCCAACCATTTGATCCGCGAATCCAAACCGAGCTATCTGCGGCCCGCATTTTCTGCGATTTGCCATTCATCGTTACATTCTGCTCGACCGTGTAGGCGATAAGCGCGACATCAGGCGACGGCGTCGAAACCTCGACATCTGCGAATTCATAGGATTCCAGGCTCCAGTTGCCGTCCTCGGTCATCTGGCCCATTTTCTTTTTGCCGATGCGCATCACACCTTGGGCGCCGGTTACAAGTGCCGGATCCGCCGACAGTTCCGCGGTGCGGCCGCCGTCTTTCGCCTTCATCGCATCCCAATAGGATTTTTCGAGAGCTACGATGTCATCCTTCGTTGGCATACTGCGAGCGGTCATGGCCTCGTCCTCCGATGGTGTATCATCGAAAAACGCTCAGTGATGCCCCAGGTTCCCGCTACCGTCGCTCTGCGGGTATTCCGCCTTCTCAGGACAAGACCCGCAGCCCTTGCAGATGACGCGGATATCAGCGCTTTTGGTTGTCCTGCCAAACTTGATACAGTTTACCATCGCCCACGGGCGAATGCGCATATGACAGCCCCGCTTGCTGGTCGATTGGTTTCGCCAACTCTTTTGCTATGACGGCCGTAGAGAGGCCGAACGGTTCTGCCTGTTCATTGGAATAAGCGAACTTGATATCGCCAATACCGGCCATTCGCATCGCTGCAAGGCACATGGGACACGGTTGGCCGCTTGCGTAGACCGAGCAGCCGTCCAGACGTGGGGATTGCAATGCAAGCCCGGCAGCCCGCAGGGCCAGAAGCTCGGCATGTGCTGTTGGATCGTTGTCGGCCTGAATCCGGTTGACGCCGCGCGCGATGACCTTGCCGTCCTTGACGACCACGGCCCCGAAAGGACGGCCGCCGCTTTTTACATTGTCCAGTGCAAGGGCGATCGCTTCTTCGAGAAATTGATTGATGTCCGTCATAGTGCGGTAGCGCCTTCCTTCAATTCGCGCCCTTAGCATAGTCGTTCTGCCGTGTGTCGCAACGGCTTGGCCATCTCCTTGCGGCGTTCGCACACTCTGCGCATGGCAAAGGTCTTGTTCGAATTCTCTGGCATTCGCGTTGTTGCTTGTGCGATGCGCATCGTTAAAACGGAAATGTTAGTTGGCTTGGCCCGGATAATGATTACCTTGGCTTGTTCTACTGGAGAATTTTGTGAGTGACGGATTGATCAACAGCGCGCCGAAGCCTGAGGGCGATCCTCAACGACGCCGGCGGCTGCATTTGCTGCTCGCTTCCGTCACTTGCCTGATGCTTGTAATCCTGCTTGCCATTTGCGGCATGTATTGGAAGTTCACGAGCAATCTGCGGCACTTCGAGGTTGCTGAAGCCGACCTCGGCAATCGCCGCCCGGCCAAGGCATCGCCTGATGCACTCAACATCCTGATCGTGGGTTCGGACCAGCAAACCGTTTCCGTCGCCAACCCCGGCGAGCGCAGCGACATCCTCATGCTTGCGCATCTTTCGGCCGATCGCAGCGAGTTGAATGTCGTGAGCTTCCCGCGCGACCTGCTCGTTCCCCTTCCCGCCTGTTCCGGTCGCGAGGGCCTGCCCGGCCAGCGGGCGCACCTCGGCATGATCAACTCATCGTTCATGTTCGGAGGCATCAGCTGCACCTGGAAGACCGTCGAAACCCTGACGGGCATAAAGATCGATCACGTGATCAAGGTTGATTTTAGCGGATTCAGGCGGATTGTGGAGGCCATCGGCGGCGTCGAATACTGTATTTCCGAACCAATCCACGACAAGCTTGCCGGGCTGGACCTCGCTGCGGGATGCCAGACCCTCAATGGCGAAGAAGCGCTAGGCTACGTGCGCGCCCGCTACAGCATAGGCGACGGCACCGATATCGGACGCATTCATCGTCAGCATGAATTCTTTGGTGCCATGGCTCAAAAATTGCTCGGAGCGCAATTGGCGAACCCTGTGCGGCTCTTCAGCTTTATGGATGCCGCGACGAAATCCGTCATCACCGACCCGGGTTTCAGTTCGGGCGTGATGCGGGAACTCGCCTTCGCCGTCCAGCATCTTTCGTCTGAAAATATTCACTTCATCACCATGCCATGGCACTATTCGACGGCATCCCCCGGACGGGTCGAATGGGTCGAAAAGCCTGCAAAGCGGCTTTTCCGCTCGATAGCCGCCGATAAATCCCTGATGGATACTGAGTTCACGCGGGCCAAGATCGGCGAGCCGCAAGATTCCACGACCAAGCCCTGCGGCGCCAGCCGCGTCGACCACTGCGCCGAAATTTCGCAGGCCGATGGCGTTGCTCGTCCATAACATCGAGGCTCAGCGGACGCGATTGCCCGAGCTGTCGATAACGACCTCACCATCCTCCTTGGAAAACGGGCCCTTCTGCGCATCTGGCAGGATCTCAAGCACAATTTCTGAAGGGCGGCTGAGCCGCACGCCTCTTTCGGTCACGACGAAAGGACGTTCGATGAGGATTGGATTGGCCATCATCGCGTCGAGAAGCGCATCGTCGTCCAACGAAGCATTGTCGAGGCCAAACTCGGCATAGGGCGTACCTTTTTGGCGCAAGGCCTGGCGCACGCTAAGACCAGCCCGGCTGATCATTTCCTTCAGGGTTTCCCGGCTCGGCGGCGTCTTGAGATATTCCACGATCACCGGCTCGATCCCTGCATTGCGGATCATGGCGAGGGTATTACGCGAGGTACCGCATTTCGGGTTGTGGTAAATCGTGACGGTCATCACATGGGCTCCCGGCTATTCGAACGTTCGTCGCACGTGGGGTCTTCAAAGCGTGTGACACACCCGAATCGAAATTTACGCGGCCTTCGGCTCTACCTCAACGGTCACATGCGACAACTCATGGATATGTGCGAGTTTGGCACGATAGGACGACGGCGCTTTCGGATCGTCGCTCAAAAGCGAAACAATGGCACCGTGATGCCCCGGGCCAAGCTGCCAGACGTGCAGGTCGGTAATCACGTCGCCCTCCTTTTCGATGGCGCCACGTATTTCATCAGGCAGGTCTTCACCCTGAGGGACATAGTCGAGCAACACGCCGCCCGCATCGCGGATGAGACCCCATGACCATCTGGCGATAACAAGAGCACCGACAATTCCCATGGCCGGATCGAGCCAAAGCCAGCCGTAAATGCTGCCCGCGAGAAGGGCGATGATGGCGAGGACGGACGTCAGCGCATCGGCAAGAACGTGCAGATAGGCGGCACGCAAATTATGATCGTGACCGTGGTGATGATGGTTATCGCCATGGTGACCGTGGTGATGATGGCTATGGTCGTCGCGCAAGAGCCAGGCACAAACAAGGTTGACGGCAAGGCCAAGCACGGCAACGGAGATCGCCTGCGGAAAACTGATCGAGATCGGGTTGGCAAGGCGTAGGAAACTCTCCCAGCCGATCAGCAGTGCAATAAGCGCGAGGATCACAGCGCTGGCAAAACCTGCGAGATCGCCAAATTTTCCCGTGCCGAAGGTGAAACGCGGATTGCTGGCATTCTTCCTTGCATAGAGATAGGCCAACGCCGCGATCAACATCGCGGCAGTATGTGTCGACATATGCCAGCCATCGGCGACAAGCGCCATCGAACCGAAAACCGTTCCCGCCACGATCTCCGCAACCATCATCGTCGCGGTCAGCGCGATCACAAACCAGGTGCGTCGTTCGTTGCGCTCGTGATCGTCACCCAGAAACACATGGGCATGCGTGCCTTGAGGCAAATGGATCGCGTGATCGTGGCTCATTTCAGATACATCCTTACAACGTCGATGAGATCCGCGGCGCCCTTGGCGCGTTCCCTGTCCGTCTCGGTGCCGGGATCGACGACGTGCATGCGAATATGATCCTCGACGAGTTCACCCATCAGGCCGTTTACGGCGCCGCGCACCGACGCCACCAGGTTTAGAATGTCGCCGCACGGCATTTCGGCTTCGAGCGCCCGCTCGACGGCCTCCATCTGCCCCTTGAGGCGACGGATCCTTGCGATCAGTTTTGATTTTTCCTTGGTGGCATGAGACATAATATAGTCCCCTACCCTATATTTGCGTGAATTTCAAGCCAGGCTGTGGAGACTTTGAGCAAGGCATTGTCGGCGGACTGCAAAATACCAAAAGGCGCCGCATCAGCCATCTAGCGCTGATGCGACGCCCTTATCAGAACCGGAATAATTAGGGATCAGCCGAACGAATAGCCGGCGCCACGTACCGTGCGAATCGGATCTATCGAACGTCCGATATTGATCGCCTTGCGCAGGCGACCAACGTGGACGTCAACGGTGCGATCATCGACATAGATGTCCGCACCCCAGACATTATCCAGCAGCTGGCCGCGCGAAAAGACCCGTCCGGGTGATTGCATGAGGAATTCAAGCAGCCGGAACTCCGTCGGGCCAAGTTTCAGCTCGCGCTCCTTGCGGAAAACGCGGTGCTGTTCGCGGTCGAGCTTGAGATCGCCGAAGCTCAGCACGTGCGAAAGCAGGCTCGGATTGACGCGGCGGAGCATGGACTTGATGCGCGCCAGTAGTTCAGGCGTCGAAAACGGCTTGACCATGTAATCGTCGGCACCGGTCGAAAGGCCGCGAACGCGTTCGCTCTCCTCGCCGCGGGCGGTGAGCATGATAATTGGCAGGATCTCGGTCTCGCGCCGCGCCCGCAGGCGGCGGCAGAGTTCGATGCCCGACAGGCCGGGCAGCATCCAGTCGAGGATCAGAAGATCCGGAACGTTCTCGCGCAGCGCAATTTCCGCTTCGTCGCCACGTGCGATCGTCTCGACAACATAGCCTTCAGCTTCAAGATTGTACCGGAGGAGGACGCTCAGGGCTTCCTCGTCCTCCACAACGGTGATTTTGGGAGCTATTGCCATATCAAGCCTTCAGTTGAATTAGGACTCGGTCGTTTCATCCACAATAATAGTATGTGTCTGGTCTTCCTTGGGACGTTCCGCCGGCAGTTGCGAACCGGTAACAATGTAATAGACTGTCTCGGCAATATTGGTGGCGTGGTCGCCTATGCGCTCGATATTCTTGGCGCAGAACAAAAGATGCGTACAGGCGGAAATGTTGCGCGGATCTTCCATCATGTAGGTCAGCAATTCGCGGAACAGCGACGTATAGAGCGCGTCGATTTCGTCGTCGCGTTCGCGCACAATGTTCACCTGCTGTACCGAGCGCGTGGCATAGGCGTCGAGCACGTCCTTCAGCTGCGTCAAGGCAAGTTCGGCGATTGTCTGCAAGCCGCGGTAGACCGAGAGCGTCTGGCGGGTATCGGTCACGGCAACGACGCGCTTGGCAATGTTCTTGCCGAGATCGCCGATACGCTCGAGATCGGAGGAAATGCGGATCGTCCCGATGACTTCACGCAGGTCGATCGCCATCGGCTGGCGCTTGCCGATGATGGTGATGGCCTTTTCATCGATCTCGCGCTGACCGGCGTCGAGGATCAGATCGTCCGAGATGACGCGCTGCGCCAGCGCATTGTCGGAATTGACCATGGCGGCGACCGCCTGTTCGACCATGCGTTCGGCATGACCACCCATCTCGGCGATCTTGTGCGTCAGGAACTTCAGTTCGTCATCGTAAGAGCGCACAGTGTGCTGCAACTCGGTCATGTGCTTTGTCCTCGTTCCTGCGTCAGCCGAAGCGTCCGGTGATATAGTCCTGGGTGCGCTTCTCGGTGGGGCTTGTGAACATCATTTCCGTATCGCCGACCTCGACAAGATTGCCGAGATGGAACATGGCCGTGCGCTGCGAAACGCGCGCTGCCTGCTGCATCGAGTGGGTGACGATGACGATGGTGTAGTTTTCGCGCAATTCGTCGATCAGTTCCTCCACCTTTGCGGTGGCGATCGGATCAAGCGCCGAGCACGGCTCGTCCATGAGGATCACTTCCGGACTGACGGCGATGGCGCGGGCAATGCACAGGCGCTGCTGCTGGCCGCCGGAAAGTCCGGTGCCTGCCTCATGCAGGCGATCCTTCACCTCATCGAAAAGGCTGGCGCGGCGCAGGCTTTTCTCAACGATTTCATCAAGTTCGTGGCGACCCTTCGCGAGCCCGTGAATGCGCGGGCCATAGGCGACGTTCTCGAAAATAGACTTCGGAAAAGGATTGGGTTTCTGGAACACCATGCCCACCCGGGCGCGCAGCTCGACAACGTCGATCTTAGGATTGTAGATATCCTCGTCATCGAGCGTGATCTTGCCGCCGATCTTACAGCCTTCGATGGTGTCGTTCATGCGGTTGAGACTGCGCAGGAATGTCGACTTGCCGCAGCCCGAAGGGCCGATCAGCGCCGTGACCATCTTTTCCGGCACGTCGAGGCTGACACCGAACAAGGCCTGTTTGTCGCCATAGTGAACGGTGACATCCTTGCCTTGCATTTTGATTGCGTTGGGCTGGGCGCTCATCTTGTCGTTTACCGCCTTTTCGAGATTTCGTTCCGTCATAAGGTTCATAACTAGGTCCTCTCTCGAACAGTTACCAGCGGCGCTCGAAGCGGCGACGCAGAAGGATGGCCGTGATGTTCATGACCGCGAGGAAGAGAAGCAGCACGATGATAGCACCGGACGTCCGCTCGACGAAGGCGCGCTCGGCTTCGTTGGCCCACATGTAGATTTGCACGGGCAAGGCCGTCGAAGGATCGAGCGGCGTTACCGGATTATTGGCGACGAAAGCCACCATGCCGATCAGAAGCAGCGGCGCGGTCTCGCCGAGCGCATGCGCCAGGCCAATGATGGTACCGGTCAAAATGCCGGGTGCGGCGAGCGGCAGGACGTGATGGAAAACCATCTGCGTCTTCGACGCGCCAATACCAAGCGCCGCCGCGCGGATGGACGGGGGTACGGCACGCAGCGCGGCGCGCGTCGCAATAATGATTGTCGGCAGCGTCATCAGCGTCAGCACGAGACCGCCGACCAGCGATGCCGAGCGCGGCATATGCAGGAAGTTGATGAAGACTGCGAGGCCGAGCAGACCGAAGACAATCGACGGGACCGCCGCAAGATTATTAATGTTGACCTCGATAATATCAGTCAGGCGGTTCTTCTTGGCGTATTCCTCAAGGTAGATCGAAGCGGCAACGCCGATGGGCAGCGAGAGGCCGAGCACAATCAGCATCATGTAGAGCGAACCGATGAGGGCGACGCTGAGACCCGAAGTTTCGGGGCGGCTGGACGCGCCATAGGTGAAGAGACCGGTGTTGAATCGCTGGGCCATGGCGCCGTCGGCCTTCAGCTTGTTCATCCATTCGACCTGCTTGTCCGAAACCTTGCGGCGCGACTGGTCGACGCTGAGATCGATCTGGCCCTTGAACGCGGAGTCGATGTCGGCGCCCGTAAGCACCCAGACATTCTGCGTAGTGCCGATGAGATTAGGATTTGCAACGACGAGCTCACGCAACTGGCCGCGCACGCCATCGGAGAAAAGCTTGCCGAGTTCGCGCAAGCCGGGCTTGTCGGTTTGGGCGACCCCCAGCTTTTCCGCCAGCGCATTGCGGGCGAGAACCGGATAATTGGCGGTCAGAAGCACGTTTGGATCGGTGGCACGCTTATTGTCCGGATCGATGATCTTCGGATCGAGATTGATCGCAAGATTGACCTCGGTCTGCCAGAACGCGGTGTAGCCGTTGGAGAACACGGAGAACAGCAGCGCAATGAGGAAGAAGATGCCGATCGCTATCGCTGCGATGCCATAGAGCTTGAACCTGCGTTCGGCAGCGTAGCGGCGCTTTAATCCAATGTCTCGCCGGGCGGGACGTGCCGATGCAGCAGTGGGATTGAGGGCTATGTCGGTCATTCGTACTGCTCCCGATACTTGCGGACGATGTAGAGCGCGAAAATGTTCATGCCAAGCGTGATGAAGAAGAGCGTGAGACCGAGTGCAAAGGCGACGAGGGTTTGCGGCGAATTGAACTCAAGGTCTCCCGTCAGCTGGTTGACGATCTTGACAGTGATTGTCGTCATCGCCTCGAACGGATTGATGTTGAGATTGGCGGCAACGCCGGCTGCGAGCACGACGATCATCGTTTCGCCGATGGCGCGTGATGCCGTCAGGAGCAGCGCGCCGACAATGCCTGGCAGCGCGGCGGGCAGTACGACGCGGCGGATCGTTTCCGAACGGGTCGAGCCGAGCCCGAGCGATCCGTCACGCAGCGACTGCGGTACGGCCGTGATGATGTCGTCGGAAAGCGACGAGACGAACGGGATCAGCATGACGCCCATGACGATGCCGGCGGTGAGCACGCTCTGCGCCTGGATGAAGGCATAGCCGCCGGAAAGCGCCGCGCTGAGGTCGCGCAGGAACGGTCCGACGGTGACGAGCGCGAAGAAGCCGTAGACGATGGTCGGGATGCCGGCGAGCACTTCGAGCAGCGGCTTGACGACGGAGCGCACGCCGCGGCTCGCATATTCAGCCATGTAGATGGCCGCGAAGAGGCCGACCGGGACCGCGAAAAGCATGGCGACGAAAGCGATGTAGAGTGTGCCGGCAAGGAGCGGGATCAGTCCGAACTGGCCTTGCGATCCGCCCGAGCCGGCCGCGGCAAAGCGCGGATCCCATACGGTGCCGAAAAAGAAGCTTGCCGGAGAGACCGACTGGAAGAAGGTGAGCGTCTGGAACAACATCGACAGGATAATGCCGACGGTTGTCAGAATGGCGATGGTGGAGGCAGCGAGCAGAGCACCGAGGATGACGCGCTCGACATTGTTGCGCGCCCTCGCCCGAACATGAACGCCGGACAGGCCATAAAGTGCGCCGCCGACCGCCAGAAGGAGGGCCATGATGCCGCCGATATAATTCGCGCGCTGGGTGTTCTTGTTCCACTCAACGGCGATCGGGATCATATAGTCCTGACCGTCGGGCGCGAGCGCCACGCCCTTGGCTGAAAGCAGCGGGCGCAACTCGGCGAAGGTCTGCGGCAGATTTGTCACCTCATCGGCCGTCAGTTTCCCGAGACCGCGGGCAATGCCGCTGACCATGCCGAGTTCGAGGCTTTGGCTGGCGATGACGGTGTCAGCCGTGCGGACCGGCAGTTCGGCAATCGCGGAGCGCTCCAGGTAGATATTGGTCGCGCCGGCCCAAATGACCAGGAACAGGATCGCTGGCAACGCGGAAGCCAGGAATACCCACCATGCATGGTAATGCGGCAAGGAGTGCGGCTTTACGCTTCCGTCATTCTTGCTGACAGCGCGCTGGCGCCCAAGGAAGTATCCGATAACGCCGATCGCAAGGACAATGACAAACACCAATGACGTGGACATCAAGCTTTCCCCGATCTGTCCTGTAATTCAGTTTGAATTCGAAACGGGACAGGGGCGGCTCGCGCCGCCCCTGTACCTCAGGAATTTAGTTCTTCATCGTGGTTCCGGCGGCGAACGCGTCGCGCTGGGCCTTACGTTCTGCTTCCGGAGCCGGTACGAGACCGTATTCGGCAAGCGGACTGTCTTCGCCGATCATCTGATCGCTGAGGAAGAAGTCGACATATTCCTTCAGGCCCGGAATAACGCCGAGATGCGCCTTCTTGACGTAGAAGAACAGCGGACGCGAAACGGGATACTTGCCCGAAGCGATCGTCTCGGTGCTCGGCACAACGTCCGAAACCGTCGCGACTTTCAGCTTGTCGGCATTGTTCTCATAAAAAGCGAGGCCGAATACGCCAACGCCGGTCTTGTTGGCGTCGATGCGGGCGAGCGTCTCGGGATAGTCGCCGTCGATATCGATGGCCTTGCCGTCCTTGCGGATCTTGACGCAGGCAGCAGCCGAAGCCTTTTCGTCGAGGCCGAGCTTCTTGATTGCGTCAGCAGCGCCGGAAGCCTTGCAGCCGCCCGTCATCAGCTTCTCTTCGAAAACTTCACGGGTGCCGTGCTTTTCGCCGGGAATATACGCTGCAATATCCCAATCCGGAAGGTTCGGGTTGACCTGGTTCCATTTGGTGTTCGGATTGTCTACGAGCTTGCCGTCAACAACGATCTGAGCGGCGAGAGCGGTGTAGATGTCCTTCGGGACGATCTTCCAGTCCGGACCCTTGATGTCGGTGGCGAAAACGATGCCGTCATAGCCGATGCGGATTTCTTCAACGTCCTTGACGCCAGCGTCAACACAGGACTTCAGCTCGGTGTCCTTGATCGGGCGCGAAGAGTTGGCAATGTCGATCGTGTCTTCGCCGACGCCCTTGCAGAATTCCTTGATGCCTGCGCCAGAACCACCGGATTCAACAACCGGCGTCTTGAAGTTCGGGAAGGTCTCACCGAACGTTTCGGCAACAATCTTGGCATAGGGCAGCACGGTCGAGGAGCCAGAAACCTGAATCTGGTCGCGGGCAGATGCACCCACCGTCGATGCGGCCACCGCAATTGCAAGCACTGCGGCCGTGGAAATTAGCTTGTTCATAGGAGCAGCTCCTGTTGGTTTAATTCGTGTGACGCCTCTAACGTCGGCTGCGGTCTATAGAAGCTTTATTACAGTCATATGACAGCATTGTAACAGTTATGTTGCAGGGGTTGCGGCGGCCCGCATCAACCACCTGAATCGAAAATCACACTGAAACCAAAACCTTATGAGTCTACTGAATGGGTGTAGATGGGCGCAATCGAATATGATCAATGATTCCAGCAGCTTCTCCCGATAAAATTGCGACAGGTGGCGACAAGCCGGCCAAGTTCCGTGACAACAGGAACTTAGCCAGCTTAACATGCCCCGTCACGCTCGAAAGTATCGCTAAATTCTCCGGGCCCGCAATAAGGCCGTCACAATCGTGTACGCGCCGCTGAGGGCATCAAAAAGAGTGGGCGAACGTTCTAGCCCGATTTCGCGACAGCATTGGCAAATAGCTCGCGAAACACTCGAAGGTCGGAGGGATTGACGTCGGAAATCGCCCAAAACGTCAGGCCGTCCTCATACCATTTGATCAGATTATACCCTTCGCGCACGCTTTCGCTGCCTGCCGCTGGTGCGGTTGGCCACACGAACACGTTGATAACATGGGCGTTGCGTCGGTAGACGAGCGCTGCGACGACCTTGCCGTCAATGTAGTCCATCCGGCCGCCGACGAGGGGAAAGCCATGCGCCGAAAGATCGACCACCGGCGGCGAATAATCGACCTTCCCGTTGAACCACGGCTTTACGGTGTGCTGGTCTGAAGTCAGCACGTCGGTCAGATGGCTGACCATCAGGGAGCGGACATGGCTGGCGAGGATTTGATCCTGCAGCGACGTTTGCGTCTGCGGCAGCGAGAAGACCAAGAAGAGGCTCGCCGCCAGGGCGGCAAAGGAAGGAATGTAGCTCCAGCGCTTGGTGAATTGCAGCAACCGCGCAGCCCAGTGGTTGGCTTGCGCGCGCGCCCCGCTTTGCTCGTGCGTAATCGCTGCGAGAATTGTCTCGCGAACCTGCGGCGGCATTGCCCACCGAACATTGTCCTGGGACATCATGTGCTTCAGCGATCGGACGTTGTCGAGTTCCCTTGCACAGTTCGCGCAGGTCTGCAGATGCTCCTCGAATGCGAGCGCATGGACCGCATCGAGTTCGTCATCGATATAACCGTGCATCATTACAAACCAGTCCGGGCAGGCGTGAGAGGTCTTGCTCATTTTGCTGCCTCCTCGTCGCCGTTCTCGTTGCGCCAGCACCGGCCGAACTCCCGTCGTGCCCGGGCGAGCCGCGACATCACGGTTCCAATCGGCACATCGATGATATCGGCGATCTGGCGGTAAGAAAGTTGTTCGAGTTCGCGCAATACCAGTATTTCCCGCAGGTCGTCGGCGAGCGCGTTGATGATGGAGCGAACCCGCTCCGATTCGGACGCGCGGATAAGCACGTCTTCCGGCGTATCGTCCTCTGACGCTATGTCGGACGCATCGGCTCCGGCTTCATCCGGGTGCGCAGATTCGGCAAGAGGCGCCTCGAACCGGCGCTTGCGACCCCGCTCCTGCTGCCACGCAAAGTAGCAGTTCCTGACGATGGCAAATATCCAGGAGCGTGCATCGCCGCCGAGATAGCCGTCGAAATTACGATAAGCCCGCAAAAAGGCGTCCTGGACGATATCCTGCGCGGCGTCGCTATCGCGGCTGAGATAGCGTGCGAAATTATAGGCCGCATCCAGTTGCGGAAGCATGAGTTGGTTGAAGCGGGCCGACCGGGCCTCGTCCACGACAGGCGTTCTTGCAGCTGCCGACGAAACCATAAGCAGCGTGGTATTCGCCCGTGGCTTAAAACCACGGTCGCCCGCATTCCTGAAATCGAAAAGCCGGGACAGCCATGTGAAGGCCGGATTTTGCGGCAGCAAAGTCCATGTAAGCGCCATGCGCATGCCTCGTACAATTGTCATTTTTGCCTACTGAACATCGGGCGGCAAAAGCCGCATTCATCAGGTAGATCGTTCTGCCGCGTGAAATATTCTCCACATCGATGATTTTTTTGAGACGCCCTCGTTTTTGGGACGGGCCGAAAATGCCAGCGTGACCGTCCTCTTGCGGGAAACCAAATATATTCATTTCAATTCAATGACTTGTTGGATTTTTCGGCTTGGTGCGAGAATAAAATCGCCTTCCATTCAGTCTCCTTGTTCAGCGGATCGAACAGTCGATCGGACAAGTTCTCCGCCCGGAATGAACCATTTTACGAGGAGACGAGCACATGTTTGATATTACACGCCGTACAGTCCTTGGAGCGGCCGCCTCGGCCGCCGCCTTCGGCCTCGCGCGCAAATTGGAAGTCACCCTGCCCGCGCGTGCCGAAGCGCAAGTTGAGCCGGCAACCGGCTTCTACAAATACACGGTCGGATCCATTGAAGTGACCGCCATCTATGACGGCATCTGGCGCAAGCCGCACGATCCGGCATTCATCAAGAACGCTTCCGTCGACGAGACGAAGCAAGCACTGGCGAAGGCCGGGCTAACCACCGATTTCATGCCGATACCGCTCACCGTCGTCGTCCTGAAGGTGGGTGACCGCCTGATCATGATGGATGCAGGCTCGGGCGTCGGCCAGTGGCAGGCCAACGCAACGCATCTGCCGGCAAATATGAAAGCGGCGGGCATCGACTATACCAAGATCGATACGTTGATGATCTCGCACTTCCATCCCGACCACGTCTGGGGACTCATGGAAAAGCAAACCAACGCCCCAATCTTCCCCAATGCCGAAATCATCGTCAATGACACCGAGTATCAGTGGTGGACGGACCCCGGCCGGGTCGACAAGCTGGCCGAGGGCCGCAAAGCAGCAGGACGGCGCATCGCCTCGGTGTTCCCCACCTGGAAGAACTGGAACCGCGTCGAGAATGGAGCCGAGGTAGCCCCCGGCATTCAGATGATCGCCGCACCCGGCCACACGCCCGGACATTCGGTCTTCCTCGTCACCTCGGGCAATGAGCAACTGATGGTGTCGGCCGACACGATGTACGTGCCCGCATTGCTGGCGCCGCATCCGGAGTGGCAGGGGAGCTATGATCAGGACGGTCCCATGGCGATCGCTACCCGGCACAAGCTTATCGACCGCGTCATCGCTGACAACATCAAGATCTGCGGGTCGCACTTCCCGTTTCCGGGATCGGGAACATTCGTAAAGGACGGCAACGCCTATGCCTTTACCCCGACCGTTCAAGCCTGACTAAACAAAGGAGCATGAAATTATGATCAAGCACGTACTTATCGGCCTGCTGACATTCGCCGCCACCACGGCTTTCACGCCGCTCGACTCGATAACGCCGGCCTACGCGGTCGACAACATCGAGCCCGACCCGACGGTTGACCTTACCTCGGTTCGCTCGAAGATCGATGCGAAGGATTATGCCGGCGCTTTGGCCGAGCTTCGCGACCTGGCCGAGACCGACCAGCAGGCTGATGTCTACAACCTCCTCGGGTTCACCTTGCGCAAGACCGGCGACTTCGACACCGCCCTCACCTATTACGACAAGGCATTGCAACTTGAACCGGATCATAAGGGCGCCCACGAATATCTCGGCGAGCTCTATGTCGAGACCGGCAAGATGGACAAGGCGCAGGAGCAGCTTGCCTCGCTGACCAAGCTATGTCCCGTCGGTTGCGAGGAACTGGATGATCTGCGCAACTTCATTGCGGCGAGGTGAACCAATGCCGCGGGTGGTTACTTGCCGCCCGCGACGTGCGCCGACAGCATTTTTCCGTCGCGGTATATGCAACCATTCCTTGCAGTAAATGAGCCGGAAGCCGTTGACATGGTTGGCATTCCGTAGCCGTATATCGACTGGCAGCGCCAAGTCCGGCAAGAACTCGGATCCCTATCGCGCCACCACTAAAACAAATCGGAGTGAACTCGATGACGGGTAGAATGAGCAAGGTCGCGCTCTTGAGCAGTGTGATCAGCCTTTGCATGGCAACGGGCGTGATGGCTGCGACGATAAAGGAACTGCAGGGGGCCTGGACTATGGACGGCACCAAATGCGAGGACACCTTCACCAAAAAGGGCAAGTCGACGGTCTTCAAGGATCGAACGGCGTCAACGTCCACCGGGTTGCTGGTTACGGGCAGCAAGGTCGCAGGGCCCAACGCGATCTGCACAACAAGGAGCGTTCGCAAGCAGAAGGACCGGGTTTCGGCCAATCTCAGCTGCGTCGACTCCATGATCCAGAATGATATGACGGTCACCTTCAAGATCGTCGACGCAAAGACATTCCAGCGTTACGATCCGTTCGGCGACAATATGTATGTCACCTACCAGAAGTGTGACATGTGAATAGACAAGGGCTCGCCGCTATAATGCGCGCGAGCCCTTTGACGTTTCCTTATCAGAAATGCAAGACGACGCCGAGGATCGGGCCCTGCTGGACGACGTCGAAAACAAAACCGTCATCACTGTAGTCGACCCCGAGGGCACGATAGCCGGCTACGGCCGATACCTTCTCGTTGAACGAATAGCCGATGCCGCCTGCAACGTCCCAATCAAGGTTTGCCTGGCCGCCACCAACCAGGCCCCAGCCTGTTAGATAGATATTGTTGGTAAGCGAATATTTGCCGCGCACGCCGGCAAGCGCATCAACCCATGTAGCACTGTCGCTTCGATCGACGCCGTCAAGTATGCCGCCGTTGAATGAAATCTCAGTCTTGGCGTACCAGAGACGGGCCGCTGCGACGAGGTCGAGATTGCCTCGGTCGCTTTGCAGCACCGAATAGCCGCCGCCGAGCAGGCCGGCGAACGTTTCGGAAGACACACCGACGCTATCCGCCAATATTCCTCGCGGCGTCCCCGATGCGTCTGAAATCTTGCTGTAGATCACGTCGCCAAAAATGCTGTACCGGTCGTAGCGCGCTTCCCCGATTGTCATCGCGGCAAAGTCGAGCTCGTCCCAGATATCGCTGAAACTCATATCCGTGTGTACGGGCGGGAGGCCGAAGACGCCAGTATCGCCGGACATTCCCGCAGCCCAGAAGTAGGGACTGACCGCGAAGGTCCAGCCGTCCTTCTCGACCTGGTTCACTTCCGGCGCCATGGCGGAGTAAATATCAGCGGCGCGTACCGGGCTGGCGGCGAGCAGACCCGCAGCCAGTACGGACACAAGTGCGATAGGATTTTTCATGTCATTCCCCCGAGTTCTGCGCAAAGCACTCAATCCTCGACCGGTTCCCATGACTTGTCAGGATTAAATGACCTTATCTCCTTTGCGCGCTTATCGGTAGCCGGGCCAAGGTCTTTTTCGTAGATGGTGCCATGATGGCTCACAACAAATGTCTTGACGCCCGTTTCGTCATAGACCGCCGGCCAGGCGATCAGCGCGTAACCTGCGATCATGTTGCCATTGATGACGAAATCATACTTGCCGCCGGCGATGTTATCGCCCTGTGACCTGAGTATTCTGTAGCGATAGCCGAAATACCCATGATCCGAGGCAGGAGCGCCCTCGATCTTGCTTGCTTCGCCGAAATTGCCGGCAGGGCTCTCCTCGCCGCCTGCCGATGGCCAATAAAGTCCATCCTGCTTGCCTTTGTCGCTAATGAGCTTTTGGGCAAATTCAAGCACGCCATCGCCGTCGTGATCGCTTTGGGCGTAAAGCACCTGCGCGGCGACGTAATTGCGCATGGTCTTGATAGCTTCGAGTTCGTTTTCACCGATTCGCCGCGCCAAGACCTCTTCGAGGCCGGCAAGCGTATCAAACTGCCAACCGGCATCGTGCTTGACCAGCGGAAATGGGAAGGGCCAGTCGAGATTTCCCAGAATAACGGTCTTCGAGCCATCCTCGCGATCCTTAAGTTCGGCACGCTCCTTCGATGCCTTCTGAAGATCGCTCAGCCGATCGTCAAAATCATCGGATTTCTTCGCAGCCGCTGCGTTGAGGCCCAGAACCTTTGCCAAGGCATCCACGTCCTTTGCATCGAGGTCTTTCTTCAAGGCATCGAGCGCTTCGCCCGGTTCCTTGAACGTTTGCGGCTCAGCGCCGACGAAACGCTGCAAGGAGGGTTCCGCCGCAAATGACGGCGCAGAGGGGGCCGCCAGTGCAATGAAGGCGGAGGCAAGCAGTATTTTGAAAGTTGTCCTGTACATATCGAAATCCCTTCAAGGAATGCGCAATTGGTGTTGATGGCGATCAGCGATGGAAACGGCCACCGCCGCCGTGAAAACCACCGCCACCGCCGTGGAAACCACCGCCACCACCGTGGAAACCGCCGCCACCACCGCCTTGGAAGCGGCCACCACCGCCCTGGAAGCGCTGTCCGCCGCCACCGCCGCCGAGGCTTAGATTGCCACGTTGCGAGGCAGAACGCGCGTCGCGACCCGGTCCGTAATTGCCGAGGGCGCTCGGCTGCCTTGGGCGATTGTCGACGCGGCCCGCGGCCTTCTGCGCATTGGCACGCACATTGCCCTTGTTCTGACCAATATTCCTGTTCCCGGCCTGATTTTGCAGCTTGCCTGCGAGATCGCCGCCTCCAGCCTGATTCTGGATCTTTCCAGCAAGATTGCCGCTGCCGGCCTGTCCCTGGAGCTTGCCAGCGAGGTTGCCACCCTGCCCCTGCAGCTTGCCGGCCAGATTGCCGCCGCCCTGCTTCAGCTGATTCTGGACGTCGCGCCGCACATCAGAACTCTGCAGCCGCGATCCGACGCCGGCCAGGCCGCCGCCAGCGCCAAGATTCTGCAAGCCGCCGTTTTTGAGATCGAGACGGTTCGCATTGTTTTCGCGCAGATTGTTCGTGATCGAATCGCGATCGAAATTGAACTTGCTGTTGTCGAAATTGAGATTGTTGATGTTGTTCCTGTCGAAATGGAAATCGTCGCGGTTGAAGTTGTTGACGTTGATGTTGACGTCATTACCTCCCCACGAATGCCAGTTATCCCAATCGACGGCCGCACCGAACGCGACCCCGGTCACGAAGCCGGCCCAATACGGCGCGTAAGGATAATAATAGGACGGATAGGGGTCGCCGTAGACAATGGGCGCGGCCGCGACATAGGTAGGGCTCGTCAGGATGACGGGATCATAGGTCGGAACGTAGGTCACTTCCTTCTTGGCCGGGCGGATGATCACATTGTCATTCTTGGTTTCGACGACGACCTTGTCGTTGGACTTGATCGTGCCATTTGCAACCGCCTTGTCACGCAGATCCTGGATGGCGACGAGCACGTCCTTCTGCTGATTGACGACGGCGGTTTCGAGCTGCTGCGTCCAATCAAGGTCGTCGCTCATCATCTTCAGGACCGTCGGATAGTTGAGAAGCGATACCACGCTTCCATCCCATGCAGCGTCCGGCTTTGCGTTCGGCTTGTTCTGTTCGATAAACCGCTCGGCCTGCACGATCTGCAGCGGGTTGAGGCTGGCCGACAATACCAATGCGACAAGATCGTCGGGATAGAGCGCGATCCGCGCAACGAGGATTTGCAGTTCGTCCGCCGTCATCAGTACCGGCGCTTCAGCGGTGGGCGTTGCAGGCGTTGCGGCTGGCGCCGACGCCGGTGCAGGTGCGGCGGCGGTCTGGGCGAAGGCATAATTTAAATCAGGTCCGGAAAATAAAATGAATGCGACTGATGAAATGAGGGCAATCGTCTTGTAGTGCAATGGCATTCCGGAATCTCCTTGGTGGTTCGCTTTCGCGACAGGCAATTTCATTGCTTGCTTATGGTTACGTAAGAATACTCACATCTTTTCGAGCGACAGCACCTGCCCCGTCTGGTCGATCAGGCAGGTCGAGCGCTGACCCTTGGCCTCGAGTATGATCTGGTATTTCCCGCCGTCGAGCGCGCTCGAACTGACCGGCAGCACCGAAGCGTGATCGGCGCCGAACTTTTGCGTCGCGGCGTTGGCACAGGCGACCTGCAGGTCGGCTGGAGCAGTCTGCTGTGTATTTCTCGCCATGTTTTCTGGCGCAGGCGTATTCGATACGCATCCCCCGAGCGAGAAGGCGCCAGCGGCAAGCGCCATCCAGACAAGCGTTTTCGTGTATTCCCGATCAGACTTCCAAAGCATCGTGTCCCCCTGCTCCAGTTGCTTAAACACCTTTGTAAAGTGAAGCGCCCTGCATGAGCACGATCACCTTGGCGCCGACCTGTATCTGTGAGGCAAGATCGACGATATCGTCATTGTTCATCCTGATGCAGCCCGACGAGACGTTAAGTCCGATCGACCATGGTTCAGGCGTGCCGTGGATGCGGTAGATGGTGTCCTGGTCGCCATCATAGAGATAGAGCGCCCTTGCGCCGAGCGGATTGTCGGGACCGCCGGGCATGCCGCCGGCAAACTTGACGGCGTTCGGATCGCGCGCCACCATTTCTGCGGGCGGAGTCCAGGTCGGCCACTCGGCAATGCGACCGACGCGGACGATGCCCGCCCAACCAAACCCGTCACGGCCGACACCGATACCGTAGCGAACAGCCTGACCGCCGCCTTTGACCAGATAAAGGAAATGCTGGTTGCCATCGATGATGATCGTTCCAGGCTTTTCGGCCGTGCGGAACGTGACCATCTGCCGTCGGAACGCTTCCGGCACCTGGCCATTGGCGGCGTAGTATTTGCGCGCCTTGCGGCTGTCGTAGGGTATCCAGGTACGCGTCTTCACATCGTAAATCTGGGTCTTCGGAACTTGCGCGAAACCAAGTCCGAACGGAGCGACCAGAACCAGGCTTGCCACCGCCACCCCGGCAACGAGCTTCGCCCTTAAAGGATTACGCAGGTGCATGGTCATTGCCCTCCCCCCTTTACCCACTTCGCGATACGATCCGGGTTCTTTTCCACCCAGGCCTCGGCGTAGTCTTCCGGTGTCTGGCGGTCGACTTCCACCGCATAGCTCATGTCGGTGATTTCCTCGGGCGTGAAATCGATGCTTTCGAGGAACTTGGTCACCTCGGGCTTGCGCGTCGCCAACGCCTTGGCATAGGCGATGTGAAAATGCGCCTTGTCCCATGCGACGGGCGCGTTCGATTTGGCGAGCCAATCGGGATCGTCGGCGGGAAGGACGACGTGCCACTTGGCGGGGTCGAAGGCCGGCTCGTCGAGCTTGACGATATCATGCAGCTTGAAGACGACGTGCGGGCTGTAGCAGGCGAAGACCACGGGCTTGTCCGCAGCCTCGGCCGCATCCACTGACGCCATGCCCATGTCCTCGGGCATTTGCAGAAGCTGCAGGTCCTTGTCGTAACCATAGCTTTTGGCGCGGATTTGCTCGATGGCCGTCGACGACCAGGTTTCGGCGCCGACCCACATCTCGCCCTTGCCATCGCCGTCAGTATCGAGCGCGGCGGTCTTCTTGGCGTCCAAGAGATCGGTCACCGAGTGAATTCCGGTCTTTTCGACCGTCTGCTTGGTCGTGCAAATTCCCTGCCACGCATCGACGCCAGTATCGGCGAGTTGAACCTTGTCGGCATATCTGGTGACGAGAGAATTGAGGTTCGGCAGCCACACTTCGGGATGCACGTCGACCTCGCCCGACGCAAGGCCGGCAAAGGCGATCATCGTACCCATCTCGCGAACCTCGACGTCGAGGCTCAGTTCCTTTTTCAGGGCGCTCTTGATAATGTTGGCCGTTACCTGGCCCGAAGGCCAGTTCGGCATGGCGACTACAAGATCAGCGGCCGCGGCCAGCCCGGACTGCGCCATTGCCAGCAGCAACGTCAACGCTGCGGTCTGTCCCAGCCGTGCCATCCTCATTCGCATCGGCGGTCTCCCCAAGCCACGCTCATCCACAGATTGTAAATGGCTCCCGAACGATCGTTGACTCATGTGCAGCGCTCCCGCTGTTTTCGTTGCGCGCATTAGCCAACATCGCGCCCGTTACCGGAAGTACGTAACAGTTAATTTTTGCCGCATCGCCGTTTCCAGTGTAGGGGTAAACCGTGCCGGCGAGACGATCGTGGCAGATGAATACGAGGATTGGCATGACACGAATTCTGATCGCGGACGACCATGAGATCGTCAGACAGGGCGTCCGCGCGATCCTGTCGAAGCGCGATCGCTGGGAGGTCGTGGCGGAAGCCGGCGACGGTCGCGACGCCGTCGAACAGGCGCGCCTCAGCGAGCCTGACATCGCCATCCTCGACTATGCCCTGCCTTTCATCAACGGCGTGGAAGCGGCGCGCCAGATCAGGCTGCACAGTCCCAAAACCGAAGTCCTCATCTTCACCCAGCATGACAACGAGGCGTTGCTGCGCAGCATCCTGGAGGCCGGCGTTCGCGGCTACCTCCTGAAATCGGACGCAACGCTCTATCTCGTACAGGCCGTCGAGGCCCTGGAACATCGCCAGCCGTTTTTCACCAAAACCGTCTCGGACATCCTGGTCTCGTCCTATCTCGCCAAGGCGGACGCTTCCCCGAGCGTCCTGACGTCGCGCGAAACCGCTGTGGTAAAGCTCATCGCCGAGGGGCACAGCAACAAGGAGACGGCAGCCATCCTCGGTCTCAGTGAAAAGACGGTGGAAAGCCATCGGGCGGCCTCGATGCGCAAGCTCGATGCGAAGTCGACCGCCTCGCTGGTTCGCTACGCGATTCGCAATCGGCTGATCGAAGCTTGACCGGATGGCCGTCGCATGAGCTTTAACAAACTGACATTTTCGTCCACTACTAGCTCAAGCCAGCATGTACACAGTGTCGTCGTTCGGCGCGTCTCGTTTTGTTTTAGTTCGGAGCAATCCGCCTGTTTGAAAGCCTGACCATGGTTCGTCAATATTCGAAAGCACGCATGTTCCTGTCCGTCCGCACATTTTCCCCTGCCATTATTGTCCTTGGTTTGGCCCTTGCCGGATGCGCAGGGCATCCCAAAGGCGTGATGGCGCCGGTTATGACCACCGGTGCGACCGGTGGCTCGTCTGTCGACATGCTGGTCGTGACAAGCCGTGTGCCCTCGGACGATCCGGCAACGCTCTTTACCGGCGAGCGCAGTCCAAAACCCTACCTCACCGATATTACAGTCTCGATCCCATCCGACAAGATTCGCAAGCCCGGTACCGTACAGTGGCCGAAGCGGCTACCGCCCAATCCGAAGACCGACTTCGCGGTTACCCACGTGAAGGAATTGAATTCGGTTGCCGAAGGACGCGCCTGGTTCCGCAAACATGTCGTCGGCGGCCATGCGCTGGTCTTCGTGCACGGGTTCAACAATCGCTACGAGGACTCCGTCTTCCGCTTTGCCCAGATCGTCCACGACTCCGGCGCACAGGTGACGCCGATCCTCTTCACCTGGCCTTCGCGCGCCAGCGTCTTCGACTACAATTACGACAAGGAAAGCACGAACTATTCGCGCGTTGCCTTCGAGCAAACCTTGCGCACTCTCGCCAACGATCCCGAAGTCAAGGATATCACGGTCATGGCCCACTCTATGGGCACCTGGCTTGCCATGGAGTCGCTGCGCCAAATGGCAATTCGCGACGGACGCGTAGCGCCGAAGATTGACAATGTAATCCTCGCTTCGCCGGATATCGATGTCGATGTGTTCGCGCGGCAATTCACCGAGATGGGAGAGAAGCGCCCGAAGTTCACGATTTTCGTTTCGCAGGACGACCGCGCTCTCGCCGCGTCGCGTTTCATCTCCGGCGATGTGCAGCGGCTTGGAGCCATCAATCCGGCGGAGGAGCCCTACCGCTCCAAGCTGGAACACGCTGGCATCACCGTTATCGACCTTACCAAGGTGAAAGCCGGCGATAGCCTCAACCACGGCAAGTTCGCCGAGAGCCCGCAAGTGGTCCAGCTTATCGGCCAGCGCCTCGTGACCGGGCAGACGCTGACGGACTCCAACGTCTCGCTTGGACAGGGCATCACGGCAGTCGTTGCCGGTTCGGTCAGCACCGTCGGCAATATCGCCGCCAAAACCGTTGCAGCGCCGCTGACCGTGATTGAAGAACCGAAGCGCATGCCGAAGAAGAGCGACGAACTGAGTTCGACCTTGGGCAGCCCGACACCATCGAAGGAACTGAGCTACTAGGGTGATGCGATGACCGACGATCACAAGGACGGCCAGCAGTTCCTCATTGCGCGTGGGGGGCCGTTCTATGATCTGCAGCTGCAAGCGAAACTCGTCCGTCGCCAAGACCTTAAGCCCACACTGCGTGCCGCCCTCTTCGTGGCGCTCAGCTGGGGTGTGCCACTGCTCTTGAGCTTGCTCGCGGGCACTGCTTTCGGGCCGCTTGCCGAGCGGCCTTTTCTGCTTGACCCCGGACCTTGGGCCCGCTTTTGCGTTGCCATCGGCCTGCTGGTGCTTGCCGAGACCCAGATCGAAAATAATCTTCGGCAAGGTGTGCGGAACTTCTTTTCGGGCCCATTGCTTCCCGAGGCATCCAGAGCCGCGGCCAGCGCTGCCGTTGCCAAGGCGCTTCGGCGGAGAAATGCGCCGGCCGGTGACCTGGTCAGCCTCTTTCTGGCGATCGTCTCCTCCTTCCTTCTCTACCACAACATGCAGGACCAGCCACTGGCTTCCTGGGCGGCGACCGCTGGGCCGGAAGGTCCGACACCTAGCCTCGCGGCCTGGTGGGCGGTTGCCGTCAGCAACACGCTATTCTGGTTCCTCGCTGCCCGCGCATTCTGGCGCCATATCATCTGGTCGATGCTGCTTGCTGATCTTTCGAAGCTGGAAACGCGACTTGTCGCAACGCACCCGGACGGGCACGCCGGCCTCGGTTTCGTCGGCCAATACCCCAACGCCTATGTGCTCTTTACGGTGGCCGTCAGCTGTGTGATTGCCGCGTCAGTGACCCACGAGGTGCTGCATGGCAGCTTTACCGTTACTGCAATCGCGCAGGTCATGGGGCTGTGGCTGGCCCTCATTTTTGCCTATTTCGGCATACCGCTCGCCGGCTTCATATCGCTTCTCGCCAACTTCAAGAAGCGCGCGCTGCGTGCGGCGAGCGAGCGCGGGACGGACTTCCAGCGGCAGGTCGAGCGCAAAACGTTCGGTAAGAACCTCGTGGCCGATGATGGCAAGGCGATGGCCGACGATGAACTCGGCGATCCCGGCAAATTCTACGACGCCGCCAAGAAGCTTTCACCCATGCTGGTGACGCGCTCGACCCTGGTACCGGTGTCCGCGGCCGCCCTGCTTCCATTCGTGGCCGTCGCGATAACGCAACTGCCGATCAAGGAACTCGTACCGGTGCTGAAGCGCCTGCTGCTTCTCTAGCCGCCTTTGGCTCCGGCATTGACCGCGTCGGCATGCTCGCCGAGGCGCTCGACGAGCATCGAATAGGCAACGTAATATTTGAAGATGTTGCTGACGTACTGCACCGTCTCCCGCCCTATGATATCGGCCGCCGAATTCTCTACATTACCGAACCAGATGTTCGGATCGAGCCCCATCTGCGTGGCCCTTTTCCGGAACTTGTTGAGGTTGCCCGGGCCGGCATTATAGGCGGCAAATGCCATCAATTGGCGGTCGCGTTCCTTCATGTCCGGCTCGTTGAGGTAGGTATCGATAAGATAGCGCAAATATTTCGACCCGGCTTCGACGTTGCGGTCCTGGTCCTTGTCGATGCCGTTTATGCCGACCGCCTTGTCTCGCGCCGTGGCGGGCAGCAGTTGCATGATTCCGACGGCGCCCCTTGGGCTGCGTTTCGCCTGATCGAGTTTTGATTCCTGATAACCCTGCGCCATCAGCATCAGATAATCGAACGAATAGGTCTTGCCGTGCTTGCGGAATATCTCGACAAGCTGCTTGAACTTTTCCACGTCTTCGCCTGAATAGGCGCGCTGCAGGATCTTGTCGCTCTTGAAATATTTGCTGCGCAACATGTTGCCGAACGCAGTGCCGACCCGGTGGGCGGCGACGAAAGTGTCGAGTTCCTTCTTGAGTTGCGGGCTGTTTTTGCGGATCGCCCAAGCGATCTCGCCGTCCTTGGCGACTGCAATATCCTCATGCACCTTGATGTCGGTGAAAATCGTCGCCCAGATATCCGCCTTGTACTTGTCGACGACCGTGTACTGCAAAATGCCGGCATTGACCATTTCGAGGATGTCTTCGTCCTCCAGATTGTCGTCCATGATCCTGAGCTTGATCGGCTCCTTGCCGCGCGACTTAAGGTCCTCGTTTACCTTCAAAAGATGCTCGTAATAGCTGCTCGTTTCCCGCACTGCGAGTTCCTTGCCGGAGAGACCGTCAAGGTTGACTACCTCTTCGGAGGCCGGCCCTGTTACCAGCACCTCGCTTGCCTTGTCATAGATAGGGATGGTGAAATCGACCTGCTTCAGGCGGTCTGGCGTGATCGTCAGGTTGGCCATGATGATGTCACCAAGCCCTTCGTTCAACGCCGGTATCAGCCGGTCGCGTCCCATCGGGATAAAGGCAACGTGAATGCGATCGACTTCGCGCTTCTTGCCGATATTGAGGGCTGTCTCAAGCTCCAGCCCGAAGTCCACGGCTGTGCCAAGTTCTCGGCCCTTGTCCAGGAAAAAGATCGTTTTGCTGTAAGGAACGAGGACACGGACCAGACGCCGCTGCTTCATTCCGTCAAGATCGTCCAGATGGGGCTGGACGAGGGATTTTTTTTCCGCCAGCGCCAGGCCTGCAGGGACGCACAAGAGTGCCAGCGCGAGCGCGACAGCACCGACGAACCACCTCTTATTCATTTGTTTTGGGCCTCCCCGCCCAGCAGCGCCGTGTCGTTATGGTTTCCCAGGTTCTATCCCGGATGAGCAACGGCAGTGCGCTGGTGAGATTTCACCGACACCACCACTCCCTGCAAGTACGTAACTGTTAATTGGTTGCAGGAAGCGGCTGGGCCAACGGAAGACCGGCCTTGGCCAGCCCGGCCTCGAGCCCATCGATCATGGCCGGAGCATAGCGGCGCGCAATCATGTCGGCGCGGAACGTCGTCCAGAAGCGGTCGCGATAGCGGGTCACACGGTCCATGGTTTCCCGGACGCCCGAGGCATCACCCAATTGGCCGAAGGCTGCAAGTTCAAGCACATCGGCCAGATAATTCCCCGAATGACCCATCTGCTGAACCTTAAGCACCGCCTTGGTGAAATCGCCCTTGCGATAGGCATCAAGCGCAAGGATCAACTCGGCATCATCCTGCGTGCCGTTGATCTGTTCTGCCCTGGAGGCGAGGTTTGCGCCCTCCGTCCAATTGCCGTTGGCGAAGAACATCGCGCCAAGCTTGGCTGGAATGAAGCTATTGTTGGGATTGAGCGCCATCGCCCGATAGCCCGCAACGAAAGCCGCTTCACTCTGTCCGTTGTGATAGAGCGCCAGCATTTGCGCATAGCCGGCGCGGTCCGACATCGGCGCCAATGCAACGGCCTTATTGGCCAGAAGCAGCGCCTGCGCTGCAGTGCCGTTGACGACTTCCGGCGCCGCGGACTCGATCATGGTGACCGCCATGGCGGCGTTGGCATCGGGATTGTTCGGCATGGCTTGCAAAGTGGCGGCGAGACAGTCGCGAACGGCGTCGAGCTCAGTAGCATCTTGCCGCTCGAGCGCCACCCCGGTTCTGAGGATACAGCCATTACCGAGACTGGGCGCTGCGAGTTCTCGCGTATACTCGATATTGTTGATGACGCCTTGCGGGCCGGCGAAGCGGGTGGCGAGATCGGTGACAAGCTCGCGGCGAACCTCCGTGTCTGGCCGGTCGTCCGGGTTCGCACGCTCGACCCCCGACCGCAGGGCTTCGCCGCTCACCGGATCGACGACCTGCCACCAGACTGCGCGACCATTTATGTCCGGATGGTACTTTAGGACGACATGGTAGGGATTCGCAGCACGCCGGGCGCTACGGAACCAGCTAAGCGCTGGAACCGTCGCCTTTACCGGGGAAGGCATTTCTGCCGCCGCCAGCGTCAAAGTCTGAAATTGCGAAAGCGCCGTCATCAGATAGTCGCGGATGAGGCCGGCTTCAGCATCGGTGCCATCGCCTGCCAGCTTCATCTCGACAGCAACGACCGGCTTGTCGGAAAATACACGGCGGTTGGCCGCAACTGCCACGAGAGAAATCGCTGTGATACACACGACGCCTGCTGCAACGGCAAGATGCCGCTTGGTAATGAAGCTATGGGAAGGCTGCGCCGGGGGCAAGACGGGCTGTTCTTCCGCCTCCTCGCATTCCTCCACGACCTCCGCTTGCGGCGGTGCCTTGGTGAATACGGGTATGTAGCGGCCGCGCGGCAGTTCGATGCGTACGCTGCCTTCCTCGGCCCGGCTCTCATAATATTGCGCCAGGGAGGCCCGAAGCCGGGTTGCTTCGATGCGGACGATGGGATCGGTCGTCGGGTCGAAACTCGAGGGCCGGCCAAAGACGTCGACGGCAATCGTATAGGCTTTTACCGAGGCTGCCCGGCCCTCGAACATCTCCTGGGCGACGAACCTCAGGAAATTCCGGTTACGTTCTGTCGAATGGAATTGTGAGTCCGAAAGTAGCCTGTCGAGCTCCGCCCGCGCCTCTTCTTCGGAAATCCTCTCCGAGTCTGGCATGTCGACATTGAAGTCAACTTCCATGTTCGCGCCCCACCCCAGTTTCACTGGATAGTAGAATTGAACGGAACGCTACGCAACGCCATACGGGAAATCCCCCAGGTTGCGATGGAATTGTCCTGACGCAAGACCAGGTTGAGGAGATCAGCCATCGATAGTGGGGAGGCTCTACGTCAGTAGCTTCTGCCGCGCGTGGCGATGCAGATGTCGATGACTTCAGTCTCGATGTCAGCGCAGAGCATTTCATATTCAGCAATCAGCTTGAGATCTTTCGAGCCGTTGCGGCGCAAGCGATCAAGCGTGGAGCTGGCCTCGTCGAAGGCATCGCACAAGCTTTGCAATGTCGTATTCCGCGCACTGAGAACCTGCAGCTGCCCACGCATCGCAGGCAGCCTGAGCATCAATTTCCACAGTCCCCTTTGGGCAGACGCGGTCGACATCGCTTCAATTGCATCCCCTGCTCGTTGTTCCGTCGAGCTCCGGTCGGGCCGCAATCAGAAATTATATCCCCAGGCCCCGCTCGGTCATCAATCATAGGATGATGTCTCGCCTTATGGGAGTACGTAACGGTTAACAGGGGGTCCGTTGCCGCAAATCCGCGAGCCCAAAAAACGAAATGTTTTGCCTTGGATGAATTTGCATTGCCCCCTTTTTGGTCGTTCTACCCCGGCATGGGCGGAAGGCTGTAAACGTTACAGTTACGAACTTGTCATGGAGGATGGAATCTGGCTCACGTTGGCTTTCAATTAAGGGATGAAGTTCATGAGATATTTAAGTTATTCATTAGATGTATTGATTGTGGCCATCAGCGCGATTTCGTTGGGTACGCTAGCTGCATCAGCACAGGAACACGCAGATGTAAATGCTGCAAACAACCCGCTTACGCCCAAGATCACGCTCAATTTTCATGACTACTACGTTCCCGAACTGAGCGGACTGCCGGGCGACCGCTACGCAAACCAGTTCCTGCTGCGCGGTCTCGTGCCTTCGGACCTTTTCGGCGCACCGCAATTGATCCGCTTTACCCTGCCAGTTGCGACCGCACCGGAATTTCCGACAGGATATACGACGGGCCTGGGCGACCTGACGCTGATGGACATTTTCCTCGTGCCCGGCAAGGAGATTTCATTCGGCGCCGGCCCGCTCGTCGTCCTCCCGACCGCGACGGACGATGCCCTTGGCGCCGGCAAATGGCAGGCGGGCGCCGCCGGCGTTGTGGTCGCACCGCAAAGCTGGGGCCTGCTCGGCGGTCTCGTCACCTACCAGACGTCATTTGCCGGCGAAAGCGACCGGGATGATGTTTCACTCGCAACGTTCCAGCCTATCGTCAATTTCAATTTGAGCAAGGGTTTCTACCTCAGGTCATCCGCCATCTGGAACTTCGACCTGGAGAGCGGAAACTACTCGGTTCCGGTCGGTTTTGGCGTCGGCAAGGTGTTTCAGGTCAACGACAAGGTGACGATGAACGCCTTCGTCGAGCCGCAATACACCGTCTTTGATCAAGGCCGCGGCAACCCCGAGTGGCAGGTTTTCGTAGGCGTCAACTTTCAGTTTGCGCTCGGCAAATAGACGAGATCATTTGGCCGTAACCTGACTGAACGACATGCCGTCGATCTTGCCTTCGTCGAGCCGATAGACGAGGGCTTGCAGGGTCGTCACGCCATTGCTGTTTGGGCCCTGTTCATTCGAGTAACGGATAATCCCGTCATGAATGCTCATGCCGAAAGCCTTTTGCAGATCCGTCTCGTCATCCTTCAAGCCTGGTACGGGCAACATCCACGCCGTCAAGGTTTCAGGACCTTGGGAGCAGCCTGACCGCGCAGTCTCGCTCTCCTCAGCCGATACCATCGTCAGGAGCCGTTTCGAACCCGCTGCTTCACCATTGGAAATAAACCAGAGATTCGACGCATGGCCATCGAGCGCAACCTGGTAGCAGAGCCAGCTGACACCATTGGCGCCCGAACCGCGCGTCCTGATCTCGCCGCCAAACGCCTTCTGGATTGCATCGAGCGTCGTTGCTCCGAACGAAATGTCGAGCATGTCCGCCTTGAGCATATTGTTGAAGGGCTTGGGCATTTGATAGGACGTTGATTTGGCTGTGCCACCCGACAGGATCAGCGATGGAAAGCCCGAAAGCCGTACGTCGTCAGCCTTCGCCTGCGCAGCCCATATCCATGGACCGGTGGCGATGATCATTGCACATAGGGTCCTCACGGTGACCGCCTTCATTCACGTCTCCTGCTGCGTTTTCGCGTCTAACGTGCAGACATCATGAGCGCATCTCATCCGAAGACAAAGTACTTAACTGTTACAGAACGCTCTGCGACATGCATATAAAATTTCGTCCCGTTCCCGGTAAAATCAAGCATTGCGTTACAGTTACGTACTTCCTTCGGAAGCCGAAGCCCGAAAGCATGCAGGTCGTCCAAAAGCCCAATCCAGGGCAGAAACACGCGCAGCGGTTGCAGGGGTCTGATAATGCCTCGGCCCAGACACGAGAGTACAATGCTTCAGCACGAAATTTGCCCCCGTCTCCAGGAGGATACTGATGTCAGTTGAATGGAAGATTGATTTAAGCAGGCTTTGGCAAGCTTGCGTTCCGAGCGGAGCCAAGGCGAGGACCTCCCTGCTCGCTGGCGCGGCCATAGCGACAGGGATTGCTTTTGCGCAATGGCCTGGAGTTCAGGCCGCGCAGGCGCAGGACGCTCCCAAACCCAACATCCTCGTCATTTTCGGCGACGATATCGGCCAGACGAATATCAGCGCCTATACCCGCGGCCTCGTCGGTTACCAGACACCGAATATTGACCGCATCGCCAAGGAAGGCATGATGTTCACGGATTACTATGCCGAGAACAGCTGTACTGCCGGACGCTCTTCCTTCATCACCGGCCAGACGCCGTTGCGCACCGGTCTTTCCAAGGTGGGCGCGCCCGGAGCACCGGTCGGGCTCCAGGACCGCGACATAACAATCGCCCAGGCCCTTAAGCCGCTTGGCTACAACACCGCCCAATTCGGCAAGAACCACCTTGGCGACAAAGATGAATATCTGCCCGTAAAGCACGGTTTTGACGAGTTTTTCGGCAATCTCTATCACCTCAATGCGGAGGAAGAGCCGGAACGACCCTATTGGCCAAAGGACCCCAATGATCCCTTTGTCAAGAATTTCTCGCCGCGCGGCGTGATTAAGGCAACGGCCGATGGCAAGATCGAGGATTCCGGTCCGTTGACGACGAAGCGGATGGAAACGATCGACGACGAGACCACGGGTGCCGCGATCGACTATATCAAGCAGCACAGCAAGGGCGACAAGCCATTCTTCGTCTGGATGAACACAACACGCATGCACGTATTTACTCATGTGCGGGAAGAGTATCGCGGCAAGAGCGGCATGCCGGGCAATGAATATGCCGACGGCATGTGGGAACACGATCAGGACGTCGGCAAGCTTCTGAAGACACTCGACGACGAAGGCATCGCCAACAACACGATCGTCGTCTACACGACCGACAACGGGCCCAACATGTTCTCATGGCCGGATGCGGCGATGACGCCGTTCCGCAGCGAAAAGGATTCCAACTGGGAGGGTGCATTCCGCGTCCCGGCGATGATCCGTTGGCCAGGCAAGATCAAACCCGATACCGTCAGCAACGACATGTTCTCGGGCCTCGACTGGTTCCCGACCCTGCTCGCCGCTGCTGGCGACACGGATATCAAGGACCGGCTACTGAAGGGTACCGATATCGGCGGCAAGAACTTCAAGGTGCATCTCGACGGCTACAATCAGCTGCCCTATCTCGAAGGTCAGCAGCCAAAGAGTGCGCGCAACGAGTTCTACTATTTCGACGACGACGGTAAACTCGTCGCCATGCGTTGGGACAACTGGAAAGCGGTGTTCTGCGAGCAGCGCGCGCCAGGCAACCTCAACATCTGGCAAGAGCCCTTTACCTGCCTGCGTCTTCCCAAGATCTTCAACCTGCGCATGGACCCCTATGAGCGCGCCGACATCACGTCGGACCAGTACAATGACTGGCTGGCGAAGAACGCGTATCTGACGGGTATTGCCACGTTGAAAGCTTCGGAGTTCCTTCAAACCTTCGTCGATTATCCGCCGAGCCAGAAGCCGGCAAGCTTCAGTGTCGACCAGGTGGAGGAAGCCGTTCACAAGAAGATCGATGAGGAACTGGCAAAGCAGAACAAGGCGCAATAACGCCCGTTTGATTTCGATAACCGGCTGGCGCCCAGAAGATGCGCCAGCCGAACAATCCATTGCGGAGCGCATCAGATGAGCGTTGATACGCAACTTTCCAACCAGCCTGCCGGTGCCGAACAGTTTGAGGTTTCCATGCCCCAACGATTGACCCTCACGGCGCCGCCTGCCCTTCTGCTTTTCGCCTCGGGCTTTTCAGCTCTGGTCTTTCAGGTCGTCTGGGTACGGCAACTCTCGCTGATCGTTGGCGTCGACGTCTATGCCGTCACGGCTGGCGTTGCAGCGTTCATGGCAGGGTTGGCGCTCGGCAGTCTGTTGCTCGGGCCCGCAATCGATCGCAGCAATTATCCCTTTCGGTTTTATGCGCTGCTCGAGGCGGGTGTCGCCCTTTGCGGCATTGCAGTTACCGTCGCGCTCGCACATTTTGCGCCGTCCTTTGCAATTATCGAGAATTCCGCTGCACCCGTCGCCTGGTTGATCGTTTTCGCTCTCGTCGGTGTTCCCGCTGTCCTCATGGGCGGCACCCTTCCAGCGGTGGTGCGATCGGTAGCCGCGTCGAACCGCGACATCGGCCGCAAGGGCGGACGCCTATATGCGGCAAATACCGCCGGAGCCATTGCCGGCACCCTCGCCGCTGCATTCCTCCTCATCCCCTATCTCGGTGTCTCCAGCACCGCCTATGCTGCGGCGGCGCTGAGCTTTCTTGCAGCTGCCCTTGCGCTGGTCCTTGCGTCGCCTGCTCAAGCGCAAACCATCTCGCCTGCCAATGTGAATTACCGGAATGTTCGTCTTGCCCTGTTTCTGTATTCTGTGGCGGGCGGCATCGCACTCGGCTACGAGGTCATCTGGACCCAATCCATCGTCCAGTTCATGAGCACACGGACATTTGCCTTCGCCATCGTGCTCGCCACCTACCTCATTGGTTTGGCGGCAGGCTCCGCACTTGCCTCGAGATGGGTCGATCGCGTTCGCGACCACTGGAGCATTTTCGGCCTGCTAATCGCCGGCGCGGGCCTCGTCGGTCTTTGCGGCATCGCGTTCCTCGGCAACTGGATCATCATGCTGCAGTCCATGGCCGAGTACTGGCTGCTTCAGCTGACAGGAAACCAGCTTGCGGGAATGTCGGCACGCTTTGCGGTCGCCGCGATCCTCATCGTGCTTCCAACGACTCTTCTGCTTGGCGCCGCCTTTCCCTTTGCGCTTAAGCTCGTGGTTGAAGATGGCCGGACGGGAAGCGGCGTCGGGCTCGTCAGCGGCTGGAACACGCTCGGCAGCATTGTTGGGACGGTCCTTACGGGCTTTGTCCTCGTTCCCACTTTCGGCTTCGTCGGCTCGTTCGGCATCCTCGCCGTCGCTGCCACCGCCATTGGCCTGATCGCCGTGTTTCGCAACGTCGCAGCTGTACGCCTCCACCGCATTGCCATCGCATCGGTCTGCATCCTGACGCTGGCCCTGGCCTTCCTCGTCCCCTCTGATCGCTTCGCCAGTCTGCTGCCCGGTGCACAGGCCGGAAGGCTGGTCTTCTACGAGGAAGGCCTTGGCGCTACCGTCGCGGTCGTCGAACAGGGCCGCGACCGCAAGTTCCGCCGACTCTATATCCAGGGTGTTTCCAATACGGGAGACTCCCTGCCCTCCCTGCGCTACATGCGGCTCCAGGCGCTCCTTCCCCTGATAACCATGCAAAAGCGGCCGCAGGCGGCGATGGTTGTCGGCCTCGGAACCGGCATAACCGCAGGTGCGCTCCTTACCTATGACGGGCTCAACCAGCGCGTCGCCGCTGAACTCCTGCCAGGCGTACAGCGGGCAGCGAACCTGTTCAACGGCAATTTCAATGCTGCCTCCTCGCCCGACCTCGATATCCGGCTGCGGGATGGCAGGCGGGAACTGCTTGGAAGCGAAGAGTCCTACGATCTCGTAACGCTCGAACCGCCGCCTCCCTCGGCCGCAGGGGTAGCCAATCTCTACTCCACCGATTTCTACAGGCTTGCCGCCGCGCGGCTGCGGCCAGGTGGCATGGTCGCGCAATGGCTCCCGTTGCCGACGCAAAACGATGAGGATACGCGCTCGCTCGTTCGAAGCTTCATCGATGTCTTTCCGCACGCATCCCTATGGACAACCGAACTGCATGAAATGCTCCTCGTCGGCTCGTTCGAACCCATGAACCTCGATGTCGCTCAGATGAGTGCGCGGTTCGAACAACCCGGTGTGAGGCAGGCCTTGCGCGAAGTCGGCGTCAATTCACTTCCTGAATTGATGGCCACATTCGTGATGGATCGCAAGGGACTTGAAACCTATGCCGGAGACGCGGCCCCCGTGACCGACGATATGCCTCGCATCGAATATGCGGCGTGGGTGAGACCCGACACCTTTCCGACAGTCCTGCCGAAACTTCTCGCCCTTGCCAGTGAACCGCCTCTGGTCAATGCCGATGCGGCCTTCATCACATCCACGAAGCAGGAACGGGAAATTCTCCACACGTTCTATAATGCCGGCCTAAGCGCCTATCGCGGTGATCGGGACGCATGGCAGCGCAACGCCGGATTCGTCAGCGACCATGCACCCGACAATGCCTACTATGCCTGGTTTTTAGGGGGGAACACACAATGAGCGCACGTGACGACATTCTCGCATTGGGCAAGCGGGTCGGCCAGTCGATCATCGGCCAGGACACGATGGTCGAGCGGTTGCTGCTTGGCCTCATTGCCAATGGCCATCTGCTGGTGGAAGGCTTGCCCGGCCTTGCGAAGACGCGGGCGATCAAGAGTCTGGCGAAAAATCTCGATGCCGAGCTGTCGCGCGTACAGTTCACGCCAGACCTTTTGCCGGCCGACATCACCGGCTCCGAAATCTACTTCAGCGAGGGCGGCAAGGGCGAGTTCAAATTCCAGCAGGGCCCGATCTTCGCCAACCTGATCCTTGCCGACGAGGTGAATCGTGCGCCGGCGAAGGTGCAATCGGCGCTGCTTGAAGCGATGGAGGAACGCCAGGTGACCGTCGGGGGCAAAAGCTATCCCCTGCCTGACCTTTTCATGGTGATGGCGACGCAAAACCCAATTGAGCAGGAAGGGACGTATCCGCTCCCCGAAGCTCAGCTTGACCGCTTTCTCATGCACGTCGAAGTGGGCTACACAGATGAGCAGTCGGAGGCGGCGATCATGCGGCTCGTTCGCAGTGAGGAGACTTCAACCAAGTCCAAGGCCGGAAAAACCGACGACAGGCTGGATCCCAAAGCAGTCTTCGATGCCCGTGCCGAAATATCCGCCATCACCGTGTCCAAGCCGGTCGAGGACTACATGGTGGCACTCGTTTTCGCGACACGCTACCCCGACAAGATCGACGCGGACCTCGCCAAATGGCTGCAAGTCGGTGTCAGCCCGCGCGGCGTCATTGGCCTCGACAAGGTTTCACGCGCCTATGCGTGGCTAAAGGGCCGCGACTATGTCACGCCCGACGATGTCAAGGCGATCGTCCATGATGTTTTCAGGCACCGGCTGATCCTGTCCTATGAGGCACATGCCGCGGATATCGGTCCCGACAAAGTCATCGACCGGATTGTCGAACGCGTAGCGGTGGCCTGAGTGCCATGGCGCCCGCTTCCTCGTCCACGCAAGAAATCTCCGACGGCGTTTATGTCTCAGTCGAACAGCTCGCCGCACTCGAATCGACAGCGCGCGACCTAACATTCATCCAGAGGAACGCGGTACAGCAGCCCCTGACCGGGCGCCACAGTTCCAGGATGCGCGGACGCGGACTGACCTTCGAGGAACTGCGCGAATATCTTCCGGGCGATGATATACGCACCATCGACTGGCGGGTAACGGCGCGCACCAACAAACCCTTCGTGCGCATCTACGGCGAGGAAAAGGAACGTCCTGCCCTCATCGTCGTCGACCAGCGCACCAATATGTTCTTCGGCAGCCGTCGCGTCATGAAATCGGTCACGGCTGCGGAAGCCGCCATGCTGTGCGCCTGGCGCATTCTCGGCTCGGGCGACAGGGTCGGCGGGCAGGTGTTCAACGATAGCGGCACAACGCAGTTGCGGCCGCATCGCAGCCGAGAGTCCGTCATTGCCTTGGGCGACAGCATTGCCGCCATGAACCAGGCGCTGAATGCGCGCACGCCCGGCGAGCGCGCCACAGGACAGCTGGACACGGTGCTGCGGACCGTGGAGAATGTCGCGCATCACGATCACCTAGTGATCATCGTCAGCGATTTTGACGGACATTCGGCAGAAACGCGCGATCTCCTTTTGCGCCTCAGCGTGCGCAATGACGTGCTCGCCATTCTGGTCTATGACCCGTTCCTGCTCGAATTGCCAACCAAAGGCGAGATTGTCATCAGGGGCGGCTCCATGCAAGCAGAACTCACTTTCCAGCAGGCAAAGGCACGCAACGCGATCGGCGATTTTGCCCGAAGCAGAGGGCGCGAATTGTTGGCCTGGCAGCAGGAACTCGGCCTGCCGATGCTGCCGGTATCGACCGCGATTGAGACGGCGCCACAATTGCGCCGATTGCTGGCGCAGACCGCCTGGCGGCAAAGGAGGCGATGATGGCCGATACGCCGCTCGATCTCGCAACACAACAGGCGTTGAAATCACTGGCCGATATCGCAACCCCCGCCCCCGTTGCGCTGTTCCCGCAGACCTGGGGTTGGGCCTTGGTGGCAATCCTCCTTCTTGCAGCATTGGCAATGGCTTGCTGGCATTGGTTCAAGAGGCGACGAGCCAATCGTTACCGGCGCGAAGCCTTGCAAATTCTCGATCGGCTCGAGAGCGATGGTGATGCGGATACGATCGCCCGGGAGGTACCGATTCTGGTCAAGCGCGTTGCGTTGGCCGTCTGGCCGCGCGATGCGGTTGCCGCGCAAAGCGGCGGGGCATGGGTCGCGTTCCTGCAAAATGCCCTGCCGGATCGAAACCTCGGCGCAGATCTTGTCCATATGCTCGACGACCTGGAATATCACCCCACACGGGAGAGCGATCCTTCAGGTAACCCCAAGCAATTGCTCGCAGCCGCACGCCACTGGATCGAGAAGCACCATGTACCAGCTTGATTTGCCCTGGTTGCTGGTGCTGCTGCCATTGCCGGTCCTCGTCTGGTGGCTCCTGCCGCCATATCGCTCGCAATCTGCTTCGGTACGCATTCCATTCTTCGAAGAAGTCACGCAGGCCGCGGGAATAGCCCCATCGACCGGCTCACTGGTTACGCGTAGAACCTGGCCGGAGCTGATCGTGGGAACGATCTGCTGGCTTCTTGTCCTTATCGCTCTCGCCCGTCCGCAATATGTCGAACCGCCGATCGAGAAGACCGAGCCGCAGCGCGACCTGATGCTGGCGATCGACCTTTCGCAGTCGATGGAGACAAAGGACTTTCGCGATCCCGGCGGCAACCTCATCTCGCGGATAGACGCGGTTCGCAGCGTCGTCAGCGACTTCGTCAAGAAGCGCCCCGCTGATCGCATCGGCCTCATCGCCTTTGGCGACGCACCCTACCCGCTCGTCCCCTTCACCATGGATCATCCCACCGTGCAGACCATGATCGCGGAGGCGCTGCCCGGAATTGCCGGGCCGCGGACGGCACTCGGCGATGCCATCGGGCTGGCGATCAAGATGTTCAAGGACACGAGCGCCCCCGAGAAGGTGCTCATCGTTCTTACTGACGGCAACGATACGGCAAGCAAGATGCCGCTGGCCAAGGCGTCGGACATAGCCAGGGACGCAAAGATCACGATACATACGATCGGCATCGGCAATCCCCAAGCCACCGGTGAAGAGAAGCTCGACACTGCCTCACTCGAAAAAATCGCAGCGACGACGGGCGGACGATATTTCTTCGGCCAGGACCAGACCGGGCTTCAGGACATTTATACGACGCTCGACCGCATCACGCCCATGAACCAGAAAACACTATCCTGGCGTCCGCGCATCGAATTGTTCCACTATCCTCTCGGTGCCGCGCTTTCGCTCTTTATTGCTTATCATCTTCTGGCGCTCCTGTTCGCAAGGCTGCGAAACCGCAGCGGCGCTGCGCTTGAACCGGCAGCCAGCCAATGATCGCCGATTTCCACTTCCTTCGGCCGTGGTGGCTGCTCGCGATCCTCGCAGCGATCGCAATGTTGTGGCTGGCATCGCGCCAGTCCGACATGAGGCTGCGCTGGCGCGATATGATTGCGCCGCAATTGCTCGATCATCTCGTCTCCGACGATCCATCCAAGGGGCGGCTGCGGCCCTATCACCTGACAGCAATGCTAATCGCCCTCGCAGCACTCGCCCTTGCCGGTCCGACTTGGCAACGCGAACTCCCGCCCTTCGTTCAGGACGAAGCGCCGCTGGTGATCACCATCGACCTGTCGCAGACGATGGATGCTATCGACGTCACCCCGTCGCGGCTTGAACGGGCGAAGCTCAAGGTCCACGACATCCTTGCCGCGCGGCCCGCAGCGCGAACCGCCATCATTGCCTATGCGGGCTCGGCGCATCTGGTTCTTCCGTTAACCGACGATGCAGCGCTCGTGCGCACCTATGTCGACTCGCTGGCCACGCGGATTATGCCCGTTGCTGGCAAAAATACTGCTGTCGCATTGGCAGCGGCAGAGAAAACGCTTGAAAGTGCGCAAGCGCCCGGAACGATTCTTCTCATGACCGACGGTGTCGATGCGGCCTCCTTCGATCAGGTGGCTCGGTTCGGGGGTAGCAACAACGTCGTGCTCCTTGCGATTGGCACAGCCGAGGGCGGTCCGGTCAAAACCAGCGGTGGAGGTTTCGTCAGTGATGCTGCCGGAGGTCGCCTCTTCGCCAAGCTTGACGTCGACGAATTGAAACGGTTGCAAGGCGCCGGAAACATCAGCGTTGCAACCTTTACGAGCGACGACAGCGACGTGCGCTGGGTCGTGGAGCGGATCAAGACGCATTTCGCGCAGAAGGCCGCCGAAGCCGAAACGCGCTGGCGCGACTTCGGCTGGTGGTTGACCATACCGATCGTGCTACTTGCCGCGCTGTCGTTCCGGCGGGGCTGGGTCGTGCGCTGGGCCGGCGCGCTTGTCGCCTTCCATCTCATTTTCAGCCCCGATACCTCAAGCGCCGCCGATCTGAGCCTTGCCGATATGTGGCTGACGCCGGACCAGCAAGGACGCCTCGCCTATGAGCGCGGCGATTATCCCGCCGCCGCGGCTGCCTTCAGGGACAATGAATGGCGCGGCATCGCACTCTATCGCGCTGGCAAGTTCGGCGAAGCGGTCGATGCATTCGCGGCAAGGGATACGCCAGAAGCCTGGTACAACCAGGGCAACGCTCTGCTTCACCTTAATCGGCTGGATCAGGCGATCGCCGCCTACAAGCGCGCGCTGGAACTTCGAACAGATTGGCCCGAGGCCAAGGCCAATCTCGCCATTGCCGAGAAACTCGTGTCGCTGCAAAAGCAGGAGGACGAGGAACAGCAGCAGGACCCCAATCTCAAACCTGACCAGGTCCAGTTCGACGACAAGGGCAAGCAGGGCAAAAAGGGGCAGGTCAACGTTTCTGAACAGACTGCCAATCTATGGATGAAGAATATCGAGGTCAGTCCGGCCGATCTTCTTGCCCGCAAATTTTCCATCGAGGCGCGAGGGGGCCAGCAATGAGATATTTTGGCTGGCTTGTCGCGCTTCCTCTTCTGTTTGCATCGCCGGTTTACGCCGCCGAGCCATTCGCGGAAACGTCGCTGGCGACACAGGGCAAGATTGTGGTCGGCCAGCAGGTGAGCATCGATGTCGACGTCTACGTTCCGAACTTCTTCACATCGCCGCCGCAGTTTCCATTGCTCGACGTCCCGAACGCAATCGTGACGCTTCCCGACGAGCGGGCCCAGAATCTGGTCAAATCCGTCAACGGCGAAGAATATTCCGGCATTCGCCGCACCTATTTCATTATTCCGCAGATCGCCGGCGAATTTACGCTCCCGACAGCAAGCGTCACGCTCGCCTACGCCAGGCTGCCGGGTCAGTCCACCCCAGCAACTGTAAACCTTCCCGCAGTCACCTTTGTCGCCGCGCAACTGCCACCCGGGGCCGAAGCATCGGCGTTTTCCGCCGCGCGTGCCGAACTTAGTGAGACCCTCGACGGTGACCCGGCCAATCTCAAGGTCGGCGATACGCTTGTGCGCAGGGTTACGCTCTTTGCGACAGGGACGCGGGCAATGATGTTGCCGCAATTATCGTTCGACGTGCCGGATGGCGTAAAACTCTATCGCCAGGCCCCGACCCTCGCAGACAATGTTGCCGGCAGTGGTGGCCGTGAGCGAGGGAGCAGCCGCACCGAGCGCGTCACCTATGTAATGGATAGAGAGGGAACGTTCACGCTTCCCGCACAGACCGTCACCTGGTTCGACACGGAAAACATGCAGGCGCAGCGGGCTGAACTGAAGCCCCTCGTCCTCGCCGTGAAGGCAAAGCCAGCGACGGCCGACGCTATTGCGCCCGATCTTCCGCAGGCGAAGGAAGCACCAGACCGCCTTTCCATCCGCGCCATGGTTGGCATTGGCATCACCATACTCGCCGCCCTTGTCCTGGCGTTCCTCCTCCATCGCCTGTGGCCCCGCATGAAACGCTGGGTTGATGCGCGCAAGCAGGCTCGGGCCCAATCCGAACCCACGCGCTACCGTGAACTCCTGGCAGCGCTCAACTCGGGCGACGCGAAGCGTGCCTATTCGGCGCTCAACCTCTGGACGAAAGCGATGGGATTTCGAAGCGCGACGGATTGGGCTGAGGCAAGCAATGACCGGTCGGTGCAGGACGCGCTGCCAGGATTTGAACGTGATCTCTTCGGTGCGCCGCATCCACCGACACAAGGCAGTGCGCGTATTCTTGCGTCCGCCATACTGGCCTGGCGCGTGAAGTATCGTCGCCGCGACCGGCGATCCGTTATAGTTACGCCAGCGCTTCCTCCGGTTAATCCGCCGTTCGACAACTGGCAGCGTCCGGCCAGAAACAACAGTATGTAACTGTAACGTACTTCAGTCGCAGCGAATTCGCGGCAATGCTCGCACAAGTTGACTTTCGGAGAGGTAGAATGCCCGCCGCAGCCCAAAGAGATGGCTTCAACGACCAGTTGAAATCGGAGGACGGCCTCATCTGGATCCCCGGACGAACCTTCATGATGGGTTCGAACAAGCACTATCCGGAGGAGTCCCCTGCGCACCCGGTCGAGGTCGACGGATTCTGGATCCAGGCCACCCCGGTCACAAACCGTCAATTCATGGAATTCGTCAAGGCGACCGGCCATATAACCGTTGCCGAAAAGGCCCCCGATCCAAAGGATTATCCCGGTGCGCTGCCACATATGTTGAAGCCGGGCTCGCTGATGTTCGATCCGCCGACCCGCCCGGTCACAAGCCCCGATATTTCCCAGTGGTGGACTTACAAATTCGGGGCTGATTGGCGTCACCCCTATGGCCGGCGCAGCGACTTGCGCGGCAAACTCGACCATCCCGTCGTGCATGTAGCGTGGCAGGATGCCAAGGCCTACGCGGATTGGGCCGGCAAGGACCTGCCGACGGAAGCCGAGTGGGAACTGGCAGCCCGCGGTGGGCTCGACGAAACCGAGTTTGCCTGGGGTGAAGAACTGAACCCCGGGGGCCGGCAGATGGCCAATACCTGGCAAGGCATATTTCCACATCACAACCTTCGCTCCCAAGGCGACGACCGGACCTCGCCCGTCCACAGATTCCCGCCGAACGGTTATGGCGTTTACGACATGATCGGAAATGTTTGGGAGTGGACGGGCGATTTCTGGTCCACACGTCATGAGGAGCCGGCGGCAAAGGCTTGCTGCATCCCGCTTAACCCGCGCGGCGGTCCGATCGACGCGAGCTATGATCCGCACACGCCGCAAATCCTTATTCCCCGGCGCGTCCTCAAGGGCGGTTCGCATCTTTGCGCACCGAATTATTGCCGGCGTTACCGTCCGGCCGCGCGGCATGCCGAACCCGAGGACACTTCAACCAGTCACGTTGGTTTTCGCTGCGTCAAGCGCCCGGATCAACGCTCGACTACGACCTGACGCTCAAACACCACAATCGCGCTGATACAATCGTTGGAGGATCTCGATGGTCTGGCTTCATGAGATTTTTCGTCAATCGCCCGAAATTGCCTTGTTCCTGTCGCTTGCCGGTGGCTATGCCATCGGCAAGGTTCAGTTCGGCAAATTCCAGCTCGGCGGCGTTGCCGGATCGCTGCTTGTAGCGGTGCTGATAAGCCAGGTCGGCGTCTCCGTCGACAATGGCGTAAAATCCGTGCTCTTCGCGCTGTTCATCTATGCCGTGGGCTTTGAAAGCGGCCCGCAATTCTTCCGCTCGCTCGGCCGGCAATCGCTGCGCGAAATCGCTATGGCCGTCGTGCTTGCACTCAGCGGCTTGCTGACCGTCATCGTGCTGGCCCGGATGTTTGGCCTCGACAAGGGCCTCGCCGCCGGTATCGCGGCGGGCGGCCTTACGCAATCGGCCATCATCGGCACGGCTTCCGCCGCCATCGGCAAGCTCGGCCTTGCCGCCGATGAAGTCCAACGCCTGCAAGGCAATGTCGCCGTCGGCTACGCGGTCACCTACATCTTCGGTTCGTTCGGCGCGATCATTGTTTGCGTCAACATTCTGCCGAAGTTCATGGGCCGCAGTATTCGTGATGATGCGATGAAGGCCGAGGCCGAACTGCTCGCCGGCGCGCAGGTCTTCGGTCCGGGCGAAGTACCCGCCGCGCCCGATCTCGTCGGCCGCATCTATCGGGTGACTACGGCAGCTGGAAAGACAATTGCCCAGATCGAAGGGCCGACGACCAAGGACGCGCCGATGACCATCGAACGCGTCAAGCGCGCCGGCGCGCTTATTGGTGTCCAGCCTGACCTCCGGCTTGAATCCGGCGATGTAATCCTGGTTGTCGGCCGGCGTGCGGGCGTGGTGTCTTCAGCACAAGGCATCGGTCCCGAGCTTCAATCGTCGGACGGCATGGACCTTGTCATCGTGACCCGCGATATTACGATCAACAGCCCGGCGCTGGTCGGCAAGACGGTCGCGGAAATCAGGGCGGCGACCGCCGATGACCTGCGCCACGGCATTTATGTCACCGGGATCAAGCGCGCCGACAAGCCGCTGCCGCTATTGCCTGACACGCGCATCGAAGCCGGCGACGTGGTCAGCCTTTACGGCACTGACCAGGATTTGCAGAGAGTGGCCAAATCCATCGGCACCGTCATCGTCCCCAGCGACAAGACCGATTTCGTCTTCCACGGCCTTGGCATCGTTGCCGGCCTGCTGATCGGCCTCGCCGTGATCCGCATCGACTCGATTCCTCTGACGCTTGGAAGCGGCGGGGGCGCGCTGCTCTCCGGTCTTCTGTTCGGCTGGTATCGCAGCCGCAACCTTGCTATCGGCAACATGCCGACCGCGGCGTCGACGCTGCTGCGCGACCTTGGTCTGGCAGGCTTCGTTGCGGTGGTCGGACTTCAATCCGGCCTGCAGGCTGTGCAAACCATCGCCACAAGCGGTCTTTCGATCTTCCTCATCGGCATGGTCGTGACCATCCTGCCGCTGCTGATCACCATGGTCTTTGGCCGTTATGTCCTCAAATATGAGAATACGGCGATCTTTGCCGGCGCGCTGTCCGGCTCGCGCAGTGCCAATCCTGCCTTCGGCGAAATCCTCGACAAGGCAGGCAACACGATTCCGACGACACCCTTCGCCATCACTTATGCCCTTGCCAATGTATTCCTGACCCTGCTCGGCCCTTTGGTCGTGGCATTTGCCTGAGGAGAGTTCCATGTCCCGCACAGACTACAGCCAATATGCCAAGCTTAGCCCGTTCGAACTCAAGGATGCGTTGATCCAGGTTGCCTCCAGCAAGGAAAACCGGCTCATTCTCAATGCTGGACGCGGTAACCCGAACTTTCTCGCCACCCTGCCGCGACGCGCCTTTTTCCGCCTCGGGCTCTTTGCGGTTGCCGAAGCCGAACTCTCATTCTCATATATGGAGAACGGTGTCGGGGGCCTGCCGAAAATCGCCGGAATCGAGGGGCGCTTTGCCCGCTATATCGACGAACATCGCGATCAGCCCGGGGTGGTGTTTCTCGGGCGGGCTTTGAGCTATGTCCGCGATCAGCTCGGGCTCAACGCATCGGACTTTTTGCATGAAGCTGTCGAGGGAATTCTCGGTTGCAATTATCCCGTACCGCCGCGCATGCTTCGCGTCAGCGAGGAGATCGTGAAGCACTACATCGTCAAGGAGATGATCGGAGGCTTCATCAGTTCGGACGACATCGACCTTTTCGCGGTCGAGGGCGGCACTGCGGCGATGACCTATATCTTCAACTCGCTGAAGCAGAACAAGCTGATATCGGCCGGCGACAAGGTGGCAATCGGCATGCCCGCCTTCACGCCCTACATCGAAATTCCCGAGCTCAAAGAATACGACCTGAAGCAGGTTCATATAAACGCCGATCCTACTCAGGAATGGCAATATCCCGATAAGGAGATCGACAAGCTTCTCGACAAGGACATCAAGATCTTCTTCTGCATCAATCCGAGCAATCCCCCCTCGGTGAAGATGGATGATCGCAGCCTTGAACGCATCACGAAGATGGTCGCGGAGAAGCGGCCGGACTTGATGATCCTTACCGATGACGTCTACGGGACCTTCGCCGACGACTTCAAGTCGCTGTTTGCGACCTGCCCCGCCAATACGCTTCTTGTCTATTCCTTCTCGAAGTATTTCGGCGCAACGGGATGGCGGCTAGGCGTCATCGCAACGCAGCGCGAAAATATCTTCGACGCCAAGCTCAAGGGCCTCTCCAAGTCAGACCGTAAGGAATTGGACGAGCGTTATTCGACGCTTGTTCCGGACGTATCGAAGCTGAAATTCCTCGACCGGGTAGTTGCGGACAGCCGGGCGGTTGCCCTCAACCACACAGCCGGACTTTCCACACCGCAGCAGGTACAGATGGTGCTGTTTTCGCTGTTTGCCCTGATGGACGAGAGCGACGGCTACAAGGCAGAGTTGAAGAAGCTCATCCGCCGCCGCGAGGCTGCGCTCTACCGCGAACTCGGGCTGCCGCCGGAACACGACGTCAATGCCGTCGATTACTATACGCTGCTTGATCTCGAACATATTGCCCGCAAGCTCTATGGAGATGCATTCGCCGACTGGGTGAAGAAAAATGTGGCGCCGACCGAGCTCCTGTTCCGGATTGCCAGCGACACCGGGATTGTACTCCTGCCCGGCAGCGGCTTCGGTACCCTGCATCCTTCGGGGCGCGCCTCGCTCGCCAATCTCAACGAGTTCGAATACGCGAATATCGGGCGGTCGTTGCGCAAATTGGCCGACCAAATTTATGCGGATTATAAAGGCAAGAAGAAGGGTTGAGCCAGCCGGTCCTGTATCAGCATCCTCGGGGCCAATCCCGAGGACTGCAATGAGCTGCGATCAACCCCGTACGCGCACGGAGAGCGTGGTTCCCTTCTTGCCGGTGGATATATCGAGCAGTCCGTTGAAGGGCCGCAGCCGCGCCTCCATTCCGGAGAGGCCGACGCCGATCGTGTTGCGGTTTCTGCGTTCTATGCCGATGCCGTCATCCTTCACGGTCAAAGACAGCATCGGGTATGCATCGCTGCCCTGGCGCACAAGCCTGATCGTGGCGTGACTTGCGCGCGCATGGCGGTAGATATTTGTCAGCGCCTCCTGGACAATGCGAAATATCGCAAGCTCGACGCCGGCGGGCGGCCGCTTCGTGCCAATTTCGGGCGCCACACGCAGCTCGATTTCAAGACCGCTCCGCTCCTCGAAACCGACGACGAGCAGTTCGAGCGCATTGGGCAGCCCGGACTCGTCAAGCATCGGCGGGTGAAGCAGGTAGGACAGCGTGCGCAATTCCTCATTGCTTTGCATGATCAATGCGGCGGCGCGGTGCAATGCCCGCGACGTGTCATCGTCAGTCTCCGAAACGCGGGAACGGGCGCTGTCGAGTTCCATTGCCGCGCCGATCAGGTGCTGGCCGGTTGAATCGTGCAGGTCGCGCGCGATCGAACGGCGCTCCTCATCCTGCGAGACAAGCACGCGCTCGCTGACCTCGCGAAGCGACTCGTTGGAATGAAGCAGCGCTATCGAATTTCGCCGTGCCATCCATGCGGTCGCCATGAATGCTGCAAGGGCGGTCGCGAGAACCGCGCCATAGACGAAAACCGATTGCCACCAGCCGTTCAGCAATTTGCCTTCATCGATGGCGTAGCTCACGTAAAACGGAAACGCCTCAACCTTTCGGTATGCCACCAGCCGGTTCGTCTGGTCACTTGCAGACACGCTGTTGACCACCCCTGCGGCCGGATTGGCTCCCACGGCAGACGCGAACCACAAGGGCGCCTGGTTGCCGCCTTGGGCAAAGGGGACATTGACGATGACCCTGCCATCGTTCCGCAGGAGCTGGGCAACATCGGACGGCGAAGCCGCCCCATTGAACAGGTTGGAAAAATACTCGAGCGGCATGGTGATCAATATCAAGCCGTCGAACAAGCCATCCTGCCGGTGCAGGGCCTTGCTCATGGTCAGCGAGAGTTTGCCATGGACCCTGCCTATGAGCGGCTCGCCAATGAATGTCTCGCTCAAGGGATTATCGTGCAGGTAGCGGTAATAATCGCGATCGGTGACGCTGAACGACTTGGCCGGAAAGCCCTCACTATAGGCGACGAGCGAACCTTCCCTGTTGACGAGGGCAATGACGCCAGAATGCTTCAGGAATTGCTTTTGATCGGCGAGAAGGCTTGCCACTTTCGGCGACGCCACGATGTCGCTCCAGGGCATCGGATCGATTTCAGAAGAAATGTTGCGCAAGACCATTTCATTGGCTTCGAGGATCTTGCTGACATAGGCTTCAAGCAGCGCCGTCTTCTGGCGCAACTGAACCGTCGATTCGGTGATCATCCTGTCCCTGCTCTCACCCACGCCGATAATGAAGACGAGAATGATCGCGGCGACGCTGAGGAAGAGGAGAAGTCCGTAAGGCAGCAGCTCCAGCGGACGCGAATGCGAGCGGACGCTGCCGCTCAGCGCTTTGCCGGCGGGCGCCATCAGGCCAAGGCGGCGCAGGAGTGCAGGAAGTCCCGCAAGCGCCCATCGATCACCACTTCTGCGCAGAATGCTCAACACCAGTCCCCAGTCACCACGTCCGCCACAGCGGATCCGCCCTGTTATACTGCAATTCTATCAAGTAAAAAGGAAAGTAATTACGAATGTAATTGCCCATCATTGTTACACATTTTCCCGCCATACGCATCGGGAATTCTCCTGATCGCCATGCGCAATGCCTGGGTCAGGGGATTTCGGGTTGTCAAAAGCGAAGAATGAAATACGCTGGATGCCATGATCGAGATTGCAGGAGCCCCTTTGACCGGACCAAAGCTACGAGCCCTACCCGTGACGATCTTCCGGCGCTATTCGGTGGCGGAGCTTTGGGCAGATGGCGTTGTGCACGTTCTGGGCACCACTCTCGCCATCGTCGGATCGATCATACTCCTGACGATCGTGCTCGGTCAGTCAGCGATCGGCACCTCGACCGCGACCGCCATCTATGTCGGAACACTCGTGCTTTCGATGGGCCTGTCAGCCACCTACAACATCTGGCCGGAATCGCCGATCAAATACTTGCTGCGCCGTTTCGATCATTCGGCGATCTATCTCCTGATTGCCGGCACTTATACGCCCTTCATGGCGAAGTCGGGCACATGGTGGCTGCTCGCAGGCGTCTGGGCCACGGCCGTCGTCGGTGTCGTCCTTAAGCTGGTAATGCCAGGACGCTTTGATCGCCTCGCCATCGGGCTCTATCTCTTGCTTGGATGGAGCGGGGTTTCCGCTTATCACCAGCTTGAAGGGGCTTTGTCAGCATCAGTGCTGTGGCTGATCCTCGCTGGCGGCATTGTCTATTCCTGCGGAGTCATCTTTCACGTGCTCGAACGCCTGCCGTTTCACAATGCGATATGGCACAGCTTCGTCCTCACCGCGGCTGGCATCCACTTTGCGGCCGTCTATTCCGTCGTCGTCTGAAAAATTCTACTGCGTATCGACCGTCGGCTGATCCTGCCCGCTTGTTGGTGCGGTGAACGGCATCGTGAACACCTGCCCGCCAATTCCGGCCGCAAGATCGGTGGAAAACGACAATGGCATGCAGGCCTGGATCGCTTCGATTGCTGAACCAACGAACTTTTGACGCGCCTTGTCATCGCCATCGACAGCGATGTTCGTCGGCTTCGGCGGCCCAATCAACGTTCCATCACGCTTGAAGCTGAAGCTGAGCGTTACCGTGCCCTTCCAATCCGAGGCTGGCTTCCAGCAAGCGGCAATCGCCTGGCCGACGTCATCCATCGTCTGCAGCGGTTCGGCGGAGGCCTTGATTGTCCATATGGCAGCCGCGGCGAAGAAAATTGCCGCGGCAATGGCCTGCGTTTTCATGACGGTACCTCCAACAACATGCGGCGCAACAGGTGCGGCCGGGCCAAATCATAGCGCAAAAGGCTGCGATAACAACAAGATGTCGGAGAAATTCGAGCCGCACGTGGACGTGCGGCTCGCCTTGACCAATGCGTTAGAGCCCGTTCGCCTTGAGGATCGCAGGTGCGTTTTCCTTGGTGATCGTTTCCGTTCCAAGCACGATCTTCTTCTCGACCTTTTCGCCCGCGAGAACCTTCAAGGCTTGGCGCAGTCCTTCGGCACCCGGCGTCGGATAGAGGAATGTCGCAGCCAGTTCGCCCTTGTTCACCCATTGGACGCCCTCATTGGGCAACCCGTCGACGCCGAGGAAAAGGATATTCTTCTCACGGCCCGCATCCTTGGCGGCAAGGTAGGCACCATAGGCCATTGGGTCGTTGTGGCCGTAGACCATGGTAATATCTTCATGGTTGCGCAGGGCGGTCGCCATGATGTTGTAGGCCTGATCCTGTTTCCAGTCGCCCGATTGCTTGTCGAGCAAATATTTGATGCCGGGTTCCGCATCCGTATATTTGTGGAAGCCGTCGCTGCGATCATGGCTTGCCTGCGTGCCCAGCCCGCCCCAGATTTCGACGACGGTGCCCTTGGCCTTGCCCTTGCCACCGAGGAGTTCCACGGCATGTTTGCCGGCGGCCTCGCCGATCACAACATTGTCGCCTCCGATCCACTGCGTATATTTTTCGGTATCGACGTTGCGGTCGAGAACAATAACGGGAATGCCTGCCTCCATCGCCTTTTCGACGACGCCGGTAAGGCCGGCGGATTCCTTTGGCGAAATCAGGATGGCGTCGACCTCCTGGCGGATGAAGTTTTCAACGTCGGCGACCTGCTTTTCCGTCTTGTCCTGGCCGTCGGCAACCAGAAGCTCGACATTGGCGTGTTTCTTCGCCTCTGCTTCGAGGTCCTTGTTGAACTGGACACGCCACGGCTCGACGGTGGTCACCTGGCTGAAGCCGATGACGTATTTATCCTTGGCTTCAGCCAGGGATACGTGGAAGGCGACTGGAGCGATCAGGGCCGTCGCGAGGGCCCAGGTGGCAAACTGCCTGCGGGTAATCTTCATTCTCTCTCTCCCTTTGTGGTTATGCGTATTATTCGCCGTGCCGGCCTGTCTCCGTCTGCTGGCTGGACACGGATCTCTCGGGTGCGTCGCGCACCTTGAGCTGAGAAAGGAAGAACATCCAACCACTTGAGCGGCGTTCCTGCAGCAGGACCGCGACAATGATGATGATGCCCTTCAAGACGAGCTGGGTATTGCTGTCGATATTGTTGAGCTGGAGGATATTGCTAAGGAAACCAAAAATGAGTACGCCAACGAGCGTGCCGATCATCGATCCGCGGCCGCCCATGAGGCTGGTCCCGCCGATGACAACGGCAGCGATCGCATCGAGCTCGAGACCCATGCCGGCATCTGGTTTGCCCTGGCGGTATTGTGCGACGTAGAGGATGCCTGCAAGCGCTGCAAGATAGCCCGAAATCGCGTAGACGGTGATCTTGACGCGCCAGACCGGGACGCCGGCAAGCCGGGCCGCTTCCTCATTGCCGCCGATCGCATAGACATAGCGGCCGAATTTCGTAAATCTCAAGATAATCCAGAAGAGCAGGATGACGCCCGCAAAGATGACGCCGGGTACCGGAATGATGCCGAAGATGAGCGCCCGCAGCGCCTCGAAATCCTCGGTGGCATTGCTTCCCGTATAGACGGGCCAAACGGCCGTGTTCTGTCCAGCGGTCAGACGGGCAATGCCGAGCCCGGCAACCATCATGGCGAGCGTAACGATGAAGGGTTGTAGCCTGCCGCCGACGATCACGACACCGTTGATTGCCCCGAGCATCAGGCCAACAGCGGGCACGACAAGCAGAACAAGCAGGACGCTGGCCTTGCTTCCGGAACTCGACGCGACCAGGGCGGCGACGACAAACGCGGCGGCCAAGGCGGCAACCAGTGCGATCTTGGAGAGTCCGGGAACCGCTCCGGTTTGCGTTGCGCGCCGCTGCACCTTGACAGCAAACGATACGACGCCGAGGACGACAAGGAAGGCCAGAAGAAACACAGCTGGAACACCGAGCAGATAGGCGGAAGACCAGCCCTCATTGGTCAGGAGCATCGCGCAGACCACGGAGCCGAGTGCAAGCACCGACCCGACCGAAAGGTCGATACCGGCGATAAGGATCACAAGCGTCATGCCGACAGCGGTGATGCCGGTCACGGAAATTTGCCGGAAAACGTCGGAAAGGTTGCCGAAGGACAGGAAGATGTTGTGTCCCTTCGATGAGACGGGCGAGGACAGAACGCCGACTGCAAACAGCAATGCGAGGCCCCAATAGAGCTTCGTCGCCTTTACGATCCCCTTCAGCCATTCCATGGTGTTCGATGATGCCATTGCCCGCTCGCCTGTATCGGTCATGCCGCTGCTCTGGTCAGGGCATTGCCCTGCGGCGTTGCAAGCTCCATGACCCGCTCTTCTGAAAATTCCTGGGCGTCGATGACGCCTGTCGCCCTGCCCTCGCACATGACAAGAATGCGATTCGACAGCGAAAGCAGTTCCGGAAGCTCCGAACTTACCATCACGATGGCAACCCCGGATTCCGCCAGTTTTTTGAGAAGATCGTAAATCTCCTCCTTCGCGCCGACGTCGATGCCACGCGTCGGCTCGTCGAGCAGCACGACCCGCGGTCGCGTCTCCAGCCATTTGCCGAGTACGATCTTCTGCTGGTTGCCGCCGCTGAGTTCATCGATGCCCTGGTCTGGCCCCTGACAGCGCACGCGCATGGCCGAGATGATGCGACCCGCAACCGTGTCTTCGCGGGCCTTGCTGATCCAGCCAAGCGGCGCAAGCCAGGGCAGCGAAGGGAGCACCGCGTTGGAGCGGATGTCGGCGTGAAGCAGCAGACCCGTCCCTTTGCGGTCTTCGGTCAGGAAAGCGATGCCGTTGCCGACGGAACGGCGCGGGTTTAGCGACTGCGCCGCCTGCCTGATACCGCCGCGTTCTATCGTACCCGAACGTTTTCCAATGGCAGCGCCGAAAATGAGTTCCAGCACTTCGGTACGGCCCGATCCCAGGAGCCCGCCTATCCCGAGTATCTCGCCCTCGTGAAGATCGAAGCCTACATCATTGACAACGCTGTGAATCCGGCCGCGCGAGTTCGGTCTTTCGAGCCCGAGATTGCGCACCGAAAGTACAATCGGCCGCTCCGATACGGAAGCTGCAGCAAGCTGCTTCTTCACGTCCCGGCCCACCATCATGCGAATAACGTCGCGTTCGCTGATCTCGCCCGAGCGGCGGGTTGCGATAAAATTGCCGTCGCGCAGGACCGTGATCTTGTCGGCAAGTGCAAAGACCTCGCTCATCCGGTGCGAAATGTAGACGATGGCGACGCCTTGCCGGGCAAGATCGCGCACGAAACTCGCAAGCCTTTGCGCCTCGGCCTCCGACAGGGCCGATGTAGGTTCGTCCAGCACCAGCACATCGGCATTGAGCGAAAGGGCGCGTGCTATCTCGACCAATTGCTGCTCGCCCACCCGCAGGTTCTCGATATCGGCGCGCGGGTCGATATCGATACCGAAGCGCGTCAGGATTTCGGCGCTGCGTCTTTCAATCTCGGCATAGTCGATGAAGAGGCCGGCTTTAAGAGGTTCGCGGCCAAGGAAGATGTTCTCCGAGACGCTTAAAGTGGGGATGAGGTTGAGTTCCTGATGGATGATGGCGATGCCGTTGCGCTCCGCCTCCTTCGGCGTTGCAAAATCTACCGGCTCGCCGCGAACTTCCATGTGTCCGCCGCTGCGCCGATGCACGCCGCTCAAAATCTTGACAAGTGTCGACTTGCCCGCACCGTTCTCGCCCATGATTGCATGGATTTCTCCAGCATGGATATCGAGGTCAATGCGGCGCAGGGCAACCACGTGAGCGAAGGTCTTGCTGATCCCGCGCAGCGACACAATTGGAGGCTGGCTGTCCAAATGCTCCTCCCAAAACATTCTTCCCCGTTGGTATGTAACATGTTAGATGTTGGGACGGGAGTCAATTGCTGGAACCCCTGGTTTCAGCGAACAATGGGGGGAGTTTCGACCGTGCAGATTCGTTCTGCGAGCAGGGACTTCAAGCAACAGAAGGTCGTCGCCGTCACACGCAAGGACCAGGTCTATACGATATTACGGCAGGCGATCATTTCATCGCAGCTCGCGCCGGGTGAAGCTATCCGCAAGGAAGTCGTAGCGGCCCAGCTCGGCGTCTCCCGTACCCCCGTTAGTGATGCGATCAACCGTCTGGCCGATGAAGGACTGGTTGAGATTTATCCGCAGACCGGCACGTTCGTCGCGCGCCTGTGGCTGGAGAAAATCGAAACGGCGCAATTCGTCCGTGTCGCACTCGAAACCGCCGCAATACGCCGGGCAACGGAGCAGCTGACGCCGGAAACGCTTGAGCGGATGCAGCAAAACCTCGAGCAGCAGCGCCACGCCGCGGCCCACCGGGAATTCGAACACTTCTATGAACTCGATGAGGCGTTGCACGACATGGTCAGCGATGCGGCTGGATTGGTAGGCCTGCGCGAGATCGCATCGCGTGAGCGCAGCCAGATCGACCGCGTGCGACGGCTCCTTCTCCACTACGAAGCGCGGATGGCGGAAACGCTCGTCGAACATGAGGCAATCATTGCAGCGATTGCCGACAGGGATGCCGATCGGGCGGCAAAGACCATGGAAACACATATTTCCCAGATGGGCCGCATGCTGCTGCATCTGCGCGACAAGCGACCGGAATTGTTCAAAAGCTAGAGAAGTCCTGCTTAAGCAGGAAAGGCTCTAGTCGTGCAGCTTGCGGTCGATGGCAGCACCAAGTTCGAAACCACGGAAACGCGCCGTAAATCCTGCCCGCTCCGGCGAACAGGCCATCATTCCGACCGAGGCGTCAGCATCAGAAAACGGGGCAAGGCGCGCCATCTGCCAAGGCGCATCGTTGACAGAGAATTGCACGCGGACCGCTGATCCGTGCCGGGTCAATTGCACCGCAACCTCATCGTCGGGACCTGCATAGGGCAAAGGAATGACCGACCAGTCCGACTGGCGATTGGTGACGACGACGCTGAAATGCATCTGCCCGTCCGTAAACTCGATGCCTGTCTTGATCCAGTTTGCCGGATCAATCCGCAGCAGCAGCCCGGCCTGATCATAAAGTTCGCGGTAGTCGCCCTTGAACCTGACCCGCACGGTGAAATCGCCTGCCACCGGTGTCAGGAAAGCATGACCGTTGTCTCGCTTGAAACCATAGAATGTCTCTTGCCAGAAATCGGTCTGCAGATCCGTCGTAAGTTGCAGTTCTGCGGCATCGCCGCGATGCACCGCGGGTTCATTCAGCCAGGTAAATTGCCTGCTCATTCGTCTCTCCGCGCGGGTGATCAGGCGAAGACGTGCGCCTGACCGATCAAATTGATCTGAACATGGCTGCCCACAGGCGGCAAGTCCAGCCGCGCACTTTTGACCATCAGCGGCGCTGTGTCTGTCCCGAGCGACAGCGCGATCAAGCTGGACGGACCGTTGAAATCGATCCGCAAAATGGTCCCCTGGCAAGGTTGCGCGCCGTTGGACAAGGAGAGGACCACCTGTTCCGGACGCAGCATGATGCGGCCCTTGCCGCGATAGGAACTCGACACCTCGACGCGACCGAGCTCGCACTCGGCCCATCCATCGTCAATCTCCGCCGGCAGGATGATCGCATCGCCAAAGAACGAAGCGATGCCGGGATCGGACGGCTTCATGTAGAGGTCGCGCGGCGGTCCCGACTGGAGCAACTTCCCTTCGCGCAAGATCGCCACCTGATCGGCAAATGACAGCGCCTCCGCCTGATCATGCGTAACCAGAATGGCCGTGATCTTCTCCGCCCGCAGCAATTCGGCAACAGACATGCGGATAGCCTCGCGCAAGCCGGTGTCGAGCGCCGAAAAAGGTTCGTCAAGCAGCATCAGCTTGGGCTGGCGGGCCAAGGCACGCGCCAGGGCGACACGCTGCTGCTGGCCACCAGAGAGTTGGTGCGGCCGCCGGTCGCCCATTTCCCGCGCGAGTTCCACCATGTCCATCAGCGCCAATATGCGCCGATCGCGGTGGGGCGCCTTTCGGTCCAGTCCGAAACCGATATTGTCCGAAACCGTCAGATGGGGAAACAGCGCTCCATCCTGCGCGACAATGCCGATGCTGCGCTTGTACGGGGGTGTGGCGGCCCTGCCCTCGGCCAGCAACTCTCCATCCAGCACAAGCTGGCCCGCATCCGGTACCTCGAAGCCAGCGATCAAGCGCAGCAGCGTTGTCTTGCCCGACCCCGACGGTCCAACGATGGCCGTGCGACTGCCGGCAACGACGTCGATGCTGACATTTTCGAGGGCTGTGACACGCCCATAACGTTTGGTGACGGTCTTTACTGAAAGAAAAGTCATTGTCCGGTCATTCGCTTGGATTGTGTGTAGAGCAGCAAAGTCATGGGCAGTGACAACAGAACCATCAACAATGCGTAAGGCGCAGCGGCAACGTAGTCAATCTCACTGGTCAGGGACCAGAATTGCGTTGCGAGCGTGCGCGTCCCGTTGGGCGACAGCATCAACGTGGCGGTCAGTTCATTGGTTATGCCCAATGCAACGAGCGCCATGCTGGCGGCAAAACCCGGCGCGGCGAGCCGCATGGTGATCTGCGCCACGGCGTTGATCGGCGTGCGCCCCAGCGCCATCGCCGCCTGTTCGAGTTCGACGGGAACCTGGGCGATGCTGGCGCGCAATCCGACGAGGGATCGCGGCAGGAACAGGAGGGCGTAAGCGAGGAGCAGCGTTGCCAGAGTCTGGTAGAGCGGCAGGGCGACGCGGACCGTAATCGTGACCAATGCCAGGGCCACAACCACGCCGGGAAGCGATCCCACATAGTAATGGCACGACTCAAGAATACGCTGGATACGGCCGGGCGCGCGGACGGAGAGCCATGCCATCGGCAAGGTCACCGCCGTCGTCAGGGCTGCACCCGCGAGTGCGAACAGGATCGTTTGCCCAAGAGCGTTGCCGATAAGGTCGAGACGCCAGACGCCGGCGCCGCCAAGGATAAGCCAGCGGCCAAGCGTCGTGAACGGAACGCCGATTGCGAGTGCTGCGGTCAGCGCGCAAAGCAACATTCCCGGCACCGCCATCCAGCCGAGCGTCCGCTTGACGGGGACGCGGGCTGCGCCGGAGCCGACGCGGGCATAGCGCTCGTTGCCGCGAGCGAGGGCTTCAAGGCCAAGAAGGCCGAAGCAGCAGATGACCAGCACGCCGGCCAGCATGTTCGCGGCGGGACCGTTGAAGGCCGATTGGAACTGGTCGACGATCGCCGTGGTGAAGGTATCAAACCGGATCATCACATAGAGGCCGTACTCGGCAAGAAGATGCAGGCCGATCAGCAGCGAACCGCCGCAGATCGCAAGGCGCAGTTGCGGTAGCACCGCAAAGAAGAAAACGCGCCACGGACCATTGCCAAGCGAGGCCGCAGCATCCTCGATCGCCGGATCAAGGCGTCTGATCTGCGCCGAAACCGGAAGGTAGAGGAACGGAAAATAGGCGAGAACCGAAACGAGTACGCCGCCGAAGAGGCCTTGCAGCCCGGGGACGAGACTGACCCAGGCGTAGCTGTGGACGAAAGCGGGAACGGCGAGCGGCGCAACCGCCAGCCAGGACCAGAAACGGGCGCCGGGAAGGTCCGTCCGCTCGGTAAGCCATGCGAGCGTCACCGACAGAGCGATCGATATTGGAATGGTGAAGGCGAGCAGCAGAAGCGTATTGATCAACAATTCGCCGACGCGCGGCCGAAAAATCAATGCCGATACGGCTTCCCAACCGGTCTGAACGGCAATCCAGATGACAAACCCGACCGGTAGCAGCGAAAGCGCCGAAACTGCCGCCGCCGCAGCAAAAACCCACATGCGTGGCAGTCCGCGGCGGCGCACCAGGGGAAATGGGGCTTGCAGCAACAACGCGCCTGGCTGGTCTGACTGGCTTGGCGGCAATGGAGACATTGTTTTCTTCGTTATGGCGCAGACGCCTGCGCGCCCGCACGGAAATGAAACAGCACCCCGACATTGATGCCGGGGTGCCAGGACGACGCCTTATGAACGTGACTGACGTTTAGAGCAAGCCAGCCGCAGTCATCAAATCCGTCACCTTCTTGCTGTTCAGCTTCGAAGGTTCAACCTTGGGCGCATTCAGGTCCGCCAGCGGCACGAGAGCGGCATTCGATGCCTCATCCTTGCCCACGGCGTATTCGAACGAATTGCCGTCGCGCAAGACGGCCTGGCCGCCCTTGCCTGTGACCCACTTCAGGAAGGCCTGCGCCTGATCCTTGTTCTTGCTCGATGCGAGAACACCGCCACCGGAAATGCTGACGAACGCGCCGGGATCTTCGTTCTTGAAGAAGTGCAGGGCGACGTTCTTGCTGTTTTCGCCGGTCTTGGCCTGATCACCGTAATAATAGTAGTGGTAGATAATCGCGCCATCGACTTCGCCGGCGTTCACACCCTTCATGGCAATGCTGTTGCCCTTATAGGGCTTGGCGTTTTCCTTCATGGCCTTGAGCCAGTCTTCCGTGACCTTTTCGCCCTTGAGTTCGAGCAAGGCGCTGACAATGGCCTGGAAATCGGCGCCGGCGGGCGCTGCGCCCCAGCGACCCTTCCAGCTTTCATCGGCAAGATCGACCAGCGATTTCGGCAGCTTGTCTTCGGTCAGCTTGTTCTTGTCATAGGCAAAGACGGTGGAACGAGCGGCAACGCCGATCCAATTTCCATTGGCCGGCCGGTAGTTGTCCGGGACCTGCGCGAGGATATCGGCGTTGAGCGGTGCAAAGAGCTTCGAATTGTCGACGAGCGCCACGGCCGGCGAATTCTCGGTCAGGAAAACATCCGCCGGTGAAGCTGCGCCTTCCTGCACGATCTGGTTGGCGAACTCCATGTCCTTGCCGTTGCGGATCGTAACTTTGACGCCGGTCTCCTTGGTAAATCCGTCGGCCCAGGCCTGCGTAAGGCTCTCGTGCTGGGCATTGTAGACGGTGATCCCGTCCTCGGCGCGCGCCGGCGCCATCATGGTCGCGCTTGCGATCCCGGCAGCAACGATCAGCGTGCCGGCAAATTGCGAAAATGACTTCTTCATGGAAAATCCCCCTATCAAAAGCATCCGGACCCCCGGATGTCCGTTCACTCGATAAACAATTATGATAAAACTCGTCAACTTAGACCAGTGACATTTATGTGAGCGAACGACTCATATTTTCGATTCTCATGCGTGCACAAATATGATTGTCCTCATCGTTTCGGGAGTGGGCTGCGTATGTTAGACGGACGCGTTGAATTCACGAATGGAAGTCGCAATGCGTCGCTTTTTACCTGACAATTTCACACTGATGCTGGTCGGGGCCGTGATCCTGGCCTCGTTCTTTCCGATCAGCGGCGTAGCGGCGGATTATTTCGGCACCGCGACCAAGATAGCGATCGGCATGCTGTTCTTTCTGCATGGCGCCCGCCTTTCACGCGATGTGGTCATCGCCGGCTTCCTGCACTGGAAGCTGCACCTGACGATTCTCGCGGCAACCTTCGTCCTCTTTCCGCTGCTTGGTATTTGCGCCGGCATTCTGGTGCCCACGATACTGCCCCCGGCGCTCTATTCCGGCATTCTTTTCCTGTGCGTGCTACCTTCGACGGTGCAATCGTCGATCGCATTCACCTCGATTGCTGGCGGCAACGTGCCGGCGGCCATCTGTTCCGCCTCTGCTTCGAACATTTTCGGCATGTTCCTAACGCCATTTCTGGTCGGCCTGCTCTTTTCGACGGCAGGCGGCCATGGCGGATTTTCGTTCGACGCGCTGCAGTCGATTCTCCTGCAATTGCTCGCGCCCTTTGTTCTCGGGCAGATCCTCCAGCCATTCATCGGCAACTTCATTCGCAGCCAGCGCAAGCTGCTGATGCCGTTCGATCGAGGGTCGATCCTGATGGTGGTCTACCTGGCGTTCAGCGAATCCGTGACCGAGGGCCTGTGGCATACGATCTCGATTCGTGACCTTGCCGTCGTGATCCTGCTCGACATTGCAATCCTTGCCATCGTCCTTGCGGTCACCATGTTCGGTAGCCGCTGGGCCGGATTTTCACGCGAGGACGAGATTGCAATAACCTTCTGCGGCTCGAAGAAGAGCCTTGCCAGCGGCATTCCCATCGCAACGGTCATTTTTGCCGGGCAAAGCATCGGCAGCATAGTCTTGCCGCTGATGCTGTTTCATCAAATCCAGCTGATGGTGTGCGCTGTCATTGCCCAGAAATATGCGGATGCCGGAAAGCGGGCCCGCGCGAAGGAAGCACATCCAGCCGCGCAGACCTGACGGAAAATCCAAGACTATTTGGGCTGGCGCGCCGCGATCGCCTGCATCAGCTTTGCGGCCAGCATGTCGTACTTCTCGTCATAGTGGTGGTCGCCCTGAAGTTCGATTTTCTCGACTGAGGCAAGCGATGGATCGTTGCACGCCGTATCGTCTTCCTCGGAACCGTAAACGCATAAAACCTTGTCGAGCGGCAGCTTGGCAACCGCGGGCGCAACCTCGTTGTCGCCGCCGAGCCCGAGCCATGCGCCGACCGACACCTGAAACGGCGTCGTCTCTTCCGTGCCGATCAGGCCGATCATCCGCACCCGGTCCTGCAATTGCTGGGGCATGGATGGCCATGAGAAGGGTATGGTGTTGGCGCCAAATGAATAGCCGAGGAGAACCACCGGCAGCTTGCCGGATGGATCGGCTTTCGCGACGATCCGGCCGATATCCTTGGCGATGTCCTCGGGCTTGCGCAGCGTCCAGAAATAGCGAAGCGAATCGACGCCAACGACATGAACGCCTTCCTTGGCAATGATGTCGCCGACCGACTTGTCGATATCGCGCCAGCCGCCATCGCCCGAGAAGAAGACGGCGAGATATTTAGGATCGCCGTTTGTTGCCGGCACGTCGATGATCGGCAGCGACTCGGCCGAGGCGTCTTCCTTGGCGATTTCGACCGCCGCGTCCGCCGCGATCTGCAGCCGCTCGGGACGCGTTGCGCCGAGCTTTTCCTGCGCGAGGAAAAAGCCAGTGCTGGGTGGGCCCTTGGGGTCGGCATCCGGCTTCTCGCGCACGATCGTTGCCGGATTGGGCAGATCGGCATCGTAGGAGTAGCTGAAGCCGTCATTGCCCACGGCCTCATAATCGGCGCCCTCGCACGACGGAAGCTTGGTCTTGAGTCCGACCGAGGGATCGACAAGGACCGCGCCCGCCAGGGTTGCCGCCGGCGTATCGGCCACCGAGGCATAGGCCATCACGGCACCCTCGCCGATGCCAACGATCACCGGGTGCATATAGGTATCGACGGCGATCATGCGCTGCGCCTCCTTGGCAATGCCTTCGAGGTCGGAGACGAAATAAGTGCAATCGCCGGTATCCTGATCGAGTTCCTTGCGCCACTTCTCAAGATCGACGGTCAAGACCAGGAAGTTGCGGTCGAGCAGGAGCTTGCTCAGCGCTTCGTCGTCGGCAGCCAAGCCACCCTTTTGCGAAACGACGATAGCGATACCCGACGCCTTGCCATCCGGCTGCAGCAACGGCACGTCCGTGAGCCGCTCGGACGAAACAAGAATGCGCTTGCCTCCGCCGCCGAACCCGAACCGCGGAAGGTAGTGAAGTGCTGCAGAAAGACCGATACTGACGATCAGCAATGCAAGAATAACGAGCAGGGTGCGCCTGCGCATGAATTTCATCGTTTAAAGACCTCAAAGGGGCTGCCGCTCACCAGATTCGTCGCATCAATGAGCGAGCGAGGCGTCGCGAGGCCCGGTGGGCAAATCAGGTAGTAGGGTGTCCATTTCGGGCCGAACTTATCCTTGAAAGCGCGCAATCCGTCAAACCGATAAAATTCGGCGCCGCGCCGGTAGATGAAGGAGCCGATCCGGTTCCATCGCGAGGCAAGATGACTGTCGGACAGGCCCGACAATGGCGCCGCGCCAAGATTGAACCAATGATAGCCCTCGTTCTTTGCCGCCATCAGCAGATTGGCAAAAAGCCCGTCCATGACGACGCTGGAGGCATCCGGTACATGGCGCATCAGGTCGACGGCAATTTCTTCCTTGTTGGCGCCGCGCCACATATTGGCGAATGCGACGATCTTGCCCTCCTTGCGCAGGACACCGACGTCGAAATTGGCAAGGTAGGCGTTTTCAAACGAACCAAGCGAGAACCGCTTCTCCGAACCGGATTTCATCTCGAGCCAGGCGTCCGATACTTCGCGCAACTCGTCCATGATGTCCGGCGTATTGTCCCTCGCAATGACCTCGAATGTTATGCCCTCTTTTTCGAGGCGGCGCGCCGCGTAACGCAGCGGCTGCCTCTTCGAGCCCTCAAGCGAAAAGTCGGTCAGATCTACGCGTGCAACTTCGCCAAGCTTCAGCGCCGTCAGGCCCATATCGAGGAAAAGTGGCAGTCTTTCAGGACCTACGCCATAGAACACCGTGCGCGATCCCGTTCGGTCGGCAAGACCGCGGAACGCCCAGGCGAGATCCGATATGACGGTCCCGTCGTTGCCCACGGGCTCGCCCATCGAGACGAGGCTGCCGCCAGAGCGGGCATACATGACGAAACCCCTGCCCTGCGCATCCATCAGGAAGCGCTTGTCACCGAGCAGTGCCAGCGCATCTGAGGCACGCGGCGATGTGGCGACGACTTCAGGCACTTGATCGGGAATGGGCTGGGCCTTGAGCTTGCTGCGGCCAACACCATTGATGACCGTGTTGATCGTGACGGCCGCAAGAATGGTGAGGACCAGCACCGTCGCCCGCAAGAACCGCGAGGCCTGGGCATCCCAGGCGAACTCCCACCAGAGCTCGTTGGCATATTCGACATGGTGATAGGCAAAGAATCCGAGCCAGATTACGGCGAAGGCCGTGGTCCCGATGCTTGCAAGCCAGCCCCATGTGAGCGTGAAGCGTTCGTTGAGCGGCCTGCGATAGAAGGAATCGCGGAACAGGAGCAGCGTTCCGGCCATCAAGGTCAATATGAGCGCTTCTTCCCAGGCGAGACTCTTCGTAAGCGCGAAGATGGCGCCAAGGCTGAACAGAATGATGGCGAGGAACCAGGCGCGCCACAGCCGCCGCGCCAGGCCGCGAGCAACGATGAGCAGCGCGAGGCCGACGAAGCTCGCGCCAAGATGCGACATTTCGAGAAATGGCATGGGCAGGATGTCTGCCAGCACTTCGAGGCGCGAGTGCAGGCCCGGAATCACGGCCGAAATCAGGAGAACGATGCCACCAAGAAACGCGATGCCGGCCGAAAGCGGCGGTATCAGAGGCTCGAACATGCGCGCAGCCATCATCGTCGGCGCGGCGAGCAGATGGCGTTTGCGCAAAATCTCCGAAACGACGAACCCGGCGATCGCGATCAGAAAAGGGATAAGCGTATAAATCAGGCGGTAGGCGACCAGCGCGGCGATAGCGTCGGGATTCTGGCCAAGGCCAAGGCCGGCAATAATCGTCGCTTCGAAAGCGCCGATGCCGCCTGGTGCATGGCTGACGATGCCGAGCGCGACTGCGACCACGTATACGAGCGCGAAGGCCGGAATGCTTCCAACCGAGCCCGCAGGCAGGAGAACGTAGAGCGTTGCAGCAGCGGCGGCGACATCGACAAGTCCGGCGATGATCTGCAGCAGCGCGCCCTGCGACGACGGGAGGCGCACCGACATGCGGCCGATCCGCAGCGTACGCTCGCGGCGCGACAGCCAATAGAGAAGCACGGCGACGGCAATAAGAGTTCCCGTGCCAATCACCTGATCGACGATGGGGCCGAACGAGACCACCCAGGGAATGCGTGTCGGGTCGATAACGAGGGCAACGGCGATGAGAATCGTGAATGCGAACCAGATCGCCAGCCACGACGTGCCGATGATGCGACCGATATCGGCGATATCGATCCCCTCGGCGGCATAGACCCTGTAGCGCAACGCTCCGCCGGTCAGAAGCGAGAATCCGAGTGCGTTGGAAATGGCGTAGCCGGCGCCGCCGGCCATGGCGGAAATGTGATACGGAACGCGTTTCGGCGCAATCGTCTCAACTGCAACAACGTCGTAAAGTGCAACGGCGGCAAAGCTGACGATCGTGAAAACAAGCGCGACCAGTAGCGTGCTTGTCGGAATGGCATGCAGCGACCGCTTCACGTCATGCAGCGAAATCTCGCTGGAAAAATGGGCGAGGACGAGCAGGCTAACGATGGCCACGCCAATGCCCAGCGCGGCGAACATCGCCGATCTGGCCTTCTTGCCCCACCAGGGAAGGCGAGACTTCGCGCGGGCTTCCAGCCTTTGCATCTGCTTTTCGTGGTCTGCCACAGCCGTCGTCATGGGTTATTCCAAAATCAGAATGGATCTGAAGGAAGCGAATTGCACCGTTTCAAGGTTGGCGCATTAGCCCTGCAATAATGGCGGGATTGAGCCCAGAATAAAGGCTAAATAATCTTTCATCTTCCGGTGGCCCGGATGACGATATGCGATCAGTTATTACAGTCTTACTGGGAGATCAATCTTGGATCATGCCGCGTCGAGCAATAGTTGCCGATGGCTCCCCGGCGCACGCACGCGGCCGACGGCCTTTCGCGGCGGGTTGAGACCCATTCCCTTGGCAATGGCGGTTGCTACCGAGTTGCTGTTCTGGATCAGGAAAGAGTAGCGCAGATCCGATTGCCGGATACGGTTCGCTACATCGATTGCCGCCCGCCAGCGCGCAGCAATCGTCGCGTAGCTGCCCTCCAGCATCATCGTCGTGCGCGAAGTGGGCCGCACGTAAAATTCCGGGAAATAGACGAGATCGCGCTTGGCATAGTCGGTGACGACAGCACTCAGCGCGCCGCCAATCGCGCAATAGTTGAAACTTCCATCCGGATTTGCGGCGCCACCGTTGATTTCAAACAACGGACGCCCGGCCTCATCTGTCCAGACCACAAAGTTGTGGCTGGCGATCCCGCCGAATCGCGGGATGGGATAGGAGCCAAACAGAATGCGGTGTTCCATCAAAATCGGTGCTCTGAGATACGAAATAGAAGAAGATGGATCTCAAATACCTCATTTATTTTCAAACACAAGGCCGCGACTCTTCACGGAAATGCGAGGGGATTTCGCTTAGCCGGCACATATTTGCCTAAGCCGCGCCAATAGCGTGGAAATCCCCGCAACGGCCCGCCACATTGCGCAAAAAATTATTTTCGCCGTCGCCATCGATCTCGGAAGAAACAAGTTCGGTTCGCTGGCAAAATTGTGTTGGGTTGCAGGCCGTCCTAGACGACCCGAACCTGAATTTCACCGATTCCATCAACGCCGCCATGCATCTCATCGCCGCGTTGCACGGCGCCGACACCGGCCGGCGTGCCCGTAAAGATCAGGTCGCCCGGCTGCAGCGTGAATAGTGTCGAGAGGTAAGAAATCGTCTCCGGAACCTTCCAGATCATCTGGTCGAGGTCGCCGCGCTGGCGTTCGGTCCCGTTGACCTTCAACCAGATGGCGCCGGCGGCGGGGTGGCCGATCGCCGCCGCCGGCACAATCGGCGAGCATGGCGCCGATGCCTCGAACGCCTTTCCGACCTCCCAGGGGCGGCCGAGCTTCTTGGCCTCGCCTTGCAAGTCACGCCGCGTCATGTCGAGCCCGACGGCATAGCCATAGACATGATCCAGCGCATATTCGACGCTGATGTCGGAGCCGCCCTTGGCAAGCGCCACAACGAGCTCCATTTCGAAGTGAACATCGTTGGTCGCTGTGGGATACGGAAAATTGCGCCCCTCGGTCAGGAGGCTATCGGGGTTCTTCTGGAAGAAGAATGGCGGCTCGCGGCTCGGGTCATGTCCCATTTCGATGGCGTGGTCGGCATAGTTGCGTCCGACACAGTATATCCGGTGAACCGGGAAAAGCTTGTCCAGACCGGCCACGGGCAATGCCGGTTGCGGAAGCGGGTCAAAAACAAAACGGGCTTCAAACATCTATTCGCCTCTTTCGGGTTTTACCGGTTGCGCCTTCTCACTCAGCGCCATGCGTACTATAGAGTCGAGACGCCCGCCTGATGCAACCCGGCATATGCAGCGGCATAATGCCCTTGGCAAGGATATTGCGCCTCCCATGCATCTTCGATTTGACTCGGCCCCAGCGTTTCATGGCGAGGACAGCGATGAAGCACTGCTTGAGCGGGTGCAGCGCGCCAGCTTCGGCTATTTCTGGGATGGCGCGCATCCCCATAGCGGCCTTGCCCGCGACAGGTCTGGCCGGACGGCCGATCCGAACAATGACCTCGTCTCGATAAGCGGCTCTGGCTTTGCATTCATGGCGATCATTGTCGCTCTCGAGCGCGGGTGGATCAAACGCCGGGATGCGTTTGCCCGTTTCGATGCGATGGTATCGACCCTCGAGCAAGCGACGCGCTACCAGGGTGTCTATCCGCATTTCATCAACGGCCGCGACGGCTCGACGGTCCCCTTCTCGCGCTTCGATGACGGCGGCGATCTCGTCGAAACATCATTGCTGTTTCAGGGGCTTCTCTGCGTTCGGCAGTACCTCGCCTCGCAATATGCGGGGAGCTTCGACCTGAGGGCCCGGATCGATCGTCTCTGGCGCGCGGTCAACTGGAGCGCACACATAAAGCCCGGAACGGATGCGCTTTACTGGCATCACAGCCCGAAACATGAATGGGCGCGCAACGTGCCGATCCGCGGCTGGAACGAAGCGCTGATCACCTATGTTCTCGCCGCCGCCTCCCCCGACTACGCGATCGAACCCCGGATTTACCAGGAGGGCTTCGCTGGCAACGGCACAATCGCCAACGGGCGCGAGTACTATGGAGTAACGCTGCCGCTGGGTCCGGACTATGGCGGCCCCCTATTCTTTGCCCATTACTCCTTCTGCGGCCTCGACCCCCGCGGCCTTAAGGATCGCTACGCCGACTACTGGGAACAGAACTGCAATCACACGCGTATCAACTATCTGCACAGCGTGGAAAAAACCCAATCCGACGATTGTTGGGGGCTAACCGCGAGCCACGCGCCCAAGGGTTACGCCGTCAGTTCACCGGCTTCCGACAGAGGTCTGATTGCACCGACAGCGGCCCTAAGCAGCCTCCCCTACACGCCCTACGAGTCGATGCGGGCGCTGCGCCATTTCATGACTTTGCCGCAAAGCCGGATTGCCGGACGTTTCGGGTTCGTCGATGCCTTTGCACCGGCGCGCAACTGGTATGCCCGCACCTATCTTGCGATCAATCAGGGGCCGATCGTCGCCATGATCGAGAACTACCGCAACGGGCTGCTTTGGGAACTCTTCATGAGCGCGCCGGAAATCAGGGATGGGCTGCGCAAGCTTGGCTTTGTCAGCCCGCACTTGTCGCAGGCGTAGGCCCGTTATGGCCCCCTATGTCCTACGAAAGTCGAGGAACGAAAACACGCCTGAGGGATTGTTTTTAGTGGGGCAATTGACCATCTTCCGCTCACCTCGCCGCGCTTCCCGCTGAACAAGGATCAGACATGAAAGTCCATGCCGTTTTCAACCGCGATGGCGGCACCTTTCGCACGATGGACATGGAAGCGTTCGCAGCGACGGCAAAGTCCATCTTCGAAAGCCATGGGCATACGTTCGAAAGCGAAATCATCCCGGGCAAGAAGCTTATCAAAGCGCTCGAACGCGTCTGCGCCGAGCCGGGCGACCATGTGCTCATGGCCGGCGGCGGTGACGGTACGATTTCCGCAGCCGCGGATTTCGCATGGAAGTCGCAAATACCCCTCGCCGTCCTGCCGGCCGGCACGATGAACCTTTTCGCCCGGGCGTTGAAGATTCCGCTCGACCTCAACGCAGCGCTTGAAAGCCTTGCGACCGGATCGATCGAAGCTGTTGATATTTCCACGGCCAATGACGAGAGTTTCGTCCATCAGTTCTCGATCGGCTTCCAGCCGCAGATGATTCAGGTTCGCAACACGCTGGAATATCGCTCGCGTTGGGGCAAGCGGCTCGCCAGCATGCGTGCCTTTGCCAAAGCCATGGGCCGCCCGCCCAAATTTCTCGTTCGCATGGTCGTCGACGGAACCACCATCGAGCGAACCGTTTCTGCCATTTCGGTCGCCAACAATGCCTATGGCCACGGTGTCCTGCCGGTTCCCGAAGTCGTCAACCGTGGCGAACTCGGCGTTTATATTGCTGGAAAATTGACGCCGGCCGCCCTTCTCAAGCTGGCCTTCACGGTGCTCACCGGCTCGTGGCGCAGCAACCCGGATGTCGATGAAGTTGTGGCCCGAAAGGTCGAGCTGCACTTCCCGCACCTGCGGCGCGGCGCCAAGGCCACGATCGATGGCGAACTGATCCCCCTGCCGCGCGACGTCAAGATTGCCGTTCGTGCCGGCGAACTCAAAGTCCTTGCGCCGAAGCTTCCCTAAATGAAAACAGCGCGGCGATGGCCGCGCTGCTGAAATTATAAAGGAAAGACCGCTTAGCTGCTGGTTTTCTTGTTCTTTTTTGCCGGCGTCGCAGCGGGCGCTGCCGCTGGGGCCGGGTTCGTGGCCTTGCGTGCCGCAGCCTCGTCGGCTGCAGCCTGGTCGGCGCTCTTCGGCATGGTGTCGACGATCGAGCGGACCTTGCCCTTGTCGGTTACGGTGCACATGGCATCGCGAATATCCGCCTTCAGGCGCACCTGACTTACGCCACCGCCCATCGATTCCGCTTCAACGGCCTTGATGTTGCTTTCGGAGAGGAAGTATTTGACTGCCGCCGCCTGGATACAGGGTTCTGCCAGTGCTGAATCCACCGGCGGGCGAACCGGCGCGAAAGTGGGGATCATCGGAACCAGTGGAGGCTGGCCGGTCGTGGAGCATGCTGCCAGCGGAATAAGAACCGCCAAAGGGGCAATTCGGCTCAGTATTTCAGGCAGGCGCATGGGTCTCTCCGCAAAGTCTCATCGCAGTATTGGATATAGGCCGGAAACTATTCGCTTTTCGCCATTTGTCTAGTGGCACAACTGCCACAATGGGACTTTATTGCCACAACACCAGGACGCTCAGGGTGCGACCGAAAGCATCCAGTTTAATGCGGCTCGCCAGTTCGTCATTCGGATGGGCGTGCCGTGGTTGCCGCTTTCAAACCGGGTAAAGCGCACGGGATAGCCTTTGGCGGAAGCCCGGATCTGCTGGTAGAAGGCTTCCTGCTTGTCGATGGCAAAGACCGGGTCACGGCTACCGTGGCCGAAGAACACTGGTATGCGGCGCTTGAACGAAGCAGAGCCGATGAAGTGATCGTCCCAAAGCGATCCGAGGATCAGCAAACCGGAAATATCCTTTGCCGCCTTTGGATCGTTCGCGAGCCGCCAGCATAACATTCCGCCCATCGATCCGCAGGCGACGAACAGTTTTGCTTGCGGCGACTGCGCCTTGAAATGCGCAATCAAGCCAGCGACCTGCGCTGCACCCTTTTCGCCGAAATCGGTGAAATCCGGCGTGAGGTATAGACCGTTGTTCCGCTCCATAAGGTTCTTCAGCCGATTGAAATTGCCGCCGAACGTGAAATCGTTCATCCCCTGCTGCCGATTTCCGCCTTGCCCGTGCAGGTAGATCGTGATGATGGCCGGGCTGTCGAGATTGCCGACTGCCATGACCTTGACCGACCCGCTGTCGGTCGTGACCACCAGATCCTTTTGCGAGCGTTTCGGCTGCAAGGACACATAGTTCGGCTTGACCCGCCGTTCCGGCACCGTGTCGCGGCCATTGATATCCCGCAGTTCATTATAATCCACAACGACATAGTCGCCGCCATCCGCGCTTTTCAAAATACCTGGATAGGCAAAGAGATCGTCCTTGTACGGATCGAGTTGCACGGCGGAAGCGGGCGCGGCGAGGCACAGCAGAGCGAACGCGGCGAAGAGGATAGGTTTCAGCAATGTTAGTCCTAAGGGTTCGGCAGGGCGATCGTGCCGCCGGCGCGATTGAGCATGTCCGGCGTGTCGACATCAATAGCCGCTGCCTCGCCAAGTTCAACATCGATCAGCGGAAAATCGCCCCGCTCGATCAGATGACGGGCACCGACATCACCGGCAAGCGTGAAGACTTCGTCAAATAATTGGCGTGGCAAAAGCACGGGGTTGCCGCGCTTACCGTCAAAGGTCGCCCGCACGATCGACTGGCCCCCTGCCTCACTGAAACGCCTGATCATCGTCTCAATGTGCTCGCTCGAAAGCGCAGGCATGTCGGCAAGCAGCATCAGGACGCCGTCCGCCGAAGCGGGCACATGCCGGATCGCGGTTTGCAGCGAGGATGCAAGGCCGCTCGCGTAATCCTTGTTGAGCGCGATGACGACATTCAGGCCCTCGAGCGCCGCGCTGCATTGCTCGGCCATATGGCCGAGAACGGCAATGACCGGACGTCCGCCCGCTTCGATCGCAGTCAGGGTCGAGCGCCGGATCAAAGGCATGCCGGCGAAAGTCGCGAGCAGCTTGTTTGATCCGTTCATGCGTGTCGACTGTCCCGCCGCAAGCACCGCGATCGCCACATCGGCACGTGTAGAAGGTCGTGGATCGCGCGGCTGCGGCCGAGATGTTATCTCCATAAGCAAGCCCCCTACGCCCATGCCGATGACATCTTCCTTCGTGACGGGCACATTTGCCATGAGGCGCTCGAGCACCCAGTCGAAGCCATTTTCCTTTGGACTGCGCGCACAGCCCGGCGCACCAATGACCGGCTTGCCGTCCAGTTCGCCAAGCACCAGGAGATTGCCTGGGTCGACCGGCATGCCGACATGATGCACAACGCCCCCGGCCTGCCTGATGGCCGCCGGCACGACATCGCCGGCATCGACCACCGCGGATGCGCCGAATGCGATGACGATGTCGTTCGATCGATGCAGTTCGCGAATGGCCTCCGCAAGCTCGCTTTCGGAATGGGTAGTCCGCCGCTCGGCAGTCAGTTCACCATGATTTCCGGCTATGCGCGCATCGATGACACGGCGGGTCTTGTCGAGAACGCTCGTCTTCACCGACGGCAAGGTCGTCTGGGCAAGGCCGACGCGCGCGCCGGTAAAGGCATGGACGCCAATTGCCGCTCGCCCGCGCGCCAGCATTGCGATGCGATCAATGACTTGCCCTGGAACTGCAAATGGGATGATCTTGATCGTCGCAACCATTTGGCCAAGTTCAACACGCTCGAATGGTTTCAAGGTTGCAATCGTTGCGGCCGGATCAACCGCATTGATGGCATTGACGAGGTCGGCATCGACAGCAAAAAGCCCGGCTTTTTCGGCGTAGCAGTTGACGCGGCCCGTCGTTGCGGTCCCCAGCCGGACATTGAATACATCAAGCGATTTGGTGATTTGCTCGGCGGCGGCATTCTCTTCGAGATCGCCGCTTTCCAGCCGCGCTGCAATGACGTGCCTGACGCCTGCTGCCCGTAGCCCCGTGATATCCGCGGCTGTAAGCACATGCCCCTTTTTCAGCTTGAGCCCGCCCGCATGGGTCGAATGGGCGAGGATCGCGCCGAACGCACCGTCGAGTGGCATTTCACCGAATATCATACGGTTCGGTCCAATTGCTGCAATGGCTGCAGTTCGCGCGCACGGAATGTCGTGACGACCTCGGCGATAATCGCGACGGCGATCTCCGCGGGACTGGCGGCCCCGATATCAAGTCCTATTGGCGCGCTGATCCGGCTGATCTGTTCGTCAGCAAGCCCCAGAAGCTTGAGCCGCTCCACCCGCTTTGCATGTGTTTTACGGCTGCCGAGCGCGCCGACGTAGAAACAGCCGGACGTCAGTGCAGCCGCGAGCGCCGGATCGTCGATCTTCGGGTCATGTGTCACTGCGGCCACGCCCGTATAGGGGTCGAGCGGGCGGGCTTTCAGCACGTCTTGCGGCCATTCGGCGTGAAGCACGACATCCGGAAAGCGCTCCTGTGTCGCAAAGGCCGTGCGCGGATCGATGATTTCCGTGTCATAGCCGGCAACCTTCGCCATGGGCGCCAATGCCTGGCTGATGTGGACCGCTCCGATGACAACGAGGCGTGGCGGCGGCAGATGCACATTCAGAAAAAAGGACCGGCCATCCACATCGGCAATTCCGGACCGGCCCGACAGGAATGCAGTTCGAACCGCGTGGCCCAGCGCACCGGCAACAGGATCGCCCTGACGGATCACCCGGTCCCGGCCATCCCCAATATCAGTCAGGAGGATCGCGGCGCGGCGTGCGCGTCGCTCTTCGTTGAGTTTCTTGAGGCAAAAGGGATCCACGATCAGCCCAGCCGCTCCACATAAACCCTGATGCGTCCGCCACAGGAAAGCCCGACCTGCCATGCCGTTTCATCGGCAACCCCGAACTCGAGCATGCGCGGCTGGCCGCTCTCGATCACCTCCATGGCCTCAGCGATAACCGCGCCTTCGACGCAGCCGCCCGATACCGAACCTTCGAAATTGCCGGAGCGATCGATAACGAGATGGCTGCCGACCGGCCTTGGCGCCGACCCCCACGTTTCGATGACAGTCGCGATGGCGACATCACGGCCATCGGACATCCAATCCTGCGCCGTCATCAGCGGATCAAGTGTTTGTTGATTGGATTCCAGCATCATCGTGCCCTCCAGCAGGCTCAATATGGGTGCGATCCCGGCGCATGGGAAGGGGTCGCCCGGGCAAGCCAGCGTTTCGGATCGTCGTTGCGCTCGCGCGGCCGGCCGAGCGCCTTGCACAGATCGTCCAGGGCTTCAAGGTTATGCACGGCGCGAAAGTCATCGACATAGGGAAGCATTGCCCGAACGCCCCGGGCGCGCGGCTCGAAGCCTTCAAAGCGCAGCAAGGGATTGAGCCAGATCAGACGCCGGCACGATTTCGACAGCCGCTCCATCTCCGCTTCGAGTTCGCTTGTATCCTCCCGCTCAAGACCATCGGTAATGAGCAGGACCACGGCGCCCTGGGTCAGGACGCGGCGCGACCATTGCCTGTTGAATTCATGCAATGTCTCACCGATGCGCGTGCCGCCGGACCAGTCTTTTACAACATCGGTGCACCGCGCAATGGCATCGTCAGGATCGCGGTAGCGCAATGGCCGCGTGATATTGCTAAGACGCGTGCCGAAGACGAAACAATGGACTCGCCGTCGCCTCTCCATAATCGCATGCATGAAATGCAGAAAGATGCGCGTGTACTGGCTCATCGAGCCGGATATATCCGCAAGTACGACGAGCGGCGGGTGCACGACGCGGCGCGATCGAAACTTTGGCAGGATCAGATCGCCTCCCGTGCGCAGACTTGCCCGCATCATGGCCCGCGGGTCGATGCGCCTCCCACGCGGATCGCTGCGGTAGCGCCTGGTTTCGACCTCGTCGAGCGGCAGGGTGAGTTCGCTCATGGCGCGTCGCGCCTCAACGAGCTCAGCGGCGCTCATCTGCGCAAAATCCTTGGCCCGCAAGACTTCCTTGCCGGAAAATGTAAAGCGGGCGTCGATATCGATCTCTGGCGGCCGTTGACCCGGTTCTGGCTGACCATTTCCCCTGAGCAACGCCTCGGCGACCCGCGCTTCGGCAGCCCTTGACCGTTCACGGTCCTGCGCCATCGCGACCGGGGAGAACATTGCCAGCATCTTTTCGATCAGTTCGCGCGAGCGCCAATAAAGGCGGAACGCCTCGTCAAATGTCGCGTGGTCCTCGCGGCGCGTTACGAAAACACTGTGCAGTGTCCAGTAGAAATCATCCCTCGAGCCGATGCCACCGAAGAGCACCGCCTGGATTGCATCCTGGACCGAGGCTGGACCGACGCGCATGCCTGCCTTGCGCAGGGTCCGGGCGAAATAGACGATATTGTCCGCAAGATGACTGCCCGAACCCGCCGCCTGCGGTGATCGTTCGAGCGCCGCCATGTCAGACGGCATTCAAGCTGGCTTGGCGTATCTCCAACTTGACTTCGTCAAGGATGCGGCGCCCCTCGCCGCCGGCGATGCGGGCAATGTCGTCCTGATATTTCAGGAGCACGCCGATCGTATCGGATACGGCTTCAGGATCGAGGGCGAGCTTGTCCATCTCCGTCAGGGCTCCGGCCCAGTCGATGGTCTCGGCTACGCCCGGCAACTTGAAGAGGTCGACTTCGCGCAGCTTTTGGACATAGCGGACGATCTCGTCCGAGAGGCGCTCATTGGCGGCCGGCACCTTGCGGCGGACGATTTCGAGCTCGCGTTCCGCCGAGGGGTAATCCACCCAGTGGTAGAGGCAGCGCCGCTTCAGCGCGTCATGGATTTCACGTGTACGATTGGTGGTTATGATGACAAGCGGCGGCTCATTCGCCCGAATGGTGCCAAGCTCCGGGATCGTAACCTGATAATCCGACAGCACTTCAAGCAGGAAGGCTTCGAACGCCTCGTCCGTGCGGTCGAGTTCATCAATCAGGAAGACCGGCGCTTTGCCCTGCTCGCCCGAAAGCGCCTGCAGCACCGGCCTCCGGATCAGGAACTTTTCGGAAAACACGTTCCGCTCGATCGCATTCTTGTCGATGACGCCGCTCGCCTCGTCGAGCCGGATCTCGATCATCTGCGCCGCATAGTTCCACTCGTAGACCGCCGAGGATACGTCGAGGCCCTCATAGCACTGCAGCCGGATAAGCGGACGGCCGAGGGTCGTCGCCAGCACCTTGGCGATCTCTGTCTTGCCGACTCCCGCCTCGCCTTCAAGAAACAGCGGCCGCTTCATGCGCAAGCTCAGGAACAAGACGGTCGCCAAGGCCCGGTCCGCAACGTACCCGCCGGATTCGAGCAGGGCCAAGGTGGCCTCGATCGATTGCGGCAGGGACGAAACGGCTTGCTTGCCCATGCTGGTCCTAGTCTCCGGCGGAGTGGTAAGATCGGTTGAGGTAGATCAGGGATTTGGCCGGATCACCCATGTTGAGCGCCGTCACCTTGCCATAGATCACGTAGTGGGTGGCGACCTCGTGCGTGGCGACGATGCGGCAGTCAAAGCTTGCCAATGCATCGACGAGAACGGGCGCCCCTGTCTGCAACGTGTGCCAGTGGCCGAGGGAAAACCTGTCCTGCTGCGCAAGATCGCCCCTGCCGGAAAAGGCTTCGGACAGCGCCTGCTGGCCAAGCGAGAGGGTGTTCAGCGCAAAGACCTGGTTTTCGATGAAGAGATGATTGAGTTCATGCTCGCGGTTGAGGCAGACGAGCATCGTTGCAGGATTGTCGGAAACGGAACAGACAGCCGAAACCGTCACGCCACGACGTCCGGCCGGACCATCGGTCGTGATAATATGCACGGCTTCCGCGAAATGGCTCATCGCATTGCGGAACGCGAGCGGCTCGATCTTCTGATCCTTGGCTATAAGCAAATTTTCAATTCCGTATCTGCAGCATCAGTATCGCAACAATCGCCACAACCAAAGAGTGCGGACAAATTTTTGTTCGATCCTATTATTATATAGACCCCAATTGCGCGGAATGAAGGAAACAGTTACCGAAATAATGTAACTGGTTACCATACAACACGAAATGGCCCGCTCTTGATGAATCGCTTGCTACGCGCCGCAACATTCCTTGGCCTTCTGGTCTCGAGTGTCGCACATGCGGAGGACAGGATTGGCGTTATTGCGCCGCTTTCGGGTCCCTTTGCGCGCCTCGGCATGCAAGTGGTCGATGGCAGCACCGTGGCGGTAAACACTGCCGGAAAAGGCCAGGCGATATCGATCACCACCGCCGACGACAAGTGCGACGCAGCCGGTGGCGATGCCGCTGCGAGGCAGATGGTACAGGCCAACGTCATGATCGTCGTCGGTTTCCTTTGCGCCGACGCATTGGAGGCCGCCTTGCCGATCCTCAACCAGAAGGGCATCCCGGTCATAAGTCCGGGGGTGCGGTCGCGAACGCTGACCGAACGGCGAGCCGAGCAACCCTATGCAGTTTTCCGACTCGCCCCATCCGAACAGAGCGAGGTAACGGAAACCGGCGATATTCTTGCGCAGCTATGGCATTCCACACCCTTCGCGATCATTGACGATGGCACCATCTTCGGCCGTGAACTTGCCTCCGGCGTGCGCGCGCGGCTTGAGGAGAAGGGCCTGAAGCCGGTTTTTGCCGATACGTATCGCCCTGGCCTCGACAATCAGAACGCACTGGTCGGCCGGCTCAAGCGCGCGGGCGCCACGCAGGTTTTCGTCGGCGGCGAGCGCGACGACGTTGCTGCCATCGGGCGCAGCGCCGTCGCCCTGTCCTACCCGCTCACCATCGTCAGCGGCGAGGCGCTCGGTACTGTCGGCAACGGGAGCGACCTTGCCGCCGGAACCCTGATGATAGCACCGCGCGACGCGGAAAAGCTCGACAGCGCCCGCAACGCGAAAAACGCTGTCGAGCTTGCCGGGAAAGTCCCGGAAGGCTACGTCATACCGGCCTATGCCGCGACCGAGATCGCCTTGCAGGTTCTTGCCGGTGCGCAGGCGCAGCCGGGTTCCCTCAGCGAACTTCTGCACAAGAATGCTTTTGAGACAGCGCTGGGCTCCGTCCAGTTTGACGCCCTGGGCGAGCGGATCGCGGATACTTACTGGGTGCAGAAGTTCGACGGAACGCAATTCGTCCTGGAGGCCAAGTGATGGCCGGCGTCAAGGCAGGTGCGCGCAACCTCATCACCGATGTGGCTGGCCTGCGTGTCGGCAATGCGAGCGACGAAAAGGTAAAGTCCGGCACGACCGTGATCCTCTGCGATACGCCGGCGACCGCCGCCGTGCAGGTTCTCGGCGGCGCCCCGGGAACGCGTGAAACCGACCTTCTCGAACCGCACAACACGGTTGAATCGATCAACGCGCTTGTACTGTCGGGTGGCTCTGCTTTTGGGCTCGACGCAGCCTCGGGCGTTCAGGCGGCGCTGCGCGAAAAGGGTGTCGGCTTCGAGGTCGGCGGTCACCGCATTCCGATCGTTCCGGCTGCGATCCTCTTCGACATGATGAATGGGGGCGACAAGGATTGGGGACGCTTCCCGCCCTATCGCGAACTTGGCTACGCCGCCGTCCAGTCGGCATCGCCCGCATTCGAAATCGGGACCGCCGGAGCTGGTACCGGCGCGACTGTGGCCGGGTTGAAGGGCGGGCTCGGCTCAGCCTCTTCAATGCTGGCGAGCGGCGCGACCATCGGCGCGCTCGTTGCGGTTAACGCGCTTGGGTCGGTAACACTAGGACAAGGTAAGCATTTCTGGGCCGCGCCTTTTGAAATCGGCGCAGAGTTCGGGGGTCATGGCCTGCCCCATCCGCTTCCCGCCAACACCAGTGAAATAAAAACCAAATTCAGCGAAGCAACGGGCTCGAACACCACTATCGGCGTCATCGCGACCGATCTTGTGCTGACCAAGGCGCAGGCCAAGCGCCTGGCCATCGCGGCCCATGACGGATTTGCCCGTGCCATCTGGCCTTCCCATACGCCATTTGACGGCGACCTCATATTCGCACTTGCGACCGGCACGAGCGGCCGCATGCCGGAGGTTGGTGAATTCATCGATCTTTGCGCGGCAGCCGCTTCGACCATGTCACGGGCGATTGCCCGCGGCATATACGCCGCGACGCCAGCCGCGAACGATCCCTATCCGGTGTGGAAATCGCTGATCTAGACCGGTTTCGGTTGTGCCACCGGAACGCGCATGGTAACGGCGCGCAAGTTTTAAACTCCGGAGACTGAACATGAGCCGTCCGCTCGTCATTGCCCCATCCATTCTCGCGTCGGATTTTTCCAAGCTCGGCGCGGAAGTAACGAGCGTCCTCGACGCGGGCGCCGATTGGGTGCACATCGATGTCATGGACGGGCACTTCGTTCCGAACATCACCTTTGGCCCGGAGGTGGTCAAGGCCATCCGCCCGTTGACGGACGCGGTTTTCGATACGCACCTGATGATTGCACCCTGCGATCCATATCTTGAAGCCTTCGCCAAGGCCGGCTCCGATATCCTCACCGTTCATGCCGAAGCCGGCCCGCACCTGCACCGTTCGCTGCAAACGATCCGCGCACTTGGCAAGAAGGCTGGCGTTGCGCTGAACCCCGCAACCCCGGAATCGGCTATTGAGTACGTCCTGGACGATATCGATCTCATCCTGGTCATGACGGTGAACCCCGGCTTCGGCGGCCAGAAATTCATCCACGAGACGCTGGAAAAGATACGCAAAATCAAGGCGATGATCGGTGATAGGCCGATCGATCTTGAAGTCGATGGCGGCGTCACCGCCGAAACAGCTGCGCTTGCCGCGGCGGCCGGCGCAAATGCCCTGGTTGCCGGATCCTCAGTATTCAAGGGCGCATCTTACCGCGGTAACATCGATCTCATTCGCAATGCCTGCGTGAACAGCGCGTGAGCCCGTATCGCCGACTTGCCATCGGTTTGCTGCTCGGTCTGTTTCCAGCGGCAACTGCATCATATGCAGGCGATGCGGCGAAGCTTAATATTCTCGGCTTCTCCAAGGATGGCGGCGTTTTCGCCTTCGAGGAATACGGTATTCAGGACGGTTCCGGCTTTCCCTATGCCAACCGGTTCTACATCGATACCGCAAACGACAAGTTCCTGCCGAAGACGCCGGTGCGCGTCCGCCTCGACGATGAGCATTCTTCGCTCGAAGAGGCCCGCGACAAGGCTGCGCGGGATGCGCAGGGCCTGACATCGCTGACGGACGTTGAACTGCAGGCAAACATCGGCTTTACCGTAGCTTCGAATCCGGTAACCGAGCTTTCTGCCGATCCCTTTAAGGTAAGGGTGAACCCCCGGCCGATTTTTCCGGCGCTTGATCCAGCCCTCACCATCACGCTCGAGGAAATCGCCGCGCCGGCAAGCGAGATGTGCCAGAACATGGGCGATATCAAGGGGTTTCGCCTGATACTCGCCGAAGACAAGCCCGGCGCTGGGCCGCAATTACTGCATGCCGACGAAACGGTACCGACAAGCCGGGGCTGCCCGCTCGGTTACAGCATTGGCGCCGTGCAAACCTATTATCCTCAAGGCGCATCGCCGGTCGTTGCAGTTCTTGTCGCCATTAGGGCGTTCGGCTTCGAAGGTCCCGATCACCGCTGGATGGCCGTGACCACGCGCCGCTAGCTGCGCCGACGACAAAAACCTGCGTTGAGCGATCGGCAAAGGTCTGATAGACCGCACTCAACTTTTAATTCTTCGCCGACAGGAACACATATGATCCCGCGCTATTCGCGGCCGGAAATGGTCGCCATCTGGTCCCCGGAAACGAAATTCCGCATCTGGTTCGAAATCGAGGCGCATGCCTGCGATGCGCTTGCCGAACTCGGCGTTATCCCCAAGGAAGCGGCGAAAACCATCTGGGAAAAGGGCGGCAAGGCAACATTCGACATCGACCGCATCGACGATATCGAGCGCGAGACCAAGCACGATGTCATTGCCTTCCTGACCCACCTTGCCGAGATTGTCGGTCCGGATGCGCGCTTCGTCCATCAGGGCATGACGTCCTCGGACGTTCTCGACACCTGCTTCAACGTGCAGCTCATGCGCGCAAGCGATATCCTTCTCGCCGACCTCGACAAGCTTCTCGCCGCGCTGAAGACCCGCGCATTTGAGCACAAGGATACCGTCACCATCGGGCGCAGCCATGGCATCCATGCCGAGCCGACCACCTTCGGCGTGAAGCTCGCCCAGGCCTATGCCGAGTTCGAACGCTGCCGCAGCCGCCTCGTCGCGGCGCGGGCCGAGATCGCCACCTGCGCCATATCCGGTGCGGTCGGGACATTCGCCAATATCGATCCATACGTTGAAGAACATGTGGCCAAGGCATTGGGAATGCAGCCGGAACCAGTTTCGACACAGGTCATTCCGCGCGACCGCCACGCCATGTACTTTGCCACCCTTGGCGTCATCGCTTCATCGATCGAACGGCTGTCCGTTGAAATCCGCCACCTGCAGCGCACCGAAGTCCTAGAAGCCGAAGAGTATTTCTCTCCGGGCCAGAAGGGTTCTTCGGCCATGCCGCACAAGCGCAATCCCGTCCTCACCGAGAACATGACCGGCCTTGCTCGCATGGTCCGCGCCTTCGCCCTGCCTGCGATGGAAAATGTTGCGCTTTGGCACGAACGCGACATCTCGCATTCATCCGTCGAGCGCATGATCGGTCCGGATGCGACGATCACCCTCGACTTCGCACTGGCCCGTCTCACCGGCGTCATCGAGAAGCTTCTCGTCTACCCGGACAACATGCTCAAGAACATGAACAAGTTCCGGGGCCTCATTCACTCGCAGCGCGTACTGCTCGCCCTCACCCAGGCCGGCGTGTCGCGTGAGGATTCCTACCGTCTGGTGCAGCGCAACGCCATGAAGGTGTGGGAGCAGGGCAAGGATTTCCTCGAAGAACTTCTCGCCGATGCGGACGTGCGTGCCGCCCTGCCCGAAGAGACAATCCGCGAGAAGTTCGACCTCGGCTACCATACCAAGCATGTCGATACGATCTTCAAGCGCGTGTTCGGAAACTGATGCAGCAAACGCTCGACCTTAAAGGCCGAGCGTTTGCCAAATGGCGATCAGCCGCGTTTGGCGGGAACGATGCGGATCACATTGCCCCAGGGGTCGACGATTTCGCGTTCGTCATTGGCCATAGCCGAGCTGAATTCCGCCCAGGCAAGCCCGGAGCGGTCATTGTCCCGAAGGCCCGCGCCGCGGCTTTGCCATGAATTTGCCGCGACGTGGTGGTGGTAGCCGCCCGTCGACATGAACACGGCGCTGCCGCCAAAGCCCGCCACGGTTTGAAGACCAAGCTCCTTGTGCCACCATGCCTCCGCGTCCTTGGCATTGCCGACGCGCAAATGCAGGTGTCCGACCATTGTGCCGTCGGGAGCCGACGACCAGGGCGTCTCGCTGCCGGGTTCCGCAACCAGGCTGCCTACATTGAGCGCCTCTGTGCCCATTGCCACCGACGAACCGTTCCAGGTCCAGCTTTCATGCGGGCGATCCGCATAAATCTCGATGCCGTTGCCCTCGGGATCGGTCAGGTAGATCGCCTCGCTGACGAGATGGTCGGAAGCACCGACGATAGGCGTGCGCTTTTCGATGGCGCGCTTGGCCCAGCGGGCAAGATCAGCGCGGGCCGGTAGAAGGAATGCGGTGTGGTAAAGGCCGGCGCTGTGAGGATCGTCCGCGCGCACCGCATCTGCCTGCTCGATCTCAAGCAAGGGCGTTTCCCCCGTTCCGAGAGTGACCGATTGACCTTTGCGCGAAATCTCGCGCAGGCCCACGACCTCCTGGTAATATTTTGCCAGCGTGTCGGCGTCCTTGGCCTTGATGCCGACCTTCGACACGTGGACCGGCGCCGTTGCCGCAAAAGATGTGTTTTCCATTCTCGTCTCCGCGCGGGCAGTTCCCGCTGTTGCGACGAAAGCAATAGACCCACCAACCAGTTCCCGGCGTGTGATCGCCATGCTTTCCTCGAAAAAATCTCGTTCGCAGTAAGGTCGGATTTATCGGCGCTTGATACAAGCCGAAAGCAGCGAACAGCTTGTTCACAGATAATGAACTTAAAAGGCATGATTGTTTACTAACAATGCGAGCCCGGTGAAGGCGCCCTCATTCCTGCCACTTCCCTGAGCGTGCTACACTTTTGGAATGTTGCGATCCCGAAGTGATTCTCCTAAATACGCCGCATGAAAGTCAAAGACGTCGATATTCTCATCGTTCCCGGTTACACCAATTCCGGCCCCGATCACTGGCAGACCCGCTGGGAAGCCAAGCTATCGACGGCGCGCCGCGTCGAGCAGGCGGAGTGGACGAAACCGGTGCGCGAGGACTGGGTGGCCGCGGTCGTCAAGGCGGTCGATGCGGCGACAAAACCCGTGGTGATCGTCGCCCATTCGCTTGGCGTTCCGACGTTCGTCCATGCAATTCCCGAGATCGGCGACAAGGTGAAGGGCGCGTTTCTCGTCACCCCGCCCGACGTTTCGAACCCGAAGATCAGGCCAAAGCACCTGATGACGTTCGGCCCCTACCCGCGCGAACCTTTCACCTTTCCTTCGATTGTCGTTGCCAGCCGCAACGATCACTATTGCGACTATGCGGTCGCCGAGGACCTTGCCGCCGCCTGGGGATCGCTTTTCATCGATGCAGGCGAATCCGGCCACCTCAACGCCGAATCCGGCCATGGCCCCTGGCCGGAAGGCTCGATGGTCTTCGCGCAGTTCCTGTCGCGGCTTTAGGCTTTCTTCAGCCCATCAAGGATGCTTTGCACGCCGAGTGTCAGGTAGCCCGTATCAACGGCAAGCGCCAGGTAAGTATAGCCGAGCGCACTGAAGCGATTGGCCATGTCGGCGTTCGCCGCATAGATCGCGGCGAACTTGCCAGCGGCCTTGGTTTTGGCGGCAATTTTTGTCAGTGGCTCAATGATTGCGTCCGAAGCTGCATTGACCTCGGCGCCCCTGCTCCAGGCGATGGAAAAATCCGACGGGCCGACGAAAATGCCGTCAATGCCTTCGACGCCCAGAATGTCGTCCAATACCTCGTAGGCGGCGATGGTTTCTATCATTGCAAAGGCCAGCGTCGACTCATTGGACTCGCGCAGATACGCGCCGGAGCCGCCCTCCCCATAGCTCGCGGGCCGACCGCGCAATTGTCCCCATGACCGTTCGCCCAGCGGCGGATATTTCATCGAAGCAGCTAAAAGCCGCGCATCCTCGACGCTATTGATCATGGGCGCCACCACGGCATCGACCCCGATGTCGAGCGCGCGGCTGGCCATGTCGAAACGTCCGACCGGGATACGCACCAATGCCGGCTTCTGGTTTGCGCGCAGGACGCCGGTCAGCGCGACGACGCTCGCCGTGTCGTGGGCGCCGTGCTGCATGTCGAGAAGCACCGCATCGAGCGGGGTTCGGCACAGGGCTTCCATGACCAGTGGATCGGTCACGCTCGACCAGCCGGAATAGAGTGTCTCCCCAGCCCTCAGGCGCGACGCAAATGACATGTTTCTCATCCTTCTTCGATTTCGCGGCGGAGTATGGGAAACGCCGCCACGGCGGGTCAAGTCACCGCCATGAAAAAAGCCCGGCGCTGTGGCCGGGCTTTTGGGTTCATAAGGCTCGGATCAGGAACCTTCGATCTGGCGGATCGCCTCGACCATCAGTTCTTCCATGGTGCGGCGGATACGATGGTCGGACGTGTCGATACCCGCCGTGTCGAAATCAGCGCGGATCTTGCGGAAGACATCGTCGTCACCAGCTTCCTGGAAATCCGCCTTGATGACTTCCTTTACATAGGCATCCGCTTCGTCACCGCTCTTGCCAAGCTTTTCGGCCGCCCATTGACCGAGGAGCTTGTTGCGGCGGGCCTCCGCCCTGAAACGCAGTTCTGCGTCATGCGCATACTTGTTTTCAAAGGCGTTTTTGCGATCTTCCATTGTCATCCTCAGTTGCTCCCGCAATATGATCGGTTGGTTCAATGCTTAAACTACATCCGGGCCTTGGGCGTTTTTCAGGCAGTTCCCCAATGTTTTCGCTTCTTGGGTTCATATAGCCATTCTGCACGAAATCGAAAGACCGAAATGAACCGCTGGAATCAATTTGTCGTAGATCGTTCATGGAGCACCTATATTCCACAAATCAGCGCACCTTAACAAAGGATCATTGTAGAATGCTTGCTTTTACGATAGTTAGCGCGCCAACATGACGGCGCTGCTAAGAACCGGGGCCGACCGATAACTCCAATACCGAGATTTGCAATGAACCGTCGCCGCCGTGTCTACGAAGGCAAAGCCAAAATCCTTTATGAAGGACCAGAGCCAGGCACACTCGTCCAGCACTTCAAAGACGACACCACCGTGCTGCATCCCAAGAAATCGGAAGTGATCGACGGCAAGGGCGTCCTCAACAACCGCATTTCCGAGTATATCTTCAGCCAGCTCAACCGCATGGGCATCCCGACGCATTTCATCCGCCGGCTCAACATGCGCGAACAGCTGATCAAGGAAGTCGAGATCATTCCGCTCCAGGTCGTCGTGCGCAATATCGCCGCCGGTTCGCTGGCCAAGCGTCTCGGCATCGAGGAAGGCACCGTACTTCCGCGGTCGATCATCGAGTTCTACTACAAGAATGACGAGCTCGACGATCCTATGGTTTCGGAAGAGCACATCACGGCGTTCGGCTGGGCTGCACCCCAGGAAATTGACGACATCATGGCGCTTGCCATCCGCGTCAATGATTTCCTGAGCGGCCTTTTCCTCGGTGTCGGCATCCAGCTCGTCGATTTCAAGATCGAATGCGGCCGTCTCTACGAAGGCGATCTCATGCGGATCGTTCTCGCCGACGAATTCTCGCCGGATTCGGCACGGCTTTGGGACAGCCAGACCGCTGAGAAACTCGACAAGGACCGGTTCCGCCGCGACATGGGCGGGCTTATCGAAGCCTACCAGGAAGTCGCGCGCCGTCTCGGCATCATGAATGAAAACGAGCCGACCCGCCCCGCGGGACCGGTTCTGGTCAAATAAGCACTCATCCAATCAGCTCGGAGAAGACAAGTCGATGAAGGCACGTGTCACTGTAACCCTGAAGAATGGCGTTCTCGATCCGCAGGGCAAGGCAATTGTCGGCGCATTGGGCAGTCTCGGTTTTGATGGCGTTGGTTCCGTGCGCCAGGGCAAGGTGTTCGACGTCGAACTCAACACGTCCGACCGCGCCGCGGCCGAAGCCAATCTCAAGGCGATGTGCGAGAAGCTCCTCGCAAATACGGTGATCGAAGATTATAGTGTGGCGATTGATTGATCACTTTTGAGGATTCGCCATGGACGGTATATCGCCCGATCTGATTTACGAAATTCTTCGGAAGATGCAGGGCGACATTGCGTCGTTGAAGGAAAACGGGCGCGAACAGCGCCAGGATCGTATTAGCGTCCGCAGTCATCTGCACCTGCTCGAGGGTGAGATGAACAATCTCAGGGCGTCGATGTCCTCGCTTCACGACCGTCTCGATCGCATCGAAAACCGTCTCGAACTTCGGGAACTCGCGGAAGCACAAGCAAGGTTTGAACCACACCCATGAAATCAGCAGTCGTTCTTCTCCCCGGCCTCAATCGTGACCGCGACATGATCGCGGCCTTGACCGACGTCTCCGGAGTCGCGCCCGAAACGGTGTGGCAGACGGACACCGAGATCCCCGATGTCGACCTTATCGTCATTCCTGGCGGGTTCTCCTATGGCGATTATCTGCGCTGCGGCGCTATCGCGGCGCGTATGCCGGTCATGCAGGCAATCCGCGAGAAGGCGAACAAGGGCGTCATGGTCATGGGCGTTTGCAACGGCTTCCAGATTCTCGTCGAGGCTGGCCTGCTGCCTGGCGCGCTGATGCGCAATGCGTCGCTGAAATTCGTCTGCCGCCAGGTGAAGCTCGAAGTCACCAATGCCAACACCGCATTTACGCGCGGCTATTCCCACGGCCAGATCATCCGCACCCCCGTCGCCCATCATGACGGCAACTATTTTGCCGACGCGGAAACGCTTGCCCGTCTCGAAGGCAATGGCCAGGTTGTCTTCCGCTACGCCGAGGGCACCAATCCCAACGGCTCGATCAACGATATTGCAGGGGTCGTCAACGAAGCGGGCAATGTGCTCGGTCTCATGCCCCATCCGGAAAACCTTATCGAAGCTGCGCATGGCGGCACTGACGGACGCGCCCTTTTTGCCGGTATCCTCGGAGTGGCTGCCTAAGAACTTCTGAACAAAGTCATCAGCGTCCAGATTCTGAACGAGTTCACGCATGTCGCCCGCCGCGCTGCGCATGGATTGGACAGAAACCGAGGAGGCGCTTTCACTTATACGCCGTCTGTGCCCCACCGTCGTGTCACACTCGACCTAGCCACGCACGACGCTGCGATCAGGATTGCGCGTCGTTATAATCGTCAGCTCTTCGATTCCCTCGTTGTCGCTTGCGCCATCAACAGCGGCAGTTCGGTGCTCTGGTCCGAAGATATGGGGGATGGAATGACCATAGATCGCCTGACAATCAGCAATCCGTTTGGTCGTCCTTGATATCGCCCGCCATTTCGTTAGGCTCCTGCAGGAGCCCGGCAAATCATAGAAATAGCCGGCTCAATTGGAGGAAAGTTCAATGAAGCTATATTCCCGGCCGCTATCTCCCTATTCCTCCATCATCCGTTGCATTGCCTATTACAAGCAGGCGCCAATCAAGATCGTTGCACCGCCGCCCGGCTCGCCCATCCCGGAGGAATTTCGCGCGATTTCGCCCTTCAACCGAATCCCTGTCCTGATTACCGGCTCTGGCCTTACGGTGATCGAAGCCACCGTCATCGCCGAATATCTGGAAGAGCATTTTCCCGAACCGCCGCTTTTGCCGGCCGACTCGCGCGACCGCGCTATTGTGCGGATGCTGGCGCGCGCGGCGGAGCTCGAGGTGCTCGCGCCCACCATGGAACTCCTCGAACTGCTGTTTAGAAAATCCAAGGACGAGGCGCGCATCAGCAAATTGTTCAAGCAGATGGAGATCGGTCTTGCGGAAGTAGAAAACCGGCTCGGCCATGGACCTTATGCACTCGGTGAAGAGATGACGCTGGCCGATGCATGGCTGACGCCGACCAGATTCGTCATGAACCCCTTCCGCCAATTGGCAAATCGTCCTGACCTGCTCGCTCCCTACCCGAGGTTCGACGCGCTGGAGCAACGGATTGTTCAGGATCCGGTGCTATCGCTCGTCTGGTACGAGATGGTGGACGGCCTCAAAATATTCCTCGGGGAGCTCGAAACCGCCTGATCCCCTTTCCCGCATAATCCCGGTGCCGAACAGTGGCTCCGGATAGCTTATGCATAGATGTCCTCTGCGCCCATGCGAAGTGGCGCAGTCGTGGAGAACGCCGCATGAAGACGCCGACGATCGGTATTGCCCTGATGATTTCGCTCGCTGCACTCGCCGGATGCCAATCCAAGAGCAAGCCTGGACCGGGCAGCCTTGCCTTCAATTCTGAGAAGGCCGCGCTGCCAACGATGGAACGCGTTGCGCTTGCCGCCAATGCCTGCTGGTTCAAGTCCGGCGATGCAACATTCAAGCCCTACCGTCTCGCCCCCGAACTCGATTCCTATTCGGGAAGGCCGCGCATCCTCGTCGTACCGGCGAGCAATCCCGGAGGACGGCCTTTGCTCGTCGTTCATGCCGAGGGCAACCCTGCAAAGGTCGAGGCGTTTGGTCCGCTGATGATGCATTCTTCAGGCAATCGCATCGCAGCAGACGTTCGCCGCTGGGCGAGCGGACAGTCGTCCTGCGCAGCGAGCGGTTAGAGTCGCGGTCATCGTTGGCGTTGCCCGGGCCTCCCTCTCCACCGTCGTGCACGCCTCCCTCTCCACCGTCATCCTCGGGCCCTTGACCCGAGGACCCATTTTTCCTTCAAACGGTCAATGGTTTCCACGTGGATCCTCGGGCCAAGTGCCCGAGGATGACGGAAAGGGGAGAGAATATTCGCCAAGAGCGTCTCGTCCCGAGAAACCCTATTCTGGCGAGAGGCTCTCCACCACCGATCCTCTCGGCGTTGCACGCGCCTCCTTCGCCACCGTCCTGCACGCGCCTCCCTCTCCACCGTCATCCTCGGGCCCTTGACCCGAGGACCCATTTTTCCTTTCGACGGTCAACAGCTTCCAGGCGGATCCTCGGACCTACAGCCCGAAGATAACGTCGGTAGGACTGATAAAGGGGATTATCCCGAGAAGTAGTTACCGAGATCGGCTTCGATGTGATCGCGCGTTAGGCCGAGGTCCTTAAGCCCGTCTTCGCCGAGGGAGCCAAGCTCAAGCCGCGACCGCCGCCGGTCGATTGCATTTCCCACCCAGCCAAACAGACGGCCGAAACGGTTGCTCTGCGCATGTACTGCCAAGCCTGGATGAACGGGCCTGGCGGGATCGATATAGGTCGTACCCATTACTGCCTCCAAATGTCATCACTTGCGTAATATCTCGTCATAAGCGTTGCGCCGAACAAGAGCGCGCGGCGCCCGCACGTTGCATCAATCCCAGAAGAAGCGCTGCACCTCGCGTCGCGCTTCGGCAGGTGCAATGCCAATGTCTTCGAGTAGTTCGTTGCTCAGCTCGCTAAGATGCATGCGCGTGCGCCGCTTCAACATTGCGCGACCAAACCAATTGACGAGCGCAACAATTGTCACGGTCCGCGAGGGTGTCGATGACCGACGAATTTCGCTCGTGCCAGCGCGATCCGCGCCTATTGTCTCTATTGTGCTCATAATTGGCTCCTTTAAGCCCATCATTGACTCTTATTTTGTATGATTGTCTCTATGTATTGACTCAAATGGAAGCGCAATATATTAATTGTCACCATGACAAATTGGCTTCCGAATCTTGAACCTGGCAAAGGCCCGCTTTATCTGCAGTTGGCCGAGCGTATTGAATCCGACATTGCCGAAGGCGTTCTCGCCCCTGGCACGAAGCTTCCGCCGCAGCGCAACCTTGCCTTCGATATCGGTGTCACGATTGGCACCGTCGGCCGTGCTTACAATCTCATTCGGGAACGAGGCCTCGTCAGCGGCGAAGTCGGTCGCGGGACATATGTCACCGAGCGCAGGGAACCGGTACTTGAACAGCCGTCCCCACGCACCGAGGCGTTTGGCGGCACGCGCAACCAGGCGGTCGAACCGGGCAGAATACGGCTCGATAGTACGGCCGCCATCGACGTCGGCCAATCGGAAACGATGGCAGGGTTGCTGGCTGGCATCACCAAGCAATATCCCTCGGAGGTCGCGAGCTACTGCCGCACCCTGCCCGCCTCCTGGCAGGCAGCCGGCAGCCGCTGGCTATCAGCTGCGGGATGGGTGCCGGAGCCCGCTTCGATTGTTCCGACCCTTGGTGCTCACTCCGCGATTCTCGCAATCATCGCCGCCGTAACGGTTCCCGGCGACCGCATCGCTTTCGAGGAACTGACCTATTGCTCGGCTGCCCGCAGCGCCAACCTCATGGGACGGCGAAGCATCATCATTCAGACCGAGAACGGCTCGCTCACCCCTGGCGATTTCGAACGGCATTGCGCCCAGCAGCACCCGAAGCTCGTCTTCCTGATGCCTTCGCTGCATAATCCAACGGCCGTCACCATGCCGGAAGACGACCGGCGCGCAATTGTTGATATTGCGCGGCGCTACAATGTCTGGCTCATCGAAGACGAGATCTACGGTTCGCTCACCCGCCACGATCATGTTAAACTTACCGAACTCGCGCCGGAGCGGACATTTCACATCGGCGGGCTGTCGAAATCCGTGGCCGCCGGCATTCGCAGCGGCTGGGTCGCCTGCCCGCCTCACCTCTCGGCCCGCGTCCTCACGGCCCACAAGATGGTCAGCGGCGGCGTTCCCTTCATGATGATGGAACTGAGCGCCCAACTGGTCAATACCGGCGAAGCTGACAGCATCCGCAACGAGGTATGCGCGGAAGTGAACGCACGCGAGGCTTTGGCGCGCTCCGTCTTCACCGGCATGGAATTCGCGTCGCAGCCGCATTCTCCATTCCTGTGGATGAAACTGCCTGATCCATGGCTCTCCGGCACGTTCAAGAATGCCGCGCTCAATGAGGGCGTGATGATTGACGACGAGGACGAGTTCAAGGCCGGACGCAGCGAAAAGGTATTTCACCGTGTTCGCGTCGGCCTGACCGTCCCGACGACCCGACAGGAGCTCGGCCAGGGTCTGTCGGTGTTGCGCCGCCTGATGGAGTCCGACAACGCGAGCTACGATAGCTATTCGTGAAGTGAGTAGTGAGCGAGTGAGTAGTTAAGCGAGGGCGTCTTTGGGTAGGTAGGTGGACACCTGTCGGTGCGTGCGTGACTGTATAATCCTCGCCCTTCGAATGATGGGTGCTTTCCGCGCATGACGGCGGTGTTGTGGCGGTCATCCCTCTGGGCATAGCCCGAGGATCCAACTTCACCCCGTCACAAGTCCGGCAAAATCGAAGATCTTGCGGTCGAGCAGATGGCTCGGCCGGGTGTTGGCGAGGGCGCGGATCATCGTTTCCTTGCGGCCCGGCACGCGCCTTTCGATGTCGGCCAGCATGGCCTTCATGGCGTTGCGCTGCAGGCCCTCCTGGCTGCCGCACAGATCGCAAGGAATAATCGGAAACTGCATGGCGCCCGCAAACTTTTCCAGATCATCTTCCGCGCAATAACTCAACGGCCGCAGCACCATCAGGTCGCCTTCGTCGTTGAGAAGCTTTGGCGGCATTGCTGCGAGCCGCCCGCCGTGGAAGAGGTTCATGAAGAAGGTCTCGAGAATGTCCTCGCGGTGATGGCCGAGTACCAGCGCAGCGCAACCCTCTTCCCGGGCGACGCGGTAGAGATGTCCGCGACGCAGGCGCGAGCACAGCGAACAATAGGTCTGGTTTTCGGCGATCTTATCCGTGACCACTGAATAAGTGTCCTGATATTCGATGCGGTGCTCGATACCGTTCGCCTTCAGGAAATCCGGCAGGATATGCTTGGGAAAATTCGGCTGTCCCTGGTCGAGATTGCAGGCGAGGAGTTCGACCGGGAGCAGACCGCGCCATTTTAGGTCGAGCAACAAGGCCAGGAGACCATAGGAGTCCTTGCCGCCCGAAAGTCCGATCAGCCAGCGCTCGCCGGGCTTGACCATGGCGAAGTCCTCGAGCGACTGGCGCGTTTGGCGCAGGAGCCGCTTGCGCAACTTGTTGAACTCGACGGAGGACGGCACGCCGAGAAACATCGGATGGCAGCCGCTTGCGTCGGTGAGGTCAAGCTCATGGATGGTCATGGAAATATCCCGCTACGATCCGGTTCGTCGCCTTAATTGCATCGCAGGATCGCCGAAGGCAAGTCCTTCATTGTCCGAAGACGGACCAGCCGGTGCGCTGGGCGAGCAATTCGAGCGCGGCCGACCCGAGCAGCGAGTTGCCGTTCTCGTTCAATCCCGGCGACCAGACCGCAATCGAGGCTTTGCCCGGCGCCACGGCAAGAATCCCGCCGCCAACACCGCTCTTGCCCGGCAGGCCGACGCGATAGGCGAAATCGCCGGAGCCGTCATAATGCCCGCACATCAGCATCAGCGCGTTGATGCGCCGCGCCCGGCCCGGTGAAACGACGCTGCCGCCATTGAGCGGATTGCGGCCGGCCGACGCGAGATAAAGTCCGGCATGGGCCAGCTGGCGGCACGACATGGCGATAGCGCAATGGTGGAAATAGACCCCGAGGACATGCTCGACGGGATGATTGAGATTGCCGAAAGCGCGCATGAAATTGGCAAGCGCGATGTTGCGGTAGCCAGTCTGCGTTTCGGAACGCGCAACGTTCTCGTCGATGGCGATGGTTTCATCATCGGCGACGTGGCGAATGAACTGCACGATTTCACCGATCGCCTCCCGCGGTTGATGCCCGGCAAGAACCACGTCCGCAACCGCGATAGCGCCCGCATTGATAAAGGGATTGCGCGGCTTCCCCTTCTCCTGCTCCAGCTGGACAATGGAGTTGAAGGCATTGCCGGAAGGCTCACGCCCGACCCTCTTCCACAGCCCGTCGCCGATCTTGCCGAGCGCAAGCGTTAGCGTGAAAACCTTGGAAATGCTCTGTATGGAGAAATTGGTTTCGGCATCGCCCGCGACATGGACTTTCCCGTCAACCGTTATCATAGCGATACCGAACTGTTTCGGGTCCACCGTCGCGAGTTCCGGAATGTAGTCGGCAAGTTTGCCCTCGCCGATGCGGCCGGAAAGGTCGCTATAGACACTGTCGACGATAGCCTGAAGGTCGGTCATGGCCGGACTCCGGTTGAAAAAAAAGCCGCCGAGATTTCTCCGGGCGGCTTTTTCTGAAATTCAGAACTGATTAACGCGAATAGAATTCGACGACCAGGTTCGGTTCCATCTGTACAGCGTATGGCACGTCGGAGAAAGCCGGAACGCGGCTGTACTTGGCAACCATCTTGTTGTGATCGACTTCGAGATATTCGGGAACATCGCGTTCAGCGAGCTGAACCGATTCCAGAACGATCACGAGCTGCTTCGACTTTTCGCGAACTTCGATGACGTCGCCAGCCTTGCAGATGTAGGACTGGATGTTCGTGCGGCGGCCGTTGACGTTGACGTGGCCGTGGTTGACGAACTGGCGCGCGGCGAAGATGGTCGGAACGAACTTGGCGCGGTAAACGATCGCGTCAAGACGCGACTCGAGCAAACCGATCAGCTGTTCGCCGGTATCGCCCTTGCGGCGTGCAGCTTCCTCATAGGTCTTGCGGAACTGCTTTTCCGAAATGTCGCCGTAGAAACCCTTCAGCTTCTGCTTGGCGCGCAGCTGCACACCGAAGTCGGAAAGCTTGCTCTTGCGGCGCTGGCCATGCTGGCCCGGGCCGTATTCGCGGCGGTTTACCGGGGACTTCGGACGGCCCCAGATGTTTTCGCCAAGACGGCGGTCAATTTTATACTTGGACGATTCGCGCTTGCTCATCGCATTTCCTTTCAACAAATACGAACCGAAGCTCACGCGCCGGTTCAAGGAAACGCGCCCTCCTCTGCCTCCTTTGTGTGAAGACTGACAGAATGATTCACGCACGCATTGCGAAATCACTCACGGGACACGTCAAATGAAACGCAGAGCCGTTGGGCCCTGCGCTGGGGTGGCTTCTAGTGGGAAGGGCCAGGGATGTCAAGCGGGGGCGCGCCTGTTTCAGCGGCTCACATTATTTGAAACCCATGGCCCGGTTGAGGCGTTAGGTTAGACGCTCAACAGGAGTAGAGCCGATAATGACCCTATTCTCGCAGCATTCTCGCAGGTCCGTACTTCTTTTATCCTTCACCGCCCTTATCGCAAGCACAATGATCATCACGACGTCCGACGACGCCGATGCACGGCGCCGGCGTCCGCCCCGTGCGGTCACAACGGCAGCGCCACTGCCTGTCGTTCCGCCGATCCCTGAATCCAATCCCCGGGCGGCACAATCGACCGAAGCGCCTAAACCGGAAGAGAAGCCCAAGGAGGAAATCCAGAAAGCGGATCCCGAAACGCCGGTTCCTTCGCAAAAACCTGCTGCAGGGGAAAGCAAGCCCGAACCAGCGTCGAAGCCCGACGTGAAAGCTGGAGAGCAACTGGGGCCCAATCCGCTGCCAAAACCGGAAGAAACCGGCAAAAACACCGAGAAGGGCGATCAGGAAGAGAGTGTTGAAAAAGTCGATCCCTCCATCTCGCCGGACCGTGTCTACCAGAACGCCTGTCCAGCGTTGATGAACGGGGAAGTCGAGGGCTCACTCATACCGCCATTGTCGGAGGGCATCTGCGGCGAACGTTCGCCTTTGAAGATTACGGCGATCGGCAAGGACAATCCGGTGAAATTTGCGGCCGCCATCACCACCAACTGCGCAATGGCCGGTTCGCTGGCGAATTGGATCATCGAGGTGCAGGCGGAAGCCCAGAAGGATTTCGGAGCGGAAATCGAAAGCATCACCACCGGCTCAGACTATCAGTGCCGCAAGGTAAACAACGGGCATAAGGGCCGTGTTTCGGAGCATGCCTTTGCCAATGCCCTCGATATCGTCGCGTTCAAGTTCAAGAATGGGAAAAAGACGGAACTCGGTACAGGCTGGAAGGGATCGCCCGAGGAACAGACATTCTGGCGCGCCTTGCACAAGGCAAGCTGCGAGCGCTTCATGACCGTCATCGGCCCCGACGGTGATGCCGCACACCAGGGCAATCTGCACCTCGATCAGGGCTGTCACGGAAAGAAGTGCGAGGCGCGCATCTGTCAGTAAGAAACGCGCCTCGATCTATCACTCGCTGGTTTTCTTCTTCGGCAGACCCTTGCGCTTGGTTTCGGCAAATTCTTCCAGCTGCTTTTCGCTCATCGAGTCATACATGCTCTTCGAGGCACCCTGGAGTTCGCTCTTCTTGGTTTCTCCGCGCTTTGCCGAAAGCGCAGCACCAGCGGCCTTTTGCTGGGCTTGGGATTTTGCGGGCATCGGATTTCTCCCTGTGGGTGGTTGCACAAGGAAAGAAACGCAAGCGCTATGGCTCGGTTCCACGTTCACATTTCCGCTGACTTGGAAAGTATGAAGGGGGCACGCTGGCCCCCTTCGTTCACCTCTGGCTAATCGGTTAGCTGCGATGCTTTTGCTTCTTGACCGGCTTGGCTCCTTCCACCGGCTCCAGCGACAGACTGCTGACGCCGACAGCAACGTTGAAACCTTGCGTTCCTTCGGTGCTGAACGGCTGCAGGCCGATATTCTTGTTGGATCCGCCGATAAGGGCATTGGCGCCAAGGCCGAGCCCGACGGAAGCACCCGCCGACACGCCGACATACTTGCCGGCAAGCGCATTGGCACCCGGCTTATTGTCCGCTGTCGTCACCACGGTCCAGCTCAGATACGTTTTTTGCGTTATGCCGAGGTCAAGGCCGAGTTTACCGAGGCGGCCCTTGTAGTTTTCAACCGAACCGTCGCGATGCTTGTAGGCACAGTTGATCGCCTTGTTCGACCCGAAAACCAGCCCGACGCCGCCATCGACCTGGCACGACAGGATTCCGATATGGGTTGCTTTCGCTGGTGTTTCGGCTTTCGTCGTCTTGGCAGTTGCTGCCATGGTGCCACCGGTAAGGGCGGTCGCCGCCACAATGAGCGCCGGAATGAATCGTACCATAATTGTTTCTCCGTTGATCTTAATGAAATCACTATCGGCACAGGACGCGCCTCAATGAACCATTCCCCGGAAAATCCCGAGGGCTGCCTTAAACGTTCACATGATTGGATGGTTCCGGCGGCCGTGCAACCAATTTCGCAATTGGCGCAGCAATTGCCGTGTGTCAGCCTATTGGCGCCGCGTCGAACACCTTGCGCGCGTCCCTGAGATTGTCACGGTTTTTTACCGCCCATTCGCCAAGCGCCCCGATCGGCACCGCAATCGAATGGCCCATCGGCGTCAGCGCGTAGGTAACTTCCGGCGGCGAGGTTGGCTTGACCGTCCGCAACACAAGCCCTTCGCGCTCGAGCGAACGCAACGTTACCGTCAGCATGCGCTGCGAAATACCCTCGATCATTCGCCGCAGCACATTGAAGCGACGCGGTCCTGCCTGGAGATTGATGATCGTAAGCAGGCTCCACGAATCGCCGATAATATCCAGCACCTCGCGCATCGGACATGAACCGCTGCCGTCCGATTCCATTGCCGCCATGGAAGCGAGAAGCGGCGTCTTGCCTTCGGTTTTCGCGTGAATGCTCATGCGCTCGATGTCCTTGCTGTGGCAGGCGGTTACCTGGATGTGCCCTGAAACGGAAAAAGTGCGTTCTTCCCAATGCATGTTTCCTAGCATAGGTAGTTATCAATCGTAACTACAAAACGATGCGTACCCGCATCCAAGGAGTATCTCATGAAAATCGCATTGATTGGCGCCACCGGTTTCGTCGGCACGCAGATCCTGAAAGAGGCGTCGTCGCGCGGTCATGACGTGACGGCGCTGGTACGCAACGTCGACAAGGTAGAGAAGCGCGATGGCATCACCGCTGTGGAAGCGGACGCGCTCAACACCGCCGATCTCGCAGCCAAGCTGAAGGGAAACGACATCGTCATATCAGCCTATAATCCCGGCTGGGACAATCCCGATATCAAGGCCGTCCATATCGCTGGCAGCAAATCGATCACCGAAGCGACGAAACAGGCCGGCATCAAGCGACTGATCGTGGTCGGTGGTGCCGGTAGCCTGCGTACGCCAGATGGTTCCCAGTTCGTCGATGGCGCGGCGTTCCCGGCAGAGTACAAGGAGGGCGCTTTGGGTGCACGCCAGGCACTCGAGGATCTTCGCAGCGAAACCGCACTTGACTGGACCTTTGTCTCGCCGCCCTTCACGCTTGTTCCCGGCGAGCGGACCGGCAAATACCGCCAAGGCAAGGACGAGCCTGTCTTTGGAGCCGACGGCAAGAGCACGATCAGCACCAGCGACCTGGCGGTGGCAATTCTCGACGAGGCTGAAAAGCCGGCGCACGCACACGAGCGCTTTACCGTCGGCTATTGACCGCACGCGGCGTGCGTGGCGTTGCTTTCAGGCGCCACGCGCCCCGCCAGTATCCTTTTTGTGCCTCGGACACCGTGATGTGAGTTCTTCACAGAACCACTTTCTATGCTTACCTGTGCGACAAGGTTTGAACGGGGCGTCAAAAATGGAACTTGGTATTTATACATTTGCCGGGATGAGCCCGGATCCTGCAACCGGCGTCGCCATCAGCGCGCACCAGCGCATGCAGAATCTCCTCGAGGAGATGGAACTGGCCGACCAGGTGGGGCTCGACGTCTTCGGCATCGGCGAACATCATCGGCCGGACTTCGTCATCTCGACACCGGCCGTTGTTCTCGCAGCCGGTGCGGCGCGCACCCGGAACATCCGCCTGACGAGTGCCGTCACGGTGCTGAGTTCCGACGACCCGGTGCGGGTATTTCAGGAGTACGCGACGCTTGATCTGATTTCCTCCGGGCGCGCCGAGATCATGGCCGGCCGGGGCTCCTTCATCGAATCCTTTCCGCTCTTCGGCTATGATCTTAATGATTACGATGAACTCTTTGCGGAGAAACTCGACCTTCTGCTCAAGCTGCGGGAAAGCGAGCGTATAACCTGGAAGGGCAATTTGCGCGCTTCTCTGAACGATCTCGGCGTCTATCCGCGCCCATTGCAAAATCCCCTGCCCGTGTGGATTGCCGTGGGCGGGACGCCGCAATCGGTGATCCGCGCGGGAACGCTCGGTCTCCCGCTTGCCGTCGCTATCATCGGCGGCGAGCCGCATCGTTTTGCGCCGCTGGTCGAACTTTACCGCGAGGCGGGAGCCAAGGCTGGCCATTCCCCGGATAAGCTCAAGGTCAGCATCAATTCGCACGGTTATGTTGCCGCGACATCGCAGGCTGCCTCCGACGAGTACTGGCCGTCCTATGAAGTCGTGATGAACAAGATCGGCCGCGAACGCGGCTGGCCGCCGAGCAATCGCGCCCAGTATGAAGCCGGCCGCACCATGCGCGGTGCCTTGCTTGTCGGCTCGCCTCAGGAAGTGATCGACAAGATCATGCTGCAGCATACCTATTTCAGGCATGACCGCTTCATGCTGCAGATTGATCTCGGCAGCCTGCCGCACACCAACACCCTGAAGGCCATCGAACTCTACGGGACCGAAGTCGCACCGGTCATCCGCAAAGAGCTTGGCGGCGCGAAGCCATCTTGAGGAGGTCGCCTTAGCGATGCTCGATCGACAGCAGCGTATCAACTGCCCATTGCTTTGAACCGGGGTCGTCCATCAGGATAAAAACGTAGGTCACACCGTCGGTCGCGACGGCGCAGCCCTCGAGCCACTGATCGGTCTTGCCGTTTTCCAGTTTGTTGTCGTTCCATATGCCGTAAAAGCTGAGATTGTACTTGACGACTGAAACATCGAGCTTGCCGGTAAACCCCTCCGGCGGGCGGCGGTCATCATGTTCGATGGTTGTCGCGGCCGGCACGACGATGCAGCCGATACTCTTGAACACATTCTGTTTGAAACGATCGTTCCAGCCCAGAATGAAATGTCCGGGCAGCGTGATCCACCAATTATCGCCAAAGGGTTGCGGCCGTGGATAGCGCAGATAGCCCATGCCGGGTGGCCTCGGCCACGTCTTCGACCGGCTTGCAGCCTCAAATGCTGCGACATTCAACTTCTTGTCTGTCTCGAGGCGTGGTTCTTCCCTTGCGATCTTGATGAGTTCCGAGAGCACTTGAATGAAAAGTGCTTCATACTCGTCGATCGGGCCACGCCAGGAAAACGAGCGCCACAACATCGCCTCCGCCAGTCCAAATGCCGCCCGCGCAGGCAAGCCGAAATCCCACCACGGGAAAAAGTTGGCAGCCTCGCCCTTGAAGCCGAAGAAATCCACGTCGCGGGGCCCGCGAACTGTCATGATCCGGTCCTTGAAAGCATCAAGCGCTTCGCGTGCTGACAGGGACAGCGACAGCGGGCCGTGCTTGCTGGCGCTGCTCCGCTCGACGACGACTTTCGAGACCGAGTTGAAATAAACGCTCATGTGAGTCTGGAGGACATCGTAATTTCGGTCCGTCCAATACTGGGTGTCGTCGCTGAATTCCTCATCCTGCGTGACAACAAGTTTTTCCTGTTCGACCAATTCGTCCAGCAAGGCCACGAGATAATCATGATAACCCGGGCCGGTTGCCACCGTCGCCGCCGAGAAATTAACCCGGGCGCCGTCTTGGTAGAAATGCACATCCTCGTCCGTCGGCAAGATCGAGCAACTTGACCTCGCCTTGCCGTCATCACCCTCGGCAGTGATGACAGCCAGCGGTCCCAAAGTCGGCTCTTTGCGCGCCAACAGGCAAAACTTGCGGGCGAGATCCTTGGCGCTTGGCCGCTGCTTTGAAGATTTGATCTTTTCTTGGCGAGAGAAGACGAGTCCCAGAATAATGCTCACGAAAGCCCTCGGCGATATTGGAAAGCGTTGTATCTGATCGGCAGTCTCGGCGGCGGGGCACGGCGCGCTGTCAAAACCCGGCGGCACGCAGGTGCTGTGAATATTGCAAATGAAGGATCGGCGCGCAGTGACCGATGGAACTGGAAGGTGTCGCGGAGGTCATGCCGTCCGGCACGGACTATCGCCACCACTTCCACTCTTATCGCCACACTTTCAGGCAGAGGGACAATTGAAGAGGGGCTGCCTCATTGGCAGCCCCTGTTTATTCGATGATCTGGATTGGCGAATTGTCCACCGGCTTTGGTGGCTCGGTGGCTTTCCCTTTTCTCTTCGGGGCAACGTTCGGCTCTGCACTCCGCGCCATGGGGGAGCGGGCATCCATGAACGATTGGATTTCGTTGAGACCGACCGTATCGCCATTGCCTCGGCTGATTTCATCAAAGTGGTCGGCGATGAAGCCCCAACCGGCATCCTTTGCCTGTTGTGCCGTCAAGCGGCCCGAGGGGCCGGCCGCCGCCTCGAACTGCCTCTTCAACCGCTGATCGAGTTCTTTCTGAATGTTCTGCGGCGTCATCGGTGTACGCACCGTGCCAGGCGGATCGGGCGGTGGGAAGCCCAGCTTCTCGCCCGCACTCGCAGGCGACAAGAATAGGATGCTGGCGACAATTGCCAACATCGTCCCCGATAGAAGTTCGACAAATCGCATAAAATACTCCCAGTCCAATGCAATAGATGGGCGCGGTATGTTGTACCGCCCAAATGGTATCACTAATGGCAACTCGATAAAATGCGAGCGTAGGAGCGCGGTAGCGCGGGGTCAATTATTCGAAAGTTCAACACGCCCGTTTTTTCCAACGCCGCGCAACATGGCCTATGCTTTAGGCGAAAGTGGCGGAGTTGCCGTCCGAAACCAATTGCAGTCCAAGATTGGTATCGAGACCGAACCCTTGCATCAGGCGGCGCGTGGAGAAATCTGGATTGCCCGATGTGAACATGGCAAAATCGTCGCCATGTTCGGGTTCTTCGCCGGTACCGTTGACCTTGAGCAATGAAAGACCACGGCGAGCAATGGCCTCGGCGGGATCGAGCCAGTCAACCGGCCAGGGAGCGAGCCGGCGAAAGACATTGGCGAGGAAAGGATAATGGGTGCAGGCGAGGACGACGATGTCCGTCCGCTTGCCGTCCCGTTCGTAGAAGCAGGGGGCAATCTCCTGCCTGATTTCGGCATCGTCGACGAATTCCCCGCGAATATGGGCTTCGGCCAGGCGAGCGAGGCTCTGGCTGCCGACGAGACGCACATGGCATTGCGAGGCAAACGACTGGATAAGGTCGCGTGTATAGGCGCGCCGAACCGTTCCGGGTGTTGCAAGGACACTCACGAGGCCCGACGAAGTCCGCTCGGCGGCTGGCTTGATGGCCGGTACCGTGCCGACAAATGGGACGCCCGGATAGGCTCTGCGCAGATCGTCGAGCACGAGCGTCGATGCCGTATTGCAGGCTATGATTGCGATTTCGGGGTCGTATTTCGCGATCAGTCCGCCGAAGAGTTCAACGATGCGTTCGCATAAGGCCGCCTCCTCCCAATCGCCGTAGGGAAAGCCGGCATCATCCGCGATATAGACGAAGCGCCGGTCTGGCATCAAAACCCTCGCCTCGCGCAGAACGGTGAGGCCGCCAATGCCGCTGTCGAAGACAAGGATCGGTCGGTCTGCGACCCGCTCATTCATCGTCTGTCGGCCTTTCATTAGCCGGCTCATCGATTGGCTTTGCCCGCTTGCGCCCTTCCGGCGCTCCGGCGCCGCGCGGCGTATCGGGGCTGAAGAAGTCGAGAGAGACAAGGACGCCGCGCAGAAGCTTCAGCTCCGAATCCGAAAAACCCGGCCGGGTGAGGACGCCGCGCAGATTATTGACCATGATCTCCTTGCGGGCCATCGGCCGGAAATATCCCCTCGCCTGCAGCGCTTCTTCCAGATGGTTGAAGAAGCCCTGCAATTGATCCTTTGACGCCGGCGCAAGCTCGGGGCCGCGAAAGGCGGTATCTGTATGTTTCTCGAGGCCGGATTTCATCCATTCATAGGACATGAGCAGGACCGCCTGGGCAATGTTGAGTGACGAGAATGCCGGATTGACCGGAAACGTCACCAACTCATCGGCAAGGCTGACTTCGTCATTATTGAGGCCGATGCGCTCGCGCCCGAAAAGAATTCCGGTTCGCTCGCCGCGGTTGAAGCGCTGGCGCAGCACCACGCCCGCTTCCACCGGCCCCCGCACCTGCTTGAATGCATCGCGCTCGCGCGCCGTCGTTGCATAGACGAAATTCAGATCCTTGATGGCAGAAGGCAGATCCTCGAAAACCTGCGCCGCATCGATGATGTGGTCCGCCCTGCTCGCCGCGGAGCGCGCCTTCTCGTTGGGAAATTCCTCGCGCGGCTTGACGAGCCGCAGTTCGGCCAGGCCAAAATTGGCCATGGCGCGCGCCACCATGCCGATGTTCTCGGGCAATTGCGGTTCAACGAGAATAATTGCCGGGCCTTCGGCAATAAGCGTGCGTTGTCTATCTGTACCGGCCATCTCTTGTTCCTGCTGATATTGCCGCCGTCATAACGCGCGATCTTTTGATGGGCAATCCTGCCTTAAAATAACGGCATGGCTGGTCGGCAGCTTTGCGTTCGGCGATCCCGATGCTATAGGGGCGCGAACCCTCACTGAAAACCGATGCTGACATTCCCACACCCAGCAAAATAGAGGCTGACTATCCATGGCAAAGATCAAGGTTGCAAATCCGGTCGTCGAGCTTGACGGCGACGAGATGACCCGCATCATCTGGCAATATATCAAGGAAAAGCTGATCCATCCTTACCTGGATATCGATCTGAAATATTACGACCTCGGGATCGAGCACCGTGATGCCACCAATGATCAGGTGACGGTCGATGCGGCCAATGCCATCAAGGAGTATGGTGTCGGCGTCAAGTGCGCGACGATCACGCCGGATGAGCAGCGAGTCGAGGAATTCGGCCTGAAGAAGATGTGGAAATCGCCCAACGGCACGATCCGCAACATTCTTGGCGGCGTCATCTTCCGCGAGCCCATCATCGCCAAGAACGTTCCCCGCCTCGTTCCGGGCTGGACGCAGCCGATCATCGTCGGCCGCCATGCCTTCGGCGACCAGTACCGCGCGACCGACTTCAAGTTCCCGGGCAAGGGCAAGCTTACGATCAAGTTTGTCGGCGATGACGGCCAGACGATCGAGCACGAGGTCTATGACGCGCCCGGCGCCGGTGTTGCCATGGCGATGTACAATCTCGATGAATCGATCCGTGATTTCGCCCACGCTTCGTTCAACTATGCCTATAATCGCGGCGTTCCCTGCTATCTGTCGACCAAGAACACCATCCTCAAGGCCTATGACGGCCGCTTCAAGGACATCTTCCAGGAAGTTTACGAGGCAGAGTTCAAGGCGAAGTTTGCTGAAAAGAAGATCTTCTACGAGCATCGCCTGATCGACGACATGGTTGCTTCCGCCCTGAAGTGGTCCGGCGGCTATGTCTGGGCCTGCAAGAACTATGACGGCGACGTGCAGTCCGACATCGTCGCGCAGGGCTTCGGCTCGCTCGGCCTGATGACCTCGGTTCTGATGACGCCGGATGGCAAGACGGTCGAAGCGGAAGCTGCCCACGGCACCGTGACCCGCCACTATCGCCAGCACCAGAAGGGTGAAGAAACATCGACCAACTCGATCGCTTCGATCTTTGCCTGGACCCGCGGCCTTGCGCATCGCGCCAAGCTCGATGGCAATGCCGAGCTCGAGCGCTTCAGCCACACGCTGGAGAAGGTCTGCGTCGACACAGTCGAAGCCGGTTACATGACCAAGGACCTCGCGCTCCTGATCGGTCCGGATCAGCCCTGGCTGTCGACCACCGGCTTCCTCGACAAGATCAACGAAAACCTGTCGAAGGCGATGGCTGCCTAAGCCATCTGAAAGCATCAATGCTAAGAGCTCCGGTGAAAACCGGAGCTCTTTTTGTTTGTGCGCTTCGCGAATGAGCGATGCGAAAATGGCGCGCCAAAAAGCGCTGTTTTGGGTATTATGCGTGATGCTATGATCACCCGAGGGGACCGAAGATGAGCAAGCAGCAGTTCTTTTTCCGCCTGATCCCGCCACGGCCGACCTTTGCGGACGACATGGACGATGACGAGCAAGAGCTGATGCGCCAGCACGCAAGCTATGTGCAGGAATGTTTCAACGAGGGCTTTGTCCTTGCCTATGGCCCGGTGCATGAGCCCGACGGCAGCTTCGGGCTCGCTCTTCTTGAGGTAAATGATCATGCGGAAGCGGTCCGCTTCGGCGACAACGACCCGACCGTACTCGCTGGCCTCAACAGCTATACGATAGCGCCCATGCATATCGCGGCTGCACAGGCTCCGCGCGAGGAGTAAGCGCGGCGCCAGCTTTCGTTGCCTGAACCCGCTTCCCCGGCCCCGACCGCGTTTTGCCGAGGTGGAGTAGCTGTCGCTGCGGCACATGTCAGAGCGGCAGTAAAGGTCGGAGCGGCAGCAACCTCAGCGAACCTGCTCCTTTGTTCCAGCAATGGAAGTGCCGCTCCGGAAATTCTTCGTACAAACAACAAATAATAAAACTTCAACCGGCCAATATCAATCGGTGCTTCCGTAACAGTCACTGTCGTTTTAGTGCTTATACTAATCCAAAAACTTAATAACCCAAATACTATTTAAGAATTACATCACGCATCGCTTGAAGAAGCAAGAGCATTTTAACGCCGTACTATTGCCAATAAGTATAATACGCATAGCGGCGAGTTGGCCCGGTCATACAGCAGCATGACCGGGTACGCGAATCTAGGCGCCGAGCGCCTGGCGGACGGCCGAAATCGCGTCTTCCGCCTTTGCGCCATCCGGGCCGCCGGCCTGGGCCATGTCGGGCCGGCCGCCGCCGCCTGCGCCGCCAAGAGCGGCGGACGCAATGCGGACGAGATCGACGGCGCTGTACTTGCCTATCAAATCCTCGGTGACCCCGACAACCGCGCTCGCCTTGCCATCTTCGGAGACGCCGACGAAGGTCACGACCCCCGAGCCGACGCTCTTCTTGGCATCATCGGCGAGCGGCTTCAGGTCGCGCGGATTGACGCCGCTCACCACCTTGCCGATGAAGCCGACACCGTTGACCGTCTCCGGCGCGCCGCCTGCGGCTCCGGAAGAACCGCCGCCAAGAGCCAATTGCTTGCGGGCTTCGGTAAGCTCGCGTTCGAGCTTGCGGCGTTCATCGACCAGCGCCGTCACCCGGGCCAGCGCATCGGCCGGCGTCGCCTTCAGAACCGACGCGATTGCCTTGACGCGGTCATCCTGCTCCTCGAGATAGCGCCGCGCAGCTTCTCCGGTCAGCGCCTCGAGGCGGCGCACGCCAGCAGCAACAGCGCCTTCAGAGACCACGCGAATGAGCCCGATATCACCCGTGGCGCGTACATGCGTGCCGCCGCAAAGCTCGGTGGAGTAGCTTTTTCCGGCCTTGTCGCCTCGCACAGCCGTGCCCATGGAGACGACGCGAACCTCATCGCCGTATTTTTCACCGAAGAGCGCCATAGCGCCTTCGGCAATCGCATCGTCGACCGCCATGAGGCGCGTCGATACCGGCGCGTTCTGCAACACGATCTCATTGGCGATATCTTCGATTGCCGCAAGTTCCTTGTCAGAAATCGGCTTCGGGTGCGAAAAATCGAAACGCAGCCGGTCCGGAGCAACAAGCGAGCCCTTCTGGGCAACATGGGTGCCGAGCGTTTCGCGCAGCGCCTCATGCAACAGGTGCGTTGCCGAATGGTTGGAGCGGATGCGGGTGCGGCGTGCTTTGTCGACGATAAGTTCGACCGGGGCACCGACCTTCGCCGTTCCCTTCGTCACCTTGCCGATGTGGACGAAGACGCCGTCATTCTTCTTCTGCGTATCGCTGATCTCGATGACAAGGCCGTCGCCGGTGATCGTTCCGGTATCGCCCTGCTGTCCGCCGGATTCGCCATAGAAAGGCGTCTGGTTGACAACGACTGCCACAGCATCGCCTTCGCCCGCCGTTTCGACGCTCGCACCGTTCTCAACGAGCGCGGTTATGACGCCTTCGGCCTGCTCGGTCTCATAGCCGAGAAATTCGGTGGCACCCACCTTGTCGCGCACCGAGAACCATACGGTCTCGGTCGCCGCATCGCCGGAACCCGCCCAGCTCGCGCGCGCCTCCGCTTTCTGCCTTTCCATGGCCGCATCGAAGGCTTCCGTGTCGACGCCGATGCCGCGCTGGCGCAGCGCATCCTGCGTCAGGTCGAGCGGGAAACCGTACGTGTCGTAGAGCTTGAACGCGGTCTCGCCATCGAGCTTGTCGCCCTCACCGAGGGATTCGGTCGCTTCGCCGAGGAGGCCGAGCCCGCGATCGAGGGTCTTGCGGAAGCGCTTTTCTTCGAGCTTGAGCGTTTCCGAGATCAATGCTTCGGCACGCACGAGTTCGGGATAGGCTTGGCCCATTTCGCGCACCAGCGCCGGCAACAGCCGCCACATCAGAGGCTCGCGTGCGCCAAGGAGCTGCGCATGACGCATGGCGCGGCGCATGATGCGGCGCAGCACATAGCCGCGACCCTCGTTCGACGGCAACACGCCATCAGCGATAAGAAAGCTTGAGGAGCGCAGGTGATCGGCAATAACCCGGTGGCTGGCGCGGAACTTACCCTCGGCCTTTACTCCCGTTGCCTCCTCGGATGCGTGGATCAGCGTCTGGAATAGATCGATGTCGTAATTGTCGTGCTTGCCCTGAAGCACAGCGGCAAGGCGCTCGAGGCCCATGCCGGTATCGATCGATGGGCGCGGCAGATCGATGCGCTGCTCCTTCGTCACCTGCTCGAACTGCATGAAGACGAGGTTCCAGATTTCGATGAAACGGTCGCCATCCTCATCGGCGCTGCCGGGAGGGCCGCCCCAGATTTCAGAACCGTGATCGTAGAAGATTTCCGAGCACGGACCGCAAGGACCCGTATCGCCCATCGCCCAGAAATTATCGCTCGTGGCGATGCGGATGATTTTCTCTTCCGGAAGCCCGGCGATCTTCTTCCAGAAACCTGCCGCTGCATCGTCCGTGTGGTAGACGGTTACCGTCAGCTTGTCCTTTGGAAGCCCGAACTCCCTGGTGATAAGGTTCCACGCAAGCGAGATCGCCTCTTCCTTGAAGTAATCGCCAAAGGAAAAATTGCCGAGCATTTCAAAGAAGGTATGGTGACGCGCCGTATAGCCGACATTGTCGAGGTCATTGTGCTTGCCGCCGGCGCGCACGCATTTCTGCGATGTCGTCGCCCGATTATAGGGACGGTGCTCGATGCCGGTGAAAACATTCTTGAACTGCACCATGCCCGCATTGGTGAACATCAGCGTCGGGTCATTGCGCGGCACGAGCGGGCTCGACGCCACGATCTCATGGCCGTTCTTCTTGAAATAGTTCAGAAATGTCGACCGGATCTCGTTGACGCCACTCATGCTGCTTGCCTTCTGACTTCTTATATCCAAATGGAATTAGCCCCATTCTTAGCGAAGGAGCGGAACGAAACGCTTGTAGCGACAGGGCTGCGTGCTGTCCAGAAAATCCCTATTGCCGCGACGTGCGACCGGCCAGGGAATTGGCCAAGCCAAAGCGCGACCGGCCAGGGAATTGGCGACGGCAAAATGCCAAGACCCGCAGCCGTCACCGGCCGCGGGTCTCAAATCCTCAGTCAATATCTGGAGGCGGCTCAGCCTTCGGCGGCGTCGGGTTCGTCGTCCTCTACTTCCCCGACATTCTTGTCGAGCATCTGCTCGGCAATGAGACCGGCATTCTGGCGCAACGCCAGTTCGATCTCATTGGCTATTTCCGGATTCTCCTTCAGGAACAGTTTCGCGTTGTCGCGGCCCTGGCCGAGGCGCTGCGAATTATAGGAGAACCATGAACCAGATTTTTCGACAATGCCGGCCTTGACGCCAAGATCGACCAGCTCGCCCGTCTTCGAGACGCCCTCGCCATACATGATGTCGAACTCGACCTGCTTGAAGGGCGGCGCCAGCTTGTTTTTGACGACCTTGACGCGCGTCTGGTTGCCAACGACCTCGTCACGCTCCTTGAGCGATCCGATGCGGCGGATATCGAGGCGAACAGATGCATAGAACTTCAGCGCATTGCCGCCCGTCGTCGTTTCTGGCGAACCAAACATCACGCCGATCTTCATGCGGATCTGGTTGATGAAGATGACCATGCAGTTGGAACGGGAAATCGATGCGGTGAGCTTGCGCAGCGCCTGGCTCATCAGGCGGGCCTGCAGACCCGGCAGGGAATCGCCCATCTCGCCCTCGATTTCCGCCCGGGGCGTCAGCGCAGCAACGGAATCGACGACGAGAACGTCGATGGCGCCGGATCGCACCAGCGTATCGGTAATTTCAAGCGCCTGCTCGCCCGTATCCGGCTGCGAGATCAGAAGGTTCTCAAGATCAACGCCAAGCTTGCGGGCATAGACGGGGTCAAGCGCGTGCTCGGCATCGACAAAGGCGCAAATGCCGCCCTTCTTCTGGGCTTCGGCGATCGTATGCAGGGCAAGCGTGGTCTTACCTGAGCTTTCAGGCCCGTAAATCTCGACGATGCGGCCTTTCGGCAATCCGCCGACGCCAAGGGCAATATCGAGCGACAGCGAGCCGGTCGGAACCGTTTCGATCTCCACAACCTGCTCGTTGCGGCCAAGCCGCATGATCGAGCCCTTTCCAAAGGCCCTCTCGATCTGGGACAATGCCGCATCCAGCGCTTTCGTTTTATCCACCGAATTACCCTCAACCAACCGCAATGAATTTTGAGCCATGTTACACTACCCCTGTGTTGTGCATGAAGTCCGGATGTCGCTTCTGATGAACTTATTTGTATCTGTTTTGTTCTCATTTTGCAATAGACATAAGTTATTGAAATAAACACATAACTTCAAAATGTTCGTAAAATGTTCTTGTACGGGCGCGACATGCTGTCAGGCAAGCTTTCCGCTGTTTCCAGGCGTTGCCGGACAAACCGAAGTTGCGAAAATCGAATCGGCCGGATTATTGCGCCTGTCCGACTGACACTTTAGAGAAGTAGCGCAACGCCAGCCCTTCAATCCGTGGTTTTAAATCGGACAAGCAATCACCCATGACGTCAGGCAACAAACCGCTGCTCTTTGCTGTTGGCGGCGCCCATCTCGACCGGCGCGGCCAAAGCACAGTACCGTTTGTGCCCGGCGCTTCAAACCCCGGTATCATGCGCGAAGAGCCGGGCGGCGGTGTCTTCAATGCGTTAAGGCTGGCGATGCAGCGCGGCATCGCAGCTGAACTCCTGTCCATACGCGGCGGCGACCGTATCGGCGAGACGATTAGCGCAGCGATCGAGTCAGCCGGCATCATCGATAGCTCCGTCGTCTTCATGGACCGGGCGACGCCGAGCTATACGGCAATCCTCGACGAACATGGCGATGTCGTCGCCGCAATCGCCGACATGGCGCTTTATGAAGTCGCGCTCCCTCGGCAACTGCGCCGGCGGAAGGTGCGCGATGCCGTGGCAGCGGCCGACGCCATATTTTGTGATGCCAACCTTCCGGCCGATGCGCTGGAAAGGCTTGCGGGCCTTGCGGAACATCGGCCGATCTATGCCCTGGCGATATCCCCGGCAAAGGCGGTGCGCCTGCGCACGATCCTTGGCAATCTCAACTGCCTTTTCATGAACCGCCGTGAAGCATTGGCCCTGACAGGCCTTGGCCAATCGGCGGAGCTAAAGGAAATCTGCGCAGCGTTGCGCGCGGCGGGCCTTCAAGTCGCCGTCATCAGCAATGGCGCCGGTCCCACCCTCGCCTACCATAACGATCTAGCCTATACACTCGAACCGCCTGGCGTCGACGGGATTGCTGATGTGACCGGCGCAGGTGACGCGCTTGCCGGCGGAACGATTGCCGGGCTGATGCAAGGTGTCGCGTTTCACGAGGCAGTCCGTCAAGGTATGACCGCGTCGATGCTGACATTGAAGACACATTCCGCCAGCCCGATCTTTACCCCCGAGGAATTCGACGCAGCGCTTTCCTTGATACCCGATGCGACCCTGCTGCGTTGATCAAAGGAGCCGACATGACCCTCAATCCCTTTACCGATATTGCCCCCGAGGTCGAGCAGGCACTTGATGCGGGCAAGCCGGTTGTCGCGCTGGAAAGCACAATCATCACTCATGGCATGCCCTATCCCGACAACAGCCGCATGGCCGCAGATGTCGAGGCCATCATTGCGGAAGAAGGCGCTGTTCCAGCGACGATTGCCATTGTCGACGGCCGGCTCAAGATCGGGCTCTCCGCCAATGAACGTGAAGCGCTCGCGCAGGTGAAAGGCGCCATGAAGCTGTCGCGCGCCGACCTTGCCTTCGCGCTTGCCGAAGGACGCACTGGTGGCACGACGGTTGCAGCCACCATGCTTGCCGCGCATCTTGCTGGCATCAAGGTTTTTGCCACGGGCGGCATCGGCGGCGTGCACAAGGGCGCAGAATTGAGTTTCGATATATCGGCCGACCTTGAAGAACTCGGTCGAACCTCGGTCATCGTCGTCTCCGCCGGGGCCAAGGCCATTCTCGATATCGAAAAGACGCTGGAAGTGCTTGAAACCAAGGGCGTTCCTGTCGTCGTCCATGGCGCCGATGTGCTTCCCGCCTTCTGGTCGCGCCAATCGCCGATCAAGGCGCCGCTGCGGCTCGACTCAGCCGAGGCAATCGCCGGGTTTCAGCGGGCACGCGAAGCCATCGGCGTCAACGGCGGCATGCTGATCGCCAATCCCATTCCGGCAGCGGACGAAATTCCAGCGGAGAGAATGGCGGGCTATATCAGCGAGGCGATCGCCCGCGCCACGAAAGATGGCGTCACCGGCAAGGCCGTGACGCCATATCTACTTTCCGAAATTCTCGACATCACCAAGGGTGAGAGCCTCAAGGCGAACATCGCACTCGTCGAGAACAATGCGCGCTTTGCCGCGAGGATCGCCGTGGCGCTCGCTATCAGGTAAGCGGCGCGATCTGGATTTCGACGCGGCGGTTCTGGGCGCGCCCGGCTTCGGTCGCGTTGGTTGCCACCGGCTGCGAGGGGCCGAAGCCGCGTACGTCGAAGCGGCGGTTGTCGATGCCCTGCTGGGTCAGGTAGTTGGATACGGAAAGCGCCCGGCGCTCAGAGAGAAGCTCGTTATGCTGCAGGCTACCGGTGGAATCCGTATGGCCGGCGACATCGACGATAGTCTGGTTGAATTTGCGCAGGACCACAGCGACGGAACTGAGCGTCGGGTAGAACTCCGGCTTCACCTGATCCTGGTCGGTGTTGAAGGTAATGTTCGACGGCATGTTCAAAATGATCCGGTCGCCATTCCGGGTCACCGAGACGCCGGTCCCTTGAAGCTGCGCGCGTAACTCCGCTTCCTGGCGGTCCATGTAGTTGCCGATCGCGCCGCCACTGAGCGCACCGATGCCTGCACCGATCAGCGCGCCATTTCGACCCGATTTGCCGCTGCCGCCGCCAATGGCAAAACCGGCGAGCGCACCTGCTGCCGTTCCGATCAAGGCGCCGCCGGCGGTGTTCGAGATCTTCTGGTCACCCGTATAGGGGTCCGTCGTCGTGCAGCCCGCCAGAAAGGTCGCTGCCAGGCAGCTGATGGCAAATTTCTTCATCATCGAATCAAGTCCCCGTTTGGATGTGGCGCGGACTATACAAGCGATTCGGGCAAAATATGGGAGGCCAAAAATGCGTGCTGGACGCACCTATATAGCAATCCTCGCGACTTGGCCGCCGGCCTTTAGACTAAGGTCGAACTGATTTTTGGGAAGGCACGGTATGACGGCGCGTGGGGCTTAAGGCCAGGCCGCATCGATACACTAGAAAGCACGATGGCAGCGCCTAAGAAAACGTGCTAGGGTGTACACAATCCAACACATGAGGAGGCAAGTTTCATGACCACCAGCACTACCATGACGATTCGGGTTCGGCCCGATGTGAAAGAAAAGCTCGACCGGATAGCGGCCGACACGCAACGGAGCAAATCGTTCCTCGCCGGCGAAGCTGTCGCCGCCTATGTTGATCGCGAGCTTGAAATCATCGACGGCATCAAGCGCGGCATGGCCGATGTTGCGGCCGGCCGTGTCGTGCCCCATGAACAGGTGATGGCGGAAGCCCGCCAGATCATCGCGGACGCGAAGCGTAAAAAAGCCTCGTAAGAATGAGGCGGGTCATCTGGTCGGCCGACGCACGGCACGATTACCTCGACATTCTGCAATTCGTGGCCGCTGACAACCCGCTTGCTGCTGAAAGGGTAGCGGATGCGATCGACCAGGTGGGCAACGGACTTGGCGAGTTTGCGACCGGAAGGCCGGGCCGGGTCACAGGTAGCTATGAAAAGTCCGTTGCCCGCCTGCCCTACATCATAGCCTATGAGATCAAGAGCCACGGCGGGCAAGAGGTTATAGCCGTCTTGCGGGTCATCCACACATCGCGGGATTGGTCGGCCGAGGAATGGCCGGACTAACTTAAGAAGTAGTGACATCTCTCGCTATATGTCGTCAGATTTCAATTCCTCTTTTGACTCATTTTCTCAACGTTCTTCAAAAAATTTGACGCCCTTTGCATCCTGAATTCATTTGCGTCCATAAGGACAATCAACAATGCTCGCCGCCATTCGAGAAGAAGGGCGAGAACCATGACGCAATCACAAGAAGCTCCTGTTGCAATCATTACCGGCGGAGGACGCGGCATGGGCGCCGCCATCGCGCGCGAATTGCATGGCCGCGGCTACCGCCTCGGCCTGATGTCGCCCTCAGGCAGCGCCGTCGAGCTTGCAGGCGAACTTGGCGCGATCGGTCTGAAAGGGTCCGCTGGCGAAGCCAGCGATCTCGAGGCGCTGGTCGCACAAACCGTGGAGGCATACGGCCGTGTCGATGCCGTGGTCAATCACACGGGACATCCGCCGAAGGGCGATCTTCTCGACATCACCGACGATAAATGGGCGATTGGCAACGACCTGATGGTGATGAGCGTCGTGCGCATGGCGCGGCTGGTGACGCCCTACATGCTCAAGCAAGGCAAGGGGGCCTTCGTGAACATCACGACTTTCGCGGCCTTCGAGCCGAGCCTGGTCTTTCCGGTTTCCTGCGCCTATCGCGCCGCGGTAGGCGCCTATACCAAGCTTTATTCGGACCGTTATGCGGCCGATAATATCCGTATGAACGCGTTGCTCCCGGGCTTCATCGACAGTCTGGACCACAAGCCGGAGACTGCCGAAAAGGTCCCGATGAAGCGCGTCGGCACGATGAACGAAATCGCCAAGACGGCCGCTTTCCTGCTATCGGACGATGCAGGCTATATCACCGGGCAGAATATCCGTGTCGATGGCGGGATTACGCGTCACATCTAGGAAAGGCTGACGCCGAACGTCTCACGCAGCTGCCTTTGCCCGTTCGGCGTGACGGTTACGGCCCGCGTCCCGTCCACGCGCCTGATCCAGCCGCGTTCGAAGCAATGGCTGCAGAGAGCCGCGCCGATGGCCCCGGCTAGATGCGGGCGTCTTTCGCTCCAGTCGAGGCAGGGCCGGCAGAGAATACGGCCACGGGCTGCGGTCAAGGCCGCAATGTCGATACCGGCGCGGTCAAGCAGCGCGCGCCCGCTCTCCGTCACCTCGCCGGCGTCGAGGCCGAGCTCGAGGTGACCCGCGTCAACCAGCGCGTCGGTGATTGCGACGCCGAGATGGCCGGCCAGGTGATCGTAACACGTTCGCCCTGCCCGCAAGGCTGCGTCGCGCGGCCCTGTTCGAACGGGCTTGGCAGCGACGCCCGGCGCCGCAATGCGCATGATGCTCTCGATCATCTGCGCCACGGCGGGCGATGCCAGGCGGTGGTAGCGATGCCGTCCCTGCTTTTCCACCGCCAGCAATCCGGCGTCGGTCATGCGTGTCAGGTGGCTGCTCGCGGTCTGCGCGGTGATCCCGGCGAGTTGCGCGAGTTCCGATGCCGTCAGCGCGCGTCCGTCCATCAAGCCGTTCAGCATGCTTGCGCGCCCGGGATCTCCCGCCAGCGCTGCAATTTCGGCAAATTTCGCGTTGTTCGACATCGCATCTTCCTCACGCCATCTTGCCCTAATTTGCTTTGCCCCTGACGACAATGCTTCGAAAACGGCCGAAGTATCAAGCCGCCTTCGCGGCCTATGTTGATGGCCGGTTAGAAACGCGATGGAGCGAGAGAAATGGCGATCACCTGCATTATCAAATACGAAATCGATCCCTATCAAAGGGGTCCATTCGAAGAATATGCCCGCAACTGGAATGAGGCGATCCCGCGCTGCGGCGCCGACCTGATCGGTTATTTCGCCCCGCATGAAGGTTCTGCTACCCTGGCCTACGGTATCTACAATATTGAAAGCCTCGCAGCCTACGAGGCCTACCGTGCCAGGCTGCGGGACGATCCCCTCGGCCGTGCGAACTATGCGTTCTCAATGGAGAGGAAATTCATCCGCCGCGAGGATCGCACGTTTCTCACTCACGTTTCCGGATTGAACGGGAAGGAACTGATCCGATGATTGCAGTGATTTTCGAGGTCGAACCGGCAGAGGGCCGCTCCGGGGATTATTTTGATCGGGCAGCGGATCTGCGTCCGCTGCTGGAGACGATGGACGGGTTCATCTCTGTGGAACGGTTTCGCAGCCTTGCCGACGCGAACCGCTACCTTTCCCTTTCCTTCTGGCGCGACGAAGCGTCAGTGGCGGCTTGGCGCCAGACCGAGGAACATCGCCTTGCCCAACGCGACGGCCGTGGTGGGATCTTTGCCGACTATCGGCTGCGGATTGCGTCCGTTGTGCGTGACTACGGCCTCAGAGCCCGTGACGAGGCTCCGTCTGATGCGCGGGCTTATCATCATGCCTAGGCCCGTTGTCCGTGATTGCGCTCGGCGCATGCCGGTCCTGGACCACGCATATAGTGGCGTTCGGGCCGGTAGCTCGGCACAATGAACTCGCGGACGACGCGAAGCGTATCGCGCAGCTGGATAATCATGGTCATCATGTCTGGTCTCTTGCATTTTGGCTGCCGGGCGAACCGGTAGCGATCAATTAGCTAAAATTTAACTCATAAATATGAACAGCTCCTGAATGCCATTGGTTAAAGACCGATAAATTCATCAATTATTAGCCTTAACCACTTGGGCAAAAAGACGTTTTTGCAACGGATATTGCCGCGAGAATGCCCCTTTTAAAGCATTGCGACCGCTTCGGGCTTGTCCCTACGTTCGATCACGCATTGCCGATCAAGATACCCGTCGCGAGCACAAGGCTGCCTCCAAGGACTACCTGGATCGCCGCGCGGAAGAAGGGCGTCTCCATGAAGCGATGCTGGATATAGGCAATGGCCCAAAGCTCAACGAAGACGACGAGGGCAGCGACAGTGGTGGCTGTCCAGAAATCGGGGATCAGGTAAGGCAAGGCATGACCGAGACCGCCGATCGCCGTCATCAACCCATTGGCAAGGCCGCGTTTCAACGGCGACCCGCGACCGGAGAGCTTGCCGTCATCGTGGGCGGCCTCGGTGAACCCCATGGAAATGCCGGCGCCAAGCGAGGCCGAGAGACCGACCAGAAAGGTCTGCCAGGTGTCCTGCGTGGCAAAGGCCGCCGCGAAAATCGGCGCCAGGGTTGAAACGGAACCATCCATCAGACCGGCAAGCCCGGGTTGGATATAGGTCAGTATGAACTGGCGGCGCTCCGTTTGCTTTTCCGCGTCCTGAACCGCGTCGGGCGTATGTCTCAGACCAAGCCGGTGCGCCAGCGATTCATGGGCCTTTTCCGCAATGGCAAGATCGCCAAGCAGCTTGCGGGTCGAGGCATCGCTGACAAGTTTGATCGCCTCGGTATAAAATCTGTAGGCTTGCTCCTCCATTTTCTCGGCCATCTCGCGCACCTTGTCGATACCAAGCGGACGCATCAGCCAATCGGGCCGGCGCTCGATATAACCGCGCACATGCTCCCGGCGAATGAGCGGAATCTTGTTGCCGAAGCGCTCCTGATGCAGCTCGATCAGCACTTGCCGGTGCCGGTTTTCCTCCTCGGCCATGTCTTCAAACACTTTGGCGCTGTCGGGAAAATTCTCGCGCAACCCATCCGCATAGGCGAGGTAAATTCGCGCATCGTCCTCTTCTGACGAAATGGCAAGCGCAAGAATCTCCTGTTCGGTGAGCGATTCGAGCGAATGGCGGCGATGGGAGAAGAACCGGCTGAGCATGACAACATCCTAATTTAGAATAATTCTAAATTATAGTTTCCAGCGTCATTGTTCAAGTCCGCGCGGGCCTTTCAATGGACAGAAAGAAACCACACGGATATGGTCCGTTCGGTCGCAATCACCCAGGAACTTAACATGACGCTTGCCGGTTTTGTCGCCTATTCGGGCGCTCTTGCCATCGCCGCGGCCATACCCGGCCCGGGCCTCACCGCACTGATCGCACGGGCGCTCGGTTCCGGCTTTCGCTCCGCGCTGTTCATGTCGATCGGGCTCATTATCGGCGACCTCACCTACCTTACCGCAGTCGTCCTAGGCCTCGCCATGGTGGCGCAGACTTTTGGAACAGTCTTCCTCATCATCAAATGGGCCGGCGTTGCCTACCTCGCCTATCTTGCTTGGGGTCTGTGGTCCGCAGGTATTTCCGCAGAAAAGATCGAGGCGAAGAAAAGCCGCGGCGGGCCGGCTGCAAGCGTTCTTTCGGGACTTACCGTCACGCTCGGCAATCCAAAGACGATGCTGTTCTATATCGCCCTGACGCCGACGCTGGTTGATCTTCACGCTGTCACCCTCGCCGATTATTCGATATTGGCGACGATTACCGTCCTGGTGTTGCTGGTCGTGCTGATTCCTTACCTCGCCCTTGCAGCAAGGGCGCGCGGCCTCCTTGCATCGCCCCGTGCGTTGAAGCGGCTAAACCGGACTGCCGCCGCCTTCATGGCCGGAGCAGCGCTTGCGATCGCCGGGCGCGCTTCCTGACTGGAATGATTTTCCAGTTTTCGCGCGATAATGGCAGGATTTTCCCATGAGGATGCGTCGACCGAACGGCTTCGACTAGGAAATTCCGCCGCTGCCCCATAAGATCGGCCCAACGACGCAATCCAGGATGGGAGTTCATCAATGAGCAACAATGACGCGCGCAAGCCGGGCCGTGGACGCATCTACAATTCGATCGTGGATACGGTTGGCGATACACCCATCATCCGGCTCGACAAGCTCGCCAAGGAAAAGGGCGTGGGCGCCAACCTTCTCGCCAAGCTCGAATTCTTCAACCCCATCGCCAGCGTCAAGGATCGTATCGGCGTCGCGCTCATTGAAGCGCTTGAGGCGCAAGGCAAAGCGACGCCGGGCAAGACGACATTCGTCGAGCCTACGTCCGGCAATACCGGCATTGCGCTTGCCTTTGCCGCCGCCGCGAAGGGGTACCGCCTGATCCTGACCATGCCGGAAACCATGTCGGTCGAGCGGCGCAAGATGTTGAAGCTGCTTGGCGCCGAGCTTGTGCTTACCGAAGGTGCCAAGGGGATGAAGGGCGCGATTGCCAAGGCCAATGAGCTCGTCGAAACGACGCCCGATGCGATTATTCCGGGGCAGTTCGACAATCCGGCCAACCCTGAAATCCATCGTCGCACCACCGCCGAAGAAATCTGGAACGATACCGAGGGCAAGGTCGATATCTTCGTCGCCGGCATCGGCACGGGCGGCACGATCACGGGCGTCGGCCAGGTGCTGAAGCAGCGCAAGCCCGAAGTTCGGATCGTTGCGGTGGAGCCGAAGGACTCGCCGGTGCTTTCCGGCGGCAATCCCGGTCCGCACAAGATCCAGGGCATCGGCGCTGGGTTCGCCCCCGCCGTGCTTGATACGCATATCTACGACGAGGTGATCCAGGTCTCCAATGAGGATTCCTTTGCCAATGCGCGTCTCGTGGCCCGGCTTGAGGGCGTCCCGGTCGGTATCTCCTCCGGCGCCGCGCTGACGGCGGCGATCGAGATCGGCAAGCGCCCGGAAAATGCAGGCAAGAACATCGTTGTGATAATCCCGTCCTTCGCCGAACGTTATCTTTCCACGGCACTGTTCGACGGGCTCGATAGCTAGGATTCGCGCGTCCGCGCCACTGTGCTACTTTGGCTTGTCCCGAGGATCAATTATCCGGCCGGAAGGTGGGTTCTCGGGACAAGGGCCCGAGGATGACGGCGGTGGTAGGTCGACGGTAGTGCTGCAAGGATGATGGCAGGGGTGGAAGGATGCGGTAGTTGCCCGACCTTGGTGGCGCGAGGTCGGATGGTCACGCGACCATGACTGCTGTAGAGCAAGGATGACGCAGGCGGTGTGCGAATTATGGCCGTAGGCGGCTGGCCGTAGTAGCCGGAGGATGACGTAGTAATGGGGTGGATGGCGCTAGTGATCCAAGGATGGCGGTATTAGTGCGAGAACAAGGACGGGCAGAATGACGTTGGTGCGTGGTTTAAGCCCCGCTGTCGACCGACCAGGAAGGGGGTCCCTACTTCCCTACTTCCCTACTTCCCTACTTCCCTACTTCCCTACTTCCCTACTTCCCTACTTCCCTACTTCCCTACTCGCCCTCCAGCATCTCCTTGACGGCCGTCGCGAGCTGTTTCAATGAGAACGGCTTCGGCAGGAATCCAAACTTTGCGTCCTCGGGGAGATTGCGGGCAAAGGCGTCCTCGGCATATCCCGAGACGAAGATGAATTTTATGTCGCCATATTCCTTGCGCAACTCGCGCAGCAGCGTCGGCCCGTCCATTTCCGGCATCACCACGTCCGACACGATAATATCGACCTTGCCGCCCAGTTCCTTCATTACTTCCAGCGCCTCGACGCCGCTGGAAGCCTCATGCACCGTATAGCCGCGCGACTGCAGCGCACGCAGCCCGCCCATGCGCACCGCATCCTCGTCCTCGACGAGGAGAACCGTGGCAGAGCCTGAAAGGTCGGTCGCCTTCTCCGCCTTCTTCTCGCGCTTCGGCGCTTCGGCGGCGATCACCTCGCCATCGGCATTGACGGTCGCCGCCTGCTTCTCCTCCACATAGCGCGGCAGGAATATGCGGAAGATCGTGCCCTTGCCGGGTTCGGATTCGCAGTGGATCGAACCGCCGGTCTGCTTGATGATGCCGTAGACCATGGAAAGGCCGAGGCCCGTCCCCTTGCCCACCTCTTTTGTCGTGAAAAACGGCTCGAAGATCTTGGCGATGACCTCCGGCGGCATGCCGGTCCCGCTGTCGGCAACCTCGACCAGCACGTAGTCCCCCGGAATGAGATCACGGTAATTAAGCTCGGCAGATTCGGCCTCGCTGACATTGCGGGTGCGGATGATGAGGTCGCCGCCATCTGGCATCGCATCGCGTGCATTGACCGTCAGGTTGACGACCACCTGCTCGAACTGGCCAAGATCGGCCCTTACCGGCCAAAGGTCGCGGCCATGCTCGATCTTGAGGTTTACTTGCGTGCCGGCAAGCCGCGTCAGCAGCATGCGCACATCGGCAATCACGTCGGTAAGGTTGAGAACCTCCGGCCGCAGGGTCTGACGGCGCGAGAAAGCGAGGAGCTGGCGCACCAGCGATGCGGCACGGTTGGCATTCTGCTTGATGTTCATGATGTCGGCGAAGGACGGATCGGACGCGCGGTGATTGGACAGGAGCAGGTCCGACGACATGATGATGGCGGTCAACACATTGTTGAAATCGTGGGCGATACCGCCGGCCAGCTGGCCCACGGCCTGCATTTTCTGGCTCTGGGCCATCGTGGCCTCGAGTGCCTTTTGTTCCGTCGTCTCCACGACCGAAACGATAGCGGCTTCCTCGGCGCCGTCCTCCGATCCCGCATCGAACACCGGGCTGATGTAGAAACGCAAATGGCGTTCCTCATTGCCTGGAACGACCGTATCGACAGGCGAAATCTCGGCCTGACCGTCAAATGCAGCCGCAAGTGCCCGGTCAAAGGCTTCGCGGTCGCGCTCGTGCACCACAGTCTCCAGGGGGATGCGCCGGTCGATGTCGTCACGGTCGACGATTGGCGCGAACAGACCGAGGAACCGCGCATTGGTACGCAGGATCTTGCCTGTGGCATCGACGGCGGCAATTGCCATCGACGCGGAATTGAAGAAGCGCGTGAACCGGACTTCCGCTGCGCGCAACGCGGCCGAGTTGTCCTCGCCCTCGGCGCGGTTGAGAACGATGGTGCGGCTCGGGCCCCGCCTTCCGTCGCGCTGCACCTGTACGCGGTGATAAAAACGGACGGCGAGACTCTGGCCATTGGCCTTGGCAAGGTCGAGGTCGATCACCGTATTGCGGCTGGTGCCGGGCTCGGTCTTGACCGCATTGATCAGCGCCATGCCATTGCCGGCGACGATCTCGCGAACCATCATCGATCCCGGTGTGAACCGCGTCAGATCGACGCCGAGCCATTCGGCGAGCGTCGCGTTGATGTAGATGATGCGCCCGTCAGGATCGGCCGAGAAGAAACCGGCAGGCGCATGATCGAGATGGTCGATCGCTTCCTGAATGTCTTGGAAATAGCGTTCCTGCTCGGCGCGCTCGGCCGAAATATCGGCGATCTGCCAGGCATAGACCGGAGCGGTCTGGTCAGGAATGCCGGCGACCGGGCGCGCCTTGATGCGGTACCAGGTCGGGACCGGTTCGCGCGACGGATCGAGAGGACGCGACAGCCTGAGTTCTTCCTGCCCGGAAATCCCGTCGCGCACGGCATTGGCGAGACGGTAGATGGGATCTGAGGCGGCAGCTTCCCCGGAAAGAATATGTTCGATCGGGCGGACATCATTGGAATTGGTGACACCCGTCAATTGCGCATAGGCGCGGTTTGCGTAGACGATGCGCCCCTTCTGGTCGCAAACGACGGTGCCTTCGGGCAGCGTATCGACAAAGGCGCGTGTCAGTTCGTCGCTCGTGCCACGCGGGGTAAACTGGATTACGTTGATCGCCGAGCCGAAAAGATAGAAAACGCCGGTCATGGCCAGCGTGCCGAGCAGTCCAAGAAGGAACTGTTGCCCCAACTGGTCCCGGTAAATGAAGTAGAGGATCGAAACGCCGACGAGCAGCACACCGAGGATGACGAGGCGCAGACCCGCCTTGTTCGACTTGGTATTCGCAATGATCGGTTCTGGATAAAGATCGCTGTTCGTTTCTTGAGACATGCGTCTCAAACCCCTTTTTACCTCACAATCGCCGCCACGACCCTGGCTGCGCTGTCTCGCTTCGAATCGTTTGGATCATATCTTTTCGGCGCTATAAACCCTATCTTTCAAATGCAGGGCCTTCGTCCACTACTCGTTGGCTGACTGCCGATTCCATATCGCCGCCGGGCGAATGCTTCCGGCTAATGATTTATCCCAGGGTAGACTGACGGCATCAGGGTTGCGGCCAGCATTGGCTCGCACTAGTGTCACGCAAAGTATTGCGTGGAAGCCCATGTCGGGGAACAGGTTTTGGGCTCGGAGACCTTAAAGGAGAGTTCGTCATGAACGCTTGGCTCGCCCCTATCGTCGGTGACACAGCCGCCCCCATTGTCGGTTTTGTCCTGCTGTTCCTCCTGGTGATCCTGCTGTTGCTGATCGTTTTCGCCATCTTGCGGCGCGCAACCGGCGGAACCTTCGTCGCCGGCGGCCGCAACAGGCAGGTGCGCCTCTCCGTCACTGACGCAGCAGCCGTCGACAATCGCCGGCGTCTCGTGCTCGTACGGCGCGACGATGTGGAACATCTCATCCTGATCGGCGGCCCGAGCGACGTTGTCATCGAGCAGAATATCCGCCAGTTCGCAAAGCAGCCCTCGCGCAACGAAACAATAGCACCGCCGGTTTCCGCGCCCGTGGCCGAGGCGAAGCGACCAGTCGCGGTGGAAGAACCGCAGCCGGAGCCGATTGCTCCGATCGCCGCCCCGGAACCGGTCGCGCCCGTCGCGGCACCCGCCCCGTCACGTCCTGCGCAAACCGCCCAGGCCGCGCCGCAGATCCCCTTGCGCCCTGCACCGCCCCAACAGCGTCCGGTCGCGCCGCAGCGGGATTTGCGTCTCGCCGAACCACCAAAGCATGCGCCAGCCGCCGTTCCCGTTCCTCCGCTGCCCGCAGCAGCTGGAGCCGCTCGCGTCGCAACGGTTGCGACGGCAGTAGAGGCCCCATCCTTCGCCGCACCAGCCGTCGAGACGCCGGTCGTTAGTGAGCCTGCGGCCGAAAACGGTGTCTGGCCCCGCGTCATGCGGCAGGCATCCGCCCCGCAACCGCCAGCGCCGAAGATGGAATCGCCTTCGCCCGCACCCGCAAGCGAGCGCCCTTCGGAACCGCGCACGACCACCGCCGCAGCTTTTCCCTTTGCCGTGCGCAATGAACCCGCCTCGGCTGCGCCTGCACCTTCGGCCTATAAGGAACCGACGCTCGAAAACGTCGGCCCTGCCGAGACGGTGGAGCCCGACGTGACCCTCGGCGAGATCGACTTCTCCGAGGCCTTCGAGGCGGATCTTGAAAGCGAGCTCAACATTGCACCCGGCAAGGACGAGGCGCCCAGGAAAGCCGACAATATCGAGGACGAGATGGAGCGTCTCCTTGGCGAACTCTCCAAGCCGGAAAAACGATAGACCGTACAAAACGAAAGGCCCGGAAAACCGGGCCTTTCTCTGGTGCTTTGATTTTCTCCGCTCAGTCGTCGCGGTAAACTTTCTCGCGTCGTTCGTGACGTTCCTGAGCTTCGATAGAAAGCGTTGCGATCGGCCGTGCATCAAGACGCTTCAGGCTGATCGGATCCCCGGTCTCCTCGCAAAAGCCGTAGGTTCCGTCGTCGATACGCTGCAAAGCGGCGTCGATCTTCGAGATGAGTTTGCGCTGGCGGTCACGGGCGCGCAACTCGATGGCGCGGTCAGTTTCGGACGAGGCGCGATCGGCTATGTCCGGCAGGTTGGCGTTTTCCTGCTGCAGGATCTCAAGCGTTTCGCGCGCCTCCCGCAGAATGTCGTTTTTCCAGTTGATGAGTTTTTCACGAAAATAGGATTTCTGCCGATCACTCATGAAGGGCTCGTCATCCGTGGGCTTGTAGTCAAGATCGATCAGTTCATTCATCTTTGAATCACCCTGCACCTATGAGACGCGAGGAGGCCTATATAGGTCGTGTCACATGGGCACACAACTACAAAAAGACATGTAAATCGCAGAAACAAATGGCAGGAATTTGCTCAATTTATTGGCAAAATTGGCAGGATGTTCGAATTTTCTGCACCGAAATGATTGGTTTTCGGGGCCAAACGCGGCCTTTTATAGCTCTTACACTCTACTGGGAGTTGTAGCTTGCACTCCCAAAACGCATGCAGCACAGAATTTCCGCAGGCGCCTTTTGCACAATTATTTGATTATTTTGACATTTGCGCCACAGCTGAATCCAGCAATTGCGTCTTTCGAAGAAGCGTGCAACCACTCTAAAGGGCATCTTAGCGCTGGGAAATCGATAGATGAGTCAGGTCTTTTTGTTGCGGCATGCAAAAGCGCTCTGGCCCTCGGCCGGTCAGAAGGACTTTGACCGTGCCCTCGATATTGCCGGCATCGAAGCTGCCAAGGTCGTCGGCGAGGAGCTGAAGAGGTCTGGATTTCGGCCCGAAATCGTCCTGTGTTCACCTGCAATCCGGGCACGGCAAACTCTTGAATATATCGCTCTCGAACTACCCTTTATCGTTGAAGACGCCGAAAAGCTCTACTCGGGCGGCGCCGATGGCTACCTTTTGAGCGTGCGCATGGCCGGCCTCGAACACGAAACCGCCAATTCCGTCATGCTTGTCGGCCACAATCCCATGATGGAGGAGCTTGCGATCGCGCTCATAGACCAGGCAAAATCACCGGCACACCCTGACCTCGTATCGGGTTTCCCCACTGCTGGCCTCGCCGTCATCAGTTTCGAAGCCCCTCTCGCCGAAATTAACCCGGGAACCGGTATGCTTCAGGCGTTCTTCTCACCCGCCGAACATCACCTCTAAGACGTCAATTCCTTGCCATCGACCGGGCTTCGTCCCATATGGCTGAAACTGTGACCGCGCCATGGGACGATAGAATTGGGTACACTGACGACATTTACCGACGAAGCCAAAATTGCGCTCGATACATTGGCCGACCGGACCAGTGCGCTCGTTTCGCCGTCGCTCCGCCTCGGCGTAACCGGCCTTTCGCGTGCCGGCAAGACAGTCTTCATCACCGCCCTCGTCCACAATCTGATCCATGGCGGCCGGTTGCCGCTGTTCGAAGCGCAGAAATCCGGACGCATCGCCCGCGCCTATCTGGAGGAACAGCCGGATGATGCCGTGCCGCGCTTCCAATATGAAGAACACTTGAAGGCGCTGATCGACGACCGCATATGGCCGGAATCGACGCGAGCCATTTCTGAACTCCGCTTGACGATCGAATATGAATCCGCCTCGATGTGGAATCGCATGTTTTCGGGCGGCAAGCTCTCCGTCGATATCGTCGACTACCCGGGCGAGTGGCTGCTCGACCTGCCGCTTCTCGGTAAATCCTACAGCGAGTTTTCGAGGGATTCCTTTGAGTTGGCTCAACTCGCCAGCCACCGCGATGTCGCGACCGACTGGGTTCAGGAGGCAGCCGGCGCCGAGGCCGATGGCCCGGCCGACGAAATGTGGGCGCAGAAGCTGGCGAAAAGCTTCACCGCCTATCTGAAGGCGGGCAAGGCGGACGAACGGGCACTTTCGACCCTGCCGCCCGGCCGCTTCCTGATGCCGGGCGATCTAGACGGTTCGCCCGCACTTACCTTCGCGCCGCTTCCCGGCCTTGCCGATGGCAAGCATCGACCCGGGACACTCGCCGCCATGATGGAGCGCCGCTACGAGGCCTACAAGACCCATGTCGTCAAGCCGTTCTTCCGCGAACATATCGCCCGTCTCGACCGCCAGATCGTTCTTGTCGATGCCATGCAGGCCATGAATGCCGGTGCGGCCGCGGTCGCGGATCTCGAAAGAGCGCTGACGGAAATTCTCTCATGCTTTCGCCCTGGCAGCACAAACTTCCTGACGGGACTGGTGCAGCGGCGCATCAGCCGCATCCTGGTTGCCGCAACCAAGGCCGACCATCTCCACCATGAAAGCCACGACCGGCTTCAGGCCATCGTGCGCCGCCTCGTCGACCGCGCGGTGAGCCGGGCCGATTTTTCGGGTGCAAGCGTCGATGTGCTCGCCATGGCCGCCGTTCGCACGACGCGCGAGGCAACCGTGACGCAAGGCAGGGAGGTATTGCCCGTGATCGTTGGTATGCCCTTGAAGGGCGAGACGATCAATGGCGAGACATTCGACGGCAAGACTGAAACTGCCATATTTCCCGGTGACTTGCCGGCAAAACCGGATTCAATCTTTGAAGCTCCGGACCGCCCCACCGACGATCCGGCCATTCGCTTCGTTCGCTTCCGGCCACCCAAGCTCGAGCGCACCGCCGAGGGTATAACACTATCACTGCCGCATATCCGGCTCGATCGCGCCCTACAGTTCCTCATCGGAGATCGCCTCGCATGACGGACCAGAACTCGCGCAAGCCCGCAGCCTTTCGCCTCGACCCAGCACCTGCAGCGGAAACACGGCACGCTGCCAGTGCGCCGAAATCACAGGTGCGCCGCCCGACAGCGATCAAGGATGTTGCGGTGATTACGCCGGCTGCTGTCGATGTTTTCGACGTCGATGACGCCGTTGCCAATGAACTCGACGCGCTGACGCCGCCGCCCGCCCTTGCCCGCAAGTCGCGCTTTTCTTTCGCATCGCTCTTCACCGGCGCACTCGGCATCCTGGTATCGCTTGCTCTGGGGTTATGGGCCGACAATCTTATCCGCACCTTGTTTGAACGGGCGCCCTGGCTCGGCTGGCTGGCGCTTGCCGTTGCTTTCCTTGCGGCATTTGCACTTGTGGCAATCGTCCTGCGCGAAGGTCTCGCCCTGCGCCGGCTGGCGTCCGTGCAGCATTTGCGCGAAGAGGCAGCGAAAGCCGCCGAGGGCAATGATAGCCGCGCAGCAAAGGCCGTCGTCGGCAAGCTCGTCGCGATCGCCGAGACATTGCCGCCCACGGCCAAGGGCCGCGCGCTGCTCCACGATCTGCGCGACGAGGTCATCGATGGTCGCGACCTGATCCGCCTCAGCGAAACCGAGTTGCTGCGCCCGCTCGACCGCCAGGCACGTGACATGATCCTTGCTGCCGCCAAGCGCGTCTCCATCGTCACCGCGGTCAGTCCGCGCGCTCTGGTCGATATCGGCTACGTCGTGTTCGAATCCGCGAGGTTGATCCGGCGCCTGTCGGAACTTTATGGCGGCAGGCCCGGCACGCTCGGCTTTCTGCGACTGACGCGCAATGTGATCGCGCATCTTGCCGTCACCGGTACCGTTGCCATGGGCGACTCGATCATCCAGCAATTGGTCGGCCATGGGCTTGCCGCAAAACTTTCCGCGCGCCTCGGCGAAGGTGTGATCAATGGTCTGATGACGGCGCGCATCGGCATTTCTGCGATGGATCTGGTGCGGCCATTTCCCTTCAATGCCGAACGGCGCCCGAACATCGGCGATTTCATCGGAGATTTGGCCCGTATCGGCGGAACGAAAAAGGAATAGTCCCACGTTCGCCAATTATTGGTTGCAATCTTCGTCGCGACACGTTTTCTGTGGACGGCAACTTTCCGTTAACCATTCCGGACCATGATCGCCCCACGTACCTATTCCAATGATTTGTGTTGAGTCCCGCCGATGAAGAGAAGCGCAACAGCCGCTGCCCTGTCCCTGTTCGCCTGCGCGCTTCTCGCGCCGCCGGCGCATGCAAGGGACAACGATGCCGAGTTCTTCCGCACGGTCGAGGGTCAATGGACCGGACCGGGCGAGATCGTCGCCGGTAAATACAAGGGCACGAAATTCACCTGCACCCTTGACGGAACAACGCCAGCAGAGAAGCCGGGCATGACGCTCGACGGCAGCTGCCGCGTCGGCATCTTCAACCAGCCGATGAAGGCGACGGTCATCCGCTCCGGCAATAGCTACAAGGGCACCTTCCTTGACGGCTCCGCCGGCAAAGGCCTCGATATCACCGGCGGCAATGTCGCCGGCGACCGCGTCGTCCTTTCGATAAGCCGAAAGCAGCTCACCGGCGTGATGCAGGCAAAATTCACCAGCGACAACACGATGAACGTGACGATATCCGTTCGCCTTGAAGACCAGCTTATCCCCGTTGTCGGGGTATCCTTGAAGCGAGTCGATTCGGTGGCTGTCGGAAGTATCGCAAAGAACTGAGCCTTCGGCCCTCTTTCGCGTACGCAGCGTCCTTCCCTTGCATCACCCTCGCGTTTGCCGGAGTGGCCCGGAATCAACGGTGGTGCCTCAAGCTCCTTCGCGCCACCAGCCGGAATCGCCCAGCGCTTCCTCCACCCCGGCCTTGTCGCAACGGGCTAGCCAATGCGACACGGGCTTGCCGTCAACCACCAGATCCGGTGCAATTTCGGCGAGCGGGACAAGCACGAAGGCCCGCTCGGTCATGCGCGGATGCGGCAGAACCAGGGTCGGACTCGCGAAAGTCTCGAATCCGGCATAGGCAAGCACGTCAATATCGATGATGCGCGGTCCCCAGCGCTCGATGCGTTCGCGCTTCATCTCTTTCTCGATGTCGAGGCAGGTCGCAAGCAGCGCCTCTGGCTCCAGCGCGGTCAAAACCTCGGCGCAGGCATTATGGAACCAGGCCTGGTCGGTCTTGCCCCAGGGCGGCGTCTTGTAAACCGGCGAGACGGCGACGACATCCGTATCCTCGCGTCCATCAAGCGCACGCAGTGCCTGCGCCATGGCAGCCACAGGGTCGCCGATATTGCCGCCGAGGCCAAGCCAGGCCTTGTGCATGGGTTGCTTCATCGGCGTTCCCGCCGGGCAGCAAGCATCGCATCGGCAAGCGCGAGGGCGCTACGATTCATTGCCACATTGTGCACGCGGAAAATATCGGCGCCGGCAAGGCGAAGCAGAGCCGAAGATGCGGCCGTCGCGACGTCGCGCTGCTCCCCCTCGCCGCCGGACGTAGCGCCGAGGAAACGCTTGCGCGACGTTCCGGCAAGGAACGGATAGCCGAATGCCGCAAGTTCGGCGAACCGGTCCATAAGCGCGATGTTTTCCGCGGTGTCCTTGGCAAAGCCGAAACCGGGATCAAGGACGATCTGCTCGCGGGCAACGCCGGCAAGCTTGGCGATTTCGAGCGAGCGATTGAGAAACGCGAACTGGTCGACGATGACGTCCGGATCGCGCTCGCGTTCGCGCCCTGTATGCATGATGACGAGACCCGCGCCCGTCTCGGCGGCAAGGTCGGCGATGGCAGGCTCCCGCTGGACCCCCCACACATCGTTGACAATATGGGCGCCGGCGCGAACGGCAAGCCGCGCCGTCTCTTCGCGATAGGTATCGACGGAGATGATGATGTCGCTTTCCTTCACGAGGGCCTCGATGACCGGCAGAACCCGCGACTGCTCCACATGCGGTTCTACTCGCGTTGCGCCCGGGCGGGTCGATTCGCCGCCGACATCGATGATATCGGCGCCTTCGGCAATCATCTGCCGGGCTCCGGCAAGCGCCTGGTCCAGGGAATAGTGCTGGCCGCCATCGGAAAAGGAATCCGGCGTAACGTTGAGGACGCCCATGATCAGCGCGCGGCTCCCAAGCGTTAGCGTGCGGCCATGCCCGAGCTTCCAATTCCAATCCATTGCCTTACTCCCTTCACATTCCCCTGTTTTTGAACAGAACGCGCACGGCGTCAATTCATCCGCAATGTTTTTGACGATAGGGTCTGGATCGGGCAGACTTGGCCGGAACACAGGAACAGATCATGCGTATTTTTGCTAAAGCTGCAGCGTTTGCCACAGCGATCGTCCTTGCAGCACAGCCTGCCAACGCAGCGACCGTCCTGCGCAGCTATGAATACTTCAACCTTAACGGCAAGACGGCGGCGGATCTCGACCGCGAGCTATACCGCCGCGGGCCGGTCCTGCAGAAAACCGGGCAGCGCCATCCGGGCATGACCAAGATGCGCTTCGAAAGCCGCATCAAGTACGGCTCCAATGGCAAGACCTGTCGTGTGGTCGATGCGACGATCATCGTCCACGCGCATGTCTACCTGCCCCGCTGGGCGCAGCGGCGCACCGCGCCGGCCGATCTTGCGATGATCTGGGACACACTTTCAGCCGATATCAAGCGGCACGAGGAAAGCCACATCTCCATTGCCCGCACCGCGGCAGGCAATATGGAACGCCAGATCGAAGCGCTACCCTGGCGCAGCGACTGCGCAACATTGAAGAACGATATCAGCACGCTGACCGCGAAACTTATGAAGCAGCACGACCTTGCCCAGGTGCAGTTCGACAAGGTCGAGGCCCTCAATTTCGAGGACCGCTTCGGGCGGCTATTAAGCTACCGCCTGATCCGCGAGTTCGGCAAGACGCCGTAACCGGGCCTAGTTGGCGACGCCGAGTTTCTTTTGCAGACTTGTCGATGATGTCGTGTACTGGAAGACGATCCGCTCGCCCGGGCTGACAATGTGCTTTGCCGCCTGTGTCATCAGGGCGGCTTCGTGGAAGCCGGAAAGGATGAGCTTCAGCTTGCCCGGATACCAGTTGATATCGCCGATGGCGAAGATGCCTGGTTCCGACGTCTCAAAGTTCTCTACATTCACCGGAATGAGATTCTCATGCAGATTAAGCCCCCAATCGGCAATCGGTCCGAGTTTCATCGTCAGTCCGAAGAACGGCAGCATGCGCGTGACCGGAATATCGATTTCGCCTTCGCTGCCCTTGATCGTCGCATGACTGAGTTGCCCGTCCTCACCTTTGAGCCCTGATACCTGCCCAAGCTCAAAGCGGACGCTGCCGCTTTCGACGAGTTCGAACATCTTCTTGACGCTGTCGGGCGCTGCGCGAAATTCCGCGCGGCGATGCACGACGGTCAGGCTTCGTGCAATCGGCTGCAGGTTGAGCGCCCAGTCGAGCGCGGAGTCGCCGCCGCCGACGATGAGGATATCCTGGTCGCGGAACTCCTCCATCCGGCGCACCGAATAGAACACGCTCTTGCCCTCATAGGCTTCGATGCCGGGAACTGGCGGGCGCTTGGGCTGGAATGAGCCACCACCGGCCGCGATCACGACCACCTTGGCCTCGAAGACCTCGCCCTCGTCGGTTTCGACATGAAAACCGCCGTCGGCCTGACGCTCCAGCTTCGTAACCATCCGGTTGAAATGGAATTGCGGCGAGAAGGGCTTGATCTGCTCCATGAGCTTTTCGGTGAGATCATGGCCGCTGATGATAGGCCAAGCCGGGATGTCATAGATCGGCTTTTCCGGATAGAGCTCGGCGCACTGGCCGCCCGGACGATCGAGAATGTCGATGAGGTGGCATTTCAGGTCATAAAGGCCAAGCTCGAACACCGCGAAAAGACCGACGGGGCCGGCGCCAATGATGACAATATCGGTTTTGATAACTTCGCTCATCGAAAATTCCTCATGCCAGAAGGTCTGTATGCCGTGCAGACGAAATTGGGATCTTGGCTGGTGCATACGGGACGCACGGGCTGCACAGCGCGTAGCGACTGCATTCACCAAGGTCAAGTGAGTGCATCCTCGCCCACCCGTAAAATGGCGCGCCGATCGGCGATTTTAATCCATCGATGAGAAAATATCAGGCCTGCCGCTCGGGAACATGCACCACGAGACCGTCGAGATCGTCGGATACGCGGATCTGGCAGGACAGGCGCGAATTGGGACGCACGTCATAGGCGAAGTCGAGCATGTCTTCTTCCATGGCCTCCGGTTCGCCCGCAACGCCCGTCCACACTTCATCGACGTAGACGTGGCACGTGGCGCAGGCACAGGCGCCGCCGCATTCGGCATCGATGCCCGGCACCGCGTTGCGGATCGCATTCTCCATCACGGTCGAGCCGTTTTCTGCGTCCGTTTCGAACCGTGCGCCATCAAAAGTGACAAACGTGATTTTCGCCATAACATGCCCCAAGCAGGAAATTTTATCGCTGACATAGGGATTTGGGGCGGGAAGTCAATTGCACTCCCTGACGCAGCCCGAGCACGCGCGGCACCGGGCAACGTTATGTCGGAAGCTACGCCTCAACGGGTAATGGCAGCGATATAGTCGCGCACGTCGTCGATGATGGGCCGCAGTTCCTTGAGCTTGCTCGGGTCGGCCGGCGCATATTCGATGGCTTCAGCCACGTCGGCAACGCCGAAAGCGCCGATGATGCGGGCCGAACCCTTGAGCGACTTTGCAAGCCGCGCACGCTCGTCAGGTGTCGCATGGGCGAGCCGGTCGACAATGCTGCTGGTCTGGCGGGAAAAGAGGCCGAGAATTTCAGTTTCGAGCGTGCGGTCGCCGAAAGTCTCGCGGGTCAGGTGAACGAGGTCGATCGGTCGTTTGCGCGAAGGGAGCGATTGCTCTCCGCCCGGCAATGCGAATGCCATCGATGCCGCCTGTTGTGCCATTGCTACTCTCCAGAACACGTTTACGAATGAACGAACAAGTTTCATCAAATTGCGCTGATTCAAGGTTAAAACTTGGCAATCGCCGGGCGTTTTAAGGATTATGGTGAACGTTCGGTAAATTTTGATGTTTTGCTGAAATTTGGGCCGCTCTAGTTCTTCGGCTTGATGCGGCTGCCCGCGCTCCGCGTTCTTGAAAAATATGCGATTGAAAATGCGCATCCCGCCTCGGACTATGCCAGAAGCGGGATGCGGGATTGTAATATGCGCTACTTGCGGGCAACGGTTGAGAGCGGTGCTTCCCGGCTGAAGTTTTGCAACTCGATATCGGTGACCGCCACCTTGCCGCTTTCCTTGGGGAAGCTGAGCTTCAACTCCTTCAGCCCGGTCATATCAATGCCGCCGAACGCCTTGAGCGGGATTGCAACCATGTTGAGCAACGAAGCCATTTTTCGATCGGCGAACGGCGCATCGCGGGGATCGTCGATCATGGGCAGCCCTTTTTCCATTTTGCGCGGGACATTATAGAGGGCGTCGGTAAAAGCGCTTGCTGCAACGGTGGCTGCCTTGCCGCTTTTGTCGGTCAGCGTCACGTTGACTTCCTGTCCTGTAGGTCGCACGACAGCAATACGGAATGTCAGCGTATCGTACGACTTGGCGGAAAGACCCTTCAGATCCGTGGCAATCGAAGCATGGGACTTGCTCCAGGCAAGCTCGAAATGATCGGCAATTGAAAGGAATCCCTGTGGGCGGATCCCGTCACCATAATCAAAATGCTCCAAGCGGCCTGGTTTACAGTCCGATACTCCTGTGCTGCCCAGCCCCATCGTGCAGAAGGCTGCCTCATCAAAACCGCTCAAGCTGAAGCTGCCGCCAAATTCGTTGCGCGCCATGCTGTCACTGCGCTCGAAGCGCTGAATGAGCTTGCGCTTGTCGGCGCCTTTTTGCACGCTCAGGACAACCCTCTCATCGCATGGACCGTCGGTGGAGGGACAGGCGGCATTCGGCAGGCGCGCCGCCGCGTTCCAATAGGTAGCAAATTTCTGCTCGCCGCCGACATGGTAGCGCATGAAGGAGCTGATGAGGAAATTGCCGCTGCGGCGCTGATTGTCCTCGCTCAGGCGGATGCTGTCCTGCCTGGCTGCGTCGCAATATAGTGGTGCATTTCTATCGAAATCGTCCTCTACCCATACCGTATTATAGTAATTATGGTTGGCGCCCTTGACCATGATCTGGTAGTGCGGCGCCATATCGCTTATCGGGCCGAAGCGGTTGTGATCATAGGCAATCGCCCCATTGAGATTGGCCAAATCTCCATCGCAGCCGGGCAGCAGGACGGCAAGCGGCACATTGTTGATACCGAAATTTCCATCTGTATCAGTCGGGGCCAGCATGAAAGCGCCTTTGAAGTCATAGGGCTTTACCGTCTCGCGCCCGGCGGCGTAGAAGAGATTATATTCCTTGGCGGCTTCCGCGAATTTATCGTCGTCAATACTGGCCGGGGCCGCGGCGACCGCAGGGCTTCTCGAAGTCCCCGGGAAGGATTCGATTGCCGGTTTGACCGCCTCAAGCAAGTCAGGATAATCCTCCTCGAAGAAATAAGGATTTGCTTTCAATGACGCGCGCAGATCGTCCTCGGTCACCCCGAGCCGTGTCTGGTTGAATTTGATGGCATAGGAGACGCCCTGTCCGCCGCGCGAATGACCCATGATGCCGATACGGTCGAAATCGAGCTTGTCCTTCAGTACGTCGAGCGGCCCGGGTTCATTGTCTGAATTAACCTGGCCGGATGCATCGACCTGGCGCAGCCGATCCAGCGTGCCCAATATGAGTTGCGCCCGCGACTGGCTGGACTCGTCTCCATCAATCGCGCTGCCGCTATTGATCCCGTTGGCGTCGATCGAGGCCACGACATAGCCATGCGCCGCCAGATCCTGAGCAATATAATCATACCCTCTATAGCTCGGATCAGTGTTCCAATGATTCCCGTGCAGAAAGATGATAATTGGAAACCGTTCTGCCGTTGCGGCTGATTTCAAAGGTTGGGGATAGCGTATTTGGCCCCTGATAGGAGTGATGAAAACCTCATCGTCGCTGGGTGTAGCGGTCTCATAAATGCCGTACTGTCCGGCCGTCGATGCCACGAGGTTGCCCAGGTCGTAGTCAAGGGCGGGCGAAGGTTTAAGTGTTGCGCCGCCGACCGTGTCGGGGGCGATTTCGGTGAATCGCACCACTTTTTCTTCCGCAGCGGGCATTACGATTTGTGTGTCGGTGGGCCCGGTGAGCGGGATCGCCTCGCCGCCGCCCAGTTGTGGATCAGGCGACCCCGTTCCGGGAACGACGGTGACCGTTCCTACAACAGGTCCTTCCGTCGGGCTGGGATTTGCAGGCGCCGTTTCCTTCAAATCGTTCGGTGTTTCGAATGTCGAAGCCACCGCTGCGGGTTCGACCGTTGGCGCCGCCGTTACCCGCCCTTCCGTATAACTTTGATCGCACGCCGATAAAAATATCATCATCATGCCAGCCATGCATGTTCTGTGTGCAATATGCTTTGTTCTATAAATCATCCAGTTTCACCCAATATGTGGCGTTTGCGCTTAAAAATGACTCAAAACACGTAGTTTGCCGATAAAGCATCCGGCAGCAGACTCTTTTCCGTGTATCCATAGTCAGCAATTTTCGTGCCAGAACGGGGCGCGCCGTTTTTAATTGGGACGAACGCTTGCAACGATAAATCAACCCGTGTTGCGCCTTCTCGAGTCTATCGAAACAAAGGCAGGGCACAGAGAGGCGGACTGGCTCCGCCGGGAGCACCTGCACCATAAATTTCAGCGACGCCGGCTCCCGTTAACCTTGTGTTTAAACTTTTAAGCATTTGCCGAATCCGTTGTTTCTTTCCAATCCATGTGTCAGTACGATAAAGTAGCGGCGTAATGAGTATGGCGCGGGGGACTTCGCATGTGGTCAACCGCCCAATATTGTGAGGTAAACATGGCCACAGCCCCTAGAAGCAAAGCAGCCAAGACCGAAGACGAACTCGGCCAAGCTCTTGAAAAGGCGCTAGAAATCGATTTCGACGAATCGACGCTCGGCATGGATATGGATCTGTCGCCGATCGACGATGATCTTTTGTCCTTGAGCGACCTCGAAGCCCAGATTTCGCAGGCGGCGCAGGAATTGGCGGCTGAAAAGCACAATTTGACGCCGGATGCCGAACCTGTGCTGGTGGCTGAAACCAAACCTGCCCCTGCTCCCGTTGCCCCTGCCGCAAATGTTGCACCGCTTCCTGCACCAAAGCCGCAGATCAAGGCCGCGAACCCCATTCCCGCAGCGCCGCCGGCCCCGCCCAAGGCGCCTGCCGTGCCGTCGCAGACTTTCAAGCCGGCAAACGACGACCTGTTGCAAAAGGCAACAGCTGCCCGCGCTTCCACGCCCGCCGCACAGATGCCGCGCTCCTATGCGCTGCCAACCGCAATCGTCAGCGTATTATGGGCTGCAGGCGTGCTCGCCGTCGGCAATGCGTTCTTCCCAGGGCTGCGCTCGATCCGCTCATTGTCCGACTTTGCCGCTGCTCCATATGCAATCGGCCTTGCCGTCGCGATCATCGTGCCGATCATGCTGTTCTGGGCCTTTGCCCTCATGGTGCGCCGCGCACAGGAAATGCAGTATGCAGCGCGCTCGATGGCAGAAGCCGCCATGCGCCTGTCAGAGCCGGAAATGCTCTCATCCGATCGCGTCGCGTCACTCGGTCAGGCTGTACGCCGCGAAGTTGCCGCGATGAGCGAAGGCGTCGAGCGCACCTTGGCACGCGCCGTCGAACTTGAGACGCTGGTCCAGACCGAGGTTAACCAGCTCGAACGCGTCTATACGGACAATGAATATCGCATCCGCACCCTCGTCGACCGTCTCGGCGGCGAACGCGAATCCGTCATCGGCCATGCCGAGCGCGTACGCGCCTCGATTTCGAGCGCGCACGAACAGCTCAAGGAAGAGTTGTCGCTCGCCGGCGATGCGCTGCGCGACAACATCGCCAATGCTTCGACAAACCTCACAATGTCGATCAGCCAGTCCGGCGAAGGCCTTATCGATCGGCTTACCCAGAGTGGCCAGGCGATCACGGAGTCCATCGTTTCGCGCTCCGACGATATCTCGCACAAGATCAGCACATCGGGCGAAGCCTTTGCGAATCTTCTGGAAATGCGCATCGCTGCCCTTTCGGAGCAGACTGACGCGGTAAGCCTCAAGCTCGCGGACACCCTTGATGGCCGGACCAGCAGCATGTTGTCGCTGCTCGGCGACGCAACGCAGACGCTGGTCGGCGAATTCGACAATCGCCTTGCCGGTCTCGACGCGACCATCAACGAACGCGGCCGCTCGCTGCTGGCTGAGTTCGAAACCCGCGCCCAGTCGCTCGATACGAGCACCGAACGCCTCAATTCCGCTCTCGAGGCTCGTGCCCGCCAGATCAACGAACAATTGATCGAGCGCACGCGCGACATCGCCAAGACCTTCACGGATGGGCGCGCCTCCATCGACGGCATCGTAGACGAAACCAAGGCGAAGATCGGCAACGACCTGTCGAGCCTTTCGGAATCGGTCGGCAGCCTGCTCTCGACCAATGCAAATGCCTTTGCGGACCGCCTCGCGGAAAATCGCGAAGCGCTCGCTGCCACGCTTTCGGGCGAAACCGAACGCGCAGCTTCGATCATCCGCGAACAGGCGGGCCAGATCGGCGACCACACGTCCAATCTGCGTTCGATCCTCGAAACGAGCACCGCCGCCATCGGCCAGATCATCGACAGTCACGCTGGCTCCCTCGAAGAGCGCACCTCCGGCCTGCGCGCAGCCCTCGACGACAATGACGCCCGTATCGGCGCCACGCTCGAACAGCACGCCAAGGCGATCGAGGACCGCACGTCTGGCATGCATGCCGCCTTCTCGGATACGGATGCCAAGATCCGGGAGACCCTCGAAGAACACGCACGCACCATCGACCTGCGCAGTTCAACCATCGAGGCCGCGATCAACGCCAACGATTCCCGTATCGGCCAGACGCTCGACGCCCATGCCAAGATCATCGACGATCGCACATCCGGCATGCGCGCTGCCTTCGTCGACACGCATTCGAAGATCGCGCAGACCCTCGACCATCACGCCAAGAGCCTCGATGAGCGCAACCGGGAAATCCAGATCGCCCTATCGAGCAGCGATATCAAGCTCGGCGACACGCTGGCAGCGCATACCCAGGCGATCGATGCGCGCAATGCCGAGATCCAGACCACCCTGCTCAATAGCGGTGCACGCATCGACGATACGCTCGGCGGCTTCATCGACTCTGTCGACGATCGCACCAATCGTATCGAATCTGCCCTCGTCAACAGCGATGCGCGGATCAGCGATGTGCTCAATACCCATGCGAGCGCGATCGAGGACCGCACGTCCGGTATCGAGCAGGCTCTGAGCCATAGCGACGAGCGCATCAACCGCACGCTTGCCTCCCACGCCTCGTCCCTCGATGCCCGCGCCGCGGACATCCAGGCCGCGCTGGACAGCACGCATTCGCGCATTGGCGATACGCTTGCCAATCATGCCAGCGATATCGAAGAGCGTACCGTCCGTATCCGTTCGGTGCTCGACGGCAGCAACAATGCCATCGGCAACACCCTCTCCTCGCATATCGCCTCGCTCGAAGAACGTGCATCGGATATCCGCTCGCTCCTCGACAACAGCAACAATGCGATCGGCGGTACGCTTGCCTCGCATATCGGCGCTCTCGAGGCGCGTACCTCCGATATCCGCTCGGTGCTGGACAACAGCAACAACGCAATCGGCAACACGCTCTCGTCGCATATCGGCGCCCTCGAGGCACGCACGGCCGATATCCGTTCCGTGCTCGATGGCAGCAACGGCCAGATCAACGAAACGCTTGCCTCGCATGTCGGCGCGCTTGAAGAGCGGGCGGCAGCGATCCGCGCGCTTCTCGCCGACAGCGACTCGCGCATTGGCGATACGTTGAATGCACATGCAGGCATGCTCGATGACCGCATCGCCTCAATCCGGGCAGCCATGGAACAGGGCAATTCGCTGCTCGGCCAGACCCTGGACGATAAGGCGAGCACGATCAGTGACCGCACGGTTGCGCTGCAGGCTGTCTTGCAGGACAGCGCGGACGTTCTCGCCAAGGCCTTCGAAACGCACGGCGGAACCATCGACGAGCGCACCAACACCATGGAGAACGCACTTTCCATGGGTGTGGAGAACGTTCGCAAGTCGCTCGAACAGAGTGCCTCGGTCGTGGCACGCACGCTGCGTGACAAGATCACCGACGCCGCTGCATCGCTCACCGGCGAGGCCCAGAAGGCTGGAGAGGCTCTCGACGGTCATGGCGAGGCCTTCAGCCAGCGCATGAACGAGAGCCTTGCAGAAACCGAGCGTCGTCTGGGTGAGCGGGCCCGCGAAGCTGCGGCCAATCTTGAAGCTCTGGAAGCCCGCTTCTCGGCAGCAACGGATTCGACCGCGTCGAAGCTCGCCGAAAGCACCCGCGAACTCAACGAGGTTCTCGCCGCCCGTTCGCAGGAGATCCTTGGCATCCTCGACAATACGGCTCAACCGCTGGTCGACAGCCTTGCCGACAATGGCCGCACCCTTGCCTCGCAGCTTGTCGAGGCGACAACTGCAGCAACGGAACGCCTGCGCGTCGAGAATGCCGCGCTTATCAATGCGATCGCCAGCCGCACGGCCGAAACGATCACGGCGGTACAGGCAGCCAAGGCCGGACTTACCGACGACGTCAGCAACCTCATCGACCGTCTCTCCGCTTCGAACGCGAAGCTTGGCGAACTCATCGACATGGCCACCAAGAACCTGGGCGATATCGATGGCCGCTTGCTCGACACGACCACGGCCTTTGCCGAGAATGCGACCAAGGCGGCAGAGTCCTTCCAGACGTCGACACGCCTTATCGACGGCAATCTTGGCAAGCTCTCGAACCTCTCGGAGTCGACGCTCACCGACATCGCCTCGATCGCCAAGCGCTTTGACGAGCATGGCAAGATGCTGAACTCGGCTTCCGAGTTGATCAATGCGTCGCAGTCAAACCTCGCCTCGACCTTCGACGAGCGCCAGGACGCATTGCAGAAGCTTGCGGCCGGCCTCATCTCCAAGTCGGAAAGCATCGAGAAGACCATGCGTTCGTTCGAAACGCTCGTCTCCTCCGCCTTCGACCGCGCCGAAGGCCGCGCCTCGCAGACGACCGAACAAATCCGCAATTCGATTTCCGAAGTGGTGGAACAGGCGTCGCAGAAGTTTGCGACTGCAACGGACGAAATCCGCCGCTCCTCCGCGGCAATCCGCGCGGAACTCGAAGAGACCCGCTCCGAACTGCAGCGCGGCGTCATGGATATGCCAGAAGAGGCCAAGCAATCGACCGCTCAGATGCGCAAGGCCGTTTCCGAGCAGATCAACGCGCTCAAGGAACTCTCTGAAATCGTTCAGAAGTCCGGTCGCCTGACCGATGTTGGTGAAGGCCGCGCCGCACGCACGGCCACCGCTGGCAGGACAACGGCAACCGTCGCCCCGCAGCCGCAGCGCACGCCTCCGGCACCCGCGGCCCAGCCGGCGCCTGCCCCTGCCGCACCGCCTCTGCGCGGCAGCCTCGACGCGCGCGCTGCTGCTCCCCGCCCTGCCGGCAATGGCTGGGTTTCGGATCTCCTTCGCCGCGCTTCGAGCGATGAAGGCCCGTCCGAGCCAAAGGCCAAGGCAACGGAAACGCGTTCCCCCGGCCAGGTCGTGGAATCGCTGAACTCGTTGTCCATCGATATCACCCGCGCCATCGACCACGAAGCGTCCGTGGAACTCTGGCAGCGTTACCGTGCTGGCGAGCGCAACGTCTTTACTCGCCGCCTCTATACGCTGAAGGGCCAGCAGACCTTTGACGAGATCAAGCGCAAGTATCAGGCCGACAGCGAGTTCCGCCGTGCCGTTGATCGTTACATGGATGATTTCGAGCGCCTGCTCGAAGATGTCAGCCGCAACGACCGCGACAATGTCACAACGCAGAATTACCTGACGTCCGATACCGGCAAGGTCTATACGATGCTGGCGCATGCGAGTAACCGCCTGCGCTAAGGTGGGGATAACGTGCAAGTGAAAAAACGCGGCTCTCGGGCCGCGTTTTTTATTGGAGCGTCCGATCTTTATTGTGCAATTTCTGCACTACTGAACCAAGCTTTTCGCGCAAGGCATCGGCGTCGCCCGAGAGCCTTCGGTTCGCATCGGAAAACCGCCCCACCCGCTCCCGCTCGCTATCGAGACTGTGCTGCAGGTCGGCAACCTTCCGTTCAAAGCCGGCAATCAGTTCGCGGCTTTCGGCGTGTATTTCGGTCTTGCCGGCGGTACGGCCCGCGAAGAACGAGCAGGTTATCGCCGTCGATCCCGCAACCGCCAGAAATACCATCTGCGTTACGGATAGATGCCTGACAATTTGCAGAAACGATTGCTGGCGATACATCGGCAATCCAACTTAAAAACAACTGCTGGGCAAATGCATTCGTAAGTTCGAAAAATTAAATGACCGACAGCGTCCATGAGACAACATCGGACGTCACATTATCAAAGGCGCGGTCGAGGGCAGAAATGTAGGCATCGTTGCCCGGTCCGCTGACGGGCGAGGACGATCGGAAAACCCGTGATGCGCGCACAGTGCCGTTCTTGTCGTTCAGGATTCTGATGGCGATTTCGACCACGGCATTGTTGCCGCGCTCGACATCGATATCGAAGGTGCGGACTTCGCTGAGCACCTGATAGTCGATGGCAAGGCCATCGCCGGGGCGCCCGACGCCGCCTAGACGGTGCGTGCTTTCAAAAGCCTGGACAAAGCGCGACTGGACGATGCTCGGGAGTCGGTCCGCCCATTGCGCACCCTTCAAATAGGAAATCGAATGCGGACCTGAGCGCACGACGACGTTTTCGCCATCAAGCGCTTTCAGCGCCGATGGCGCAGCGATGAGAATCTGCCTGCCTTGCTTGCGCGAGGCCGATACGGCAGGCGACGGGCTGGAGAGATCGAACGTGTCAAGTTTCTTGCTGCTGGCGCAGCCAGAAACGGACAAGGCAATAAGTAACGCGGGAACGGTCCTGAAACTCACCAATGCCCCCCAACGAAGCAAAACGAACTGTAAATATCTATTAACCTTCATGCTTTGCGAATCGACCAAAGTCAACGGCGTGTGCGTCCGTCATACTCAGGAACGCTACCGCTACCGCCGAAAATGACCCGCTGCGGATTTTTCTCAAGATCGGTGATCGCCCGCTCGATGCGCTGCACCGACTGGCGGCTCTCATTGACGAGCGACTGAACGTCACGCAGGCCCTGCCCCGAAAAGCGGTTGATATTGTCGGTGATCGGTCCGAGCCGGGCATTCAAATTATCGGCAACCGCGCGATAGGACTTCATCGTCTCACGCGCCTCGCGGACCACGCTGCCGTCCTGATCGGACAATTGCGTGTCGAGCTTGGCAAGCACGCCATCGACGCGCGTCGAAGCGGTGTTGAGCTTGGCCATCATCTCGCGCGCTTCCTTGACGACCGCCTGCACATCCTCGGCACTCTGGCTGAACTTGTCGATGACCTCGGAATTCTTGGCGAGCGCATCGGTGAACTTCTTGGTGTTGTTGACCGTGTCGACCAGCGGTCCCTTGACCTCGGTAATGAAGCTTTCGATCGAACTGACCGCCCCATCCACGCGCTCGAGAATGGTTTGCGCCTTTTGCAGAAGGTTGTTGACCACGGAGGGGTCGGCGTCCATGCGCGCAATCTGCTCGTCCTTGGCTGCCTCCTCAAGGAGGTTCGGCTCGTTGAGCTTGCCGCCCTTGAGTTCGATGAAGGCCTGGCCGGTCAAGCCGGCAAAGCCGAGCGTCGCCTGCGTGGACCGTGTTATTGGCGTTGTCGCATTGACTTCCGTTTGCGCAATCACGGCGTCGGGATTATTGTCGTCGATCGAGAGCTTCTTGACCGTACCGACCTTGATGCCGTTGAACAGCACCTGGCTGCCCTCGGAAAGACCGGTAACCGAGCCGAGAATACGGATTTCGAGCGTCGCTGTCTCGCTGCGATCGCCATAGCGCGCAATCCAGTATACGAACGCGAACGCAAGGGCGCAGATCACAAGCGTGAAAACACCGACCAGAACATAGTTGGCTTTCGTTTCCATGCGTTAGCTTACCTGACCCTTTTGCCCTTGCTCAGATACCGCCGCCGCACGGACGCCTTCTGATCTGCGCTTTGTCTTGCCGTCATTGACGATCTGGCGCGCACGCTTGCCGCGGAAATATTCCTGAACCCACGGATCGTCAAACGCCAACATGTCTTCGATGGTTCCTTCGACAAGAACCTTCTTCTTTCCCAATACAGCGATTCGGTCGCACACCGCGAACAGGCTGTCGAGATCGTGGGTCACCATGTAGACGGTAAGACCCATCGTATCGCGCAGGTTGGCGATGAGTTCGTCGAAATCGGCAGCGCCGATGGGATCAAGGCCGGACGTCGGTTCGTCGAGGAAGACGATCTCGGGGTCGAGCGACAGCGCCCGCGCCAGCGCCGCGCGCTTGATCATGCCGCCGGAGAGTTCGGAAGGAAACTTTTCGGCTGTATCGGGCTTCAACCCGACGAGCTCGATCTTGAGCCGCGCAAGTTCGTCCATCAGCCTTTCGGGAATATCGAGATATTCGCGCATCGGCACCTGGATGTTTTCAAGCACAGTCAGGGACGAGAACAACGCGCCATGCTGGAACAGGACGCCCATGCGCATGTCGACACTGAGTTTCTCCTGATCATTCGCACTGTCGATGTCATGACCGAAAATGCTGATCGTGCCGGATTGCTTCTGGTTGAGCCCCAGGATCGTGCGCATGAGCACGGACTTGCCCGTGCCGGACGCGCCGACGAAGCCCAGAATTTCGCCGCGATAGACATCGAGCGAGAGATTATCGAGTACCTTGGACCGACCAAAGGAAACGCTCACATCCTTGACCGACAGGATGATGTCTCGTTCTTCGGTATTGCCGTTTTCCTGCTGGGCTGTCGGCGTCATTGGGTCTTCTTAAATCTCCGGCTTTAAAAATTGATCGATGCGTAGAATACGGCAAAAATGCCATCGACCACGATCACGACGAAAATGGATTTAACAACAGATGCGGTCACGCGCTGGCCGAGAGACTCGGCGCTGCCACCGACCTTCATGCCCTCGACAGAGGCCATGACGCCGATGATCATGGCCATGAACGGCGCCTTGATCAAGCCCGCAAGATAGCTCGAAATATCAATGGCATCGCGCAGACGCTGAATAAAGGCATCAGGCGGAATACCGGAATAGGCCCAGGTAATGGTCATGGCGCCGGCAAGCGCGGCAAAATCAGCGATGATGGTCAAAAGCGGCAGCGAAATAACCAGCGCGACCAAGCGGGGAAATACCAGCACGCCGACAGGATTGAGGCCGATGACCGTCAGCGCGTCGGTCTCCTCGCGCATTTTCATCGAACCGATTTCGGCAGTGATCGCGCTGCCGGAGCGCCCGGCGATCATGATCGCGGTCAAAAGCACGCCGATCTCGCGCAAAACCAGGATGCCGACGAGATCGACGACGAAAATCTCCGCGCCGAAATAGCGGAGCTGGAATGCGCCCTGCTGCGCGATGATCGCCCCGATGATCGTCGACATCAGCACGACCACCGGAATGGCCCCAATGCCCATGCTGTCGATCTGGTGCACGATCGCCGCAGGGCGAATGCTGCCCCGGCGGCTGCCCTTCATCTGCGCGCCGCGAACGGTAGCGCCGAGTATGTGCATCGATTTGACGAAGTCGTCGCCAAACGCATAGACGTTGCGTCCGATTGCGGCAAAGAAACGTACCGTGAGGGATACATGCTCGGGCGGCGGCGAATCATCAGGCGTGGTCGCAACTTCGCCGACAGCATCGAAGAGCGCGCCCCAGCTTTCCGATTGACCCTCGATCTTGACGTCCTTGCCGGCCTCCTGCAGCGTCGTGCGCAGGCGCTCGATCAGCCACGTTCCTGCCGTATCGAGGAGTTCAATGCCGGAAAGGTCGATCACAAGCTTGGAAATGCTGGTATCGCGCTCGATTTCGCGCATGCGCTCGTCAACACGCCTGACATTGCGGGTTGTCCACGCACCCGATAGCGCAACAGTCGCGCCGTCGCCTTCCTTCTGGAATTCGACGTGGGGCGGCGCGGCGGTAGAAGCACTTGAATTGTTTGCTCTATCGGTCAACATCACACACACATATCGAGTCTCTCGACCGATGTCACTTGAACAATAGTTTCGGATAGGGCCCAAACAATGGCGCTGGAAATTTCGATTTCGGTTGAACGCTGGCCCATTGCCGGAACCTTCACGATCTCGCGTGGATCGAAGACCGAGGCAGCCGTGGTCATCTGCACATTGACGGATGGCCCATTCATTGGAAGAGGCGAATGCGTGCCCTATGCGCGCTATGGCGAGAGCCTCGAATCGGTGTGCGCCGAGATCGAGGCCCTGCGCGGCGCACTGACAAACGGCGCGACACGCGATGACCTGCCGGCCCTGCTCAAGGCCGGCGCCGCCCGCAACGCGGTCGATTGCGCATTGTGGGACCTCGAAGCGAAGCGCAGCGGAACCTCCGTTGTGGCCCTTGCCGGTCTCGCTCCTCTCCAGGAACTGACCACGGCGGTTACGGTGTCGTTCGGCGAAGCCGAAGCGATGGCAGCTTCGGCCAGGAATTTCGCCGACAGGCCCGTGATCAAGGTCAAAGTTGGCGGCGAGAACGATGCGGCGCGCATTGCGGCGGTGGCGGCGGCAGCGCCGGCCAGCCGCATTATCCTCGACGCCAACGAGGGCTGGACCGACGCCAATATCATTGAAAACATGCTGGCGGCCGCGAAGGCCGGCGCCGTGCTGATCGAGCAACCGCTGCCCGCTGGAAAGGATGCGATCCTTTCCAGGATACCGCACCCGGTTCCGATCTGCGCCGATGAAAGCGCGCACGGCACCGACGATCTTCCCGCCCTGATCGGCCGCTATGACAGCATCAACATCAAGCTCGACAAGACGGGCGGCCTGACGGAAGCGCTGCACATGCAAAGAAGCGCCCGCGCGCTTGGATTTGGCGTCATGGTCGGCTGCATGGTCGGAACCTCGCTCGCAATGGCACCAGCGATGCTGGTCGCCCAGGACGCGGATTTTGTCGATCTGGACGGTCCGTTGATTCTCAAGGAGGATCGAGAGCCGGGTCTGGTGTTCGAGGGCAGCCGGGTTTTCCCGCCGAGCCGTAATCTCTGGGGCTAATTTTGCCTCTGTTCCAGCCGCAGAGACACGCCCGCAAGCACAAGACCGCAGGCGGCCAGCGCAACCATCACATAGAAGCCGTAAATTTCCGTCCTGGCATAGAGCGGCCCCGAAACCATCGTGGCGATGGCCAGCGAGGTTCCGATGAAGAATGTCGACAGCCCCTGGGCGGTGCCGCCGCGTTCCTCGGGGATCGTCAGCGCAATCATCTTCTGCATGCCGAGAAATGAGAGCGCGAATGAGAAAGCGTGGAGACTCTGGATGAGAAAGAAACCCGCCACACCCAATCCCGAAGGGGCGACCAGCGGAAACGCGGCCCATCGAAACATGGCAAAGGCCGAGCCGATCATCAGCACCCGCGCAGGGTGAAGCTTTCCGAAAAGGCGTCGAAACATCGTGAACATGATCACTTCGGCAACAACGGAGATCGACCATAATGCGCCGATCACCGTTTCGCCAATTCCGATCGACTTCCAGTAGATCGCAGAGAAACTGTAGCCATAAGCATGGCTGGCCTGCGTAATGCCGGTTGCGATCAAAAAGGTGACGAAGGCGGGACGACGTAGCGCCCTGCCCGCATCGGCAATATCGACATCCGAAAGCGGCGAGAGCCGGCGCGGCTTGCCGATGCGCGGGACGACGAAGCTCATGGCGCATGCGGCAATGAGTGTGGCCAGCAGAGCCGATGGGATGATCCACTCGCCGAAATACTGGATGAAGACGCCGCCGGCGAAGGAGGCAAGCAGAAAGGAGATCGAGCCCCAAACCCGCATCTTCGCAAAGTCGGCTCCATAACGGCGCACGCCGGAGAGCGCAATCGTATCGGCGAGCGGCACTTGCGATGTCCATGGCGGCGCCAGCATCAGCGACACAATCAATATGCCGGCAAAGCCGAAGGGAACGAAATAGAAGGCGGCGACGATGACCGCAAGGACGGTTGCTGTCGTCAGGATATGCGCCCGGTCGTTGGACCGGTCGGCGAGCATTGAAACAAGCGGCGCGGCGATGACGCGCACGAAAAGCGGCATGGAAAGGACGATCGAAATCTCGGTCGGTGTCAGCGCCCGGTATTCGAGCCACAAGGGAAAATACGGCAGGTGCAGGCCGCTCGAGGCGAAGATGGCGAAATAAGCGAGAGCCACCCGCAGCTCAAAGCGAGGCGGCTTGTCGAGACCCGGATCCGCAGAGGCGGTGATCATTGCAGGACTTTCGGAAGAACGAAGACGGCTGGGGAGAATCGCAATCATGATCCGCCCGCGCCACGCACCTATCACGAAATACTGCACCCGCCTAGAAATGCTCGCGATAATTGTGGGAGTTCTATAGGTCCGACGGTTGCCGCGCCGGGACCGCGCGCTTGCGGCCTATCCATCTGGCGACAGCTTCGCGCGAAGGAACGATCTCCGTCAGCGCGCTTTCGAAGATATCGGCGCAAGCCTCCCAACTGAAGCTTCTGAGCCGATCATCGGGATCGACTTTGCCCATCGCCAGCGCGCCGAGCGCGGCTTCGTTGAGATCATCGGAAAGGACGCCGGCGCCCGAGACGCCAATCACATCCTTCGGACCTGGGACCGGATAGCCGGCCACGGGCACGCCACAGGCGATCGCTTCGAGCAGCACGAGCCCGAACGTGTCAGTGCGGCTCGGGAAGACGAACACGTCCGAACCCGCATAGTAGCGCGCCAATTCCTCACCCTCCTTCTTGCCGGCAAAAACCGCATCCGGATATTTGCGTTTGAGCTCCGGCAAACTCGGCCCGTCACCGACGACGAGCTTCGTTCCTGGCAGTTCGAGCGTCAGAAAGGCTTCGAGGTTCTTCTCCGGCGCGACCCGCCCGACGCACAGGAAGATCGGCCGGTTAAGTTTGAGATCGACCGGCTGGGGACGGAAGAGCTTGCGATCGACGCCGCGGGTCCAGACCTTCAGCGTCTTGAAACCGCGCGCGGAAAGTTCGTCGTTGATCGATTGCGTCGGCACGAGACAGGTTTCGGCAGCATTGTGAAAGCGGCGCAGGAAGGCATAGGTCCAGGCCAGCGGCACCGGCAGGCGCTCGCGCAGATATTCGGGAAAGCGCGTGTGGAAGCTGGTCGTGAACCGCCAACTATTCCTGAGGCAGGCACGTCGCGCCATGATGCCCAGTGGACCTTCCGTCGCGATATGGACGAAAGCCGGCTGCAGCGCCTCGATGCGCGCTTTCACGGCATGCGGAAGCGTCAGCGCCAGGCGAATTTCCGGGTAGGTCGGGCACGGAGCCGAACGATAGTCGGCCGGCGAGATGATCGTTACGTCGAAGCCGCGCGCCTCCATTTGCTCGCGCAGCTTCGTCAGGGTACGTACGACCCCATTGACCTGGGGATGCCAGGCGTCCGAAACGATAACGAGCCGTTTGGGCTGAACGCTTGGCTCAGGCCGCATTCGCCGCCTTGGGGCGCTTGTCATCGAGGCGGATGACCGGTGCAAATCCAGCCTGTTCACCGATCAGGTGCGTCCACGACAGGAGTTCCATGCGGCCGTCAAAATGCTCGACGATGGCCGTGCAGCTCTCCACCCAGTCGCCGGTATTGATATATTCGATACCGTCGATCTGCTCGATGGTTGCGTGGTGAATGTGCCCGCAGATGACACCGTCAGCGCCGATGCGGCGCGCTTCATCGGAAACGACCGTCTGGAACGAGCCGATGAAATTGACCGCCTTCTTGACCCGGAATTTCGCCCAGGCCGAGAACGACCAGTAGCGCAGGCCGAGCATGCGCCGCACCTTGTTCATGATGGTGTTGATCGCGAGGGCCGCGTCATAGGCCCAGTCGCCGAGATAGGCGATGTGGCGGGCGTTGCGCACCACTACATCGAACTGGTCGCCGTGAATGACGAGGAACTTTCGTCCATCCGCGGTCTCGTGCATCGTCCGGTCCATGACCTCGATGCCACCGAAATGGGTGCCCTGGAAATCGCGCAGGAACTCGTCATGGTTGCCGGCGATGTAGAGGATGCGCGCGCCCTTGCGGCTCTTGCGCAGCAGCTTTTGCACGATATCATTGTGCTCCTGCGGCCAGTGCCAGCTGCGGCGCAGGCGCCAGCCATCGACGATATCGCCGACGAGATAGATCGTATCGGCATCATGATACTTCAGGAAATCCAGAAGAAAACTGGCTTTCGCACCTTTCGAACCGAGATGGACATCGGAAAGAAAAAGAGTGCGGAATTTGCGGGCCTCGTTCTCGACCATGATGCTGATCTCCGTTCAGCGCTGACGCGGGGGCGTCCGGTTGCGCTGACACAAACCCGATTCATGTCACAATCATATGACGGTGCGGAAAACTGCATGTTTTCGGACGATAAACACTTGTAACAAAATGGACTTCATTTATGCGTCTGGATGTTATTCAAGCATGCTAGAAATGCCTGAACTGATGATTTGTGAACGCGCCGCACCAATTTCCGGAAGGACCCGCTCCATGGCCAACGACAAAACGCCCAGCAGCTCTGACCTCGATGAAAGCGCGCTGTTCTACCACCGCTTTCCTCAGCCGGGTAAGCTGGAAATCCAGGCCACCAAGACGCTCGGCAACCAGCGCGATCTCGCGCTCGCCTATTCCCCCGGCGTTGCCGCGCCATGTCTTGCCATTCACGAAGACCCGGCAACCGCCGCTGACTATACGAGCCGCGCCAACCTCGTAGCCGTGGTTTCCAACGGAACGGCGGTGCTTGGCCTTGGCAATATCGGCCCCCTCGCCTCCAAGCCCGTCATGGAAGGCAAGGCGGTACTCTTCAAGAAGTTCGCCAATATCGACGTCTTCGACATCGAGATCGACGCCAAGGAAATCACCCGCATTGTCGACGTCGTCTCCGCGCTCGAACCGACCTTCGGCGGCATCAATCTCGAAGACATCAAGGCGCCGGAATGTTTCGAGGTCGAGGAACAACTGCGCGCCAAGATGAACATCCCTGTCTTCCATGACGACCAGCACGGCACCGCCATCATCGTCGCCGCTGCAATCCTCAACGGCATGGAGCTTGCCGGCAAGGACCTTTCCAAGATCAAGATCGTTGCCTCGGGCGCCGGCGCTGCCGCCCTCGCCTGCCTCAATCTTCTCGTGAAGCTTGGTGCCGACCGCAACAACATCTGGGTCTGCGACATTGACGGCGTTGTTTACGAGGGCCGCAATACGCTTATGGACCGCTGGAAATCGGTCTATGTGCAGAAGACCGATGCCCGCGTCCTAGCCGATGTCATCGGCGGGGCGGACGTCTTCCTCGGCCTTTCTGCTGCAGGCGTGCTCAAGCCAGAGCTTCTCAAGCAGATGGCGCCGAACCCGCTGATCATGGCGCTCGCCAATCCGACACCGGAGATCATGCCGGAGGAAGCCCGCGCCGCGCGCGCCGACGCGATGATCTGCACCGGCCGCTCCGATTTCCCAAACCAGGTCAACAACGTCCTTTGCTTCCCCTATATCTTCCGCGGCGCGCTCGACTGCGGCGCGAGGGCGATCAACGAAGAGATGAAGATGGCCGCCGTCCAGGCCATCGCGGCGCTCGCCCGCGAAGAACCATCCGACGTTGCTGCCCGCGCCTATTCAGGCGAGACGCCGACCTTCGGACCGAATTACCTCATTCCCTCGCCCTTCGACCCCCGCCTCATCTTGCGCATCGCCCCGGCCGTCGCCAAGGCAGCCATGGATACCGGCGTCGCCGAGCGTCCGATCGACGACTTCGATGCTTATCTTGACCGCTTGAACCGCTTCGTCTTCCGGTCCGGACTGATCATGAAGCCGATCTTCACGAAGGCGAAAACGGCCGAGAAGAAGCGCGTGATCTATGCCGATGGCGAGGACGAACGCGTCCTGCGCGCCGCACAGGTCGTGCTCGAGGAAGGGATTGCGCTGCCGACGCTGATCGGACGCCCGCAGGTGATCGAGACGCGCCTCAAGCGCTACGGCCTGAAGATCAAGGTCGGCAAGGACTTCGATATCATCAACCCCGAGGACGATCCGCGCTACCGCGATTACGTCGATCTTCTGGTCAAGCTCACCGGGCGGCGCGGCACCACCCCGGAAGTGGCGCGCACCATGGTTCGCGCCAGCAGCACCGTCATTGCGGCGCTCGCCATCGTGCGCGGCGAGGCCGACGCCATGATCTGCGGGCTTGAAGGACGTTTCGAGCGGCATTTGCGCAATGTCGACCAGATCATCGGCAAGCTTGAAGGCATCCGCAATTTCTCGGCGCTCAGCCTGCTTATTTCGCAGCGCGGCGTTCTCTTCCTCACCGACACCTATGTGAGCATCGATCCGACCGCCGAGGAGATCGCCGAAAAGACCGTGCTGGCGGCGAGCGAAATCAGCCGCTTCGGCATCGAGCCAAAGGCGGCCTTGCTGTCGCATTCGAATTTCGGCTCGCGCGATTCCGAAAGCGCCGCAAAGATGCGCCATGCATCCGAACTGCTCCGTGCCAAGGCACCGCATCTCGAGCAGGACGGCGAAATGCATGGCGATTCGGCGCTGTCGCAGGTGCTTCGCGAACGCGTGCTGCCGCATTCGCGGCTGAACGGCGAGGCCAATCTCCTCGTCTTCCCCAATCTCGATGCTGCGAACATCACGCTCAATGTGGTCAAGAGCGTTACCGACGCGCTCCATGTCGGGCCGATCCTGCTCGGCGCTGCCAAGCCGGCCCATATCCTGACGCCTTCCGTGACATCGCGCGGCATCGTCAACATGACTGCGCTTGCCGTGGTGGAGGCATCACAGCGCGTTGATTGAGACAGGGACCGTCTTATTGCTGCCGCATGGCCGTGGATGGTTCAGGCGCATTCGCACCCGTCGAATGCCCCTGAACTTTCCGGACCGCCTCATGCATCGGACACGCCAATCTGCCATCATCGCCGCGGCCGCAATTCTCGCGACGGCCCCGCTTGCTTATGCCAATTCCGACAATTGCGTGCGGATGCAGGAACGTCTCGACCAATTGAACAGAAATGCCGATGTCGACGACTACGAGTTGCAACTGCGCCGCGACCGCGTGGTGGCTGCGCTCGATGCCAATGACTGCCCCATCATTGACTCGCCCATTCACGATGAGCCGCATTACGACGTGCCGCTGCGCGATCAACCAATACCCGACTATCCGGTACACGAGGCACCCCAGCGCGATTACCCGCTGCGTGACACGCCGCGGCGTGCGACTGCCGCGCCTTCCTATGAGATTTACGGAACCGAGCCGGAACCTGTCGAGCCGGAAATGAGCACGGCCCCCGTCTCCGGCGGACGTTACCAGACGCTGTGCGTGCGCAGTTGCGACGGCTATTATTTCCCGATCTCCTACGATACGGGTGCGGAGAATTTCGCGCGCGATCAAGCGCAATGCCAGTCTCAATGTACCGGCGCGAAACTGTTTTATCGGCCGACCGAGAATCAGGACCCCGCCGCGATGATTTCGCTGCGCGGCGATGCCTACCGGAGCACGCCGAACGCCTTCAAATTCCGCAAGGTCGGCGCCAATGGAACGCCGCAATGCAGCTGTCAAAAGACGGCCGGCGACTTCAAGGCACTCGGCGATCCGAGGAAAGTGGCAGCGCCAACGCCCAAACCTGCTATAGCCGAGCCGGCCAAGCCGGCCGTACCACGGGTCGAGACCGCGACGCCTGCCGAGGCTGCAAAGCCATCAGCCCAACCGCAAGAGACGAAGACCGAGCCTGCCGTTACCGCCGGCGAGCCCGCGACGCAGGCCTCCTCGATTATTCAGCTCGGGGAACCAGAGGCGAAAAAAACCGAGGTGGAGAAACCGAAGCCGCTCACCGAAGACAAGCCGATCGATCCCAACCGCAAGGTCAGGGTCGTCGGGCCAACGTTCCTTCCCGACCAAAAAGGGGCAGCAGATCCGCAAGTTCCGGACCAGAAGTCAGCCCGGTAAGCGCGATGCGCAGCGGCATGAACAGGCCCTTGCCCTTGCGCCCGCTTTGATCCTTGACCGCATCGGTCCACTGTTTCCAGGTCTCGCGGCTCCAGGGCTCGGCCGGCAGCAGGTCGAAGGCGGCGCGCACGAAATCAATATCCTCCGCGGCCACAGCCACATCCGTTGCGGGCCCCTCGTTCACGATCGTCCACCAGGCGGCGGCATCTGAAACCTTCGAAAGGTTGCCGCGCACGGCGAGCCAGAAGGCTCCCGCCCGGTCGCCCTTAATGCCAAGCGCTGCGAGCCGTTCACTGACTTCCTCGAAAGGCATCGCATGGATCAGGGCACGGTTGAGCGCATCGAGATCGGCAGGATCGAATTTCGAAGCGGATTTCGATGTCGCAGCCGGATCGAAAATCGCGGCCAGCGAAGCCATGTCCGGCACTGCGGTAACATTTTCCGAGGTGCCGATCAGCACGGCAAGGCTCGCCACCGCCATCGGCTCGTAGCCATCGCGGCGCAGGCTGCCGATCGACAATGCGCCGGTGCGCTTGGAAATGCCTTCGCCAGACGCCGTCGTCAGGAGATTGATATGGCCGAGCGCCGGAACCTTCGCGCCCAGCGCCTCGATGATCGAGATCTGGACGCCGCTATTGGTGATGTGGTCATTGCCGCGGATGATATGGGTAATGTCCATGTCGATATCATCGACCACCGAAGTAAAGGTATAAAGATAGGTCCCGTCCTCACGCACAAGGACCGGATCGGACAGCGAGGAGAGATCGACGGTTTCGCGGCCGCGCACCAGATCGTCCCAATGAACCTCGGTGCGTGCTATCGCAAACGGATCGTCTTTGAAATTCGGCAGCAGAAAACGCCAGTGCGGCCGGCGACCCTCGGCCTCGAGCTTTTCCCGATCGGCCGCGGTCAGCTTCAACGCCTCGCGGCCATAGATCGGCGGCAGCCGGCGCGCCAGGCGCAGCTTGCGCTTGCGCTCGAGTTCCTCGGCGGTCTCGTAGCACGGATAAAGGACGCCCGCGGCCTTGAGTTTTTCGGCAGCAGCGTCATAGAGCGGAATGCGCTTCGACTGATATTCGATGCGCACTGGCTCAATGCCGAGCCAATCAAGATCGGCGATCGTTGCCTCGGCATATTCCGTCTTCGAACGCACGGTATCCGTATCGTCGAACCGCAGGATGAACTGCCCCTTGTTCTGCAGCGCGAACAGCCAGTTGAACAAGGCGATGCGTGTGTTGCCGATATGGATGAAGCCGGTCGGAGACGGTGCAAAACGGACAATGGTGGTCATTGGTGGGGCATATCGGATGGCGCCTGCAATGGCAATATGGGCCGCGATTGCGCGCGGCCCATATTTCTTTAGTCCTCGTTGAGAACGAGGCCCTTCGTCAACTCCAGCGCCTGCCGTTCGAACAGACTGCGGTAGATGCCGCCCCCGAGACGGATCAGCGCCTCGTGGTTGCCCTCCTCGACGATCTTGCCGTGGTCGAAGACCAGCAGCCGGTCAAGCGAGCGCACCGTGGAAAGACGATGCGCAATGACGAGCGTCGTCCGTCCCTGCATCAACCGCTCCATCGCCTGCTGGATCAGCACTTCGGATTCTGAATCGAGGCTCGATGTCGCCTCGTCCAGAATGAGGATCGGTGCATCCGCAAGGAACGCCCTGGCGATCGCCACACGCTGCCGCTCGCCGCCCGAAAGCTTGACACCACGCTCGCCGACGAGCGTGCTGTAGCCCTTGGGCAGCGCCGAGATGAACTCATGCGCGCTTGCCTGCCGCGCCGCTTCCTCGATCTCCTCCTGCGAAGCACCGGGACGGGCATAGGCGATGTTTTCCGCCAGCGTCCGGTGAAACAGGATCGGCTCCTGCTGCACGATGGCGATCTGCTGGCGCAGCGACGCCTGCCGCACCTCGGCGATATCCTGACCGTCGATCAGAATCCGGCCCGCCTTCACGTCGTGCAGCCGCTGGATCAGCTTGACGAATGTCGTCTTGCCCGACCCGGAATGACCGACGAGTCCCACCCGCTCGCCCGCCCGGATCGTCACCGAGAACCGGTCATAGAGCGGCAGGCGATGTGCGCCGTAGAGAAAGGTGACGTTGTCGAACTCGATTCTACCATCGGTGATGACAATCGGCTTTGCACCTGGACGATCCTCGATGCCGAGGCGTTGACTCTGGATATCAACCAGTTCCTCCATGTCGTTGATCGAGCGCTGCAAGTTGCGAATGTGCATCCCGACTTCGCGCAAGTATCCTTGCAGGATGAAGAACGACGTCAGCACGAAAGTGATGTCACCGGCGCTGGCATTTCCGTCTGCCCAGAGGATAAGCGCAAAACCGATCACCGCCGCCCGCAGAAAGAGCAGCATCGTGCCTTGTGTCGTCCCGTTCCACGTCCCCCTGATCCAGGTGCGCGCCGTCCGGTCCTTCCACTTGTCCAGAACCTTGACGAGACGCGCATCCTCGCGGCTTTCCGCGCCAAAGCCCTTAACCACCATGTTGCAGCTGACGGCGTCCGCAAGCGAACCGCCGAGCTTCGTATCCCAGCGATTGGCAAGGCTTGCCATCGGCGCGACGAAGCCGAGCGACATCATCACCGTGACAGTGACGAAAACCAGCGAACCTATGCCGATAATGACACCCATCAGCGGCCAGTACCAGGCCATCAGGATCGTCGATCCTGCGAGCATGATGATCGATGGGAACAAGGCCAGCAGCAGCGTATCGTTAAGCAGGTCGAGCGCCCACATGCCGCGCGTTACCTTGCGCACGGTCGATCCGGCAAAGCTGTTCGCGTGCCAGTCCGTCGAGAAACGCTGAATGCGATAGAATGCACCGGACGCGATGTCGGTCATCATCTTCAAGGTCAGGTGCGTCACGGCAACGAAGGTGACATGCCTGAGAATGATCGCGCCGAGCGACAGGGCAAGAAGCGCCCCGAACGCCGCCATTGCCGCATTCCAGACAATTTCCTCACGGGCGTGCCCGTTGACGACGGCATCGACGAGCCGGCCGGAATAGAGCGGCGTCAATACGTCGGCAAGGGTCGAAAGCATGACCGCCCCGGCGATAATGCCCACGCGCACCGGCTGTTTTTGCCAGTGGTGCCAGGTGAATCCGAGAACGGCGCGGAATGCTCCCCCGCGCAGGTTGAAACGCAAAAAATTCATGACAATGTCCGGCGCCCAATTGCACCGGCCTCACAGATAATCAGGAACGAGCTTGCCGTGTAGTGGATAGGAATCAGTACGGCAGAAGTGATTTGGCGACTTGCCCGAATACGGGAATGGCCAATGTCGGCGATGGGTTACCTTGACATGTGAAGGTAATTGAAAAGCCTCGTGGGCTTTTCCGCATCACGTGTCAGGAACGAACGCCGCCCCGCGGGGACATATGGAAAACTGTCATTCGAAAACCTCCCGGTCTTCATTGCCGGACTTGGGCTTATAGGTGAATCGCTTTCGCGCGCCAAGCACCAATTTTTTCAACTTCGCGTGTTTGCGACATAGGTGAGGCGCGCTTGCAACAGTTGCCTCAGCGATCCCGGAATCGATTGGTGATCGGATAGCGGCGGTCCCGGCCGAAATTCTTCCTGGTGACCTTCACACCCGGAGCCGATTGCCGGCGCTTGTATTCGGCGATGTAGAGAAGGTGCTCGATCCGCTCGACTGTCGCCCGATCGTGACCGCGCTCCACGATTTCATCGACGCTCATCTCGTTCTCGACCAGCGATTCCAGAATATCGTCGAGAACGGGATAGGGCGGCAGCGAGTCCTGGTCGGTCTGGTTTTCACGCAGTTCGGCCGACGGCGCCTTGCTGATGATGTTGACCGGAATGACCTCGCCCGATGGCCCGAGGCCACCGGCGGGAACGTTCTTGTTGCGCCACTCGGACATGGCGTAGACCTGCATCTTGTAGAGGTCCTTGATTGGATTATAGCCGCCGTTCATGTCGCCATAGAGCGTGGCATAGCCGACCGACATCTCCGACTTGTTGCCCGTCGTCACCACCATCGAGCCGAACTTGTTGGAGATCGCCATCAGGATTGTACCGCGGGCGCGGCTTTGCAGGTTTTCCTCGGTGATCCCTTCCTTGGTGCCTGCGAAAATCGGGCCCAGCGCCTTGAGAAAACCCTCCACCGGCTCGAAGATCGGCACGATGTCGTAGCGGCAGCCGAGCATGCGGGCACAATCCTCGGCATCCTTCAGCGAATCCTTCGACGTATAGGCATAAGGCATCATCACCGCGCGCAAGCGTTCTTCGCCCAGGGCATCGACGGCAAGCGCGGCGCAGATCGCCGAATCGATGCCGCCGGAAAGCCCGAGCACGACATCCTTGAAGCCGTTCTTGTTGACGTAGTCGCGCAGGCCGAGCATGCAGGCGCGGTAATTGGCCTCTTCGCCTTCTGGGATGCGCGACATTGGACCTTCGCCGCACGACCAGCCGTCCGCGCCCCGCTTCCAGGTCGTCACCATCAGTTGCTCTTCGAACTGCGACATCTGGAAGGCCAGGTTCTTGTCGGAATTGAAGGCAAAGGAGGCGCCGTCGAAAATGAGATCGTCCTGGCCGCCGAGCTGATTGGCGAAGATAAGGGGCAACCCCGTCTCGATCACCTGGCGCAGCGCCACCTGATAGCGAACGTCGACCTTGCCGCGATAATAGGGCGAGCCATTGGGAACGCAGAGAATCTCCGCACCGCTCTCCGCCAGCGTTTCGCAGACACCGAGATCACCCCAGATATCCTCGCAGATCGGAACACCGATCCGCACGCCGCGGAAGTTCACTGGGCCCGGCATCGGACCGGCTTGGAACACGCGCTTCTCGTCAAACTCGCCATAATTCGGCAGGTCCACCTTGAAACGCTCGGCGATGACCCTGCCCTCATCCAGCACCATGACGGCATTGTGCAGGCCCGATGGCCGTTTCAACGGAATCCCGATAATCACCCCCGGACCGCCATCCGCCGTATCGGCAGCAAACTCGTTCACCGCCTTCTCGCAGGCATCTATGAACGAACGCTTCAGAACAAGATCTTCCGGCGGATAGCCTGAGATAAATAGCTCGGTGAAGAGGATCAGATCGGCGCTCTGCCGCGCAGCGTCGGCGCGCGCCTCACGGGCTTTGGCAAGATTTCCTTTGATATCGCCGAGCACTGGGTTGAGCTGAGCGATAGCGATGCGGAGAATGTCAGTATTTTTGCTCATAATGAACATATATCGTTTCGTTGCAGGCGAGGCAAGGCGGGCGCGCTCTTCCTAGGCAAAAAACACGCTCCAGAGCGTATAGATCCAGACGGCGGCCACAAGGATAACCGAGATGAGCACGGCGAGCGATCCACAATCCTTGGCGATCTGGATCTCCCTGTGAAAATCAAGCGAAACGGCATCGCAGGCAGCCTCGATGCCGGTATTGAGCACCTCGATCAGGATCAGGAACAGCACCGATCCGGTCAATAGCAGAAAGGCAAGTCCCGAAGGCGCAATGAAGGCGGCAACCGGTATCGAGATGAAGAAGAGAGCGAGTTCCTGTTGAACCGCCTTTTCATGCATGGCCAAATGTTTCAAAGCCCGCATGGAATTGATGAATGCCAGTACCAGCCGATGCATGCCTCACCCTCATTTGTCCGCACAAGCTTTAGAGCGAGTTCGGCCAAGGTCAATCCCCGGGTGTCTCATTGACGGCTACGACAACGCCGCCGCCGCTCTTCTCGTATTGGGGCAGATGATCCTCGATGGCATAGTAATCGCCCTTATCGGCGACAAAGATATGGCATTCGCCTCGCAGACTGGTTGGCTCCTCGAATGCGCCGGCCATGACGGAAATATGATCGAGATCGCGATGCTTCCAGAACAGCGCCGAGCCGCAATTCCTGCAAAAGCCGCGCCGGGCGAAAGCGCTCGCCTCGTACCAGCTGAGGTTCTCTTCGCCCGAAATGCTGATCGCATCGTTCCCAACATTGGTCGCAGCATAAAAATGTCCCGACTGCTTGCGGCATTGCGAGCAATGGCAATAGACGACCCCGCGCAGTTCCCCCCTCGCCTCAAAATGGACCCTGCCGCAAAGGCACGATCCTTTATGCGTTTCCCTCATGCCCATACCTCCCGATGATTGGCGGATTCCAGTTATTTTTTCGGCTCGGGCTTCTTTGAGCGGGCAGCCGCCACAGCAAGTACGAAGGCGCCGAACACCGCCGACAAGAGCGAGCCAAGGAGCACGCCGAGCTTCGTCTCGTCCTGCAGCAGCGGCGACTTGTCATAGGCGAGAAGGCCGATGAACAGGCTCATGGTGAAGCCGATGCCGCACAGGATCGCGACGCCATAGATCTGCACCCATGTCGCTCCAGGCGGGCGTTCGGCAAGACGAAGCTTGATCGCCAGCCAGGCAAAGGCGAAGACGCCAAGCTGCTTGCCGATGAAGAGGCCAGCCGCAACGCCGATCGGCACGGGATCGGCAAGGTTTGACAGCGATACACCGCTGAACGAGACACCGGCATTGGCGAAACCGAAGATTGGCACGATGATGAAGCCTACCCAGGGCTGGATGGCATGTTCGAGTTCGACCAGCGGCGAATCGGCCTCGCCGCGCTTGCCTTTCATCGGAATTGTCAGGGCGAGGAGAACACCGGCGATCGTTGCGTGGATGCCGGATTTGAACACCAGAATCCAGAGGATGACGCCGAGAACGAGATAGGCCCAGAGCCGCACCATGCCGAGATAATTCATGGCGACGAGAATGGCGAATACCGCCGCCATGCCGGCGAGCGCCGGAACATTCAGGCCTTCGGAGTAGAACAGCGCGATGATGATGACCGCACCGAGATCATCGATGATGGCAAGGGCGGTCAGGAAAACCTTGAGCGAGAGTGGCACGCGCGCGCCGAGCAGCGAGAGAACGCCTAGCGAAAAGGCGATATCCGTCGCCGAAGGAATTGCCCAGCCGCGAATGGTGGCGCCCTCATTGAAGAACAGAAAGATCAGCGCGGGGACCATCATCCCGCCGACGGCCGCAAAGCCTGGCAAAGCGCGCCGCGACCAGGTGGACAATTGTCCGCTGATCATTTCGCGCTTTATTTCAAGCCCGACAAGCAGGAAGAAAATCGCCATCAGGGCGTCATTGATCCAATGGAGGATGCTGAGCCCGCCGACGTAAGTCTTGAGAAAACCGAAATAATCTTCGCTGAGCGGTGAATTGGCGATGATCAGCGCAAGAGCCGCAACCGCCATCAGAATGATGCCGCCAGCAGCCTCATTCTCCATGAACGAACGGAACGACGCAGTCAGGCGGATTCGGCGCGTGGGTTTAATGTCCATGCAGACTTGATAGAATCCTGAAACGGAAAACTCCAGTCCCGAAATCCGCCTTTCCCGCGTTGGTTGCGTGGCGGGCTACTGCGCCAGCCCGATCTGCTTCATGAAACTCAAATTGTCCCAGAAAAGATATTCCTCGTCCATCACGCCGGCGGGCGTCCAATGGCCAAGCGTCGCCATCGTCAGCTTGAACGGCTTGCCGGTGGGCGCGATAGACTTGCCATCGGGTGTCGGCATCGGTTTGGTGAACGTGCCTTCCATCACTCCGATCACGCCGGTCCATTGCCCTTGGCCGAACCGCACCGGGTGCACATTGATATGCGTATCCGGCGCATAGACGAATATCGCCTTCAATTCCTCGACGTGATCGTGAAGCCCCTTCGTCGTGTGACCATCGGGATAGTGGACGAGAATATCGGCAGCGTGGCTTTCGCCCAGGCGATCCCATTTCTGGTTCGTATAGACATCGAAGTCGAGCGTATCGAATGTTTTCAGATTGGTGTCCGTCGTCTTCTCGGCATTCTGATATTTGGCGAGTTCTTCCATGAGGGCGGGAAGAGCCTTCTCCGCAGCCTTTGCGGGATCTTCTGCATGTGCTTGAGCTGGCAGTCCGATCGTCAATGCAGCGAAGGCAACAACAATATAGTTGTTCATGGCTGAATTCCTTTTCTGGAAATATTTGGAATGGAAATCGTCAGTATTGGCCAGGCCAAAATCGCCAGCCTGCCGTGACGTACGTTATATAAACAAAGGGCGGCCATAAAGACCGCCCTTTGGGAATAGTGGCAGACAGTGCGTCGCTCAGGCGTTGACTGCCAGCTTCTGCGGGTGGCTGTCGCGCTCCTTCTTCAGAAGCTCGGCGACGAGGAATGCCAGCTCCAATGCCTGGTCGGCATTGAGACGCGGATCGCAGTGCGTGTGATAACGATCCGAGAGGTCGTCCGCCGATATGGCGCGGGCGCCGCCAGTGCACTCCGTGACGTTCTTTCCGGTCATCTCGATATGGATGCCGCCGGGATAGGTCCCTTCGGCATGATGAACTGCAAAAAAGCTCTCGACCTCCTTGAGGATACGGTCAAAGGGCCGCGTCTTGTAGCCATTGGCGGTGATCGTGTTGCCATGCATCGGATCGCAGGACCAGACGACATTGCGACCTTCCTTTTGTACCGCGCGGATCAGCTTGGGCAGATGGTCGCCGACCTTGTCATGGCCGAACCGGGCGATGAGGGTAAGGCGCCCTGCTTCGTTGGCCGGATTGAGCAGGTCGATCAGGCGGATCAGGTCATCTGGCTCAAGCGTCGGGCCGCATTTCAGGCCGAGCGGATTCTTGATGCCCCGGCAGTACTCCACATGCGCGTGATCTGCCTGACGCGTGCGATCGCCGATCCAGATCATGTGGCCGGACGTGCCGTACCAGTCGCCGGAGGTCGAATCGACGCGGGTCAGCGCTTCCTCATAGCCGAGCAGCAAGGCCTCATGGCTGGTGTAGAAATCCGTCTCGCGCAGTTGGGCGTTGGTTTCCGAGGTGATCCCGACGGCGCGCATGAAGTCCATCGTATCGGCAATGCGGCGGGCCAGCTTGCCATAACGCTCGCCCTGCGGGCTGTCGGAAACGAAGCCGAGCATCCACTGGTTGACGTTTTCGAGATTGGCATAGCCGCCCTGCGCGAAAGCGCGCAGCAGGTTCAGCGTAGCGGCAGACTGGCGATAAGCCATCTCCTGACGCGCCGGGTCCGGGATACGGGCCTGCTCGGTGAATTCGGTGCCGTTGATGATATCGCCGCGGTAAACGGGCAGCTCAATGCCATCCTTCGTCTCCGTGTCGGCCGAGCGCGGCTTGGCGAACTGGCCGGCGATACGGCCGATCTTCACCACCGGCTGCGACGCTCCGAAGGTCAGGACAACGGCCATCTGCAGGAAGACGCGGAAGAAGTCGCGAATATTGTCGGCGCCATGCTCGGCAAAGCTTTCGGCGCAATCGCCGCCCTGGAGCAAAAATCCCTCGCCGCGCGAGACTGCGGCCAGCTGCTTTTTCAGCTTGCGCGCTTCACCTGCAAAAACGAGCGGCGGATAGGTACGAAGACGGGCCTCGACATCGCTCAAAGCCTGAGCGTCCGGATAAAAAGGCATCTGCTTTACCGGTTTGCCTCTCCAGGAAGTCGGTGTCCAGTTCTTCGTCATTATTGCACCCTGTTATGACCTTCAATATCGGTTGTAATTGATTGTGTTTTCCCGGGCTTTGCCGGAGGCGCTCATATAGTCCAATTGCTGCAGATATACCAGTCCCGTCGGCAACAGCGGACAATATCAAGCGAACATGCCCATGGACATACGGGACGCCCCTCTCAGGAACCGACATTTGAGCGTTCGGAGGGTCATTATAGCGTCTGCCATAACGTGTTGATTATGGCCTATGGGCAAAGTGAAGACGCGATCGATTACACGATGAAGCGGTTCCTGCAATCTCTACTCAAGTTCCTCGACAGTGTATTCTCGGGGGATGGTGGACGTCGCAGTGAACCACTCCGACGCGCGGGTCCTTTGCTGATGAAAATCAAAAGCAGCGCGATCTACAAAAACCCCCCCCACCCGCCACACCAGAGCATCGTCGGTCTGCGACACATCAAAAGAGATGCAGCCTGGCTCGGCCCTGGTAAGTCGAAGGTGATCGGGAAGATAATCGATGACAAGCGCAACATCGTGCATCGATACGCATCGCAGGAAGCCAGAAAGTCTAACCGCGCCTGTTCTGTTATCCATAATATTCCATCCATTTACGGCAGCGATTTCATCGTGCTGCTGCCCTTAGCCAGCCGGTTTCAGGGTCAAACAGGTCTTGAGTGTACCAACGTCAGCGTACCGTTTGATTTTCGCTTTTACATCAATGAGTGCGGCGTGGCTCTAGAGCCGAGAGACATTAGTTTTTAGGTTCGCGTGTTGCCAGTTGCGAAAATCACCATTGTCGGCAGCGCCGTTTTGATTTACGTTAACGTCAAGGTAAGATCTGGGAGGATCGATGAAGGATATACGTTTTCTGGCGGCGGACGGCTTTCCGCTGCACGGTCACCTGTATGAAGGCGGCGGCGAAGGGCCGGCCGTCCTGATTTCGTCTGCAGCCGCCGTCCCTGACGCAATCTACCGGCATTTTGCCGCCCATCTCATCGATCTCGGCGCATCCAAGGTTCTTACCTACGACTACCGCGGCGTCGCCCGCTCCGAGGCTCCCAGCCGCTGGAAATCGCGCCTCAACCTCAAGGATTGGGGCGTTCTCGACTTTCCCGCCGCTGTTGATGAACTCAGGCGCCTCTCGGGATCGCGCCCCATGGTCGGTATCGGCCATTCCTATGGCGGCGTTGCCCTCGGTCTCAGCAACCGGTCTGCGAGCTTCGAGCGATATGCACTGCTGGCGTCCTTGTCCGGGTACTATCGCAATACGGCGCAGCCCTGCGCCATGTACGCCAAGATGAACCTTGTCGGAGTGCCGCTTACAATTCCCTTCGGCAAATTGCCCAAATGGGGCGGGCTCGGTGAAGCCGTGCCGGGCACGATATTCCGTGACTGGGCCCGCTGGTGCCGCAATCCGAATTTCCTGTTCTCCGACCCTGCGGTTCCTGAAGCGCAAAACTTCCAGAAGGTGACGATCCCTCTCCTCTCGGTTGGCATCACCGACGATGTCTGGGGAACGCCGCGCGCGGTCGAAAGCCTGCTGCGCCGCTTCGACAATGCATCCGTTCTGCACGAGATGTGGTATTCCCCGGCAAGTTCGGACGGCGCGCCGATCGGTCATCTCGGTTTCTTCCGCAAACACCAGGCCAATAAACTGTGGCCGGCCGTGACGGATTGGCTGCTTAACGCCAAGGTTCCGGATGGGGCGGCGTTGCGGCCGGAAATGCGCGCCGCCTAGGCCTGCCTTTTGACGCGAGCCGCCGCAGCCCGAGTGCGGTCAATCGACACGTTTCCCATCGACCACCCGGTAGCTCGGCCTGTACATCGTCACCAGCTCTTCGGAAGCTGTCGGATGCACCGCCATCGTCCTGTCGAAATCATCCTTGGTGCAGCCTGCCTTGATCGGAATGGCGAGGAGCTGCGCCATTTCACCGGCGTCCGGCCCGAGTATGTGCGCGCCGATGACCCGGCGTGTCGCTGCATCGACGATCAGCTTGGTCAGCATCTTGTCCTTGGCGCCGGATAGCGTGTTGCGCATCGGGCGGAACAGGGCTCGATAGACTTCGAGCTCCTTGTATTCCCTTGCAGCGTCCGCCTCGCAAAGCCCGACCGTGCCGATCTCCGGCTGCGAGAAGACCGCCGTCGCAATGTATTTGTGGTCGGGTTTGGTCGGATTGTTCTTGAATGCCGTCTCGAGGAAGCACATCGCCTCGTGGATGGCGACCGGCGTAAGCTGCACGCGGTTGGTCACGTCGCCCACGGCCCAGATATTGTCTTTGGTCGTGCGCGAATAGGCATCGACCTTGATCGCGCCAAGTTCGTCGACCTCGACACCGGCTGCTTCAAGGCCAAGCGACTTTGTGTTCGGCACGCGCCCGATGGCGAGCATCACTTGGTCCGCTTCGATGCTGTCGCCCGAGCCGAGCTGCACGGCGAGCCTTCCGTCACCCGAACGCCTGACCTCCTTGATCATCTCGACGCAGCGAATGCGAATACCCTTCTCGGTCATCGACGCATGCAGCAATTGCCGCAAATCATGGTCGAAGCGCGAAAGGATTTCCTTGCCGCGGTAGATGAGGGTCGTTTCAACGCCGAGGCCATGGAAAATATTGGCAAACTCCACGGCAATATAGCCACCGCCTTCGATGACGATGGCTTTCGGCAGTTCGGCAAGATGGAACGCCTCGTTGGAACTGATGCAGAGATCATGTCCCGGCAACGCCGCATGCGGATTGGGATGACCGCCCGTCGCCACAAGAATTTGATCCGCTGTCACCCGCTTGCCGGTATTGAGGATCTCGATCGTGTGGTCATCGATGAGTACAGCCCGGCTGTCATGGATCTCGACGTTGGAATTGTCGAGCCCTAGCCGATAAAGGCCTTCGAGGCGGGCAATTTCGCGGTCCTTATTGGCAATGAGCGTCGGCCAGTCGAAGCTCGCCTCCCCGACGCTCCAGCCATAGCCTGCCGACGCCTCGAAATGTTCCGGAAATTGTGACGCATAGACGAAGAGCTTTTTCGGCACGCAGCCGCGGATGACGCAGGTGCCGCCCATCCGGTATTCTTCGGCAAGGCCGACTTTTTTGCCCATGGCGCCCGCAAGCCTGCCGGCGCGCACGCCGCCCGATCCGCCTCCGATAACGAAGAGGTCATAATCAAAGCCTGTCATGGCAAGGCACTCCGAATCTGCTGAGGTTCATTGCATATGGGTTCTATCGCGGTGTCTTGAAAGAACAAAGCCCGGCGCTAGGGCCGGGCTTTGTGGAAAGATTCAAACGGGGCGACGCCGTTACTGCTTCGGCTTTACCGGCGTCTCGGCCTTGGCAGGCGCCGGTGCATTGGCTGGCGCCATCGTCGCAGCGGTTGCCGCAATCTTCTCGGCGACAGCCTGCGCGAGATCGCGGGCGACGCCGCGCTGCCAGATCGAGGCGGCCTTGTTCACCTCACGCGTCACGATCGGCCCTTCCGAAAGGAGCTTGAGGCCGGCCGGGGACGTGTAGAAACCGGTGATGGCGTTAAGTTCCTCTTCAGTGAAGGAAACCGCATAGGCACGGGCGGCTTCGTTCTCAAGGTCGGCACGGCGCGCTGCGAGCTTGATCGCCTGCTCGTCGACGGCAGAACTGATCACCGATTCGAGATTGGGATCTTTCTGGATAAGCTCGGCCTTGAGACCGCGGGCAGCATCGGGAAGGATCGAGTCGAACATGTCAGTCGCCTTGATGGCGGCCACCGCTGCACGGGCAGCTGCGAGATGCGAAGGCGTGATTTCCTGCGCTTGTGCCGAGCAGAGACCGCCCAGCACGATCGCAACAGACAAGGGTGCAATCAAGCGGCGAAAGCCAGATGCAAGGTTCATGAGTTTATCGCTCCGTTTTCGTTGTCAGTGTGCGGATGCCGTCAGCGCCAGCCAGAATGGCCACGCGCGCCAGATCCAGAAAAAGTCCATGCTCCACCACGCCGGGAATGGCGTGCAAAGCGAGTGATAAGGCTCTTGTATCCGGAATGCGGCCAAAAGATGCATCCAGGATCAAATGCCCGCCGTCTGTAACAAATGGTTCGGCTCCCGTCATCCTCAATGTAAGTGGCCCCGACAGATCGAGTGACGAGGCAGCGCGCTCGATGGCAATCTTCGTCGCCGCTAGCCCGAAACGATTAACCTCGACAGGCAGAGGAAACGCGCCGAGTGCTTCGACAAGCTTGGTTTCGTCGGCAATAACCACCATCCGCTTGGAGGCGGCAGCAACGATCTTCTCACGCAGCAGGGCCCCGCCGCCGCCCTTGATGAGGGTCAGCTCGGGATCAACCTCGTCCGCGCCGTCTATCGTCAGGTCAAGTTCCGGCGTCTCTTCGAGCGTCGTGAGCCTGACGCCAAGTTCGCGGCAAAGCGCGGCCGTGCGCTCCGACGTCGGCACGCCAATGACATCAAGACCGTCCTTGACCCGCACCGCGAGCAGCCGCACGAATTCCTCCGCGGTCGAGCCCGTGCCGATGCCGAGCCGCATGCCGTCCTCGACATAGGTCAGCGCCTCGGCCGCGGCCTTGATCTTCAATGTTTTGGCATCCATCGGTGGTGCGCCTTCTTGTAGCTTTGACTTGATATGGCTTTGCCTTGACACTGGGCTCCCTAACACGTCAGACGTTCGGGTCAAGGCTCATTGCCGGATTTATCCCGGCCTGATTATCGTACATGCATGCATCAGGGCACCGAACACACAATTTATCGCAACCTTCGCTCCGAACCGCGAATGCCACAGGAAAAAATATGCCTCAGCCAATCGTTGTTTTCGACCTAGACGGAACCCTGGTGGATACGGCCCCTGATCTACTCGACAGCCTCAATCATTGCCTTGAGGCCAAGGATATGGAGAAAATCGATCCGGTCGCGCTGCGCCGCTATGTCGGCCATGGCGGCCGCGTCATGATCGAGCGCGCCTTCGAGGCGCAGCAAAAGCATTTAAGCCCGGAAGAACTCGACCGGCTGGTCGATATCTTCATCGAGCACTACGGTATGCACATGCCGGGTCGTTCCGCGCTTTATGAAGGCGCCGAACAGGCGATGGAACAGTTGGCTGAAGCCGGCTACCTCCTTGCCGTCTGCACCAACAAGTTCGAGGGGTTATCGGTCAAGCTTTTGGACGGGCTTGGCCAGACCTCGCGCTTCGGCGCTATCTGCGGCGGGGATTCATTCTCCTTCCGCAAGCCCGATCCGCGCCATCTCCTCGAGACCATCCGCAAGGCGGGCGGCGATCCGGAGCGCGCCGTCATGATAGGCGACAGCCGCACGGACATCGATACGGCCAAGGCGGCAGGCATTCCTGTCGTTGCCGTCGACTTCGGTTATTCGGACTTGCCGGTCTCTGCTTATGATCCGAGCCGCATCATTTCGCATTTTCGCGAATTGAAGGTGGAACTCGCAAATGAGTTGATCGGGTCGGTGGATGCATGACGCAAGCAGCCTGCCGGAACAAATGAAGACCAGCCACGTTTAAGTTTCCGAGATAAAAGGCCGTTTTGGCCCGAAATCTGCGTATTTCTTACTTCTATGAAACGTGTGCGAGGCACTGCGTCTCGCAAGGAGGAGAAATTGAAGAAACTGACCTCAGTACTTTCTGCCTTGGCAATGGTTGGGGGCATGGCGACGGCCACAAGCGTTCCTGCCTACTCTGCACCGCTTGCGCCGGTGACGATTGAAACCGGCAACGCCAACATCGATCAGGTCCAGTACCGGCGCCATTGGCGCGGCGGTGGCTGGAACGGCAACCGTGGTTTCTATCGTGACCGCGGCTGGAGCGGACGCCCGTATTGGCGCGGTGGCGGCGGCTATTGGGGCGGCTATCGCGGCTACAACTACTATCGCCCGGGCTACAGATATTACAACGGGGCATGGTTCCCGCTTGCAGCCTTTGGAACCGGCCTGATCATAGGCAATGCTTTCAGCGCGCCGCCTGTCTATCGCTACGGTGGACCTGTCTATAGGACCGGCGGATCTCATGTGCGGTGGTGCTATGACCGCTACCGCTCATATCGCGCCTACGACAATAGTTTTCAGCCCTATTCCGGGCCGCGCCGCCAGTGTGTTTCGCCTTACTGAACAAATCGATCGGGGTGATTCATCAGGGCCCGGGACCAAAATCCCGGGCTTTCTTTCGGTTATCCCCATCTCTAGCCCATGGATTAGACGAAAGTCGTCTTGCGCTTGCCTCTGCCGTGATGCAGTTGCCTAATTTTTAACCCGGCCGCCCGGCCACAGCCTTAAACGATGGATTGTGCTTGCTTTTTTCGATGAACCCGCTTGAATGTCCCTTATATGAAGGGGATTTTGAGTGAAGCCATTTGACGAGATGATCAAAACAGGCGGCGACGTTCGACCGCCCTATGAACAACTGAAATGCTGGCTCGACACCCAGAACCCCGAGCGGTTGGCACAAAAAGCCCTTGATGCTGAAAACGTTTTCCGCAAAACGGGTATCACTTTCGCCGTCTACGGTGACGAAGAGGCAGCCGAGCGCATCATACCCTTCGATATCATCCCGCGCATCATCACCGGCAATGAATGGCGCCGCCTGTCGCAGGGCATCGAACAGCGTGTCATGGCGCTCAACGCCTTCCTCGACGATATTTATCATCGCCAGGAGATTATCCGTGCCGGACGCATCCCGCGCGAACTCTTCACGCACAATGATGCCTACCTTCCGGAAATGGTCGGATTTCGTCCGCCCGGCAACGTCTACACGCACATTATCGGCGTCGACATCGTCAGGACGCAGGAGAACCAGTTCTACGTTCTCGAAGACAATGCCCGCACGCCTTCCGGCGTTTCCTATATGCTGGAAAACCGCGAAACCATGATGCAGCTCTTCCCGGAGCTCTTCCAGCAGATCAAGGTTCGCCCTGTCGAGACCTATCCGAAGCTGCTCAGGCAATCGCTGGCCGCAGTAGCGCCGCCCGGATGCAAGGGCCCGCCCACGATCGCAGTCCTCACTCCTGGTATTTTTAATTCAGCCTATTTCGAACATGCATTCCTAGCCGATCAGATGGGTGTTGAGCTCGTCGAAGGCAGCGATCTCAAGGTAGAAGACGGCAAGGTTGTCATGCGGACCACCGAAGGCAATCGCGCCATCGACGTGCTTTACCGGCGCGTGGACGATTCCTTCCTCGATCCCCTCACCTTCCGCAGGGATTCCGCGCTTGGCGTGCCCGGCATCATGGATGTGTACCGCTCGGGAAACATCACGATCGCCAACGCGCCCGGGACCGGAATCGCCGACGATAAGGCGCTCTATTCTTATATGCCGGAGATCGTCGAGTTCTATACGGGTCGCAAGGCAATTCTCGAAAACGTGCCGACGCATCGCTGCTCCGAGCCCGACACCCTTAAATATGTACTCGAAAATCTTGCCGATCTCGTCGTCAAGGAAGTGCATGGCTCGGGCGGTTACGGCATGCTGGTCGGTCCGGCTTCCACGAAGAAGGAACGTGAGGTCTTCGCCGCCAAGCTCAGCGCCAATCCGAAGAACTACATCGCCCAGCCGACGCTGGCGCTTTCGACGACGCCGATCATGACCGAAAAGGGCCTCGCCCCGCGCCACGTGGATTTGCGCCCCTTCGTCCTGGTCTCCGACCGCATAAGGATCACGCCGGGAGGCTTGACCCGCGTCGCGCTCAAGGAAGGTTCGCTCGTCGTCAACTCCAGCCAGGGCGGCGGAACGAAAGACACATGGGTGCTCGACGACTAGCATTTTGATCAAGAGCCGCCGAAGACGGTTCCACAAGAACGAGGGATGATACTGGAAAATGCTGCTCGGCCGAACCGCAAATGGTCTTTACTGGATGTTCCGCTATATCGAGCGGGCGGAAAACATGGCTCGGCTGATCGACGCCGGTTTGCGCATGGCCCTGACCAAGACCTCCGATGCCCCTGAAGAATGGTCCTCCGTACTGATGAGCGCCGGCGTGAAGATCGGCTATGACAGCAAGTACGCCGAATACAATGCCGGCCTCGTGTCCGACTTCCTGCTGCGTGACCTCAACAATCCCTCGAGCGTGATGTCTTGCGTGGAGACGGCCCGGCTTAACGCTCGCATGGTGCGCACCGCCCTGACGCGCGAAGCCTGGGAGAGCGTCAACGAGACGTGGATGATCCTGAAATCCACGCTCGCCAACCCGATACCGGAAACCGACCTGCCGCGCGTCCTCGACCAGATCAAGCGCGAGACAGCGATCATCCGCGGCGCGTTTCATGGGACGATGCTGCGCAACGAAATCTTCAATTTCGCCCGTATTGGAACGTTCATAGAGCGCGGCGACAACACCGCCCGCATCCTTGACGTCAAATATTACGTGCTCCTGCCATCGATCTCCTATGTCGGCACGACCCTTGACAATTTTCAGTGGGAATCGATCCTGCGCTCGGTCTCGGCGCACCGTTCCTACCGCTGGGTCTATGACGTCGAATACAACCCCGTGAACATTGCCGATTACCTGATCCTCAACTCGCGCATGCCGCGCTCGCTCAACTTCTGCTATTCAAACATCGTCGACAATCTGAGATTTCTGGCCAACGACTACGGCCGCCGCCACGCCTGCCATGACATGGCGGAAGGCATCATGACCCTGTTGCAGGACAATGATATCCGGACCATATTCGACAGCGGCCTGCACGAGTTCCTGAGCGACCTCATCTATCAAACGAACAGCTTGAGCACGAAAATTGCTGAAGCCTACAACTTCGATTGAAGATCATGCTTCTCAACATCCAGCACATTTCCAGCTATCATTATGACGCTCCCGTACATTATTCGGTTCTGCGGCTGCGCATGCATCCACAAAGCGGACCGGGCCAGAAAGTCATCGACTGGTCTGTGCAAGTGGAGGGAGCGACACAAGAGGCAAATTACCGCGACGGTTACGGCAACCGCACCATGCTGATCCGCCTGCAGCGCGATACAGAACGCCTCGTCATCCGTGCCATGGGCCAGGTCGAGACCGAGGATAAAGCTGGCGTGCTCGGCAAGGTCTATAACTTCATGCCGATCTGGCTCTACGAACGCGATACCGCGCTGACCAACGCCGGAGATGCGATCCGCGCTCTCGCCGCGGATCTCGACAGCAGCCTCGAGCGGCTGCCTCTCATGCATCAACTCATGGGTCTGCTGAACCAACGGGTTGCCTACACGCCGGGTTCAACGACGATCACGACGACCGCAGAAGAGGCGCTGCTCAACGGCAAGGGCGTGTGCCAGGATCATACGCACATCTTTCTTGCGACGGCGCGCCTGCTTGGCATCCCCGCCCGCTACGTCTCTGGCTACCTGATGCTCAATCACACGATCGAACAGACGGCGAGCCACGCTTGGGCGGAGGTGCATATCGACGGGCTTGGCTGGGTCGGTTTCGACGCCGCCAACGATCTGTGCCCGAATGAGACCTATGTGCGCATCGCCTGCGGGCTGGATTATCGCGAGGCGGCGCCGATTTCAGGTATACGCATGGGACCCGGCATTGAATCACTTGCCGTCGAGGTTAATGTGGAGCAGTAATCGGCTCTGGCTTTTAGAATCTGGGATTGATTATGACCTATTGCGTGGGGCTCAAACTAGACCGCGGCCTCGTGTTCATGTCCGACACGAGAACCAATGCGGGTGTCGACAATATTTCGACATTCAAGAAAATGTACACCTGGGCCAAGACTGGCGATCGGGTCATCACCTTGCTATCGGCCGGCAATCTTGCCACCACGCAGGCCGTCATCAGCATTCTCAACGAACGTACCAAGATGCCGTCCGAACGGGCGCCCAGCATCTACGACATGCCGTCAATGTTCCAGACCGCCCGCCTCGTCGGCGATACAATCCGCCACGTCATCGACGAGGTGGGCGCCAGTGGGCAGCGCGCCGATTCGTTCGGCGCCTCGATTATCCTCGGCGGCCAGATCAAGGGCGGCGATCCGCGCCTGTTTCTGATCTACCCCGAAGGAAACTTCATCGAATCGACGCCGGATACGCCATTTTTCCAGATCGGCGAGCACAAATACGGCAAGCCGATCATCGTCCGCTCCTATGATCCGGCCATGACCTTCGAGGAAGCGACCAAGCTGCTTTTGGTTTCATTCGATTCCACGCTGAAATCCAATCTTTCCGTTGGCCTGCCGCTCGATCTGCAATTCTACCAGGCCGACAGTTTCAGGCTTGGTTTCGAACGACGCGTGGAACGTCACGATCCCTATTATGAAATGATTTCAGATGGCTGGTCGCAGGCCTTGAAGCTTGCGCTGCAAAGCCTGCCGCCCTTCGAAATCGAGCCCAGGGGACATTAGGTCAGAGCTTCGCCGTCTGCGCGGTGACCGGACTTGACTCACGCACCGCCCGCGTCTTGTCGATCGCCTTCTGTAGATAGGCGTCGCGCTCATAGACATCGTCGTAAAACTTGATTTCGCCCGTTGCCGCATCCGGCCAGGCGGTGAAGTACGAGACATAGACCGGCAGCGGGTTGGCGACCTTTACGCTGCGCTCGTTCTTGCCGAAATACGGCGTCAGGTCCGCGACCGACATGCCAAGCACGGCTGCAGCCATGTCGCGCGGGTGTTCAAGACGGATGCAGCCATGGCTGAGCGCGCGCATGTCCCGCTTGAAATAGGACTTCGCCGGCGTGTCGTGCATGTAGATATCGTGGCTATTGGGGAACAGGATCTTGAGTTCGCCGAGAGCATTGTCGAGGCTCGGCTTCTGGCGAATGCCGACGCCGCCACCGTTGGCGGCAACCTGCGACCAGTTCACCGCACTTGACGGAATGACGCGTCCCGACTTGTCGTAGACCTCGTAGCCGCTGCTTTCGAGATAGGACGGATTGTTGAGGATTTTCGGCATCATCTCGTTGAGGATGATCGAGCGCGGCACGCCCCAGGAAGGATTGAAAACAACGGTTTCGATGGTGTCGTTGAAGAAGTAGGTCTGGTTGGTCGGCGATCCGACGACGATATTCATCGCCAGCTTCTCGGTGCCGCCATCGAAATACTGGGCGCGAAAGGCCGGCTGATTGACGAATACATAACGGTGGCCGAAATCATGCGGCAGCCAGCGCAACCTCTCCATGGAATAGACGATGCGGTCGCGCTTCGACGTGTTCGATTCAGCCTGAAGCGCTCCGATCGTGCTGGTGCCGATCACGCCATCCGGCTTGCGTCCCTGATCACGCTGGAAATCCTTGATGGCCTCGACGAGGCTCTCGTCGTAGACGCTGGCATTCTCGTGGGCATCGAGGACGGCCTCGTGCGTGAGAAGATAAGATTTCGGCGCCTTCGCCTTGATCAACGTCACCACATTGCGCAATTCCGGATTGTCGTCGCCCGGACGGATCTTGGTGCCGGGTGCGACGCGGACGGTCGGCTCCGACGCATCGCCAAGCGCGGCGAGGCTCTGTTTCAGTTCGGCGTACCATTTGCTCTGTGGTGCAAAGCCGGCGAGCACCACGGCCGGATCGCTGGCGGTGGCAAGCTGATTCATCACGTCGCGGGGTTGCACGCGGTCGACAGCAAAATCATGAAATCCGCTGAGGCGGTTCGGATTGATGCGGCCCTCGCCTTGATCCATCGCATAGCGAAGTGCGCGCGCCGACAGCGTCAGCTCGAAATCCGCGAGTTCTTTCAGCCGGGCCGGGATATCGCTGCGGTCATAGTCGTCGGAGGGCATCTTGACGGCATAGTCGGCCGGATCGAGCCCCTCTTCGCCCGCCTTGGCAAACAGCGCCATGACGGCCTTTGCCTTGGGGCTGACATCATAGGAAGCGGTCCAGATCGGCTGCTGCTTGGCGGCATAATAGGAGACGACAGCATCAGCAATGTTCTTTTCCGCCAGGACATGCGCTTCCTTGAAGTGGTCGAGCTTTAGCCCGAAACGCTCCATCTGCGGTGGCGACACAATGCCGTGATCCGCGGACGCCGTCAGTTGCGGATCAACCTTAGAGAAGTCGATCTGAGTTACCTGCTCCGGCTTATAATCGTAATTTGTCGGGGCCGTAACAGTCACGCGCTTGATCGGTGCGGATGGGCGCCTTGCCTCGCCTGGCGCCTCGCCCGGGCGAAGCGCGCGCGGCTGGACGACTGGCTGCGACTCGACGCGGCGCTGGCCGAACAACAGCTCCATCAGATTGTTTGCGGCAGATGCGGGCGACAGCGGAATGGCTGTTGCCGAAAGCATCGCAGCCAAAAAGATCGCACGTTTTTTGGAATAGGAATTCATGATGTCCGCCCGGATGGTACTTGCCCACGGGTGTATCATGGGCCGGCCTCTGATTTGGTGTTCGGCCAGTTTCATCGCATCCTATTTAGAATCTTTTAACAATGCCCATCGATCGTTTGATTATTCTTGGTCGGCACAATTTTGCGCCGTGTGCCGATTTCGACACAGGCGATTTTTCAGGGTGGCGAAGCAGAAATAACCCGCGCGACACGGCGTATGGTGGTGTCAGTGCGGCCGAATTGCCGGCTCGCGGCTCAAGCCCTTTTCAGCAAGTTCGTCGAGATAGGACTGCCAGCGGTCGTCCTTGTTGCGCCCGAGTTCAATCAGGTAATCCCAGCTAAACAGACCCGTATCATGCATGTCATCGAAAATGATTCGTACGGCATAATTGCCGACGGGCTCCATTTTCATGATCGCGACATTGATCTTGCCGGGCACCGTAACGCGCTGCTCAGCCGAGTGCCCCTGCACTTCGGCCGACGGCGAAGCAACCCGCAGAAATTCGGCGGAAAGAATGTAAGTCTCGCCATTGTCGAAGCTGACCGTCAGCGACCGGCGGTCCTTGGCAACACGCAATTCTTTCGGCCAGGCACTCGTCATGGTGTATAATCCTCAACATTCGCCACCCTTGTGTAGCATGCGCAAGGCGGCCTGCAAGTCGGCGTATAGTTTTCCTTGAAACAGCATGCTAGAGGCGATGACTGGACAAGCAAGCGGCCGCACCTTATCTCTCCTTCAGGAGGAAGCTCGTGGATCACGTATCACTGCTCGAAAGACCCGGCATTCAGGCACCAATGGTCGACCCATTCGGTCGAACGATCAGCTATTTGCGGGTTTCGGTGACGGACCGCTGCGATTTTCGCTGCACTTATTGCATGTCCGAGCACATGACATTCCTGCCGAAGCGGGATCTGCTGACGCTCGAGGAACTCGATCGCTTGTGCACGGCCTTCATCGAGCGTGGCGTCAGGAAGCTGCGGCTGACCGGCGGCGAGCCGCTTGTCCGCAAGAACATCATGCATTTGATCGGCGAACTGTCGCGCCACCTTCGCTCCGGCGCGCTCGAAGAATTGACCTTGACGACGAACGGCTCGCAGCTGGCGCGCTTTGCCGCCGAGCTCGCCGATCACGGCGTCAGGCGCATCAACGTATCGCTCGATACACTCCATCCGGACAAGTTTCGTCAAATCACCCGCTGGGGCGATTTGGGCCGCGTCATGGAGGGTATCGATGCGGCACAGGCTGCCGGCATCAAAATCAAGCTGAACGCGGTTGCACTCAAAGGTTTCAACGATCACGAAATACCTGAGATGATCCGCTGGGCCCATGGCCGCGGCATGGATCTGACATTGATCGAGACGATGCCTATGGGCGAGATCGATCTCGACCGAACGGACCAATATCTGCCACTGTCGCTGGTGCGTTCGAAACTTGCCGAAGAATTCACGCTGCATGACATCGCCTACAGGACCGGCGGTCCGGCGCGCTATGCGCAGGTCGAGGAAACCGGCGGCCGCATAGGCTTCATCACGCCGATGACCCACAACTTCTGCGAGAGCTGCAATCGTGTCCGCCTCACCTGTACCGGCACGCTCTATATGTGCCTCGGGCAGGAAGATGCGGCAGATTTGCGTGCGCCGCTGCGGGCATCCGAAGGCAACGACCTTCTCAACGATGTCATTGACGAGGCCATCGGCCGCAAGCCCAAGGGCCACGACTTCATCATCGATCGCCGCCACAACCGCCCTGCTGTCTCCCGCCATATGAGCGTTACCGGCGGCTGATAATTCCGAATGCGCGGATTGATATAGGCTGATATATCAATCCTTGCGATTCTGGAGGAGGATCGCTTTAATTTCGGATAGAAGTCTTGGCATTATCTCCCAATCTGCGCGGCGCGATTTACATGGCCATCGGCATGGCCAGCTTCACCTTCAACGACGCGACGGTGAAATATGTCGGCGAACATATGAATATGGGCCAGGTCATGCTGGTGCGCGGCTCGATCGCCACCGTGCTCATCCTGGCGCTCGCATGGCACAAGGGCATGCTCATTTCGCTCCGCGAGGCGCTGCACAGGATGACCATTGTCAGGGTGATCGGCGAAGTCGTTGGAACCGTGAGCTTCCTCGTCGCGCTTGTTCATGTTCCGCTGGCGCTGACCTCCGCAATCCTGCAGGCGCTGCCGCTTGCCGTTACCATGGGCGCGGCGATTTTCTTCGGCGAGCCAGTGGGCTGGCGCCGCTGGGTCGCCATCGCTGTCGGTTTCTGTGGGGTGCTGATCATTGTGCGTCCAGGCGGCGAAGGCGTCAGCCCCTATATCCTGCTCATCGTCGTCACCGTCATTTTCGCGGCGCTGCGCGACCTTGCCACGCGCAAGGTGCCGAAGACCATCCCGGTGCTCATGATTTCGGCGCTGACATCCATCGGCGTATCGCTTGCTGGCGTTGCCATGATCGGGCCGCTCGGCGGCTGGAAGCCGATGTCATTGATGAATACGATGCTGCTGACGCTTGCGGCCTGCTGTGTCATCGTCGCCTATCATTTTCTCATCCTCGCCATGCGTGAAGGCGAGATCTCGTTCATCGCCCCGTTTCGATATACCAGCCTGCTCTGGGCGATCCTCCTCGGCTTCCTGTTCTTTGACGACCTGCCCGATGTCCCGATGATTGTCGGCTCGCTCATTGTCATTGGCAGCGGACTCTATACGCTCTACCGTGAGCAGATCGTCGGCCGAATGAAACCAGTCGAAATTGCGGCGGCTGCGGCAAGAACATCGCCAGATGGAGTTTAGCGGTGCGCATTGCAGGCATCATTCTCGCCGGGGGCCAGTCGCGCCGCATGAATGGCCGGGATAAGGCCATGCTGCCGTTCGGCGATCGCCGGCTCATCGACCATGTTCACGAGCGCTTGTCGCGCCAGGTCGAAACGATCGCCCTCAACAGCAACGCCGATACCGCGGGCTTCGCCGACCTCAATGTTCCGGTGATTGCCGACGACATTCACGGGTTCGCCGGCCCTCTCGCCGGCATCCATGCGGGCATGGAATGGGCGGCAGCACAGCCGCGCCCGTTCTCGCACATTCTTTCCGTCGCCACCGATACGCCCTTCTTCCCCGATGAGCTTTTGGCCAGGATCAGTCAGACGATCCTTGATGCAGACCGCCACATAGGCATTGCAGCCTCGGGCGGCCGGGTTCACCCTACCTTTGGCCTTTGGCCGGTGTCGCTGCGATCCGATCTGAAGCACTGGCTCGACGATCCTGCCAATCGCAGGGTTACCGCTTGGCTGCAAAGGCATCCGCACCGGGTTGTGGAATTTCCGCTCGTCAGGGCGCGGACAGGCGATCCATTCGACCCGTTCTTCAATATCAATACGCCAGCAGATATCGCGGCTGCGCGACAGCATTGGAAGACAGCGGAATGAACCCTAGCGATCACCGCATTTTCGGCATTACCGGCTGGAAGAATTCCGGCAAGACGACGTTGGCGGTCAAGCTTGTCAGCGAACTTGCCAGGCGCGGCTGGAAAGTGTCGACGGTAAAACATGCTCACCATGATTTCGATATCGACAAGGAGGGCACCGACTCATGGCGCCACCGGAAAGCGGGCGCCGGAGAGGTCGCCATCGTTTCCGACCGGCGCTGGGCGCTGATGCATGAATTGTCGGAAGAAGCGGAACCCACCCTCGCTGAAATCATCGCCCGCTTCGCCCCCTGCGATCTCGTCCTTGTTGAAGGGTACAAGCGTGAGCACCACAAGAAAATCGAAGCGAGAAGGCTGGATGCCCGATCGACGGATCCCTTGTCGACCGACGACCCGACCATCGTCGCAATTGCCAGCGATCATGCGATCAGCGGCGAGACGATCCCCGTTTTTGATCTCGATGACATTGCCGGCCTTGCCGATATGATCGAACGTGAAATGCAACTTTCGCGCGATCCGAGTTAGAAAATGCCGTTTCAACCGAAACGCGCGCAACAAAAGTATCAGATGCCAATTTTAATGCGATTGAGCTCGCCGGATTTGCGCGCCAGCGAACGATTCCCGGTTGCAATTCTTCAAAAACTAGTGGGAATATCGCGCCAGGAGCAGTAACAGCTGCGACTTGCCCGGAAGGCTGTTCAAAAAGAAACAGGGGAACAGCCGGGCCATAATAGAGAGGTTCAAATATATGCGTATCACCAAGCGTCTGGCACTTGCGTTTTCCGCTGCAGCCATTGCTTTCACAATGGGTGCGGCCCACGCAGAGGACGCCCTGAAACTGACGATTGCTTCCGAAGGCGCTTATCCGCCCTTCAACAACCTCACCCCAGATGGCAAGCTCGTAGGCTTCGACATCGATATCGGCAATGCGCTGTGCGAAGAGATGAAGGCGCAGTGCACCTGGGTATCACAGGATTGGGACGGCATGATCCCGGCTCTGCAGGCCGGCAAGTTCGACGCGATCATCGCGTCCATGTCGATCACGCCCGAACGCCTTCAGAAGGTAGATTTCTCCAAGAAGTACTACAACACGCCCCCCGGCATTGCAGTTCCGAAGGATTCCGATGTCAAGGACATCACTCCGGAAGCACTGAAGGGCAAGACGCTCGGCGTTCAGGCTTCGACCAGCCATTCGAACTATGCGCAGTCCAAATATGCCGGTTCGGAAGTGAAGATGTATCCGACTGCCGATGAGTACAAGCTCGACATTTCCAACGGCCGCGTCGATGCGGTTATGGATGACGTGGTCGTTCTCGGCCAGTGGCTCGATAGCGATGCAGGCGCATGCTGCAAGCTCCTTGGCACGGTCACGCCTGACCCGGCGATCCACGGCCCAGGTGCCGGCGTAACCGTCAAGAAGGGCAACACCGCCCTCGCCGACAAGTTCACTGCCGCGATCGCAGCCATTCGCGCGAATGGCAAGTACAAAGAAATCAACGACAAGTACTTCAAGATCGACGTCTACGGCGGCGAGAACTGAGCCGTTTGATCTGACCTAAAAGGGTGAATGGCGGTCAGCCGCCATTCGCCGATCTTCCAAGAATGACGGGCAGGCCGGACTAAAGGGCCTTGGGGAATTGCCCGCGAAAAAGAAAGTCGCCTATGGAAGGCTCAATAGCATTACTCGGTTTTGGCGAGGGCGGATGGGGCCCGAGCATTGCCAGCGGTGTCCTCGTGACGGTAAGTTTGGCGCTGGCGACACTGCCCGTGGGGCTGGTGATCGGTTTCTTTGTTGCCCTTGGCAAGCAATCGCCCGAACCGTCGGTCAGGCTTGCCTCCAACATGTACACGACAATATTCCGCGGCCTGCCCGAACTGCTCACGCTGTTCGTCGTCTATTTCGGTGCGCAGATCGGTATCCAGAAACTCGCGGTGCTTGTCGGCTATACCGGTACCGTTGAAATCAATTCGTTTATCGCCGGCATGTTCGCGCTTGGCGTGGTGTTTTCTTCCTATGCCAGTGAGGTGTTCCTCTCGTCGTTTCGGGCAATCCCGAAAGGCCAATATGAGGGCGGCTATGCCATCGGCCTTTCAAACGGCCAGACGATGCGCAAGGTCATCCTGCCGCAGTTGATCCGTATCGCGCTGCCTGGCCTTGCCAACCTCTGGATGATCCTTCTCAAGGATACAGCGCTCGTTTCCGCCATCGGCCTTGCAGACATATTGCGCCAGACCGGCGTTGCGGCTCGGGTAACCAAGCATGCTTTCCTGTTCTTCGGCACGGCCTGCATGATCTATCTTGTCCTCGCCGTCGTCTCTTCCTTCTTCATCGACGGCATTGAGCGCTGGGCTGCCAAGAGCGGGGTGAAGCGATGACCCAGACCTTTATCAACGCGCCGGCGCCGACAACGATGCGCCCGCCTGCCCCACCCCGGCGCTGGACGAAACCACGCATCATCGGTAACGGGCTGGTGGCGCTGTGGGCCGCACTGATCCTCGGCCTTGTATTTTACCTCTATACGGCCTGGGATCCGGAGGTCATCGGGAAATATGCGCCGAGCTACTGGGCCGGTCTAAAAACAACGATCGGCCTTGTCACGGCGTCGATCATCCTTGGCGCGATTCTGTCGGTACCGGTCGTCCTTGGCCGGTTGAGCAAAAACCGCATCATCGCGTCGATAGCCTATGCCTATGTCTACTTTTTCCGCGGCACACCGCTGATCGCGCAGGTGTTCCTGATCTATTATGGCCTCGGTTCATTCAAGCCGTTTCTGGAGGCGATCGGCCTCTGGGTCTTCCTGCGTGAGGCCTGGTACTGCGCCTTGCTCGCATTCTCGCTGAACACTGCGGCCTACCAGGCGGAAATCCTGCGCGGCGCCATCAGAAGTGTCCCACTTGGCCAATGGGAAGGTGCCGCATCACTCGGCGTCTCGAAGTTCGTCACCTTCCGCAAGGTGATCCTGCCGCAAGCACTGATCGTCGCCTTGCGTCCCTATGGCAATGAAGTGATCCTGATGATCAAGGGCTCGGCTATCGTCGCGCTGATCACGGTCTACGACCTGATGGGCTATACCCGCCTTGCCTATTCCCGCACCTTCGACTTTCAGGCCTATCTCTGGGCAGCCATCATCTATCTTATTTTGGTGGAAATCCTGCGCCACGTATGGGATTGGATGGAGCGACGCATCACGCGCCATCTCATCCGATAAACTCCCGTGCAGAAGTGATTTCCGGCCATGTTGAAGATTTGGGGTCGCATCAATTCGACCAATGTCAAGAAAGCGCTATGGGCCGCCGAAGAAGTCGGCGTCGCCTATGAGAACATCCCCGCCGGCGGCGCCTATGGAATCGTCGCCGATCCCGAGTATCGGGCCAAGAACCCCAACAGCCTCGTGCCGACGCTTGAGGATGACGACCTCGTGCTTTGGGAAAGCAATAGCATCGTGCGCTATCTTGCCGCCAAGTACGGTCAATCGTCGCTCTTAACGGCCGATCCAGCGGCAAGGGCGCTTGCCGAGCGCTGGATGGACTGGCAGATATCGACGCTGGCCGGACCATTCCGGCCCGTTTTCTGGAACACGGTTCGCCTGCGGCCCGAGGAACAGGATCACGCGGCAAAAGCCAAGGGCGTTGAAGAGTGCTCACGGCTCTTCGCCATTGTCGACGCAGCGCTGGCGCGCAGCCCCTACCTGTCAGGCGAGACGCTCGGCGTCGGCGATATTCCGCTCGGTTGCGTTGCCTATGCCTGGTTCGAAATGCCGATCGAAAGGCCCGACCATCCCAACCTTGCCGCCTGGTATGAACGGCTGAAACAGCGCCCGGCCTATCAGAAGTCCGTGATGACGCCTCTGACTTGAACCGTTCTCACTTCCCCGGCTTCAGGCTCCAAACACCCAGCAAACCATCCTGATAGGCGGTCTCGTCGGTCGGGATGGTAATTCCTCCGGTGTTTGCCCATGTCTCGGCAAAGTCGCGATAGTTTGACGAGAACACGTTACCCGACTGACCTGTCGTCTGGATGTACGTCGAGCGGTCAAGATCGGCTAGATCGAACAATCCACGGTAACTCGTGCCGTGGGTCACCCGGTAGGGATTGCTCTCGTCGGTGTAGGCAGACTTGCCGCGGTCGAGCGTGAAGGCCCCGCCGGAAGCTGGGACGGTCACATTGAATATCCGGTCGAGCGGGCTGACCTGCGAAAACGGCCGATGCGCCCCATAGGCATAATGCAGCGCGCCATAGGTCCACGCCCTGCGATCCGATCCAAGCCGCGTTTCGAGATCCTTGAGCGCATCCTTGAGCGACAGCGCCAGAATATCGCCGCAGCTTTCCTTCTCCGGGGTCCGCCGGTCATCGCACCAGTCGCGTGCCGCCCCTGGTCCAAGCCAGCGCAGCATGGCGGTGACATGGGCCTGCCAATAGGAGGGCAGCGCATCGCCGAGATCGTCCTCGAGAATCCGCTTGATCGCAATGCGCAGCCAGGCATTGAAGAGCAACGGTTCTATTTTGGCGCGATCCTCGACGAAGTCCCAACCCTTGAGCCTTGCCAAAGCATCCTGATCAACGTCGCTGCGGCCTTCCAGGGCCTTTAGCATCACCGGCAGGAGCACTGCAAAGCCATCGCTGCGGGCGTCGCCCTGCACCTTGCGATTGCTCTCCAGCGTTTGTCCGTCTGCGCCATACACCAGGGTCTTGATGCGATTGAGCCGCCAGGGCTCATCCCAGTCGAAGGTGAGGAAATGCGGATAGCTCGAATCGACGATCTTGGTGTTGGCGGTGGCGAGCACATTATCGGCTGGACTGTCGATGCGTGGCAGTTCGCCATAGGGAATGAAGCCCTTCCAATCGTAGGTAGCATCCCAGCCCGGCGATGGAGTTCGCCCCATGATCTGGTTGGCGGGATCGCGCACCGGCACCCTTCCGGGCGCAATCATCCCGATATTGCCGTCGACATCGGCGATAACGATCGATTGCATCGGTGTGATGAAATCCTGCATGCCATTCTGGAAGTCGCTGACCGTTGCAAAATCCCACAGCTTGAAGCCCGCCGCGATCGTCTTGTCGTCGCCCGATAGCGCGGTCCATGACAGGGCCGCGACCGTGCCTTCCGGCATGTAATGGTCGAGGCCGCGATAATCGGCGGGGAGGACGGGGCCGTGGCGCGTCGCGAGACGGTCGAAGCTGACGCTCTCTCCGCCCTTCACCTTGATGTCGACCCTTTTCTTGTCGAAGGCCTGAAAACCCTGCGGTGTCTGATACTCGTCCGGATTGGCTGGATTGATCTTTTCAACGAAGAGGTCCTGTACGTCGGCGCCGGCATTGGTGAAACCCCATGCCAGCTTGTCATTGCGCCCAAGCAGGACAAGCGGCGCGCCGGGCAATGTAACGCCGACGAGGTTCTTTACCGTGCCGTCGCCCGCTTTCACCTGCAGATGAGCGAGATACCAGATGGCGGGCGCGCTCAAGCCAAGATGCGGATCATTGGCGAGAATCGGCTTGCCGGTTTCGGTGCGTGCACCGCCGACGACCCAGTTGTTCGATGCTCCAGTGGAGACGACGTCGTTGAGCGCGGCGTAGCGGCGTTCGGCTTCCGATGCTCCGGCTTTCAACGTTCCGGTTTGAAGGCCGAGTATCTGCCGCAGATCCGGGAGCGGCGGCGGCGTATCGCCCTCGACCGGCGGCTCGAGATCGGTGATCTCCGCATCGCTCATCCCGAGCCGGGCGAATTTCAGGCGCAGGACTTCGTCATCGATATTGGCGCCGAGCGACACCGACATCAGCTTCAGGATTACGATGACGTCCGCAGCCGTCCATTTCTCCGGCTTGTGACCAAGGATTACGAATTCCGGTGAGTATTTGGAGCCGAACGTCGGCGGCGCGCTATCGATAAACGCATTGATTCCGTGCACATAGGCGTCGATCTTGCCACGATCCGCCGCGTCCAGAGATGCGACCGAGCTTTTAGCCGATTCGTAAAGACCAATCGACCGGATGAAGCGATCAGTGAAAATGGTCTTGTCGCCGAATATCTCGGAAAGCCGGCCCTGCCCCGCCATGCGGTTCATTTCCATCTGCCACATGCGCTCCTGGGCATGGACGAAACCGAGCGCCATCAGCACATCCTCGACCGAGCTGCCGCTTATGTGCGGAACGGCATTCCTGTCGCGGGTAACGCTGACGGGCGCTGACAGGCCCGCAAGTGTCGCTTCGCCTGCGGCCGGCGTAACCGAGCGGGCAAACCAGACATAGGCGAGGACTGAAGCAAGCAATGCTATGGGGATGAGCGAGAAGACAATCCACAATAGGCCTTTGATGATACGCCGCATTGTCCTAACGTCCCCCGAAGCACACTTACACAACGACCTATCTGACAGAGGAATTTACGCAATGGCAACAGTCGCTTTTATTGGCCTCGGCGTCATGGGCTACCCGATGGCCGGTCACCTGAAATCACGCGGCGGCCATGATGTTACTGTCTTCAACCGCAACAATGCGAAGGCGGAGAAATGGGCCGACGCATTTGGCGGCAGTCACGCGCCGACGCCTGCGGCAGCCGCAGAAGGCAAGGATTTCGTCTTCTCCTGCGTCGGTAATGATGACGATTTGCGCTCCGTGACAATCGGCGAAAACGGCGCCTTTCATGGGATGAAGCAGGGCGCAATCTTTATCGACAATACGACGGCCTCAGCTGAAGTCGCCCGTGAACTCGATGCGGAAGCGCGCAAGCGAGGCTTCCACTTTCTCGATGCGCCGGTTTCGGGCGGACAGGCAGGCGCGGAAAACGGTGCTCTGACGGTGATGGTCGGCGGCGAAGCGGACGCCTTCGAGCAGGCAAAGCCGGTCATTGAATCATTTGCAAAGATGGTCGGCCTCATGGGTTCTGCCGGTGCGGGGCAACTCACCAAGATGATCAACCAAATCTGCATCGCCGGCCTCGTCCAGGGCCTCGCCGAGGGAATTCACTTCGGCAAGAAGGCCGGTCTCGACATCGAAAAGGTGATCGAGGTCATTTCCAAGGGCGCGGCCGGATCCTGGCAGATGGAAAACCGCCACAAGACCATGAATGCCGGCACGTATGATTTCGGCTTCGCCGTGGACTGGATGCGCAAGGATCTTGGCATCTGCCTGGCGGAAGCCGAACGCAACAAGGCCAAGCTGCCGGTTACTGCGCTGGTCGACCAGTTCTACAAGGACGTGCAGGAAATCGGAGGCAGCCGCTGGGATACGTCATCGCTCCTGGCGCGGCTCGAGAAATAGGCGAGAACCCGGCCTGAACTCAGGCCGGCTCCTTCTCGATGCTCATATAGTCGAGCGGCAATTCCGTCGTGTATTTGATCTGCTCCATGGCGAAAGCCGAGGAAACGTCGCGAATGTCGATCTTGGTGATCAGGCGCTTATAAACGGCGTCATAGGCGGCAATATCCGGCACGACCACGCGCAGGAGATAATCGACGTCGCCGCTCATGCGATAAAATTCAACGACTTCGGGGAAGTCCTGCACCACCTCCGAAAAGCGTTTCAGCCACTCGTTCGAGTGCGAGCCGGTCCGAATCGAGACGAAAACAGTCACCCGCGTATTGACGCGCACGGGATCGAGGATGGCGACGCGGCGCTGGATCACGCCGTCTTCCTCGAGCTTCTGGATGCGCCGCCAGCACGGCGTCGTCGAAAGCCCCACCTTCTTGGCGACATCCGCCACCGCGAGCGTTGCGTCTTCCTGCAAAAGGCGAAGGATCTTCCGGTCGAGTCTGTCCATTGCGTGTTCCCCTTACTGCGCGCTGCCCGCTGGCCGCACAAACAACGCAGTAATTGTTTGAATTTGCGCACAAACCGTTCGGTTTTGGCTCATGCTCTGGAATGAGATACTTTATGGTCTGATAATCATCGAGCGTACAAGAAAATTATTCCAATCTTTGCAATTCTCAAAAAAATTTCGTGCATATATTCACTAAGTTAGAATCCTGACCTTCTCCCGCAGCGCCGGAAGAACGTTATCTGCGAACCATGGGTTTTTCTTCAGCCACCCGCTATTGCGCCATGATGGATGCGGCAGCGGCAAAATTGCCGGACTGGTGCTTGCGACGAAGTAATCCTGCCAGTTCAGAACCGTCGCCGTCATGCCGCGCCGGCGCCGGTCACGAAGGTGATAGGCCTGAGCATATTGGCCGATCGTCAGGATCAGTTCGAGTTGCGGCATCGAGCGGAAAACGCGCTCGTGCCAGGTTTCCCTGCACTCGCGCCTTGGCGGCAGGTCGCTGCCATGCGCATCATAGCCGGGAAAGCAAAAGCCCATGGGCACGATGGCGAATTTGTCGGGATCATAGAAGGTCGTCCGGTCGACACCCAGCCACTCGCGCAGCCGGTCACCCGAAGGGTCATTGAACGGGATTCCGGAATTGTGCACGCGAATGCCGGGTGCCTGCCCGCAAATGGCAATGCGCGCCGTGGATGAAAGAATGCAGACCGGGTTGGGCTCATGCGGCAGCGCCGGGCCGTAGCGCGGAGCATCCCGGCAAATCCGGCACGCCTTTATCTCGGCCGAAAGCGCGCCAAGGTCTGCGGCGGACATTGTCACGCCTTGGCGCTTGGCCGGCCGGATACCGCAACATGCCAACGGCGCAAATGCTCCAACTCCTCTGGTATCTGCAACTTGGCCGGCTTCAGGAAGTCCGTTGCAACGAGCAAGGTGATGTCGGCAATGGAGAATCGGCTCCCGGCAATGAACTCGTTCTGTCCAAGTTGGTCATCCATGGTCTTCATATATTGCAAGGCCTTGGGCCGGTTTGCTTCGCCCCAGGCGGGAACCTGTGGCACCTCCCATTCGATCATGGCGGGGTGGGTGTGGCGGAAGGCGGCGGTGATCGCCGCCATGAGATAGAGCTCGACGCGCCGGTTCCACATTTCCACCATAGCCTTGCCAAGTGCGCCGACCCCGAAGAGCGGAGGCTCCGGGTGTATCTCCTCGAAATAGCGGGAAATCGCCACTGACTCGGTCAGGATCGTGCCGTCATCGAGTTCGAGGATCGGCAGGCGCTGCAGCGGATTGAGCGCTGTGATCCTGGCGGACTTGTGCTCCATCGCTCCCATATCGATTGGCACGAGCGGCACCACGATGCCCTTCTCGGCAAGGAAAATCCGCAATCGGCGTGGGTTGGGCGCTCGCCCTCCATCATAGAGTTTCACCACAATCCTCCCAATAGCCGACCGAGCCAGTCAAAAAGCTGATCCACGGGACCTGGCAAGGATTTCGGCGCTTGTTCGTTGGCAGCCGCCTCATGTTCCCTGCGCCAATCCTGCGGAGTCTCGAATTCAATGGCCCAAAGACCCCGCTTCGCCCGCACCGCTTTCGCTTCAACGTCATGATAATCGCCATAGGCGACTGCCTGTCCAGCCTCGACCATAGCGCGATTGAGATTGATGTCACCCGAATAACAGGTTGCGAGCGCCCGGTCGTATTTATCTTTCCCGGATGCCTCGCAGCGGACGTCCAGTCCACCAATAAAGCCTATCAGCGCCTTACGCGAAGCATGCCCGCAGCCCGTCGCAGCCTGCCCATTCCCGCAAGCCTGCGCAAGCTCCGGCGCGTCGATCCCCTTGAGACGGATGCGATTGCCGGCAATCGAGATCGTGTCACCATCGATGACATAGGCCCTGCCGGCAAGCGATTCTGCCGGCGGACGCACGTTTAGCCGCGCCGCAAGCAGTGCCACAAGCGCAAAAAAGACCACCATCAGCGCGAAATCGAACCCACGGCGCCAAGGCGGGCGCTGCGCCTGAGCAGGCCGCGGCCATCGGCGGCGATACCTGTGATAGTTGCTCATTGTCAAACCGCAAGAGTGTGGGGCATCTGGCGCTCGTGCCTGGCTTCAATCATTCGAATCGCAGCAATGGGTTTGATTCTCTATTAATCATTTCTGAATAGGGTTGCGATGCAATGCTGCCGACAAGTGCAGATTTGGGCCATCTGGAACGAGGCATATGGCATCGCTAGACGCAATCTCAGCAGACAAGAACATTGTTGACCGGCGCAAGCTGCCGCGCAACAAGGACCTGTCGGCTGTCATGCGCGGCGCCCGTGACCAGTTGATGGAACGCGCTGGCGGCAACCATCTCGAGCGCGAATTGCTCTTCATGCACACGCGCGCCCTGATCGTGAACACGGCAACCTTCCCGCTCCTGATCGTCATGATCGCCGGTGTCGGCGTCTTCTCGGGTTTTGGCGGCAGCATCATCATCTGGGCCTTGGTCACCATGGGCCTTTACATGCTTCTCGGCCTGCTGGCGCGCAGGCTGGCAAAGCGCGGCATCGCCAATCGCCACGTCCATAAATGGCAGATGATTTTTCTCGGCGGTCACTTCATGACCAGCATCGGCTGGGCTTATTTCGCCGTTCTCGATTGCGCGCCATGCGGCATCAGCTACTATCCGGTCGTCAAGGCCGTGGTGATCATCCTCGCAATGGCGATTACGGCCATCGTTACCTCCGCCTTGCGCGCCGCGATTCTAGCCGCCTTCACGCTGCCTGTCGTCGCCTATACGCTGCTTGCGGCCAAGCAACTCGGCAGTCCGCTATCGGCCATCATGGTGGTCATGCTGTTTGCCGGCCTCATCTTCTTCTACCTCGTAGCGCTCCGGCTTAACCAGTCCGTCGCCATAACGCTGGCTCTCCAGGCGGAAAAGGACGCGCTGATCGCTGAACTTGAAACAGCCAATGCCATGTCCGACGAAGGGCGCAGGCGCGCCGAAGAAGCCAACCTTGCGAAATCACGCTTCCTCGCCTCGATGAGCCACGAACTGCGCACGCCGCTCAACGCCATTCTCGGTTTTTCCGAAGTGATGGCCAAGGAAGTGCTTGGGCCGATCGAGAACGGCACCTACCGCGAATATGCAAGCGACATTCATGCATCCGGTGAGCATCTCCTCAATTTGATCAACGAGATTCTCGACCTGAGCCGCATCGAGGCTGGCCGGTACACGATCAACGAGGAGCCTTTGCTTCTCGCCGATATCGCCAATGAGTGCATCCATATGATGAAGCTCAAGGCGCGCAACAAGGATATCACTATCCTTCCGCAGTTCGAGAAGGGCATGCTGCGCATCAAGGCCGACGAACGTTCGATCCGCCAGATCGTGCTCAATCTCATGGCCAATGCGATCAAGTTCACCCCGACCGGCGGGCGCGTCCACATCAAGGTTGGCTGGACAGCGGGCGGCGGTCAATATCTGACGATCCGCGACAATGGTCCGGGCATTCCGCCGGAGGAAATTCCCGTCGTCCTCTCGACGTTCGGTCAGGGCTCGATCGCCATCAAGAACGCCGAGCAGGGAACCGGCCTCGGCCTTCCGATCGTCCAGGCCCTCGTCAACCTGCATGACGGCCAGTTCCACCTGTTTTCGAAACTGCGGGAGGGCACTGAGGCGCTTGCAACATTCCCGCGCAGCCGTGTCATTGCTGACGAGGCCAGGCGCCGGGGTGCCCTGCACCGAAAAGCTTCTTAAAACACTCCACTTCAATTTATTGTCATTTGCCCTGGCGTGAGCGCGTCGGCATTGCTGGCGTTAACGCAACGAAATCAACGGGTAACCAATGAACGCCAACGGCAATGATCGCCCTCTCATCATCCCGGCGCTCGGCCGCATCTACCAGTCGCTCGGTGACCTTTCCGAGACGATCCTGCGTGTCGTCGCCGGTGCGGCGCTTATCGTCCATGGATCGGGCAAGATCGCCAATCCTCTCGGCGCAGTCGGCATGGTCGAGGGGCTCGGCTTCTACCCCGGCGTCTTCTGGTCGCCTCTCCTCGCTGCCACAGAATTTTTCGGGGGCATTCTGCTCGTGCTCGGGCTACTGACGCGCCCCGCCGCCTTCGCAACGACGATCGTTCTTCTCGTCACCATCTACTACCACTGGATCGTGCAGGGACAGGGCTGGGGCGGCTCGGAAAAGTCGATCCTCTGGACGGCTATCCTGTTTTTCTTTGTCATTCGAGGCGCAAGCCGTCACTCGCTCGACGCGAGGATCGGCAAGGAGTTCTAAAAACGAAGGCCCGCTTGCGCGGGCCTTTTGTCAATCGCGGTTGCTGACGCCCGCCTGGTCGAAGGTCGCCATGCCGGAGTGGCAAAGCGCTGCGGCCTTGACGATGCCGGCGGCAAGCGCCGCGCCGGTGCCTTCGCCGAGCCGCATCCCGAGGTCGAGCAGCGGCTTCTTGCCGAGTTGTTCGAGAACCTTGCGATGACCCGGCTCCGCCGAGACATGGCCGAAAAGGCAGTGGTCGATCGCCTGCGGATTGGCGCGGTGGAGGATCGCAGCGGCGGCAGTCGCGACATAGCCGTCGATGATAACGGGGATTTTCTCGACACGCGCTGCGAGGATGGCGCCGACCATGGCGGCAATCTCGCGCCCGCCGAGCCGGCGCAAGAGTTCGAGCGGATCCTTGAGATGTGAGGCATGCAAGGCAACTGCCGTGCGGACAGCTTCGATCTTGCGACGCAGGCCCTCACCATCGGCGCCCGTGCCCGGGCCGACCCATTCTTCAGCCGTGCCGCCATAGAGGCCGTGGAAGATCGCGGCGGCAATGGTCGTATTGCCAATGCCCATCTCACCGATGCAAAGAAGATCGGTGCCGCCGGCAATCGACTCCATGCCGAACGCCATCGTCGCCGCGCAGGTCTTCTCATCCATCGCCGCTTCCTCGGTGATGTCCGCGGTCGGATATTCGAGTGCGAGGTCGAAGACCTTCAGGCCGAGATCGTAGGCGATGCAAATCTGGTTGATTGCGGCGCCGCCCGCGGCAAAATTCTCGACCATCTGTGCGGTGACCGACGACGGATATGGCGAAACCCCCTTGGCGGTGACGCCATGATTACCGGCAAAGACCGCGACCAGCGGACGCGTGACCTGCGGGCGCGAACGGCCGGTCCATGCTGCGAGCCACTCCACGATCTCTTCCATGCGGCCCAGCGCGCCCGGCGGTTTCGTCAGCGTCGCATCGCGCTTGCGCACAGCCGCGACGGCGGCTTCGTCGGGTCCGGGCAATGTCTCGATAAGCGTGCGAAAATCGTCAAACGGCAGGCCAGTGGTCATGATGGTCCCTTGCGGTCAAGTCTTCATGGCAAATTAGAAGTCCACGTCCTATAAGCGCTGGATCGAAAAAGGCAAAGGTCAACACGCGCCACAGAGTGTCGCGGCTTCCATATTGAGAGGTGTGCGGCATGGATTTGCTCAACGAGACGATGCGGGCGCTCGCTTTCCTGTCGCGACTGCCGGTTTCGTCGCGCTGGTTCCGCGATTATGACGGCGCGCTGGCAAGTTCGGTGCGCGGCTTTCCCCTCGCCGGGATGATCATCGCCCTGCCCGCGGCGCTTGTGTTGTTGGTGACATGGTCGCTGTCGGACTTTGCAAGCGCGCTGCTCGTCACCGCTGTCTTGGTCGTGACGACAGGCGCTTTGCATGAAGACGGCCTCGCCGACGTGGCCGACGGCTTTTATGGCGGAAACTCGCCGCAGCGCCGGCTGGAAATCATGAAGGATTCGGCAATCGGCTCCTATGGCACCCTCGCCCTTATCTTCAGCGTGCTCCTGCGTACTGCATTGCTTGCAACGGTCATCGGCGAAGTCGGATCTTTGCAGGCGCTCGCCGTTCTTATTGGAACCGAGGCCGCGAGCCGCGCCGCACTTGCAAAGTTCTGGCAAATCCTGCCCTCCGCCCGTCCTGGCGGCGTTGCCGACCAGGCTGGCGTTCCGACCACAAATGCCGCCAATTCTGCCCTCGCCATAGGTGGCGTCGTGCTTGCGGTGGGCTATGGCTTTGCCGCCGGCGTGCTCGCAGTCATAGCCGCCGGCGCCTTGGCCACCCTTGCGTATTTCGGCTTTGCCGCTCTCTGCCGCGCAAAGATCGGCGGCCAGACCGGCGATACACTGGGAGCCCTGCAGCAGTTCGTCTCTATTTCCCTGCTGCTTGGGCTTGTCATTGTCCTCTGATCATACCAATTGTTGAAACATGAGCATCATCGAGTCACCGTGCATCCTCGTTTGCGCCATCGACATGAAGACCGGGTACTGCTTCGGTTGCGGTCGCACGCGCGAGGAAATCGGGGCATGGTCGACCTTTTCGCCGGAAGCCCGGCGCGCGATCATGGCGGTCCTGCCGTCCCGCCTCGAAACTGTCGAGCGGCGTCCCCGCCGCGAAACCCGCCGCAGCCGCATGGCGCGCGAGCGCGAAGAGGAGGCCTGACCAGCATGGGCCGGCTATTCTGGATTATCATTGCACTGGTCGGCGCAGCCTTGCTCCTTCTGATGGCCAACAGTGACGCCGGCTCGACTTTCGGCATGGCCAATGACGATTTTGCCCGCTTTGCCTATATGGGCATCTGGGGCATCGTGCTCGCCTCTGCGCTTCTCGGCTCAGGTATCCGGCTCGGCCATTTCCTGCGCAGCATGGCAATCTGGATCGTTATCATCCTCGCCCTCGTTGCCGGTTATCAATATCGCTATGAATTGCAGGATGTCGGCCATCGCATCACGGCCGGCCTTATTCCGGGCAGCCCGATCTCCAACCGTGATGCCGATGGTTTGATCACCGTGACGCTGGCGAAATCGGAAAGCGGTCATTTCGAGGTGCGCGGCGAGGTCAACGGCGCGACGGTGCCGTTCATGGTCGATACCGGCGCTTCCTCCATCGTCCTTTCGGCCGGGGATGCACGCCGTGCCGGCCTCGATCCTGACAAGCTCGCCTATGCCACGTCCGTGCTGACCGCAAACGGCATGGCGAAGGCCGCCAACGTCACCCTGGACGAGGTCAAGATCGGCGCTATCGAGCGGCGCAACGTCCGCGCCATGGTGATTCAGGACGGCCGCATGGACGGCAGCCTGCTCGGGATGAACTTTCTCAACTCACTCAGCGGCTTTTCGATGCGCGGCGACCGGCTGGTACTTTCGGATTAGTCTCACTGCCGTCCGCAAGTACACTGGTGAATTCTGAAGGACGAGTGGGTCCTGAGAAAAGAGCCCGATGACGACGGCGATCGCCTCCTCCCGGTCACGCCGCCTCGGCGGCGGCGCCGATGCCCGCATAGGCGCGGCGGATCACCGAGCTGTCGGCATCAACGCGATTGGCCTCCGTGGAAAGCATTTGACGCCACCGGCGCGCGCCGGGAGCGCCATGGAACATACCGACCATGTGCCGTGTGACGTGCGAGAGCCGTCCACCACGGGCAATACGCGTATCGGAATAGGCGCACATGTGCTCGATGATGCCTTCGATCGTCGGCGAAACCACTGGCTCGCCATAGATCCTGCGGTCGACATCGAGAAGAAACAGCGGATCCTGATAGGCCGCGCGCCCGACCATCACACCATCGACGTGCTGAAGGTGCCGTTCAGCTTCTGCGAGCGACTGGATACCGCCATTAATGCCAATGAATTTCGCAGGATTGTCCTGCTTCAGGCGATAGACGCGGTCGTAGTCGAGCGGTGGAATTTCGCGATTTTCCTTTGGCGAAAGGCCCTTGAGCCAGGCTTTGCGCGCATGCACCCATAAGGCATCCGCCCCTGCCGCAAAGACACGACCCGTCAGCTCATCAAGCGCCGCTTGCGTGTCCTGGTCATCGACGCCGATCCGGCACTTGACGGTTACTGGTATTGCAACGGCCTGTTTCATCGCGTCGATGCAAGCCGCGACGATATCGGGCGTTTGCATCAGGCAGGCGCCGAACGCACCCGACTGCACGCGGTCCGACGGGCAACCGACATTGAGGTTGATTTCCTTGTATCCCATGGCCTCGCCGATCGCTGACGCCTGCGCCAGCTTCGACGGATCCGATCCGCCAAGCTGCAGCGCAACAGGATGCTCTTCAGGATCAAAACCAAGAATTTTTTCGCGCTTGCCGTGGATGGCAGCATCAGCGACGACCATTTCGGTATAGAGCAGCGCGCGGCGCGTGAACTGGCGATGCAGCATTCTGCAATGCCGATCGGTCCAGTCGATCATCGGGGCCACGGCGAAGATATTTTCTCCGCTGGCATAGAGTTTTGCCATCAAATTCATCCAGGTCGTTAAGCTGAGCGCACGCCTTTTAGGCCCTTGCGCCTTCGCGGCTCTTTACCACGCCCTGCAGCGCAAGGTCCATCACCGGCTATTTAGCGCAGGATCAGCGCTGGACAAGGCTCAAACCGCATCCAATGCGCTGATTGCCGTCATGATGCGGTCCTGATCGGCGGTGGAAAGCGGCAAGATGGGCAGCGGCGGCTTTGTGGTCGCAAGCCCCATGGCATTTGCCGCGGCATGAACCACCCGATAGCTCGAAAGCTCCTTGAACAAGGCAAAGAGGGGCGCGAATAGGCCATCGATGCGCTCGACCTCGGCGACATTACCGACCTTTGCGGCACGCGCCAGTTTCAGCGATGGTACCGGCAGCAGCCCGGCAACCACGCTGTACCACGCGGCCCCGCCGGCAAGCAGCGCCCCCGGCGCATTCCAGTCGCCGCTATAGCCAATGGCAAACCCGACAGGGAGTTGGGCCTCAAGCGCTTGGTGCACCGCTCGCATCTCCGGTAAAGGCTGCGCGGGATTTTTCACTGCCACGATATTCGGTACCGCGGCCATGCGTGCGAGCAGGGCATTGCTGATCGTAAAATGCGTGGTGCCCGGATTGTTGTAGACGCACAGGGGAAGATCGGTGGCGCCGGCGACGCCACTATAATGCTGAAGCACTTCGTCATCGGTCAGCGGGGTATAGGAGACCGGGGCGAGAAGAAGGCCGTCTGCACCCGCACGCTTGGCGTCGCGCGCGAGATCCTCGGCGTCGCCCGTCCTCAAGGCGCCGGCGCTGACGATGATGGGCACCCGCCCGCCGAGACATTCCCTCGCCGCCTCGATCGTCCGGCGTCTTTCAGCACTCGAAAGATACATGTAGGAACCGGTGCTGCCGAGAAGGCCGACCGAATCGACGCCGGCGCGCTCCAGCCGCTCCAGCAGCCGGCAGAGCGATTCGACGTTAACTTGCCCGCTCTCATCTGCAGGCGTAATCGGAAATGCGGATAGACCATGGAACAGCAAAGTTTTTCCCTCGGTTGAATCAGCCTGAATTCGTTAAGACTGATCGTCTTAATACATCGATATACAATGAACATGTATGAAAACCAGGCGGATTTAGCCGTTAATGCACTCCGGGACATCCAATTCAGAGACTAAAGTCTAATTTTGCCTAATTCTTTATCGTGTTACGCAAAGCCCTATTGTTTGGGCAATTGCGCCCCGACGGAACCAAGTCATTACCCCGCGTGTCAAAACCGCCACAGCGATTTCCGAACCGGCGGTTCGATTGCAGATCGATTTTGCGTGATCGAACGAACAGGAATATCCCTGCTGCGGGGACACGAGCTTTGGTATCAACTTGATCGGAGAACCGATAATGCGAATAAAGAGCTTCCTCCTTGGTTCCGCTGCAGCGCTGGTTGCAGTTTCAGGAGCGCGCGCCGCCGACGCGGTTGTCGTGGCGGAACCCGAACCCGTCGAATATGTGCGGGTTTGCGATGCTTATGGCACGGGCTTCTTCTATATTCCGGGAACGGAAACCTGCCTCAAGGTAAGCGGCTATGTCCGCTACGACGCACAGGGGGGTGACGACGTCTATAATGGCGGCCCGCTCGACACTTGGGCCAAGCACACGCGCGCCGAGGTTCGCTTCGACGCCCGTTCCGAGACCGAACTCGGCACTTTGCGTTCCTACATCCAGTCGCGCTTCGACTTTACCGATGGTTCGGATGACGGCGCCAGCCTCCCGCAGGCGTTCATCGAGCTCGGCGGCTTCCGTGTCGGCGTTGCCGATGAAATCTTCGGCGCCTGGAACGGCTATGCCGGCGATATCATCAATGACGACGTGATCAACTACAACAGCTGGCAGAGCAACCAGGTGAGCTACACGTTCACAGGGGCAGACGGTTTCTCGGCCATCGTCGCCGCTGAACAGGGCTCGGTGCACGACGATTATCCCGACTATGTCATCGACAACTACATGCCGCATGTCATGGCCGGCGCCAAGTACGAGCAGGGTTGGGGAACGCTGTCCGGTATCGTCGGCTACGATTCCAACGTCGAGGCCTTTGCCGCCAAGGCGCGCCTCGATGTTAACATCACCGATACGTTCAAGGTCTGGGGCATGGGGGCCTACCAGTCCGACTACGACTCCACGCGCGAGGAACGCAACTTCCTGACGCCGTGGCAGGGCGACTGGGCCGCCTGGGCCGGTTTTGCTGCAAAGCTTTCCGACAAGGCGACGGTCAACGGTCAGGGTGCGTACGCATCTGAGGGGACCTACGCCTTTGCCCTCAATGTTGCCTACGAACTTGTACCTGGTTTCACGATCACGCCGGAAATCAACTACACCAAGTTCGAGGACTTCCGTCAGGGCGACGGCACACTCGTCAACGACGATGCCCTCGGTGGCATCGTCCGCTTCCAGCGGAATTTCTGATCGCCTGACACAAAAAATCCGGAGGCAAACGCCTCCGGATACCTCTACGACAAAGCTGCAATCAAATCTGGTCCGAAACCGCAGCGACTGCTGCCGATTTTCGCAAAAGCGCCACGAGTTCATCGCCCGCGTCGGCGACCGGACCTGAATTGTCGATCATAACGGCATTTTCCGGATCGCATGGATTGGGCGCGGCCCGCATCAGGCGACGCTCGATCTCCTCGGCGCTTTCGCGCCCGCGCGCCGCAAGGCGATGCGCCAGAACCTCAGGCGAAGCCGTAATATGGACCACCAGGAAATTGGCGTAGGCCGATTTCAGATCGGGGAGAATGCCGCGCGATACATTGGCGATCGCGACCCCGCCCCGTTCGATCTCGTGATCGACTGATTTCGGCAAGCCGTAGTAAAGCCCATGGGCGAACCAGTCGTGGCAGAACGCTCCTTCGCGCTTGGCCGTCAAAAACGCGTCCTCGCTCAGTGTATCGTGGTCCTCCGCATCGACCGCCGAAGGCCGGGTGACCACGCGGCGGACGAAATGGAATCCCGGCTCATTGGCGAGCGCAGCGCGGGCATAGTCGATAATCGTATCCTTGCCGGCCCCGCTCGGCCCGACAACCGCAACGAAGGCGCCGTTGCGCAAAGGCGCGGGCCCCACTTCGAGTGCGCGTTCGATCATTGCGGCGGCCATCATACGACCCGGCGGCCTTCGCGCCAGACAGTGCGGACCACGGGAATGTGCTCATCGACGCGAACGCGCACGAGGTCGGCGCGCTTACCGATCTCGATGACGCCGCGGTCTTCGAAACCAACCGCCTCAGCCGGGTTCTTGGTGACGAGGCGCACCGAATCCGGCAGCGATATGCTGTCCGCGGTCTCGCTCAACATGAAGGTCGACTGGATCAGGCTGAACGGAATGTAGTCGGACGACAGAATGTCGAGATAACCGTGCTCCACGAGTTCGCGCGCCGAGACGTTGCCGGAATGCGAGCCGCCGCGCACGACATTGGGCGCACCCATCAGGACGGCAAGGCCGGCGCGCTTGGACGCAGCCGCCGCCTGGAGCGTCGTTGGAAACTCGGCAACGTGGATGCCCTGCTCTATGGCCTCGTCCACGTGCGCTTGCGTCGCATCGTCGTGGCTGGCGAGAACGATGCCACGCGCGCGGCATTTTTCTGCCAGCGCCTCGCGCTGCGGGCCCGAATACTGCGCGGACTCGCCCATGCGTTTCTCGCAATACAACTCGAAATCGCGGTCGCTGAGCTTCAGCTTGCGCTGGTAATAATAGGCGTAGGTTTCGAGATCGACGAACTGGCGCTGCCCCGGCGCATGGTCCATCAACGATGCGAGCCGCACGCGGCTGTCATTCTCGAACAGTTGAAAGCTCTCAAGGCAATCCGGCGCCGAGACTTCACAGCGCAGATGCAGATAGTGATCGGCTCTCAACCGGCCCTCATGGACGCTGTTCTCGATTGCGTCGCCGAGCTTGCGCATTTCCGGCGCCGAAAGGTCCGCATCCTCATCCATGCCGACGCGCAGCGCATCGAGAACAGTCGTAATGCCGGAGGTGGCGATCTGCGCATCGTGCGCAAGGACAGCCGCGATCGGGTTCCAGCGTACCCGCGGGCGCGGGAGATAATGCCCCTCGAGGTGATCGGTATGGAGTTCCACCAGGCCGGGTATGAGATAGTCGCCGCCGAAATCCTCGCCGCCGGATGCCGTTCCTTCCGTAATGTCGGCTATCTTGCCGTCACGCACCAGGACGGAACCGGTGATGACTTCGTTTTCGAGGACGATTTTCGCATTATTCAAGATCAGTTCGGCGGACATATCAGGCAGACTTTCTACGGTTCGTTCCAGCAAGCGGGTGCAGTGAGTTGATTTCAAAAGGAGATCCGGGTTGGGCCTCGGTAAATAGAGCAAGATTGTTGATCTCGACCGGCTCTTCGAGAACCGGCTCGAGGAATTCACCGAGGATGCGCTCAATTCTTGGCTGGTCGGCCTCCGGTACCGGACCGGTCAGGGTCATGTGAAAACGGAAATCCTCGAACACGTAGGGATAGCCCCACTGTTCGAGATTGCGTTGCTCTGATACCGAAAGCGCATCGGGATTGCGCCGCTTGATCTCCTGCTCGCTTGGAGCGGCGCGGAAGCGATCGAAGGCGACGACAATATCGTTTGCCAACTGGTTGAGGCGGTCAAGCGGCTCGCTCGGAACAAGCGCGAAGAAACCGCCAAGGCAGCGAATTTCAAGTTTTGGAATTTCGACCGGATCGACCGAGGAGGCAAAATGCATCATGGCGGAAAGCAGTTCGCGCTCTTCAAGCCCCTCCGCCAGACGGAAAGGCGCCTTCAGCGTCGCATGGAAACCGTAGCGGCGTGGCGAGTCGGTAAGCTGCGCGAAGTCCGCCGGATCGAGCCCGCGAATATGCGGGACCTTCACCGCTTGCCCGCTGAAGGCATTGCGGCCGAGCCAATTCGCCGCGACTTTGAGAAGCGGGTCGCTGGCCGGCGGCGTGAAGTAGATCGCATAGCGCATGTCAGTGTGATTCCCTAAAAACAGTCTCGCGTTACACTCCAATTATGACAAGCTTTGTATCACTTGGGATCTGCGGATCGACAATCTAGTGCTGCTTTCCAGTCAGGCGCGAGCGCAGTGCGTTGGAAATATTGTCGAAGATGAAGATGACGATGAGAATGAGCACGACCATATAGGCGACATTATGCCAGTTGGTGTTGGTGCGCATCGCCTCCCACAGCTTGAGGCCGATGCCGCCCGCACCGACGGCGCCGATGATCGTCGCCGAGCGCGTGTTCGATTCCCAGAAGTAGAGCGCCTGGCTGGCGAATACCGGCAGGACCTGCGGCACGACGCCATAGCGTTGCACGTTCACCGGCGATGCACCCACGGATTTGACACCCTCGCGCTGCTTGTCATCGATGTTTTCCAGCGTCTCCGAATAGACCTTGCCGAGCGTGCCCGTATCGGTGAAGAAGATCGCGGCGATACCGGCAAGCGGCCCCGGACCGAAGGCGCGGGTGAAGAAAAGTGCCCAGATCAGCATGTCCACCGAGCGCAGGAAATCGAAGAAGCGCTTGGTAATCTGGTTGGCGAAGAAATTCGGCATGATGTTGCGAGCCGCAACAAACGCGAGCGGAAACGCGATGATCGTTGCAAGCAAGGTGCCGATGAAGGCCATGACGATTGTCTGCAGGAGCTTGGTCCAAACGTCGCCATGCTGCCACGATGAATTGTACCAGATGTTATCGAAGGCAAGCGCTGCATTCGACATCTCAGGCTTGATGCGCTCGCCGCTGGTGATCATCGACATCACTTCGCCGAACGACTTGCCCCAGAATGGCGATGCGGTATCGAAGACGAAATTGGCCCATCCGAGGAAGCGCCGGCTCACCACGACACGCTCGGGAATGATATCCGCCTGCCCGGCAAAGCCGAAATTCACCGTAACCTGGTCCTCCTTCAGCTGTGCCCATTTCGGCAAGGTCCCTTGCGGCTTGGCGCCGTTCGGTTCGAGCAGGATCGTCAGGCTTTCGCTTCCCCGCGTCGCAATCACACGCTGGGCGTTGATATCGAGCGACTTGCTGGAGCCGAAGCGGATCGACACGTCATTGCCGTTCTTGATCACCCAATCCGGATTGGGATTGTTGCCAAGCTCGGAAAAACGCGGATAGGAAACTGTTGTCGCCTCCGGGCTCATCTTGACGGTCGCCCTGACCGCGTAGGAGACCCAGTCGCGCGCATAAATTTCGGCGCGCTGCCACTGCCCGCTCGCGAGCACGGTGCCGATCGAAAAGAACCACCAGCAGTAGACGACGTAAAGAACGATGCCGGAAGCGATGAACAGCGGCAGGAAGCGCTTCCACACGGGCGGGTTGAAGACCTCCGGGTGACGGCTTTCGTAATCGGCAATGGCGGCAGCGGACAGGGCGGTCATGACTGTTTGCCTGCAAAGGCGAAGGCCTGCTTGCCGACGAGACGGCGGCGCAGCCAGGCGGAAAACTGATCGACGGCGATGATCGTCACCAGCAGCAGAAGGACGATGGCAAGCGTCTTTGCCTGGTGGCCGCGGCCGATCGACAGGCGCAGTTCCTCGCCGATGCCGCCGCCGCCGACCGCGCCGATGATCGTCGAGGCACGCACATTGATTTCAAGGCGAAGCAGCGCATAGGACATGAAATTGGGCATCACTTGCGGCACGATGCCGAAACCGACCCGTTCGAACCAGTTGGCGCCGGCGGCGCGCAAACCCTCATCCGGTTTCATGTCGGCATTCTCGACGACTTCGAAGAAAAGCTTGCCGAGCGCGCCGATCGTATGGATGGCCACGGCGAACATGGCGGGTATGGCGCCGAGCGAGAGGATTGCGGCGAAGAAGCCGGCGATAACGATCTCTGGGAACGCGCGCAGGATTTCCATCGTCCGGCGCACGACTCCGCGGATCAGCCGGTTCTTGACGAGGTTCTTGGCGGCAAGGAAGCAGAGCAGAAAGCCGAAGATGAAGCCGACAAGTGTTGACAGGATTGCGATATTGAGGGTCTGCAGCATCTTGTGGAAATACTCCGGAAAGTAGAACCCGCCGAACAGATAGACCCGGCCTTCCGGATAGTCGTATTTAAGGCTGCCGTCGTAATAGGGTGACGGCAGATCGAACAAGGCGCGCCACACTTCCCAGCCGTCGCGCGGAACGAGATCGCCCGCAAACTCGAAGAAGTGCGGCAGACGGTCGAAGAACTTGCCGGCGTTTGAGTCGTTGGCGAACCACAGGGACCCGGCGACCGCCACGAGCAGACCAATGCCGATCAGCCATGAATAGGCACGCCGGCGCGTCGCAAGCTCCAGCCAGTGGCGTTCTATCTCGATACCGTCGGGCGACAGGGTGGTGGTCGTAGGCTGGCTCATCAACCGATCCTTAGTGAGCACAAAAATTCACGGCCAGAACCTTGAGGGAACTGGCCGTGATCGTTGGATGGCTATCAGCCGCCGATCTGCGCCTTGCGGGCGTCGATGATCGGCTGGTAGAACTGCGCGTTAACTTCCGTGTAGCCCTTGCGGTCGCCACCGGTCGAAGAAGCCGCGGCGAAGCAGGCCGGATCGGTCTTCGGAAGGTTCATCAGATATTCCTTGTACTTGGCGATCGTGTCCTTGTTCATTGATGAACGAACAACGGTCGGACCGTTCGGAATAAGCGGCGACTTCCACAGTTCGACAAAATCCTTCATGTCGATCAGGCCCTTGTCGACCATCTTGCGCAGATTGCCGGAAGAGTATCCCTCTTCGAACTTGCCTACGCCCGAGCCAAAGGTCGTGCCGGCGTCGAACTTGCCGTCCTTGACGGCGAGAACGAGGTTTTCATGACCGCCGCCGAAGCCGGTTTCACCGAAGTAATCCTTGACCGAAGCGTTGATGTCCTTCGGCAGCGAGGTAACGGGGATGAGGTAGCCAGAGGTGGAATCCGGATCGGCAAAGCCGAGCTTCTTGCCTTTCATGTCGGCAAGAGTCTTGATGCCACTGTCCTTGCGGGCAATCATGATCGAATAATAGCCGGTCGAACCGTCGGTCTGAACGTCGGTCAGGATCGGTTCGACTGCCTTCGGATTGGTCAGATAGATCTTGGCATATCCGGATGCACCGAGTTCAGCAGCATCGAGCGTGCCGCCGAGGAGACCCTGAATGACGCCGTCATAGTCGGTTGCCGGGAAGAGCTTGACTTCTTTGACACCGAGGACCTTGGGCAACTGGTCGACCACGCACTGGTAGTTGCGCAGGCGGTCTGCTTCGTTTTCGCCGCCGATCAGACCGATGCGGAATGTTTCGAGGTTTTCGGCACGCGCCATCGAACCGGCCAGCATGGCGCCGATTGCGATTGCACTAAGAAGGGCTTTCTTGAACATAGTTCTCTCCTGTCAAACGTCGATATGAGTTTGCGATCAGTTTCATTAGTGGCCCGTATCGTGGGCGAGCCGATCTCGGTGCGCTCAACGCGCGGCCAGAACGGCCTCCAGCTCTGAAAGCGGCTTGGGTGTGCCGCGGCTGATACTTGTGGAAGTGATTGCCTCCGAAAAAGCATCCTTCATGCCGTCCGCGCCATAGATGCGGCGCGCGGCAAGTTCGGTGAGATCGTCGGGTCCGCCGTCAAAGACAACCTTGCCTCCCTGCATGCCGATGATACGCTGGCAGAAATGGCGGGCCGTATCGAGCGTGTGCAGATTGGTGATGACCGTCAGGCCCTCGCGCTCATTGATGTCGCGCAACGACTCCATCACCACCTGAGCATTGCGCGGGTCGAGCGAGGCGATCGGCTCGTCGGCAAGAACAACTTTGGGATTCTGCATCAGCGCGCGGGCTATCGCGACGCGCTGCTGCTGACCCCCGGAGAGCGTTCCGGCCCGCTGCAGCGCGGTCTTCGCGATGTCGAGGCGCTCCAGCGCCGCAATCGCCATCGCACGCTCCTCGCGCGAAAACATGCCGAGCAGGCTCTTGATCGTCGAGCGATGATTGAGGCGACCGAGCAGAACATTGGTCAGAACGTCGAGACGCGGCACCAGATTGAACTGCTGGAAGATCATGGCGCAATCGCGCTGCCAATTACGCAAGGCGGCGCCCTTCAACTGCGCCACATTGGTGCCTTCAAAGAGGATCGCGCCTTCCGAGGGATCAACGAGACGGTTGATCATGCGAAGCAACGTCGACTTGCCGGCGCCGGAACGGCCGATGATGCCTACCATCTGACCCTGGGGAATCTCCAGGCTGACATCGTCGATGGCAGTGAACTTGCCAAACCGGCGCGTCACGTTTTCAATCTTCAGCATAAGCAGGTCCCTATTGGCGCTGCATTGTCCTAGGACACGGATGTGAACGTGCGATGTCGTTTTTGTTGCAGCCGAATGACAACTTGATGTCAGTTCGTTGACCCTATCGCTCGTTCGATTCAGACCGCGTGCTTCTCAAGGAACGCCTCGATGGAGAGCGAGCGAAAATCATCGAGCGCAGAGCGCAACTTAGCGTGGTCCCAGTCCCACCAGGCCACGACCTCCAGTTGTTCAGCCGTTTTTCGGTCGAAGCGATCACGAATTTTGTGCGCCGGAACCCCGCCAACGATCGTGTAGGGGTCGACGTCCTTCGTGACCACCGCCCCTGCCCCGATTACTGCGCCGTCGCCGACCGTGACGCCCGGCAGCACGGTCGCGCCATGGCCGATCCAGACATCATGGCCGATCGTGACGGTATTGGTGCGCCGCCAGTCGAAAAATTGCTCGTCAACCGTGCCGTCGTCCCAGTAGTCGCCCGAGCGATAGGTAAAATGGTGCAGCGTCGGCCGCCAGGTCGGATGGTTGGGCGCGTTGAGGCGAACGCTCGAAGCTATGTTGGCGAATTTGCCGACCTTGGCGCACCAGGCAGATCCGTCCTGCATGATGTAGGAATAGTCGCCGAAGCTCGATTCACTGAGGCGGCAGCGCTCGGCAACTTCGGTATAGCGGCCGAACGCGCAGCCTTCGACGCTCGCCGTCGGATGGATCAGTGGCGTTTCCGAGAGTTTCGTCATGCCGCAACTCCGCCTGCGGTCGAAAACGCCGTGACATCGATGATCCGGTCGGCAACGGCCTCGCGCACGTCCTCGTCGTGAAAGATGCCGAGCATGGCGACGCCCGCGGCCTTCTTGGCCTCGATCATAGACACAACGACGCTGCGGTTCCTGGCGTCGAGCGATGCTGTCGGCTCGTCGAGCAGCAGGATTGGATGATCGGTTATGAAGCCGCGCGCAATGTTGACGCGCTGCTGCTCGCCGCCGGAGAAGGTGGCGGGCGGCAGCGCCCACAGCCGTTCGGGAAGGTTGAGACCAGAGAGCAGCACCGCCGCCTTGTCGCGGGCTTCGCCGCGATCGACGCCGCGGGCGACGAGCGGCTCGGCGACAACGTCAAGCGCCGAAACGCGGGGCACGGTACGCAGGAATTGACTAACATAGCCGACCATTTCGCGGCGGATACCGAGCATGGTTCGCGGATCGGCCGAGGCAATATCCACAAGGCGGTCGCGGTAGGGAACGATGATCTGGCCCTGATCCACGGCATAATTGCCGTAGATCATTTTCAGGATCGAACTCTTCCCGGCGCCGGAAGGGCCGCCAAGAACGGCGCACTCGCCGGCCTTGATCGAGAATGACACGTTGGTGACCACCGGCAAGCGGATGCCGTCACGCAGGTGCATGGTGAAACTCTTGGCGACATCGGAGACAACGAGAGGCGTTGGCATGATCTTCTCCTAGACCTGCAGGATGGATGAAACGAGAAGCTGGGTGTAAGGCGCTTGCGGATCGTCGAGGACCCGGTCGGTAAGGCCGGTTTCGACGATATGGCCGTCCTTCATCACCATCATGCGGTGCGAAAGCAGCCGCGCGACGGCAAGATCATGGGTGACGACGATAGCCGCAAGGCCAAGGTCGCTGACGAGGCCCCGCAAAAGGTCGAGCAATCTCGCCTGCACCGACACGTCCAGTCCACCGGTCGGCTCGTCCATGAAGATCAGGCGCGGGTTGGTTACGAGGTTGCGCGCGATCTGCAGGCGCTGGCGCATACCGCCGGAGAAGGCGCGCGGCTCGTCATCGATGCGGTCGGCGGCGATTTCCACCCGCCCGAGCCAATCGGTCGCCGTCGAGCGGATGCGGCCATAGTGCCGGTCGCCGACCGCCATCAGCCGCTCGCCGACATTGGCGCCGGCCGAGACGGTCATGCGCAAGCCATCGGCCGGGTTCTGGTGCACGAAGCCCCAGTCGGTGCGCATCAACAACCGCCGCTCGGCTTCGCTGATGCGGTAAAGATCGCGGAACTGGCCGTCCCGCATGCGGTATTCGACAGAACCTGCCGAAGGCGCAAGCCGGGTCGCCAGACAGTTCAGAAGCGTGGTCTTGCCTGAACCGGATTCGCCGACGATTGCGAGCACTTCGCCCGGCCACAGTTCGAACGAGACATTCTGGCAGCCGATCCGGCTTCCATAGAATTTCGAAACTGCGTTGACTTTGAGAAGTGGTGTATCGCTCATTCTGCTGCCTCCGCCGGATTGGCCGAAAGATGGCCGCGATGGCCATGCGCCTGCCGGTCTTCACAAAAATCCGTATCCGAGCACACGAACATGCTGCCGCCCTTGTCGTCGAGGATCACCTCGTCGAGGTAGGTACCCCTGGCGCCGCACAGCGCGCAGGGCTCGGAAAAGCTCTGGATTTGGAATGGATGATCTTCAAAGTCGAGGCTGACGACTTCCGTGTAGGGCGGAACCGCGTAGATGCGCTTTTCGCGTCCTGCACCGAATAGTTGCAGCGCTGGCGAGCGATGCATCTTTGGATTGTCGAACTTCGGCGTCGGCGACGGGTCCATGACATAGCGCCCTTCGACCTTTACCGGGTAGGCATAGGTCGTCGCTATGTGGCCGTGGCGGGCGATATCCTCGTAGAGCTTCACATGCATCAGGCCGTATTCTTCTAGCGCATGCATTTTCCGCGTTTCCGTCTCGCGCGGCTCAAGGAAGCGCAGGGGTTCGGGGATTGGCACCTGATAGACCAGGATTTGGCCTGCGGTAAGCGGTGTTTCCGGGATGCGGTGCCGCGTCTGGATGATCGTTGCTTCCGTTGTGCTGGTGGTGACACGGACATTTGCGGTCTTCTGGAAGAAGGCGCGGATCGATACGGCGTTGGTGGTGTCGTCGGCGCCCTGGTCAATAACCTTCAGTCTGTCATCGGGTCCGATGATTGCCGCGGTCACCTGCACGCCGCCCGTGCCCCAGCCATAGGGCATCGGCATTTCGCGCGAGGCGAAAGGCACCTGGTAGCCCGGAATGGCAATGGCTTTCAGGATGGCGCGGCGGATCATCCGCTTCGTTTGCTCGTCGAGATAGGCAAAGTTGTATGTTGCGAGTTCGGTCATTCTGCTGCCTCCTGGACGTCGCGGCGTTCGTGTTCGGCCCGCATACGACGCACCAGGTCGAGCTCGGCCTGGAAATCCACGTAGTGCGGCAGCTTCAAATGCTCGACAAAGCCGGTCGACTGAACATTGTCGCTGTGGGAAATGACGAATTCCTCGTCCTGGGCGGCGGCGGTAATATCCTCGCCGAGCTCCCTCGCCCGCAATGCGCGATCGCAGAGCGACATCGACATCGCCTTGCGCTCGCTCTGGCCGAACACCAGGCCATAGCCGCGGGTAAACTGCGGCGGCTGCTTCGCCGAACCCTTGAACTGGTTGACCATCTGGCATTCGGTCAGGCGGATGCGCCCGAGCGTCAGCGGGAAATCGAGTTCCGCGACTTCAAGTTCGACCTCGACTTCGCCGATGCGGATTTCGCCAACGAAGGGATGGCTGCGGGCATAGCCCCGCTGTGTGGAATAGGCGAGACCGAGAAGAAAACCCTCATCGCCGCGGGCAAGCGCCTGGAGACGCAGATCGCGCTCAAGCGGAAAGGCGAGCGGCTCGCGGGTCAGATCGCCAGGCGCTGTCCCTTCCGGCAACTCGCCATCCGTCTCGATCATGCCGTGATGGCCGAGAATGTCGGTGACGCGGGGCGCAGGCTCGTGCGTTTCCTCCACCCGCTCCTCCGGCGCTTCGACCGCGGCATCGGCGGCGAGTTCAGCATCGAGCAGGCGGTGCGTATAATCGAATGTCGGCCCGAGCAACTGTCCACCCGGCAGATCCTTGAACGTTGCGGAAATGCGCCGTTCTATCGCCATTGCCGCGGTTTCGACGGGGAGCGTATAGCCAAAACGCGGCAGCGTCGTGCGATAGGCGCGGACAAGGAAGATCGCCTCGATCATGTCGCCCCGCGCCTGCTTGATGGCGAGGGCCGCAAGCTCGAGATCGTAAAGAGATCCCTCGGCCATGACGCGGCCGACGCCGAGTGCCAGTTGTTCGACGATCTGGTCGAGCCGGATCGACGGCACGGAGCGATCACCCCTGCGCTTGTCGGCAAGAAGCTTGTGGGCATTGCGGATGGCGGTTTCGCCGCCTTTGACTGCAACATACATGGACTTACGCCTCCTTCTTCGCAACGCGTGTCGTGCGCGGCAGGGCGGCGAGCGCTTCCCGTCCGGCAAAGATCAGATCGATGCCGCGCGGAAAGGCGGCACGATTGCCCGTCCATTGATCGATGAACATTTTCGGCAGCTGGCTCGGCGCGAAGTCCTGCGTATCCTTGATACCGGGTCCACGGAGGGTGAGGACGTTCTCGCCCTCAAATCCATCGAGCTGCAAGATCACCGTCGTCGACCGGTCGGGATATTCCGACGTTCCCTTGGCAAAGGCTTCGAAGGACGGCATTGCGGCGACGTCTTTCACCAGCGCGAATTGCGCAGCCGCCGGATCGGAGACGAGTTCGAGGCCGGTATGAAATTTCAGCCAGCCGATGGCTTCCTTCGAGGCGCTGATCGACTTGTCGCACCAGACCGTTGCATCGTGATCGAACAGCGTGGCGGCGATCGCCGCCATTACTGGCGTCAACGGCGCCGGCGCTACGACGAGTTCCGGCACGTCAAAGACGCGGCCGGGATTGGCCAGGGCATCCATCAGAGCCCGGAAAATCTGCTGCGATCCCATGACCGGATTGGCAAAGCCGCCCTCAAAAACCTGAGTATTCGTGCGCATCAGTCTTCCCCTCGCACCATTGTGAAGAAATCGACCTTGGTTGCTGCGGTCTCGGCCCGCTTCGTCCTGAGTTCCTCGTCGAGCCGCTGCGCGATTGGCGCAAGGACGGTCTTTTCGACCACGTCGCGCTTGGCATCGTCTTGCCAAAGCGCATCAAAGACGGCGGCAAGGCGGACCTTTTCGCCCTGGCGACCGAGCGCATAAGCGTGGCCGACGGCGCCGCTGCCGAGCCGCACGGTCGCGCGGGTCACAGTCGCTTCCCCGAGATTGAACGGAGCTCCCGACCCGCCGATGCGTCCGCGAACCATGACGAGGCCCGTTTCGGGCCCGCGCAAGGTCTCGACTTCCGGCTTGTCGGTCCAGACGGACCAGAAGCGGGTCATCTCATCGGCGGTCGCCTGGGCGAGCAAGGCCATGGCGGCCTTGCGCCCGGCATCGGCGGTCGCCGACATTTCCTGAAAATCTTTGGTCATTGACACCTCGCTCAAACTTATCTATTCGTCTATACAACTAGACAATAAATCCATCTATAGGGATGGTCAATGACAGGAGCATGACAAAGCGTGACTTCAGCGCGATTCATTACGCGAAACAGCGGTGTCGCCATCTGGCGGCAGATTGCCGACCAGATCCGCGGCGACATCACGGCGGGGAGAATGGCGAGTGGCGCACGCATGCCGCCCGAAATCGAGCTCGCCGCGCGATTTTCCGTCAATCGCCACACCATCCGAAGCGCAATTGCCGCGCTTACGAAGGAAGGCGTGCTGCGCGCCGAGCAGGGGCGAGGCACATTTGTCGCCAACAGCCGCAAGCTGATCTACCGCATCGGCGAGCGCACGCGGTTCTCGCAGATCCTCGCAACGCAGGTGCGCGAGACCAAGGGCGTATTGCTCTCTTACCGCACCGAAGCGGCGACGCCCGAAATTGCCGCGGCGCTTGGCATGCCGGCAGGAGACGTCGTTCGCATCGACACGCTGCACACGGCGGATGGCAACCCTGTCACCTGCTCGACGGCCTGGTTCGATGCCGCGCGCGTGCCGAACGCCGCCGAGGACTACCGTTCATCCGGATCGATAACATTTGCGCTCAAGGCTGCGGGAATAGACGATTATCTGCGCAAGTCGACGATTATCGCGGCAAGACATGCCGATGCCGACGACCTGCGCCACCTGCAACTGTCGCCGGGGGCGATCGTGCTCGTTGCGACTGCGATCAATGTCGATATGGATGGCCGTCCGGTCGAATATGCCAAGACCCGCTTCGCCGCCGACCGCATGGAAATTGCGATCGACAACAAGGCGCTTTGATCTACCACATGGTCTTGGCTGCACGCTGCGGCCATTCGCGGTCATAGGCCTCGCCGCCGACACGGTCTTCGCTGAGAGCGGCAAGAACCTGGCCGGGGGTCGGAAACTCTTTCGGCGAGCGATGATTCTTCGGATTCCAAAGTTCGGAGCGGATCAAGGCGCGGGCGCACTGGAAATAGGCCTCCTCCACCTCGACGACCATCACCGATCGCGGCGCTTTCTCTTCGACGGCGAAACTGTCGAGCAATGCCCTGTCCGTATCGAGGAAGGCGCGGCCATTGACGCGGAACGTCGTGTTGACGCCCGGGATCAGGAAGAGCAGCGCGACGCGCGGGTCGCGGACGATATTGCGCAGCGAGTCGACCCGGTTGTTGCCTCGGCGGTCGGGGATCATCAAGGTACGATCGTCATGGATGCGGACAAATCCCGCCAGATCGCCGCGCGGCGAGCAATCGAGCCCCTCCGGGCCGGATGTCGCCAGGGCCACGAACGGCGAGCCTTCGATGAGGCGGCGATATTCCGGCGTGATTCGGTCGGTGACCTTCGCCGTCGATGCCTCGGCAACACCGCTGTAGATCGCCTCGAGTTGTTCGATCGACGTGATGCGCGACATTCGATTCTCCGTGCAAATATGGCGCGACTAACATTGCATTATTAAGCGAATATGACAGCCCCCGCCCCCGGAACTTTCCCATGACAGCAGCCGCCCACTCGTATATCAGTCGCAACCGACCGGATTGCGGAGGACTTCATGAACGGATTTGCGGCTATCGGCGAGTGCATGATCGAACTCTCGGGCGCCAATGGCGACCAGTGGCGCATGGGCTTTGCCGGCGATACGCTGAACACCACCTGGTATGTTCGGGCCCTCGCCGATCCAGACCTCGCCGTCGACTACGTGACCGCATTTGGCGACGATCCCTTTTCCGTCAAGCAAAAGGCATTCTTGCGCGACAATGGGATAAACACGGCCCACAGCCCGACGATTGTCGGCGCCCGGCCCGGCCTTTACGCAATTACCTTGACTGGTGCCGAGCGGTCCTTCACCTATTGGCGCAATGACGCCGCTGCGCGTCAGTTGGCGGATGACGCCGATGCGCTCGCCAGGAGCCTTGAAGGCCGCCGTATCATCTATTTCTCCGGCATCACCATGGGCATTTTGAGCCCAAAGAGCCGCCAGACTGTGCTCAACGCCGTCAGCAATGCGCGGCGTCACGGTTCGCTCATCGTATTCGATGCCAACTATCGTCCGCGTCTGTGGGAAAATGCCGAGACGGCGAGACAGGTATTGAGCAACGCGTTCCATGTCAGCGATATCGCCTTGCCGACATTCCCGGATGAAAACGCGCTCTTCGGGGACGTCACGCCGGCCGATACGGCCGCCCGCCTTGCGAGCTATGGCGTCAAGGAAATCGTCGTCAAGGATGGAACGGAACCGGCGCTGGTCGTTTCGGGAGGGGTCAGCACCAACGTACAGGCCGCCAAAGCCAATGCGGTCGACACGACCGGCGCTGGCGACAGCTTCAATGGCGGCTATATTGCTGCCCGCCTCGCCGACCTCGATCCGGTTGCGGCCGCAAAACGGGCGCATAAGGTGGCGGCGCGCGTCGTCGAATTTCACGGCGCGCTTGCCCCGGTGGACGAAGCGCGCAAGGCCTTTGATGCTTAAGCCTGCTTTGCCTTATTGAAACTGTACTTGGTCATTTGGCTGTAGGTCTCCTGCGGCCGAAGTATTGCCTGCGGGAAATACGGGAAATGGGTCGAGTCCGGCCATACCTGCGCCTCGAAACAGAAGCCGGCATAATTATCGTAGGTGCTTCCTGTCAGCCCGATCGGTGGACGCCCGCCCAGCGTATTGCCGGCATAGAACTGCACGCCGGGTTCCGTGGTCAGAACGTTCAACTCGACGCCCGACTTCGCGCCCTTGGCCGATGCTACCCGCCGCAGGGGCTGGCGCTGGCTCGACAGGCAGAAATTGTTGTCATAGACCACCTGGGCGCCACGTTCTTCGCGGCGGATCGACCGGTAATCCCGAAAATCATGCGTCGTGCCCGCCACCGGGAGAACCCGCCCGTCGGGAATGAGATCGGCATCGACCGGCAGATAGGCCGCCGCATCGATGCGCACCTGATGGTCAAGCGCATCGGTTGCACCGCCATCATCGAGATTGAAGTAGCTGTGATGGGCAAGATTGCAGATGGTGGGTTTGTCGGTCACGGCATCCATTCGGATTGCGAGTGTGCCCTTTGATTCCAGCATATAGGTGCAGGTGATGTTGAGATTGCCGGGAAACCCCATCTCGCCATCACCAAGCTGGATGGTCAGCGTCACATAATCCGAGCCGACGGCGACGACGTCCCAGCTGCGCTTGCCGGCACCCCGGCTTCCGCCGTGAATATTGTGCCTATCGTGAAAATTCCGCTCCAGCGCATAGGTCTCGCCGTCGATCGTGAGTTCGCCGCCACGAATGCGGTTGATCGAACGGCCGACCGTCGCGCCGAGATAGGGCGAGTGTGCCGGATAGTCGGCGAAGTCCTGGTAGCCCAGGACCAGCGGTGGTTCGTGGCCCTTGAGGCGCAGGTCCTGGATGACTGCGCCCCAGGTCAGAACCTTGGCGGTCAGCCCCCCGCCGGAGATCGTGATGCGGTGGACTGCTTCGCCCTCAGGCGTGTGGCCGAATAACTCAGTGTTCATTTAGAGGCCGAGACCTCCGACGCAGACATATTTCGTATCGAGATAGTCTTCAATGCCCTGATGTCCGCCCTCCTTGCCGAGCCCCGATTCCTTGACGCCGCCAAAGGGTGCCTCGACCGTGGTGATCATGCCTTCGTTGACGCCCACCATGCCGTATTTGAGCCCCTCGGAAACGCGGAACACGCGGCCAAGGTCCCGCGTATAGAAATAGCTCGCAAGGCCGAACTCGGTGTTATTGGCAAGGTCGATCGCTTCCTGCTCGGTCTCGAATTTGTAGACCGGCGCCACTGGACCGAAAATCTCTTCCTTGGTGAAAAGCATGTCTTCCTTGGCGTCGCTTATGATCGTCGGCTCGTAGAAGCTGCCGCCGAGCGCATGGCGCTTGCCGCCGGTCACGACCTTGCCGCCCTTCTGCTTGGCATCGGCGACGAATTCCTCGACCTTGGCGACTGCCTTCTCGTCGATCAGCGGACCCTGTTCTGTACCGGTTTCGAGACCGTCGCCGACCTTGAGTTTCCGGGTCGCCGCAGCGAACTTCTCGATGAAGGTGTCGTAGATACCCGATTGAACCAGGAAGCGGTTTGTACACACGCAGGTCTGGCCGGAATTGCGGAATTTGGCGATCATAGCACCCTGGACGGCGCGGTCGACGTCCGCATCGTCGAACACGATGAAGGGGGCATTGCCGCCAAGCTCCATGGACACCTTCTTTACGGTGTCCGCCGCCTGCTTGATCAGGATCTTGCCGATCTCGGTCGAGCCGGTGAAAGTGATCTTGCGCACGAGGGGATTGCTGGTGATTTCGCCGCCGATCTCAGAGGCAGAACCGGTGAGGATGTTGACGACGCCCTTCGGAATGCCGGCCTCCTCGCAAAGCGCACCCCATACAAGCCCGGAATAGGGTGTCTGCGTGGCTGGCTTGACGACCGCCGTGCAGCCTGCAGCGAGCGCCGGACCGATCTTGCGTGCTAGCATCGAGGACGGGAAATTCCACGGCGTGATGGCGCCGATGACGCCAACTGGCTCCTTCGTCACGAGGATGCGGCGATCGGCCCAGGGCGATGGAACGATATCGCCATAGGTCCGCCGCGCCTCTTCGGCGTACCAGAGAATATAGGCCGCCGACATGCCGACCTCGCCCCTGGACTCGAACAGCGACTTCCCCTGCTCCAGTGTGAGGAGTTCGGCCAGGGCGTCCTGGTTATCGAGGATCGCGTCGTGCAGCTTGCGCATCATCTTGGCGCGCTCGAGCACCGATGTCTTGCGCCAAGTCTTGAAGGCCTCGGCTGCAGCGTCGATGGCGCGCCGCGTTTCGGCCTTGCCGGAATTCGGAACCGTGCCGATCTTCAGGCCGGTTGCAGGGTTGATGACGTCGATCGTCTTGCCGGAATCGGCGCCCACCCACTCACCATTGATCAGGTTTGCCTGCTTCATGAACGGGCTGGATTTCTGCAACATCATATTTCTCCCTGTGTTCGAAGGGTTATTGTGTCCGTGAGTTCCGTGAAGGATAACCCTGCATCGCCTTTGGCAATGTGCGTCTCGTGAAGACGATGGGGCTACCCTGCTCCTTTTTGCCAAAAGCTGCAACTGCCTTGCCTAGCCGAAAATATGCGTGACGACGGAAACCCAGAACGCGAGCGTGAGGGCCGACAGCGCCGTTGCCATGACCATGGAATTCGAGGCGAGCGCCTGCCCGGTGCCGAAGCGCGTCGCAATCAGATAGGAGTTGACGCCGGCAGGGAGCGCGGCAGCGGTGACGGCAATCTTGGCGGTAAAGGGCGGCATGCCGATCAGCAAAGCCGCAGCAAGGACAACAGCCGGCATCAAAAGGAGCTTGATTGACGACATGACAAGCGAAGCGGCGATGTGGCCCGACACACCGAATTTCTTGAGCCCCATGCCCATAGCGAAAAGCGCGACCGGGCCGGCGACGCTTGCCAACGTCTGAATAAGCGAATCAGCAACGACGGGCATGCGCAAGCCAGTCTGGCGCCATAGCCAGCCGGCGAGGATACCGATGACAAAGGGATTGCGCAGCAGGCTTTTGAAGAATGAGGCAACCACCGCGGATAAATGACTCTCGCCATCGAACACCCCGTCGCGGCGCAGGGCGAACTCGTGCAGCGTTATGGACGCGGCCATCATGATCGGCATGTGAACGGCGACAATCAGCGACAGGATGGCGAACCCCTCCTGCCCAAAGACACCGAGCATCAGTGGCATGCCCAGGAACACGAGATTGGAAAAGGCACCCGAAACCCCGGCGACGACGCCGGCGCGATTGTCGCGGCCAAACAGCACCTTGATTGCCAGATCGGATGCAATCCAGGCAACGACCACACCAATGAAGTAGCTGATCCACAATTGCCAAGGGGCAGCCCCGTGGAAATCGGCCGTCACCATGGTCCGGAACAAGAGAAGCGGCGCAGCGACGACAAAGACGAAGTCCGACAATCCGTCGCCCACCCGCTCATCAAGCAGCTTGAACTGGGCTGCAGCATAGGCGATGGCGATCACACCGAAGACGACAAGGATTGTTTCAACGAGACCCATTACATTCCGCAATAGGCGGGCGCGCCATGCCGCGCAAGCAGTTCCAGGACTTCACTTTATTTTTCTTCGCCAAATCACCATTTCGCCTGATAAGGAGGCCAGATGTCGAGGCTGCTTATCCATCCCTTACGTGTCCATATGCTCGCGTTGGCGTTGAGCGCGCTCGCATTTCTTTCTACCGCCGAAGCGACGGATGCGGCATGGGCGCGCGTCCAGCGGGGTGGATATACGATCCTCATGCAGGGCGCCGACGTTTCGGGAACGCTAAGTCCAACCGTCGATCACTCCGTCGACTGCTCGGCGACGCAGACGCTTTCTGATCGCGGCCGCCAGCTTGCGCAGAAATTGGGCGCGCGGTTTGCGGCGCGCGGCGTGCGCATCGATCGCATCCTGACCAGTTCCACCTGCAATGCGCGTGAGACGGCGCGCCTGTCGTTCGGCTCCATTCCCGCCAGGATTTTCAAGCCGCTCGATCCGCTCCCCGCCGATGACGCCGCCAAGGCCGCTGAACTCGAAAAGATCCGCGTTCTGATCACAGGCTTCAAGGGGTCCGGAAATCTGGTAATGCTGACCGATCGCGCCAATATAACGGCTCTGACGGGCGTAACTCCGCGGCCCACGGAAGCCGTAGTGGTTATCGCCAATGAAGAGGGTGAAGCTGTTCATGTGGCTGGACGAATTATATTCGACTAGACGGCGCACAACCTTGGGTCTTTCCATAGACCTTGAAAAACGTTAGATACCGGCTCATCAGACATCAGTGCCTTCGAGGGGCACCGGAAGAAAAAAGGAAAATCAATTGTCCGAAACATTCGACAAGGTTGCCGATATCATTGCCGAAACCAGTGAGATCGATCGCGACTCCATTACGCCGGAAAGCCATACGATTGACGATCTCGGCATCGATAGCCTTGATTTCCTTGATATTGTTTTTGCAATCGACAAGGCCTTCGGTATCAAGATCCCGCTCGAACAGTGGACGCAGGAAGTCAATGACGGCAAGGTCCCGACCGAAGAATACTTCGTGTTGAAGAACCTGTGCGCCAAGATCGACGAACTCGTCGCCGCCAAAAAGGCCTGATTTCCGAGCAACGATTCGGACCGAGTCAACTTCCACCTAACGGGGTGCACCGCGTGGACGGTGTTGCGAGACAATGCAGAACAACACCGTCGTCATCACTGGGATTGGACTGATCTCATCGCTGGGCGAAGGCGCAGATGCCCATTGGCAGGCGTTCAGCGGCAAGGCTGAACCGCGCACCGACAGTGAAACCTTCCAGCCATATACGGTCCACCCGCTCGGCGAGGTTGACTGGAACAATCAGATACCGAAGCGCGGCGACCAGCGGCAGATGGAAACCTGGCAGCGCATCGGCACCTATACCGCCGGCCTCGCGCTGCAGGATGCGGGCATCAAGGATGACGAGGCGCTTTGCGCCACCATGGATATGGTCGTTGGTGCCGGCGGCGGCGAACGCGATGTTGCGGTTGATCTGCAGATCCTTGCCGAAGCGCGCGTGCGCAATGACCTCGGCACGATGCTCAACGAAAAACTATCGACGGAACTGCGCCCGACGCTGTTCCTCGCCCAGCTTTCCAATCTCCTTGCCGGCAATATTTCGATCGTCCACAAGGTCACCGGTTCCTCGCGCACTTTCATGGGTGAAGAGGGCTCCGGCATTTCTGCGATCGATACAACAGTTGCGCGTATCCGTTCGGGCCAGAGCACCCACGCTCTCGTCGGCGGCGCATATAACGCTGAACACCCGGACATGCTGCTCGGTTATGAGCTGAACAACATGCTGCTGCAGAATGGCTGGGCGCCGCTGTGGCAACGTGAAGACGCGGCCGGCGGCGGCATCGTTACCGGTTCGGGCGGCGCATTCCTGGTCCTCGAAAGCGAGGAACACGCGAAGAAGCGCGGCGCCCGCGCATATGCGGCGATCGACGGCGTTTACAGCACGCAGATCCGCCGCAGCCGCGACGACCTGAAAGAAACGATCGCCAAGCTTCTCGGCGCGGCAACGGCCGACTCGCCGGCTGACGTCATCATTTCCGGGGCATCCGGCGCCAAGCGCATCACCGCTGCCGAGAAGGCGGCGCTCGACGCATTCTCGAGTTCGTCCATACGCGGTATCGCCGGCAAGCTCGGTCATTTCCGCGAGGCGCAGTTCCCCCTGGTCGTTGGCCTTGCCGCGCTCAGCATCTATCACGGCACCGCTTTTCCCCCCATCGATCCCGACAATGAAAAGGCCGGCCCCGAGCGTGTCGACACGGCGCTGGCTACCTCGATCGGCGGCTCGCGCGGCGAAGGCGTTGCCCGTCTCGTCAAAGTTTAAGGATATGCCGCATGTCCAAATATACTGATCATCAGGGCCGCCCGCTTGTTGCGATTACCGGCCTCGGCGTTGTTTCCTCGCTCGGTCAGGGCAAGGAGGAAAACTGGGCAGCGCTGACATCCGGTACGTCCGGCATCCACAGGATCACCCGTTTTCCCGTCGATGGACTGCGCACGCAGATCGCCGGCACCGTTGATTTCCTCGAAGAAAGCAACAAGGGCGCTGTCGCGCTGTCGCAGAAGCTCGGTTCTCTCGCCGGCGAGGAAGCGATCAAACAGGCCGGCCTCTCCGTCGATGATTTCGGCGGTCCACTGTTTCTGGCAGCGCCACCGGTCGAACTCGACTGGCGCAACCGCTTCGCGCTCGATGCGCTGGTCCGCAATGAAGGCGAGCCGGGCTACGATCTCCTTCTCGCGGCCTGCCGCCGCGCGCCGCAGGTCGACATGTTCAATACTGTTGAGTTCGGCTACATCGCCGAACAGCTCGCCGAGAAGTTCGGAACGCGCGGCCTGCCGGTGACGCTGTCGACGGCCTGCGCGTCTGGCGCGACAGCGATCCAGCTCGGCGTCGAGGCGATCCGCCGCGGCGAAAGCGACAAGGTGCTGTCAATCGGCACCGATGGTTCGGTTTCCGCTGAAGCACTGATCCGCTTCTCGCTGCTCTCTGCCCTCTCCACCCAGAACGAGCCCGCTCACAAGGCTGCAAAACCATTCTCCAAGGATCGCGATGGCTTCGTCATGGCCGAGGGTTCCGGGGCGATGGTGATGGAATCGCTGGAAGCAGCCGTCGCCCGCGGCGCCAACATTCTCGGGATCATGCGCGGCTGCGGCGAAAAGGCCGACGACTTCCACCGCACCCGTTCGAAGCCGGATGGATCGCCCGCCATCGGAGCGGTCCGTGCAGCGCTCGACGATGCCGGCATCGCAGAGGATGCGATCGACTATATCAACGCCCACGGCACCTCCACGCCGGAGAATGACAAGATGGAATATCTCGCCCTGTCGACCGTGTTCGGGGAGCGCATCTCGAAGCTGCCGACGTCGTCCAACAAGTCGATGATCGGCCACACATTGACGGCGGCCGGCGCCATCGAGGCGGTATTCTCGATGCTGACGATCCAGACCGGCACTATCCCGCCGACGATCAACTACGACAATCCCGATCCAGCCATCGATCTCGACGTGGTGCCCAATGTGAAGCGCGAGGCGAGCGTTTCATCGGTGCTTTCCAGCTCATTCGGGTTCGGTGGACAAAATACCTGTCTTGTCATGACCGCAGAACCGAACTAATCCGTGGCCTGAACAAGGAAACGGATATGCGTGCACTACAGCTGATCGACGACCGCAAGCTCGAATTGGTCGATATTGCCCCTCCGCCCCCGCCTGGCGTCGGCGAGGTCACGGTGAATATCAGGGCCGTTGCGCTCAATCACATTGACGTCTGGGGCTGGCGCGGCATGGCCTTCGCCAAGCGAAAGATGCCCCTGACGATCGGCGCGGAAGCATCCGGCGTTGTCGATGCGATCGGCCCGGGCGTCAGTTCGGTGCTGCCCGGACAGCTTGTTTCGATTTACGGCGCGCAGACCTGCGGCCTTTGTCGGCCCTGCCGCGAAGGCCGCGACAATCTCTGCGAACACGTATCCGGGGTCCATGGCTTTCACCTTGACGGCTTTGCCCAGGAAAAAGTCAACTTGCCGGCGCGCCTCCTCGTCCCGGCGCCCCCCGGCGTCGACGAGATCGGCGCTGCGGTGGCGCCCGTTACCTTCGGTACGGTCGAGCACATGCTCTTTGACAACGCCAAGCTCGAGCCCGGCGAGACGATCCTCGTGCACGCCGGAGGGTCGGGCATTGGCTCGGCGGCGATCCAGCTTGCCAAGAAGATCGGCTGCACAGTCATTACGACTGTCGGTTCCGACAACAAGATCGAGAAGGCGAAGGCGCTGGGCGCCGACCACGTCATCAACTACCGCGAAGATCGCTTCGAAGGTGTCGTGCGCAAGCTGACGAAGAAGAAGGGCGTGGACGTTGTCTTTGAACATGTCGGCGCGGACACCTGGGCGGGTTCCATGCTGTCGCTGCGACGCGGCGGGCGTCTTGTCACGTGCGGCTCGACATCCGGCGTATCGACGAACATGAACCTGATGATGCTGTTCCAGCAGCAGTTGAAGCTGCTCGGCTCCTTCGGCTGCCGCATGGAGAACATGGCGGATGCGATGCAGAAGATGGCGCGCGGCCTCGTTCATCCGGTCATCGATACGCAAGTCGGTTTCGATGAAATCGACACGGCGTTGAAACGGATGGAAGGCCGGGACGTTTTCGGCAAGATCATCCTGCGCATCAACTGATTTCCGATGAAGCTCAATACGAAACTTGCTCTGTTCCGGTGGAGCCAGAGGCTCAAGTCGTTCAACTACTGGCTGACGGCGAATGTCGTCTTCGGCATTTTGTGGCTGTTGCGCCGCCTGCCCGCACAGGCAGCAATGGATTTCATGGACGCCGCGGCGCGCAAGATCGGCCCGCTGATGGGACGCCACCGTGTCGCCATGAACAACCTGCGCAAGGCCTATCCGGAAAAGTCCGAGCAAGAACTGCAGGATATCGCGCGCGACATGTGGGGCAACATGGCGCGGCTCACTGCCGAATATGTCTTCCTCGACGCCATCTTCGACTACGATCCGCACAGCAACAAGACCGGGATCATTGAAGTGCATGGCCGGGAAATCTTCGAGCGCCTGCTCGGGGAAAATGACCGGCCGCATATTTTCTTCACCGGGCATACCGGCAATTTCGAACTCTTGCCGATCTGCGCCGCGACATTCGACTTGAATGTCACAGCGTTGTTTCGCCCGCCAAACAATCCCTATGTCGCCAAGCGCATCCTGGGCGCCCGCCGCACCAATATGGGGCACCTCGTTCCATCGAAGGCCGGAGCGGCATGGTCGCTCGCGACTGTTCTTAATGCCAACGGCAATGTCGGCATGCTGGTCGACCAGAAATTCCGCCGCGGCATCCCCTCGACCTTCTTCAATCGCCCCTGCAAGACCAATCCGCTTCTGGCCAAGCTCGCGCGCCAATATGATTGCGATGTCTATCCCGCCCGCTGCATCCGCTTGCCCGGCGGCCGCTTCCGCCTCGAACTCGAGGAAAAAATGGAACTGCCCCGCGACGAAAAGGGTGCGGTAGACCTTGCTGCCACTGTGCAAGCCTTGAACGACAAGGTTGAGAGCTGGGTTCGCGAGTATCCCGGCCAGTGGATGTGGTTCCACAAGCGCTGGAACTGATCACCTAGTAATAGTTCATCACCGCGTGCCGGGCCTCGGCGAAGAAGAGCCAGCGCTCGGTAAGGAGGCCGAGAAGATGCGCGAGGACGCCTACGGCAAGGACGAATTGTGCCAAGAGGCCGCCGCCAATCGCCATGGCAGCAAGCAAGGCAACGACCGGCAGCACGATGCCGCTTAGAAACGCTATCATCCAGAACTTGGCCGCATGCTTGCGGGCAACGCGAAAGCCCATTTCGCGCGTCAAGTAATTCTCCAGCGCGTGAGGACGCTCGAACAACCGCACCTTGCCGATATGTCCGAGCCCGGTTGCCGTCTCCGGCGTCGACATGGGAACGAGTGTCATTGCCCCCTTGCGCCAGATCATCTTGGCGACAAGGGCAAGCAGAATGAATAACAGCGCCAGAAGCTCGAGTCCGAGCGCGCCTCCGGCAAAACTCGCCGCGAGCAGAAATCCTCCGGCCAGCGAAAACAGCAAAAAGCAAAGCGGCGTGAGCGGGGTATTCCAGTTGCCGACGGTCTTGAGCGACGCGTAGATCATCGATGTGCAATAGACGGTGATCAGCGCGCCGGCGACCGTGATCAGGCCAAGCAGCACATCGTGGCGATCGTCGAAAACAGCCAGTGCGGCGCTCAAGGTCAGCGGCACAAAGGTGGCGATTGCCATCACCCCCTCGCGCGACAGCCAGCTCGATCGCCATTGGCTGAGCGCTCGCCACGCGCGCTGCGGATTGCCGAGATGGAGAAGCGACGAGGACAGCCCGATGCCGATGAGCCCAATCGAAACGACATAGGCGATCTTGGTCGAGAGCGCGGCCGGATCGAGAAAGCCAAGCCCGAGGACGACGGCAAGACCATAGCCAAGGCCGGACAGGGTCGTGAAGACGATGATCGAATAGGCTGGATGCATTTATTGCGGCCTCGACATTGCGGGGACCCGCAGGTGGTGGGCGTCACCCCCCTCTGTCCTGCCGGACATCTCCCCCACAAGGGGGGAGATCGGATGGCCGCAAGCCTGTGTTCCAATTTGTACGACGGTAGTTAGGCAAACCCGTGAAGCAGGCTGATCTCCCCCCTTGTGGGGGAGATGTCCGGCAGGACAGAGGGGGGTATCATAGGATAGCGAGCCTGCCATGCTAACTCACATCCGATCGAGCGCTCTGTCGAGCCAGGCAAAGAAACCGGTCGCACCTTCGCTGTTCTCGGCAAGCGGCACCAATGGCGCACTCTCGCTCAGAGCCTTTCGCGGGCGTGGCGGCAAATATTTGTTGGTCGGCCGCGTCCCCTGCTCCGGCATCAGATCGAAACCACCGCGCTCCGCCACCATGATCGACACCTCGGATGTCGGATCGCCGAGATCGCCGAAGTGGCGCGCGTTGGCGGGACATGTGCGAACGCAGGATGGTATCCGGTCCTCCTGCTGCAACGTCTCGTTGTAGATGCGATCGACGCACAGAGTGCATTTCTTCATGACGCCGGCGGCGAGATCCATCTCGCGTGCGCCATAGGCGCAGGCCCAGGCGCAGAGCCCGCAGCCGATGCATTTGTCCTCGTCGACAAGCACAATCCCATCTTCAGCGCGCTTGTAGGAAGCGCCGGTTGGGCAGACGGTGACGCAGGGCGCATCCTCGCAATGCAGGCAGGATTTCGGAAAATGAACGATGCGCGCATCGCCTGCTTCCCCGATGACTTCACCACCCTCCGGCACCACTTCGAAACTGTGAATGCGGTTTAGAAACGTGCCCGAAACGTCGTCGCCATAAGGGTGCTGGTCCGAGAGTGCATTGCCGTAGCCGCCCGTGTTCCATTCCTTGCAGCTGATGACACAGGCATGGCAGCCGACGCAGACATCGAGATCGATGACAAGGCCGAGCTTCGTGGAGGTGCGGTTTTGCGGCAGGCTGGTCATTTGCGCGCCCACTCCTGGCCGTAGCGAATTTCGTCGGCGCCAGGCTTCTGGCTGCCGGGCCGTTCAATCGCACCAAATTGCGGCTCGCTCATAGCATCGCGTTCTTCGGCCTTTTCGATGCGGACACGCAAATCATACCAGGCCGCCTGTCCGGTGATCGGGTCGGAATTCGACCAGCGCATGCCGTCGGCCTTGGGCGGCAGGAGTTCGTGGATAAGGTGGTTGAGCAGGAAGCCCTTCGTCGCCTCCGGCGCATCGGACGCGAGTGCCCAGGCCCCCTTGCGCTTGCCGATGGCGTTCCATGTCCACATGGTGCGCCCGTTTACCGCCTCTGTCCGCGCAATCTCGCATTTGATGCGGCCATGATGCGAGATTACCCACGCCCAATCGCCGTCCTTGAGCCCAAGCTCGTCGCAAATCCCGCCCGGAACATAGAGCGGGTTGCGCGTATGGATTTGCCGGAGCCAGGCATTTTGCGACCCCCAGGAATGGTACATCGCCATCGGTCGCTGCGTCAGCGCGTGATAGGGAAAGGCGTTCGAGTCGATGCCCTGTTCCTCGAACGGCCGGTACCAGTCCGGCAGCGGATCGAAGCAATCGATGAGGCGCTGCCTGTACGCTTGCGGCGCAACCGGCTGGCGCACGCCCTCGGCGGACAGACGGAACTTCTGCAGCGTCTCGACATAAAGCTGGATCGTGACCGGCTGCGGGGCGTCGAAGAAGCCCATGTCGATGGCAAATTGCTGGTAGGCCGCGTTATGATGCTTGAAGTAGAGCGCTTCCTCCGGAATGTGCTTCACCCAGAAGGCGCCGTGTTCGATATATTGCTTGAGCTGATCCTTGTTTGGCGCGCCCCTGCCCTCATCCTCGCCAGCCTCGCCGCGAAAGCCGGAAAGCGGTCCGATGCCGGGCTTGCGCTGGTGATTGACGATGTAATCGGCGTAATCCTTGTAGAGCGCTTTGCCATCCGCATCGACGAAGCCCGGCAATTTCAGGCGCGCACCAAGATCGATCAGCACCGACTGGAAGCCGCGCACGTCGCGGTCGGGTTTCAGGACCGGCCACCGGATTGCGTCGCAAGCCGCTTCCGGCTCCGAGATCGGACGATCGAGCAGCGAAATACAGTCATGGCGTTCGAGATACGTCGTATCCGGCAGAACAAGATCGGCATAGGCCACCATTTCTGACGAATAGGCGTCGGAATAGATTATCTTGGGTATCCTGTACTCGCCTGTCGCAGGATCGCGCTCCTCGAGCATCCTGATCGTGCCGCGCGTGTTCATCGACGAGTTCCAGGCCATGTTGGCCATGTAGAGAAAGAGCACGTCGACGGGATAAGGGTCGCCCGCCGAGGCATTGGCGATCACCATATGCATCATGCCATGGGCCGAAAGCGGCGCCTCCCATGAAAAGGCCTTGTCGATCCGTTGCGGCTTGCCGTCTGCGTCGACCAGTAGGTCCTCCGGCCCCAGCGGATAACCGAGATGGGGTCCTGCCAGCGGTTGGCCCGGCCTCACATGCTCAGATTTACCGTGCGGGCGAGGATGAGCCGTGGCGGGCTTCGGATATGGCGGCTTGTAGCGATAACCGCCGGGGCAGTCGATCGAGCCGATGATGGTCTGCAGCACGTGCAGCGCACGGGCAGACTGGAACCCGTTGGAATGGGCGGAGATTCCGCGCATGGCGTGAAAGCTGACCGGGCGTCCGATCATCACCTCGTGCTGCTCGCCCTTCATGTCCGTCCACGGCTGCGCAATGACGATCTCTTCCTCGAAGGCGACCCGCGCGATCTCGGAGGCAAGGCCGCGAATGGTCTTTGCGTCGATCCCGGTTTCGGCCGCCACTGCCTCCGGCGCATATTTCGGATCGAGATACTTTTCAGCCATCAGGCGAAGGACACTGCGCACGTTGCGATTGTCGGCAGTCATGAAATCCGCGTTGAGATCGGCGACATGTCCGGGCTCGTCAAATCGAACGAGTGCCCCGGTGGCGCGGTCGCGCACCAGCGCCTTGCCGAGATCATCACGCAGGAAGAGCCCATGATCCTCATGACCCGGATCGTCGATCACCAGCCAGGGGGCGTTGGTGTAGCGGCGCAGATAGTCGAGATCGATGCGGCCGGTGCGAAAGAGTTCATGGATAATGGACAGGATCAGCAGGCCATCGGTGCCAGGCCGGATGCCGATCCAGTTGTCGGCGATGGCGGAATAGCCGGTGCGGACGGGATTGACCGAAACAAAGCGCGCGCCTCGCTTTTTCAGCTTGGAAATGCCTATCTTGATCGGGTTGGAATCGTGATCCTCGGCAACGCCGAAGAGAACGAAAAGCTTGGTCTTGTCCCAATCCGGTGCACCGAATTCCCAGAACGCACCGCCTATCGTATAGATGCCGGCGGCCGCCATGTTGACCGAGCAGAAGCCGCCATGGGCCGCATAATTCGGCGTGCCGAAATTCTGCGCCCAGTAGCTGGTCAAGGCCTGCGACTGGTCGCGCCCGGTAAAGAAAGCCAGCTTCTGCGGCGCAGTTTCTCGTACCGGTTGCAGCCAATCGACGGCGAGCGACAGCGCCTCGTCCCAGCTGATTTCCCTGAATTGGCCGGAGCCGCGCGGCCCGGTGCGCAGGAGCGGCGCCCGCAGGCGCGCAGGCGAATAGTGCTGCATGATACCGGCAGAGCCCTTGGCACAGAGCACACCCTTGTTGATGGGATGATCGCGATTGCCCTCGATATAGCGGACCTTGCCATCCTTCAGATGGACATCGATGCCGCAGCGACATGCGCACATGTAGCAGGTGGTCTTGCGAACTTCATCACCAACCGGCTCCGACAGGGCAAGGTCTGGTTCTGAATTCATCTCTTGAGTCGCCCCGCTGTTTGCATACCCGATTGTTTCACAATGCGTAGTGAAAACAATCCTGTAACAGTCGATCAGTTGCAGTTTGGCGAAGCGTTTCAGCCTCGACTGCGAGAGCCTGCCCGACTCGGAGGCATCTTAGCGGTTTTGCAGCGGCGTATTGTAGGGAAAGCGGCACATGGCTTTATTTGTGCAGACAAATCGCAACCGTGGCGCGAATCAGGACCGATCGGCACGCCGCCGCTTATACATGGTCCAGGCATCGCGGATCTCCCGCAACGGCATCTGGGGATCAACGATCCTGGCCAGCGGCACAATGTCCGCGAGCGACCCAGCCTTGGGCCGCTCCACGCATATCAAATCGATGAGCCGTTCGCGCCGATCGAAAAGCGGCGTCATTCCCAAAGGCCCATCGTGTCGGCGGTCCAGGCGCCCTGGCGAACCATGCGGCGCCTCGCCTTGAGGAAAAGCACTGCTGCCAGCGCCGCGATCAAGAGGCCGGCGCCTACGTTCCAGACCATCGAGATACCGACGGCTATAAGGATGACGAGAACCGGGATGAGGCGGCGAAACCAGGTTTCGACGACGGCGTCGCGGTCGGCCTTGAGCCGGCGCTCGCGCATCAGTTCAGTCTTTTCGTGCCTGGTCATCACGACACCTTCAAACATGACGGCACAAGGGTCATAACCTGCGGCTTCGGGGTCGAAAGCCTCGTCAATACGTCGTTGGCGGCGATATTCCGCCAGAGTCCAGCGTGTCATTTTACGAGTTCTACAGCCGAATGGGGCATCGGCACGTCAGCATGGGATGGCGCAAGCAGCGCCAGCGCAAGGATAAGGCCAATAACGCAGAGGACACCAATAGCACAGGAGCCGCGGCGCTCGTCGGAGCTGCCTTCGTGCTCTTGTTCCATGCGTGCATATTCAGTCTCTGCTACTCGTTCTTCGCGGAGCATCGTCGTGGTCCTGTTTGGTGAAAAAGTTGCCGTTACATTGCGGCGATTGACCAGATGGCCCTTGTCGAGTTCAAGTTCAATCGGGTGCGACAAAACTGTACAAATGCGCAATTTACTTGCTGCGAAAGACCACTTTGTAACGCTTACTTACGTTTGCCGGGCATCCGTCAAAGAAAGTGCAAAGTAGTGCAATGCATTCGTGAACCTGTTGCAATGGCGCCTTGGCGCAGCACTTGCCTCTTGCCAAATCAGCGGGTCCCCTGATTTGATGCGCGCATGGACGAAAAGCTGCGCCGGGCCATTGATAGACGCCGTGACGACCTGGTCGCGCTGACGCGTGATCTCATCCGCTTTCCGACGATCAATCCGCCCGGCGAAGCCTACACGCCCTGCGCCGAATATCTGGCGAAGCGCCTGCAAAAATCCGGATTCGAAACGCAACTGATTCGGGGCGTCGGCACGCCGGGTGATACTGACCGCTATCCGCGCACCAATGTTATCGCCCGCTTCGACGGCCGCACCCATGGCCAGACCGTGCATTTCAACTCGCATATCGATGTCGTCGATACCGGTGAGGGCTGGACGGTCGACCCGTTCGAGGCCGTGGTTAAGGACGGCAAGATTTATGGTCGCGGCGCCTGCGACATGAAAGGCGGACTGGCGGCATCGGTCATTGCCGCCGAAGCCTTTCTCGAGGTCTATCCGGATTTCGCCGGCGCAATCGAGATTTCCGGCACCGTCGACGAAGAGTCGGGCGGATTTGGCGGCGTCGCTTTTCTTGCGAGCAAAGGCTTTTTCTCGAAGCCGCGTGTCGACCACGTCATCATTCCCGAACCGCTGAACAAAGACCGTATCTGTCTCGGACATCGCGGGGTGTGGTGGGCCGAAATCGAGACCAAGGGCGAAATCGCCCACGGTTCGATGCCGTTCCTCGGCGACTGCGCGATCCGGCATATGAGCGCGGTGCTCGACGCCTTCGAGAATGAGTTGTTCCCGGCACTCGACAGGAAACAAACCCGGATGCCGGTCGTACCGGAAGGCGCGCGACGCTCGACCATGAACATCAACGCCATCCATGGCGGCCAAACCGACGACTATTCCGGCCTGCCCTCGCCCAACGTGCCGGATTCCTGCCGGCTGACGATCGATCGCCGCTTCCTGCTTGAGGAAGATATTGCCGAAGTGAAACGCGAGGTCACCTCGATCCTCGACCGGTTGCAATGGGAACGGCCGAAATTTCACTACGAGATTCGGGACATCATGGAGGTGCAGCCCATCATGACCGAGCGCGACGCGCCGGTGGTGACAGCGGTGGCGGAGGGCATCCGGACCGTATTCGGACGCGAGCCCGCCTATGTGATTTCGCCCGGCACCTATGACCAGAAGCATATAGCCCGCATAGGGCTCCTGCACGATTGCATCGCCTATGGGCCCGGCATTCTCGATCTTGCACACCGGCCGGACGAATATGTGGGCATCGACGACATGCTCGAATCCGCTAATGTCATGGCGCTTGGGCTCAAGATTCTCTTGTCCGGATCGGTTTGACCTGTTGGGAGTGGTTGAATGAACAATTTCGCAAAATCGGCACTGGTGGGCGCGGCCCTGGCGCTGCTCACCTCGAGCGCAGCCTTTGCCGCGCGCGCCGATCTCGTGCTCGGCATCGTCCTCGAGCCGCCGCATCTCGATCCGACAGCAGGCGCGGCTGCTGCCATCGACGAAATCGTCTACGCCAATATCTTCGAAGGGTTGACCCGTATCGGGCCGAAGGGCGAAGTCCTGCCGGCGCTGGCGGAAAGCTGGACGCTTTCCGACGACGGCAAGACATATACGTTCAAGCTACACAAGGACGTGAAATTCCACGACGGCACCAGCTTCGACGCGGAAGACGTGAAATTCTCGCTGGACAGGGCACGCGGCGGCGACTCCACCAATGCGCAAAAAGGCCTGTTTGCAGCAATCGATACAGTCGAGGTTGTCGATCCGTTGACGGTCAAGGTCACGCTGAAGCAGCCGAGCGGCGATTTCCTCTATAATATGGGCTGGGGTGACGCCGTCATCGTCGCGCCGGAAAGCGCCCAAACCAACAAGGAAAAGCCGATCGGCACCGGGCCATTCAAATTCGATAGTTGGGCCAAGGGATCGCAGATTGTTATGTCGAAGAATGCGGCCTATTGGGGCAAGCCAGCCCTGCTCGACAAAGCGACATTCCGCATCATCCCCGATCCTGCCGCCGCGACCGCGGCGCTGCTTGCGGGCGATGTCCAGGCCTTTCCGGTGTTCCCGAGCTATGAAACCATCGCGCAGTTCGAGGCCGATCCGCGTTTCAAGGTCGTCATCGGCACCACCGAGGGCGAAACCATCCTCGGCATGAACAACAAGAAGCCGCCTTTCGACAATTTGAAAGTGCGTCAGGCCATCGCCCATGCGATCGACCGCAAGGCGCTCATCGACGGTGCGATGTTCGGGCTCGGAACCCCCATCGGCTCGTTCTTTCCGCCGCACCACCCTGCCTATATAGACCTGACATCGGAAACGGCTTTCGACCCTGAATTGTCGAAGAAGATTCTTGCGGAGGCCGGTCACCCCGATGGGTTCAAAACCACGCTGAAGCTGCCACCGCCGACCTATGCGCGGCGCGGCGGGGAGATTATCGCGGCTGAACTGCGCGACGTCGGAATCCAGGCTGAAATCGTGCCGCTCGAATGGGCGCAATGGCTCGATCAGGTGTTCAAGAACAAGGATTACGACATGACCATCGTGTCGCACACCGAGCCGAACGATCTGAATATTTTTGCCCGCGACGACTATTACTTCAACTACGACAATCCGGCTTTCAAGGATCTCATCAAGCAGATCGAGGCGACGTCCGACGACGCCAAGCGAACGGAGCTTTACCAAGAGGCGCAGAAGATACTCGCGACCGATGTTCCCGCGGCTTTTCTTTTTCAGCTGCCCAAGACCGGCGTCTGGGATGCCAAGATCGAGGGCCTTTGGGAAAACGGCCCGATCCAGGCCAACGACCTGACCACTGTGAAATGGGCGGATTGAGTTTGCACCTGACGGAGGGGGGTGTCATCGATCGCCACCCGCGCTCCTTATGCTGAACTACGCCGTAAAGCGCATCCTCATTGGCCTTGCGACAGTATTCGCCGCGTCGATCGTCGTCTTCGCCATGCTGGAAATCGTTCCGGGCGACCCCGCGCGGCTCATGCTCGGCATGAATGGGACAGAAGATGCGGTTCACGCCCTGCAAGAGCAGATGGGTCTCAACCAGCCGCTTCTAGCGCGCTACTTCCATTGGCTGGGCGGCCTCCTGACAGGCGATCTCGGCAGGTCCTACACCTATTCGGTTCCGGTGGTCGATCTCATTGGCGAGCGCGTCGCAGTATCCCTGCCGCTCGCCCTCATCTCGCTCGTGCTCTCAACGGCAATCGCATTGCCTGTCGCTCTTTATTCAGCCTCGCGGCGCGGGACAGTTGCCGATACCGCAAGCATGGGCGTCGCCCAGATTGGCGTCGCCATCCCGAACTTCTGGTTTGCCCTCCTCCTCGTTTATGTTTTTGCCGTGACACTGCGGCTTCTGCCCGCGGGCGGTTTTCCCGGCTGGAGTGCCGGCATCTGGCCGGCGTTGAAGACGCTCATATTGCCATCGACCGCACTCGCATTGCCGCAGGCGGCAATTCTCGCGCGTGTTGCCCGCTCCGCCCTCCTCGATGTACTTGGCGAAGACTACATCCGCACCGCGCGCGCCAAGGGGCTCAGCAGGCGCGGCGTTCTTTACCGCCATGCCCTGCGCAATGCACTCATCCCGATCCTGACCATTATCGGGCTGCAATTCGCCTTTCTGCTCGCCGGAACAATCATCATCGAGAATGTCTTCTACCTTCCCGGATTAGGGCGGCTGGTGTTTCAGGCCATTACCCAGCGCGACCTCATCGTCGTTGAAGGCGTTGTGATGTTGCTGGTCGCGACGGTCATCCTCATCAACCTCGTCGTCGATCTTTCCTATGCCATCGTCGATCCGCGTCTGCGGAGCCGCCCATGACCGCCTCTGCATGGCAGGAAGGGATGTCCAAGGCGATCGGCAACCGGTCGTTTCTGGTCGGCCTGACGATCACCGGCGTCGTTGCAGTCATGGCCGTCCTCTCCTTCGTCTGGACTCCCTACGCCGTTGGGACGCTCGACATTGCCGGCAAGTTGAAGCCGCCCTCCTGGAGCCACTGGCTCGGCACCGACCATTATGGCCGAGACATGCTGTCGATGATCATGGTCGGCAGCCGCAACTCGATTGCGGTCGCCTTCGTCTCGGTTGCGATCGGCCTCGCGATCGGCGTGCCGCTCGGGCTTTGGGCCGCAGCGCGAGGCGGCTGGATCGACGAACTGCTCATGCGGCTCAACGACCTGGTGTTTGCTTTTCCCGCACTGCTTTCAGCGGTGATGATAACCGCGGTCTTCGGACCCGGCGCGATCAACGCCATTATCGCGATCGGCATATTCAACATCCCGGTCTTCGCCCGCGTCGCCCGCGGCGCGGCGCTGTCGCTTTGGCCGCGCGAATTTATTCTCGGCGCGCGCGCCTCCGGCAAGGGCGCGGCGCGCATTACGATCGAGCATGTCCTGCCCAACATCGCCAATCTCCTTGTGGTCCAGGCGACGATACAGTTCTCGCTGGGCATTCTCGCGGAGGCCGGGCTCTCCTATGTTGGCCTCGGTTCGCAGCCGCCGATGCCAAGCTGGGGTCGCATGCTGTTCGAGGCCCAGACCATGATCGGTCTTGCGCCGCACATGGCGCTGTTTCCGGGTCTTGCCATCGTCATTACGGTGCTTGGCCTCAACCTCCTTGGCGACGGCCTGCGCGATGTACTTGATCCGCGATTGCGGCGGGAGCGCTGATGGCACCCCTCCTTGACATCAAGGATTTGCGCCTGACGATTGGTGGCGTCCCTGTTCTGAACGGCATCGACCTCGCCATCGAACCTGGAGAAATCCGCGCGCTCGTCGGCGAATCCGGCTCCGGCAAGTCGATGACCGCGCTTAGCGTCATGAAGCTTCTGCCCAATGGCGCCCGCTCCGGGGGCCAGATCCGCTTCAACGGCACCGACATTCTCGCAGCGAGCGAGGCCGAAATGTGCCGCCTGCGCGGTGACGACATCGGCATGGTTTTCCAGGAACCGATGACGGCGCTCAATCCGACGAAGACGATCGGAGAGCAGGTTGCCGAAGGCATCAGATTGCATACAGGCGCGAGCCCTGCCGTGGCGGAAGAGCGAACGCGCGCCATCCTTGACCGCGTCGGCCTGCCGGCCGCGAAATTTCCGCTCGGCCGTTATCCGCACGAGCTTTCGGGCGGCCAGCGTCAACGGGTGGTCATTGCCATCGCCTGCGCGCTAAAGCCGAAGCTGCTGATCGCCGACGAACCGACGACTGCACTGGACGTCGTGCTGCAGGCACAGATTCTCGATCTGTTGCAGAACCTCGTCCGGGACGAGAAAATGGGCATGCTCCTCATCAGCCACGATCTGGCGGTCGTCGCCGATGTCGCCGATAGCATCACCATTCTACGACACGGCGAAGTCATGGATCGCGGCGAGACCACGCAAATCCTGACGGAACAGGCGCATCCCTATACGCGCCAGCTGGCGCAAGCCTCGATGCACGTGCCGGATCGGTCGCGCCCCCACATCGCGCAAGACGACGGACCGCTCCTTTCAGTCCGCAATGTCGCGCGCATCTACCCCGGCACGCGCACCGGGTTGTTCGCAAGAAGCGAGCCGACGATTGCGGTCGACGATGTAAGCTTCGAGCTCGAGCCCGGCCAATCCATGGCCCTTGTCGGGCGCTCTGGTTGCGGCAAGTCCACGTTGGCACGCATGATTCTGGCCCTGGACAAGCCGTCGCACGGCGACATCGTCCTGTCCGGACGGCGGATCGACAATCTCGGCGAAGCAGCGCTGCGCCCGGCACGGCGGCACATGCAGGTCGTGTTTCAGGATCCTTACGGTTCGTTTAACCCACGTCACAAAGCCGGGCGTCTGGTGGCCGAACCCCTCTTTCTGTTCGATACACCACTCTCGCAGGGCGAGACACGTGAACGGATCGACACCGCGCTTGAACGCGTCGGGATCGCGCCGAAAGATCGCGACAAGTACCCGCATGAATTCTCCGGCGGCCAGCGGCAGCGCCTCGCCATCGCCCGCGCCATCATCACCGAGCCGAAGCTGGTGGTGGCGGACGAACCGGTTTCGGCCCTCGACGTTTCGATCCGCGCCCAGATCCTCGACCTTTTCGCCGATTTGAACGGCCGCCTCGGCATCGCCTATCTGTTCATTACCCACGATCTCGCCGTGGCACGCGCGATAACGGATAGTGTCATGGTGATGGCTGATGGCAGGATCGTGGAACGAGGTCGGACGGACGAGGTGCTGCGCCATCCGGAGTCCGACGCCGGGCGCGCATTGGTTCAAGCTTCGCCAGACTTGCACAGGTCGCTCGCCCGCCGCATTGGCGAACAGGGGTAACGCTGGCGCGCCTGGTCGACGTATCGCGATGAGCCGCTAAAGCAGCAAACCGAAAAGGAAAAGCACCAGGACGACGCCGGTCAACGCGGCGGTCGCAACGCCGAAAATATCCAGCGCATCTTCGATATTGTCGGCGCCGGCATCGCGGCGGCCGGCACCATTGAGCATGGGCTCATTGGCGACTTCGCCGCCATAGACCCGGGGCCCCGCCAGTGCGACCTCGATCGCCCCGGCCATCGCCGCCTCGGGCCAGCCGGCATTGGGCGAGCGGTGGAGGCGCGCGTCCCGCATCATGACGTTGAAGGAGCGCAGTGCCGCGTCGTAACCATGGACGATCCAGGCCGCCCCCGAAATCAGGAGGCCCGTCAGCCTTGCCGGAATCCAGTTGGCAACATCGTCGAGCTTTGCGGCAAACCGCCCGAAATCGCGATGACGGTCATTGAGATGGCCGATCATGGAATCGGCGGTATTGAGCATTTTGTAAGCCAGCAGGCCGGGGAGCCCGAGCAGCGCGAACCAGAAAGCCGGCGCGACGATGCCATCCGACGTATTCTCGGCGAGACTTTCGATCGCCGCACGGCTGACGGCGGCATCGTCAAGCGTTTCAGGATCGCGGCCGACGATCATGGAAACGGCGCGCCGGGCGCCGACGATGCCTTCCTCACGCAGCGCAACGGCAACGCGGCTCACATGATCGGCAAGGCTCTTCTGGGCAAGGAACACGGCGACGATCAGTGCTTCGATCAGTTCGCCGAAGGGCGGGATTGTACGCAGTGCAACGTGGATCACCAGACCCGCGACAGCGGCAATTACAAGCAGAACGAGCGTGACGACAAAACCGTCGCGCCGGCGCTCCTCATCGGATTTCGAAGACGTGTTGAATCGCTTGTCGGCAAATTCGATGGCCTTGCCGAAGAGCACGATCGGGTGCGGCACGCGCTCCCAGAGCCATTCCGGATCGCCGAAATAGCGGTCGGCAAGGAGTGCAAGAAACAAGATCAAAAGATTGATTTCCATAAGTGAATCGATCCTGTTGAATCAAAATGTCAGCCGCCGACTCGCGCGAGCGCCGCATCAAGACGCTGCCGCAGCTTGTACGCCGCTTTGTCATCCAATGGCAGACCAAAACGCAACCATTGTGGCGCATAGGCAAATTTTCTTGTGAGGACATGTTCATGGCACATCGCTTCGTGCAGCCGCTGCGCCTGTCTGAACTCGACCAGCGAGAACAACATCGTTCCACCAAATTCCGCAAGGCCAGCATCGCCAAGCACGTCGGAAAGCAACCGCCGGCGCAGGCGCAGCCGATCCGTATAGGCATTGAGCAACTGGCGATTTGAAAAGGCGTGCGTTGCTATCGCAAGCGCCGGCCCCGATGCCGCCCAGGGACCCAGGCGGCGCGTCAATGCGCGGGCGGCGTCGCCATCGGTCAGCGCAAACCCGAGCCGCAAGCCACCGAGGCCGAAAAACTTGCCGAAGGATTTGAGCACGACCAAACCGGCCATGCCGGCATACCGGGCAACGCTCGTTTCGGGATGCGGATCGGCAAAGGCTTCGTCCACGATCAAAAAGCCGCCTTTTGCCGCCAGGCGACGTGCGAGTTCGAGGAGGACATCGGCGGCGATCACCCGGCCGTCAGGATTGTTGGGGTTGACGATCACGGCGACACTTGCCGATTGCGGAACATCCTCGACATTGCGGCAATCCGAAATCATCCAGCCTGCATCGAGAAACGAAACCTGATGTTCCTGATAGGTCGGGCCAAGAATCGCAACCTCGCCTTTACAGGCAATATCAGGAAGCAACTGTATAAGCGCTTGCGTGCCTGGCGCCGCGACGACGTGCGCTGCCGTTCCCGCGCCGTAATGATCCCTTGCTGCGGCAAGCGTGGCCGCGAACAGCTTCTCGTCGGGAAGCCTGTTCCAGATCTCAGGCGCAATGGCAGGCAACGGGAATATCTCTGGATTGATCCCGGTGGACAGGTCGATCCAGTCTTCACGCACGCCGCCAAAACGCTCGATGGCGCGGTCGAGTGCGCCCCCATGTTCGATCCGCATCGACCTACCCTGCCAAATCAATGATATGCATATAAGAACCGCTCACCGAACCAACGCGCAAGCCAGCTTCGCCAAGGTCTTCGCCTAGCGCATCGCTGACGCGGAAAAGCCGCGGCGCATCGCCTTCGTGCACGATGCTCGCATAGTGGAATTCATGCGCAGTCAAGGACGCAGCAAAAGGCGATGCCGCCAGAGGCGTCAGGCGGCGATAACCGAGGTGGAGCTTGCGCCTGGCGAAGCTCGTCTCGACCGGCAAAAGGCCAAGCATCCTGTGGGCGACGCCCTCGGCGTCCTCTATGCTGGTCCCAAGCACCATATAGCCGCCGCACTCGCCATAGATCGGCATCCCGCTCAACGCCGCCTCGCGCATTCCGGCGGTGAAAGCGGAAGCCGAAGCAAGTTTGCCGGCGTGCAGTTCGGGATAACCGCCGGGCAGATAGACCGCATCACACCCAGTTGGCGGCGCTTCGTCGGCAAGTGGCGAAAACAAGTGGATTTCGGCGCCGCGACGTCGCCAGCCATCGAGCAGATGCAGGTAGGAGAAAGCAAAGGCGTTGTCGTAGGCGACCGCAATGCGCTGGCCGAGCGGCGGAACGCGCGCGACATTGGCCATGGAAGCGCTCGGACCATAGCTGCCGGCGATCTGCTCGAGGCGCTTAAGATCGACGCTTTTACCGATGAGCGCAGCGGCATAGTCGACAAAGGCGTCAAGGTCAGCATGTTCGCCCGCCTGCACCAGTCCGAGATGCCTTTCCGGAAGCTGCAGGCGCGGGTCACGCGGCAGGACGCCGATTACGGGAATGCCGACCGGTTCGAGCGCCGACCGCAACATCGCCTCGTGACGCGCACTGCCCACGCGGTTGAGGATCAGCCCCGCTATCATCACGTTGCGGCGAAAATCACGAAAGCCGCTGACAAGCGCCGCAATCGAGTGTGACTGCCGGGCGCAATCGACAACGAGGATCACCGGCAGCGACAAATGCGTTGCAAGGTCGGCGGCAGAACCGCGCCCGTCGATCGCCCCGTCGAAGAGGCCCATCATGCCCTCGACGACAAGCAATTTGGCGCCTTCCGTATGGCGCGCGGCCAAGGCGCTGATCAGATCGCGCCGCATGGCCCAGGGATCGAGATTGAGGCAAGGCGCGCCGCTTGCCACCGCATGATAGGCAGGATCGATATAGTCCGGCCCGGCCTTTGCCGGAGCGATCTCGACGCCGAGATCGCGAAGTGCACGCAGGAGACCGAGCGTAACGGTGGTCTTGCCGCTCCCGGACGCCGGCGCGGCAATAAGCAAGCCTTTCATCCCGCATCCTTTTCCCGGCGGGTCCCAAGCGGATCCTGGGTCAGCACCCGGCCCTCGATGGCGCCGAGCCAGTCGAGCGCCGCACGAAGGCGCACCACTTCACCCACGACGACGATTGCCGGGGGACGAAGGCCGGCGCGTTCGACTTCGGCCTGCGCATATTCGAGCGTCGTTTCCAGAACCTGCTGTTCGCCTGTCGTCGCGTTGCAGACGAAGGCGATGGGTTCGCTCTTCTTGCGTCCGGCGGCTATCAGTCGCGACGCAATCAGACCGATATGTTTCATCGCCATGTACATGACGATGACAGAGGAACCCTTTGAAATGCTGGTCCAATCCATCGAATCTGGCACGAGTCCGGTTGCGTCATGACCGGTGAGGAATGTGACGCTCTGATTGGTCTCGCGGTGGGTGACCGGAATGCCCGCATAGGCCAGGCCGCCAATCCCGGCGGTTATGCCGGGGACAACGCGGAACGGCACCCCATGTTCGACGAGGGTCAGCGCCTCTTCACCGCCGCGCCCGAAGACGAAAGGGTCTCCTCCCTTCAACCGCAACACCCGTTTGCCCGCTTTGGCGAGTTCAACGAGGCGGAGCGAAATATCGCGCTGTTGAGGTGACGGCTTGCCGCCGCGCTTGCCGGCAAATTCGAGCGTCGCGCCGGCATGGGCATAGGAAAGGCAGTCTTCATTGACGAGGGCGTCATAGACGATCACGTCTGCCTGCTCGAGCGCATTGACCGCGTGCAGGGTCAAGAGGCCCGGATCGCCAGGGCCCGCTCCGACGAGCCACACGTGCCCGGGCTCGAATTTCGGCAGCCTAGATTTCATTGTGCCCATCGCTTACTCCAGTCTTTTGCGCATAGCACAATTTTTCCGAGAGCAAGCATGAACTTATCGGAAAAATCATGCAACGGGCGATGGAGCCCGCTATAAGGAGCCCATGAACGACGAACCCGATGCCGGGCTGCGCAAACCCGACGAGACCAAGGAACGGCCATTGCGGCGCGGATGGACCACGGGCGCCTGCGCCACGGCGGCCACGAAGGCAGCTCTGATCGCCTTGATCACTGGCGAGTTCCCCGATCCAGTCGCCATTATTCTTCCGAAGGGCGAGGTGCCGCACTTTCAGCTCGCGATCGAATCGATCGGCGACGGCTACGCCATGGCCGGCATTGTCAAAGACGCGGGGGATGATCCTGATGTCACGCATGGTGCGACGATAATCTCCACCGTCTTCCCGGCTCCGCCCGGAAGCGGCATCCAGTTTGTCGCCGGCGAAGGAGTGGGCACGGTCACCCTGCCCGGCCTTCCGATTCCGCCCGGCGAGGCCGCGATTAATCCGGTTCCGCGCGAGATGATGAAGAAAATCTGCGAGGAGATTTGTGCTCAATACGAATTGCCTACAGACCTTGTGATTACCATTTCGGTGCCGGAGGGCGAGGACCTCGCCAAGAAGACATGGAACCCTCGCCTCGGCATCGTCGGCGGCATTTCGATCCTCGGCACCACGGGGGTCGTTCACCCCTTCTCGTGTTCGTCATGGATCCACTCGATCCACCGCGGCATCGACGTTTCGCGTGCGGCTGGCCTTACCCACGTGCTCGCGGCAACTGGTTCCACCTCCGAAGATGCGGCGCAGGCGATTTACCATCTACCCGAAATAGCGCTGCTCGACATGGGGGATTTTGCCGGCGGCTTGCTCAAATATCTGCGCGTCCACCCCATCGACCGGCTGACGATTGCCGGCGGTTTTGCCAAGCTTACGAAACTTGCGCAAGGGGCGCTTGATCTTCACTCCGCCCGCAGTCAGGTCAGCATGGAATTCCTCGCCGATGAGGCGACCAGGCTCGGCTTGAATCCTGACATGAGGCAGCGGATTCTCGATGCAAATACCGCGCAGGAAGTGCTTGAACTGACTCAAGAACTTGGCATAGACCTCGCCGCCCCCATCGCGGTGAAGGCCAGGGAAACCGCCATCGCCACCCTCAAGGGGGCCCCGGTAGATGTCGAAGTCATCGTGACGGATCGCAGGGGAGCAATCCTTGCCCGCGTCTGATCGGCCGATCCTCATTCTTGGGGGAACGGCTGAAGCCTCCAAACTTGCAACCCACCTCATGGAGAGCGGCTACCGCGTCATATCTTCGCTCGCCGGACGCACGAAGGACCCGGCGAGGCCCGAGGGCGAAGTGCGGATCGGCGGCTTTGGCGGTGCAGCGGGCCTTTGCGATTATATCGCCAGCCAGCATGTAGCTCTCCTTATCGACGCCACGCATCCCTTTGCGACGCAGATTTCGGACAACGCGATCGCAGCCGCCACTGCGACGGATGTGCCTTTCGTGCGATTGGAGAGGCCGGCCTGGCTGCAACGGCCGGGAGACGCGTGGACGACCGCCATGACGCTCGAAGAGGGCGTCGCGGCGATCCCAACCAAAGCACGCGTGCTGCTTGCGCTCGGCCGGCAGCACATCGCGCCGTTTGCGCGCCGCGGTGACGTGCATTTCGTCGTCAGGATGATCGATCCGCCGGAAGTGCCCCTCGGCCTCATCGATTACGAACTGGAGTTGTCCAAACCCGGCAGTCTTGAGGAGGAAACAGCCTTCCTTAAAGCAAAACGGCTGTCGCACATCGTGTGCCGCAATTCCGGCGGCACGGCATCCTACGCGAAGATAAGGGCCGCACGCGAACTCGGCTTGCCGGTGATCATGATCGAGCGTCCGCATCGCCCGGGCGCCAATACGGTCCCGGACATCGACGGCGTTATCGAATTCGTCGAGGCAAATCTCTCATTCTGAGCGCTGGCGCAAGCTGTGGCTGTGGCCCTTGTTGTAGAGGGCCGAGTCGCTAAATGCATCGGCCGCGAGGCCACGACCGACAAAGATCATCGCGGAACGGGTAAGACCGGAGGCAGCGATCTTGCCGCCGATATCGTCAAGGGTCCCGTGAATGAACTGCTCGTCCGGCCAGCCCACCCGATAAGCAACAATGACCGGGCAATCTGCGCCATAAAGCGGCGTCAATTCGGTCTCGATACGCTGGAGGTTGCGGATCGACAGATGGATCACGAGCGTCGCGCCGGATTTGCCAAGCGTCTGCAGATCCTCCCCCTCCGGCATGGCCGAAGATTTCATCGACGTGCGCGTGAGGATGATCGTCTGGCACACCTCCGGTACGGTCAGCTCTTTCTTGAGCGCGGCAGCGGCTGCGGCAAATGCCGGCACGCCCGGCGTGACATCATAATCGATGCCGAGCGCATCGAGCCGGCGCATCTGCTCGGCAACCGCCCCGTAAATCGACGGATCGCCGGAGTGGACGCGCGCGACATCCTTGCCTTCCGCATGGGCTTTTTCGAACTCGGCGACGATCTCGTCGAGCGTGAGCGAAGACGTGTCGACCACCCTCGCCCCGGATGGCGCCTCCGCCACCATTTCCGGCGGCACGAGCGATCCCGCAAAAAGACAGACCGGGCAGGACTGGATGAGTTTCAGCCCGCGAACTGTGATAAGGTCTGGCGCCCCTGGTCCGGCGCCGATGAAATGAACTGTCATGATGAACCTGTCGCCTAATTCTTCGCCGCAAGCGCCGCGGTGGCATGCGCCGATTTGGTCTTGCCGACCAGCAATATGCTATCAGGACCGGCGCCGACAAGCGCCGCTGCCTCTGCCACTCCATGACAGCCCATGAGCGCAAACACGCTTTCGGACGGGTTGAGGAGGCGCGGCGTCTGCTCCTCTAGCAATTGCGCACCGAAACATTCGAGCCGGAGGCCTAGTCCGTGTGCCGCCAAGACGATGGCCGGCTCGCCTGCGCGCTGGTCGATCGAGTAGACACCCTTCAGATCCTTTGCGGCAATCCCTGCCTGCTCCAGCACCTTCCTCGCCAGTGCCGAAACTTCATCAGGCGCACAGCCCCGTTCACACCCGATGCCAAGCGCGTAGCCCCGCGACGTCATCCGCGGTTCTTGTGCAGTTCTTCCGGGGTAACGCCAAGCAGCCCGGCCGTCGTGCGGATCAGGTTTGCTTCCTTCGGGTCGAGATCGTTATCGGCGTTGGCGATCGTAAGAAGATGGCGCAAGAGTTGCACCTTGCGCTCGAATGGCACGTCCGAAAATGCCAGCACCGCCTGCTTGCTCGTCGTTTCGTAACCAAAATCCTTGAGATATTCCGCGACCTCGGCGAATTCATCGCGCGGAATGCCGAAATCCGTCTCGGCAATGCCGAGGATTGCAGCATATTCGGTTTTGTCGGTCTTGCCGTCGGCCAGCGCGACGTGCAACAGCAGCAACAATTCGGCGGTCAGCACCGGGTCGTCGGCGACCTTCTGTACCGCGCTTTTCGCCCCAAAAAATTCACTGATCCGGTCAAAAATACTTTCGCTCATCGTATCCCCGCGTTCTGTCGCAAAACGATTGCAGTGCAGCGCGCCGAATTCAAGTGCCGAAACAACACACTGTCGGCCGATTCGAACACGCTTGCGCGACCCGGCGTGAAAATTGCTCGCCAACGAAGCAGATCCGTCTATGGTCCCGCCCCGTCGCAGCGAGAATCCAGATGTCCGCCTTCTTCGAAAACATACCCATCCTTCTGATCATTGCCGCCTTTGCCGCAGGCTTCATCGACTCGATCGCCGGCGGCGGCGGGTTGATCACCGTGCCTGCGCTGCTCCTTGCAGGCTTTTCGCCGGTAGAATCGCTTGGCACCAACAAACTGCAATCGCTGTTCGGATCGGCATCGGCAACGATTGCCTATGCGCAGAAGGGTTTTGTGCATCCGAGCAAGCAACTCCCCTCGGCATTGATGTCGGCGATCGGCGGCGTGGCGGGCGCACTTCTCGCCGGGTTCCTGCCGGGCGACGTATTGCGCGCTTTCCTGCCTATCCTGCTGATCGCCATCGCCATCTATTTCGCCGTAAAGCCGAACATGGGCGACGTCGATCGTGCCCAGCGCATCACGCCGTTCATGTTCGGCATAGCCGTCGTGCCGCTCATTGGCTTTTATGACGGCCTGTTCGGTCCGGGAACGGGATCGTTTTTCATGTTGAGCTTTGTTTCTCTGGCCGGCTTCGGGATTTTGAAGGCGACGGCCAACACCAAGCTTCTCAACTTCGCCTCCAATCTCGGCGGCTTCATCACATTCGCCTTCCTTGGGGTGATCAACTGGAAAGTCGGGTTGCTGATGGGCATTGCCCAGTTTGCCGGTGCCCGCGTCGGCGCGGGCCTGGCCATGCAGATCGGCGCAAGAATCATCAAGCCCTTGCTTATCATCGTGTGCCTGGCGCTCGCCGCAAAGCTTTTGCTGGACGCCGACAATCCGCTGCGCGTTTGGCTCACGAACGGCTGAGATTGGTCGGACGTTCCTCGGGAGTTCGCGGCCTTCTTGCAACGAATGAAAATAGTTCACGACCGGTGTCGATTTCCGGCAAACTCATTCGTCACGAAGGGAAGCGAAAGAATTCGCCCAGGCAAGGAAACGAATGCGATGACAATCACTATCACAGCATTTGAACGATCGCCCGATAGCGGCAAGGGATTGGCGCGCGATACGCGCATTCGTTGGGCGCTCGAAGAAGTCGGCCAGCCCTATGAGGTTCGTCTCGTTTCCTTCGCCGAGATGAAGGAGCCAGCCCATCTGGCGCTTCATCCCTTCGGCCAGATCCCAACCTATGAGGAAGGCCCACTGTCGCTGTTCGAGACGGGCTCGATCATCTTGCATCTTGCTGAGCAGCATGAGGGCCTGCTGCCGAAGGAAAAGAATGCCCGCGCGCGTGCCATCACGTGGATGTTCGCCGCACTTAACACCGTCGAGCCGCCGATCCTCGAATTGACGACGGCAAGAATATTCGAAAGTGACAGACCCTGGAGCGCCGAGCGCCTGCCATTGGTAAAGGAACGTGTCCGCGCTCCACTGCACAAGCTCTCGGCTCACCTGGGCGCCGACGAGTGGCTTGATGACAGGTTCAGCGCGGGTGATCTGTTGATGGTTTCAGTTCTGCTGCGACTGAGAATGTCGGGCATTCTGGACGAATATCAAAACCTCGCCGCCTACGTGGCTCGCGGGGAAGCCCGGCCCGCCTATAGACGCGCTTTCGCCGCGCAATATGCGATCAACGCACCAACGGCCTGAGATACTAACGCGTGGAATTGAGCCAGCAGCTACGGCCTAGAACTCGATGCCCTTCTGCGCCTTGATGCCGGAGCGGAAAGGATGCTTGATCATCTCCATCTCGGTAACGAGATCGGCGAACTCGATAAGCTCGTCCTTGGCGTTCCGTCCGGTAATGATCACGTGTTTCATGTGGGGCTTCTGCTTCAGGACGTCGATGATCTCTTCGACTGGAAGATAGTCGTAGCGCAGCGCGATGTTGAGTTCGTCGCACAGGACGAGTTCGGTCTCGTCATCGAGGATCATTGTCTTGGCCTGCTCCCAGGCATTGCGCGCCATGGCGATATCGCGGGCGCGATCCTGGGTTTCCCAGGTGAAGCCTTCGCCCATGGCCGAGATCGTCACCTGGTCTGGAAATTTCTCCAGAACCCAGCGCTCTCCCGTATCCCAGGAGCCTTTGACGAACTGGACGACGCCGATCTTCATGCCATGACCGAGTGCGCGAAAGACGACGCCGAACCCTGCGGTCGATTTGCCCTTGCCCTTCCCCGTATTGACGATGACGAGGCCCTTCTCGTCCGTCTTGGTGGCAAGAATCTTGTCGCGTACCGCTTTCTTCTTGCGCATCTTGTCCGCGTGGCGCTCGTTGATTTCCTCTTCGGTCATGTTCAGAAGTTTTTGTGATTTTTCAGACATTTGGCGTTTCCTTCAGATTCTTTTTATCAGGCGGCGAGCCGGCTCAGCTCAAAGCGTGCCGAGTTGGAACGCGGCGTCCAGAAACCGCGTTCGACCGCTTCTTCGAGTTTCTCGGCCATCTCGCGCAAGGCATGTGGATTCTTCTCGTTGAGGAAGGCGCGCACATTGTCATCGACCAGGAATGCCTGGTACACCGCCTCGAAGTGGTGATTGCCGACGGCCCCGGTCGTGGCGGCAAAAGCGAAAAGATAGTCCACCGTCGCCGCCATCTCGAATGCTCCCTTGTAGCCATGGCGCATTACGCCGCTGATCCACTTCGGATTGATGACGCGGCCGCGCACTGTCCGGGCTATTTCCTCGTCCAGCGTGCGGATGATCGGCTTTTCAGGACGCGAATGGTCATTATGGTAGATCGTCGGCTGCGCGCCCGAAAGGCGCTCGACCGCCGCCGACATGCCGCCCTCGAACTGGTAATAGTCGTCAGAATCGAGAAGGTCGTGCTCGCGATTGTCCTGGTTTTGCACCACGGCCTCGACCGAACGCAAGCGCTCTTCGAGCAATCCGCGCTCGGCGCGTCCATCATCGCCCGCGCCATAGGCATAACCGCCCCAGACGAGCCACGCCTCTGCGAGGTCATCGCGCCTGTCCCAGTGCTTTTCGTCGATCAGGGTTTGCAAACCCGCCCCATACGCGCCGGGCTTCGAACCGAAGACGCGAAATCCGGCACGCTGCCGGGCCGTCTTCTCATCGATTCCCTCGCCAAGCATCCGTTCGCGTTCGCTGCGCATGCGCGCCGCGATAGGATTGTCTGCTTGATCCTCGTCAAGTCCGCCAACCGCCCGCACTGCGGTATCGAACAGCGCGATCTGATCGGGAAACGCATCGCGGAAGAAACCCGAAATGCGCAAGGTGACATCCACGCGCGGGCGGCCGAGCATTGCAACAGGCACTATTTCGTAGCCGGTGACCCGGCGCGATGCCATGTCCCAAACTGGCTTGACGCCGATCAGGGCCAGGGCCTGCGCAATATCGTCGCCGCCGGTGCGCATGTTGGAGGTGCCCCAGGCCGTCAGACCAAACGATGTCGGCCACTCGCCATGGTCCTGCGTATAACGGCGGATAAGGAGATCGGCCGACTTCTGCCCAAGTTCCCACGCGGCCGGTGTCGGCACGGCGCGGCTGTCGATCGAAAAGAAATTGCGGCCCGTGGGCAATACGTCCGGCCGGCCCCGCGTCGGCGCGCCGGAGGGTCCCGGCGCGACAAACCGGCCATCAAGTGCCCGGAACAGGCCGCCCATTTCGGCCTCGCCGCAGTCCGCCACGGCCGGCCCGAGTGTCGCCCGTATGCCCTCAAGCACGGCGTTAGTCGCAGCCCAATCGGGTGGGCACGGCGCCTCCTCGGCAACAAGCCGTGCGGCGAGCAACTCGATGCGTTCCACCGTATCACCGGCGATACGCCAATTGGCGTCCGATTGCAGCGCCAGACATTCCGGTCGCGGTCCATTCCAGACTGCAGCCATATCGCAATCCAGCGGGTCAAAGCCGTCGAGGCCGAGGTCGCGTGCGATCGCGCGCTGCAGGCTTTGGTCTGCGCCGATGCCGGAGCCGCGCGGCACTCGGGCGAGCGCGACTACGAGATCCGTCAAAAGCCGCCCCTGCGGCGATTGCCCGAATATATGGAGGCCGTCGCGAATCTGCATTTCCTTGAGATCGCAGAGATAGGCATCGAGCTTCTGCAGCGCGAGGTCGTCGGCATCGTGGTCATGGATACCGGCATCGTGGTCGAGCCCGATATCGCGCACCAGATCGAGGATCTGCACCTTGAGCCGCACCAACCGGCGCGGATCGACGCCGGACGCTTCATAATATTCATCGACAAGCGCTTCTAGATCCTTGAGCGGCCCATAACTCTCGGCGCGCGTCAGCGGCGGCGTCAGATGGTCGATGATGACGGCCGAGGACCGGCGCTTCGCCTGCGTGCCCTCGCCCGGGTCGTTGACGATGAACGGGTAGATGTGCGGGATCGGCCCAAGCACCGCTTCCGGGTAACAGGTTTCGGAAAGTGCCAGCGATTTGCCGGGCAGCCATTCAAGGTTGCCGTGCTTGCCGACATGGACGATCGCATGCGCTCCATAGACTTCGCGCAGATAGGCGTAAAAAGCGAGATAGCCGTGCGGCGGAACGAGATCAGGAGAGTGATAACTATCCTTCGGATCGATATTGTAGCCGCGCGTCGGCTGGATCCCGACAAGGGTTTCGCCAAAGCGGGCAAGCGGCAGCGCGAATCCTTCTTTCTCCTCAAGGAAAAACGGATCGGCTTCCGGCTTGCCCCAGCGTTCGGTGACGGCTTGCTGAATCGGGATGGGAAGGGATTCGAGGAAATGATTGTAATGATTGAGCGATATAGTTTCGCGAACCTCGCGGCCGTCGCTCGCCGCATTGGTCGGCCCGGCCATCAGGTGTTTTATAAGTGCATCGCCATCCGCCGGAATGTCCGCGACCGCATAGCCTTGCTTCATCATCTCGGTAAGCACATGCCAGGTCCCGGCTGGCGTATCGAGGCCCACGCCATTGCCGAGCCGTCCATCGCGATTGGGATAGTTGGCCATCACCAGCGCGACACGCCTCTCCCCCGCCGACGTGCGCCTGAGCGCTGACCAGTTCGCCGCAAGTTCGGCTACGAATCCGATGCGGTCCGGCATGGGCTCATGCGTGACGATATTGGCTTCGACAGCCTCATCGAACGTCCGTGCCGACTTGAACGAGACGGCGCGGGTGAGAACCCGCCCGTCCACTTCCGGCAACGCGACATTCATGGCGAGATCGCGGGCAGACAAACCTTGATCCGAAGCGCGCCACTGCTCGGCGCTCGATCCTGAAAAAATTACCTGTAGAACGACCGCGCCATCATGTTCGAGCACGGTGGGCTTGCGCGCAACGCCGGGCGCCGAAACGGCAAATCCCGTGGCATTGAGAACAACGACGGGTGCCGCCTCACCGAATATGCTTTCAAGCGTCGCCACGGAAACCGGGTCTTTCAGGCTCGATACAAACACGGGCAAGGGATTGAGACCCTTGAGCCTCAAGGCATCGACCAGCGCCTCGACCGGTTGGGTCTGTCCGCTCTGCACCAGCGCGCGGTAAAAGCAGATGGCAACGATCGATGCGTCCGCCTGCCAATGCGACCGCAACAGGTCGAGCGATGGCGCCGGCTCGCCGGGCCACCACACGCCCGCCTTCAGCAGTGGCGCCGCCTCCTGCGGTTTCTCGGCTCCATCGACAATCGCGCCGCAATAGTCGAGAAAACGGCTCGCGTTTTGCGCGCCGCCCTCAAGCAGATAGTGCCAGAGCGCGTCTCGATCTTGCCGCAGCACCGTCGAAAAGCGATCAAGGCCGGGATCGGGTTTGTCGTCGCCCGGAAGAACCGCCAGCTGCACCTTGTGATTGATCGCGCAGGCGTGGAGCGCTTCGAGACCATAAGGCCAGTAGCTCTCGCCGCCGATGATGCGCACGACAATCAGTTTGGCGTGACGCGCGGTGCGTTCGACATAAGCATCGACCGACATCGGATGCGCCAGCGCCATCATGTTGGCGAGGCGCAAGGAGAGCCCTTCGCCATTGTGGCGATGGGCCGAGGCAAGGCTGGCCAGCTCCGTGTCGGCCGCCGAAAGAAAAAGCACATCTCCCGGCGTCTGGCCGAGATCGATTGCCTCGGTGCCTTCGGCTATCGTGCCTTTCTGGGCAAGCAGGAGATGCATCAGTCTTCCTTATCAGGCAGCCGCCGCGTTCATCGCCGATTCGATGGCTACCGCGTCGATATCGTGAAGGCCGATGACGACGAGCCGTGTCTGCCGCTCCTCGCCCGGATGCCAGCTGCGATCGAAATAATGCTCGATGCGCGAGCCTACCGCCTGGACAACGAGGCGCATCGGCTTGCCCGGAACATCGACGAAGCCCTTGAGGCGCAGAACGTCATGATCGGCGATCACGCCTTTCAGCTTCTCGACAAAAGACTTCGGCTCGGAAACCGGCCCGAGGCCAACGACGAAGCTCTCAAATTCGTCATGGCTGTGTTCCTCGCGGGCTTCATGCTCCATCTCATGATGCGACTTGCGGTTGGCAATATCCTGCTCGGTACCGACGCCAAGGCCAAGCAGCAGTTGGTTGCTGATCCTGCCGAAGCTTGCGGGGATCATGTTGAGGGCACGCACCGAACGGCTTTGTACGTCGCCCTTCACCCCGTCGAGTTCATCGCCGCTGATGAGATCGGTCTTGTTGAGAATGATGAGGTCCGCTGCACGGATCTGGTCCTCGAAGAGTTCTTCGAGCGGGCTCTCATGGTCGAGCGATTCGTCCTGCGACCGCTGCGCGTCGACCTTGTCGTGATCGTCGGCAAAGCGACCTTCCGAAACTGCGGCGGCATCGATCACGGTCACGACGCCGTCGACAGTCACCTGCGTCTTGATTTCCGGCCAGTTGAATGCCGCCACCAGCGGTTGCGGGAGCGCAAGGCCCGAAGTTTCGATGACGATATGATCAGGACGATCGGGACGATCGAGCAGTTTCGTCATGGTCGGGATGAAATCATCAGCCACGGTGCAGCAGATGCAGCCATTGTTGAGTTCGATCACATCCTCGTCGCGACAAGCCTCGATACCGCAGCCCTTGAGCAACCCGCCATCGACACCGAGATCGCCGAATTCATTGATGATCAGCGCAATGCGCTTGCCATCGGCATTCTCGAGCAGATTGCGGATCATCGTCGTCTTGCCCGAACCAAGGAAGCCGGTGATGACCGTTGCCGGAATCTTCTGACCCTGCATGTTGTTATCCCTTCATTTTGAGCGGCAGACCTGCTGCCACGAAATAGACTGTTGCCGCGGCGCCAGCCACAGCTTGATGGAGACGACCGGCATGATCGCGAAAGTCGCGTGCCATGCGGTTCTCCGGAACGATGCCGAGGCCAACCTCGTTGGAGACGCAAACGACCGCACCTTTGAGATGCGGCAGAGCTGCGGCAAACCTTGCCGTTTCCGCCATGACATCACGCTCGGCCATCATGAGGTTGGTGACCCAAAGTGTCAGGCAGTCGACAAGAACCGCTGTGCCCTCGGCCGCATGCACTTCCAGCGCGGAAACCAGATCGAGCGGTTCTTCGACCGTCGTCCACAATACGCCGCGCCGCGCCTTGTGGTGGTCGATGCGAGCGGACATCTCATCGTCCCACGCCCTGCCCGTCGCAAGATAGATCGCCTCCTTGCCGGATGACTCGATCAGTCCTTCGGCAAAGGAGGATTTGCCGGAGCGCGCGCCGCCGAGCACAAAGGTGACCCCGCGCTCCAGCACGGCCATCAGGCCTCAAGCTCCGAGGCCGCGTAGCTCTGGATGGCAAAGCCGAGCGCAGTGCCGAGCACCACCCAGAAGAAGAGGTTGGTCGCGAGCGTCGATACCGCGAACTCGGATGCCAGTGTCGGCGGCACGGCGGAAGTAAGATCGTCCGCTTCCGGAGCGCCATAGATATGCGGCGCAACAATGAGCACGAGGCCGAGTACCCTCGCCCAGATTTCCTCACGCAGAACGATGAAGTAGACGCCGCCCGCAGTCAGCAGCACCGTGATGAGCCACCAGGCTTGCCGTGTCGCGAGATCGGCGGCGGGCATGGCCGGCAGTTCCGGGGCAAGACTGAACGATGGCGCGAGGTTGAAGATGAAGAACCCGGCCAAGCCCCAATAAATGCCGTTCTGCACGGTGATCTTGCGTCCAAGAAACAAGGCGGCCGCGCCAGTGATCAGGGCGAAACCCGCTCCGGCGACAAGATTGATCAGCAACGTATTACCCAAGCGGCCGAATGGCAGCGCCGGGCTCGCCTCTTCCTCTTCGTGAGTGTGCGGCGCCACGGCAGGTGCGGTCTCGCCGGCGGCGGCAGGCGCTGCGGCATGCTCGTGCTCGTGGCCGCCTGCGGCGTTCTCATATTCTTCCGCGTGCAGGATAAGTGGCACGCTGCGCACGTACATGGCTGGCGTCAATAGAATACCAGCAAACAGACCGGCCACGATCGTAGCCAGAAGATATTTAACCAACATCGATATCTCTCCGAATTCCCATATCAAGACACCGGGCTGTCGAAACGACACCCGGACCAGATAAACCCTCAGTTTTCAATGCTTAAGCGGTGGCGGCCGAATCATTACATCCAGCCGGGCTCCAACCTCAGTGGCAGGGGAATCCGTAGGAATGGCGGGTGTCGTGCGCCGTATCGTGCAGCGTTTCGGAATGGGAAAGACCCACGCCATAAACGATGAACACGCCGAGCAGCATTGAAACCACCGCCGTCGTCAGACGCGATGCGAGCGGGAGAGATATCGTAGTCGAAGTACGTGCAGCCATAACAACCTCCGTGCAGGGCCAGAAGGGACATTCCCCTTCGGTCTTGGGCACCATTGCCCTATGACTGGCAGGTCTCCTGGCTCGCGGGTCGCAGGATCAATGCCGCCTTCCCGGTTTCCCAGTGGCTGCCCTCGGCTTGCGCCTTAGGCCTTGGCATGAATCCTCGCCGCTCTACAGTCGCGGGGTCGGCTGCGGTAGGGCCGCCCTGATGGGTACGGCCGTCGCATTCCCTTTTGATCCCATGGCCTTTGGCCGAACGGGAACCAATCATGGGTTGAACGTTATTCACCAAGCACCGAGAATGTCAAACGAAACCGCGCGACGTTTTTCGCTTTAGTACGGTCAAGGGAAAACTTCGAGATCGGTGTTCCTGTATTCGTCATCCGTCGCCAGGATTGGCACCCAATAATGTTTCGCACAGGTCTACATACTCAACGTGCGATCAACGCATGGACATCGAGGACTTCAGCCAGTTGGTCGGCTATCGAATCGAGCGCGGCATCGACGCCCGCCCTGTAGTCGAAGGCATTGGCGTTGATTCCCAGCGAACGCAGCAATGCGGAGCGATAGGCATCGGTGCCGAACAGGCCGTGCATATAGGTCCCGAAGACCTTACCGTCGGCTGAAATCGCGCCATCCTCGACGCCGTTGATCATCGCCGTCGGGCGGCTGCAATCCAGGCCGGTCGTCTTGCCAAGGTGGATTTCATAGCCGCTCAGCGGCACGTCGTATTGCAGCGAATGAGCCGCAACATTGCGAACGGTCTTCTCCGGCTCCATCACCGTTTCGATATCGAGATGGCCAAGGCCCTCGATTTGCGTCACTGCACCTTCGATGCCCTCAGGGTCGCGCACCGTGCGCCCGAGCATCTGATATCCACCGCATATGCCCATGATCGAGCCGCCGCGACGCCGGTGAAGGTTGAGGTCCTTGTCCCAGCCGTTTTCCCGGAAGCGTATAAGATCACCGATCGTCGATTTCGACCCGGGGATGATGACGAGACCGGCATCGACGGGCAGTTGCTCCCCGCTTCGGACAAACACGACATCGACATCAGCCTCGGCCATCAGCGGATCGAGGTCGTCGAAATTGGCAATGCGGTCAAGCACTGGCACCGCGACTTTCAGCGCGCGGCCGTTCCCCTTTACCAATCGCTCCAGCACGACGGAATCTTCTGCGGGAAGCCGGGAAGCATCCTTCAGCCATGGCACGACGCCAAATGAAGGCCAGCCGGTGAACCGGGTGATTGCCTTCAAGCCTTCGTCGAAGAGCGAGACGTCGCCCCGAAACTTGTTGATGATATATCCGATGATCGCGGCGCGATCCTCCGGCGGCAGGATCGCGTGGGTGCCGACAATCGATGCGATGACGCCGCCGCGGTCGATATCGCCGACGAGAACGACCGGCACATTGGCGCGGGTTGCAAAGCCCATATTGGCGATATCGCCAGCCCGCAGATTGATTTCGGCAGGCGAGCCCGCGCCCTCGACGATGACGAGATCGGCACCATCGCAAACGATGTCAAAGGACTGCATCACGGCATCGAGCAGTTGCCCCTTGAGCTTCTGGTAGTTCCGGCCCTTCGCCTGGCCCCAGACCTTGCCTTGCACGATGATCTGGCTGCCGGTTTCCGACTGCGGCTTCAGGAGCACGGGATTCATGTGGATGGAGGACGGCACACCGCAGGCCAGCGCCTGCAGCCATTGCGCGCGACCTATCTCGCCGCCGTCATCGCTGACCGCCGCATTGTTCGACATGTTCTGCGGTTTGAACGGCCGGACAACCAGCCCGCGCTTGTGCGCAAGCCGGCACAGACCCGCCACCAGGACGGATTTCCCAACATCTGAACCGGTTCCCTGCAACATGATTGCGCGTGTCATGGGCTTTGAGTAGCGGATATGTCTTTCTCTTCCTAGTCCTGCCTTGGACGTTGCGCCCCGGGAAGCTTGGGATAGAGTGGCAAGCAATAAGAAATGCAGGGAGGGTGCCATGGACAGTAGCGTTGATTCGACCGCTGGCCAGTTCGAACTCAATGAGGATCAACTGGCGATCCAGGACATGGCGCGCGCCTTCGCCGCCGACCGCGTCGCGCCGAACGCGCTGGCGTGGGATCGCGACAAGCATTTCCCCGCCGATGTCATCCGCGAGACCGGACCGCTCGGCATGGGCGGCATCTACGTGCGCGAGGATGTCGGTGGTTCAGGCCTGAAACGGCTCGATGCCGTGCTGATCTTCGAGGCGCTCGCCGCCGCCTGTCCGGCGTTCTCGGCATTCATCTCCATCCACAACATGGGCGCGTGGATGATCGACACGTTCGGCAGCGAGGAGCAACGTCAACGCTTCGTGCCGCGCCTGACATCGATGGAGTGGCTTGCAAGCTATTGCTTGACCGAGCCGAACTCCGGTTCCGATGCCGCCGCCCTGAAGACCCGCGCGGTGCGTGAGGGCGATCACTACATCCTCAACGGCGCCAAGCAGTTCATCTCGGGCGCCGGCGATTCCGACCTTTACGTGACGATGGTGCGCACCGGCGAGGATGGACCGAAGGGCATCTCTGCGCTGGTCGTGCCTAAAGATGCGCCCGGCCTTTCATTTGGCGCCAATGAATACAAGATGGGCTGGAACGCCCAATCCACCCGCCAGGTCATCTTCGAGAACTGCCGTATCCCAGTTGCCAACCGGCTCGGCGAGGAAGGTGACGGCTTTCGCATTGCCATGGGCGGGCTCGACGGCGGGCGGCTCAACATTGCGGCATGCTCGCTTGGCGGCGCGCAATCGGCCCTCGACAAGGCGCTGGTCTATGCCAGTGAGCGCAAGGCGTTCGGCAAGGCGATCAATGAGTTCCAGGCGCTTCAGTTCAAGCTTGCCGATATGGAGACGGAGCTTTCAGCTGCCCGCATGCTGCTCTACACAGCGGCATCAAAGCTTGACCGCAAAACGCACGACGCTTCCAAATGGTCCGCCATGGCCAAGCGCTTCGTCACCGACAAGGGGTTCGATATCGCCAACGACGCTCTGCAGATCCATGGCGGCTATGGCTACCTGCACGACTATGGCGTGGAGAAACTGGTACGTGACTTGCGGGTGCACCAGATCCTGGAAGGCACGAATGAAATCATGCGAGTTATCATCGCGCGGCACATGACGGGCCGTTGAAATTTCAAATTGAGGGAGAAGTGCGATGACGACTGTCGCTTTTATCGGCCTTGGACATATGGGCAACCCGATGGCCGCCAATCTCGTCAAGGCAGGCCATAACGTACTTGGGTTCGATCTCGTGCCCGAAAACCTCGATACCGCGCGGGGCAACGGCGTAACGATTGCAGATAATGCCGAGGCCGCCGTCGCCGAGGCCGATGTTGTCATTACGATGCTCCCGGCCGGCAAGCACGTGCTTTCGGTCTACGAGGCGGTTGCCAAGGCAGCACGAAGCGGCGCGCTTTTCATCGATTCATCGACGATCGACGTCGACTCCGCCCGCAAGGCGCATGCGATCGCCGCGGAGAACGGACTGCTGTCCGTCGATGCACCTGTCTCAGGCGGCATTGGCGGCGCGGCGGCGGGCACCCTCACCTTCATGGTGGGCGGTTCCGATGAAGCCTTCGTCAAAGCCGAACCGATCTTGAAACCGATGGCCGGGCGGATCGTTCATTGCGGCGAAGCGGGCAACGGCCAGGCGGCCAAAATCTGCAACAACATGATCCTCGGCATTTCGATGATCGGTGTCAGCGAAGCTTTCACGCTGGCCGAAAAGCTTGGGCTTTCGCACAAGGCGCTGTTCGACGTCGCCTCCACATCTTCCGGCCAATGCTGGTCGCTGACGACCTATTGCCCGGTACCGGGACCGGTGCCGACCTCTCCGGCCAACAATGGCTATAAGCCGGGCTTTGCTGCCGCGCTCATGCTCAAGGACCTTAAATTGTCGCAGGAGGCGGCGACAAGTGTTGGCGCAGCGACGCCGCTCGGCGCCCATGCCGAGGCGCTTTATGCCGAGTTTGGGGAAGCGGGCAATGAAGGATCGGATTTCTCCGGCATTATCAATTATCTGCGCGACGCCAAGCGCGAAGGCTGACGACAATCCTGGCGGAAAAGTCGCAAATTTAGATTTGCTTAAGTTCTCGATAACCTCGCGGTAACGATGTCCGGCTAAAACTTTACGGGCGAGCAGGGTCAAACCTGTTCCCCGCTCCGGATCAGGTACCGCGTACCGGAGCTGTAATTTTCTGCCCGCGTTGAGTTCGGCAGAACTGCCATGCGTAACTTGGCAAAAACCGCGCTGTTCCCTCGTGAACAGGGCGGTTTTTTTGCATCCTTAGAAAATTCAGAGCAAAGAAAAACCGCCACCTCAAAGGCAGCGGTTCACATGCCGTCTCGTTGATCGATTAGCCGGCCGAACGGGTCCAGATGAAGGACAATGCGGAGCCGATACCGCTCTTTGCATTGCTGGACGGAGCGTTGCGCTTTTCGGTTGCATTCCACGAAATGTGCACGCGGTTATTGCGATTGAAAATGTAGAGCATTTTGGCGACCTCGAAAGGAAATGAGTTGTTGCCGCTCAAATGCGCTTTTTGCTCAAAGTTTGATCACGAAATTTCGCCATGGCATGTCGCATTTACAGCAGGAACCCTTGCATTTTTGCATGGTCACCATGCCGGAAGCGCATACCTCGCCCTTACAGAAAGGTAAGTTTTATAAAATCACTCTCGAAAATTAAGCGTGACGCTAACGGAAAAGCTGTTTAGCTTCCCGGAACAAGTCGTTTGTAGTTCGCCTGCAACGTCTTTCGCCCCGGCCGCAATGCCGCTGCGGCAGCCTTATTGGCGGCTTCGGAAACGAGGCTTGCGGGCGACCTGCCGCGCATGACGTCAAACCAGAACGTCGCTGCGGAGTTCATGAGCGAAATCTGCGCGGAAACGACACCATCCACGGACGCTGCGACTTTTTCTGAAACGGCGCGGTGCGTTTCTGCGCCGCCACCCTTCTCGCTCATCGCCTCCAACATCATCATTGGCACGCGCATGGCAATTACCATGGATGCCAGTTGCAGGTCACGGGTTTGGCGTCCGGTCTTCAGCGCAGATTTCATCGGGAGTTCCTTTTCTTTGGCAGGCCCATTGCAAACCTTCGGCGGGCAAAATGGTTTCATGCCGTGCGGAAAATATCGGTGGGTGCCGGATCCGGGCAGTCAAATCCGCAGATCGTGCAGGCAGATCGTCTAAAGCGTTGATCTTTCGTCTAAACCCTTGTTACGATACCTGATGGAGCCATGTGCCGTTTGGTGTCGCATCCTTTATCCCGGCGTCGCTATATCGACAGGGCTTGTCGCGATACACCGCATTAATTCGATGATTCCATTGCATTCTGACGGGATAAGAATGCCAAATGGCACATAAGCGAACGACTAGGTAAGGCAGTACCAAGTTAGAATTCGTTACCGGGTGAACTGTCAAAGAGTGGGAGATAAAGAACATGAAGAAGCTGCTTGCTTCAACTTTTCTGATTGCCGCTGGGTTTTTCGGCTACTCCGCGTCGGCTTCGGCTGCGGAATGCGGCACCGTTACGATTGCCAACATGAACTGGCAATCGGCCGAGGCACTTGCCAATCTCGATAAGATCATCCTGAGCGAAGGCTATGGATGCGACGCCGAGCTCGTAGCCGGCGATACTGTTCCAACCTTCACGTCCATGATCGAAAAGGGGCAGCCGGACATCGCCCCCGAGGGCTGGCTCAACGCCGTCCGCGAGCCGCTTGAAAAGGCAGTCAAGGAAAACAAACTCGTCTACGCTGCACCGGCGATCACCGAAGGCGGCACGGAAAGCTGGTGGATCCCCAAATATTTCGCGGATGCCCACCCCGATATCAAGACCATTGCTGATGCCATGAAGCATCCGGAACTGTTCCCTGCTCCGGAAGATCCGAAGAAGGGCGCCGTCTTCAATTGCCCGTCAGGCTGGGCTTGCCAGATCACGACGACGAACTTCTACAAGGCTTTTGAGGGCGACAAGCACGGCTTCACCCTTGTCGATACGGGTTCGGCTGCGGGCCTCGATGGCTCGATCGCCAAGGCCTATGAGCGCAAGGAACCCTGGCTCGGCTATTATTGGGGTCCGACCGCCATTCTCGGCAAGTATCCGATGGTCAAGCTCGACAACGGCGTGGCATGGGATGAAAAGGAATGGAACCGCTGCAACGCCATCGCGGATTGCCCGGATCCAAAGCCGAATGGCTGGCCGAAGGCTGATATCTACACCATCGTCACCAAGAAGTTTGCCGACAGCGCCGGCGATGCCTTCGAATACCTGAAGAAGCGCCAGATCTCGACCGAGGAAGCCAACAAGCTTCTTGCCTGGATGGTCGACAACCAGGCGACGGGCGAAGATGGCGCCAAGTACTATCTGAAAAACAACGAGGCGACCTGGTCCAAGTGGGTCTCTCCGGAAGCCGCCGAGAAGATCAAGGCTGCCGTACAATAATAATGTTTTGCGGCAGGGCACTGGCCCTGCCGCAATTTATTACCTCGCTGGAACAGGCTGAACGTATAATCGTCCAGCGCTTCGGTCATTAGAGAGAACGAGCCTCAATGGCCCAATGAAGGGGATACCAACATGGATTGGTTCTATTCATTCCCGAACATGAATGATGACACGCTGCGCAACCTCAAGAAGGCCATGGACGAAGGCTTCAAGGCCTTTACCCGCGAATATGGCGACATCATCGAATCGTTCTTTCAGCCGCTGCAGTATTTCCTCATTGAAGCCGAGCGCTTCATGACGACGACGCCGTGGCCGATCATGCTGCTGTTGATCGGAGGCATCGCCTGGATTGCCAGCCGTAACTGGAAGATCGTTGCCGGCACCATCATCACGCTCCTCCTCATCGGCTATTTCGACATGTGGAGCGATGCGATGAAGACCATCGCCATGATCTTCGTCGGCACCGTCGTTTCGATCTTCGTCGGCATTCCGATCGGCATCATCATGGCCCGGTCAGACAGTTTCCAGCGCGTGGTCAATCCAATTCTCGACGTGATGCAGACGATGCCGAGCTTCGTCTACCTCATCCCCGTCGTCATGCTTCTGGGCATCGGCAAGGTGCCGGGTCTCATAGCGGTGGTGATCTACGCCATCCCGCCAATGATCCGCCTCACCAATCTCGGTATCCGGCTCGTCGACAAGGACGTCCTTGAAGCCGCGGACGCGTTCGGTTCGTCAAGTTGGCAACGCCTCAAGAACGTGCAGATCCCCCTTGCCCTCCCGACAATCATGGCCGGTATCAACCAGACCATCATGATGGCTCTGGCGATGGTTGTCATCGCTTCGATGATCGGCGTCCAGGGCCTTGGCCAGCCGGTGCTGCGCTCCGTCAACGGGCAGTTCTTCTCACTCGGGCTTTTCAACGGCCTTGCCATTGTCGGCATCGCCATCATTTTCGACCGCGTTAGTCAGGCCTATGGCAAGCGTCTTCAGAAGCATCAGGAGGTGGTCCATGGCTGATCGTTCGGTCCAGGGTGCAGGCATCAAGATCAAGAATCTCTACAAAATTTTTGGCCAGAGACCCGTCAGTTACGTCGAAGCCGTCAAGAAGGGCATGTCCAAGACCGAGCTCAACGAACAGCATGGGCACGTGCTCGGCCTCAGAGACATCAACATCGACATGCCGGCGGGCTGCATTCAGGTTGTCATGGGGCTTTCAGGATCGGGTAAATCGACCCTTATCCGCCACATCAACCGCCTTATCGACCCGACTTCCGGCGAGGTGATCATCGACGGCGCCGATGTCTGCAAGATGAACCAGAACGATCTGCGCGAATTTCGTCGCCACAAGACCGCGATGGTGTTCCAGAAGTTTGCGCTGCTTCCCCACCGCACCGTCCTCGACAATACGGTCTACGGCCTCGAAATCCAGGGACTTCCCCGCGACAAGCAGGAAACACAGGCGCGTCGCTGGATCGAGCGTGTCGGCCTCAAGGGATTCGAGGGCCACTACCCGAACCAGTTGTCGGGCGGCATGCAGCAGCGCGTGGGGCTTGCCCGTGCGCTGACCAACGACGCACCGATCCTCCTGATGGACGAAGCCTTCTCGGCGCTCGATCCGCTCATTCGCATGGACATGCAGTCGGTGCTCCTCGACCTCCAGAAGGAAATTCGCAAGACCATCGTCTTCATCACCCACGATCTCGATGAGGCGCTGCGCCTCGGCGATCGCATCGCCATCCTGCGCGACGGCGAGGTAGTGCAGCAGGGCACCGGCCAGGACATCGTGTTGCAGCCCGCGGACGAATACATTTCCAACTTCGTCAAGGAAGTGAACCGCGGCCGCGTCATCATGGTCGATACGATCGCAACGCCAGCGGGCGCTCCGGCCACGAGCGGCGGCGTCACCGTGCGCACCGGCACGATCCTCGAGGAAGCCGCCAAGACGATGACCGACGCCAACCAGCAATATGCAACGATCATCGATGACAATGGCAAGCCGACCGGCGTCATCAGCATGAACAACCTGATCCAGGCGATGGTTACGCCAATCAGCCACCTGACGTCGAAGGCGGCTGCGGAGTAGGCATACTGTAGTTCCTATATGTGGGGTCGTTTCACCCCCCTTTGCCCGGCAGGACAGAGGGGGTGTGGACGAACTCCAAGAACCGCCCTTGATTGGCCCAACTCTGGCCCCAGCGACCCACCCCACACCATGTCGCTTCCTTTGCGCTCAGCGTCGCTCACGCCGCGCACGCACAATGCCGCTCTGGCGATAGTGGCAACAGCGCACGCAAGACGTGCAAGCGAAGGGCATGGGCAATGAGCGAACCGGCAATCGAGATCGAAACCAACACGTCAGCGCGGGATCACGGACGACGGGGCGGACGAGCGCGGCCGCGCAGCACCGAAAGCGGAGCCTTCGACCAGCCGCCGTTTCGCCAGCTGAAAATTCCGTTCACGCCGACCAAGATCGTCTCGGACGACGAACTCGAATCGATCCACGACGCGTCGCTGCGGGTCCTGCAGGAAATCGGCGTCGAGGTTCTGCATGACGGCGCCCGCGAAATCATGAAGAGCGCCGGTGCTGACGTTCGCCCCGGATCGATGCGGGTTCGCTTCGACAAGGACATGATTCTTGAACATGTCGGCCATGCGCCATCCGAATTTACCCTGCATGCCCGCAACCCGGCCCACAATGTCCGCTTTGGCGGCAATAATCTCATCTTCGCGCAGATGGGTTCGGCGCCAAACTGCTCGGATACCGACAATGGTCGGCGCTCCGGCAACCAGGCCGACTTCCGTAATTTCATCAAGCTCGCCCAGATGCACAATATCATCAACACGACCGGCGGTTATCCGGTCGAGCCGATCGATATTCACCCGTCCGTGCGGCATCTCGAATGCATCCGCGACCTTGCGACGCTCAGCGACAAGGCGTTCCACATCTATTCGCTGGGCAAGGAGCGCAATCAGGACGGTATCGAGATCGCCCGCCTGGCGCGCGGTGTCAGCCACGAACAGCTTCAGCAAGAGCCGTCCTGCTATACGATCATCAATACAAATTCCCCGCTCAAGCTCGACATACCGATGATGGAAGGCATCATCCAGATGTCGAGCAATGGCCAGATCGTCATCGTAACGCCCTTTACCCTCGCCGGCGCCATGGCTCCGGTGACGATTGCCGGTGCCCTCGTGCAGCAGAACGCGGAAGCGCTTGCCGGCATTTCGTTCACGCAGATGGTCAGGAAAGGCGCGCCCGTCGGCTATGGCGGCTTTACGTCCAATGTCGACATGAAGTCCGGCGCGCCGGCTTTCGGCACGCCCGAATACATGAAGGCGCAATTGGTCGGCGGCCAGCTTGCCCGCCGCTACGGTATTCCCTATCGCACCTCCAATGTCTGCGCCGCCAACACCGTGGACGCGCAAGCCGCCTACGAATCGGTCTTCTCCCTCTGGGGCGCCATCCAGGGCGGTGGCAACTTCATGCTCCATTCCGCCGGCTGGCTCGAAGGCGGCCTTTGCTGCTCCTATGAGAAAATGATCCTCGATTTCGACCTCCTGCAGATGGTGGCCGAGTTCTTGACCCCGCTCGATCTTTCCGAAGACGCGCTCGGCATCGATGCCATGCGCGACGTCGGCCCCGGCGGTCATTTCTTCGGCACCGCTCATACGCAGTCGCGCTACAAGACGGCCTTCTACGCACCGATCATCTCCGACTGGCGCAATTATGAAACCTGGCAGGAGGCCGGCTCGCCGATTGCGATCGAGAAGGCCAACCGCATCTGGAAGGAGCGCCTTGCAACCTACCAGAAACCCGAAATCGACCCCGCGGTCGAAGAGGCCATCAACGCCTTCGTGGCCCGCCGCAAATCCGAAGGCGGCGCGCCCACGGATTTCTGATCGCTTGAATCGAAGTCTCAACGCATTGAATCACTTTTCCACATACGAGGCATAAGAGTATGAAATCGCACGTTAAAGCAGTTGTCATCGGCGGTGGCGTCGTTGGGTGTTCGGTGCTTTACCACCTTGCGCGCGCCGGCTGGACCGATGTGATGCTGATCGAACGCTCGGAGCTGACGTCCGGCTCTTCCTGGCACGCCGCCGGCGGTTTCCATACGCTCAATGGCGATCCCAACGTTGCGAAGCTCCAGGCCTATACGGTCAGTCTCTACAAGGAAATCGAGGAGCTTTCCGGACAGTCCTGCGGCCTGCATTTGACAGGCGGCGTCATGATGGCGGATTCGCCTGAGCGCATGGATTTCCTGCGGCTCGCCCACGCGCGCGGTCGCTATCTCGGCATGGATACGGAGCTGATCACGCCATCGGAGGCCAAGGCCATGTTCCCGCTCATGGACGAGACGAATTTCGTCGGCGCCATGTGGGACCCGGTCGAGGGCCATCTCGACCCTTCCGGAACCACCCATGCCTATGCCAAGGCCGCGCGCAAGCTCGGTGCTGAAATCACCCTGCGTAACCGCGTCGTCGAACTCACGCAGGATAGCGACGGCACATGGAACGTCGTCACCGAACAGGGCACCGTGAAGGCCGAACATGTCGTCAACTGCGGCGGTCTCTGGGCCCGCGAAGTTGGGCGCATGGTCGGGCTCGAACTGCCGGTCCTTGCGATGGAGCACATGTACCTTCTCACCGAGGATGTTCCGGAGGTTATGGAATTCAATAAGTCCACGGGCCGCGAACTCATCGGCGTCATGGATTTCAAGGGCGAGATCTATACCCGCCAGGAGCGGAACGGCATCCTGCTCGGCACCTATGAGAAGGCCGCAAAGCCCTGGTCTCCGGTCAACACGCCATGGGATTTCGGCCACGAGCTTCTGGCGCCCGATCTCGACCGCATCGCCCCTTCCCTCGAAGTCGGCTTCAAGCATTTCCCCGGCATCGAGAAGGCGGGTATCAAGCAGATCATCAACGGCCCCTTCACCTTTGCGCCGGATGGCAATCCTCTGGTCGGCCCAGTACCCGGCCTTACCAATTACTGGACAGCGTGCGCCGTCATGGCCGGTTTCAGCCAGGGCGGCGGCGTCGGGCTCGCGCTCTCCAACTGGATGGTTCATGGCGAACCCGGCTTCGACGTCTGGGGCATGGACGTGGCGCGTTTCGGCGAATGGGCGACGCTGCGCTACACCAACGCCAAGGTGCGCGAGAACTATTCGCGGCGCTTCTCGATCCGCTTCCCCAACGAGGAGTTGCCCGCAGCGCGGCCGCAACAAACCACGCCGCTCTACGATACGATGGTGGCGCAGAATGCCGTCATGGGCGATTCCTGGGGCCTTGAGACGCCGCTCTGGTTCGCGCCGAAGGGCACTGAAGCGCGCGACATCGTCTCCTATCATCGTTCCAACGATTTCGAGCATATCGGTAACGAGGTAAGGGCGACACGCGCCGGCGTCGGCGTCACCGAGATTGCCAACTTCGCCAAGTATGAAATAACCGGCAGCGGCGCCGAAGCATTTTTGTCGCGCCTGATGACGAATACGATGCCGAAAGTTGGACGGCTCGTCCTGACGCCCATGCTCAATGAAGAGGGCAAGCTCATCGGCGACTTCACCATCGCCAAGGCGGCCGATGACCGCTTCCTGATCTGGGGTTCGTCTGCCGCCCAGCGCTATCACATGCGCTGGTTCCAGAAGCAGCAGCCGAAGGATGGCTCAGTGCATATCCATCGCTTCGACCAGACACTGGTCGGTCTTGCGATTGCCGGGCCGAAGTCGCGCGACCTCCTTGCCAAGCTCGTCGACGAAGACGTGTCGAATGCCGCCTTCCGGTTCATGGATTTCCGCGAAGTGGCCGTTGGCGGCGCGCCGTGCAAGGTCAATCGCATTTCCTATACGGGTGACCTTGGCTACGAGATCTGGATGCAACCCGCCTATCAGCGCCTCGTCTACAAGGCGATCAAGGACGAGGGCGCGGCCTTCGGCATTGTCGATTTCGGCATGCGTGCTCTGCTCTCAATGCGGCTCGAAAAGAACTTCCCCACATGGTTTCGCGAACTGCGCCCCATCTATGGCGGCTATGAGGGATCGATGGATCGCTTCATCAAGCTGTCGAAGAACGATTTCATCGGCCGCGAACATGCCGCCAGGGAAAAGGCTGAGTTTGACGCCGGCACCAGCACGAAGCTGCGCCGGGTTTCCTTCCTCATCGATGTTCCGCACGGCGAAGGCGCCGCCGACGTGATGGGCGACGAGCCGATCTGGGCCAAGGTCTCCAAGGACTACGGTACGGTCCAGGCAGGCCATGGCGTCGGCGCTCCCCGCTTCGATGCGTCCGGTGCTGTGGTCTCGGACGCGAGTGACAAGGGCGCCGTACAGGGCGACTGGCGCGTTGTCGGCTGGGTCACGTCCGGTGGCTACGCCCACTTCGTCCAGCATTCGATGGCGCAGGGTTACGTGCCGGCGGAACTCGCATCAAACGAATCCAATGGCCTGTTCGAGGTAGAGATTCTCGGTGTGCGGCGCCCCGCCCGCATCAATCTCGAGCCGCCGTTCGATCCCTCAGGCGAAAAGATGCGCGGGTAGCGGCAGTGCGGAAATAAACGGCAGGCCCTTGCGCCTGCCGGTCCAGCCGACAACGGCAAGTGTGGCTGCTGCCGCGTCGAAGCGCTGGCTTCTCGCCCAGGATTTGCAGTCGATGGCGGCCACGTCCGCTTTGCCGGACGCCACAGCAGCCACCGAGGCGCGGTGTCCGCCGGTCTGGAGTTCGCCGGCAAATATCGCAAGTGATTCACCGGACGCCACCAGGTCGCGTTGCAGCGCCAGGTAGCCCGACATCGAATCGTGGCTGTTGAAGGCAAAGCGTTTGCCGCGAAGCAGTTCCAGCGGCAGTACGGGCTTGCCGTCTTCCGGCGCAGCGACTGCCGCCCGCCCCTCGGCGCGCCGCATCACGAGCGCACTCGAGTAAAGCGAGCCGTCCCCGCCCTCAATGCCCGAGTAGTCATCCTGACCTGCAAGATGAACATGGGATTGAATGCCGAGTTCCATCGGCCCCCAGCACGTCTGGGTGATCAGCAATGCCGGATGGAGCCACAAGGTCGGCAGGTCGAGTTCGTCGGGAGGCAGCGTCGCTGGGTCAGGCGCAATCAAATTGCCTGACCGGTCTCTGATGCCGCCTGGAACCGCCGGAAGGTCGCCATTGCGGGAAACGAGCTTTTCCGGCGCGTCATAGCCATTGTCGAGCAGCACGCCGCGCATTCTTTGCCATTGCGCACGAAGCTCCGATTGCATTTCCGGCCAGTCATACATCGGCAACGCCGCAATCAACGTCATGCGCAGCTACTCTTTGGGAGGCTCGGCTGGAATGGGAACGGTCGAACCGCCCTGCAGACTGATGCCATGTGCCCGAGGCCGGAAAGCGCGGCCGGGAGCCAGTTCGCGGCGCAGCACCGGGTGAACAACATCCTGCTTCTGTCTGAATGCATAGGCACGCAGAATCTCGAAGTAATTGCGGAAGACATAGCCGCCATTCATCCTCAGCCATTCATCACGCTGTTCGCTGTAAAGCCCCGGCAGATCGTACCAAGGTACAGTCGGACGCTTATGATGGAGGAAGTGAAGATTGTTGTTAAGGAAGATCAACGCCAAGGGCGATTTTTCGACGATAACCGTCCGCCCGTCCGGGCGTTCCGACCACTGGTGTTCGCAATAGCTGCGGATCGAGATGATCGCCAAGCCCAGATAGACGGACGTCAACGCGTAGAGCCAAACGGGAATTCCGAAGATAAACCAAACGATCGCGAGCATCGGGACGAGGCCAAGGCCATGTAGCACCCATGCCGTTTGCGTTTTCTTGTCGCCGCCCCTTACGAGTTTGATCTCGGTGATGGCGAAACCGACCACCATGAGAAACGGGCCGATGACAACGCGGCCGACCAGCGAATTGTTGAAGTTGAGCAACGCTTTCACAAAGCCCGGCAGTTTTTCCCAGTCACCGAGCGCACGGTAGTAGCTTTCGGGATCATCGTAGGGATCGGTCAAGCGCTCGTCCGCATGGTGCTTGAGATGCAGATGCTTGTAGCGGCGATAGGGAAAGACAAGGCCGAGCGGCAGCGAAACGAGGAGTTCGTTGATCATGCCACTGCGCGTCGGATGACCGTGAAGGGCTTCATGCTGCAAGGATGAATGGAACGCGACAGCAAGCCCCATGAGGACCAGCGCGATGATCGGCAGGCCCGGATAGAGATAATATCCCCCTACGAACCACATTCCATAGCATGCTGTGAGAAGCGCAATGGTTGGCCACTCAATGCCGGGGTGTTTTCGCGGGTGTTGAGATCGGGAGGCGGGTATTTCGGTATGTCTTTCTGATTCCATGATTTTCATGGTCTCATTGTCAGGAACTGTCAGCAATGCGATTATTGTGAGAAAGTGTTGATTTTGGTCACCAAAGGGCGCACTTGTTGTATATAATAAACAATCGGGTGTTTTCATGGACAAGCGCGACCTTGCACGGCTTTTTCAGGAGCGGATCAAGAGCCTGCTTACCCGCAGCGGAGAAAACCAATCCGCATTCGCGGCTTCCGTTGGCATAGACCGCTCTGCGCTCTCCCAGTTGCTCTCCGGGCAATCGACCCGCCTGCCCCGCGTGGAAACGCTGCTCAACATCGCCGAACGGCATTCCGTATCGCTTGACTGGCTGCTTGGCCTCAGCCAGGACGAGGGTATTACCGGCGAACTGCGTCCTAGTCTTGAAATCGAAGAAGGGTTCGACAACCAGACCTTGCTGGTCAAATGGCATGCGGAGGCCACAGGCACGAAGATACGTTATGTGCCAGCCCGTATCCCCGATCTTCTGCGCACGCAAGCGGTGATCGCCTATGAAACCCTGATGGTCCATCGCGATCCAGCCATACAGATGAGCGAGACAGCGTTCCGCCTCGACTATAACCGCCAGCCCGGTACGGACATGGAAGTATGCATGCCGTTCCAGACCTTGCATGATTTCGCGGCAGGCTGCAGCCTTTGGGGTGACCTGCCGCGCAAGGTCCGTGTCGAGCAACTTGAACATATGGCGTCGCTGGTGGACGAACTCTATCCCTCGTTTCGCCTCTATCTCTACGATGGGCGCGAGCGCTATTCGGTGCCCTATACGGTATTCGGACCCTACCGCGCCGCCATCTTCGTCGGCGAGATGTACCTCGTGCTCTATACGACCGAGGCGGTGCTCACCATGCAGCGACACTTTGACGGGCTGATCCGCGTCGCCAAGGTCAACGCTCACGAGGTTGCGACCTATATTTCATCGCTCAAGGTCACCTAGCGCTTTGCGGTTTGCGACCGCTCGCGAGCGCCGATGTCGCAAAGAAGCATTGACCACATATAAAGACTTCCTTATATGGTTATCTAACTTGTTTTAAGGGACGTTCCCATGACCATTCACAATCCGCTTGCCGACCTTATTGCCGAAAAGGGTGTTCTCCTTGCCGATGGCGCGACAGGCACGAACCTGTTTGCATCGGGCCTGGAAGCGGGTGAAGCTCCGGAGCTCTGGAACGAAGCCAAGCCTGAAAAGATCACTGCCCTCCACCAGGGCTTTGTCGATGCCGGCGCCGATATCATCCTTACCAATTCCTTCGGCGGGACACGGCATCGCCTGAAACTGCATCATGCCCAGGACCGCGTCTTCGAACTCAACAAGAAGGCGGCCGAACTCGCGCGCGAAGTCGCAGACAATGCCGGCCGCAAGGTCATTGTCGCGGGCTCGGTCGGTCCGACCGGCGAACTGCTCGTCCCGCTTGGCGCGCTCACCGAGGAAGATGCCGTCGCAGCCTTTACCGAGCAACTCGAAGGCCTCAAGGCCGGCGGCGTCGATGTCGCCTGGATCGAGACAATGTCGGCGCCGGGCGAAATCCGCGCCGCTGCCGAAGCTGCGGTCAAGGTCGGATTGCCTTATGTCTATACCGGCTCTTTCGACACGGCCGGCAAGACGATGATGGGCCTGCCGCCCAAGGAAATCCATGGCGTTGCCGAAGGCCTGAAAGCAAAGCCCGTCGCGGTCGGCGCCAACTGCGGCGTCGGCGCATCCGATATCCTTGCCTCGCTTCTCGATATGAGCGAAGCAAATCCTGAAGCGACGATCGTCATCAAGGGCAATTGCGGCATCCCCGAATTCCGCGGCTCGGAAATCTTCTATTCGGGCACGCCCGATCTGATGGCAAACTATGCTCGCCTCGCAATTGACGGCGGCGCCAAGATTGTCGGCGGCTGCTGCGGAACCTCGTTCGAGCATCTCGCCGCCATGCGCAAGGCGCTCGACAGCCACACCAGCGGTCCGCGCCCGACTGTCGAGACGATCATCGAGACCATTGGACCGATGCGCAACAAGCTCGCTGCCCATGCGGACGATACGCCGAAGCGTGAGCGTCGCGGGCGCCGCGGATAATCAACGGACTTTGAAGAAAAAACCGGCAGCGGAGGCTGCCGGTTTTTTTGTTGGCTTTCACAGGTGTCAGAGATCTTCGATCTCGCGACGGACCCTCTTGAGGATTTCGCGCAGCTGCTCGGCCTTTTCCGCGTTAAGCGAACCACTGCGCAGCTTTGAATGGAGCGCAAAGCGCAAGGCGTGCATCTCCTCGCCGAGTGCCGCTCCGCGTATTTCGCCGGAAGCGTCGTCGAGCTGCGCGTTGATCTTGTCGAGTTCGGGGCGGTTCTCTTCGAGATAAGCCAGGCCCTGCTCGGTAATCGTATAGAGTCGCTTGTTGCCGTTGGTGCTGGAGGTAACGAGATCGGCCTCCTCCATCATCTGCAGCACCGGATAGATCGCACCCGGGCTTGGGCTATAAGCGCCCTGGAACCGCGCCTCGAGAGCCTTGATGACGTCGTAGCCGTGGCGCGGCTCTTCTGCGATCAGGCCTAAAACGACGAGACGTAGTGCGCCCGGATCGAACATGCGCGGACCGCGTCCGCCAAAGGGGCCGCCACGATGCCGGCCGAAAGGCCCGCCGCGACCGCGACCGCTGAAACGTCCGCCGCCTTCGTGAGAGCCGGCCATCCTGTCCATCCGCGACCAGTGATCGCCGCCATGGCCGTGATTGTGTCTGCAATGATTATGCATGGGAATTTCTCCTAGTTAGTACTTCAATGCGTTATATCTAACAAACGATATATCTTTATTCAAGCCAAAGATATATCTTTTAACAGTAAATCATATCAACATATTGAACCGAATGGGAAATTTCGTCTGGATATAATGCTTACGAACGCGCGAAGGCGGTCATATGGAAGCGCTGCTGATCGCCAAAGTAGGCGTATTGCCGTCCGACCGGGCACCCCAGCCGGGCAAGACAGCCGCCTTCCATGCAGGTCTGGCCTGGCTCCGTTGCGAGATAATCGCGGCAGCGCGCCACGGCATAAGTTTCGCCGTCAAAAGCATCGACAGGGCATGCACTGAGACACGGTTTTGACGCACAGACGTCGCATGGATGGCCGTTTTCTTGGAGCGGCGCAAAAGCCATGGATTGCCGAAACAGGAGTGCACCGCGAAATGCCTGCCAGAGACCATATTGCGGGTGGATCAACAGGCCGAGCGGTGACGGCCGCAACCCTTCCGCGCGCATCGCCCATTGCTGGAACGGCAAATAAGGTCGGTCCGAGGGGAAGACGGAGTACCCGCCAAATTCGCTGGCAATCGCGTTGAGGACCTGCTTTGACCACGTATCGAGCGGATTGGCTACCCCCGGATTTTCCCGACGCCAGGCGGTGAAAGCTTGCCAGATCGACGAGCCGAAATGACCGATAAGAACGACGCTTCGGGCTCGCGTGCCATCAGGCAGGACCGGGATGTCATCTGCTGCGTCGAATACGAAGCCGCCGCGTGGAACAAGCCCGTGGGGTTCCAGCGCGGCGGTGATCGTGTCAAGCATCGGCGTCACCGCCCATTGCCATGAATGTAAAGCTCATCCCTTGCCCGAACCCTTGATTGCGGAGGCCCAGACTTCCTTATGGATCAGATTGGCCACTTTAGCCCGGCCGTCCTCGGGCTTCTTTCAAGTGAAAGCGTCGGGCATCGAGGCCTTCTTCTTGGCGATGTACTCGTTCAGCGATTCATCGATTGCCGGATCGAGATACGGGGCCTCATAGGAATCGAGCCAGCGCCGGGCGAGTTCGTTGGCGCGCTGGTCGGCGCGCTTTTCGCCTTCGGCCAGCCACTGCTCGTAAGAGTTGTTGTCGGCAATGTTCGAGCGGTAGAAAGCCGTCTGAAAATTCGCCTGCGTATGATCGCAGCCGAGATAGTGGCTTCCGGGTCCAACCTGGCGGATGGCGTCCATCGCCTGGCCGTTCTCCGAAAGATCGACGCCGGCCGCAAACTTCTGCGCCATGCCGAGCTGATCGATATCCATCATGAACTTCTCATAGGACGATACCAGACCGCCTTCGAGCCAGCCGGCCGAGTGGAGGACGAAGTTCGTGCCGGCAAGCAACGTCGAATTCAGCGTATTGGCGCTTTCATAGGCGGCCTGCGCGTCCGAAACCTTGGAAGCGCAAAGCGAGCCGCCTGTACGGAATGGCAGGCCAAGGCGGCGTGCAAGCTGTGCGGCGCCGTAGGAGACCAGCGACGGCTCCGGAGTGCCGAAGGTCGGCGCGCCCGACTGCATGGAAATCGACGAAGCGAACGTGCCGAAAATGACCGGCGCGCCCGGCCGGATGAGCTGCGTCAGGGCTGCGCCGGCCAGCACTTCGGCCAGGATCTGGGTAAGCGTGCCGGCAACAGTCACCGGGCTCATCGCACCGGCAAGAATGAACGGCGTAACGATGCATGCCTGGTTGTTGCGAGCATAGACCTTCAGGGCACCGAGCATCGTCTCGTCGAACACCATCGGCGAGTTCGCATTGATCAGGCTGGTCAGAACCGTGTTTTCGTCGAGATAGTTCTCGCCGAATACGAGCTTGCACATGGCGATCGTATCTTCGGCGCGCTCGGGCGCAGTCACCGAGCCCATGAACGGCTTGTCGGAATATTTGATATGGGCATAGATCATATCGAGATGGCGCTTGTTGACCGGCACGTCGACCGGTTCGCACACCGTGCCGCCCGAATGATGGATCGACGGCGCCATATAGGCGAGTTTCACGAAATTATTGAAATCCTCGATCGTCGCATAGCGGCGATTGCCGTCGAGGTCGCGCACGAAAGGCGGACCGTAGACGGGTGCAAATACCGTCGCGTCGCCGCCGATCTGGACCGAACGCTCGGGATTGCGCGCGTGCTGCGTGTAGATCGAGGGCGCAGTCTTTAAAAGCGACCGCGGCAGCCCTTTGGGAAAATGGACGCGCTCGCCCTTGATGTCGGCGCCAGCTTCCTTCCACAGCGCCAGAGCTTCCGCGTCGTCGCGAAATTCGATGCCGGTCTCTTCAAGCACCGTATCGGCATTGGCCTCGATCAGCGCCAGTCCTTCTTCATCGAGCACTTCGTAGGTGCGAATCTTGCGCGTGATATAGGTCAGCGACTTGCCGGGACCACCGCCGGAACGTGCCGCACGACGGGCGGCGGCGCCACCACTGGCGCCACGACTGCGGCGTCCGCCGCCGGTGTCGGTTTCCGCGGGTGCATCGACGGGTGTTTCCTCAATCATTGTCTTTCTCCAGGCGCACGAAGCGCAGACTTCCAATCAATCAGACCAAATCCTAACCGTCATGCCTGCGGGGGCGTTTCCGTGTGCGGCACGTGATGGCGCATCGGAGACAAACATCCGGTCGTTTTCGTCATTTACAAGGTCGCTTTTAAGCAATGCGTTTTCAGCAACTTGCCCGATATGTTAAACGAATGCCAGCGGGCGACAAAGCACCCATATTATCCAGTGTCGCTCTGTGCTACGGACCTGTGCATAACGCTTGAAAGGAAGCAGACCCATGGCCGATGATGAAATCATTCTTTCGGAGCTTTCGGACGATGAACTCGTCGAGCAAATGCATGACGATCTGTATGACGGGTTGAAGGAAGAGATCGAGGAAGGCACGAATATTCTGCTCGAGCGCGGCTGGGCACCTTACAGGGTCCTCACCGAGGCGCTCGTCGAAGGCATGCGCATCGTCGGTGAGGATTTCCGCGACGGCATCCTGTTCGTCCCCGAAGTCCTGCTCTCGGCCAATGCGATGAAAGCCGGCATGTTCATTCTGCGCCCGCTCCTGGCAGCGACCGGAGCGCCAAAACAGGGCAAGCTCGTCATCGGTACCGTCAAGGGCGACATTCACGACATCGGCAAGAACCTCGTCGGCATGATGATGGAAGGCGCCGGCTTTGACGTGATCGACCTTGGGATCAACAATCCTGTCGAGAACTACCTCGCCGCCATCGAAGAGCATCAGCCAGACATTCTCGGCATGTCGGCGCTGCTGACGACGACCATGCCCTATATGAAGGTCGTCATTGACACGATGAAGGAAAAGGGTATTCGCGACGACTATGTCGTTCTCGTCGGCGGCGCGCCGCTCAATGAGGAATTCGGCAAGGCTGTCGGCGCTGACGCCTATTGCCGCGATGCGGCCGTCGCGGTTGAAACAGCCAAATCCTACATGAAGCGCAAGCACAACCAGCTTTCGGCCTGACGCATATGAAAACGGCCGCGTCAGACGCGGCCGTTTTCAGAACATCTATAAAGAATAGACTACTAAGTAATAAAATTAATCCGAATCAACAGATTAGTTGGCAGCCTTGGCGACGCGATGGCCGGCGTTCTGCGTAGCATTAACGGTGTTGGCCGCATCGGCGCCCACGCCGCGTATGGTATTTGCGCAACCTGCAAGTGCAACAACTGCAAGTATAGCGGCAATCGGAACGATATGTGATAGTTTCATGGATTGTGTCTCCCGTTCTGCTAAAATGAAATTCAACGGTCGGATAACGCGATAGAGCATCATCGGTTCCATGACTCTTCAACAAAAGTCAACGAAATCAACACAGACCGTGCGCGTCATCGCCTGCGGCATGATTGCGCGTGAAATTCTTGCCATCCAGGAGCAATTCGGCCTCCACCATATCGACTTGAAATGCCTGCCGGCGATCTATCACCACTACCCGGACAAGATTGCTCCTGCTGTGGATCGCGCCATAGTCAAGGCCAAGGCGGCGGGCATTTCCCGTATTTTCGTTGGCTATGCGGATTGCGGCACCGGAGGCCTGCTCGACCGTGTGTGTGAGAAGCATGGCGTCGAGCGGATCGAAGGTCCGCACTGTTTTTCCTTCTACGCCGGCAATGCAGCCTTCGGTGCGCAGTGGGAAGATGACATGACATCGTTCTTCATGACCGATTTCCTCGCAAGACATTTCGAGGCCTTCATGGTGAAGCCTCTTGGCCTCGACCGTCACCCCGAACTGCGCGACATGTATTTCAGCAATTACACCAAGATGATCTACATGGCGCAAACCGATGATCCGGCGCTCAGCCGCAAGGCCGAGGCCGCCGCAGCTTTTCTGGGTCTTGCCTATGAGCGCCGCCTCACCGGCTATGGCGATCTCATCCCGGCCCTGACCGCAGCCGCAACCCTTTAGACGCGCACCGCAAACCCCACGCCTCCAAGGAGCCCTCATGACCTGTCGCGCCGCCCTCGCCACGATCTTCTGCCTGTTGTTGCCTGCCAGTGCGCTTGCAGATGGCGAGATCACACGGCTGATCACCAAATCGGACCAGTCGCGGCTCGATAAATATGAAGCGACGCGAACCGCCGCTGTCGATGCGGCGAGGAAGGGCGGCACTTCAGGCGATGTGGCGCAGCTCGATGGGGTTCTCGCCAAGCCGGCGCTCGCCTTCAATGAAGGCTTCGATATGGTGGGCAATTGGCAATGCCGCATCATCAAGCTTGGCAAGCAACCGCCGCTAACCGTCTATGGTTGGTTCAAATGCCGCGTTACGGACGACGGATCCGGCTGGATGCTCGAGAAAACCAGCGGTTCGCAGCGCACCAAGGGCCGCTTCTACACACAGAGCGACAAGCGCCTGACCTATCTCGGCGCCGGCTATGTTGCAGGCGAAAAGCCAAAACGCTATGGCGCCGGGCCCGATACCGATCAGGTCGGCTACGCCTATCGCACGGGCAAAAACGAGTTCCGAATCGAGTTTCCAGCCCCCGCCCTCGAATCCCTCATGGACATCATCGAACTCAGGCGCTGAGACACTTTCGTCATTGCAATGTCACCATTGCCGCGCCATATGCGTCGAAACTTGAACCTACGACAATAAGATGGCAGCCATCGACGCTAACAACGAAATAAAGCCGCACAAGCCTGATTTGCATGCGGCCGATAACGATCCCCGCTCCCTGTCCCAGGTCTTCGAGGACCTGGCGCGGTCGGCAACGGAGCCGGTTTCGTTCGCCGAACTGGAAGACGCCTTCACCGATCGCAGCTTCGCCGCGCTCCTCACCTTCTTCGCCATCTTGAACCTGCTGCCGCTGCCCCCTGGAACCGGCGTCATCACTGGTATCCCGCTGGTTCTTCTTTCCGTGCAGATGGTCATGGGCCGCGAATCCGTGTGGCTACCTTCATTCATGCGCGACAAGACCATTTCGCCCGAGCGTTTCCGGCTTGTTTCCGACAAGGTCGTTCCCTGGCTGCAGTGGCTGGAGCGCTTTATCCGGCCACGCAACTGGCCGTTCGGCCGCCGTCAGGGCGACCGCTGGCTTGGCGTATTCACCACCATTCTCGGCATGTCGGTCGTTATTCCCATGCCGTTGTCGAACTGGCTGCCGGCGCTGGCCACCGTCATCATCGGCATTGCGCTGTGTGAGCGCGACGGCAGGCTGATGGTTGCCGGCCTCGCCCTTGGCCTTGTCTCGATGAGCATTGTCTTCGGTGTCGCCTTTGCTGCGGCAAGCGCAGTCAGCTACGCCGCGACGTTCTGGCCCTTCTGATTGCCTGTCGCAAAAGCGCAAATGAATGACGTCGCATTTGAGTGGTCGCGCGTCGTGAGATAGCAAGCTTAACCCCTGATATTCCGGCAAAAGGGTCGTTATCGGAGGTTGAATTGCATGGCTGATCTTATTGTCGTTTATTGGCGGGACATTCCCGCTCAAGTGACCGTCAAGAAGGGCCGCCAGGCAGCCAAGCGCGAGCTTTCCCTTCGATTTACCGAGGCTATCGACATGTGCGCGATGCGCATAGGCGCCAGGGATTCCGACGCCTATCTCGCGGAATGGCGTCGCGGCATTCCGGTGCCGGTAAGTGATGATCTTGACGGCGAGGCTGACGCAGCCCTAGCCCGCATTGAAAATGAATATGATCGGGAACGCCTTGTGGCGCTTGTAAAGGCAGGTGGACATGACAATTCATGAATTGAAAGCGAAGCCAATGACAAAGATCGCAGCATCCATCGAAGTGGCGGCACGCCAGGCTATCGAATCGCAGGACCTGCCTGGTCTGTTTCCAGCCGGTACCCGCGTCTACATTACCGACATGGGCACCGACAGCGTCGATACGCTGACGGCCGCGGCCAAGCGCGTTCATGATCTCGGCTACAAGCCGGTACCGCACTTCGCCTCGCGGCGCCTGTCGACGAAGGCTGCGCTTGAAACGCGCATCCGCCGCGCTGCCGAAGAAGCAGGCGTGACCGACATATTGGTTATCGGCGGCGGGATGGAGCGCCAGGCGGGCGAATTCTCCTCGACCATGCAGGTGCTCGAAACCGGCTTCTTCGACAGATACGGCATCAACGAAATGGGCGTTGCCGGCCATCCTGAGGGCAGCCCTGAGTTTTCCGAAGCGGTCGCCCTCCAGGCGCTTCGTCTCAAGAAAAACTTCGGCGAGCGCACCGGCGCTAAGCTGCGCGTCGTCACCCAGTTCGGATTCGATGCCGAGCGCTTCATCCGCTACGCCGAATCGCTGCGCGAGCATGGCATCGACCTACCGGTCCATCTCGGTGTTGCCGGTCCCGCCAAGATCACCACGCTCATTAAATACGCGGCCATGTGCGGCGTCGGCAATTCGATCAGCTTCCTGAAGAAGAACGCGCTCTCCTTGACCGCTCTCGCCACGAGCCATTCGCCGGAAGGCGTTGTCGGCCCGATCGAGCAGCATGTCATTGCCAATCCGATGTCGGCGATCAAGCAGATCCACCTCTTCCCGTTTGGCGGCCTGAAAAAGACCTCCGAGTGGCTTGTCGAACGTGGCTCCTGGAACGTAAACAACGCGCAGTACTCTTCCGCAAACGCAGCCGCAAACTGAGGTTCCCTGCATGACCCGTACGATCGTTGCCTCGGCGACCAAAGAAATCATCATCGGATTTGACCAGCCTTTCTGCGTGATCGGCGAGCGGATCAATCCGACCGGCCGCAAGAAACTCGCTGCCGAAATGGTCGCAGGCAACTTCGACACGGTGATCAAGGACGCACTGGAGCAGGTAGCGGCTGGCGCCACGATGCTCGACGTCAATGCCGGCGTAACTGCCGTCGATCCTAACGCCACGGAGCCTGGCTTGCTCGTGCAGACTCTGGAGATCGTCCAGGGCCTCGTCGACGTGCCGCTCTCCATCGACAGCTCCGTAACCGCCGCCATCGAGGCGGCTCTGAAGGTCGCCAAGGGCCGTCCGCTCGTCAATTCGGTGACAGGCGAAGAAGAAAAGCTTGAGGCGATCCTCCCCCTCATCAAGAAGTACAACGTGCCTGTTGTCGCCATCTCAAACGACGAGACCGGCATTTCGATGGATCCGGACGTGCGCTTCGCCGTCGCCAAGAAGATTGTCGAACGCGCTGCCGATTTCGGCATTCCGGCGCATGATATTGTTGTTGATCCGCTGGTCATGCCGATTGGTGCGCTGGGCGATGCGGGGCGCCAGGTATTTGCGCTTTTGCGCCGCCTGCGCGAGGAGCTCAAGGTCAACACGACCTGCGGCCTTTCCAACATTTCCTTCGGCCTGCCGCATCGCCATGGCATCAATGCGGGCTTTATCCCGATGGTGATCGGTGCAGGCATGACCTCGGCGATCATGAACCCATGCCGCCCGCAGGAGATGGAGGCAGTGCACGCCGCCAACGTTCTCAACGGCACCGACCCGAACTGTATCTACTGGATCAAGAAGTATCGCGACCATCAGCCGGCAGCGGCTGGAGCTGCGCCCGCAGCCACGCCCTCGGTTCCAGCCGATGGCGCCGGTGGCGGTCGCCGCCGTGGCGGCCGCGAGGCGCGGCGCGGCGCCGCAGGCTGAGCATTTGCCTCAGCCGGACAGCCCGGTCTAACAAGGCGGTGGGTGGCAAATGCTGCCCCTCGCCCCGCAAGTTTTGGAGCATCGATCTTGAACGCACCCGTCAAAGCACCTGAGACATCGGCAAAGGAAGCGCTGGTTCTCTTCATGCCGTCGGGGAAGCGCGGACGATTTGCCGTTGGAACGCCAATACTCGAAGCGGCGCGCACGCTCGGCGTGTATGTCGAGAGCGTCTGCGGCGGCCGTGGCATTTGCGGACGCTGCCAGGTCGAGGTTCAGGAAGGCCGTTTCGCCAAGCATGGCATTACGTCATCCAATGACCACATCTCGGAATTCGGCCCCAAGGAGCAGCGCTATGCCGAAAAGCGCGACCTCAAGGAAGGCCGCCGCCTTTCCTGCTCCGCCACGATCCTCGGCGATCTCGTCGTCGATGTTCCCCAGGACGTGCAGGTCAATGCGCAGGTCGTGCGCAAGGCCGCCGATACGCGCATCATCGAGCGCAACCCTGCGATCCACATGTGCTATGTCGAGGTCGAAGAGCCGGACATGCACAAGCCGCTCGGCGATCTCGATCGCCTGAAGGCTGCGCTGGAAAAGGAATGGGGCATTCGCAACCTTCAGGTGGATACGCACATCCTGCCGAACGTGCAGAAGATCCTGCGCAAGGGCAATTGGGGCGTCACTGCCGCCATCTACCACGACGAGGAAAACTCGCGTCCCGCCATGGTCGGCCTCTGGCCGGGTCTCAAGAACGAGGCCTACGGCATCGCCTGCGATATCGGCTCGACGACGATCGCCATGCATCTTTCGTCGCTGCTTTCGGTGCGCACCATTGCTTCGGCAGGCGCGTCCAATCCGCAGATCAGATTCGGCGAAGATCTGATGAGCCGCGTATCCTACGTCATGATGAACCCCGACGGACGTGAAGCGATGACTGCGGCCGTGCGCGAGGCGATCAACGGGCTGATCGACAAGGTTTGCGCCGAAGGCGAGGTCGCGCGCGAGGATATTCTCGATGCGGTGTTCGTCGGAAATCCGATCATGCACCACCTCTTTCTCGGGATCGACCCGACGGAACTTGGCGGCGCGCCGTTCGCGCTCGCCGTATCCGGCGCCGTGCATCTGAAGGCGTCGGATATCGGCCTGCCGATGAATGCCGGAACCCGCGTCTATATGCTGCCTTGCATTGCCGGCCATGTCGGCGCCGACGCTGCGGCCGCAACGCTTGCTGAAGGTCCGCACCGCCAGGACGAAATGATGCTGCTCGTCGATGTCGGCACCAACGCCGAAATCGTGCTCGGCAACAAGCATCGCACGGTCGCGGCCTCTTCGCCCACCGGGCCGGCCTTCGAAGGCGCGGAAATTTCCGGTGGCCAGCGTGCAGCCCCGGGCGCTATCGAACGCGTGCGCATCGATCCGTTGACACTCGAGCCGCGCTTCCGCGTCATCGGCACCGAACAATGGTCCGACGAACCGGGCTTCGACGAAGCGGTGCAGACAAGCGGCATTACCGGAATTTGCGGCTCGGCGATTATCGAGGTAATTGCCGAAATGTATCTCTCGGGCATCATTTCCGAGGATGGCGTCGTTGACGGCAGCCTCGCCGCCCGTTCGCCGCGTGTCAGGGCCAATGGCCGGACATTCTCATATCTCCTGCACGAAGGCTCGCCGACGATTACGATCACGCAGAACGATGTGCGCGCCATCCAGCTTGCCAAGGCCGCGCTCTATGCCGGCGTCAAGCTCCTGATGGACAAGCTTGGCATCGACCACGTCGACCAGATCAGCTTTGCCGGCGCCTTCGGCTCCTTCATCGATCCGAAATATGCGATGGTGCTCGGCCTTATCCCCGATTGCGATCTCGACAAGGTCAAGGCGGTCGGCAATGCCGCAGGCACCGGCGCGCGCATGGCGCTCCTCAACCGCAATTATCGGCGCGAGATCGAGGATACAGTGACTCGGATCGAAAAGATCGAGACCGCCCTCGAGCCGAAGTTCCAGGAGCATTTCGTCCACGCCATGGCGATGCCGAACAAGATTGATCCCTTCCCGAAACTCTCCCACGCCGTGACCTTGCCCGCGCGCAAGAATGTCAGCGAGGACGGGGTTGCCGGAGATGCCACGCCGCGCCGCCGCTCGCGCGAGGATCGCGCGGCAAGGCGCAACCGCGAATAGGCCTCGGCCGCTTTGTCCTTGTCGCGGTTTTCCGCTATCAAGCATCGATGATGTTTGATTCCGGATTCGATTTTCCATGATAGCCTGCTTCGATATTGGCGGATCTGCGATCAAGGGTGCGATCGCCTATTCGCCCGAGGATATAAGACCGGTGCCCAAGGTGGTGACGCCGCTCCATGATTTCGACGCGTTTGCAGGCGTAATCCAAAAGATCGCCGCGGATGGCGGCGCGGATCCGCAAAGCCTTATCGCCATTTCCATTGCCGGGGTAGTCGATACGGATACGGGCAGGATCACCTGCGCCAATATTCCTTGCGTTCACCAGCGCAGGCTCGAAGCCGACCTGAGCGAGAAACTGCAGCGGCGCGTGCTCATTGCCAATGATGCCGACTGTTTCGCGCTGTCGGAGGCTGTCGTCGGCGCCGGGCGCGGTCACCGCGTCGTCTTCGGCATCATCCTCGGCACCGGCGTCGGCGGCGGCATCGTCATCGACGGCAAGATCCATGAGGGCGCGGGCGGTTTTGCCGGGGAATGGGGTCATGGCCCCGTCGCGGCGACCCTCGCCGGCAATCCGCCGGTCGCCATACCGCGTTTTCCCTGCGGCTGCGGCCAGATCGGCTGCGTCGATGCCATCGGCGCGGCGCGGGGCATGGAAAAGCTCCATGCGCATCTTCATGGCGTGAACCTGCCGAGCACCGATATCATCGCGGCCTGGGATAGGGGCGACGCGGCAGCGGAGCGCACAATCGATTGCTATATCGATATCGTCAGCGGTCCTCTGGCGATGACCCTCAATGTCGTCGGCGCTTCGATCGTCCCGGTCGGCGGCGGACTTGCCAATTCGGTAAACCTGATCCGCCGGCTCGATGAAGCGGTGCGCGCTCGAATCCTGCGGAAGACCGACAAGCCGCTGGTCATCCCTGGCGAACTGAAAATTGAGCCCGGCCTTATTGGTGCTGGGGTCCTGGGATTGATGGAAGCTGTCAAATGAGTGTTCTTCTCGAAATTTGCGTCGACCGCCCCGAGGGACTTGCGGCGGCTATTGCCGGAGGCGCGGACCGTATCGAGCTTTGTTCGGCGCTCGAAGTCGGCGGCCTTACGCCAACCCCCGGGTTGATCGGACAGGCCGCGGTGGCACTGATACCGATCTATGCGATGATCCGCCCGCGGCCCGGGCACTTCGTCTATGGGGAAGCCGACATCGACGCCATGTTGCGCGAGATCGATGCCATGCGCAGCGCTGATCTGGCAGGCGTCGTCTTCGGCGCCAACCATGCGGATGGGACACTGGACCATGCGACGCTCGAACGCCTCATCCGTCAATGCGATGGGTTCGGCGTCACCTTGCACCGCGCCTTCGACCTTGTCCCCGATCTCGATGAAGCGGTGGAAACAGCGGTCGAACTCGGTTTCGAGCGCATATTGACGTCCGGCCGCGCCCTGACCGGGATTGAGGGCATCGACGATCTGGAACGAACGTTTGCTCGCGCCGACGGCCGGATCAAGGTCATGCCCGGCTCGGGTGTCAACATCGGCAATGTCGAGACGTTGCTCAAGCGTATCCCGTTCACCGAAATTCACTCGTCGGGATCTGTCGATGCGCCGCCATTGAGCGAAGGCGCGCGGCGCCTCGGTTTCGAGACGCCGACGCAGAAAATGACGAGCGTCGAGCGCGTGCGCGCCTTGAAGGAATTCTGCCTGCGGGCGTAAGAGCCTTGACTCAGAGCCTGCCGGTCCGCTCGTACCCTTCGAAATAAACCCTGAGATGCTGGGCGACCGCCTTCACATGGGCGCCTGCATTCTTGGCGACCAGCATTCCAAGCTTCGATTCGCCGAGCCGCGGCAGGCCATGCTCGGATCCGAGCTGCACCATATTGTCATCCAGCAGGAACTTCGAGAACGGGGCAACGGCCAGATCGGCGAGAATGGCGGCGCGCTGGCCCATCGTATGCGCACTCATATAGGCCACGCGATAGTCGCGGCCCGCGCTTTCGAGCGCACTGATCGCGTTGGCGCGCCAGATGCACCCCTCTTCCCACATGGAAAGCGGCAGCGGATTACGCTCATGTGCGGTGCCGCACTTGGCCCCAGCCCAGATGATCTCCTCGGTCATGAGGATTTCGATCTCCTCGACCTTGGCCAGCGTTTCGTTGACATTGACCAACGTCACGTCAAGGCGCTGCTCATCGAGCCGCTTGCGCAGGCCGTTGCTCTGATCGATGACAACATCCACCGTGACATCGGGATGGGTTTCGGCGAATCGCTTCAACACGAAGGGAAGAACCCGCTCGCCGATATCGTCTGGAGCGCCGAGGCGGACGACTCCCGACACGGTCGGCGCAATGAACTTTGCCACCGTCTCGCGATTGAGCGCCAGCATACGCCGCGCATAGCCGAGCAGGACCTCGCCGCTCGGCGTCAATTTTACTGAACGCGCATCGCGTTCGAGCAATACGTGACCAAGCGTTTCCTCAAGCTTCTTGATCTGCATCGAAACGGCTGAGGGCGTGCGGAACACCGCATTCGCCGCACTCGAAAAACTACCCGTCTCCGCAATCATCGCGAACGTGCGCAAGACGTCGAGATCCAGGATCGGGATGGGATGATGCATTGGTGCTGACATATCGCCAAATCCTCCATCAATTTTTCTTAAGCATAGTGTTCCGTAATTTCGTTTGATTGAACATCAACTTGGGCAGATAGTCAAGATCATAGAAACGGATGGCGTTGAAATTGCCACCGTATCCCTAGAGAGGAGAAGACAATGTCTACCTGTGACGAACTCTATCATCGCAATGCAAGCGTGGCCGAACGTCTCGCCTCATTCGCAACCGATCAGCTGCACCGCTGGGCTGAAGGCATGAACTATGCTCGCCAGCTCATTGCTCGCCGTCGCCGGATGCGCGAAACGGAATTGGCGCTTGATTCGCTCCCGGACAGCATCCGTTGCGACATTGGCTGGCCGGACCTCTATGAACGACAGATCAGGGACTACAACGAAATCAAGCCTAGCCAGCGCTAAGATCATGAGATTAGCCTTGTAAAGGGAGCGGATAACGGCGTATCCGCTCCCTTTTATCATATGTGATGCCTGCGCTTTTGCGACACAGGGCAAGACCCTTCCATTTAGAATAATTCTATGTTTCTATCTGCAAAAAAGCTCAAAAGACCACAGCAGTAATCTGAAGCCACTGCTTCAGTTGCGACATGGCCTTGAAGCCAATAGCGGGAACACAGAATCAAATGGATCATGTTGGTCTGACCAAGCGGTCTTTCGTATTTTTCCTCGTACCGAACTTTTCGATGATCGCATTTGCGACAGCGATCGAGCCGCTGCGCATTGCCAATAGAATGCTTGGATACGAAGCCTATCGCTGGCGCCTTGCTTCCGTGGATGGGAAGCCGGTGACGGCATCCAACGGCGTCGAATGCGCCGCATCCTCATCCCTGGAAGACGAACGTCGCTACCTTACGGGCGGAGATCGACCGTCCATGGTCTTTGTCTGCTCGGGCGTCCACGTCGAGAAATTCCAGAACAAATCCGTGTTCGCGTGGCTCCGCGAAGAGTTCAACCGCGGCGTCGCGGTAGGCGGACTTTGCACCGGCGCACACATCCTGGCGGCGGCCGGTCTGCTTTCGGGCAAGCGCTGTGCCATCCATTGGGAAAACCTCCCGGGCTTTGCCGAAGCGTTCCCCAAGGCAGATGTCTATGCCGATCTCTTTGAGGTTGACGGCAACATCTATACCTGCGCCGGCGGCACCGCGGCGCTTGACATGATGCTCAAGCTCATCGGCGATGATTTCGGCGACAATATCGTCAACCGCGTCTGCGAGCAGGCCCTCACCGACCGTGTTCGCAGCCCGCACGACCGCCAGCGCCTGCCGCTGCGGGCGCGCCTCGGCGTTCAGAACTCAAAGGTGCTGACGATTATTGAACTCATGGAAGCGCGCCTCTCCGAGCCTTTGTCGCTGATCGAGATCGCCGATCATGTCGGCCTGTCGCGCCGGCAGATCGAGCGCCTCTTCCGCCAGGAAATGGGAAGATCCCCTGCCCGCTACTATCTTGAAATCCGCCTCGACCGCGCGCGCCACCTGCTGATCCAGTCGTCAATGCCGATTGTCGAGGTCGCCGTTGCCTGCGGTTTCGTCTCCGCTTCGCATTTCTCCAAATGCTACCGCGAACTCTACGGCCGCTCGCCGCAACAGGAGCGCGCGGACCGCAAGCAATTGATGGCGGCTTAAGTTACCGGGATTCCCAGTCCTGCATGCGGCGCTGCCATATGCGCTCGCCGGAAAGGCAATCATACATCGGCTTGTCTTCAGCAAGGATGACTGGCAGTCTCCCCGCATCCCGCCAATCGGCCTTCTGAACTGCCGGCGTCTTTCCTGCGAGTTCCAGCACCAGCTTGCGGCGGACCGCCTCCGGAAACTGATCCCATGAATTTACGGGGATCATGAAGGCGCCGGGACCGCCGATCACGCAGTTGCTGTAATAGATATCGAGATCGGCAACAGCCCAGTCTGAATAGAAATCGCCGCGCGTCATCAGCGGCAACCCATTGACGACGATGCCCTTGGCCACCGCCTCGTTGCGTGCGTCGGCTACCGGACGGCCATTATTGTTGGCGCCGTCGCCGGAAATATCGATGACCTTGCGCATGCCCTTGAAGCCGTTATTGTCGAACAGCGAACTGCCGAAATCGATTGCACCGGAAATTGACGTGCGGCTTTGGGTCGAAGGTATCGGCTGATCCAGCGCATCCGCCAGTTTCTGCGATGCTTCCGCACTGTCGACCAGTGTCCAGGGAATGATGATCCGCTGGACGGTCGAGCCGGCCCATTCGACATAGGTGATCGCGACGCGTCCGTTCACCCCTTCGCGAATGGCATCAATAACTTCCTTGCGCCGAAACGCAGCGATATAGCCCTCGCGCTGAATCTTCTGCTCGAAAGGCTCCATTGAGCGCGAAGCATCGACGGCAAGAACAAGTTCGACGTCCACATCGAGATCGGCGGCAAGCGCGCGCGTTTCAAAGCTGGCGATCAGTGCCGCCAGTGACAGAAAACTGCAGAGAGCTTTCCTTCGCGATGACATGAAGCAAAGTGTAGCGCAAAACGATGCAACGCAAAGCAACTTCCAGTGCGTTCACATTCTGTTGAACAACCACAGGTTCAAACGCAGAAACGGCGCCTCCACGGCGCCGTCCAGCATTTCATGTTCGCTGTTGCGAAGGCGCTACGCCTTTAGCCGTTCGTTCTCGGTGTCGAACGGCGATTCCGGAATGACGGTAACCTTGTGCATCTTGTCGAGGATCTTGATCTCGAGTTGTGTGCCAAGCGCCGAATATTCCGGCTTGACCATGGCGAGCGCAATGCTCTTGCCGAGGCGCCAGCCATAACCGCCATGGGTAGCGCGGCCGACGAGTTCGCCTTTCATATAGATCGGTTCGCTGCCGCGGGCATCAACGTCAGAGACACCCGGCACATGCACTTCAAGCGTGACAAAATTCCATTTCAAGCCGTCTTCGCGAGCCTTCACCACCGCGTCGCGGCCAATGAACTCGCCCTTGTTCGGATGTACGAAACGATCAAGACCGCTTTCGAACGCATTGTATTCGATCGACAATTCGCGCGGGATCAGACGGTACGACTTCTCGACGGCCATAGCCGTCATCGCACGGATGCCGAATGGCTTGATACCGAATTCGGCACCGGCCTCGAGCAGGAGATCGTAGATCGTATTCTGCTGCTCGATCGGATGATGCAGTTCCCAGCCAAGCTCGCCAACGAAGTTGACGCGCAGCGCATGTGCTGTTGCCGTTCCAACGCTGATCTCCTTGCCCGAAAGCCAGGGGAAAGCTTCGTTGGAAAGATCGGCGCGGGTGAGCTTTTCCAGAACTTGCCGGCTCTTCGGACCCGCAAGCACGAGGACCCCGTACATCTGGGTAATCGGGCGCAGCGTCACCGAGCCATCGTCGGGCAGCAGCTTGTGCAGATAATCGTGGTCGTGGTTTTCATAGGCGCCGGCCGAGACAAGGTAGAACTTGCCGGGCGCCCATTCATAAACGGTGAACTCTGAACGCACGCCGCCGCGCGTTGTCAGAAGATGGCAAAGGGCAATTCGGCCCTGCTTCTTGGGGATGCGATTGGCAAGGATTGAATCGAGCCAGGCGCGCGCACCGGGTCCGGTAACTTCTATCTTGGCGAAGGCCGACATGTCGAGCAGGCCGACATTGTTGGTGACATTCTTGATCTCGTTGCCGACATGCTCGAAATAGTTGGAGCGGCGGAACGACCAGAGTTCCTTCACCTTGCCTTCGGCATCCGGCTTCGGATGGTTCTGGTTCATGAGAACATCGGGCTTTTCAAGCTTGGCGACGTCGAGCCCATAACCCTCAGGCGCAAACCAGTTGGCCCGTTCCCAGCCATAGACGGTTCCGAATACGGCGCCGAGCTTCTTCTGGCGGTCGTAGGACGGCGAACGCTTGAGCGGCCGCGCAGCACCGCGTTCTTCGTCCGGGTAGTGCACCGAAAAGACCTCGGCATAGGCTTCCTCGTTCTTCTCCTTGAGATAGCCTTCGGTCGCATAGGGACCGAAGCGGCGCGGATCGACGCCCATCATGTCGATTGAGGGTTCGCCCTCGACGATCCATTCGGCCAACTGCCAGCCGGCGCCGCCTGCGGCTGTCACGCCGAAGGAGTGGCCTTCGTTGAGCCAGAAATTCTTCAGGCGCGGCGCAGGTCCAATGATCGGCGAGCCGTCAGGCGTATAGGCGATTGCGCCGTTATAGACCTTCTTGATGCCGACCTCGGCAAAGGCAGGAACGCGAGCAATCGCGGTTTCGATGTGCGGTTCGAGCCGGTCGAGATCCTCCTGGAAGAGTTCGTACTCGCTCTCGTCCGACGGGCCATCGACATAACAGATCGGCGCGCCTTTCTCGTAAGGTCCGAGCAGCAGGCCGCCATTTTCCTCGCGCATATACCAGGACGAATCGCTCTCGCGCAGCACGCCCATTTCCGGCAGGCCCTTGGCCTTGCGCTCCAGGATCGCCGGATGCGGCTCGGTGACGATGTACTGGTGTTCCACCGGAATGACCGGAACATCGAGCCCGACCATCTTGCCGGTCTTGCGGGCGAAGTTGCCAGTTGCCGATACGACGTGTTCGGCGGTGATGTCACCCTTGTCCGTCTTCACCAGCCACTGGCCGGAGGGCAGTTGCTCGATGCCGAGCACGGTCGTGTAGCGATAGATGGTTGCGCCACGATCGCGAGCGCCCTTGGCCAGCGCCTGCGTAAGGTCCGCCGGCTGGATGTAGCCATCGTCCGGATGCTGGATCGCGCCGAGAATGCCGTCGATTTCGGCGAGCGGCCAAATTTCCTTGACCTGCTGCGGCGTCAGAACCTTGACCGGGACGCCGATCGTCTCGGCGACGCCTGCGTAATACATGTACTCGTCCCAGCGGTCCTTGGTGCGGGCGAGACGAATATTGGAGCAGTTGGTGAAGCCGACATTCATGCCGGTTTCCTTCTGCAGTTCTTGATAGAACTTCACCGAGTACTTATGGATCTGGCCGACCGAGTAGCTCATGTTGAACAGCGGCAGCAATCCGGCCGCATGCCAGGTTGAGCCCGAGGTGAGTTCCTTGCGCTCGATCAGGACAACGTCGCTCCAGCCTTTCTTGGCAAGGTGATAGAGCGTCGAGACGCCCACCACACCACCGCCGATAACGACAACACGCGCCTCAGTCTTCATTGCACTTTATCCTTTGATATCGATCGATGGGCGAAAAGCTTGCGCCGGTTTTTTTGCACTATGCCGCCCAGCATGTCCATCGCTAAGGCCTGTTTGCGACATGGCGAAAACACGCCGCGACGCGTGGCAAACAGTCAAGGACTTGCGAGGCCATCCGGTGCCTGAAAAACCAATGGCCGGCTGAAAATCAATCCAGCCAGCCACCGTTCCTTCAAGCTTTTCGTCAGGCTATTTGATCGAGATCTTGCCGCCGGTCATTTCGACGGTCTCGCCACCAGTCAGCGCCTCGCGGTCACCGTTCGGAAAGGTGACGAAGCAACCGCCGCTGCAGAACTCAACCGTCTCACCAGCGCCAACCTGCAACTGGGTCTTGGTCGAACCTTCGGTCACGACAAGCGTCTGCGCATTGGTGTCATTGTTCTTTACGCTCGCCGCATAAGCCGATCCGATCGAAATCGCACTCGCCACAACGGCAATCACAAACTTCTTCATTCCAAACCCGGTGGTAGCCACCGCCCCTGTTGCAAGGCCCCGCCAGGCCCTTTGTCACCCACATTTATAACGGCATCAACGTGAACGGCAACTGAACACTGGAGCCCGGGCGCAAGCGACTATTGTTTGAACTTCTTGCCATCTGCCGCAAGTTCGTCGCGCACGCGTTTGGTCAGGAGTTCGACGATCGAATCCGCATCCTCCAAATGCAGGTTCACGTCGCGCTGCGGATAGGGAATTTCAATTCCTTCTTCTGAGAAGCGATCGATGATGGCAAATCGGACATCGTTCTGGACCGAGCCGGAATTGGACAGATCGGCAAGGTGAACCCTTATTTCGAATTGCATGGTCGAATCGAGAATTGCCGAGAACGCCACGAAGGGTTCGGGGTTCTTGAGCACCAGAGGATGGCTGCGGGCGATCTCCATCAACAGGTCATGAACGCGACGAGGATCGACCTTGTGAGAAACGCCGATGGCAATATCAACGCGCCCAAGCTTGTTGCGATGCGTCCAGTTGCCGACGCTGCCATTTATGAACGACGAGTTCGGAATGATGAGCGACTGGCGCTGGAAGGTTTCGACCTCCGTTGCGCGCACGCTGATCTTCTTGACGATGCCGCCAACGCCGCCGGTCTCGATCCAGTCGCCGACCTTGAATGGCCGTTCGGCGAGAAGAATGAGGCCAGAGACGAAGTTTGATACGATTGCCTGCATGCCGAAACCGATACCGAGCGAGAGACCACCGGCAACGAGCGCAAGGCTGGAGAGGTTTATGCCCGCCGCGGAGACGCCGATGACGGCAGCAACGCCCAGGCCGAGATAACCGACGGCGGTTCTGATCGAGTTGCGCACGCCTGAATCGAGCTTGCCACGCGCCATGACACGCGTGTCGAGCCAGCCCTGGAACCAGCGTGTGAAGAAATAGAACAGCGCGAACAGAAGGACGCCGGTGGCGATGGCGATCAGCGAAATGTTGAACGAGCCAATCTGGAAGCCGGTGGCGATGGTCAGGAACCATGCCGACATCTCGCTCCACTGGAAGCCCCAGAGCAGCAAGATGACCGGGATGCCGAGGATGACGACAAAGACGTTGATGACGATGCTGGCAACGAGACCGAGCTGGTCCATAGTCGTCTCGTCAAGCCCGAAACGCTTCTGTATCGCCTGGCCGAGCTTGGTGCCGGCCAGCGCATTTTCGTCCGACACCGCCCGCGCCGTCAGGAAGCCGAGATACATCGTCACAAGCACGGCGCCGTTGATGATGATCTGCTGCGAAACGAAGCGGGCAAGCCCGATATAGCCGAAGAACGCCGCGATGATCGGAACGAGGCCAATCGTAAAAAGGAATATCCGCATGGCGCGCGGCCAAGGTTTGGTCGCCCCGCTCTCGGCGTCCTCGAGCGGCTTCAGGAAGGCCATTGCAATGATCAGCAGGCCGACAAGGACCGTGGCGAAGAGGCTCTTGGCCACAGTCAGCGACAGCGCCGATGCGGCGATCTGGTTGATCGTATCGGCAATGTAATCAAGTCCGGTGATCGTCGCCGTCGCCGTGATCAGCACCATGAGAATACGGCCCGGCCGCGGAGCGACCCGCACCAGCCGCCAGTTTGGCGCCCCGGGACAGATTACCGCCTGCGCCAGGGCATGCACGAAGAAGACGATGCCGATCACGCAGAAGAGCATGTAGATCAGCGACGCAATGTCCGGCCGCATCACATTGAAATAGCCCAGGAAAAGGTAAGTCGTCGCCAGGAACACGATCACGGTGAGCGAGCGCATCAGCGTCGACCAGAATGCCACCGCGAGGCGGCTGAGATATGATGGCGCCTCGATGCCCGGATCGCGGAAGTAGAGGTGGCCGATCGTACGCCGGCCGCCGATCAGCAGTACCAATGCGGCAATACCGGCAAAGAAGGTGGCAGCCAGCATCGATTGCCATTTGAACGTGACCACAAAGCGCCACCAGGACGAGACGAGCCTGTTCATCGTCTGCAGTTCCTGGCCATAGGCGGTGACGATCTCGCTGCCGAGCGAATAGTTGATATCGACCCGCTGCGATAATGTGTTGGTGAAGAGCTCGCGCCGCGCCTCGCCAATGGCATCGATCATCCGGTTGACCTGGATCAGCAGGTCTTCGGTCTCGCCAAGAACCGCATTGATTTCCGCCTTCTCAGTCGTCAGCCGTATGCGCTCGTCGGTGACAATCTGGGCCTCCGGCGGCTGGCCCTGTGGCGGAGGCGGTCCGAGCTGATCGAGACGAGCGTTGATTTCGGTGATACGCGGGCGAAACGACACGCCGATGTCGAGGAGTTTCTTCGATGTGCCTTCAAGGTTGAGGCGAAGGTCGGCGAGCGTGGCGTCCGTATCGGCCTTCAGCTTCTGCTGGTCGTAGTTCGAGATTTGCTTCTTCACGGCATCTATCGCAGGGCGCTGTTCGGCGACAACTGCCGACTCGACGTCCGGTACGGCGTCCGGCGCTTGCTGCGCGCTTGCATATGGAACCACGGCTGCCAGAAGCATTACCGCGACAATCATCGATACGAACTGCCGGATCATGCGGAAAATCACGATTTCATATCCACCTGTGAACTGTCTTCGTTGCGCATAAGCATACGGATCTCGGCACAATCAAGGCTGTTGTTGATTTCATTGCCTGAATGGTCGGCGCAGCGACAGTGCCCGCCGCAATCGTGGTGATCGAGCTTTGCTTCGGACAGTAGCATAATCTGGGGAATACCATGAAGAGCCGGAGCACAATTCGATCGTGCATTTTGCCCGAATACAACCGGGCTCGTCTTGACCCGTCCCTTGAGTTTCTGCTGGATTGGGCTTCCCGATACCAACGCCGCCATCAACGTCCAAACGATTCGCCTTCGAGACAATGAGATCATGATCATCAAATGCCCCTATTGCGGACCGCGCGACGTCATCGAATTTACCTATCAGGGCGATGCGACGCGAAAGCGCCCGGAGCCCTTGTCCAACGATCCGGACGTCTGGAACGCCTATGTCTACGACCGCAGCAATCCATCGGGATTGCACCGTGAGTTCTGGCTGCACAGCGGCGGCTGTCGGCAGCATCTGGTCGTTACCCGCGACATGACCACCCATGCCATTTCATCCGTGGCTTTTGCGCGCGACGTTGCGAGCGGTGGACAGGCATGACGAGTTCAAGGCTTCCCAAGGGCGGACGCATCGAGCGTTCGAAATCGGTTCGCTTCACCTTCGACGGCAAGGCTTACAGCGGTCATCCCGGCGACACGCTCGCTTCGGCGCTGCTTGCGAGCGGCATCACCCTTTTTGGCCGGTCGTTCAAGTATCACCGGCCGCGGGGCGTGTTTGCCGCGGGAAGCGACGAGCCGAATGCGCTTGTCACCGTGCTTTCCGGCGACGTCCGCGAACCGAACGTGCGCGCAACCGAGCTTGAGATCCATGACGGGCTGGTAACCCAAAGCCAGAACCGCTTTCCCTCGCTCGACCATGATTTCATGGCCATCAACCAGCTGGCCGGACCGCTGTTTTCCGCCGGATTTTACTACAAAACGTTCATGGGCCCGGCCATCGGCCCGCTGCGTGGCACGCGGTTCTGGATGTTCTGCGAAAAATTCATTCGCCGCGCAGCCGGCCTCGGCAAGGCCGGCACCGCGCCCGATCCGGATCGCTACGAACGCATGAACGCCTGGTGCGACGTGCTCGTCGTCGGCAGTGGTCCTGCTGGCCTCACTGCGGCGGAAGCAGCGGCCGGCACTGGCGCGCGCGTTATCATTGCCGAAGAAAGGCCGCTTCCGGGAGGTTCGCTGCTCGCCTCGGCCGAGACGATCGACGGCCGCGACCCGTCGGTTTGGGCACGTGAAAAGGCGGCGGCTCTGGCAGCCATGCCGAATGTGCGCTTTCTGACCCGGACGTCGGTTTGGGGCTATTACGACGGCAATGTCCTGACTGCCATCGAACACGTCTCCGACTTCAAGCCCAACCGCACCAAGGGACAGCCCCGCCAGCGCCACTGGATCATTCGTACCGGCAAGACCATTCTTGCAACCGGCGCCTTCGAGCGGCCCATGGTCTTCCCGGGCAATGACTGTCCAGGCGTCATGCTCGCCGACGCAGTGCGCCGCTATGCGGTGGAATATGGCGTCGCAGCCGGGAGCAACGTCACGCTCTTCACCAACAATGACAGCGCCTACGAAGCCGCGCGGGCGCTTTCCCTTGCAGGCGTCAATATCGTCGCCATCGTCGATGTTCGCGCAGATGTGTCGGGTGCCTGCCGCGATATCGCCACTGCGGCAAACGCCGAGCTTCTGACCGGCCATGCCGTGACTGGAACCCACGCCGGCAAGACGTTGAGTTCGATCACGGTCCAGCATTTCAATGCCGAAACAGGCCGGGTCTCAGGTGCGCCCCGCGAAATCCGCACCGACTGTCTTGGCGTTTCCGGCGGCTGGTCACCGGCCATTCACCTTGCGAGCCAGGCCGGCGGCAAGCCGGAATGGGACGAGGACCTGCAGGCATTCCTCCCGCCCGAACCCAACCAGAACTGGGTGGTGACGGGTGCTGCAGCCGGTTACATGGATACGATCAGCGTGCTCTCCGATGCGGCGACCAAGGGTTCGGCCAAGAGCCGGCTGATCTTGCCGCCGGTCGAAGCGCCCATGCTCGACGCCTCGCCTGCGCCTGTGTTCCAGATCGAGCCTTCGGCAAAATCGCAAAAGGCATTCGTCGACTTCCAGCATGATGTGACCGCCGACGATGTTCGCCTCGCCTATCGGGAAGGCTTCCATTCTGCCGAGCATCTCAAGCGCTATACGACCCTCGGCATGGCGACGGATCAGGGCAAAACTTCGAATGTCCCCGGCCTCGCGATCATGGCGGATGCCCGCGGCATCTCGATACCGGAAGCTGGCACGACGCGCTTCCGCCCACCCTTCACGCCGGTGTCGTTTGGCGCTCTTGCCGGCGAACGCTACGGCGACCTGCGTCCGCATCGGCTGACCCCGATGCATGACTGGCACCTCGCCAACGGCGCCAAGATGTACGAGGCCGGTCTTTGGCATCGTCCGATGATCTACGGCAGCCATGGCGAAACGGTCGAGCAGGCCTATGTGCGCGAGGCGCGTGCCGTGCGCCAGAGCGTCGGCATTGTCGATGTTTCGACACTTGGCAAGATCGATATTCAAGGACCCGATGCGGCGGAGCTTCTCGACCGCGTCTATACCAACATGTTCTCGACGCTGCCGGTCGGCAAGGCGCGCTACGGCCTGATGTTGCGCGAGGACGGGCTTGCCTTCGATGACGGCACCACCTGGCGCCTCGGCGAGACGCAGTTCTTGATGACGACCACGACCGCGAATGCCGGCCCGGTGATGCAGCATCTGGAATATTACCTCGACTGCATCTGGCCGGAACTGCGCGTCCATCTGACCTCGGTCACCGACGTATGGGCGGGTACGGCCGTTGCCGGACCAAAGGCACGCGCGCTGCTGGAAGCCTGCGTTACCGGCACAAAGGTCGACAATGACACTCTGCCGTTCATGGGCATCGTCCATGGCAAGATCGAGGGCGTACCAGTCATGGTCTGCCGCCTCTCGTTCTCGGGCGAACTCGCCTATGAAGTCTATTGCGGTTCGGGCTACGGGACGAGGGTCTGGGAAGCCCTGCTCACGGCCGGTAAACCGTTCGACGTCATGCCCTACGGCCTTGAGGCGCTTGGAACGCTGCGCATCGAGAAGGGACACGTGACCGGCGCCGAGATCGACGGACGCGCCAGCGCCCATGATCTTCACCTCGACTGGATGCTGTCGAAGAAAAAGCCATTCATCGGCTCCGCCATGCTTGGCCGCGAGGGGCTCAAGGACGAGAACCGGCTTTCGCTCGTCGGCCTCGTCTCGCTCGACAATCAGGCGATCACCGGGGGCAGCCACATCGTCACCGATGCAAGGCCGCGCGAGCCCGCCGACAGCTTTGGCCATGTCACCGCTGCCTGCTATTCGCCGGCGCTCGGCAAATATATCGCGCTGGCGCTGGTCAAGCACGGAACGTCGATGATCGGCAACCGCGCCTTCGCCACCGACCTTTTGCGCGGCAGGCACTGCCCGGTCGAGATCGTCAGCCACCATATGTATGATCCAGAAGGGAGCCGCATGCATGGCTGAGCTTCAATCGCCAATCGGCTCTGCCTACGTGACGGGCGATCATGGCAATGCCGCCGGCGGGGTCGGCGTGACGATCCGCGAGCGGATCGGACTTTCGATTATCCAGATCACCGCCTGGAGCGACACCATTCCAGAAGTGCTGACCGCCATAGGCAGCGCGACGGGGCTCGTCTTGCAGAACAAGCCGGGGCTCGGCCGCGTTGCCGGTGAGAAGTCAGTGTTCGGCTTTGCGCCCGGACGCTATTTTGTCGTCGCCGCAACGCCCGAACTTGAGCTGCGCCTGCGGTCCGTCATTTCCGCCGACCTTGCGACGATCATCGACCTCACGCACGGGCGGACGGTTATCCGGGTCAGTGGCCCTGATGCCGAATGGGTGCTGTCCAAGCTCTTCGCCATCGATTTTTCGGAGCACGCCTTTCCTATCGCCTATGGGCGGGCGACCCTGCATCACGACATCCACGCCAATATCCAGCGTATCGACGACGAGACCTTCGACCTTTATGTCTTCCGCACCTTTGCGCGGTCGTTCTGGAAAACGCTCGGCCATGCGGCAGAAGAAGTTGGGTACAAGGTCGAATGATCGCTATTTGAAGGCGAACACATCCGCGTCAGGATCACCAGTGCCGGTGATCTGTCCGCGAATGATCTGCGCGGCGACCATCGAGAACGTAATTCCGTTGCCGCCATAGCCGAGAACGGCATAACAGCGGTTCATGCCGGGTACCGGCCCGATTGATGGCAGACCCGTCTCGCTCGCACCAAAGCTTCCGGTCCATGCATAGTCTGCCTCGGCGCTAACGTCGGGGAACAACTTCTTGAGCTTGGCGAGTATCGCTTTCGTTTTCGCCGGCAGCTTGCCGTCGCGTTTGTCCTCGTCCTCGAACTCCTCATCCTCGCCGCCGACGATGATGCGCCCGTCCGCCGTCGTGCGCATATAGAGGTAAGGGTCGGAGGCTTCCCAGATCAGGCAGCGTTGCGGCCACGGCGTCTGCTTTTGCGGAACCGTCGCAACGGCCCAGGTCGAGATGATCGAATGCCCCTTTTGCGGCACCTGCTTTGGTATTTCGTATCCGGTCGCGAAGATCAGGTGCTTGCAACGGATCGTCTGTCCGGTCGCAGTCATGGCCCGAACCCCGCGGTCGGCGGGTTCGACAGCCACGATGTCGGCGGGCGCGAAGACCTTCGCTCCGCGCCCTATCGCCGTTTTCAAATAGCCTGCTGCAAGCTTGCGCGGATTTGCCTCTATATTGTCGAAGCTCATCAATGCCGCTTCGCGGTCGATGTTGAACACCGTCTTCAGTTCTTCGCGGCCAAGCAACTGCGTTTCAAAACCGGCGCGGCGTCGCGCGGCAAGCTCCTTTTCCAGGCCGTCCTTGTCGAGGAGATTGCCCGCGAGATAAAGCGAATCGCGATTTTCCATTTCGCAGTTTATCTGCAGTCGCCGCGTCCGCTCGCGCAGGGCATCGACGGCAAGCTTCGATCGGCGCCACGCACGCTCGGCATCATTGATACCGATCTTGCGCGCGAGTTGATGCAGAGGCGTGTCAACTTCAAATTGCAAAAGGGCCGTGCTCGCGGGCGTTGACCCGGTTACCGGTTTGCGCCTGTCGAAGACGCACACACTGAAACCAGCCTCCGTAAGGCTTTCGGCCATCAGCGCGCCGCTGATGCCCGCCCCGATGATCGCAACATCCGTTCGGATATCTTCGACCAGAAGTTGCGTTTCGATACGGGGTGCCCGTCGGGCGAGCCAGATCGGCTGGCCGGTTCGCAAATCGCGATGTTGTGTGATCATAAGGCTTTCGCAGGTGCGAGGAAGTGACTGCTGCCAAACGGTGCGAATGCTGTTGCGGTTCCCTACAGCGTCGATTTGGCCGGTCGGCCCGCGACATAGACCTCGACGATGGACCGGTCATCGCCCATGGTCTGGAGAAGGAAGAGTTCCTCGACCAGCGTCTCGACCGTTTCCATGCGAAGCCGCATGGCCGGCGTGGCGCCCGCATCGAGAACGATGCAATCCGCCTCTGCCCCCACTTTTAGCGAACCGATGAGATCTTCCAGCGACAGCGCCCGGGCATTGCCAAGCGTCGCTTGATAGAAGGAGCGCAGCGGATGGTAACGCTGCCCCTGAATATTGAGGATCTTGTAGCCTTCATCGAGCGTGCGCAACATGGAGTAGGACGTTCCGCCGCCAATATCCGTCGCAATGGCGTTGCGGACGGAGGGCTCCGAAGCGCGTAGCCGGGCAAGATCGAACAAACCGCTGCCGATGAAGAGATTTGACGTTGGGCAGAAAACCGCAACGGAACTGCTCTCCGCAATAGCGCGGATTTCGGCGTCCGTCAGGTGAATGCAATGGCCGAGAAGCGTTTTCGGCCCCAGTAGCCCATAGTGCTCATAGACGTGCGTATAGTCGCGGCTCCACGGGAAGAGTTCGGCGACGAAGGCGATTTCGGCAGTGTTTTCGCATAGATGCGTCTGAATGTGCAGGTCCGGATGTTCGCTGGCAAGCGCGCCGCTCATCTCCAGTTGCTCCGGCGTCGATGTCGGCGCAAAGCGCGGCGTGATGGCGTAGTGCTGCCGGCCCTTGCCATGCCATTCGGCGATGAGCGCCTTGCTATCGTCATAGCCCGACTGCGCCGTATCAAGGAGACACGGCGGCGCATTGCGGTCCATCATCACCTTGCCCGCCACCATCCGCGTATTGCGCCGGTGCGATTCGGCGAAAAAGGCCTGGACCGATGCCTTGTGCACCGAACAATAGGCAGCCGCGGTCGTGGTTCCGTGGCGGATCAGTTCATCGAAAAATGCCGAGGCGATGCGTTCCGGGTGGCCCTGGTTCGAGAATTTCTGTTCCTCGACGAAGGTGTACTTGTTGAGCCACTCGAGCAACGCACCCGCATAGGAGCCGACGACCTGCATCTGCGGAAAATGGATATGGGTGTCGATGAATCCAGGCATAATCAGGTGCGGGCGATGATCGATGACCTCGACGTTGCGGCCCTCGCCCGCTCGCAGCGCCGAAAACTCGTCCATTGCTGCAATCGTGCCGTCGCACAGCAAGAGGCCGCCGTCCTCGATGTAAGTGAAGGCGTCGGCGCTCGCCTCGCCCGCTATCGGCTCATCATGGAAGGTCAGAAGGCGGCCGCGCAGCAGAACTTCCGTCATTGCACCGGCTTTCCAGCGGTCGCGCTGCGATACCAGGCGACGAGCAAGGCGCGTTCGGCGTCGGTCACCTGGGTGACATTGCCCGGCGGCATCGCATGACTGGCGCCGGCCTGGATATAGATCTCGCTGGCATGCGCGGCGATAAGGCCATCCGTGTCGAGCCTGACGCCCTTCGGCGGCAGCATGATACCCTCCCACGATGGCTCGGCGGAATGGCACATCGAGCAGCGGCCCAACACCGTGTCGCGCACCTGTTCGAAATGTGCCGCGGTCAGGAATGGTTCGGCTGCCCGCGAAACCTTTGCCTCCCCGGTCAAAACCCTGGGAACCGTCGAGAGCCAGATGATGACGATGAACAGTATGGCGCTCGCAAGCCAGGTCCAGTGTGGATTGCCTTTTCCGGCGTGGCGCGAATTGAAATAGTGGCGGATCAAAACACCGATGATGAACACGAGCGACGCGATGATCCAGTTGAACGCCGTGGACGTTGCCAGCGGATAGTGGTTAGACAACATCAGGAAAATGACGGGTAAAGTCAGGTAGTTATTATGCGTCGAGCGTTGTTTTGCCTGCTTGCCCAGCTTGGGGTCGGGTGATTTTCCGGCGATGAGGTCGGCGACGACCTTCTTCTGGTTGGGGATTATCAGCAGGAACACATTCGCCGACATGATGGTCGCCGTGAATGCACCGAGATGCAGGAAGGCGGCGCGGCCCGTGAAGAGATGCGTGTAGCCCCAGGCCATGAAGACGATGACACCATAGAGGATGAGCATAAGCGCCGTGTCGTTCGCCGCGAGCGGTGATTTGCACAGGAGGTCGTAGATCAGCCAGCCGATCGAGATCGACGCGAGTGAAATGAGGATCGCGACCCACGTCGAGACATCGAGCACGTTGCGGTCGATGAGATAAAGGTCGGCGCCGGCATAGTAGACGATGCAAAGCAGCGCAAAGCCGGAGAGCCAGGTCGCATAGGATTCCCACTTGAACCAGATGAGGTGCTCGGGCATGTGCGCCGGCGCCACCATATATTTCTGGATGTGGTAGAAGCCGCCGCCATGCACCTGCCACTCCTCGCCGTTGACGCCTGCGGGCAAAGCGGCGTGGCGGCGCAGCCCGAGATCGAGCGCGATGAAATAGAAGGACGATCCGATCCAGGCGATTGCGGTGATGACATGCAGCCAGCGTGCGGCGAAGCTCAGCCATTCCCAGAAAATGAGATAATCCATCGACGCCCCACGAGATTGCCGCGCTACAATGCGGTCGTTCGCGGGTCGATGCAACTATTTCGAATCGTGAAAGATAATGCCGAGCGTGTGACGCTTGCCGCTGCGCAGGCGGCTGACACCGTGGCGCATATTGACCCGGTAATGGCCTCGCGAACCCTTAACCGGACGATTGCTTACCGGAAAGATCACGGCATCGCCTTGCCTGAGCGGCACAACTTCGACGCGTGACTGCATGCGGGGCCGCTGCTCGGTGAGAACGAATTCGCCGCCGCTGAAATCCTCGCCCGGACGCGACAGGAGAAAGGCGGCCTGGAGCGGGAAAACATGCTCGCCATAGATATCCTGGTGCAGGCAATTGTAGTCGCCTTCCTTGTATTCGAGCAGCAGTGGCGTCGGGCGGTTCTGGCCGGCCACATGGCAGCGTTCGATGAACGCCGCGTGCTCGTCCGGATAGCGCACATCGATGCCCATCAACTCATTCAAACGATTGGCGATGCCGGCGAGCGGCCCGTAAAGCGATTGGCGAAGATCGTTCACCAGCGGCGGCAGGGGATAGCTGAAATATTTGTATTCGCCGCGCCCGAAGCCATGTTTGGCCATGACGATCCGCTTGCGGAACTGGTCGTCGTCCCCATAACCCGCTGCCAGCTGTTCGCACGCGTTTGGCGACAGCACGCCTTTCAAGACCGCATAGCCGATATCGTCGAGACTTGTCGCAATGTCGTTCCACCGTGTGGTGGCAAGTGGCGTAACGCTGTCAGTCATGTCATGGCCTCCATGCAATTTCCTATCGGGCTTAGAGTGCGCTTAGCTTGAATGGGTTCCACCCGTTTCCTGCGCGCTGCGCGATTTTTCTTGGTCGAACCGGCCAAACACGTCGATTTTAAGTGACTCAGCCAACAAGACTTCATAATACAGGAACCAACGAGGCGCTTTGCGCCGCGGGAGATTGATATTGGGTAGCGGCATGGACAAGCATGGAAATAGCAGGACAGGAAAGCGCAGCGCTGCTCCGCTCCTGATCTCTATTTTCTGGCTTGTCTCCACGATCGGCGCGGCCCTTGGCGCCTCTTACATGTCGGGGCCAGACCGCAATCTGGCTGAACGGGCGATCGGCGCGGCCAAGCCGCACGAAACACGTGTCGCCCACGAAACTGACAATCACTCGACTCCGGTCGAGCGGCCCATGCGCGTCATCGCGCTTGAAGCGCTGCATCTGAAAATCAAGAGCGGGCTCGGCGCCGACAGCGGTCCCCAGGATGCGTTGCTTCCGGGCGGATCGCGGCTTGCGCTCGCCGACCAGACCGGTATCCGGATTTTTGCACCGAGCGCCACATTGCTTCTCGGCCACGATCCGCTATTCAGCGCCCGCGCGCCGCCCCGCGCCCTTGGCTGATATCACCATTTCCGGCAGGAAATGACGAACAACTTCGGCGCTCGCCAGGCAGACGCGTAAGCAGTTCCCGGCAGTGCCCCCATCTCATAACGGAAAACGACCATGCGTACTTCGAGGTGGGTCCTCTGGACCTATATTTTCATCATTCTGGCGGGTATTACGCTCGCGCTACCCAATCTTTTCACCAAGGCACAGCTTGACGCGATGCCGGGCTGGTTCCCCAAAAAGCAGGTTGCGCTCGGCCTCGACCTGCGCGGCGGTTCCTATCTCGTTCTCGAAGTTGATGCCGCGGCCCTGAAGAAGGACCGTATCCGCTCGATCCTCGATGACGCGCGCGGCCATTTGCGCACGGCGAAGATCCAGCCTCAGTCGGTGCGTGTTGCCGGCGATTCCGTTATCGTGACGCTTTCCGATCCGTCGCAGCGCGATGCCGCGGTGGCTGCCTTGCGTGAATTGTCCTCGCAGGTTGCCCAAGTCGGTTTCGCCGCCCCTGTCAGCGATATCGACATCACCTCGACCGACAATCAGATCCGCCTGACGCTCACCGAGGCCGGCATGAAGGACAAGCTCGACAATGCCTTGCAGCAGAGTCTTGAAATCGTCCGCCGCCGCGTCGACCAGGTCGGTGTCGCCGAACCATCGATCCAGCGCGTCGGTTCCGACCGCATCGTGGTCCAGCTGCCCGGGCTCCAGGATCCGAGCCAACTGCGTGCCCTGCTCGGCAGCACGGCAAAAATGACGTTCCATATGGTCGCCGACCATGATGCCGGCACCAACCCGCCTCCCGGCGTCTCGATCCTTCCCGACGCCAAGACTCCCGGCGTCACATTCCCGGTCGAGGATCGCGTTGCGATCAGCGGCGAACGGCTGACCGACGCCCGCGCCGCCTTTGACCAGCAGACCAACCAGCCGATCATCACCTTCCGCTTCGATAATGTCGGCGCACGTCAGTTCGCGGACATCACCAGCCAGAATGTCGGACGGCCGTTCGCCATCGTGCTCGACGGCAAGGTTTTGACCGCACCGGTCATCCAGGTGCCGATCACCGGCGGCTCGGGCCAGATCACCGGCAATTTCACCGTACAGGATACGGTGACGACCGCGGCGCTGCTGCGCGCCGGCGCGCTGCCGGCTCCGCTTACCGTCATCGAAGAGCGGACGGTCGGTCCTGATCTTGGCGGCGACGTCATCAAGATGGGCCTGTTGACCGGCTTCATCGGCTTCGCCCTCGTCGTTGCGTTTATCTTCATCCTCTATTGCGGCTGGGGTCTCATCGCCAACCTTGCCCTTGCTCTCAACGTTGCCTTGACCTTCGGAATATTGAGCTTGCTCGGAGCGACGCTGACGCTGCCAGGCATCGCCGCCATCATTCTCGGCATCGGCTTTGCGGTCGACGCGAACATTCTCATCAATGAACGTATCCGGGAAGAAGCGCGCAAGGGTATCGGCGCGATGGCTGCGGTCGATCGTGGTTTCAGGCTTGCTTACTCGACCATTGTCGACGCCAACGCCACGCACCTGATCGCGACGTTCCTGCTGTTCCTTTTCGGCACTGGCCCGGTACGCGGCTTCGCGATCACCATGATCATCGGCGCCCTCGTCTCGATGTTCACTGCCGTGACCGTCGTTCGCATCATCATGATGGCGATCGTGCGTCGCCGCAAGATGAAGACGATCCGCATCGAGCACCTGTTCAAGCTCGTTCCGGAGAACACGAACATCTCGTTCATGAATGCCCGCTTCTTCGGTATCGGCGTGTCGATCTTCCTGTCGATCGCATCGGTGATCCTGTTCATCCATCCGGGCCTCAACTACGGCATCGACTTCAAGGGCGGTATCCAGGTGGATGTGACGACATCGCAGCCGGCGGATCTGGCCACCATGCGCTCGACGCTCGAAGGTCTCGGCCTTGGCGAAGTCGCCCTGCAGCAGGGCGGCGGCGACAATCGCGTTCTCATCCGCGTCCAGCGTCAGGAAGGCGGCGAAGAGGCGCAGACCGTTGCTGTCACCAAGGTCAAGGATGCCGTGCAAAAGCTTGACCCCGCCGTCAAGTTCGAAAGCTCGGAAGTCGTCGGGCCTAAGGTCAGCGGCGAGCTTGCGCGGTCCGGCATCCTTGCCGTCGTCCTCGCCAGCCTTGCCATGCTGTTCTACATCTGGTGGCGGTTCGAGTGGCACTTCGCGCTGGGCGCCATTGCGACACTCATTCTCGATACCACCAAGACCGTCGGCTTCTTTGCGCTGATGGGCCTCGACTTCAACCTGACCGCCATCGCCGCATTGCTGACGATCATCGGCTACTCGGTCAACGACAAGGTTGTGGTCTATGACCGGATGCGCGAGAACCTGCGCATCCACAAGAAAATGCCGCTGCGCCAGATCATCGACCTCAGTATCAACCAGACGCTGGCGCGCTGTATCTACACCTCATTGACCGTCTTCCTCGCCATGCTTCCGATGGCGATCTGGGGCGGCAAGGCGGTCGAGAACTTTGCGCTGCCGATGCTTTTCGGCGTGATTATCGCGACAAGTTCCTCGCTCTTTATCGCAGCACCCATCCTGCTCTTGCTCGGAACCTGGTGGGAGAAGAACCACCAGCACCGCATCGGTGAAAAGCCGGTCGCGCAAAGTTGATGCCGCGCGACCAGCACAAAGCCTAAATATTTGCGGCACATGGAAAAAATGCCTTCCATGTGCCGCAGAATTGACGAAAGCGGTTTGCAAGACTTCCCCGGTACGCAATACTGCTGCGACAGGACGCTGTTTGCAGGTTCATCAAATTTCATTTTTCAACGATCCCACGGAGGAGATGCCGACATATGCCTCATGAAACGCCGCTGATTGCGACAATCGTCATTGGTCTGGTTCTGGCCTTTATTTTTGGTGCGATTGCCAATCGGTTGCGAGTTCCTCCCCTTGTCGGATATCTCCTCGCCGGCGTGCTCGCCGGCTCCCATACCCCCGGGTTCGTCGCCGACCAGAAGCTCGCGGCGGAGCTTGCCGAAATCGGTGTGATCCTGCTGATGTTCGGCGTTGGCCTGCATTTTTCCCTGAAGGACCTTCTCTCCGTCCGCGCGATCGCCATTCCGGGCGCCGTCGTACAGATCGTCGCGGCCACAATCCTCGGCGCCGGTCTCGCCTGGATCCTTGGCTGGGGTCTGCAGGCAGGCCTCGTCTTCGGTCTGGCCCTATCCGTAGCAAGTACGGTCGTGTTGCTTCGCGCGATGCAGGAGCGCCGCCTTATCGAGACCGAGCGCGGACGCATCGCCGTCGGCTGGCTTATCGTCGAAGACCTTGCCATGGTCCTCGCGCTCGTCCTGCTACCTGCAATTGCGGGTGCGCTCAACAGCGGTGGTGACGGCGAGCAGGCCATGCGCGCGCTCAGCGATCCGATCGTCAACTATTTCAACCTCGGCGTCCTCGGCGTCATTCTTTTGACCCTCGGCAAGGTGGCCGCCTTTGTGGCCGTCATGCTCATCGTCGGCCGACGCGTCATTCCCTGGACGCTGCACGCCATTGCGCATACGGGCTCCCGCGAACTGTTCCGCCTCGCCGTACTCGCCATCGCGCTTGGCGTCGCCTTCGGTGCGGCAAAGCTCTTCGGCGTATCGCTGGCGCTTGGCGCCTTCTTTGCCGGCATGATCATGAGCGAATCCGAGCTCAGCCACCGCGCTGCCGAAGAATCGCTGCCGCTGCGCGATGCTTTCGCGGTACTGTTCTTCGTTTCGGTTGGCATGCTGTTCGATCCGATGACAATCGTCCAGGATCCGCTGCCGCTACTGGCAACGCTGGCGATCATCGTCATCGGCAAGTCGCTCGCTGCTTTCTTCATCGTGCGCGCCTTCGGTTATCCGTCCGGCACGGCGCTCATTATTTCCGCAAGTCTGGCGCAGATCGGCGAATTCTCCTTCATTCTCGCCGAGCTTGGCGTCGATCTTGGCATGCTGCCGCAGGAGGGACGCGACCTCATCCTTGGCGGCGCCATCCTGTCGATCCTCGTCAATCCGCTGGCATTTGCCGCCGTGACATATCTCAAACCCAGGCTGGAAAAGCGGGCGGCGGCAACCGAGCCTGTTGCGGACGCGGCCGAACCTTCCACTGTCGAGGCGGAGGCCGTGGAGGAAGTGCAACCCACCACGCTGACCGATCATGCGGTGCTCGTCGGCTACGGCCGGGTAGGCAGTCTCGTTGGCGAGGCGCTCAAGGAACGAGGCAAGCCGTTCCTCGTTATTGAAGATGCCGACAAGACCGTCGCCAGGTTGCGGGATGACAATATCGAGACCATCGTCGGCAACGCCGCCAATGGCGACGTACTTGCGGCGGCGAATCTGGTTGGAGCCCGGCAGTTGATTCTGGCGATCCCCAATGCTTTTGAGGCCGGGCAGGTCGTCGTCAAGGCACGCGCCGCGAATCCGACGATCAACATTCTGGCGCGCGCCCATTCGGACGCCGAAGTGCAGCACTTGCAGGACCTCGGCGCCGATACGGTGATCATGGGAGAACGCGAGATCGCGCGCGGTCTGGTTTCCCAGATTCTCGGTCTCGATGAACCGGTGCCCGCACCATTGACTGAATAAAGACAACAATAAAAGCGACCGGTATGAGTGGGCAGGACCGAGTATGAAGCTGAAGGATTATGTATGGCCGGTTGTCGGACTGGCCGCCGTCGGGATTTCCGTATGGCTCCTCTACAAGGAGCTGCGGAGCATCTCGCTGGATGACGTAATCGACAGCATCTACGCGATTCCTCCGCATCGCTGGGTCCTCGCCGCGCTGTCCTCGCTTGCCGCCTACGCGGCTCTTGCCGGCTACGACCGCGTAGCGCTCCTGCATCTTCGCCGCAAGATTTCGTGGCTCTTCATCGCGCTATGTTCCTTCACAACCTATGCGCTGTCCCACAATATCGGCGCGTCGGTGCTTTCAGGAGCCGTCGTTCGCTATCGCGCCTATTCCTCGCAAGGGATGAGCGGATCTGAAATCGCTTTGCTGATTGCCTTCTGCTCCTTCACTTTCATGCTCGGCATACTGACGCTTAGTGCTTTCGTGCTTTTGATCGAGCCGGAACTACTTCAGCGCTTCAACGCGGATTTGCCGGTTTCCGTGGGCTATGTCCTCGGTTATGGCTCGTTGGCCATCGTCCTCCTCTATGTCTTTGGCAGCTGGCTGCAATTCAAACCCTTGCGGATTCGCCAGTTCACGCTCGAATATCCGCGTCTCTCGGTTGTCGCGCAGCAGCTGATCGTCGGACCGCTGGAGCTCATTGGCGCTGCGGCTATCATCTATTTCACGCTGCCCGCCGAAGGAAATCCCGGGTTTCTGATCATCCTCGGCATTTTTCTCGTGTCGTTTTCAGCAGCCCTCATCTCCCATGCGCCTGGCGGTCTCGGCGTCCTTGAACTCGTATTCCTGACCGGCTTGCCCGACATGAACCATGCCGACGTTCTCGCCGCGCTTATCATCTTCCGTCTGTTCTATCTCCTGATCCCGTTTGCCCTGTCGCTGCTCGTAGTGCTCTATTTCGAACGCTCCCAGCTTCTCATCCGCTGGTACAAGAAAGACGGAGAAACGTAAGCGGCGCTTTCCACACAAGCGCGGTTTTGCAGGGCCAGATTTTCCCATTATGCCGGCTCTTTAGTGGGCTGTTTCTTCAAGAATTGCCGCGGCAACCTTATTTTTGGGCCACATCAGAGTTCCTTCAGGCGATTTTGCATCAAGGGAGTTGTGGCACCGATGACGACATTGATCATTCCGGGATATCGCGGATCCGAAAGCGGCCATTGGCAAAGGCAATGGCTTGCCGAGGATGATACCGCCCATCTCGTCGAGCAGGACGATTGGGAAAACCCGGTACTGTCACAGTGGCTGCACGTGCTGGAAGCAAAGCTTGCCGAAACCCCGGATGCGGTTCTCGTTGCGCACAGCCTCGGCTGCGTTCTCGTCTCTCACCTCGCAAGCCGGCCCTCGGCGGCTCACATTGCGGGAGCCGTACTCGTTGCGCCCGCCGACGCTGAGCGCATGGCATCGCAGGATTTGAAGTTTGCGAGTTTCGCGCCCCTGCCCCGCTACAATCTCGGTTTCCCGTCGATCGTCGTTGCCAGCCGCAATGACCCCTACATGTCCTTCAAGAAGGCGGAAGCCCTTGCCGGCGTCTGGGGTTCGGGTTTTGTCGACCTGCAATATGCCGGCCATATCAATGTAGAAGCTGGGTTCGGCACGTGGCCCGACGGCCATGTCCTTGCCAACTCTCTGCGACGCCCGCAGCGAGACTACCGGCCACAGCGCGCCGCCTGAGCCTGGCTTGCTCAGCCGGCTCTTTGCTTGCGTTCGAGCACGTACTTCAACACTAGCGTCACGATTGCGATCAACGCCAATGTCGATGAAGCGGCAAAGGCGCCGGTAACGTTGTAATCGTTGAACAGCAATTCGATCTGCAGCGGCAATGTATTGGTCTGACCGCGAATGGCGCCGGACACGACGGATACCGCACCGAACTCGCCCATGACGCGGGCATTGCACAGCACCGCGCCATAGAGCAGCGCCCATTTGATGTTCGGCAGCGTCACATAGCGGAACGTCTGCAATCCGGTGGCGCCCAGCGTGATGGCTGCCTCTTCGTCTTCGCTGCCCTGCGCCTGCATCAGCGGAATGAGTTCACGGGCGACGAAAGGGCTGGTCACGAACAGGCTGACGAGAAAGATCGCCGGCACGGTGAACATGATCTTGATGTCGTAACTTTCGAGTAGCGGCCCGAGCAGTCCCTGGCTGCCGTAGAGAAACAGATATGTCACGCCGGCAACGATCGGCGAGACCGAAAATGGAATCTCGATAAGGCTGATCAGAAGCTGGCGACCCGGGAAGCGATACCGTGTCACCAGCCACGCGGCGCAGATGCCGAACACCATGTTGATAGGCACGACCACGATCGCGGTAAGCACCGTCAGCCAGATTGCATGCAGCGTCGCCGGCTGCGTGATCTGCGAGAAATAGACGCCCATACCTTCGCGGAACGCATAGGTGAAGATCACCAGCATCGGGACGCCGATGAAAAGCGCCGAAAGGATGAACGCGGCGCCGATGAGAACGCGATGGACTGCGCTCGCCGCTGGCTTGCCGCGCCGGGGTGAAGAATAGGCCGTGACGGCCGGCGCGGGCAGCGCGGATTCAGTTGCGTTCTGCATATCTCAAATGCCAGGCCTGGATCGAGTTGGTTATGACGAGCATGAGAAAGGCGGTGACCAGCATCACTGTCGCCAGCGCTGCGGCGGCCGGATAGTCATATTCATCGAGCCGGATGAAAACGAGCAACGACATCACCTCGGTTTCAAAAGGCAGGTTGCCGGAGATGAAGACGATCGCCCCGAACTCGCCGAGGCTGCGCGCGAAGGACAGACTACAACCCGCTATAAATGCGGGCAAAATTGCCGGCCAGATGACCCTTGTGAATATTTGCCAATTGGAGGCGCCGAGGGATCTCGCCGCCTCTTCGACGTCACTGGCAAGATCTTCCAGCACCGGCTGCACCGTACGGATGACGAAGGGGATGCTGGTGAACATCATGGCGAGCGCGATGCCGAGAGGCGCATAGGCGACCTTGATACCGAGCGGCTCGAGATAGCGCCCAAACCAGCCATTGGCCGAAAATACGGTGACCAGGGCAAGACCTGCGACCGCAGTCGGCAGCGCGAAAGGCAAATCGACAATGGCATCGAGCAACCGGCGACCCGGAAACTCATAACGCACCAGCACCCAGGCGAGCAGCATGCCGAACATCGCATTGAGAAGGGTTGCCAGCGCAGCCGTCGATACCGTGATGCGATAGGTGGCAAGCGCTCTTTCCGAGGTGACGATCGTCCAGAAGTCCGCAAAGCCGAGATTGGCCGACTTGTAGAGCATGGCAACAAGCGGCAGCGCTACGATCACCACGAAATAGAGCAAGGTCACACCAAGGGTGAGACCGAAGCCTGGCAGAATTCCGCGCGAAGAAGACCTTGAAAACAATGACATTCCAGCTTTCTAGCCTGTGCATGTCCGAATGCAAGTCGTGGTTAAAAATAGAATGGCGCAGCATCGCCGCTGCGCCATATGCCATGCTGGCCGGTCCGGTTAACGCTTGGTGAACACCTTGTCGAGAATGCCGCCTTCGGAGAAATGCTCCTTCGAAAGCTTGTCCCAGCCGCCGAAGACATCTTCCACCGTCAGGAGCCGTGTTTCCGGAAACTGCGCGGCATATTTCGCCTTCACCGATGCGTCGTTCACACGGTTGAAGTTTTGGGCAAGGATGTCCTGGCCCTTGGGTGTGTAAAGGAACTTCAGATAATCCTCGGCAATGGCACGCGAGCCGCGCTTGTCGACCACCTTGTCGACGACGGTCACCGGGAATTCGGCAAGGAGGCTGACCGGCGGCACCACGGCTTCGTACTTGTCCTCGCCAAGCTGTTTGCGCGTTCCGAGCACTTCCGCCTCGAATGTAATCAGCACATCGCCAATGCCGCGCTCGGCAAAGGTCGTCGTTGCCGCGCGGCCGCCCGTGTCGAAAACCGGCACATTGGCGAACAGCTTCTTGACGAACTCCTGCGCTTTCGCTTCATCCTTGTTGTTGGCTTCGAGCGCATAGGCGTAGGCAGCCAGATAGGTATAACGCGCATTGCCCGATGTCTTGGGGTTGGGAAACACGACCTTGACGTCGTCGCGCACAAGATCATCCCAGTTCTTGATGTTCTTGGGATTTCCCGCCCGAACGAGGAAGGCGGGAAGCGAGTAATAGGGCGAGGAATTATTCGGCAGGCGGGACTGCCAGTCGGCAGGAATGAAGTTGCCCTTGTCGTGCAGGACCTGAACGTCGGTGACCTGGTTGAAGGTCACGACATCGGCGTCGAGCCCTTCAAGGATCGAGCGCGCCTGCTTGGACGAACCGGCATGCGACTGGTTGACGGTGATGTCCTTGCCCTTCTCGCTCTTGTAGGCAGCGGAAAACGCCTTGTCGATCTGCTCGTAGAGTTCGCGCGAAATATCGTAGGAAACGTTGAGGATTTCGCTCGGCTCGTCAGCCGCTTTCACCGCATTAAGGCTGAGGCCGAGCGCCACAGCCGTCAAAACCAATAGTCTTTTCATGGAAAACTCCCGCACAGGCCGGGAGCGAACGCACCGGCAATGATGACCATTGCCACACTGGTTCAAGATGGGCAATTTTTGCCAGAATGGCCGGAGCGGGCCCGACGCGGAAGGACTTTTGTTCTATTGTTAATGCAATAAATGAAACCAAATTCTACAACTATTGTGGCGCGGAGCAACTGCCTGCAGCGCGTCGCTCCGACCGCCGGATATGCCCGCGATTACCAGAAACCGCGATGCTGCCAGCACCAGAGAAAGTCTTCTTCCGTCCAATTGCGATGGCGCTTGGCGGACGCTTCATCGCAGTCGCGCTTCTTGGAGTCGCCGGTATCCAGCTCCAGCGTTTCTGCTGTAAATACGTCGCGCCACAAGCGTTCGGCCCGATTGAAAATGCTCGATACTTCACTGTACATCGCGACCTCCGAGAATGGTTTCGGTTGCAGAGTGCAGTTGCCTTTTGGGGTCAACCGATAGCTGATGATGACGGCTTGAAATCATTTGTCAATAATCTCTACCGGTTCAATCGTGTATCAATCGTGTGAAGCTGTCTTCGGCAAAGAGGCAAATATCTTAATGAATTCTTATTTTTCAGCGCCTTACACGCCATTTTTAAGCCATTCCTCCGCCGCAAAAAAACTTAAGATTTTTAACACTTCTACACTGGAAAATGGTATGCGACGGACTATGACTGCAGCTGAAACGGTGGTCAGGCAGAGAAAATGATATCGCAAAAAGCCAAATACGCACTGCGGGCTCTTGTCGTGCTCGCCAGGGCGGATGCTGAGAAAGCGCTCTTTATCTCCGACATCGCCGAAGAACAGAACATCCCAAAGAAGTTCCTCGAGCAGATTCTTCTCGATCTGAAGCGTCAGGGCATCGTCATGAGCCGTCGCGGCAAGATGGGCGGGTATCTGCTACTGAAATCCGCGGAGGACATCACATTCGGCGAAGTGCTGAGGCTCATCGACGGACCGATTGCGCCACTCCCCTGCCTCAGCAAGATCGCCTATCGCCGCTGCGAGGATTGCGCCAGCGAAGCGACCTGCGAGATTCGCCATGTCTTCAATGAGGTGGCCAATGTGACGCGGGGCGTCCTCGACAAGACAACCATTGCCGATTGCCTCGTCTACGGCGAAAACCACAACGTCGCAGCCTTGCTCGATAGCTGACTGGCCGAGGCGTTTGCTAGCCAAAAACTGCCTTGCCGATCACCGGCGTTGACGGCACGGCAACATCGCGCGGCTCGAGCATGCCGGCGCGAAATGCGGCGTAGCCGGCCTCCGTCGCCTTGGCGAAGGCGCCGGCCATCGCCACCGGATCACCTGCCTTCGCCACGGCCGTGTTGAGCAGAATCGCATCAAAGCCGAGTTCCATCACGGTCGCCGCATGCGACGGACGGCCGAGGCCGGCATCGACAATCAACGGGACCTCCGGAAAATGACCGCGCAGCGAGCGCAGCGCATGCAGGTTCAGCGGGCCTTGCGCCGAGCCGATCGGAGCGCACCACGGCATCAGCACCTCGCAGCCGGCATCGATCAGCCTCCCGGCGACGACAAGGTCGTCGGTCGTATAGGGAAAGACCTTGAATCCCTCGTTGCTGAGGATACCCGCGGCCTCGACCAGGGCGAAAACATCCGGTTGCAGCGTGTCGTGGTTGCCGATGACTTCGAGCTTGATCCAATCCGTGGCGAAGAGATCACGCGCCATTTGCGCCGTCAGCACCGCTTCCTTCGCCGAATGGCAGCCGGCCGTATTCGGCAGCACGCGCACGCCGGACGAGCGGATCAACGACCAGAACCTTTCACCGGAACTGCCACCCGCCGTTTCGCGGCGCAAGGAAACCGTGACGACCCCGGTGCCTGAGGCCTTAATGGCGTCGAGCAGAATTGCCGGCGATGGGTATTGCGCGGTTCCGAGCAGCAAATGTGAATGAAGTTCGGTGCCGTAAAGCGTAAGCATGGTCAGCCTCCCTGCTGCGGCGTCAGAATTTCGACGCGGTCCCCCTCCCGGAGCGCGCAGTCCGCGCGCTCGGCCGAGCGGACGAGTTCGCCATTCAGCGCTGTCGCCAGCCATTCACCCTCGAACTCCAGCTCGCTCAGCAGCGCGTTGAGGAATTGCGCCCCGACCTCACGCGTTTCACCATTGACGATGAGTTTCATTGCGCCTTGTTCCTTTCATCGAAAATCATGTCCGCAGCCTGCCGCGCCATGGCGGGAGCAAGCAGGAAACCGTGGCGGAAAAGTCCATTGATGCTGATTGCATTGCCGTTGCGGACGACGCGCGGCAGGTTGTCGGCATAGGCCGGCCGGATACCGGTTCCAGTCTCCACGATCTCAGCCTCGCCAAAGGCTGGATGGAGGCTATAGGCAGCATTCAGCAGTTCCATCATCGAGCGCGCCGTAATCGGCCCGGTCGCATCGCTTTCGATCATCGTTGCGCCGACCATGAAGGTCTGTCCTGCCCTTGGCACAATGTAGACGGGAAAGCGTGGATGAATGAGCCGTATCGGCCGTGACAGGGCAACATCCGGCGTGCGCAACAGCAGCATTTCGCCGCGCACGCCGCGAATGTTCTCGTCCTGCGTCGCGCGTCCGACACATTCTATGGTCCAATCGAAGTCCGACGGGGCCGACAGATCGGTTTCGAAACAGACACCGCAGGCGGCAAGCTTTGCCGCAAGAACGACCAGCGCGTGGCGAGGATCGAGATGCGCTTCGCTGGGAAAGTGAAGCCCCTTGCGAAAGCGGCCGGAAAGGTCGGGCTCAAGCGCCGCAATCTCTCCTTCATCGATCATTTCGAAGCCGGACGTGCGCGCCCCAAAACGGTCGAGTTCCTTATGGTCGCGTGCCGGGGCGAGGACCAGCGTGCCGTTCCGGGTCACGCTGCCGGGCAGTGCTTCCTCCCACCAATCGGCTGCCCCTCGTCCAAGCTCGACGACAGCCTGCTCGGCGCTTTCCCTTTCGCAATAGGGCGCGAGCATGCCGCCGGCATACCAGGATGCGGCCCTTAGGCCTCCGGGCGCAGGATCGACCACGGTCACCTCGATACCGCGCACCATCAGTTCATGCGCAACCGCCAGGCCGGCAACGCCAGCGCCTTTGACAAGCACCGCCATGAATCAGCCGCCATTTTCCAGCGGCATATAGAGATCGCCGCCCTCGCGGAATTTCGCCGCCATCGCCGCCATGCCTTCCTTCTGCGCCTCCGCCCTGATGTCGTGCGAAATGCGCATCGAGCAGAATTTCGGCCCGCACATCGAGCAGAAATGCGCCACTTTGTGCGCTTCTTTCGGAAGTGTCTCATCGTGGTAGAGGCGCGCGGTTTCGGGATCGAGCGACAGGTTGAACTGGTCTTCCCAGCGGAACTCGAAACGCGCCCGCGACAGCGCGTCGTCGCGTAGTTTCGCCGCCGGATGACCCTTGGCAAGGTCGGCCGCATGGGCGGCGATCTTGTAGGTGATGACGCCGACCTTGACGTCGTCCCGATTGGGCAGGCCGAGATGCTCCTTGGGCGTGACATAGCAGAGCATTGCTGTGCCGAACCAGCCGATCATTGCTGCGCCGATGCCGGAGGTGATGTGATCGTAGCCGGGTGCGATGTCTGTCGTCAGCGGTCCGAGCGTATAGAATGGAGCCTCGCCGCAAACGGCGAGTTGCTTGTCCATGTTCTCCTTGATCTTGTGCATTGGCACGTGGCCGGGCCCTTCGATCATCACCTGGCAATCCTTGGCCCAGGCGATCCGGGTGAGTTCGCCGAGCGTCTCGAGCTCGGCAAATTGCGCCGCATCGTTGGCATCGGCGATCGAGCCAGGCCGCAGCCCATCGCCCAGGGAGAAGGAGACATCATAGACGCGGCAGATATCGCAGATTTCCGCGAAATGCTCGTAAAGGAAGCTTTCCCTGTGGTGATGCAGGCACCACTTCGCCATGATCGAGCCGCCGCGCGAGACAATGCCGGTTACCCGGTTGACGGTGAGCGGGATGTAATGAAGCCGCACCCCGGCATGGATGGTGAAATAGTCGACGCCCTGTTCCGCCTGTTCGATCAGCGTATCGCGAAAAATCTCCCAGCTCAGATCCTCGGCGATACCGCCCACCTTTTCCAGCGCCTGATAGAGCGGCACCGTGCCGATCGGCACTGGCGCGTTGCGGATGATCCACTCGCGAATATTGTGAATATTGCGTCCGGTCGAAAGGTCCATGACCGTATCCGCGCCCCAGCGCGTCGCCCAGACCATTTTCTCGACCTCCTCGGCCATCGAAGAGGTGACAGCGGAATTGCCGATATTGGCATTGATCTTGACGAGGAAATTGCGGCCGATGATCATCGGCTCGAGTTCGGGGTGGTTGATATTGGCAGGGATGATCGCCCTGCCCCGCGCGATCTCGTCGCGCACGAATTCGGGCGCCACATAGTCCGGTATTGCCGCTCCGAAGGATTCGCCGTCGCGTACCAACGCGCTCCTCGCCGCTTCGCGGCCAAGGTTTTCGCGAATCGCGACAAACTCCATCTCCGGCGTAACGATGCCTGCCCGCGCATAGGCGAGTTGGGTAACGGCACGGCCGTCCCTGGACCTGCGTGGCCTGCTGAGGCCGGAGAAAGCCGGCGTCAGACGCTCACCGGTCGCAAAGCCATTATCGGCGGGGAGAACGTGGCGGCCGTCATAAACAATCGTGTCGCCCCTCGCCTCAAGCCAGGCCTCCCGCATGCGTGGCAGGCCCTGCGCAATATCGATAGTCACGAGCGGATCGCTATAGGGGCCGGACGCATCATAGACGGTGACGTGGGGCTCGCCCGCCGTCGGATGCACGGCAATTTCGCGCATCGGTACGCGCAAATCCGCATATATGCGCCCGGCCTTGTAGACCTTGGTCGATGCCGGGAGCGCGCCGGTCGAAACGATTGGAGTAATTGCGGTCATCATCAGGTTCCTTTGCTCCGCGAACGCTCAAAAACGCCCGCCAGTTCAAATTGCCCGCACGCCATTATGGCCATGCAGGCGCGAAACCCAGTTCTGTGCCGGAAGGATGAAAGGCTTGTGCGAACTACAACAGGAGATCCCTGGCCCGCGCAGACTTTTGCACCGTCCCTACGCCAGTATGAACTGGATCAGGTTCAACGGGTCACTGCGCTTGCCGATGGCCAGCAGTATCTCAGCCCCTTGTCGGGACCCCCCTGGTGAATGTCTCTAAGAGACCCGCCTGCAACGCTGTTGTCAAGCGGGTCAATACGTCAGCTTAGGCGCGCAGCGGCTTCAGGGCCTCTGCCCACTTGGCAAGCTCCGCCAGCATTGTCGCCGCGCTGCCCGTCATCGATTCGGTGGGCTGGAAGACGCCTTCATCATCGATGAACTGCTGATACGAATGCACTGCAACGCCATCGGGAATCGGCATCATGCGCAAGCCCGCAACCAGCCCTTTTACCGACTCGACCGAGCGCAAGCCGCCGGATACGCCGCCATAGCTGACAAATCCGGCCGGTTTGTAATTCCACTCCTTCGACAGGTAAATCAAAGCGTTGATGAGCGATGGCGGAGCGAAATAATCATATTCCGGCGTAACGAAAACGGTTGCGTCTGCCGCATCGACGAGGCTGCTCCAACGCTTGGTATGAGCCTTTTCATATTTCTGCATGCGGGGATGATGCGGTTCATCAAGGAGAGGCAGGTTGATTTCGGCAAGGTCGATCAGCGCAGTTTCAAACCGGGCATCCAAGCTGGCAAATTCATGAAACCACTTTGCGACTGCCGGACCGCCACGACCGGGGCGTGTGCTGGCAATGATAATGTTGAGCTTGAGCGCCATATGCTTGTCTCCATGATGCATGACTGAATGCCTGCATGAATAGGCAGGCTATTGGGCCGCGCAAGGAGGCACTTTCTGGAAACCGCCCAAGGGATGATCCCGGCCGACCATTCAGGGCCAGGAAAAACGAAACCCGCCCGAGCAAGGCCGTGCGGGTTTTCTCGCTATAAAAATGACCGGACGGCCGGTCACCGACTATCGGTTGAAGTCGCCACCGCTATTGCCATTCGGACGCGGCGGGCGTTCCTTCTTCTTCGGCCCTGGCAGGAGACCTTCGCGCTGCGCCTGCTTGCGCGCTGCCTTGCGGGCGCGGCTAACGGCTTCAGCTTTTTCACGGACACGGCGCTCGGACGGCTTTTCGAATGCCTGGCGCGCCTTCATTTCGCGGAAGAGACCCTCCCGCTGCATCTTTTTCTTCAAGACCCGGAGGGCCTGTTCAACATTGTTGTCTCGAACGAGTACTTGCAATCGTTTTCCTTACCCATGCTTGCCTCGTCTTGCGCAATAGCAATTGGCTACAATCAGACAAGCGTTTGAAGAATTGCCCCTGTGGCAATCCGGAGAAGCGCGGACTTTATGCATTTCCGCGCCAAAAATCCAGCCTGCCCGAGCAATTTACTCGGGCTTTGCTGCAAAGAAACCGCCTTTTACGGCAGGATGGTGACAACCGCTTCAAGAATAACGCACTTTGACGTGCGCCAAACCGAATCAGAGAGCGGCGGTGACGATGATCTCGACCTTGTATTCGGGCGTTGCGAGCTTGGCTTCGCCGGTCGCGCGCGCGGGCGTATTAGCCGGATCGACCCAGCTATCCCACACGGCGTTCATCTCGCTGAAGTCCTTCATGTCGTCGAGCCAGATAATGGCCTGGAGCAGCTTCGACTTGTCGGTGCCGGCTTCCTTGAGCAGGCGATCGACGGCCGCAAGCACATCCTTGGTCTGCTCGGTAACACTCTTGCCCGGGCCACCCACCTGCCCGGCGAGATATACCGTGTTGCCATGGATAACGGCCTGGCTCATGCGTGGACCAACTTCAATACGACGGATGCTCATGGGAAGTCTCCTCTAGCGTTTGCCGGCAGGTTGATTCTGCCTCGCGTGCATGAAAAAAGGGCCATGCGGCCCTTTTTTCGAAAGAATGGTGGGCACAGTAGGGATCGAACCTACGACCCGCTGATTAAGAGTCAGCTGCTCTACCAACTGAGCTATGTGCCCGTCAGCCGCTGTGACGACCGAAAGTGAGGGCTCTATAACGGGGCATTTCCTGCCTGTCCAGCCCTTCTTGAAAACTTTATGACGGCCGCGCACAGGAACAGCGCAAGGCAGCATATCAAGCAAAAAGACGGCCCTCCGCGATCTTGACCGCCGAACCGCCAATACGCGCGCCGAGGAGCTTCTCCTCGGCAATATCTAGTTCCAGTTGCAGGCGCGACGGCCTGCCCATCTCGTAGCCTTGTTCGATCGAGAGCCGCAGCACTCCGTCGAGCGGCCTGTCGAAGGCGTGGATGGCGCCGGCAAAGGCAGCCGTCGCCGAGCCTGTCGCAGGATCCTCGTAGGTGCCGTCATCGCTGACGAACATGCGCGAATGAAAATGGCTATCGTGCAGGATAGTTTCGCGGCAATAGCAGTAGACCGGCAACTGGCGATGCCCGATGGTCGGGGCAACATCCTTCATAGCCGTCTGGTTGATACGGATGCGGCCAGCCGATTCGAGACCATGGACCGGGACCATCATGAATGGCACGCCCGCGTCCCAGATGCTCGGTACATGATTTTCGAAGCCAATCTCCCGCGGTTCGAGCCGCAGCGCGTTGGCAATTGCGATCCTGTCGTAATTGTAGGGTATCTGCACGGGAAGCTTCGGCAGGTCGAACTCCGCAAAAGCACCGCTCGCGGTAAGGCGGACGCCGCAGCGCACCGGGCCAACCTGCTCCTCAAGAATGATCAGCGCGTCCTGATCCTCTTCGACGGCGCCAAAGCGTCGTTGCGCCAGCGAAATCGCCGTGCCCACGGTCGGATGACCGGCGAACGGCATCTCATAGTCCGGTGTGAAGATACGCGCCCAGGCCGTATGTGCCGGGTTCCGGGCCGCAAGCACGAACACCGTTTCGGAAAGGTTGAACTCCCGCGCAATCTTCTGCATTGCCTCGCTGTCGAGCCCATCCGTATCGTGGACGATGGCCAAGGGATTTCCCGCCAATACCTTGTCCGTAAAGACGTCGTAGACTTCGTAGTTCCGACCAGCCATTTGCGTTCTCCCCGCGTGAATGCGCAGAAATTAGTGGATGGTCCCGCCCATTCAAGCCAAAGCTTGTGACGGTTACATTTTGGGCGGGTCCGAGGCCTGAAAGCTTACGCTCTTGCGGCGCAAGCTCAAGGCCGGCCGAAGTGCCAGTCTGCAAAGGCGCGAAATGTCGGCGGCGTCGCCTCGCGCATTGCACCGGCGCCGGAAATCGCAACAATATCATCGAGTTCCGGATCGTTTTCCGAGGCAATGTGCGCGCGGATGCGATCGAGAATGGTCGCCGCGGTCAGATCGAAATAGTGGCGGCGGAACAGCGCGATGCTGCGGTTCACGGTTACGAGATATATGGCATCGTCCCTGCCTGCCGCCCGCAAAAGATCAATGCCGGTTTCCTCTTCGACTTCACGCATCATATTGCCGTCGATATCGATATGGTCGCCGACGACATCGTCCTCATCGAAGGAGCCGGCTGGAAAATAGATGCGGCCCGCTGCCGACGTCGAAGGCGCCATACGGCCGGCGATCAACCTGTTGTCGCTGGAAACGATGACGCCCACGCCAAAAATGTGCCAGGGCTTTTCGGCAGACACATTGCCCTTCCAGTGCATCATCGTTGCAAAGCGCGTGCGGTGATATCGTGCGCGGAAATCGCCACCCGCAACCGATGCCTCCTCCGCCATGAAGAACGGACCATTGAACAAGGCCGGGTTGTCGGCGGTCGCGCGCGACCAGTTTGCCGCAATATCCGCGCTGTTCTGCAATTCATAGGCCAGGGGTGCGCCGTCGATGCGCACGGTCGCGCTCTTCAGCGGAATGACCGCACCTTCCGGAATATCCAGCATCGTTCAAACCATATCGAGAGTAACTGCCACCGGGCAATGATCACTGGCCTTGGGCCGGTCCCAGCCAGTGCGTGGAAAGCGATCGACCTCTTGGCCGGGCGGAAAGATTGTCCGGTGCGGCTGGCCGTTGCGGATGATGTCGGGGAGAACCTTGCCGTTGGAACGGGCAAGCTCCGGCGAGGCCAGGATATAGTCGAGCTGGCAAAGATGCCGTTCCTGCGGGCCGCGCGTATGATAAAGCGTCCAGCGATCCATGATCGGCCGCCTCTCCACCAGGTTTTCGCAGAACCCGCCTTCGAGCAGGACATCGACGCAGCTGACCGGGTCGTTGACCGGAGCAAACGTATAGCCGCTCATGGAATCGCCGCCGATCACCACCCGCTCGCGATAATCGTTGAAATCGCCGCAGATCAACCAGTGCTTGTCCGCCGGGCCGCCGCTTGACGCAAACTTTTCACTGATGATGCGCCGCACGGCCTTCGCCTCTGCAACACGCACCGGCATGGTCGAGGTTCGCCCGTCGAGACCATTGCGCGGCGATCCCATCGACTTGAAATGGCAGACGAAGAGGCTGAGCGGCTTGCCGGCGATGCGCACATCGATCTCGAGACAGTCGCGCTTGAAAATGCGCTCATTGGCGGTGATCCCAACAAGGCCAAGCTGCGGATCGTAAAGCCCGAAATCGTCATAGGTCACATGCGCGTGGCTGGTCATGGACACAAATTCGATCGGTTCGCCATAGCGCGTCTGGTCGCGCAGGAGCACGGCGACATCGATGCCGCGGCTGTCATTGCCTTCGACCATGTATTTGTGGCGGTAGCCCTCGCCCACCATCTTGAACAGGTAGCCGAACTCGAAAGCATTCAGCGCGCCGATATTGTCGACCTCCTGCAGGCACAATATGTCGGCATGGGTTTCGGCAATCGCCAGCGCCGTCAATTGGCGCGTATCGTCCGCATGGGCAATGGCGCGGGCCTGTTCGAGTTGCCTGAATTGCGCCTCGTCCTGAATCTGAAAGAGCTGGAGCGAACGATCCATGTTGAGATTATTACGGAACCCGGAAAAATCGAACCGGCTCATCAGGTTCTCGACATTGAAGGTAGCGATGCGGACGGACATGCGGAGGGGTCCAGGTTGAAACCATTCGGTACAAAGCAACGTTGCTTTTTAGGAAACCTAATCGGGTTCGGCGATGACCACCAGTGGCTATCGTGGCGCTTGCTCCTATATGTTGTGCGAATGGAAAGACCGGACAAATGAAAAACCTCGCAATTGCCCTTGCCATCTGCCTCGCCGCGCCGATCTCGATGAGCGTCGCATCAGCACAGGAAGTGCAGACCTATCGCCCGGCGCCGCGTGGCCTCGACGTCATCCCGCGCCAGCCGATCATCCTCAAGAATGGTTCGCCTGCGAATATTGCCTCGCCTGATTGTACCGGTTCGTCGCGCTGCTACGATTTTCGCGTTCGCCGTCCGGTCGGGCCGTCCGGACCGAGCCAGGTCGAACGGTGCCGCGCGCGCTACCAGTCGTACCGCCCTTCCGACAACACGTTCCAGCCATATAACGCACCGCGGCGGCAATGCGATTTGTAAATGCAGAGGGTGAAAAGGCCGGCGGATCGCTCCGCCGGCCTTTCTGCTTCACACGATAACGTCTTAGTTCTTGGCCTTGTCGACCAGCTTGTTCTTGCCGATCCACGGCATCATGCCGCGCAGCTTTTCGCCGACTTCTTCGATCTGGTGGGCGTCGTTCATGCGGCGAATGCCCTTGAAGCGCGACGCGCCGGCCTTGTATTCCTGCATCCAGTCGGACGTGAATTTGCCGGTCTGGATATCCTTCAGAACACGCTTCATCTCGGCCTTGGTCTCGGCGGTGATGATGCGCGGACCTGAGACGTATTCGCCCCATTCGGCCGTATTCGAGATCGAATAGTTCATGTTGGCGATGCCGCCTTCATAGATAAGGTCGACAATCAGCTTCACTTCGTGCAGGCACTCGAAATAGGCCATTTCCGGCGCATAGCCAGCCTCGACCAGCGTTTCAAAGCCGGCGCGGATCAGTTCGACCAGACCGCCGCACAGAACGACCTGCTCGCCGAAGAGGTCGGTTTCGCACTCTTCGCGGAAATTGGTCTCGATGACACCCGAACGGCCGCCGCCAACGCCACAAGCATAGGAAAGCGCGAGATCATGCGCATTGCCGGAAGCATCTTGATGGATGGCGATAAGGCAGGGAACGCCGCCGCCCTTCTGGTATTCACCGCGCACGGTGTGGCCCGGGCCCTTCGGGGCGATCATGACGACGTCTACGCTCTTCTTCGGCTCGATGAGGCCGAAATGCACGTTGAGGCCGTGCGCGAAGGCGATCGCAGCGCCATCGCGGATATTGTCGGCGATATGTTCCTTGTAGATGTCGGCCTGGAGCTCGTCCGGCGTTGCCATCATCATCAGATCGGCCCATTTTGCAGCCTCGGCAACGCTCACGACCTGGAAGCCGTCAGCCTCGGCCTTCTTGGCGGTGGCGGAGCCGGGGCGAAGCGCAATGCGCACGTCCTTGGCGCCGGAGTCCTTGAGGTTCAGCGCATGGGCGCGGCCCTGCGAACCATAGCCAATAATGGCAACCTTCTTCGACTTGATGAGGTTAATGTCCGCATCGCGGTCATAATATACGCGCATCGATCTATTCCTTCCCTTGGTTAGGATTGGTGGCCGTTCCGGGCCTGGTTGGTGTTAATTCCGTAGAGAGCCAGAAACTGCTGTGTCGCTCGCCTTGCGTCACGGTCGATCGCCGTCTCGTTCAATCCGAGCCGGTCGCCGAGCAGCAACCGGATTTGCACATCCCGGACGACAAGTCCGAAGAAAGTGCGAAACGCCTCGTCCGTTTCCTGAAATTCCAAAAGGCCGGTCTCCCGCCCAAGCTGCAGCAGGGGCTTCAAGCGCCGCGCCATGGCGAATGGGCCGTTTTCGAGCACGATCGCGCCAAGATCGTGCTTGTCGCTGCCGGCATGACCAACGGCGACCCGGTTGAGCGCGACCGAAATATTGCCCGACAACACACGCAGCCAATCGGCAGCGAAGCCTTCAAGCCCCGCGGTCAGCGAGGCAAGATTGAAAGCCTCTGGATCGACCGGTACGCCCCTCACCTTCAGGGCCTGCCATTGCACTGTTGCGGTCAAGAGACCGTCGCGGTCGCCGAACCACTTGTAGAGGCTTTCCTTCGAGCAACTGGCACGACGCGCGACGCTTGTCATCGTCAGCGTGTCGCCCGCCTCAACGAGAAGCGCGAGCGCCGCATCGAGCACGTCCTTCTGACGCTCGGTCAATCCGCTTTCGCTGACATCGACTGTGGGGTGCACGCGTTAACTCCCTGCCGTACCGTACCGTACGTTACGGCGGGGTTTCTAATACGATGCAGGGTATTTGGCAAGCGCGATGGCGCAATTATTTTTCGATAAAGAATGTATCGGCGAGGCGTTGGCGGCCGGGGTGACCCCGGACGGACTCCGCCTCGATCATGTCCTAGACTAAACAGGTTCTAAATATTCACCTGCGTACCGATTTCGACGACGCGCCCGGTCGGGATCTGGAAATACTCCGTCGCGTCGCTTGCGGTGCGAGCAAGGGCAATAAAAAGCCGATCCTGCCAGCGCGGCATTTCGGACCGCGCCGAAGCTTTCAGCGAACGCCGCGACAGGAAGAAGGACGTCGTCATGATGTCGAACTTCCAGCCCTGCTTGCGGCAGATGGCGAGGGTGCGCGGAATATTGGGCCGCTCCATGTAGCCGAAGGTCAGCGTCACCCGCATGAACAGGTCGTTGATCGGCTCGATCCGCACGCGCTCGCTCTTCTTTACCAGCGGCGTCGGCGCGGTGATGACGGTGAGGATGACATTGTTCTGATGCAAGACCTTGTAGTGCTTGAGGCTGTGCATCAGTGCCGTCGGCGTGCTCTTTGGATCGCCGGTGAGGAAGACGGCCGTACCAGGAACCAGCGTCGGCGGGTTTTCGGCCATCTTGCGCGAAATCAGATCAAGCGGCACTTCGCCCTTGCGCGTCTTTTCGAAGAGCTGGCGGCTGCCGCGCACCCAGGTGAACATCACGAGGATGATCAGGAAGGCGACGACGAGCGAAGCCCAGCCGCCATCGACGACCTTGATCAGATTGGCGCTGACGAAGGTCAGATCGATGATAAGGAACGAAAGCGTCAGGCAGATTGCGACCCAAAGCCGCCACTTCCAGATGCGGAGCATGACGATGAACAGCAGGGTCGTCGTGACCAGCATGTTGCCGGTGACGGCAATGCCATAGGCCGATGCAAGGTTGGACGAGCGCTCGAAGCCCAGAACCAGCAAGATGACGACGAGGCCGAGGAGTACATTGACCCGTGGCAAATAGACCTGGCCAGACTGTTTCTCCGAGGTGTGCTCGATATTCAGACGCGGCAGGAGATTGAGTTGCACGGCCTGGCGCGACAGCGAATAGGCACCCGAGATGACCGCCTGGCTGGCGATGACCGTCGCCATCGTGGCGAGAATGACCATGGGCAGAAGCGCCCAGTTCGGAAACATTTCGAAGAACGGATTCTTGGCCGCATCGCCATGCGCGAGAATGAAGGCGCCCTGACCGAAATAGTTCAAGAGCAAGCACGGAAAAACGACCCACATCCACGCCGTGGCTATGGGTTTGCGACCGAAATGCCCGAGGTCGGCGTAAAGCGCCTCCGCACCGGTGACGGCCAGAAATACCGTACCGATGGTCGGGAAGGCGGTAGCTGGATTGTCGATGATGTATTCGAAGGCATAGACCGGATTGGCTGCGGCAAAGACGCTCAGATCATCGGCGAGATGCCAAAGGCCAAAGAAGCCGAGGGCAAGGAACCAGAGCAAGGTAATCGGACCGAAAACGGTCGCGACACGCGCCGTACCGAAGCGCTGGATGGAAAACAGCGTCAGCAGAATGACCAGCGTGATCGGGACGATGAACGGCTCCAACGTAGGCGTGACGATCTCAAGGCCTTCCACCGCCGAAAGCACGGAAATCGCCGGCGTGATTACCGCATCGCCGTAAAACAGCGACGCGCCGATAATCCCGAGGGCCAGAATAAGTTGCGGGCGAGTCTTGAAGCTCGCCCGTGCCAAGGCCATCAAGGAAAGAATGCCGCCTTCGCCGTCATTGTCGGCGCGCAGCACGAAAAGCACATATTTTATGGTGACAATGACCGTAAGCGCCCAGAAGATCATCGAGACGACGCCGAGCACGTCAGTCCGGCTCAGGCTTCCATCAAGGGAAGCAGCATGAAGCGCCTCGCGGAAAGCATAGATCGGGCTCGTGCCGATATCACCATAGACGACGCCGAGTGCCCCAAGCACAAGTACCGGAAACGTCTCTTTGTGGTGATGCATATCCGGGTCATGGGTGACGGGATCTTTGTAGTAGTTCTCGTCAGCCAATTGCTGGTCACTCATGCAATTTTTTCCTCGCTCTGACAGCGTGGGCGGACGAGTTAGCCGTGTTGCATCGCAATATCAATCGCCATTTCTTCATAGCTCTAGACTCACGGTATGCAAAAACGCATGGCAAATCAAATCGCGCACCCTTATCAAGGGGCTAAGCTCGTAGCGCATCGAGGAATCTTTCCACAGAGCGCGACATTCCGTGGGTCAAAGCGTCGGCGGTCAGGCCATGACCTATTGAAACTTCAACCAGATTTGGCACTTTCTTGACCAGAGGCGGCAGATTGGCGACAGTCAGGTCGTGTCCGGCATTGACCGCTATCCCCACCTTCGCAGCTGCCGCAGCGGTGACTTCCAGCTTCGAAAGCTCTTCCGCCGCACGGCGCGGATTATCGAAGGCGCCGCCATAGGGACCGGTGTAGAGTTCGACGCGGTCAGCCCCGAGTGCCTGCGCGCCGGCCGGCGCTTCCGGATCGGGATCGATGAACAGGGAAACGCGCGCGCCCCGCTCTTTCAGCCCGGCGATGATCGGGCGCAGATAATCTGCCTTCGCGACGACATCCCAACCGTGATCTGACGTAGCTTGCGATGGATCGTCAGGAACGAGGGTCACTTGTTCCGGCTCATTCCTGGCGACGAGTTCGAGAAACTCCGCCGTCGGATAGCCTTCTATGTTGAACTCCGCGTCGGGGAACTCATCGTCGATGAGCGCACGAATCTCGGGCAGATCCGAGAAGCGTATGTGGCGCTCGTCCGGTCGCGGGTGAACCGTCAGGCCGGACGCTCCGGCCGCCAGCGCTATGCGTCCGAGGCCGGTCACGCTCGGCCATGGCAGGTCGCGGCGGTTGCGCAGCATCGCAATAGCGTTGAGGTTGACGGAGAGTGTTGCAGTCATCGTCGAATTTCCACGCAGGAACGTCTCACACAGTTCTATCTGAGAAATACGACATAAGACATTGGTAATTCGTTCAAGGGCCGATCGAAATTTGAACGATCCATGTCACGGACGCATGGCCCTACCGAACAACGGTCAATCGCTCGGCAGCGCGGGTAATGGCCGTATAGAGCCAGCGCTCGCGGGTATCGCGGAATGCAAAGCTTTCGTCGAAGAGCACGACATCGTCCCATTGCGAACCCTGCGCCTTGTGGGTCGTCAGCGCATAGCCATAGTCGAAGTCGTCGAAGCGCTTTTTCGTCTGCCATGGAATTTCAGCGTCGGGGTCATCGAACTGGGCCTTCAGGAGCTTGATCTTGGCAACGCCCCTGCCCGGTTCCTCGTCTTCGGGTGAAACGAGAAGGTTGATGCCCGGCTTCACGGTCTCGCGCGACGAGGTCATAACCTTCCACAGCGAGCCATTGAGCAACCCCTTGGCCGGGTCGTTGCGCAGGCAAACCAGCTTGTCGCCAGCCTGCGGAAAGGCGGCGGAAAAGCCCTTGAGTTCGCGCAAGCGCTGGTTGTAGCGGCGGCGTGTGCGGTTCGTTCCGACCAGCACCTGGTCGGCGCCAAGCACGAGGTCCTGGGTCACGTCGGTCTTGGAGATGACCTTGGCCGCGCCATAGTCGCCATAGCCGAATTCGCGACCCTCGCGCACGTCGAGTGCGAGCCGGATGATGGGATTATCCCGCGCCTGCCGGTGAATCTCGCTCAAGAGAAAATCCGGCTCGTGCTCGGTGAAAAACCCGCCGCCGGAGATCGGCGGCAACTGCCCGGGATCCCCGAGAACGAGGATGGGCGTGCCGAAACTCAGCAGATCCTTGCCAAGCTGTTCATCAACCATCGAGCATTCGTCGACGACGATGAGCTTGGCCTTGGCGACGGGGCTTTGCCGGTTCAGCGAAAAAGTCGGCGCGATACTGGTCTTGCCCGTCGTCTGGTCTTCGACAGCCTCTTCACCGCGCGGCCGGTAAATCAGCGAATGCAACGTCCGTGCATTGGCCGCGCCCTTCGAGCGCAGCACCTGCGCCGCCTTGCCGGTAAAGGCCGCAAACTGGACGTCGCCATCGATATGTTCGGCGAAATAGCGGGCGAGCGTTGTCTTGCCGGTGCCGGCATAGCCGAACAGGCGAAAGATCGGCCGTCGCCCTTCCTTCAGCCATGTCGAAACCGCTCGTAGCGCTTCATCCTGTTGCGGAGATAATTGCATGGGTCTGACTGACAGGATTCGCCGCCAAAGGGCAAGGAAAATGCCGCGGTATCGGCTTATACTATAGATTATCGGGATTTCCCGCCCGGATCTGCCCCTCGCCGACCCGACCGAATTTCTGGTCGGTCATACGAAACCGGTCGCCCTTCACCTGGAGGCGCCAGCAGATCTTGTCCGCTTCACCTTCATAGGTAACGCACAGATTGTCCTTTTCCAGCGTCCACTCGCCCGCATAGGACATGCCGTTGCTGACGACCTGCTCCGGCTTGCAGCATTCGATCATCTTGCCGCGCGACTTTCCGTCGGAGGCAAGGAATTCACTGAAGTTGAATGGCGGCTCGGCCTTCACTTCGCCCGTCAGCGTCGCCCCAGTGATAAGCTTGCGCAAATCGTCTTCGCTGGACGTTGGCCAATTGTCTTCCTGCGCCATGGCGGCGCCGCCAAGAACAAGCATTGCGCACGCAAGAAGGAGAAACGCCTTCCGGCGCAGGTTCAGGGAAATCATCATTTCAGGATCGATCCGGGTCGTTTTCAAGTCTGATGGGCTCGCCGTGCGGCGTCGCGTGGGCGGCGCGTTGCCAGGATGCCGCAAGCGCTTCTACTTCGATTCTTGCCGCAACATTCTTGGTGACGACAAGGGTTTCCAGGGCCTCAAGCCAGCAATGATAGTAATCGCTGGCGTCCTCCAGCGCGCCAGGGCGCCTCAATTCAGCCGAGAGCGCATGCGCCCATTCATCCCAGGTAAACAAGCCCCTGTCGTGCAAGGCAGCAACCATGGCAAATGCTTCCGCCTGCCATGGCTCGGCAAAGACAGGACTGCCATCCTGCGACGGCAGACCCTTGGAGTGCGTGATCAGGTCACGCAGGCTCAAGATAGCTCTCCCAGGCATCGATGCTGACTGTCAGCGTCGGGTCGGCCCCGTCACCCCAAATCTCAGCAGCGGGAAAGGTCACTGTATAAACGAATTGCGGATTCTCGCCCTTGCCGTGGGCGTTGGTGTCCGGAAAGACGAAGCCCTCCCGCACAGCCTCGACGATTCCTGCCTTGCCGCGGGCGTAGCGCGGCAGCCGCGTATGCGTCTGCGGATTGAAATTATGTGTTCGCACCCTGTCACCCGCCGAAAAGCGCGGCGGCGCAGTCATCGGCCGGTCGCAGGGTCCACCCTTCGCCAAGGCCGCCGCGACGTTTTCCGCCTTGAGGACGCGTTTCGGCTCCGTGCCCTTGCCTGTGGCATGACCCTTGCCAAGTTCCTCGGGCGATACGAAACCATGACGCTGCAGCAATCGCTCGAGCGCCTTGATCCAGATTTCATAATAGGTGGACGAATAATAATCCGCAGGGTGCAGGCTTTCGCGCGTGTGCCGGCTTTCATCGATGTTCCAATGCCCCATTGCCCCGGCGGCTATGGTCAGGCCGAGCGCACGCTTTTCCCACTCCGCATGAAACAGCGGCTCGTCCTTTTCCGGCGCAACCGGGCCGAATCCCATTTGCCCACCGAGATCCTGCGGGCCGTTCATGCCGCCTCCGGGGTCAGTGCCAGCCCGGTGCCGATCATCGAATCCCGTGTGACGAGTTCGGCGAGCTGTTCCTCGCTGAAACCCTCGGTACCCGCCGGACGCAGGGGGACAACGAGGTAGCGCAGCTCGGCAGTCGAATCCCAAACGCGGATCTTTGTCGTCTCGGGGAGAACGAGATCGAACTCCGCAAGCACGCCGCGCGGATCGATCACTGCCCGCGAGCGATAGGGCGGCGCCTTGTACCATACTGGCGGCAAGCCGAGCACCGACCACGGATAACAGGAGCACAAGGTGCAGACCACAAGGTTATGCGTATCGGAGGTGTTGAACACCGCTTGCATATGTTCGCCCTGTCGCCCGGCATAGCCGAGCGAAGCAATTGCTTCGGTGGCGTCGCGTTGCAGCCAACCGGCAAATTCCGGGTCGGACCAGGCCTTCGCGACCACTCTCGCCCCATTGCGCGGGCCGACTTTCGTCTCGTAGGTATCGACGATCGCATCGATGGCCTTCGGATCGACGAGACCCTTCTCTGTCAGGATCGTCTCGAGCGCCCGCACGCGCGCGGCCATGGGATCGAGTTCGTTGTCGGGGTGATGCTCGGGGTGATCGTGTGCCATGGAAAAATCTTAAGACCTTTTCCTGCCCCGGTGCAAGCTCACTTCAGCATTGGCCAGAGGCTCGCAATGAGGAGAAGCGCCATCGTGATGTTGAACCATTTAAGCCGGACGGGATCGGCGAGCCATCCCCGCATCATCTGGCCGAACGCTGCCCAGCTCGACACCGAAGGGACGTTGACGATGGCAAAAGCGATACCGACGATGAGAACCGTCAGCAGATAGGCATCCGACGAGGTGTAGGTCGCCATGGCGGTAACGGCCATGACCCAGGCTTTAGGGTTGATCCATTGGAACGCAGCGGCTTCGAAAAACGTCATCGGCCGTGCATTGCTGTCGACCGTGCCAAGCGACCGCGATGTCGCGATCTTGTAGGCAAGGTAGACGAGGTAGGCCCCGCCGGCGAACTTGAGGGCAGTGTATACCAGCGGAAAATTGTGGATGAGCGCGCCGAGGCCCAGCCCTACCGCGATAAGCAGGGTGAAGAACCCGCTGCCGATCCCGAACATATGCGGAATCGTCCGCCTGAAACCGAAATTCACACCCGATGTCAGCAGCATCAGATTGTTCGGACCGGGGGTTATGGAGGTGACAAAGGCAAAGACGAGCAGCGTCAGGAAAATTTCGAGCGTCATGATCTAACCATGTATAAATGGAGTATAAATGAATGGCCCAAACTATATGGCCGCTCGATATCCGGCTCAACGCGTATCTTGTCAGGGATACAATTGCGCATCCCTGACATTTGGAGCCATTCCATTGGAGATTACATGCCCTGTGCGCCGCGATTCATCGCAGCCACACCCGTGCGGCATATCTCGACGAGGCCGATCGGCTTCATGATGGCGATGAATTGGTCAAGCTTCGAGCCCTTGCCGGTTATCTCAAAAATGAAATGCTCGACGGTGGCGTCCACGACCTTGGCGTGGAATGCCTCCGCGAGGCGCAGCGCCTCATTTCGGTTGTCGCCGAAACCGGCAACCTTGACCAGGGCGAGTTCGCGCTGGATCGGCTTTTCATTGCCAAGCTCGCCTGCACGTACCGACAGGTCGACGACACGATGCACCGGCACGATGCGCTCGAGCTGGTGGCGAATCTGGTCGAGCACATGCGGCGTGCCGCGCGTCACGATGGTGATGCGCGACAGGTGCTGCTCGTGCTCCGTCTCCGAAACCGTAAGGCTCTCAATGTTGTAGCCCCGTCCGGAGAAGAGGCCGATCACCCGGGCAAGGACGCCCGGCTCATTGTCGACGAGTACCGATAGGACCGTCGTTACCGGTAGTTCGGTCTCCTTGGCGATGAAGTAGGCCGAGCCGGAGGCAAGGTTTTGCGCGTTCATGATATTTCTTTCTCCGGTTCGGTTAAACGAGCTGCCTGCCCTTGGCATCGATGGCATTGGCGACCGCTTCGTCCGTTGCTTCATCGGGCAGCAGCATTTCATTGTGCGCCTTGCCCGACGGGATCATCGGGAAGCAGTTGGCAAGATTTGCAACGCGGCAATCGAAGAGAACCGGCTTCTTGACGTCGAGCATTTCCTGGATCGCATCATCGAGGTCGCCTGGCTTCTCGCAGCGTATTCCGTGCCCGCCATAGGCCTCCGCCAGCTTGACGAAATCAGGCAAGGCTTCCGTATAGGAATGCGACAGCCGGTTGCCGTGCAGCAGTTGCTGCCATTGGCGCACCATGCCCATGTACTGGTTGTTGAGGATGAAGATCTTGATCGGCGCGTTGTACTGCACCGCCGCGCTCATCTCCTGCATCGTCATCTGCACCGAAGCATCGCCGGCAATATCGATGACCAGTGAATTCGGATGCGCGATCTGCACGCCCAGCGCCGCCGGCAGGCCATAACCCATCGTCCCGAGCCCGCCGGACGTCATCCAGCGATTGGGCTTTTCAAAGCCGTAGAACTGCGCTGCCCACATCTGGTGCTGGCCGACCTCGGTCGTGATGTAGGTGTCGTGATCCTTCGTCAGCGCGTAGAGACGCTCCAGCGCATGTTGCGGCATGATCACGTCCTTGTTTCGCGTATAGGACAGCGATTTGCGTGCGCGCCACTTGTCGATCTGCGACCACCATTCGCCGATCGCCTTCTTGTCCGGCTGGACCGACGAGGCGCGCATCAGGCGCACCATGTCTTCAAGAACGTTGGCGACATCGCCAATGATCGGAATATCCACGCGGACGGACTTGTTGATCGAAGACGGATCGATATCGATATGAATCTTCTTCGAGTTCGGCGAAAAGGCGTTGAGCCTGCCGGTGATGCGGTCGTCGAAACGCGCGCCGATATTCAGCATGACATCGCAATCGTGCATGACCATGTTGGCTTCGTAGGTGCCATGCATGCCGAGCATGCCGAGCCAGTTCTTGCCCGATGCCGGATAGGCGCCAAGGCCCATCAGCGTCGATGTGATCGGGAAATTGCTGATCTCCACGAGTTCGCGCAAAAGCCTGCTGGCTTCATCGCCGGAGTTGACGACGCCGCCGCCCGAATAGATGACCGGACGCTTCGCGGAGGCGAGCAGCGCAACCGCCTGCTTGATCGCCTCTATATCGCCCTGGACCTTAGGGTTGTAGCTGGTGCGCGGCGCGGTTTCCGGCGGCGTATACATGCCGGTCGCGAACTGGACGTCCTTCGGAATGTCGACGAGAACCGGACCGGGCCGCCCGGTCTTGGCTACGTGGAAGGCTTCGTGCAGTACGCGCGCCAGATCGTTGACGTCCTTGACCAGCCAATTGTGCTTGGTGCAGGGGCGCGTGATGCCGACCGTATCGCATTCCTGGAATGCGTCGGAGCCGATCAGGCTGGTTGGGACCTGGCCGCTGATGCAGACAAGCGGGATCGAGTCCATCAGCGCATCCTGCAGCGGCGTCACCGCATTCGTCGCGCCGGGACCCGAGGTTACCAGCATGACGCCGACCGTGCCCGTCGAGCGGGCGTAACCTTCGGCCGCATGGCCCGCGCCCTGCTCATGGCGCACGAGGATGTGATTGATCTTGTCCTGCTGGAAGAGCTCGTCATAGATCGGAAGGACAGCACCGCCCGGATAACCGAAAATATCCTTGACGCCCTGGTCGATAAGCGCCTGGACGACCATTTCGGCGCCGGTCATTTCGCGTCGTTGCGATGCGTGGCTGTCACTATCCTGTTTGTCTGCGGTCATCGGTCTCTTCCCGTTCGATCCTGTGGCTCTCGGCCCTTCAGAAGATGATTTCGTTTAACTGAGATGCTGGTAATAAAAAAGGCCCCCGAAGGAGCCTGTGTTTCGCGCATGGGAGCTTTCGCCGGGTGCTTACAACACCCTGCCCATGCGCGATCCCACGACGATAAGAACTGTTTTCATGGTCGCGGACGATAATTTGGCATTTTCCATCCGTCAACGGCAAAAATGCAGGGATTTGGCAAATGAATCGCGATTGAGGCAAGGCGCCTGCGCATATCGTTCAAATGCAAACTACTGGACTAACATAATCTCAATGCGTCTCAGCTTAGGGTTGTTGTGAACGATATCAATATTCCTCCTCGCCCAGGATTGAACGCCGCCAATGAGTTCAGAAGCTTTGCCTTCCCAGCAGCCCCGTCCCTTCCTTCGCAATCGAACCGACGGTCATGTCATCGAGTGCAACGGCGAAAAGGCGATCATCCATGCAAAGTCCGGACCATCCGTCTCTGCGTCGGAGGACTACTGGACGGTAGGCCAGCTCATCTCGATACAGGTCGCTCACAGCCGCGTTGTCGGCCTTGTCTACAAGGTCGATCTTCCCAACGCCCAATGGGAACCTGGCGACGACCAGATCATTCACGTCCACATCGAACTCGTCGGGCAGGTCGATACGCTCAGCGACGGGACGCTGCGGTTCTCCTCCGGCATCGCCACCTATCCCTATATGGGAGCGGTGGGGCACCGTATTCGCTCGGAAGACCTCGCGGCAATCTACAACGCTACGATGACCAACACCGTGTCGGTCGGTCACCTGTCGCAAAATGCCGATATTCCCGCCCTGATCTCCATCGACAGCCTCGTATCGCGCCATTTTGCCGTCCTCGGCAGCACCGGCGTCGGCAAGTCTAGTGCAGTCTCGCTGCTCCTGCGCAAGATTATCGCCCAGCGTCCCGATCTGCGCGTCCTGATCCTCGATCCGCACAATGAATTTTCAAGTGCGTTTCCCGAGCACGCCATTTCGATCGATTACACAACATTCGACCTGCCCTACTGGCTATTCCGGCTGGAGGAATTCGCCGAGGCAGTCTTCCGCGGACGCCCATCGGTTGCAGCGGAAGTCGATATATTGCGTGATCTGATCCCGCTCGCCAAGGAGCGCTTTGCCAGCGCGGAAGGGACTACCAGCGCATCGCTCCTCAAAAAGGACCGCGATTATTCTTCCATGACGGCCGATACGCCCTCGCCGTACCGGATCACCGACCTGATAAAGCTTATTGATGAGCGTATAGGCCAGCTCGAAGGCAAGCCGGACCGTCCGACGATGAAGGCATTGAAGCAGCGCTTGCAGGCGCTTGTCGCCGATCCGCGCTACCGCTTCATGTTCTCGGCGCCGACGACCATGGACACGATGCGCCAGACGATCGGCCACATATTCCGCATACCGAAGAACGACCAGCCGATCTGCGTTTTCCAATTGGCCGGCCTGCCATCCGAAGTCGTGAACTCCGTTGCGTCGGTACTATGCCGCCTGGCGTTTGACCTTGCACTTTCGAGCGACGGGCGCGTGCAGACCCTTGTCGTCTGCGAAGAAGCACACCGCTATATTCCCGCCGATCCAAATGGCGGTTTCTGGCCGACGCGCCAAGCCGTTGCCCGCATTGCCAAGGAAGGACGCAAATACGGCGTCTATCTTGCCGTCATCACGCAGCGCCCGGGCGAACTCGACCCGACGATCCTGTCTCAGTGCAGCACGGTCTTCGCCATGCGGCTCGGCAATGAGCGCGACCAGGAAATCATCCGCGGCGCCATAACCGGCGCGTCGCAGAGTACGATCGGGTTTCTTTCATCCATCGCCAATCGCGAGGCCATAGCCTTTGGGGAAGCCGTTCCGACCCCGATGCGCATGATGTTCGAGACGATAGCGCCGGATCAATTGCCTGCCGCGCACATGGCAAGGACCCAGCAATCGTCCCGGCTTGGCGATACACATGTTTCGCTCGACATGATCCTGACGCGCATGCGCCAACTCAATGCGGCGGAAAACAACAGTGGCGACGACAGCGACTTCGACGATCTGGATGGGATAATGGCTCACGCGACGCCGCAGTCATTTGCCGCGCCACGTCCTCAGCCGCCGGCCGCGACGGATCCCGTCCGCGCCCAATGGCGGACGCTCAATGCGGCGATGCGCAATGATGAGCAAGCCAAGCCGCGGCAGGAAAGTATCGAACGTTTCCGGGCCAGCGATCTCATCCGCACCTTCCGCACCGACAAGCCCTGATCAGGGATAGGCCAGGCGCTCCCAATCGTCGCCGAGCTGATTGCGAAACCACGTCATTTGCCGCTTGGCATATTGGCGCGTGGCGATTATGGCGCGATTGGCCGCTTCCTCGGCGCTCGACCGGCCTTCAATGACTTCCGCTATCTCCTTGACGCCGATCGCCCGCATCGCAGGCAATTCGTTTGGCAGTTCCAGGGCCAGCAGTTGGCTGACCTCCTCGATCGCGCCCGATGTCATCATGGTTTGAAAGCGCACGGCAATGCGCTCGCCGAGCCACGCCCGGTCCGGATCGATGACGATCTTGCGCGTCGTCCGGGGATCGATCAGCGGGCGTCCGGTCTCCTTTTGCCAATCGACGATAGAACGGCCCGATGCATCGATAACCTCCAGCGCACGCACAATCCTTTGGCTGTCCGAGGGCCGCAAGATCGATGCAGCCAGTGGGTCCTTCCCGGCAAGGATCGCATGCAATTTGTTGGCTCCGTGCTCCGCGTCATGACGCCGCCAGTGCGCTCTGATTTCTGCGGGAATATCCGGCATGGCCGAGAGCCCGCCCAAAAGCGCCCGGAAATAAAGGCCTGTGCCGCCTACAAATACGACAGGCTTGTCTGACAGTTCCGCACGCCCCAGCAGCGCCTCGACATCTGCAAGCCAGCGGCCGGTCGAATAGGCAAATGCAGGCGAAACATGGCCGTAGAGATAATGTGGCGCGATCTCGAGATCGTGGACGTTCGGCCGAGCCGTCAGAAGGTTCAATATGTCGTAGACCTGCATTGAATCGGCGTTGACGATCACCCCGCCCGCTTCCCTCGCCAAACGAAGCGCAAGCGCCGACTTGCCGCTTGCCGTCGGTCCAGCTATCAGGATCGCCTGTCTTGTCACATCAACCGCCCGATCGGAAATTGTCCCATGCCTTTGATGGCCACCCTCATCGCAAATCCCGCCATGGCGGGCCTTTCGCCTTCGCTCGGGATTAAAGCCTCGGCGGCGGTCAATGCAACAGGTGTTTATTGGCTGGCCGATGGAATTGCCTGCGATATTGCGCTGAAAGATGGCACCGACCTCACTGAGGCCCATGCGCTGCTTGCGGATGCGCTCGGCGGCAGCCCCATCGATATCGTCGTGCAGGACCAGGATGCACGGCGCAAAAAGATCCTGATTGCTGACATGGACTCCACCATGATCCAGCAGGAATGCATCGACGAACTCGCCGAGGAAGCAGGCCTGCGCGACAAGGTTGCGGCCATCACGGCAAGGGCAATGAACGGGGAGATCGCCTTCGAGCCAGCCTTGCGCGAACGTGTTTTGCTCTTGAAGGGCCTCCCCTACAGTGTCATCGACAAGGTCATTGCCAGCCGCATCACGCTGATGCCGGGCGGTCCTGAACTGGTGCGGACGATGAAGAAATTCGGCGGCTATACCGCCCTCGTTTCCGGCGGCTTCACGGTGTTCACCCAGCGCATAGCCGATATGATCGGCTTTCACGAAAACAGCGCCAATACATTGCTTGACGACGGAAAGATGCTGACCGGCGAAGTCCGGGAGCCCATTCTTGGCCGCGAGGCGAAGGTCGCCGCCTTGAAATCGATCTGCGACCGTTTCAACCTGTCGCCAAGTGAAGCGATTGCCGTGGGCGACGGAGCCAATGACCTCGGCATGCTGCAGCTTGCCGGAACCGGCGTGGCGCTTCACGCCAAGCCTGTCGTTGCCGAGCAGGCACGCGTTCGCATCGACCACGGTGACCTGACAGCCCTGCTTTACGTGCAAGGTTACCGGAAGAAGGATTTCGTAATTTGAGGCGGCGGGCTAGCCCGCCGCGCTCCATCAATCCATCTGCAGTGTAACGAACCGCAACTCGCCGGTTTTTGAAGCCAGCATGAGCAGCGCGTTCTTGCGGCCCTCGTCGCGCAGCTTTTCGATGCGTGCCGCGACGTCCTCAGGCGTCGAAACCGTTTCCTGCGCGATATCGACTATGACGTCGCCGGCTTCGATACGCTTGTTGGCGGCAATCGAGTCTTTCTGCACTTCGGTGACGAGAACACCCTGCACTTCCTTGGCGATGCCGAACGACTTCCGGCTGTCATCGTCGAGCGACCCGAGGGTCATGCCGAGGACATCGACGCCGTGCAGGGCATTGTTGTCCTCGCCCTGACTGGATTGATCATCCTTCTTGGCCTGCTGATCGGTATCTTCGAGCCTGCCGAGCTTGACCTTGACGGTCTGCTCCTTGCCCTTGCGGATGACGACGACATCGACTTCCTTGCCAACCGGGCTCTCCGCGACCACGCGCGGCAGGTCCTTGACATTGTTGACCTCCCTGCCGTCGAAACGCGTGATCACGTCGCCGGCAAGAATCGAACCATCGGCGACGGGGCCGCCATCGATGATCCCGGCGACGAGCGCGCCCTTGCTCGACGGCATACCGAGGCTTTCGGCAATCTCGTCGGTAACCGGCTGAATGCGCACGCCAAGCCAGCCACGGCGGGTTTCACCGAACTCGCGCAACTGGGCGATGACGCCGGAGGCAAGCTCTGCCGGAATGGCAAAGCCGATGCCGATAGACCCGCCGGTCGGCGAAATGATCGCAGTGTTGATGCCGATCACCTCACCGTACATGTCAAACAGCGGGCCACCGGAATTGCCCCGGTTGATGGCCGCATCCGTCTGAATGAAGTTGTCATAGGGTCCGGAATTGATATCGCGATTGCGCGCCGAGACAATGCCGAGCGTAACCGTGCCACCGAGGCCGAACGGATTGCCGATGGCCATGACCCAGTCGCCGATCCGCGTCTTGGCGGAATCGCCGAACTTGACAGCAACGAGCTTGTGCTTCTTCGGATCGACCTTGAGCACGGCAAGATCAGTCTTCGTGTCCTTGCCGACGAGTTCCGCCTTGAGCTTCGAGCCGTCGTTGAAATTGACTTCAATCTCGTCGGCGTCCGCGATCACGTGGTTGTTGGTGACGACGATGCCTTGCGCCGCGTCCACAACAAAGCCGGAGCCAAGCGACTGGACCTGATGCGAGGGATTGTTCTGTCCGGGCTTCTGCTTGCCGAAATACTCATCGAAGAATTCCTGGAAGGGCGAGCCTTCCGGAACCTTCGGCATGGGTACCGGACCTGACTCGCCATCCTGACCCTTGACGGTCTGGGACGTCGAAATGTTGACCACGGCGTCAAGAAGCCCTTCGGCAAGATCAGCGACGGAAGCTGGACCTTGAGCCCGCGGCTGCAGGCTGTTCGGTACCGGCGCCGCCTGCGCCTGCGCAAATGCGTGATTGACCGACAAGGGAGTAGCGCCCGCTGCAACCAATGCAATCAGCGCCGCTGCTGCCGTGGTGGAACGGAAGAAGGTGCGACCAGTGTTTAGAACCATGCGTTCGGTCCCCTATCGGTTAACGTGGAAATAATACAACAGAACGGTGAGAGTAGACAAAAATATGGCCGCCGACACAAAGGTTTGATGAACGGCGGCCTTGACCACTTATCCGCGTGCAAGCCAGACGATGGCAACACCGATCGCCACCGCCGCCACGCCGGCGATCCGCAGGAACCCGTCAGGCTGCTCGCTGACGTCGCGTGCGACGCGCTTGGCTACCACGGGAAAACAGCCGTAGAGCACGCCCTCGAACACAAGGAACAGCCCTACGGCATCGAGAAAGTCTACCATGAGAGCCTGCCCCTATTGCGGGGCAGGCGCAGGAGCGGCCGGCGCCGGCGAGGTGGTGCCGCTCACCGGAGGAAGGTTTCCATTCGAGTCCTGGAAATAGCGGAAGAACTCGGAATTGGGCGAAAGCACCATCGTCGTTCCAGTATTGTCGAGGGCGGTGCCATAGGCCGTCATCGACCGGTAGAACGAGAAGAAATCCGGATCCTTGGAGAACACTTCGGCAAAGACGCGGCTGCGCTCACCTTCGCCCTCGCCTCGCATGATTTCCGATTCCTTGCGGGCTTCGGCGATGATCTCGACCACCTGGCGGTCAGCGATGGCCTTGATGCGCTGGGCTGCTTCACGGCCGCGGGCGCGCAGGCGTTCGGCTTCCGCAAGGCGCTCCGCCTTCATCCGGTCGAAGGTCTGCTGCGAGACTTCCTGGGTGAGATCAGTCCGTCGTATACGTACGTCGGTGATCTTAAGGCCAAGCGATTCCGCATCGGGACGCAGCTGTTCACGTACCTCATGCATCATGCCGGCGCGCTCATCAGACAGCGCAGCCTCGAAACCGCGCAAACCATAGACACCACGCAACGAGGCATCGAGACGGGTACGCAGGCGGGCTTCCGCCAGTGTAACGTCACCCGACACGGTCTGCCGGAACTTACGCGGGTCGGTGATCTGGTAAACGAGGAAGGCATCGACTTCGTAGAACTTGCCGCCGGAGACCTGCACGCGGATATTGTCGAGTTCGAAGCTCAGGAGACGATCTTCGATCATCTGGACATTGTCGGCTTCCAGAAAACCGAACGGCAGTTTGAAATAGATGCCGGGGTCGGATTTCACGTCGACGATCTGGCCGAAGCGCAGGACGATTGCCTGCTGGCCGGCGCGAACGACGAAAATCGACGAATAGACCAGCAAGGCGACAAGGGCGATGAGGCCGACGATGATGGGGAGGCGGTTCTGGGTCATTGCTTCGCCCCCTCGGCTGCCGGACGCTGCTGCTGCTTGGTCAGTTCCGTCAGAGGCAGGTAAGGAACGACGCCCTGGCCGCTCTGATCGACAATCACTTTATTGGAGTCCTTCAGGACACGCTCCATTGTTTCGAGGAACAGACGCTTGCGGGTAACCTCCGGCGCCTTCACATATTGATCGTAGACTGAGGTAAAGCGCTGCGCCTCACCCTGGGCTTCCTGCACGATACGGTTCTTGTAAGCGGCCGCATCTTCGCGGATCTGTGCGCCCTCACCGCGGGCCTGACCGAGCTTCTGGTTGGAATACTGGTTCGATTCTTCGACAAAACGGTCTTCGTCCTGCTCGGCGCGCTGCACTTCATCGAAGGCATCGGCGACCTCGCGCGGCGGTGCCGCATCCTCGATCGATACGGCATTGATCTGCATGCCAGCGCCATAATCGTCGAGCGTCTTCTGGATAATACCGCGCACGTCGTTGGCAATGCCCGCACGATTGTCACGGAAAATGTCCTGCGCCGGACTGCGGCCGACGATCTCGCGCATGGCGCTCTCGGACACCTGCTGCACCAGATTCTCCGGGTTTTCGACATGGAAGAGATAGGCGACAGGATCGGAAACGCGGTAGAGCACGGAGAACTGGACGTCGACGATATTCTGGTCGCCCGATAGCATCAGGCCTTCCTTGGCGCCGCGTGCGCCCTGACCGCCGATGTTCTTCTGTTTTTCGACGATCTCGACCTTTTCATAGGATTCGATCGGCCAGAAATGGAAATGCAGGCCAGGTTCGGCGATATCGGGCTTCGGCTTGCCGAAGCGCAGTTCAACCGCGCGCTCATCCGGCTGCACCGTATAGACCGACTGGAAAAGCCAGAAAGCAACGAGAACGAGGGCTGCAATCCCCCAAAAAGCAGGGCTGCCGCCGGAACCCCCAGGCAGAGCCTGACGCAAACGATCCTGACCGCGACGGAGTATGTCTTCGAGGTCCGGCGGATTACCGCCACCGCCCCCTTGCGGCTTCTGGCCCCATGGACCCCCACCACCACTATTGTTACCGCCGCCACCCCATGGGCCGCCGCCGCCGTTCTGATTACTCCAGGGCATTCCTACCTCATATTTTGAAGGAAAACGCCAACCCCTTGGCTTCCTCCCACTGTCACGATGTCCCGTTTATAGGGATGGCAGGGCACGCTTTCAACGCGCGCGGCCGGATTTCGCGCGAATTTGGTAAAAAGCCGAACGATTATGGTTCCTTATCACGATATTTTCATATCGCGCGCAGTTTATACGCGCACTCAGCGGCGCTCGTAGACGGCAAACCGCGTCGGATAATTGTCCTTCTCGCCAGCCGGGAATTCCTCGCTGGAAACCTCGGCCCAGATCTTGGGATCGATCGGCGGAAAGTGCACGTCGCCATCGATGTCAGCGAGCACCCAGGTCACGTAGAGCCGGTCGACGCGGTTCAAGGTCTGGCGAAAGATTTCGCCCCCACCAATGATGCAGATCTCGTCGACCTTGTCGGCAGAGGCATGACTGCCGGCCACGACCAGCGCTTCATCGACGGAGCGAACCCCAATGACGCCATCGACTCCGAAGGCAGCGTCGCGCGTTACGACGATATTGGTGCGTCCGGGCAACGGGCGGCCGAGCGAATCCCAGGTCTTGCGGCCCATGATGATAGGCTTGCCCATTGTCGTCGCCTTGAAGCGCTTCAGATCCGAGGACAGCCGCCAAGGCAGGCCGTTCTCTCGTCCGATGACGCCGTTTTCGGCAATTGCAACCACGAAACTGATCATGCTGACATCGTCCGTTCTTAATGAGCACCCGCGACGAAAAAACCTAAACGGCGATCGGCGCCTTTATGCTGGATTCGGCGACGTAATCTATCAGACGGAAATCGTCATATTTGAAGGCAAAGAGGTCCGTTACCGCCGGATTGATGTGCATCTTCGGCAGGGGACCGGGCGTTCGGCCAAGCTGCAACCTGGCCTGTTCGAAATGGTTCGAATAGAGATGCGCATCGCCAAGCGTGTGGACAAAATCGCCGGGCTTCAGGCCTGTTACCTGCGCCACCATCATCGTCAGCAGCGCGTAGGAGGCGATGTTGAAGGGTACGCCCAGGAAAATATCGGCCGAGCGCTGGTAGAGCTGGCAGGAAAGCTTTCCATCCGAAACGTAAAACTGGAACAGGCAATGGCATGGCGGCAGGGCCATCTCGTCGACAAGCGCCGGATTCCACGCCGAAACAATCAGGCGCCGCGAATGCGGGTTGGTCTTTATCGCCTCGACCACATTGGCAATCTGGTCGATGTGCCGCCCATCGGCGGCCGGCCAGGAACGCCACTGGTAGCCGTATACCGGCCCAAGGTCGCCGTTCTCATCGGCCCACTCATCCCAGATGGTGACACCGTGCTCATTCAAATAGGCGATGTTGGTATCGCCCTCGAGAAACCACAGCAACTCATGGATAATGGACTTGAGGTGGAGCTTCTTCGTCGTCAGCAGCGGGAAGCCTGCCGAAAGATCAAACCGCATCTGGTAGCCGAACACGGAACGTGTCCCGGTACCGGTCCGGTCGCCGCGGTCGACGCCTGTGTCCAGGACATGCTGGAGAAGATCGAGATAAGTGCGCATGCCTCTTTCTTAGCAGATTCGACCGGCGAAAAACCATCGCTTTCGCCAATCCACAGTATCCCGGCTTCAGAGCGCATGAGGGCATAAGCCTCGCGTATGAGCATCAAGCTCTGATCGCTTCGATCTGTCTGAAGTCGTTCGACATTTGCCTTTTGATGACCCGCCATTTTGAATTTGATTGAATAGCAAGAGCGCATGTGATTACCCATGGCAGCTAACATCGCGGTGAAGTGGGCCGGCTGCTCCCCCCAAGTGTCGGATGCGGCATCCGGCGATGTCTTTGCCGGTTTTCTCCACAGGACGATCCCAGCCGTCGCAATTTCGAGAGCAAATGAGGTCCATGAAAATTATCGTCGTCGGCGCCGGCATTATCGGCGCATCAATTGCCCGCTCGCTGGCGAAAGCCGGCGCTGAAGTCACCGTGCTCTCCGAGCACGCGGGCGGCGTTGCGACCGCTGCCTCCTTCGCCTGGATCAACGCGACCTGGGGCAATCCGGAACCCTATTTCCGGCTGCGACGTAGCGCGATGGCTGAGTGGCGGCAGCTTGCATCGCAATTGCCGGACATGCCGCTACGCTGGTGCGGCAGCCTGTGCTGGGACCTCGCGCCTGATGAATTGCATGCCTATCTGACCGAGCACGGACGCTGGGGCTACGATATCAGGCACGTTGGCCGTGCTGAGGCTTCCAATCTGGAGCCAAACCTCGCAGAACATCCGGACTTCGCGGTTGCCGTTGCGGAGGAAGGCGCAGTCGAGCCGGTCGACGCCGCGCGCATACTGCTTGCCGATGCGCGAGCCCACGGCGCAACGTTGATCGACAATGTGACCGTCACCGCCCTGCGCGAGGAAGGTGGGCGTATTACCGGCGTCCGGACCTCTTCCGGTGAAATGACGGCCGACATGGTGGTGCTCACCGCCGGAGCCGCTGTTACCAAGCTTGCGGCGTCTGTCGGCGTTACAGTGCCGCTTGAGACGCCGCCCGGTTTGATAGTTCATTCCAAGCCGACACGGCAGAGACTGAATGGATTGGTGATTGCGCCAGAAGTCCACATGCGTCAGACGGCGGCCGGGCGCATCATTGCCGGCAGCGATTTCGCGGGAAGCGAGCCCGGCGACGATCCTGGCCAAACCGCGGAAGCTCTCTTCGCCAAGGTCAAGGCAATGTTTCGGGATGCAGACGATATTGCCCTTGAGTTTCACACGATAGGATATCGCCCGACGCCTGCGGACGGATTTCCCGTCATTGGCCGGCCAGAAGGTTGCGACGGCCTTTACATTGCCGTCATGCATTCAGGTGTCACCCTCGCCCCCTTGGTAGGAACCATGGTCGGCGGCGAAATCATGACGCAGGCTGTAGATGAACGCCTCGCGCCTTATAGGCTGGAGCGATTTGAAGTCGCCGGCCGCGCGGCCTCCTGACGCAAAATCCCCGGCGCACGGCCAGGGATTTCACATCGATCAGGAAAGCGTGGATCAGAGGCTTCCGAGGGCGCCGAGTGCTTTCGCCGTCAAATAGTAGAAGGTGACACGGCTCTTGGTGTTGTCAGCCTTCATGGCGGCACAAACCGACTCGATGGCGGCTTCCGCCTTGGCGGTGTCGGTGAGGCCAAGTTTCTTTTCTACCCAGTTGGTACGTACCCGCTTGAGTTCATCAGGGTCCGTGCAGGATACCAGTGACGAGTCGCGGTTGCGCAGGGCAATGCCGAGGTGCTTGACGATCTTGGCAACAGTCGCCTCATCGGCAGCTGCGTCGTAATGGCGTACATCCTTCAAATAGTCAGTCATGGAAATTCCCCTGCTTGCTGGGTGCAATGCCCCGCATTGCAGCCTCCCTGAAACCTGAAGACGCCTCGCGACTGGCCGACGCATGAGGCGGTGACTCTGTATACGAGTCGAAACATTCCCCAGCAACGATTTGAAGTCAATGCACTCTTTCAATTCAACAAATCAGGCCCTATATAAGTCGTGCCGGCTTCGGTCGGCTATGGTGATAAACGGACGATACAATAAGCCCATTGGACCCGGGGGCAGTACCCGGCGCCTCCACCACAATGCAGCCGAGGCGCTGCCTTGTGGCGGGGGCGACACAGGATCGACAAGGGTGTAAAGATCGCTCTTTTGCCCGGCATTGTACCACCGTTATCGGGCTAACTCAGTAGTTGCAAACGACAACTATGCGGAAGCACGTCTCGCCGCTTAATGCGGTGCGATAGCTTCAAATCAAGTCCTAGGGGTTCGCACTTCTAGGCGGGGTTCGGAGGCACCTGGCAACAGAAGCCTCCACTTCCCTCTCTGCTTCTTTTTAACAAAATTCGCCTCGGACCTCGCCCGATGGACGTCTGCATTTGTCGACGACCGCTTGACCGCCGTTAACGCAAGGTGTATTAAACTCACAAGTTAAATAACCATTTGGTTCCGTTAAGATGACGCCTGATCGACTCGACACAATATTTTCAGCGCTCGCTGACCCGACGCGCCGCGCAATCCTGGCACGCTTGTCGCTTGGAACAACCTCGGTCACTGAACTCGCGCAGCCGTTCGACATGTCAGGACCCGCAATTACCAAACATCTGAAGGTGCTTGAACGGGCGGGGCTTGTGATCCGCAGCCGTGAAGCGCAGTGGCGCCCCTGCAGTCTCGATGCCAAGCCTTTGAAGGAAGCGACCGACTGGCTCGAACGCTACCGCCAGTTCTGGGAAAGCAGCTTCGACCGCCTGGAAGACTATCTGCACGAAGTACAAAACAACGGAGAGCAAGATGGCTGATACCAATAGGGCCCACGTGACGAATGACACTGCGGGACGCGTCCTTACCATCACACGACTGTTCAATGCGCCCCCTGCCGTCGTCTTCGCGGCCTTCGCCAACCCGAAACGGATGATGCAGTGGCTCGGTCCGCGTGATTATCCGGCAACCCAGGTGGAAGCGGATTTTCGCGTTGGCGGCAAGTGGCGCGCGTGCCTCGATTCGGCAGCGACGGGGAAAAAACTCTGGCACGGCGGCGTCTACCAGCAGATTGTACCCAATCGAACGCTGGCCTTCACCTTTGCCTGGGACCAGGAGGACGGTAAGCCTGGAAACGAGACGCTTGTCCACATCACGTTTGAAGATCAGGCGGCGAAGACGCTGATGACATTCCGCCAGAGCGTTTTCGAGACGGCGGAAAGTTGCGACGGCCATGTCACCGGCTGGAACAGCGCCTTCGACCGCCTCGAAGCCCTGCTCGCGCGCGAATAATTCGGACTTCGAATTTGGGGTGGCGATGGTTCGTCGCCGCCCTTATGATAGCGATGGCATTCGATTTCGGTGCTGGTGCACCCTCCCCCGCTTGCCCATGCGCACTCCCCAAATTCCCAAATTTCAATCGGCCCGGATGTTACAGTCTGTGCCTGACGTCAACGCGTGACGGGCCACGGTCTTTCCGCAACCGTCGAGCCGGAGCATTTTATGCAGCAACACATCCAGAACAATTTCATCATTCTCACCGGCGGTCCGGGCTCGGGCAAGACGAGCCTGATCTCAGCCCTTGACCGGCACGGATACGCGACCTCGACCGAGGCCGGGCGTGCGATCATCCGCCATCATCAGATAGTGGATGGCCCTGCCCTGCCATGGAAGGACCCCGCCATCTTCGCGGAACTGATGTTGTCGTGGGAGATGCGTTCCTACGATAGCGCAGCCGACAGCGCCGACCTCGTCTTCTTCGATCGCGGCGTGCCCGACATTGTTGGCTATCTGGAGCTTAGCGGCCTTGAAGTTCCCGCCCATGTCCGCGAGGCAGCAGGGATATTCCGCTACAACCCGACGGTTTTCATTCTGCCGCCGTGGTCGGAGATATTCACACAGGATACAGAGCGCAAACAAACGCTTGAAGAGGCCGAGCGGACCTTTCACGCAATGGTTTCGGCCTACAGCGATTGCGGCTATGCGCTCGTCGAGGTTCCACGCGTGCCGATTTCGGAGCGGGTCGCCTTCCTTATCGAAACCATAGGCGCCGTCCCTTGACGACAAAGGCTCCCGGAACGCGCGTTCCGGGAGCCTTCGCATGCTTCTGACGGAGGATCAGAATTATTCGGCAGCGGCTCCCGCCTCAACGACGCGGCGCCTGCCGATTGTTGCCTGGGTAAGAACGAAAGCGCCAACCGCACAAAGAGCGATGCCTATGGCCATCGGCAGGGCCGTGCCGTCGAAAAACACGCCGGCAATGACCATCGCTATCGCCGAGGTGACGAAATGCAGCGTACCCATCAGCGCCGACGCCGTACCGGCGATTTCACCGTGGTCCTCAAGCGCCAGAACCGAAGTTGTCGGGATGACGAGGCCGAGGAAGCCGTATCCAACAAAGAGGAACGCCGCCATCACCGGCAGTTGATTGATACCAAGGCTCATGACCACGACCATCGCCGCCATGGTGAGCGCGAACGCCGTGACCGCCATACGCATGACGCGGACGAGGCCAAAGCGGTCGCCGAGCCAGCCGGTCAATTGCGATACAGCAAAGAACGACACGGCATTGATCGAGAACGCTATGCTGTATTGGGTTGGCGTCAGCCCATAGTGATCGATCAGCACGAATGGCGAGTTCGCGAGATAGACAAGGAAACTGGATATGCCGAGGCCGCCGATAAAAGTGAGCGTCAGGAAATTCCGGTCGCCAAGAAGCAGGCGGTAGGCCGACATGGTGCTGCCAAGGCCGCTTTCGGCACGCGCCTCGGATGGGCGCGTTTCCTTGAGCTGAGTCGATAGCAGGATAAGGCCGATGAAGGCGGCGATCATCACCGCCCAGAAAACACCGCGCCAACCGTAAAATTCGATGACGGCACTGCCCGTCAGCGGCGCCAGGATCGGCGAAATGCTGAAGACCAGCATCAGCAGCGACATCAGGCGGGCCGCCTGGACGCCCGTGTGCATGTCACGGACGATCGCCCGTGGAATGACCATGCCGGCGGCGCCGCCAATTCCCTGCAGGAAGCGGAATGCGACGAGCGTTTCGATATCCTGCGCAAGGGCGCAGCCGATGCTGGCGACGGCAAAGAGGCCGATGCCTATGTAGAGGGGCGCCTTGCGGCCCCACATGTCGGACAAGGGACCGTACAACAACTGGAAAATTGCAAACGAAATAAAGAATGCCAGTAGGCTCAGCTGCACGGCGCTGTTTTCTGCCCCGAGTTCCCTGCCGATCGATGGCATGGCCGGCAAGTACATGTCGATGGCAAATGGGCCGATCGCAGTGAGAAGACCGAGGATGAGAGCGTTGCGAAAGAAGGATGTCGTCATGATGCCAAATCTTTCAAAAGCTGCGGCGCAGAAACCGGATTGTTTCCGCGGTGCCTTAGGATCAGGATGAGGTTTGACGGAGCGCACAGTCTTGGGAGGACGTACACGTACCGCGTTAATTGGCGTGTCAACAATTTTGGACACAAGTGTCAAATTGGACACCATTGTCTAAAACGTCAAGACGCCTTATCTTTCATTCATGACAAATCGTGACGTTGCCCTGAAATCCGCGGGGCCCACCATGCGTGGCCAATGTGCCAAACGCCTTTCCATCCTCGACGCCGCTGCCAACGTGTTTTGCCGCGAAGGCTTTTCCGGAGCGAGTATCGACGAAATTGCCGTCGAGGCCGCCGTTTCGCGCCAGACCATCTACAACCACTACCGCGAGAAGGAAACGCTGTTTACCGCCGTCGTCGCCGACGTCATGGACCGGGCCAATGCCGCACTCTTCTCGGTCCTTGCGACCTTTCCCGAGAAAAGTGACAATCTCGAGGACGAACTGACCGGGTTTGCCATACGTTTGACCCAGAATTGCCTTTGCAATCAGGACGGGCGCTTTTTGCGCAAGCTTGTCCAAAGTGAGGGCGAACGTTATCCGCATCTGTTCGAGGCATGGCGCCAGCATGGGCCGGGCAAGATTACCACGGCCCTTGCCGCGCTGTTCGCCCGCCTCAACCACAAAGCTATCCTCGACATTGACGATGTCGATGTCGCCGCGCGCCAGTTTCTTGCGCTCGTCAACGCCGACCTGCAGATGGTAACGCTGTTCGGCGACACGCCGAGCCAGGAACAGATGGAGAGCGCGTCGCGCAATGCGGTCCGCACGTTCCTGCGCGCCTATGCCCCCCAAGGCAACGATTCGAACCGCCTGAGCCCGCCGCTTTCGGTTGTCGGCTGATCAATATTGCCGCCATTTTCCCTCTCCGCTCACTGCGCTTAACGATCCGCGCAGCCCATCACGTTAAATTTAAGCGCAGTGCTGACAAGCGGTCGCAATTCCTTTAGCCATGCGCCATAATGGTCGAAATTCGGTCACCCTTTCGCTTGACAGGCAGGGGTGAATCCATGGGATAAGAATGCATGCCACAAGATATGATCCGCTACGATATACTTGCCCAGGAAGCGCTTCGGGGCGTCATCCGCAAAGTGCTCGGCGAAGTTGCCAAGGCAGGTCTCCCGGGCAATCATCATTTCTTCGTCACCTTCCTGACTGGCGCGCCCGGCGTGCGAATCTCGACCCGGCTGCACGAGAAATATCCCGAGCAGATGACGATCGTGTTGCAGCATCAGTTCTGGGACATGCAGGTGACCGACACGCAGTTCGAGGTTGGCCTCTCCTTCGGCGACGTGCCGGAGCGCCTCGTCGTGCCGTTCTCGGCCATTCGCGGCTTTTATGATCCTTCGGTCAATTTCGAACTTGAATTCGATGTCGAGATTGCTGAAACGGTCGGGGACAATGATCAGGGCGTCACCAGCATCGCGCCTGCCCAGCCCGAAAAGCCCAAGGTCGCAACGCCCAGCGCCAAGCCGAAGCCGCCCGTCAAGGCAGCGAAGAAGCCTGCAAAGGCAGGCGGCGAAGCTGCTGAGGAAAACGGCGAGAAATCATCGGCTTCCGTCGTATCGCTGGACTCCTTCCGCAAGAAAAAATAGCCGTGGGCGAGATCGTCAACCTTCGCCTGGTCAAGAAGCGCAGGGCCAAGGACGCAAAGGACAAGCACGCCGCCGAGAACCGCATCCGGTACGGTCGGACCAAGGTCGAAAAGCAATTCGAGCGCGATGAGACCAACAAGGCCGCGCGCTTTCTCGACGTCAATAGGCTGGAAAAGCCCGACGCCGCCGACCCGGCTGACGTGCCTACGGACAAGACGTGAGCGCCGTCCGCAAGCGCTCGGTTTCCATTCATGGCCACCGCACGAGCTTTTCGCTCGAAGACGCTTTCTACGACCTTCTGCTCGACATCGCCAAAGCCCGCAATCTGACCATCGCCGGCCTCATTGCCGAAGTGGATGAGACCCGCGACCGCAATTCCAATCTTTCGTCGGCGTTAAGGCTTCATGTTCTCGGTTGGGTGAGAAACGCCGGCAACAATCGTCCGTAAATAGCTGTTGCGACTCTGCAAAAAAATATCGGCCAAGTGTAGGCCCGGCCCATGCTCGTTCGTCCTCGGAGCGGTTGAATTCAAATCGAAAGGAAGGATAGATGCCAGCCAACCAGAAGATTACGCCATGCCTTTGGTTCGACGGAAATGCTGAGGACGCGATTGAGTTCTATTTGTCGGTTTTCAAGGATTCGAAGGTTCTTGAAATAACCCACTGGGGCAAGAGCGACCCGGAAAAGGAAGGCAAGGTATTGATCGCCAAGTTCCAGTTGGCAGGCGAGGAATATCTCGCCCTTAATGGCGGACCGCAGTTCAGATTCACCGAGGCCGTGTCCCTCACCGTCGACTGCGCCAACCAGGAAGAAATCGATTACTACTGGGAAAAACTGACAGCCGATGGCGGCGAACCCGGACCATGCGGCTGGCTCAAGGACAAGTTTGGCCTGTCATGGCAGATCGTTCCATCGCTGATCATGGAAATGCTGCAGGACAAGGACGTGGACCGGTCGACGCGCGTCATGAATGCATTGATGGATATGCACAAGCTTGAAATCGCCGAGCTGCAACGGGCCTATGACGCCGGATAGACCGCGCTCATCGACGGAATTCTCCCCGACCTAAAATTTTGGTTCGAGCGTCTTCAAAAACTCGTCGACGGACTGCTTGTTTATCGTACCCGATCCCTGTGACGGGGCCACAGCTGCGCCGCCCTGCCCTTGCGCGGGCGGCGTTTGTCCCTGTTCAAGGGCCTTCTGGGCCGCAGCTTCGTCCGCCGCTCTCTTTGCTGCAGCCGCCCGCTCCTCGGCGGCGCGTTTTTCCGCCTCGGCGCGTTCAGCCGCTTCCCTTGCCTCTTGTTCAGCCTTCAACCGCGCCTCTTCGGCAAGACGCTGCCTTTCGTCCGCACGCGCCTGGAAGAGTTGAGCCTCGCGGCGCAGCCGCTGCTTTTCGACAAGCGCCGCCTGCATGGCGTCGACCCGCTGTTGCTCGCGTTCAAGCGCCCGCTGCGTCAGAAATTGCTCCAATGGCTGCTGGTTGAGCGTCACCTTCGGTGCTGCCCAAGGTCCATAGAGGCTGAACTCGACGACGGGATCGGCCCCGGCCACGATCGACTTTCCGGGATCGAAAACGAAACGTCCCTGCGACGCGACGGTGAGATCCGGAAAGTTGACCCTAAGATCGGCGCCAAGCGTCGCTCCCTCGCTCGCCAACTGGAACGTCGACGTGCGCGCCATGCCGCCGGCGATGGTGAAGGCGAATTCGGCAGCGCCGGCCTTGAACTCGCCAGTGTTGAGATATTTGCCGATCGTGGCGTCGATCATTGCCGGGGTAACCGGCCCGTCGGCCGCATCCGTATCCGTCACAATCGGCGTCAATGCCGCTGGGTTGAGAGCATTGATCGCAAGATCGGCGACAGAAATGACACCGGAACCCGCCACCGATTGCATCATCTCGGCCACTGACGTGCCGGTTGCATTGACCGATGCCGAAATTTTTGTCTTGCCGCGGAGCGGCACGAAGGGGATTACGTCCTCATCGGGCTTGTAAAGCGTATCGAGCGCCGTACCGTCCAGGGTGAACTGACCTGTTGCCAGTCCCGTTCCGCTGGTATTGCGCAGTTCGAACATGCCGTTGAAATTGCCGCCGAGAATATCCCCCTTCGCGTCATCGAAGCGTAACGATCCGTCTTTCAGCGCCGTGTTTGCCTGAAATTTGCCGATCGTCCCGAGGAAACCGGCATCCGCCTCGTTTGCATTAAGCTTCAGCTTGAAATTCAGGGGAAACAGCGGCGTGCCCGAAAACGTCTTCGTCGGCCATGGCCCGCGTGCCTCCGCTTGGAGCGCGCTGGTCCCGAGCATGAAGTCACCGAGAGTCGCAAGATCGAGATGCGCCACATTCAAATCGCCTTGAACGTCGGGGACCTGGTTGGCGATTTCTATTCCGAGCCGTCCGCCGACCTTGGTGCCGCTCACCTGGCCCGCAAGATCGGGAAGGTTAAGCCTGCCCTTGCCAAGTTGAAAGCTGCTCGCGAGATCCACGGGCATGCCATCGCCAAAGCCTGGAAGCGTGTAGCCTGCCGTCGCGATATAGGGTTCGAGGTCCGCTGCCTTGATCGAGGCCCTACCTTCGCCACTGAGAATATCGCCGATATTGCGAAACACGCCATCGACGAGCGCCTGTCCGTCCGATGCTTTAAGCGAAAGTTGCGTCTGCAGCCCGTCCTTCTCGTTGCCCTTCAAGGCAAGATCCGCTTCAAGCCCGCCAGCAAGCCCAAGAGGCAGCGCCGGCAGGCCGATGAACGCCATCAGGGCTTCCGCCTGTTCGCTGCGCGAATCCATGGTGAGTTCGAGGCTTCGCAAACCCTCGCTGTTCTTCGAGGTCGTACCTGAAAGCGTGACGTCCATCCCGCCGGTCTTGCCGGCCGCGCTCAAGGAGAACTCGTTGGCACCGCTTTTTCCCTGCAGGCTATTGGCGAGAACGTTAAGCTTGGTTTCCTCAAAAAGGCCGGGATAGCTTACCGCATGCTGGCTGAGCGACGTTATGAATGGGAAGTCGGGAAACCTTCGCGCCATGGCCGTCACGAAGGGAGCAAGGTTGTCGGAAAGCACGGTCGAATCTATCGAGCCCGATGGTTCCGCCTTGAAGGGTTCGAGCTTGCCGGTTGCGGTAATGGTTGCCCCGGCGACATTGCCGATCGTCAGGCGATCTATATCAAAGACGCCGTCGCGCAGGCGGAATGAGGTGTCGAGCGTTTCTGCGACAAGGCCGCCATGGGTGACGGGTCCAGCTTTAAGATGCACATCGAGGTCCTGTCCGCGCAATTGCGGTGAGCCATCGTCCGAAGGCTGGCTATTATTGCCGAAGATGGCGGCGAATGCTTCAAGCGCATCCGCGTCAAGCGCGCCGCCCTCGAGCACCAATTGCGTCAGCGGCAGGGATTCGCCCTTGGCGCTTCGCAGAAGCGAACCCTTCAGCGAGGCCCCGCCAAGGGCAACCTCGAGATTGTCGATCTTCTGCAGGTCATCGCGCAGGCTTACATCGCCGGAAAAGCCCGCGCCCGGCAGACGCCGGATGGCTTCGTCGACCGAATTGGTCAGCCATGCTGCGAGCCCGGAGGGCTGCCGAGAAGCGACGAGCAACCGGCCGTCGAAGCCGAAATCATCGCCGACCCTTAAGGTACCCTTTGCCTCGAATTGCGTGCGTCCCGGCAGTTCGGCTCGCAACTGGTTGATCGTCCAGCCAGCTGCGGATGGCGCAGCGTCGATGGTGACGGAGCGGATGGTCGTATCGCCCGCAACGATCGCGGGCAGTTTGAGGTCGATCCTGCCCGGCACTGTTGGAATTGGCAGCTGGTCCATGAGGCGGCGGAACACCGCCAGACGCTCGGCCGCCGTTATCGGGGTCGGCGTTGAGCCTTTCGCCGGCTGAGCCTGCTCCGCGAAGGTGACCTGCTGCCCATCTGCCGTCACTTCGAAGTGGGGGGTCTTGCCATAATCGAACAGGGCGGTGCCATTGACCACATAAGGATCGTCCACGGGCCCCTGCTCCATGCGGAACTCGGGGATTGTCACCTTGGCGTGGTCGGCCTCGAAGCGGCCTGTCACCCGCAGGCTGGACAATAGCGGCTTTGCTTTTTTCTGCTCGACTTTGGCGCCCGTTGCCGCAGCGACTTCATCGGCCGAGCGAATGGCGATACTGCCGGTATATTTAAGGCCGCTGTTTTGAAGCGAAACGAGACCGTCGGTTTCGAACGAGGCCGGAACACTGTCAGGGGTGAAGCGGGTGCGCAGGTTCATCGTACCATCGGGTTTGACCGCGCCTGTCGATGCAGTAACGGCGGTCTTCTTGCCGTTGAAGAACAGCGTGCCATCGAAGCTCCAGGGTCCGGACAGATCGTTCGCTGCAAGCGTGGCATCCAGATTGGTAACCGTACGCGTGGTTCCCGTCGAAGCATCGCGGATGATGATCGATCCGTCCGTGATGCGCATGTCTTCAAGCCGTACCTGCGCGGAATGAAACGGCGTACGCGGACGGATCGCCCAGTCGAACGCCCCGTCCTTGTCGATCCGAACGGTGGCCCGCGGATTCTCGATGCGCATGTCGAAAATCAGGATTTCGCCGCGTATAAAGGGCGCAAGCTCGGCATCCATTGAGAACTTGTCGATCGTCATGACGGGCTCGGTGCCGGGATCGCCGACCCGCACATCGGAGAATGTTACCGAAGGAAACGGCAGGAGACGCGCGCTCGCGCTGCCCGCAACCGTAACGGGGCGGCCCAGAAGCGCCGACGCCTCCCGCTCGAACGACGAACGATAACCGGCCCAGTCGACGAAATAAGGCACGATCAGCGCTGCAGTCAGCACCAGGACGAGGAGTCCACCAATGAAAACAAAAAGGCGTGCCAGGTTCCCGCTCCGATCACTCTATCTTGGGCGCTATAGCAGAAGATTGCGCACGCGGGCGTGACGAGCGCCTCGCTCGCACGCAATCCTCAGAAAAAGGTTCAGCGCCCCGAATCAACTTGCAAGCTCAAAGCCGTAAGATCTTGCCGGGATTCATGATATTGCCCGGATCGATGGCGCGCTTAATCGTTTCCATGACATCGACCGCACCGCCAAGCTCGGCTCTCAGGAACTTGATCTTGCCCTGCCCTATGCCGTGCTCGCCGGTGCACGTACCATCCATTGCGATGGCCCGCAAATTGAGGCGCTCGACGAAGGCTTCGACCTTTTGTATCTCCTCGGGGTTCTTTTCATCGAACAGCACGAGCACATGGAAGTTGCCGTCTCCCGCATGGCCGACGATCGGCGCGATGAGGCCGCTGCTCTCGATGTCGGTTTCCGTCTCTACAATGCATTCCGCCAATCGCGAGATCGGCACGCAGACATCCGTCGACAGCGACTGCTTGCCCGGAGCGAGCGTCATGCAGGCAAAGTACGAGTTGTGCCGCGCCGACCAGAGTTTCTCCCGCTCCTCAACATTGGCGGTCCATTTGAATGCGCCGCCGCCATTGGCCGCAGCGATTTCGCCGAAGAGCTCCGCCTGTTCCGCGACCCCGGTTTCACTGCCGTGGAACTCGAGGAAGAGGTAAGGTGCCGGTTCGTAGTCGAGCTTTGAATAGGCAATCATTGCCTGCATTTCGAGCTGGTTGACGAGTTCGATGCGCGCCACGGGAATGCCCATCTGGATGGTTTCGATCACCGTGTTGCAGGCGCTCTCGAGATCGGGGAACGCACAGATGCCGCCAGAAATCGCCTGCGGAATGCCGTAGAGCTTGAGCGTGAGTTCGACAATGATGCCGAGCGTGCCTTCGGAACCTATGAGGAGCCGCGTCAGGTCATAGCCCGCGGATGTCTTCTTCACCCGTTTCGACGTGGTGATGAGACGACCGTCGGGCATCACGGCTTTCACAGCCAGAACGTTCTCGCGCATTGTGCCGTAGCGCACTGCATTCGTTCCCGAGGCGCGCGTCGCCGCCATTCCGCCGAGGCTCGCATTGGCGCCGGGATCGATCGGGAAGAACAGCCCGGTATCGCGCAGATATTCGTTAAGCTCCTTGCGCGTAACCCCAGGTTCGACAACGACATTCAGGTCTTCGCTATAGACTTTCAGAATGCGGTTCATGCGCGACAGATCGATCGATATGCCGCCGGCCGGCGCGTTCACATGGCCTTCGAGGGAAGTGCCTGTTCCAAACGCGATGACCGGTACCTGCCACTCTCCGCAAAGGCGCACGACCTCCTGCACGTCCTCGACGGATTCGGCGAAAACGACGAGATCGGGAGCCTGGTTCGGAACGTAGCTCGTGGTGTGGGCATGCTGTTCGCGAATGGATTTGCCGGTTTGGGCATTATCGCCGAAGCGCTTCTTGAGAATCGATACGACAGTTGCAATTCCGTTCTCGTTGCGCAGCAATGCCTCTGCGTCTGCCAGTGCCATTTCAGTCTCCACCCTTCCGCGCATCGTTTACGGCCGAAACGGCCACAAGCTCATGCATGCGCGTTCGCACACTCTTTTTGACCACCACCCGCGCACAAGCGAGGGCTGGGCACAACAATCGAGGATTCATCGATTATCACCGCATTTTCGGGGAATGCACGTGACTTGTCCAGTTGTAACTCAGTGTGAAAGTTGCCGGCCCAGCGCGTCGCAACGCCGCGTGTCAGTCTTCCTCGTCGTCATCGTCGTCCGGATGCCAATCGGTCACCGCGACGAAGCGTTCCTGCTGACCGGTCTTCTCGAAGACGCTGCCAACGGGAGCGTCCAGCAAAGGGATAATGCTCGGATCGTAATTGGCGATCGTATTGACGTCAAAGATGCCGCTGTTTTCCGGATCTTCCATGTAGTCGTCGCTCTCAAAGCCGGAAAGGAAGCGCCAGCCACTGTCGAACTCGTTGTCGGGGTCTTCGCGGTACATGAAACGCACCGGAAAACCATCGATCGTTATCGTGTCCGTAGCGATGCAGCCACCATAGTTGCGAATCAATGGCCGTATCTGGTCTTCACTGAGTCGATAGCTCTTTTCCATGACTAATTTTAATTGATCGTCATGGATTTGGCTAGTTTACGGAAGCGATCGGCATATTTGGCCTTCTCACTGTCACGAACGATCAGGATGGCGCGGACATATCGGCTGGCCTCGAAACGGGCGATTTGAGCGACGTAGAGAGGATCGCCGCTCGCCGCATCCTTGGCGCTGCCGTCGATTTCGACCCATTCGGCGCCGTCGGCTTCGGAACTCGATTCATTGTCGGAACTGACATCCTTGATGCCGGTCAGCGAGGCGAACGCTTGCCTGGCAAAGTCCATGCGCGTGGACGGCTCGGGCGCCGTATTGAGATTTGAGGCGATGATTACCATCGGCTGTGTGGAGTTCGTCGCAACGTCGTTTGCGCCTTCGGTCAAAAGAAACGTCGCGCCGGCAATGACGCGCACAGGACGAAAGCCTGCCATGTCGGTCAGCTTGAAGGGGAGCGATGCGATCTGTTCTTCGAGGCTTGGCGGCGCACGCACGACGATGCTGCGCAGCGCCTGATCGACATCGGCATCGGACAGGCCGCCTTCGACGCCATCGGGAATTTGCACCGTGACCATGGCCGTCGTCGATTGTGCGCCGACGAGCACGATCCATTTGCGATATTTTATGCCTGCCGCCATCTGGCTGCCGCGCATGAGCTTGGAGACGACCGCGCCCTGAACCGGCCAGTTTTCAGGCTGGCCCACAGTTTCGATGCCCGTCTCGCGTAGGCCCTCGGGATTGAATTTCGCCGCCAGTGCCGCATAGGCGTCGGCGGGCATTTCGGTGACGACGACGGAGGTGCCCTTGGCTGCGTCTTCGAAACCGCTGAAATTGGTGGAAAGCACCAGGCCAGGCGGCGGGACAAGCCCTATGCTCGATCCGCCCGGAAATACGACATCATCAGCGCGGCTTGCCCCAATGCCGGCGAGCAGCAACATCAGAAAGCTTAGGGCAATTGTGACCAGGCGCATTGGCGGTTCCTTGCGTGAACGTCATCCAGAAGTAGTGCTCCGCGACGCTTCCCGCAAGCTGTTGGCCTCGTTCGCTGTTTCGCGCTAGCTCAGGTTCTTCTTGAAGAAGCCGATTGTCCTGCCCCAGGCAAGCTCGGCGGCCTTCTTGTCGTAACGCGCCTCCGAGGTATCATTGTTGAAAGCGTGGTTGGCGCCATCATAGACAAAGATTTCGAAGGTCTTGCCGTTCGCCTCGAGCGCCTTCTTGTAGGCGTCGATGCCCGCATTGATGCGTGTATCGAGCCCAGCATATTGCAGGAGGAGCGGCGCCTTGATCTTCGGCACGTCTTCAGCCTTGGGCTGGCGCCCGTAATAGGCGACACCTGCGCCAAGATCGGGCGCATTGACGGCAAGGTCATTGACAAGCCCGCCGCCCCAGCAGAAGCCGACGACCCCGACCTTGCCGTTGGTAGCTTTGTCATTCTTCAGATATTCGATGGTCGCGACACCTTCGGCAATCGCCATGCTGGCATCGAGCGCGCCGATCATGTCACGGGCCTTGTCCTCATCCGGCGGCGTTCCTCCCGAAACGGACAACAGGTCAGGCGCGAGCGCCACAAAGCCTTCGAGCGCCACGCGCCGCGCGACATCGCGGATATGATCGTTCAAGCCACGATTTTCATGGATGACGACGACGCCGGGAAGCTTGCCGGACGCATCGGCAGGGCTTGCCCTATAGCCCTTGATCTCGCCTTTGGATCCGGGAAACACGACATCCTTCGTGAGCAGGCGCTTGTCGTCGGCAGCGACGATGGCCGCTCTCGCGGAATTTGCCGCCAGCAGCGGGGCGATCATGGCGGCAGCAGCACCCGAGCCGGCAAGCTTGGTCAATTTGTCCATGAAAGAGCGCCGGTCAAGCGTCAGGTGCGTATACTCGTCATAGGCATCGACCATGGCCTGCGTGATTTTCGGAGTAGCGTTAGGATCGTTCATGACAGCCTCACCCTTGTTGGGGGGCGAGGCGCCGACCTTTCACATCAGCGCTTGCAGCGGTGTGAAAGGATGCCGGTTGAGAGGGCAACGCCAAGCCCGGTTATCAATGCTGCCGCAATCTCCCAGACGCCGACCGGTTCGTCAAGGAAGATGGCACCGCCAAGCGCGGCAAGAACCGGCGTGAGGGCGCTGAAGGCCGCTGCCTGGCTGCCGCCCAGCACACGCACAGCGATCCCATAGGCGAGCATGGCGGCGAGGCCCGACAGGATGCCCTGGCTGAGAAACTGCAACGCGATCTCCGCCAGGGGAACGCTGGTGATGGCCGTACCGAAGACAAGCGCGAGGCCAATGTGGATGATGAAAGACCAGACCGCAATCAACGCGCCGCCTTCAAGCGCCGTGAGGCCGGAGCGCTTGAACGCATGCGTATAGCCGGCCCACAGGAGAGCTCCCAGCGGCAGAAAGGTAAAGCTGATCCACCCGATCGCGTGGCTGCCGAGCGCGATGGTGAGAAGTATCGCAAGACCGGCCACGATTGCGGCAAGGCCGAGCCAGCGGGTGAAATCCGGCCGCTCGCCGAAGACGACCACGCCGATCAGTGCGGCAGCAAGCGGCATCGATCCGCCGAGCAATACGCCCACCGCCGAAGCAGGCGTGGAATGGATGGCAAAGGTGGTGATCTGGAAGAAGAGTGCCCCTGCCCCGCAGACCATGATGGCGACAAGCTTGACTGGCACGCCGCGCGGAATGAGCCCGGTTCTGAGCCAGACCGGCGCAAGGACCAGCGCCGGAACACCATAGCGGATCAAGCCGAGATCGATGGTGCCAAGGTGTGTTGCGCTGCTGTGCCGGGTGGCGATGATCCACGTCGCCCAGATAAGGATGGTAATCAATGCGCCGGCGTAACCGGCTCCCAGTGAATTGGACTTCTTCATTTCGGGGGCAAGAGCAACCATCGGAATGTCCTTTCGTTTTCGTCCGAAACATCGTTCGGTTGACAGAACAATAGGGCAAACGGTCGAAGCATGTCCTTGCAAGTTGATGCCGCTCTACTTATGCTTTCAGCAACTTTCGGGAAGCTCGAACCCTGTAAAAGGTCATTTATGCCAAATATGGATAATTTCGATATCGGCATTCTTGAAGCGTTGCAGGAGGATGCGCGTGCAACCAACGTGGAGATCGCCGAGAAGGTGAACCTCTCCCCGTCCCCCTGCCTGCGGCGTATCCGCAACCTCGAGAAATCCGGCGTGATCCGCGGCTACCGCGCCGACATCGACCGCAAGGCCGTAGGCCTCGGCTTGACGGTTTTCGTGGAAATAAAGGTCGGGCACCACAGCCGCGAAAACTCGGAAGCGCAGCAGGCCGCGCTCCTGGCGATGCCCGAGGTCACGGCCGCTTTCCTCATTTCAGGCACGGCAGATTTTCTGGCCGAAGTGGTGGTCGAAGACCTCAGCGCCTATGAACGATTCCTCACCGACAAGTTGCTCCTTCTGCCCGGCGTCGCCGATATACGCTCCAACTTCGCCATTCGGACGGTAAAGACCGGCGCGCCGCTGAAATTGCCGCAGCGATGATGCTTACTTCGGCAATGTATAGGCCATGACGTAATCGCCGGGCTTGGTTCCGACCGAACCGTGACCGCCGGCGACGATGACGACATATTGCTTTCCGTCGGCGAGCGCATAGGTCATCGGCGTCGACTGGCCGCCGGCTGGCAACCGCGTCTCCCACAATTGCTTGCCGCTCGTGAGATCGTAGGCCCTGAGGTAATCATCGACGGCCGCGCCGAGGAAGGCGACGCCGCCTGCCGTGATCATCGGCCCGCCGATGCCCGGCACCCCGACCTTGAAGGGCAAGGGCAGCGGCGAAGAATCGCGCACAGTGCCGTTGCGGCGCTTATAGGCGATCTTGCCGGTGCGCAGATCCGCGCCGGCGACATAGCCCCACGGCGGCGCTTGGCAAGGCAAGCCAAGCGGCGAGACGAACGGCCCCATATAGACCGCATAGGGGGCGCCTTCATTGCGGTTGAGGCCCTGCTCGCTGCCTTTCGTGCCCGCGCCGGGCGGCGGCACTTCGGCACGCGGCACCAGCCGCGAGGTGAAGGCGAGATAGGTCGGCATGCCGAACATCACCTGGCGCGCCGGATCAACCGCGACACTGCCCCAGTTGAACACACCGAAATTGCCGGGATAGATCAGCGAGCCTTGCAGCGAGGGCGGCGTATAGCGCCCGTCATGGCGCAGGCGAAGAAACTCGACGCGGCAGGCAAGCTGGTCGAACATCGACACGCCCCACATGTCCTTGCCTGTCAGACGCTGCGGCATAAAGGTAAGGTCCGAAACCGGCTGCGTCGGTGACGTGAAATCGCCTTCTATGGCGCCCGTTGGCGCCGGCACCTCGTTGACCGGTATGATCGGTTCGCCCGTGCGCCGGTTAAGAACATAGATGTCGCCCTGCTTGGTGGGGCCGACCAGGGCCGGCACGGAACCTGTGGCCGTATTGATGTCGACAAGCACCGGCTGGGCCGGAATGTCCATGTCCCAGAGGTCGTGATGCACGGTCTGGCGCACCCAGCGCAACTGCCCGGAGTTCAGATCGAGGGCAACAATGGACGAGGAGAATTTCTCGACATTCTCGCTTCGCCCGGCTCCCAGCTGGTCGGGCGTCTGGTTGCCGAGCGGCACGAAGAGGAGGCCAAGCTTCTCATCGACGCTGGATACCGACCAGCTGTTCGGTGAGTTATGCGTATAAGTCTGTCCTTCGGGCAACGGCGTCGTTACGTCCGGATTGCCGGAATCCCAGTTCCAGATCAGGGCGCCGGTATTGATGTCGAAGGCGCGGATGACCCCGGATTGTTCGTGGACCGAGTAATTGTCATTGACGGCGCCGCCGACAATGATCTTGCCAGCCGCTATGACCGGCGGCGATGTCGAGTAGTAATAGCCGGCGGGATTGTAAGGCATGCCCTTTTCAAGATGGACTGTGCCTTTGTCGCCGAAGGATGGGCAGATTTGGCCATTGGCCGCATCGAGGGCAATCAGACGGGCGTCAGATGTCGGCAGATACACGCGCTCGGCGCAGGGTTGCCCCGCCGTCACATTCGGATCGGCATAATAGGAGACGCCGCGACACGTCTGATGCTGGCGATCCGGGTTGAGACCGACATTCGGATCGAACTTCCATTTCTCCTTGCCCGTCGCCGCATCGATAGCGATCGCCCAATTGTGCGGCGTGCACAGGTAGAGCGTATCGTGGACCTTGAGCGGCGTGACCTGATAGGTGGTTTCCCCAACGTCCTGCGGCAGCTTCACATCGCCGGTCTGATATTGCCAGGCGAGCTGCAGGTTGCCGACATTCTCGGTCGTGATTTGCTTCAGCGGCGAATAGCGCTGGCCGTAGGGCGTGCGGCCATATTGGTGCCATTCATTGTCCGGCACATTGCCGCCAAGGTCAGGCGTGGCAACGATGACTTCCTTGCTGAGTTCGCCCACGATCTCAAGCGGATCGCCTGTCATCGCGTAGCCAGCAACGCCGAGCCCGACGATTGCCGCAATGCCCAATGGCAGTGCCGGCAGAAAATCAGAGGGCGACCTCCCCTCCTCCTCGTTGAGCTCACGCCGGATCCATGGGGTCAGCAACCAGAGCGCGAAAAGCATGATCACGCCGCCGCGCGGCGCGAGCTGCCACCAGTCGAACCCGATCTCCCAGATCGCCCAGGCCAATGTGCCTATGACCAGAACGGCGTAGATGATGAGGGCGGAACTGCGCTTGCGAAAAAGCTGGATCGACGTGGCAAGGAAGAGGATGCCAGCGATGAGATAGTACCAGCTGCCGCCGAGAATAATGAGCCAGATCCCGCCGACGCCAAGCACCGCTGCAAAGATGAAGAAGATGAGCGCCGTCAGAGTGATTGCCATGGTGGGGGTCCTTTCCAGGCTCAATCAGGTTCGGTTCGGTGGCCTTGGCATGCGGCTGCGAATGCGCCGGCGGCTGCCAGAGTCGGCTCTGGTCAAAATGGGTAAGCCTTTAAATTGCTTGAAGCAATATCGACTAAGGAACAATGCAACCGGAGATATACACCGCTCAAGCCCTCTCAGCGCGCGCCCGTTCTCTTTTTGTATCGCTTTTATCTGGTTTTTCGATCCCGAATCATTACATTGGGTTCAAATGGCCGGATTGCCTGACGATATTCCATTCTTCGATGAACCTGAGGCGCCGCGGCGTCCATCGGGCATAGCTGCGCGCGCCATGCAGGCGCGCGGCGCACCGCCTTACCTCAATGGCCTCAATCCCGAGCAACGCCTCGCCGTGGAGACGACGGAGGGACCTGTCCTCGTCCTCGCCGGTGCCGGCACGGGCAAGACCCGGGTTCTGACCTCCCGCATCGCGCATATCCTCTCGCTCGGCAAAGCCTATCCGAGCCAGATACTCGCCGTGACCTTCACAAACAAGGCCGCGCGCGAGATGAAAGAGCGCATCGGGGTCCTTGTCGGCGGCGCCGTCGAAGGCATGCCCTGGCTTGGCACGTTTCACTCGATCGGTGTCAAGCTCCTGCGCCGGCACGCCGAACTTGTCGGGCTCAAATCCGATTTCACCATTCTCGATACAGACGATGTGATCCGCCTCATCAAGCAGATCATCCAGGCCGAGGGAATTGACGACAAGCGCTGGCCCGCCAAGCAATTCGCGCTGATGATCGACAGCTGGAAAAACAAGGGCCTCGGTCCGGCTGAGATACCGGAGGGCGATGCGCGGTCATTTGCCAACGGCAAGGGGCGCGAACTCTATACGGCCTATCAAAACCGCTTGAAGACGCTCAATGCCTGCGATTTCGGCGATCTTTTATGTCATCCGATCCGCATGTTCCGCGCCAATCCGGATGTCCTGAAGGAATATCACGCAAAGTTCCGCTACATTCTGGTCGACGAGTATCAGGACACCAACACCGCCCAATATATGTGGCTGCGCCTGATTTCGCAGGGGTCGAAGAATGTCTGCTGCGTCGGCGACGACGACCAGTCCATCTATGGGTGGCGCGGCGCGGAGGTGGACAATATCCTGCGCTTCGAGAAGGATTTCCCCGGCGCCAAGGTCATCCGCCTCGAGCGCAACTATCGCTCGACCGCACATATTCTCGGTGCTGCCTCCTACCTCATCTCGCACAATGAAGGCCGGCTCGGCAAAACGCTCTTCACCGATGCGGCAAACCCAGACGATGCCAAGGTGAATGTCCACGCCGCCTGGGATTCCGAAGAGGAAGCCCGTGCTGTCGGCGAAGAAATCGAGCAGGCGCAGCGTCGCGGGCACAATCTCAACGACATGGCGATCCTCGTGCGCGCCTCCCACCAGATGCGCGAATTCGAAGACCGCTTCGTCACGCTCGGACTGAACTACCGGGTTGTAGGCGGACCGCGTTTTTACGAACGCCTCGAGATACGCGATGCCCTCGCCTATCTGCGTGTCGTGGCGCAGACTTCCGACGATCTTGCCATGGAGCGCATCGTCAATACGCCGAAGCGCGGGCTTGGCGAGGCAGCGATCCGCCAATTGCATGATTATGCCCGCGCCCGCGACATCAGCATGTTCGATGCCGCCGTCGACCTTGTCGAAACCGAAGAGCTGAAGCCAAAGCCGCGTTCAGCGTTGCGCGAAGTCATCGAGAACTTCAAGCGCTGGCAGGCGCTCATCGACAATACGCCGCATACGGAACTCGCCGAGCAAATCCTCGACGAATCCGGTTATACCGCGATGTGGCAAGTGGATCGGTCGGCCGAAGCGCCTGGCCGGTTGGAAAACCTCAAGGAACTGATTCGCTCGATGGAGGAATACGAGTCGCTGCGCTCGTTCCTCGAACATGTCGCGCTGGTCATGGATGCCGAGCGGAACGAGAACCTTGACTCCGTCAACATCATGACGCTGCATTCAGCCAAGGGACTGGAGTTCGAGACGGTATTTCTCCCCGGTTGGGAGGAAGGTCTCTTTCCGAACCAGCGGGCGCTTGACGAAGGCGGAAGGTCCGGCCTCGAAGAGGAGCGCCGCCTCGCCTATGTCGGGCTGACCCGCGCCAAGAAGAACCTTCACATCTGGTTCGTCTCCAACCGGCGCATCCATGGTCTGTGGCAATCGACTATCCCCTCGCGCTTCCTCGAAGAACTGCCGGAAGCGCATGTGGACGTTGTCGCGGGTGGCGATTCCTATGGAGGCTATGGCGGACGCGGAGGTTATGGCCAGTCGCGTTTCGACCGCGCGGACCCGTTCGAGAACAGCTATTCGACCCCCGGCTGGCAGCGCGCGCAGCAGCATCGCTCTGATGCCACGCGCAATAATTGGGGCTCACGCTCAGGCGCGAAGGTGGAGCGGATCGGCTATGGCGAGACGGATTCCGGCTTCGGCGCCGGACGCGGCTCGGTCAAGGGCCGCACCATAGATGGGGAACTCGTGGCAAAATCCGTCAGCGAAACGCCCTCCAACTTCGACGTCGGCGACCGCGTCTTCCATATCAAATTCGGCAACGGCAACGTCTCCTCGATCGAAGGCAACAAGCTGACGATCGATTTCGACAAGGCCGGCCAGAAGCGCGTGCTCGACAGTTTCGTTCAGGCGATTTGATTGGCTGGATTAAACCAGCCAATCGCCGTGAACCCAGCCCGAAAAGTCGGCCTTTCCTGAAGCCTCGAGCACTGAAACGTAGCGCCATTTGCCGCTGGCTTCGTGCACCAAGACCTTCGTACCATCCGGCAGCATATTATGAACCAGAGGGAACGACGCCCCGGCACCGGAGCGGATGTTGAGCCCGCTCGGGCAATGCACGATCATGACCGCATCGCCATCTTCGGCCTCGCCTTTCACCTTGGCCTTGAACGTCGCCATGTCCCAGGCCGGGCCGGGATCGGACTTGCGGCCGGGCGCGATATCGTCGTGGCCGAGAATATCCTCGATGGCATATTCGGCGCAGATCGCCTGGACCGCCGCAATCACGGTCTCGAGCTGCACCGTCGTGAAAACCTCCCACCCGCAATCGGGCGCGCCGAACTTGTGCCTTGCTTCGATAACCTTTTGACTTTCGACACGCGCACCCGTCCACGATACCCAGCCGGCGCCGCTCTTCTTCAACGGTCCCCAGTTCTCGATCTCGATGCCGATCGCAGAATTGTTAAGACCGGAATATTGCCGGCCGCCCTTGCCGGTCCAGCGGCTTTGACCCGCGTGCCATGCGACCTTGTCGAAGGGCACGCACTGACAGATGGAGCCATCGCGCGGTACGACGAGGTGAGCCGCGACGTTGGCGGACTTTTGTGAAAAATATCGGGCGATATCGGCGTCCGGCCCACTTGCAGTATAGTGAATAACGATGAATTTCGGGGCCAGCGCGCCGCCGACATTGGGAGAAGCAACGAACGGAATCTGGGAACCGATCGAAGCAAGCTTATGATTTTTAATCGTGAATTTCATGACCAGTTTCCTCGATGCAGAACTGGTCCTACTCTAGACGTTATAAGAATAAATTCCCATTAGACGAATGGGCTATTATAATCCGCCATCGCACGCCGTCCACCCTCTATTCGGGCTTGCCCTTGGTCCAGGTCACATTGCCGGCAAAAAGCGGGATGGTCGAGATCGAGGTCTTGGCCGAGCCGTCCTGAACCTGGGTCGCGTGCGCCAGATAGATCAGCGAATTGTTGGGTTTGTCGTAGATGCGGGTGATGACGAGCTTCTTCCAGATAAGGCTGGTGCGCTCGGAGAATACGCGTTCCCCGCCTTCGCCAAGTTCGATATCGCCAATGGTCACCGGGCCCGTCTGCTGGCACGAAATCGAGGCATTGGACGGGTCTTCGAACCAGTTGCCCTTTTGCAGCCGATCGATAACCCCGCGGGAGAAAGAAGCAAGGTGGCAGGTCACGCCCTCCACTTTCGGATCATGGACCGCATCGATGACGATATCATTGCCGAACCAGTCGACGCCCACCTTGCCGACCTCCTCGGCTGTTGCCGGCTGGAATGCCGCGGCGCCGAAAAGCATGAGTGCAATCAATGTCTTCTTCATTCAAATCTCCGGAGGTTCAAAACGTTCGCCAGAGACAGTTGGCGATTTAAGGCGGCGATTGCAAGCCATTATGAGCCGGGGCGATGCCCTTCCCACTTTGCCAGGAAGTCTTCGATGGAAAGCGACTGGATGTCGGGAATTGCCTCGAAGATGCTGTCGAGCGGCCAGTCCCACCACGCAAGTTCGAGGAGGCGTGTCGCGATAGCCTGCGGGAAACGCGGCCGTATCATCCTTGCCGGGCTGCCGGCTACGATCATATAGGGCTCGACACTGCGCGTGACCACGGCATTGGCGCCGATGACGGCGCCGTGCCCGATCTCGACAGCGGGCATGATCACCGCGCCGTGGCCAATCCAGACATCGTGGCCGATGCGGACCCGCTTCGCCTGTCTGCGGGCGCGAAATCCGTTATCGATGCCCTGGAAGCGGAAATATTCATTCGGGCGATAGCTGACCTTGTGCATCGTCAGCCGCTCCATGGGATGTTCGAGCGCGTTGATGCGAACATTGGCGGCGATCGAACAGAAGCGCCCGATGTCGGCGTAGATACCCTCGCTGTGCCGTTCCAGATAGGAGAAATCGCCGACCGTCACGTCGCGCAGGATCACTCTCTCACCGACTTCCGCATATTTGCCGAGCTTGACGCCCTTGAGCTGCGCGGTCGGATGGATACGCGGCTGCTCGTTCATGAAACGGGGATCGTTGGTCTCAGCCATGGCATCTTCTCGAAACTGGTTGGCGGGCATCGTGCCCACGGCATTTCTTTTGCATAAACCGCGGGCAAATCCTATATTCGCGTCATGAAAACATCGCCGTCGGTCAGCACGCCCAGATTGATGCTCTACGCAGCGCTCGCGCTTGGCGCGTCAGTCGCAACGGGACTGACCTTTGCAGCATGGTTCAACAATAGCGATTCGATCTTTCTGTCTCTCATTAATGCGGGTCTTGCCTGGTGCATGTAGCCGCCACGCCGTCCCGGAGCCTTCATCCATGAATAGACGCCTGCTGCCTCTTCTTATCGCGGCGACCTTGCTTGTTGTGGCCGCGGCCGGATGGGTCACTTTTGAGGCGTCGCGCAAGAGCGCAGGCGGGGCGCAAGGCGCGTTCGGTTCAGCGTTTCGACTGACGACGATGAATGGCGAGCCGATCACCGAAGCAGCTTTCCGGCAAAAGCCCTCGGCAATCTTCTTCGGCTTCACCCACTGCCCGGAAATATGCCCGACGACCTTGTTCGAACTTGACGGCTGGCTGAAAAAACTCGGACCCGAGGCGGACGGCGTCAACGCCTATTTCGTGACGGTCGATCCGGAACGGGATGACGCGGCAACGCTGAAAGCCTATGTCGGCAATGTTTCCGATCGCATCGTCGGCGTCACCGGCGAGCCCGATAAGCTTGCTGCCATGCTCAAGGGCTACAGCGTCTACGCCCGCAAGGTTCCCGTGGAGGGTGGTGACGGCTATACCATGGACCACACTGCGTCGATCTATCTGCTCGACAGCAAGGGCGGCTTCTTCGGCACCATTGCCTATGGCGAAAATCCTGATACGGCTGTCGAGAAATTGCAACGCCTCGCCAAGAGCTGAAAGTTCCCTGATGACCACGCAGACCCGTCTTTTCCTCACCGCCGGCAAGATCGAGGCCGGCCGCGTCTTCGCCATGCTGGAGCGCGCATTCGAAGAGGACGGCCTGCCAATATCTTCCTCGGAAATCGATGAAGATCGCGAAATCTTCGAAGTATCGGTCTACACGTTCGAGCCCGACGAGATAGAGGCGCGCATGCGCGACGCACTCGGCAGCGATATGTTCGGCCTTGAGCTCCATCGCGAACAGGTGCCGGATATCGATTGGGTGGCGCATTCGCTCGAAGGACTGAAACCTGTGCGCGCCGGACGCTTCTTCGTCCATGGCTCGCATGATCGAGCCAAGCGGCGGATCAACGATCTCGCTATCGAGATCGACGCCGGCCAAGCTTTCGGTACCGGCCACCACGGCACGACGTCCGGCTGTCTCGACATGATCGGCGAAGTGATCCGCAGGGATCATCCGCAAAACGCGCTTGATCTCGGCACAGGCAGTGCAGTCCTTGCCATCGGCATCGCCAAGCTCGCACCGATCCCGGTGCTCGCGACCGATATCGATCCTGTTGCGGTGGCGGTCGCCCGCGAAAATGTCGTCAAGAACGGTGTCGCCGCTCGCGTCAAAACCGAAACGGCGACCGGGTTCCACCATCCGGCAATGCGTCTTGCGGCGCCATTCGATCTGATCGTTGCCAATATCCTGGCGCGACCGCTGATGCAGTTAGCGCCCGAAATGCGCAGGCACCTTGCCTATGGCGGCTCGCTGATCCTTTCCGGAATACTGGAGTCACAGCGCGAAAAGGTTTTGGCCGCCTATCGTATCCAGGGGCTATTCCACCAGAAGACGCTGCACCGCGAAGGCTGGGTCACGCTGCACCTCAAGTCCCGGGCAACCTACTGAAGCGTCAAACGGAATAGATCCTGTGCTGGTATCTTTCGCGCGGCGCGTCGATGGCGCGCACGGCAAAGCGGCTCATTTGGGCCGTGCGACAGGAAACCAGGTTTTCAAGGGCTGTCTTGAAAAATCCGCGGATCTTCTGGGCCATGTCTCATCTCCGTGATTATGGTGGCAGACCGATCCTCCCGCTTCGAATCTAGCTGATTTTGCCCGCCTCCCGCCAGCGCGGTTCACGCATGGCAGTGATGCACCTCACACATGCGCCCCGCAATAATTCTGCAATCTACCTGTGCGACTGCTGATTCCCCCGGCAAAATTCGCTCTGCGCATCGCCTCTTCCATTGCGTGAGCGCGGTCGTGGCGATAGGTTCGGCCTCCAACAAAAGAGGTCAGATTAATCATGTTCCAGTCGTTTGAGGTCGTCAGCAATCCAGCAACCGGCGGCCCCCGCGTTGCAAAACTGCGCGCCGAACTCGAATCCCTTGGTCTCGACGGATTTCTGGTACCGCGCGCCGACGAGCATCAGGGCGAATACGTGCCCGCCCGCGCGCGCCGGCTCGCATGGCTGACCGGCTTCACCGGATCGGCCGGCGTCGCCTTGATCATGAAGGACAAGGCCTATCTCTTTGTCGATGGCCGCTACACATTGCAGGCGGCCGAACAGACCGATCCGAACGTTTTCACCGTGGAAAGCCTGGTCGATACGCCGCCGCCGGTATGGTTGCGCAACGCCGAACGGAAATTCACGATCGGCTTCGACCCCTGGCTTCATACGATAAGCGAAACCAAGGCGCTGCGCGAGGCGCTCGAGAAAAATGGCGGCTCGCTCGTTGCGGTGAAGGATAATCTCGTTGATTTGATCTGGGACGACCAGCCTTCGGCGCCGCTTGAACAGGTCACGATCCAGCCCGAAAAATATGCGGGCAAGCTTGCCAGCGAGAAACTACACGAGATGGCCGAGACGGTCGCCAAGGCCAAGGCCGATGCGACTATCCTCACCGATCCGTCATCGATCGCCTGGGCTTTCAACATTCGCGGCAACGATGTCAGCAATACGCCGCTCCCCCTCGCCTTTGCCCTCATCCCGGCAAGCGGGGAGCCGCTTCTCTTCATCGACAAGCGCAAGCTGCCGATCGAGACCGAAGCATACCTCACCCAGCTTTCGACGCTGCGCGCGCCGTCGACCCTCGAAGGCGACGTTGCTGCCTTTGCCGCTGGAGGCAAGACGGTGATGCTCGACCCGGCGCTTGCAGCAGAAAAACTGCGCCTGATCATCGAGCAGGCAGGCGGCAAGGTGACCGATGGACTTGATCCCGCACGCCTGCCACGAGCGTTGAAGAATGCTGTGGAACTTCAGGGCGCCCGCAAGTCACATGAGCGCGATGGCGTCGCCATGGTGTCATTCCTGTCGTGGATCGACACGCAGGCACCCGGCACGATCGACGAGATCAAGGCGGCGACCAAGCTTGAAGAAACGCGGCGCAAGGTGGCCGAAGGTTTCCAGATGCCGCTCGAAAACCTCTCCTTCGACAGTATTTCCGGCGCCGGTCCGAACGGCGCTTTCGCCCACTACCGCGTCAGCACCCAGTCGAACCGAGTGCTCCAGGACGGCGAACTTTATCTGATCGATAGCGGCGGCCAATACCGCGACGGCACCACCGATATCACTCGCACCTTGCCGGTCGGCACGCCGACCGAGGATATGAAGCGCAAGTTCACCCTTGTGCTCAAGGGCATGATCGCCATTTCCACGGCGCGCTTTCCGAAGGGGACACGCGGCATGGATATCGACGTTCTCGCCCGTATTGCCTTGTGGAAGCAGGGTTACGACTATGGCCATGGCACCGGCCACGGCGTCGGCTCGTTCCTCTCCGTTCATGAGGGGCCGCAGAGCATCTCGAAGCGCGGTGTCCATGAGCTGCTTCCGGGCATGATCCTTTCGAACGAGCCCGGCTATTACAAGCCCGGCGGCTACGGTATCCGTACCGAGAACCTGCTGATCGTCACCGAGCCTTCGGTGCCGGAGGGCGGCGACTTGCCGATGATGGGTTTCGAGACGATCACCCTGTGCCCGATCGACAAGCGCCTCATCGACACCGATCTTCTCGTGCGCGATGAACTCGTCTGGCTTGACGATTATCACGCCCGCGTGCGCGAAACCCTGCTGCCGCATGCGAGCGGCGAGGAACGCGACTGGCTGATCGCGGCGACGGAACCCTTCGGTCACGAACCGAAGGGCTGAGATCGGCTCAGGAAAACTGGCGCAGCAGGATGATCATTGCTGCGCCGGCAAGAAACATCGTCAGAGCATTGAAGCGCAGCGAAACCAGCCCGGCAAAGACGAGCGCAACCAGCCCGCGCCAATCGGCGGTGGCGATGGCAGGCGCGACAAGCGTCGTCAATACCGCCGCGGGAACGGCATTGAGGGCAACCTCGACGCGCGGGTGAATGCGCTCAAAGCGCGAGAGTACGAGGTGCCCGCCGATACGGGTCAGGAATGTCAGGATCGCGCCGGCAACCGTAATCCAGAAGATCGACGACATCTCAGTCCTTCCCTTGCGCTTTTTCAGGTTTGGCGACGATGACGGCGACGAGGATGCCGGCAAGTGCGCCAATGCTCACATGCCAAGGCGAGCCGATGGTCTTGTAGGCGATGATCGACACGACGCCACTGGCAATGACGATAGGCCCCCAATTATCGCGCTTGCGGAACCCCATGACGAGACCGAGAAAATAGATCGGCAGCAGCATGTCGATGCCAAGCGCATGCGGATCTGAAATGAGATTGCCGAAGAGGCCGCCGATCCAGGCCTCCAGCACCCACATGACATAGATCGGCGTCGCAACCCCGAGGTACCAGATAAAGGTTACAGGCTTGGCGGATTCAGCCCGCTTCTCGGTTTCCGCATATTGCGGATCGGTGAGCAGGAAATAGCTCAACAGGCCCTGCAGCGGCTTGAAATGGCCGATACGCCGTCCGACGGCTGCCGAATAGAGCACGTGCCGGAAATTGACCGCAAAGATCGAAAATACAATCAGCCAGGCAGGGACATTATGGCCAAAGAGTTCGATGCCGACCATCTGGCTGGCGCCGCCGAAAATCGACGCGCTCATGAACACCGCTTCGCCGACAGTAAAACCGTTGTCGATGGCAAGTGCGCCGAACAGCAGCCCGAACGGCGCCGACGCGACCATGATCGGCAGGCCATTTACAAAGCCTTCCCAAAACTGCGTGCGGGAACTCGTCTCGCCGGTGGCCGTCCGCTGATATATTTGTTCGTCCATCGCCGTGCTCTAGGCTATACGCGCGAGTGTGTCACGCGAGATTTGTTGATCGATAAGATCAATGTTGCTGCAGTGAACCCTGTCCGGTGCCCCTGCTGATAAGTTTACAATGTAGCAACTTCAGTCACGAGCGTGCCCTCGATGGATCGACCCCAGTCGATCAGCGGTCTGGATCGCAAGGCGAAATCAAACAGATCATCGGCAAGCTCCGGCGCGGTAATCGCCCCAGGGTCGATCGCATGGCGCACGACGAAACTCCGGTTGCGCAGCGCTTCGATCAAATCCGCATCCGTCACGTCGTCAAAGCCGCGCGGCGTTCGCTTCAACCGGTCGCTGTCGCGCAATTCAAGGCCGTTCCTGCGCAGGGCCTCGACCATCGCACGGTACTTCTCCGGCTTCGTGACGATCGATTTGCGCATGGCGGTGAGGAGCTCGCCCTTTGGCTGCCACCAGGCCACCGCCGCATAGCAGCCGCGATAATCTTCAAGCCCGACGCAAACGTAAAAGCACCCGGTTTCGGTCCATTTGCTGCCATCTGGAGAAAGCAATGCCGAAAGATGCCGGTTATAGGGGCTCTTGTCCTTGGCGAAGCGCGTGTCGCGCTTTATCCGAAACTGCGACTTCTTGCGATCACCTTTAAACGGGAGGCCGGCCTTTTCGAAGCGGGCGATCAGGTCTTCGACGAGATCGCCGAGCGGTTCGTAGAGATGGGCCTCGAAAAGCTCCTTGTTTTCGAGAAACCACTCCCGATTCTGATGGAAATCCAGCGCTTTGAGGAAAGCCAATGCCTTGTCGCCAAAGCCCTTGAACAGCGGCTCGCTCATGCTCCCACCAACGTGAACCACGAATCCTCGTCAATGACCTCGATGCCGAGCGTTTGCGCCTGCGCGAGCTTCGAGCCGGCGCCTGGCCCGGCAACGACAAGATCGGTTTTCTTGGAGACGGACCCCGCGGTCTTAGCGCCGTAGCGCTCGGCCATCGCCTTCGCCTCGTCGCGCGACATGCGCTCGAGCGACCCTGTGAAGACGATCGTCTTGCCCGCCACGGGCGAGTCGTTGACTGTCTTTACTTCCTCGTCGAGCGGTGTCACTTCGGCAAGAAGCGCCGCAAGCGCCTCGCGATTATGTTCCTCCGCGTAAAAATCGACGAGCGCCTCGGCGACGATGCTGCCGATACCTTCAACGTCGTTGAGTTCGCGCCAGGCATCGTTGCCCTTGTCGGATCTGTCCTTCGGCATCTCGGCCGCCATGGCTGTTTCGGCCAGCCGAGCGTACGAGCGAAAGGCTTTCGCCAGCCGCTTCGCATTGACTTCGCCGACATGGCGTATGCCAAGGCCGTAGATGAAGCGGCTCAATGACACTTCCCGCCTGTCGTCGATGGCGTCATAGAGCTTTTTGACCGACAGGGTGCCAAAGCCGTCGATATTTTCCAGCTTTGCCAACGACTTGGCTTGCCGCTTCTTCAACGTGAAGATGTCGGCTGGCGTACCGATATGAAGCGCGGGATCGTCCGATTTGAAGAAAAACTCGACCTGCTTTTCGCCAAGTCCCTCAATGTCGAACGCGTTGCGCGAGACGAAATGCCGTATCCGCTCCACGGCCTGGGCGGGGCAGATCAGCCCGCCGGTGCAGCGACGCACCGCCTCGCCTTCCTCGCGCACGGCATGGGAGCCGCAAGCCGGGCATGTGTCGGGAAAGACGTAAGGAGCCGATCCGCGCGGCTTTTCGGCCACGATATCGACGATCTGCGGAATGACGTCACCGGCGCGTTGCACGACGACCGTATCGCCGATGCGCAAGTCGCGACCTTCCCTGATCGGCTGCCCATTCTGACCAATACCCTTGATGTAATCTTCATTGTGCAGGGTGACGTTGGTGACGACAACGCCGCCTACCGTGACCGGTTCCAGCCGCGCAACCGGCGTCAGCGCACCCGTGCGGCCGACCTGAATATCGATGCCGCGCAGTATGGTCATCGCCCGTTCCGCCGGGAACTTGTGGGCGATGGCCCAGCGCGGGCTGCGCGAAACGAAGCCGAGACGCTGCTGCAGGGCAAGCTCGTCGACCTTGTAGACCACCCCGTCGATGTCGTAGCCGAGAAGCGCGCGCTGTTCCTCGATCTCGTGGTAGTGCTTGACCAGCCCCTCCACCGTCTCGAAGCGCTTCATCAGCGGGTTGACGCGGAAACCATAGTCCTTGAAGGCCCCAACCATCCCCATTTGGGTCTTCGCCGGCATCTCGCTGATTTCGCCCCAGGCGTAGGCAAAGAACTGCAGCGGGCGCGACGCCGTGATCGTGGCATCAAGCTGGCGCAGCGATCCTGCCGCGGCATTGCGCGGGTTGGCAAAGATTTGCTTGCCTTCCTTGGCCTGGCGTTCATTGAGTGCGGCAAAATCCGCATGGCTCATATAAACCTCGCCGCGCACCTCGAGCACCTCTGGCGGCTTGCCGCTGAGGACGTTCGGAATGCTCGCAACGGTACGGGCATTGAGCGTGACATTCTCGCCGGTCGCTCCGTCGCCGCGCGTCGCCGCCGTCACGAGCCGCCCGAGTTCGTAGCGCAGGGACAGCGACAGGCCATCGATCTTCGGCTCGGCAGTGATGGCTACCGGGGCATCCGCGCCAAGCTTGAGGAAGCGGCGGATACGGCCGACGAAATCCGCAACATCGCCGTCGGAAAAGGCATTGTCCAAGGACAGCATCGGAATGGCATGCGTAACCTTGCCGAACTTTTCCGAGACGCTGGCGCCGACCTTGTTGGAGGGCGAGTCTTCGCGCTTCAAATGCGGGAAGCGCTGCTCGATGGCAAGGTTGCGTCGGCGCAGGGCGTCATACTCGGCATCCGAGATAATCGGCGCGTCCTCCGTATTATAGCGATAGTCGTGCTGGGCGATCTCTGCCGCCAGACGGCTAAGTTCCTCGGCCGCTTCCGGCTCAGTCAGTTTTTCTACGGGGGTGTCTGCCATGGCCTGTCCGACGCTGAATATACGGATTCGGACGGGAGATTAGCCTAACATATTGCGAAAAGCATCGTGCAATCTGCGCGTTGGCGGCGCAGCCGCCACCTCCTGCCATAACTCAGGAAATGGCGGCGGCGTTCTCGCGCAAAAGCCGGACCGCCGCGGCGCGGGCCTCGTCGGTGACGCTGGCGCCTGCAAGCATGCGGGCGATTTCCTCCTGCCGGTCGTTCGTTTCCATCGCCCGGATGGATGTCGCAACCCGGTCATTTCCGGCTGCCGATTTCGCAATGAGAAAGTGTGTCTGTGCCCTCGCAGCCACCTGCGGCGCGTGCGTTACCGAAAGCACCTGCACCTGACCGGCAAGACGACGCAGCCGCTGGCCGATCGCATCGGCAACTGCGCCGCCGACGCCCGTGTCGATTTCGTCGAAGACGAGGGTCGGGGCCGAACCACGATCGGCGAGCGCCACCTTGAGCGCCAGCAGGAAGCGAGAAAGTTCGCCCCCTGACGCAACCTTCATCATGGGCCCGGCACGCGTGCCAGGGTTTGTCCGCACCCAATATTCGATCGTGTCGATGCCATCGGCGGTGCGGTTTGCCGGATCCGTCTTGATTTCGACGATGAACTCGGCGCGCTCGAGCTTGAGCGCCGGCAGTTCGGCCATCACCGCCTGCTTGAGATGATCAGCGGTTTCGCGGCGATCGGCAGAAAGCACAGTCGCTGCTCGATCATAGGCATCGCGCGCTGCCGTTGCCTCAAGCTCCAGCGCGGCAAGCCGCTCGGCGCCTGCGTCGATATCGGCGAGATCGGCATCCATCCTATCGCGCAGCGCGGCAAGATCGTCGACCGCGACGGAATATTTACGCGCAGCCGCACGCAGAGCAAAAAGTCGCTCCTCCGTCTGTTCGAGCACGCGCGGGTCAAAATCGATGGCACGAATGGCATGTTCGACGCCATTTTGCGCTTCGGCGAGCGCATTGAGCGCTTCATCGATCGCCTTGACGACTGGTTCCAGCAGTTGCGGCGCTTCGGGAACCTTGCGTTCGAGCCGGCGCACGAGGCTCGCCAGCGACGGCACTGGCGACCCGTTGCCTGAAAGCACCTCATTGGCATCGTTGACGTCGCCCGCAATCTTTTCGGATCGCATCATATCCGTCCGCTTGATCGCCAGTGTCTCTTCTTCTTGCGGCTCAGGATCGAGCTTGGCGAGTTCTTCGACGGAGGCGCGCAAATAGTCGGCCTCGCGCGCGGCGGCCTCCACCTTGGCCCGGTGGCGTACGAGCGAATGCTCCGCGTCGCGCCATGCCTTGTACAGGTCGCGAACTTGCGCCGCCTTGACTTCCAGCGCCCCGAAGGCGTCGAGCAGCGTGCGATGAATGTCGATATCGACAAGAGCCCGATCATCGTGCTGTCCGTGAATTTCGACAAGCCGTTTCCCGAGCTCGCGCAGCAGGGTCACGCTTGCCGCCTGATCATTGATGAACACGCGGCTGCGGCCGTCAGCGGTCTGAACACGGCGCAGGATGATGTCGCCGTCGTCATCGATATCGTTGTCGCGCAGCAAGGCACGGGCCGGATGACCGCCTGTCACATCGAATACCGCCGTTACCTGGCCTTGGTCGGCACCATGGCGAACGAGCGAGGCGTCGCCGCGCGCTCCGAGAGCCAGCGACAGCGCGTCGAGAAGAATGGATTTGCCGGCACCGGTCTCGCCGGTCAGCACCGACAGGCCATCGCGAAACTCGATGTCGAGCCGTTCAATCAGAACAATATCGCGGATCGACAAATGCGAAAGCATGGATCGCTCAGGTTAGGGTCAGACGCCGTCTTTACCACCAGTAATAGCCGCTGCGGCCTTGGAAAGCCACGATCCAGCGCTTTCACGCGGCTGCAATCCACCGCTTTGCAAGAGCTTGTAGCTGTCCTTGTACCACTGGCTGTCCGGATAGTTCTGGCCGAGCACAGCGGCCGCGGCCTGCGCTTCGTTGGTTACGCCCAGGGCATAGTAAGCCTCGGTCAGGCGCGCCAAAGCTTCTTCAACGTGGCGGGTGTTCGAATATTGCTCGACAACGCCGCGGAAGCGCTTGATGGCGGCGACATAATCCTTCCGCTCCAGATAGTAGCGGCCCACCTGCATTTCCTTGCCGGCGAGCTGGTCGCGGCCGAAGCGTATCTTCGCACGCGAGTCTTCAACATATTCGGAATCCGGGAAACGCTCGACCACCTCGTTGAAGGCGGCGATCGAACGGCGCGTCATGCTCTGTTCGCGCGTCACGTCCGGGATCTGGCGATAGTAGGCAAGGCCGGTGATGTAATAGGCGTAAGCCGCTTCCGGCTGGTTCGGATAGAGCGCGATGTAGCGCTTGGTCATGTTGACCGCTTCGTCATACTTGCCGGCGCGGTAATTGGCGAAGGCGCCCATGACCAGCGACTTGCGCGCAAATTCCGAATAGGGATGCTGGCGGTCGACCGCGTCGAACTTCTTGGCGGCCTCGTCGAGACGGCCAGAATTCAGATTGGCGAGCGCCTGATTGTAAAGAACGTCGGCGGGCTCGATCGTGTCGACATAGGCGTTGAGATCGATATCGTCATCCTTGGATGCACAACCTGTAATTGCCAATGCGCCGGCGATCGGAACAAGGAGAAGGGTCAGTCTGGCCTTGCCGCCAAACCGCTTATTCATCGACATTCTGCAGTTCGCCATGCTCTCTCCGGCCCCACACATAATTCAAGAGCATCACTCGCAAACCTGTTGGCCACGCTTGCGACTCATGCTCAAACAAAGTCAATCTTACCGTCGGTTGGGCGTTCATAAACCACAAGCCGAAAGAATCAGCAATCTTATTGCCATCCAATCGTCCAATTTTGTGGCGGAGCTCAAAAAGGTGGCGGAATAAGCAGGAAAGATTACTTCGGAAACCGGATAATATGCTTCAAATCATGAGGTTGAGGCAGTTGTTGAATGCAAGTTCGGCAAAGCCTTGAAGCCGGCAATTTCACCGCTCCGCCACCTTATGAATGCTCAAGGCGATTCTGCAGCCGCTTTCGGCCCACGTGCTCGCGATATTGGGCTGTCGGGCGCAATGGACGTTCTTGTGGCAAGAAACAGGAGAAGCGCCAGCACCGCGACGCCGCCATGCACCCAATAGGCCAGGCTGTAACCGCCTATTTGAGTGAGCCAGCCGGCGACCGCATTGCTGAGTGAAGCGCCGATGCCCTGCACTGTCATGACTGCGGCAAGGCCGACATTGAAGCGTCCGGTTCCCGACAGAATCCGTTCCGCCGCGATCGGCGTCGCAATGCCGATCAGACCTGCGCCAACGCCGTCAAGGATCTGGACAGGGAAGATCGATACAAAACTTGTCAGCGTTCCGGCAATCGCGCCCCGTATGGGCAACGCAGCAAGCGCGATAATGAACACGGAGGCGAGGCCAAAGCGCCTGATCAACATTGGCGCGGCGAGCGCGGCAACGATCATCGCCAGCTGCGCGACCCCTATCGTAATCGCCGTCGTCCGAAACGGCGTCCCAAGCTGGACCGAAAAATTCTGCGCTACTAACCGGGTGATGGGTGCATTGCCAAAATGAAAGATCAGCAGCGTCACGGCAAGAAAGATCAAGCCCTTATTGTCGAAGAGCACGGCAAAGCCGGACGGTCCGTTGTCATTATCGCGTTCAGGAACAAGGCCGCGCGCGACGTCATTGTCGATTTCATCCGGGTCGATTGCCAGTACGGCAACGATACTGGCGACGGCGGTGATCAGCATGAGCACGACCACGCCAATTTCGCCGAACATAAGGATGGCCCCGAATGTTCCGGCCATGGAAACGACATTTCCGGCGTGGTTCCAGAATTCGTTGCTGGCCACCTGTCCTGGAAACTTCTTCTCGCCCACGAGGCCAAGCGTGAGGCCCATGAGCGCCGGGCCGATAATCGCGCCGACAATAGCGGTCGCAGACTGGCCACCGAACACCGACAGGTTATCGGGGCTGACAAGTGTCCAAAGCGCGCCGGCATTGACCAGCACGACAGGCACAATGATCAGCAGTCGCTTATGCCGCGACGCGTCCACCATGGCTCCAAACAAGGGCGTCGCCACCATTCCGAGTATGCCGCCAATCATCGCTATGAAGCCGAGCGTTACCGGCGTCCATCCGCGCGTTGCCAGAAACCCGTCAAGAAACGGACCAAGCCCATCGCGCGCATCGGCCAAGAAGAAGTTCAGCATGGCAAGTGCAATGAGCGAACGGCTGGCTAGCGATGTCTTCAGTTCCGAATTCACGACCGGCTCCACGAGGTCGGTCGCGCTGGACCTGCGGATGCCGACAGCGTTACTCGTTGCATGGACATACGGCCGTTAAAAGCCCTACTAAAGTCTAATCGGATTGTGCCCCTTCCGGAAAGGAAACGTGCCCGACATCGAACCCCTCACCTGGTCTGCCTGAATTTCTCTCGCCCCATAGCTGAAAGCGCACGCGCGTCCAGGTCGTCGGCTGGAAAGCAGAAATCGACGCCAACGCGCCGTTCTGCTCGACATCCTCGAACACTTCGGCGCTCTCGCGCCTGCGCAAATCCGCAAGCGGTGCATAGGCCGGCGTTTCGCGAAGTTGGCGCGTTGCTGCGACTGCTTCCCGGACGTTCCGCGCGATCTTCGCCTCCCAGACGAACCAGGTCCGGACTGCCGGCCAGCCGAACGACTGTGTCAGGTTGGCGAAACCATCTCCGCAGATAAAGTCCATCAGGCCGGATTCATTGTCCCAGACGTAGAAGGGCGCGTAGAGATTTTCGGTACTTCTGCTGCCTTTGCGCGCTGTCAGGTAAGCTTTGAACTTAAGGCCGGGCAGGTTATCGAGAAGCGGCCCCTTTTCGGCGATCCGTCTGTCGATGATCGACATGTCGTAGTCGGCGGGCAGCGTGAAGCTATATTGCATGGCGATCATGTCCGGGCCTCCTCGACGGCAGCGCCATCCAGCATCTGGGTTTCGCCATTGCTGAACGACCACTCGTCCCGGCTCGATGTGCTGACGATGATCATGACGTCCTCGGGTCTTACCCCCGGGGACTCTGCGAGCAATGCCACGAGCCGCTTGTAGAACGCTCTCTTGGTCGCCGGGTCGCGTGGCTTGCCCGTGGTGATGGTAAAGACGACAAAATCGTCGGAGCGCGGCCCGCCGAAATAGCTGCGATCGAATATGAGTTCGCCGGGGCGCAACTGGTGGATCGCCTGGAACCGATCTGCCGCGGGCACGTCGAATGTTTCCACCATTGCCTGATGCAGGCTGTCGGAAAGCCCCTTCAAATACTCCGGCGACTTTCCCTCCAGCAGTGTGATCCGAGTGAATGGCATCGTTGTAGTCCTTGGGTTCTTGCGCAACTTTGCTTGACCCAGCGACTATACGCGCTCATGATGGTCCTGAAAATTAGAATAATTTAAACAATTGATCCTAAAATATAGGATAGTTAAAATGCGGCAGATCACATTGGATCTCGAGGTGCTGAGGACATTCGTCGCTGGCGTCGAGCTTGGCAGCTTCGCAAAGGCTGCTGACAAGCTTGGGCGGTCGACCTCTGCGGTCAGTTCGCAATTGAGAAAATTGGAGCAGCAGGCCGGCACGGATATCTTCGTCAAGCAAGGTCGCGGTCTTGCGTTGACGGATGCCGGAGAAACCATGCTGGCTTATGCGCGCCGCCTGCTCGATCTCAATGACGAGGCTATTGTAGCGATCCACGGCAGCGAACTCGAAGGCTGGGTGCGGCTTGGCCTGCAGGAGGATTTCGGCGAGACCATTTTGCCACAGGTACTGGGCCAGTTTGCACGCGCCCATCCAAAGGTTCGCATCGAAGCCCGTGTTGCGCGCAACGCCGAATTGATCGATCGCGTCACCTCCGGGAAACTCGATCTCGCGCTTGCCTGGAGCGACGGGGCGGTTACGCCCTATTGCGAGCGCATTGTCGAGGTGCCGATGTGCTGGGTAGGTCCGGCCAACGCGTCAATTGAACAGTTGGCGGTTGCTGGCGAGCCTCTGCCCTTGGCATGCCTCGAAGCGCCTTGCCTGCTGCGCACTGCCGCCACCAACGCCCTTGATCATGCCGGCATCGCCTGGCGCCTCGCCTTTACCAGCCCCAGCCTTGCCGGCCTGTGGGCGGCAACGGCGGCAGGACTGGGCGTAACTGTTCGAACACCGGTTGGACTGCCGGCCAGCGTCCAGCCTCTGGCGCCGGTTGTAAGCGGCCTGCCCGGGCTGCCGTCGCTGAGTCTCCTCCTGCATCGCTCGCAAGCGCATGCCGATCCGGCAACCCTTCGCCTCGCCTCCATCATGACCGAGGCAGTGCGCAGCGCTGTATCTGTCGAACGATAGGAGTGAACCCGGGGTGAGAATATCGTCTTAGCGGCCGTGCGAATGGTAGTCCGCCGTCCGCCGAGCGAATTCGATGAGCAATAAAAACGCTGTTCCGACGTGGCGACGCCGGCGCAACCGGGTTCAATTCATCGGACTAAAGGACCCAGGGCGCGAATACCGGCGCGTTGACCGCAACAAGCGTCGCCCCGCGCGATTGGCTGCGCTTTCCGGCCATTTCCACGATCTCGAAAGCCGAATGATCCGACAGAAGCGCGCGCAACATAGCCGCATTAAGCCGGTGCCCGCCCCGATAGGAACGGAAACAACCGATAAACGGCGCACCCGCAAGCGCAAGATCGCCGATGGCATCGAGCGTCTTGTGACGCACGAATTCATCCTTGTAGCGCAGTCCGCCCGGATTGATCACCGAATTATCGTCGCCGATGACGAGCGAGTTGTCGAGCGAGGAACCGAGCGCCAGCCCGGCGGCCCAGAGCTTTTCGACATCGCGCATGAACCCGAAGGTGCGCGCCCGTGCGATCTCCTTGCGGAAGGTCCTCTCGTCCATATCGGCGGCAAATTTCTGGCGACCGATAACCGGCGTCTCGAAATCGATCTCAACCTCGTAGCGCGTGCCGTCATGGGGCCGAAACTCGGCCCAGGAAGCGCCCGACTCGATCCGCGTCGGCTTGAGAATGCGGATGAAACGGCGCTTGGCCGCCTGGCGCACAAATCCGGCCTCTTCGAAGGCATCGAGAAAGGCGAGCGACGTTCCGTCGAGGATCGGCACTTCCGGCCCATCGATTTCGATTGTCATGTTGTCGATGCCCGCGCCGGCGATTGCAGCCATGACATGCTCGACAGTGCTGATGGTGAGACCGGCGCCATTCGTCAGTGTCGTCGAAAGATCGGTCGTCCCGACTTGCGACACCAGCGCCTTGATCGGGTGCGTATCGCCCTTGCCGTCCACCCGGTGGAACACGATGCCGGTATCTGGATCGGCGGGCAGGAAGGTTAGGCTGACGGGAGCGCCGCTATGAACGCCCGCTCCGGAAAGCGTGATTCGTCCTGCAATCGTCGTCTGGAAATCGCGCATTGAACCCCTTGCCTGTGAACTTGCCGGATCGATATCCGGTCTGGACATCTGACTGACGCGCGGCGTTGCCGCGGAATCAACCACCCTGTCATATTGCAGCGCAAGATACAGATGGCGCCTTGCGAAGCAAAATCACGGTTTCGGGACATTTGTAACGAAACCGCCATGCGTGCAGCTAAGTCGTTTTCATGCCAATTCAATGGTTTTAAAGAGAAATTCCGCCACGATTTGAGTGGCGGAATTCATATTCGTTAACAATCCGTGATCAGATCAGTTGGCCTGCCGGCGCAGGAAGGCCGGGATTTCCAACTGGTCGTCTTCGGAAGCCTGACGCGACTGCGGCTGCACGCGGCCCTGATCGTCGAGCTGTCCACGGCGTGGCGCGTAGATCGACGCATCCTGTGACAGGGGGCGGCGCGGCTCGGCCGGGCGCATTGCCGGTTCGCGCGGCTGCGCCGGCTCGAGGCGTGCGGTCTCGTCTTCGCGGCGGGTCAGACCGGCGGTCAGGCGCTTGAGGAGGCCCATCGGTCCGCGGTCTTCCTGCGGCTCGTAAGCGGCCTGCTCGCGGCCATGATCGCGCGACGCCATATCCCGTGCGCTGAGTTCCGCCTGAACGACAGGCGGGAAATCGGCGACGTTGGGCATGCGCGGCGCAGCAGGCTGCACGGGAGCGGCCTGCATTTGCGGCTGCGGTGCCGGCTGATGCACGGGCTGAACCGGTGCGGCAGCGATCGGTGCATCGAAGACTTCCGGCGCAGGCGCCTGGAAGATCCGGCTTTGCGGACGGAACTCCTGCTCGATTGGCTGCGGTGCGCGCTGCGGAACGTCGTGTTCGGCGGCGCGGATCACATCGGCGACCGGATCGGCGGTGCGGGCGGCCGGCTGCTGTACAACCGGGCGGGCTACGGTCTCGGCCCTTGCCGCCGGCTGCGGCGCGGGCTTAGCCACAGGCTTCATGGGCTGGCGAAATTCGATCGGCGCAGGCGCCGATTCCCCAACCTGCTTGTCGATGCCGGTAGCGACGACCGAAACGCGGATGATGCCTTCGAGGCTTTCATCGAATGTGGCACCGAGGATGATGTTGGCATCCTGGTCGACTTCTTCGCGGATACGCGTTGCCGCCTCGTCCACCTCGAACAGCGTCATGTCACGGCCGCCGGTGATCGAGATCAGGAGGCCCTTGGCGCCGCGCATCGAGGTTTCGTCGAGGAGCGGGTTGGCGATCGCAGCCTCCGCGGCGGCCATTGCGCGGCCATCGCCCGAAGCTTCGCCGGTGCCCATCATTGCCTTGCCCATCTCACGCATCACCGAGCGAACGTCGGCGAAATCGAGATTGATGAGGCCTTCCTTGACCATGAGGTCGGTAATGCAGGCAACGCCCGAATAGAGGACCTGATCGGCCATCGCGAAAGCGTCGGCAAAGGTCGTCTTGTCATTGGCGATGCGGAAGAGGTTCTGGTTCGGAATGACGATGAGCGTATCGACATTCTTCTGCAGGTCGGCAATGCCCATGTCGGCGGTGCGCATGCGGCGCTGACCTTCGAAATGGAACGGCTTGGTGACGACGCCGACGGTGAGGATGCCCTTTTCGCGCGCCGCACGAGCAACGACCGGTGCAGCGCCCGTACCCGTACCGCCGCCCATACCGGCGGTGACGAAGCACATATGTGTGCCCGACAGATGATCAATGATCTCGTCGATGCACTCTTCGGCGGCTGCGCGGCCGACTTCCGGCTGCGATCCAGCGCCGAGGCCTTCGGTAACGGCAGCGCCCAGCTGAATGAGGCGCTCCGCCTTCGATTGCGACAGCGCCTGTGCGTCGGTATTGGCCACAACAAACTCAACACCGCGCAAGCCGGCATTGATCATGTTATTGACCGCATTGCCACCGCCACCGCCAACACCGAACACGGTGATGCGGGGCTTAAGCTCGGTAATATCCGGCTTTTGCAGATTGATGCTCATGTGTCTCGTTCCTTTTCGTCCTTACCGCCTCGCCGCTGCGGCATTTTCTTTTGGGTTTCCCCGATTGATCAAAAACTCTCTCTCAGCCACTGGCCGATACGCTGAAAACGCCCACCTGTACCTGTCATCAGCGATGATGAACCGGCCTTTACAGAACGCTCCTCGATGCCTGCTACCTGCGGATAGATCAAAAGACCGACCGCTGCGGAGAAGGCCGGACCCTTGGCTGCTTCGGGAAGCCCCGTAACGCCGAGAGGACGACCTATGCGCACATTGCGAGCCAGGATGCGGCGGGCGACTTCCGGCAGCCCTGCCAACTGACTGGCTCCACCTGTAAGTACGACGCGCTTGCCGACGATCTGCCCATAACCTGACTGATTGAGACGGTCGCGCGCAAGCTCCAGCGTCTCCTCGACGCGGGCGCGGATGATGCGCGTGAGCACGGCACGCGGATATTGATTGGGGACATCCCGAGCATCGTTGCCGAGCGGCGACACGCTGATGAGATCGCGATCGTCGGCCGCGCTCGGCAGGGCCGAACCGTGCATGACCTTCAGCCTTTCGGCATCGTCCATATGCGCGGAGAGGCCGCGTGCGACGTCCATCGTCACGTGATTGCCGCCGATGGCGATGGCATCGGCATGAATGAACTTGCCCTCGGAGAAGACGGAGATGGTGGTCGTGCCGCCGCCCATGTCGATGCAGGCGGCACCCATCTCGGCTTCGTCATCGACGAGGGCAGAAAGGCCGCTGGCATAGGGTGTTGCGATCATCGCCTCGACCGAGAGATGGCAGCGATTGACACAAAGCTCGAGGTTGCGCAGCGGAGCGGCATCAGCCGTCAGCACATGCATATCGACACCGAGCGTATCGCCGATCATGCCGAGCGGATCGCGAATGCCGCGCTCGCCATCGAGACCGTAGGCGACCGGCAGGGAGTGTACGAGATGCCGTTCGGTGGCAAGCGCCTGCTTGGCGCCGGCGGCAAGAACGCGGCGGATGTCGGCCTGGTCGACTTCATGGCCACCAAGATTGATGCTGGCGGAGAACGTCTCGCTCTTGAGCCGGCCCGACGAAATATTGACGATCATCGAGTCGACCGTGAGGCCTGCCATGCGCTCCGCCGCATCGACGGCAAGGCGGATCGCCTGTTCGGCCGCATCGAGATTGACGATGACACCGGACTTGATGCCACGCGACTTCTGGTGACCGATGCCAAGCACTTCAATGCGATGGGTTCGGCCAGGCAGAAGCGCGCTTTCCTCGCGCGGACGCAACCGCGCAATAATGCAGCAGACCTTGCTCGATCCGATGTCGAGAACCGTCAAGGAGCGCGTCCGCTTGGCGGATGGCGCTCCATTCGAGGTGCTCTTTCCGTTCAGAATACTCATACACGCTTCTCCGAACGCTTTGGCGCCTTGTCCCGCGCCTTCAAATACTCAACACGCTGCATCATCGCGTCGGGCGTCAGCCGCACAACCACGCGGTCTGTCAAACGCATGTCCACCGAAGCGATGTCGCGCGACAGGATGCCGGACTTGTTGTCCATTTCAACGATGTCGGCGAGCGCTTGCTTGATCTGCCCCTCGGGCAGCATCACCGTCACGCCATTCTTCAGGAACAGGTCCCAGCGACGATCGCCAACACGCGCATAGGCTTTTGCCTCAGCTGCGATCTGCGGGAACGCCGCCATCTGTGCGAACAGCAGCTTCGCCTGCTTTTCGGCGCCGGCGCCGATAACCAGCGGCAGCGAGGCGCTGCGTCCGCCCGTATAGGGGACGATCACGCGGCCATCCGCATCGATCACCGAAAGCTCGGAGCCGTTTTGCCAGACCGCCAGCGCGGTGCGCTCGTGGATCGAGATCTGGATGGTGTTGGGATAGACTTTGAAAACATCGACGGATTCGACCCAGGGCAGCGTCGCAACCGCCTTTTGCGCATCCGCCGCGCTCAGTCCGACCAGCGAGGTCTCCCCGTCGAGCCCGAGCGCACCTAGGACATCGATCTCCGAGGTTTCGCTGTTGCCGACAACCTTCACGTCCTCGATGGCAAAGCCGAAGGTCGAAGTCGTTACTTTCACGACCTCCGGGGCATGCCCGCCGAGGATCGCACCATAGGCGCCGGTCAAGGCAAAGAAGGCAACCGCGCCGATGGTGCCAACATGATTGGGGATCGTGAGCTCGCCCTCGACGAGGCGCGAGAAGACGCGGACCGGCTTGCGCAGGAATTTCGGCAGGACGACGCGGAAGCGGCCAAAACCCGCCGTGCGGTCCGAACCGACCGTCACTGCAGCGCGCGGATGCGCATTTTTAGCCTTCAACGCAAACACGATGCGTCCTCCACCATCCAACTCAACAATTCACCGAAGGTATGCCCCGCAGCTTTGGCGATATCCGGTACAAGGGATGTTGGCGTCATGCCGGGCTGGGTGTTCACTTCCAGCCAGATAAGCTCGCCATCTTCGGAAAAACGGTCGTCATAACGGAAGTCCGACCGGCTAATTCCTTTACATCCAATTGCCTGATGCGCCTTGAGTGCCAGTGTTTGTACTTTTTGGTAAATTTTTAGTGAAATTTTAGCCGGCACTACATGATTTGATCCACCGGCAACGTATTTTGAATCATAATCGTAGAACTGGTGGCCAACGGGGATGATTTCGCACACGCCGATGGCGACATCGCCCATGACAGCGCAGGTCAATTCGCGGCCGTGAATGTAGCGCTCGACCATGACCGTATCGCCATATTTCCAGTCCGGCGATGTGATGACCTGCGGCGGATGCGATTGATCCTCCTTGACGATAACGACGCCAAAGCTCGAACCTTCGTTGACCGGCTTAACGACATAGGGTGGCTTCATCGGATGCGCCGACGTGAAGTCAAACCGGTTCATCACCTTCGCTTCCGCGACAGGCACGCCTGCCGCCCTGGCAACGATTTTCGCCTGCTGCTTGTCCATAGCAAGCGCCGAGGCCAACACGCCAGAATGGGTATAGGGAATTTCAAGAAATTCGAGGATGCCCTGGATCGTACCGTCCTCGCCGAAGGGGCCGTGAAGGGCATTGAAGGCGACGTCGGGCCGAAGATCGTTCAGGACGCTGGCGATGTTGCGGTCGACGTCGACGCGGGTGACGGAATAGCCTTCGGCCTCCAAAGCATCGGCGCAGGAATTGCCGGACGAAAGGCTCACCGGACGCTCCGATGAAAAGCCGCCCATCAGCACTGCAACATGCTTTTTCGCCATCAAGGCATCCCCTCGAATTTCCCCATCAACGCGAAAAAAGACATGAGTCCGGGCACGTCCGGCGGCCGGGACCGCAGACACCCAAGGCTGGCAAAAAAAGCAGCCGACTCAAATCAGTTAACGCTTGTCCCTAAAGAATCAGAGAGTTGATTCGCTGACAAGCCCTCAATGATTCAACAATGAAATTCGGCGTAAAAAAATGCGGGTACTCAGGCAGCGCGTGCGGCGGCTTCGATGGCTTCCGCCACCCACTCATTGAGGCTCTTGTTTTCAGATGCCGCGGCCAAAACGGCAGCCTCGTGGATTTCCGCAGGGAGCCTGACATTGAAACGTCCCGAGTACTCACGGAACGGGGCGATACCCTTTTCCGCGCACATATCGAGGTAGACCTTTAGCGACCGGCGGCCTTCCTCCATCAACCCTTCAACACTATCCGCATAGAAATCGGCCCCTCCGGACAGACCGAGAAACTCGCCCCGGATCATCTCGATATCCGGGTCGTAGGAAACGACTGCCTTGTGGCCTTCAATCTGGATAACGTTCTTCATGGCCTTATACCGTGGCTCTCCAACCATTTTCGAATGCTTGCAATGGCGCCCTTGTCGGTATCCGGTGAGGGATGCGGACGGTGGAATACCCTGATTTCACCGAACAAAAAGACGCCAATACGCGACCCTTCGCGCTCCGTGATTTCAGCGCCCAAACCCAGCAATAGAGCCTCGACATCCGACCAGCGAATGGAGCCGCTGGCCGGCCGCGCAAACACTTGCTGCAGGATCACGCGATGGCGACGCTTTAAATTTAGTACCATATTTAAGTACCACTGAAAATTGATTTTTTGGCAAAATTGTAACAGCTAATTAAAAACGTCGGTCCTACAACAACTGCCCCATGAATTCCTGCACATCCTGGCCGGTACGGAACCGGCCCAACCGCTTGATCTCCCAATGGAGCCGGATGCCGGAATTCTTCAGGACATTGGCGCGGATCGTCTCGCCCAGGGTCTCGAGGTCGTGTCCGCTCGCCGTGCCGGTGTTGATCATGAAATTGCAGTGCATGGGCGACATCTGGGCGCCGCCGATCATCAATCCACGTCCGCCGGCCTTGTCTATTTCCTTCCAGGCCGATGAACCTTCCGGGTTCTTGAAGGTCGAGCCGCCGGTTTTTTCGCGTATCGGCTGGACTGTCTCGCGATGGTGCTGAACCGCGTCCATCGCCGCCTGAATCTCAGCCCTGTCGCCGGGCGTGCCTTCGAACAGCGCCGAGGTGAAGATCAGATCGCTCGCCGCACCCGAATGGCGGTAGGCGTAGCCCATGTCGGCATTGGAAAGCACCTGAAGCTCGCCCTTGCGGTCGAGCGCACGCACCTCGACGACGCGTTCGCGCGTTTCGACGCCGTTCGCACCCGCATTCATGCGCAAGGCTCCACCTATACCGCCGGGGATGCCGTGGTAGAAATGAAAGCCGGCAATTCCGGCTTCAAGCGCTGCGGCAGCAACGCGCTTGTCTGGCGTTGCTGCGCCTGCGCGCAGTTGCACGTCACCGACCCGCTCGACCTCGCCAAACCCTTTGGCGGAGAGGCGAACGACGAACCCAGGGATACCGCCATCGCGCACCAGAAGGTTGGAACCGATGCCGACCGTGAGGATCGGATACTCAGCAGGTACTGCTTTCAAGAATTCGGCAAGATCTTCTTCATCCGCTGGCTGGAACATGACCTCGGCCGGCCCCCCCGCGCGAAACCAGGTGACTTTCTCCATGCCCATATTGGGCGTCAAGCGGCCACGCAGCTTCGAAAATCGATCGCCCAGCTTCTTCAGCAGGGCCTCGCCGTCAACCAGTGAGTACATATTATCCTTCCAACGGTTCTAGCGCCGCACATCCCGCTGGCGGCGCAACCGCCAAATCTAGATCGCCGCCAGTTCCTTTGGCAAGGCATAGGCCCATTGCGTGATATTGCCGGCACCGAGAAAAATGACGAAATCGTCAGGCTTGGCAATCTGGGCAATCAGGGGCGCGATTTCCTGGGGCCCGCTGATATAGCGCGCATCCCGGTGAGCGGCCGTGCGGATGCGCGAAACCAGAGCTTCCGAATTGACACCCTCGATCGGATCCTCGCCCGCCGTATAGACCGGCGCCACGATAACTGTATCGGCATCGTTGAAGCAGGCGGCAAAGTCGTCAAAAAGGCTGGCGAGCCGGGTAAAGCGATGCGGCTGCATGACGGCGATCACCCTGCCCTTGGCGGAATCGCGTGCCGCCCGCAGCACGGCCTTTATCTCGACCGGGTGATGGCCGTAGTCGTCGAAAATCTCGACGCCCTGCCACGAGCCCGTATGGGTGAACCGACGCTTGACGCCGCCGAACGATGCGAGCCCCTTTTTGATGTCCTCGGCCGAAATGCCAAGCTCATTGGCGACGGCGATTGCAGCCGTGGCGTTCGACACATTGTGCCGGCCGGGCATTGGCAGATGCAGACCTTCGATCACCGTTGTATCGCCGGTCTTGCGCTTGGCGATCTGGACATCGAATGTAGAGCTTGCGCCATTGACGGCAAGATTGACGAAGCGCACATCGGCCTGCGGATTTTCACCATAGGTGATGACCCGGCGGTCCTCGATGCGCGAGACCAGGGACTGCACCTCCGGATGGTCGAGGCACATGACGCCGAAGCCATAGAACGGCACGTTCTCGACGAACTGGCGGAAAGCCTCCCGCACGCGGTCGAAGGTCCCGTAATGATCGAGATGCTCCGGATCGATATTGGTCACGACTGCAATGTCGGCGGGAAGCTTCAGAAACGTGCCGTCGCTTTCGTCCGCCTCGACGACCATCCAGTCGCCCTCACCCATGCGTGCATTCGTACCGTAGGCGTTAATGATGCCGCCATTGATCACAGTCGGATCGAGATTGCCGGCGTCGAGCAGCGTTGCCACCATCGAGGTCGTCGTGGTCTTGCCATGTGTGCCGCCAATGGCAACCGCTTGACGGAAGCGCATCAGTTCGGCGAGCATTTCAGCGCGGCGAACGACGGGCAGCAGCTTTTCGCGCGCCGCGACGAGTTCCGGGTTGGATTTTCGGATCGCCGTCGAGACGACCACCACTTCCGCGTCGCCGAGATTGTCGGCCGCGTGACCGACGAAGACCTCGATGCCTTTCTCGCGCAGACGCTGCACATTGGCGCTGTCGGACTGGTCCGATCCCTGCACCTTGTAGCCGAGATTATGCAGGACCTCGGCAATGCCGCTCATGCCGATACCGCCGATACCGATGAAATGAACGAGACCTATGTTGAGCGGCATCTTCATGGACGCACTCCTTTTTTGAATTTTTCGACGCTTTGGCCGGTTGCAATAGCCTCTGCGAGGTCTGCAAGCAACCTTGTCGCCTCCGGCTTGCCGGTGCTTCGGGCTTTCTCTGCGGTCATTGCCAGCCGGTCGGGCTCGTTCATGGCATTGGCAAGGATCGAGGCGATGCGTTCCGGCGACAGTTCCGACTGCTTGATCACTTCCGCGCCGCCGGCCGCCGCGAGCGCCGCGGCATTGGCCGCCTGGTCATGGTCGAGCGCATGCGGAAACGGCACGAGCACGGCCGGTCGTCCAATGGCTGCGATCTCCGAAACCGTCGACGCCCCCGACCGCGAGAGGACGAAATGCGCCTCGGCGATGCGGTCGGGCATATCCTTGAAGAAGGGAGCGACCTCCGCCCTGATGCCGAGCGCATCGTAGGCGGCGCGAACCTTCGCTTCGTCTTCGGGGCGGGCTTGCTGCGTCACCACCAGACGCGCCCGGTTCTCGCGCGACAGCAGTTCGATCGCCGCGGGGACCGCCGCCGAGAAATATTGCGCGCCCTGACTGCCGCCAAAGACGAGGAAACGGAACGGCCCCGATACCTGCGCTGGCTCATAGGTTTTCCCGACCTCGGCCAGAACCTCGGGGCGCACGGGATTGCCCGTCAACACCGTCTTCTGCGCGAATGGGCCGCCATTGTCGGGCAGGAAGCCACCGGCAATTGCGGTCACGCGCGCCGCAAGCGCCTTGTTGGCGCGGCCCATGACCGCATTCTGCTCGTGAATGAGCGTCGGTATCTGCAGCGACGTTGCCGCATAGAGCGGCGGCAGCGTCGGGTAGCCGCCAAAGCCGGCGACGAGCTTCGGCTTCATCGCCCGAAACAGCTTGCGTGAATCGAGATTGCCCTGCCACAGGGTCCAGAAAGTCCTGGCGAGCGAAAAGGGATTGCGCCCGCCAATGGTGGCCGAACGTACGACGTGAATTGCTTTTGCCGGAAATGCACCGGTAAACCGCTCCGCCCGGTCGTCCGTGGCAAGATGAACTTCCCAATCGCGGGCGATCAACTCATGCGCGAGCGCCTGAGCCGGGAAAAGATGACCGCCGGTTCCGCCGGCGGCAAGAAAGATAATCCCCTTTGCCATGACCCCTCAGCGTGCGCCGGCCATGGAAGGCATGTTCGCGCTGCCGAGCGTGGCCGACCGCCGCGCTTCAGGCCTGCGCCGCGTCAGAGCAAGCAGCAGCCCTGTGGATATGGCGACCGAGATAAGCGACGAGCCGCCATAGGAAATGAATGGCAGGGTCATGCCCTTGGCCGGCATCAGGTGGAGATTGACGGAGATATTGATGATCGACTGGAAGCCGAAGAGAATGACGAGACCTGACACTGCAAGGCGGGTGAAGTCGTCTCGCTCCTTGAGTGCGATCGTCAGCCCGCGAATGACGATGAAGGCGAAGATCGCCACAATGAGCAGGCACAAGGCAATGCCGTACTCTTCAGCTGTCACCGAGAAGATGAAGTCCGTATGGCTGTCAGGGATGATGCGCTTGATCGTGCCTTCACCTGGTCCCTGCCCGAACCAGCCGCCGCGTATGATCGCCTCGCGGCCAGCATCGACCTGGAACGTGTCGCCTTCACCGGTCAAAAATCGGTCGATACGACCGGCGACGTGCGGAAACACCGTATAGGCGCCGAAGAACCCGACCATGCCGAGCACGCCGAGGCTGATGATCCAAAGCCACGGGACCCCTGCCATGAAGAACATGGCGCCCCAGGTGCCTGCCGTAAGGATCGTTTGTCCAAGATCGGGCTGCGCCACCAGAAGCGCGGCCACCACGCCGAAGAGCATCATGGAGAAGAGATTGCCGGGAATATCCTTGTGGCGCTCGTTCTCGGCGAAGAGCCAGGCACAGACGATGACGAAGGCCGGCTTCATGAATTCCGACGGCTGGATCGAAACGCCGGCAAGCGAAACCCAGCGCCGCGCGCCCTTGACCTCGATGCCGAAGAACAGCGCCCCTACCATCGCGACGAGTGAAACGCCGAGCAGGATGATGGCAAAGCGGCGAATGGTGCGCGGCGCCATGAATGACACGGCGAACATCACGACAACTGCCGGCACCATGAACATCGACTGGTGCTTGACGAAGTAGAAGCTCTCAAGGCCGATGCGTTCGGCAACGGCGGGGCTTGCGGCAAAAGACAGAAGAATCCCCAGGCCCATCAGCGCCAGGCAGGCCGCCAGCAGAAATCGGTCTATTGTCCACCACCAGTCGGCGACGGGACCACGGTCAATACGACTAACCATCTATGCCTCCAATTGGTGATGCGCCCTCAAGCGCGAGGACGGCGGAGCGAAATGCCTCGCCGCGTTTTTCAAAGTTCTGAAACTGGTCGAAGCTGGCGCAGGCAGGCGAAAGCAGCACGACAGGTTCGCCGGAACTGTCGCTTGCGGCATCGCGGGCCGCATGTTCGACGGCAGCGGCGATGGTGCCGGAAATCTCGAAGGGCGCTGCATCGCCGAGCGTCGCGGCAAATTGCGGAGCGGCTTCTCCGATCAGATAGGCCTTGGCAATGCGCGGAAAGAAGCCGGCAAGCGAGGCAATGCCGCCCTCCTTGGGCAGGCCGCCGGCGATCCAGTAGATGCGTGGAAACGACGACAGCGCCGGCGCCGCCGCGTCGGCATTGGTGGCCTTGGAATCATTGACGAACAGGGTATTGCCGAGCTTGGCTACCTGCTCCATGCGGTGCGCAAGACCCGGGAACGTGCGCAGGCCCGCATTGATCTCTTCCATCGACAGCCCGACTGAGAGGCAGGCGGCAAGCGCGGCAAGCGCATTCTGCGCATTGTGCTCGCCCCTGAGCGAACCGATGCCGGCAAGAGAGGCGACGACCGACGCATCGCCGTTCTTGGCGCGGACGAGATCGGAGCCCTTGGCGAAATAGCCGTTCTCGATGGGCATGCGCTTGGAGATACGAATAACATGCTTGCCGGTCCGCTCCAGCCGCTCCGCTATCGCCGCGCAGTAGCTGTCATCGACACCGACAATCGCCGTTTCGCTTCCTGCCACCAGACGTTCCTTGATCTCGGCGTAATGCTGCATCGTGCCGTGCCGGTCGAGGTGGTCCGGGGTCAGATTGAGAAGTATGCCTGCCGTCGGGTTGAGGGATGGCGCAAGGTCGATCTGGTAGGACGAACATTCGACGACATAGAAGCGATTATCCGCCGGCGGCTCCAGCGTCATGACCGCCGTGCCGATGTTGCCGCCAAGTTGTACGTCCCGGCCCGAAGCCTTGATGATATGGGCGATGAGGGCAGTTGTCGTCGACTTGCCGTTGGTGCCGGTGATGGCGATAAACGGGCTTTTCTTGCCGGCGCGATTGCGCTCGCGCACGAAAAGCTCGACGTCGCCGATGATCTCAACGCCGGCTGCTCTCGCAAGATCGACGCTCCAGTGCGGGCGCGGATGGGTCAGCGGTACGCCGGGCGACAGGACGAAGGAGGAAAACTGCTTCCAGTCGACGTTCCGAAGATCGCCGGTTTCGATGCCGGCGCTTTGCGCCTTCCTGACGCTTTCCGGGTTGTCGTCCCATGCAACAATTCTGGCGCCGCCTGCGGCGATCGCCTGCGCGGTCGCAATGCCCGACCCGCCGAGCCCGAAGAGCGCGATGGTCTTGTCCTTCATGGAATGGGCGGGGATCATGCGGCCTACCGGAGCTTGAGCGTCGAAAGGCCGATCAGCGCGAGAATGACGGCGATGATCCAGAAGCGGATCACGACCTGGCTCTCGGTCCAGCCCTTCTTTTCGAAATGATGGTGGATCGGCGCCATCAAGAAAACGCGCTTGCCGGTCATCTTGAACGACGCCACCTGGATGATCACGGACATGGCTTCCATGACGAAGACGCCACCGATGATGGCAAGAACGATCTCGTGCTTGGTTGCGACGGCAACAGCCCCGATGAGACCGCCAAGCGCCAGCGAGCCGGTGTCGCCCATGAAGATGGCGGCGGGAGGCGCGTTGAACCAGAGGAACCCAAGGCCCGCGCCGATGACGGAGCCAAGGACGACGGCGAGCTCGCCGGTGCCGGGCACGAAGTGAATTTGCAGATAGTCGGCGAAAATCGCGTTACCGGAAAGGTACGCAATGACGCCGAAGGAAGCTGCTGCGATCATTACCGGGACGGTTGCAAGACCATCGAGACCATCGGTGAAATTGACGGCGTTACCCGCGCCGACCATCACAAAGGCAGCAAACGGGATGAAGAAGATGCCGAGATTGATGATAAACTGCTTGGCAAAGGGGAAGGTCAGCGACGACGAAAACGGTTCCTGTCCCGCCCACATGATGCCGAGACCGGCCAGCCCCGCGATCAGGAACTCGATGCCGAGACGCCCGCGGGCCGAAAACCCCTTGAACGATTGTTTGCTGACCTTGAGGTAATCGTCGTAGAAGCCGATGGCGCCGAAGCACAGCGCGACGAGCAAAACAATCCACACATAGACATTCGACCAGTTGGCCCAGAGCAGCGACGACAGGAGAATCCCGGTCATGATCATGAGGCCGCCCATGGTGGGCGTGCCGGCCTTCTTGAAGTGTGTCTGCGGGCCGTCGGCGCGGATCGGCTGGCCGCGGCCCTGCCTGATGCGCAGCGAGTCGATGATGCGGGGTCCGAACAGAAAAACGATGAGCGCCGAGGTAATCAGCGCACCGCCGGTCCGAAACGTAATATAGCGGAACACGTTCAGCGCCTGGATATGTTCCGCCAGACCGGCGAGATAATAAAGCATGTGGCTAGAGCCCTTTCCCCATCCCCGCAGCTTACTCGGCTGGACCGGCAGGCTCGATGGAATTGTATTTCTGCAAGAGCGTTTTAACGATCTGGGAGAATCCCGTCCCCTTGGATGACTTGATCATGATCACGTCACCAGCCCGGATCGTCTTCAGCAATTGCGGTTGCAGTTCCTCTACGCTCTGCCTGTATTCGGCATGAAATTCAACCGGCATGGCCGCCTTGAGCGCCGCCATTTCAGGACCGCCGAGAAAAACCATGTTGATATGGTTGTCGGCAATCACTGAAGCGAGTTCCGCATGAAGTTTCGGCGCCTGCTTGCCGAGTTCGAGCATGTCGCCGAGCACCGCGATGCGCCGCCCGCGTCCAGTCGGCGTTGCCGCCGCAAGCAGTTCGATCGCGGCGCGCATGGACGCCGGGTTGGCATTGTAGCTCTCGTCGATCAGCGTGAACGTACCCTTTGCAACTTCCAGCGTATGGCGCGCCCCGCGCCCGCTTTCCGGGCGCAGCGAGGCAAGAGCAAGCGTCGCCTGGGCCATGTCTGCACCGGCAAGATGCGCCGCGCCGAGGACGCCAAGAACGTTCTGCACAATATGTCGGCCGGGCGCTCCGATCTTGACCACGGCTTCCTCGCCGGCGAGCCGCGCTGTCATGCAGGAACAATCGCCAAGGAGTTTCAATTTGATCAGTCTGTAATCTGCGCGGGCGTTCTCACCAAAGGTCTTGATGTGCTCGACGCCCGCATCCTTCGCCATTTTCTCGAGCAGTTTGAAATGCTTGTCGTCTCGGTTGAGAAGCGCGTAGCCGCCGGGAACGACGCCTTCGAAAATCTCCGCCTTGGCGGCTGCGATCTCCTGAAGATTCTTGAAATGACCGAGATGCGCCGCCGCAATGAGCGTGATCAGCGCGACGTGCGGGCGCACCATCTTGACCAGCGGGCGGATTTCGTCGGGATGGTTCATGCCGATCTCGAACACACCGTAATCGGTATCGGCCGGCATGCGGGCAAGCGTCAGCGGTACACCCCAGTGGTTGTTGAAGGACGCCGCCGAGGCATGAACCTTCCCGCTGGTGGCAAGCACATGCCGCAGCGCTTCCTTGGTCGTAGTCTTTCCAACCGAACCGGTCACCGCGATAATCTGCGCATTAGAGCGCGCGCGTGAAGCAATGCCGAGCCGGGTCATGGCCGCGAGCACGTCATCGACGACGATCATCGGCGCCTTCAATTTGCCGAGCGCCGGCAGTTTCGCTTCCGCAACGACAAGCAGCGCCGCGCCCGCAGCGACCGCTGCGGTGGCGAAATCGTGTCCGTCGAGCGCGTCACCCTTGATGGCGAAGAATGCCTCGCCCTGCTTCAGGCTACGGGTATCGATGGAAATGCCGGTGATGCCCTCTGGCAACTTGCCGACGGGCCGCCCGTTCATCGCTTCGATCATGGCATCGGAGGTCCAGAGCAGGCTCATGCGCCGCTCTCCCGTGCCAGACGGTCTTTCAGCGCCGAGCCGACTTCTGCATGATCGGAGAACGGCAGAACGACATCGCCGACTGTCTGGCCTTCTTCATGGCCCTTGCCGGCCACGATCAGCGTGTCGCCGGATTTCATCATCGAAACCGCATGGCGGATCGCTTCGCGGCGGTCGGCGATTTCTATGGCGCCCGGCGCTGCCGCAAGGATTTCGGCGCGAATAGTGGCGGGCACTTCTGAACGCGGATTGTCGTCGGTGACGATGACCACGTCGGCGAGGCGCGTCGCGATCTCGCCCATCATCGGGCGCTTGCCTTTGTCGCGGTCGCCGCCGCAGCCAAAGACGACGATGACGCGGCCGGTCGTGAACGGACGCACCGACGCGAGGACGTTTTCCAACGCGTCGGGCTTGTGGGCGTAATCGACATAGGCGGGCGCACCCTCCTCTGTCGCACCGACGAGGTCGAGCCGCCCCGGCGCGCCCTTTAGGCGCTCGAGGCCGCGCACGGCCGCTGCGGGCGGAACGCCGGTGGCAATAGCAAGGCCCGCCGCGACAAGGCCGTTCGCCACCTGGAAGTCGCCGGCGAGCGGCAGGGTAATCTCGAAGATTTCCCCGGCGATGTGCATCTCGACGTGTTGGCGGAAGCGCTCGTGCTCGACGCGTTTCAAGGTGATGAAATCGCCTTTGCGGCCGACGGTGAGCACCTTGCAGCCAGCGTCAGTGGCAGCAGCGATCGTCGGCTTGGAAAAGGCGTCATCGGCAAAAATGACCGCCGGCGCACCCTTCGGCAGCAGTTCCGTGAAGAGCCGCAGCTTGGCGGCGTGATATTCCTCGACCGTCGCATGGTAGTCCATGTGGTCGCGGCCGAGATTGGTGAAGGCGCCGGCCGAGAGACGCACGCCGTCGAGGCGGCGCTGGTCGAGACCATGCGAGGATGCCTCCATGGCGGCATGGGTAACGCCCTCATCGACGAGCTCGCTGAGCAGCTTGTGGAGTTCGACCGGGTCGGGCGTCGTCAGCGAACCATAATCGTCGCGCTTGGGCGATACGACACCGGTGGTGCCGATGCTGGCGGAGGCAAAGCCCGCCTGCGCCCAGATCTGGCGGGTGAAGGATGCGACCGACGTCTTGCCGCTCGTGCCGGTGATCGCCACCATCACATCCGGTTGAAGCTTGTAAAAGCTTGCCGCAGCAAGCGCGAGCGTGCGGCGTGGATCGTCGACATAAACGATCGGAACGGCAATCTTGCCAAGCTTCGCACCCTTGGAGGTAACAATGATCGCGGCCCCGCGCGACGCCGCGTCCGCCGCATAGGTTGCGCCATCGGCTTTGGAGCCTTTCAGCGCGGCAAACAGAAAACCGCGTTCCACTTTGCGCGAATCCGACGTCAATCCGGTTATCGTCTTATCGCCGAGTTCGGAGATAGCGATTTCAGGAATTCCGTTCAGATCTTTAAGTTGCATGGCCGCAGTGGAACCCATTTTCAAAAACTTTTCATCTCATAAGGTCAAGAATCACCGATTCTGCTCGCAAAACGCATCGTTTTGAGTCGTTTCTGGGGCATTCGCGAGCGAAGCTGTGGCTATTCATCGAACGACACCATCGTTGGCGCTGCCATGTTCTCTTCCTTGAAATCCGGCTTGACGCCGAGGAACGATGCCGAACGGCGAATAATGTCCGCAACCATCGGCGCCGCGTTCAAGCCGGCAGTTGCCGCAACCTTGCCTTCTTCTGGCTTCGGCTCGTCGATGATGGTCAACACCACATATTCAGGCTTGTCGATCGGGAACGCCGCCACAAACGCATTGAACCTGACATCACTCGAATAGCGGCCGTTGACGACTTTTTCCGCCGTTCCGGTTTTGCCGCCGACGCGATAGCCCGGAACATTCGCCCGCGCGCCTGAACCGCCGGAGCCCTTCTCGCTGTTCAGGCGATAGAGATAGCGCATGTCCTCGCTCGTCTTCTCGCTGACGACCTGCTTGGCAACCTTGGTGGCTTCCTCCTCTGTGCGCGGCAGGAATGTCGGCTCGATCAGTTTGCCGCCGTTCATCAGGGCTGCGGCGCCGACGGCCGTCTGCAACGGTGTTGTCGCCATGCCGTGACCGAACGCGATGGTGATCGAGTGAACCTTCTTCCAGACTTTCGGTTCCATCGGGCGCGCTACTTCCGGCAACTCGGTCTGCATGCGGTCGAGCAGACCGAGACGATGCAGAAACGCCCTGTGCCCCTCGATGCCGACGACGTCGGCTTCCTTTGCCGAACCGATGTTAGACGAGTAGATGAAGACTTCAGGCAGGGTCAGCACGCGGTGCTTGCCGTGAAAGTCGCGAATGGTCTGGTGGCCGATCGTGATCGGGCGGCTGGCGTCGAAGGTGCTGTTGATATTGACCTTACCGGAATCGAGCGCCATCGCGGTCGTGAAGCTTTTGATCGTCGAGCCCATTTCGAACGTGCCGGCGGACATGCGGTTGAGCCTGTCCTTGTCGAGCGCGTTGAACGGATTGTTCGGATCGAAATCCGGAGCAGAGGCCATCGCCAGGACTTCGCCCGTATGAACATTAAGGACGACGGCGCCCGCGGCAATGGCGCGGTAGCGCTGCATCGCATTGACGACGACATCGCGGACGACGTGCTGGACGCGAAGATCGATCGACAGCTTTACCGGCTCGAGCGAACGGCTGTCCGCAAGGCCGACATCGCGCAGGTCCGAAAGACCCTGCTCATCGATGTATTTCTCCATACCGGCAATGCCCTGATTGTCGATATTGACGAGGCCGAGAATATGCGACGCGGTCGGCCCGCCCGGGTAGAAGCGTGATTTCTCGGTCCTGAAGCCAATGCCGGGGATGCCGAGCGCCATGATCTGGCTCTTCTGCTGCGGCGTCAAACCGCGCTTCAGCCAGGCGAAGCCCGCATTGCTCTTCAGACGGTTATAGGTCTGCTCGAAGTTCAAATCCGGCAGCACGGTCGATAGAAGTTCGATCGCCTCGTCGGGATCGATGATCTTGCGCGGCTCGGCGTAGAGGGACGCGGTCTTGATGTCGGTCGCCAGCACCTCGCCATTGCGGTCGAGAATATCGGGACGCGAGGCAAGCACGGCGCCAGTCGGTCCATTATAACCGGTCGTATCTTCCTGCATGCCGTAATAGATCAGGCGGCCGCTGATAATGCCGTATATGCCCATGAAACCGGCAATGGCCATGACAACGCGATTGCGTGCACGATTGCCGGATTTCTTCTTTTTCGCGTCAAGCGCGAAGGCCGGCGAAGCGCCCGTTTCGAGAAGGTTCTTTTTCCGTTTGATCCACAGCGCTGCCATCATCAATGCCCCTTCGGCTTTGCGCCTGGAACGGCTGCGCTGCTTTTCTTGACGCTGCCGGTCAGCGTCGCGTCCGTCTTTATCGTATTGCCCGCATTCGCCTCGGTGATGATGTTCGCGACATCATCAAGCCCGTCCGATGCCGGCTTTGGCTGCGGCAGCTCGTCGATGTTGACGATCTGCTGCGCTTCCATCTGCTGCAGGTCGAGCTGGCCCTGGAAGGTCTCCACCAGCTTCTGCAGGCGATTGGGCTGGGTGAGCAGGCTCCAGTCGGCCTTGAGCAGGTCGATCGTATCGCGCTCGTCGGCAATCATGCGTTCGAGCTTGCTGACCTGCGCCATCTGCTTTTCCGCATCATGCTTTATCTTGTAGGTCACGGCGGCCGCCGCGATCATCAGTCCTATCAATATGATATCGAAGGTGCGCAGCACGGATCAGTTCCTCGCCTTATCTTGGAATGCGGGCAGGTTGGGCAGGCCGTAAATGGAATGGTCCTCGGCAAGCGGTGGATTGGTTGTGCGGACTCCGCCACGCAGCTTTGCGGACCGGGCGCGCGGATTGCGCTCGGCCTCAGCCTCACTCGGCGCAACAATGCCCTTGCCGATCGGCGTGAAGCTTGCCAGCCGCTGTTCGACCTGCGGCAGATGCCTCGATCCGCCGCCACTTGCCGAACGATCGGCGAAGAATCGCTTGACGATACGGTCTTCCAGCGAATGAAACGTGACAACGACAAGTCGCCCGCTCGGCTTCAGCACTCTTTCGGCCGCGTGGAGCGCGCGCACGAGCTCGCCCAGCTCGTCATTGACGAAGATGCGCAGCGCCTGGAACACGCGCGTCGCCGGATGGATCGGCACCTTCGGATTGCGCCCGACCAGCGCTTCGATCGCATTGGCGAGATCGCGGGTGCGGATGAACGGCTCGCTCGCGCGGCGCTTTTCGATCATGCGCGCAATACGTCCGGCATGGCGCTCCTCGCCAAGGAAATTGAAGATGCGCGCAAGGTCGCCCGCTTTCAGACGATTGACGACATCGGCGGCGCTTGGTCCGGAACTTGACATGCGCATGTCGAGCGGCCCGTCCTTCTGGAAGGAAAAACCGCGCTCCGCTTCGTCGATCTGCATGGAGGAGACGCCGATATCGAGAACGACACCATCGGGCGCGCCGGCCAGCAAGGCAACCTGATCGAGCGTCGAGAACGTGCCCTGGACAAGCGTGAGACGCCCGGCAAATTCCTTCTCCATGGCGCGGCCTGCCTCGATCGCGGAGGGATCGCGATCGATCGCCGTAACCGACGCGCCTGTTTCGAGAATGCGGCGCGTATAGCCGCCCGCGCCAAACGTGCCGTCGATAATCAATTCGCCCGGCTGCGGCTGCAACGCCGTGATGACTTCGTCGAGCAGGACGGGAATGTGCCGGTCGTCGGATGCCGTCATCGACTGCCCCCGTTCAAGGTCTCGAGTTGGCGCTTTTCCGCGAGGCGTTCGCGCACCGTTGTGCGATGCGCTTCGAAACGATCCGGATGCCACATCTGAAAGTGGGTGTTGGCGCCCGCAAAGGTCACATCCGACGAGACGCCCGTATGCTCCCGGATGAAATCCGTGATCGTAATCCGCCCCTCCCCGTCGAGCTTCAGAAAGCCGCCGTCGGCGTGCAGGTAGAAGGACATGTCGTCCGCCGTCTCCGCGAAAGGATCCTCGCTCTCCAGACGCTTGTCGAACCGGCTCAGAAGCTCCGGCGCGCCCACATCGAGGGCAGGCAGATGCAGAGAACGCAGTGCATAGAGCTCTGCGTGACCGGCCTTCTGGATAATCGAACGGAAGTGCGCCGGCACCGAGACCCGCCCCTTGGCGTCGATCTTGTTCGTTATATTTCCGAGGAACCGGTTCAAGACGTAACACCGCCGTTTCCGCCCCGTCCGCATTTCTCGGGGTGCCAATGGTTCTAACTTCCGATGGTTCGGACAAGACATCGGCATGGTCAGCCCATGGCCAGCCCTGGCATGCGTGTTCGTAATGCGGGGGACACCGTGTCGAATGAACGCTACTGATGAAGTCAATCGGTATCATGGGGCACTATGGGCGTCAATGGGACCAGCGGACACTGATAGGGAATGAGCCGTCAATTCGGCGCACTACCGGCGATTCTGAAATTTATCGCTCATTAAGCTTAATGAAGCGTTAGGAAAGGCCACATTCACGTGTTCGCACCACTGCGAAGTCGCTCGCCGAGCGGCTTCACAGTGATCGATCATCCCGTGGAAATTGAAGTGCCAGCTGGCCTGTAAGCCGGGTTCTGTATGGCCGGGCTCGCGCCCGACGCGGCAGCCATTCATCTTGGACGGACGTTGCCGCCCGCCTCCTGCAACCCACCCGGACGACTGACCCGGAAACTGATCGCCAGGCTTGCGCCCGGCACGCCGTCCCTATTCGGTTTTGCTCCCGGTGGGGTTTGCCATGCCGCCCCTGTTACCAGTTGCGCGGTGGGCTCTTACCCCACCCTTTCACCCTTACCCCGCCAGTATTTGGGCTCGGACCAGCGTTGCGCGGTCGCAGCCGAAATACAGGCGGGGCGGTTTCCTTTCTGTGGCACTTTCCCTGGGGTCGCCCCCGCCGGACGTTATCCGGCACCGTGTTTCCCTGGAGCCCGGACTTTCCTCACATGCCGCCTTTCGGCTTTTGACATGCGCGGCTGCCCAGCCAGCTGGCGACGCGTATAAAGGCGTTTCGCGCGAAAAACGCAAACGAAAAAAGGCCGGGCGTCCGGCCCGGCCTTTCAAATCATGCGGTGATTACACCCAAAGCCTAGTTGGATGCCATCTCCAGCTTCACCTTGGCGCAGTAATTGGCCGAAACCGGGTTCATGCGCGTCGCGCCATGACCGGCATTGTAGCGCAGGATCGTCCCGCAGGTGGTGCCGTTGCCGAGCTTATGGGCACCGGCAAGATACTTCATCCCCCAGCGGATATTTTCCTCCGGGTTGTAGAGCGCCTGGCGCGTGCCGGTATAGCCGAGGCCGCGGGCCGTCTCATACTTGATCTGCATCAGGCCGATTTCGCCGGCGCTGCCGGTCATGTTCGGCTGGTAATTGCTTTCAACGCGAATGACGGCATTGGCAAGCGCGACCGGTACGCCGTAGGAGGCGGCGTAGGAATTGATGATCGTCGAATACTTGGTCCCGCCGATCGCCGAAGCGCCGGCGGAGGCGATGCTCCCCGTCGTCATCGTATCGACGCTGGCAATGGTCTCGTTGACGACAGTGGTCTTGATGCGGGCCTTGGCCTGAACGACCGGCCGCTTGTGCGAGGCGGATTTCTTGCTGACGCGCTGCTGCTTGGCAGCTGCCTTTTTCGTTGCCGGCGCCTTGGCGACGCGTTTACCCTTTTCCTTCGACTGGGTGATTTTTGCGGCCGGAGCTGCCTTGGCCTTTGCCTGGGCTTCCCGTTCCCGCTTCAACTTGATGTAATCAGCGATACTGTTCGGCTCTGCCGGGCTGCTGAGTGCTGAATTTGAGCCATAGAGGGCCATCGCCCCGAAAAGGGCGAGAATCATACCAAATTTTTTGTTCATCGTTTTCCGTCTAGAAGCTTGGGCGACACGAATGTGCACACCGGGATCGTTCCGTGCCAAAAATCAAAAGGGCAGAGCCGGAACACTGGCCAAGGATTTGACGGTCCAATGCAGCCGAATATTGATCGGCCAAATAACAAAATGTAACCCATTGATATATATAGGTTGCATTGCACAAAACGAGCCGGAAAAGGTTTTTTGGTTCAAACGCTTACGCAGAGAGAGCAGGCAGCGAATAAAGTAGTCGATGCAGGGTCTCAATAGTTGACATGTCGGCGACTCCATCGACCTTTTCGGCGCGAAAATGGCGCTGGAACGCTAAAATGCCCAATTGTGTCGCGTTTCCGAAGACCCCGTCGATAGGGACGCCATAGCCGTAAAGTGCCAGCATCGACTGCAGCGCCTCGACCGGCTGGCCCTGATCGCCGAGCGTGAAGAAACGCCCGCCTCTGATCGGCGACGCTTTCACCCAGTGACCGACGCCGGCATCGTAAAGGACAGTCCAGGGAAACTTCTCGCCGGGATCGATCTTGCGCGCCGGAGCGATGTCGGAATGGGCAAGCACCGCTTCGGGCCGGATGCCATGGCGGGATACAATGCCCTTGCAAAGGTCTATGACGGCATCGATCTGAACGGGTTCGAAATCGGGAAAGCCGAGAAGCGGACCGCCATTCACGATCTCGATACCGACGGAGCAGGAGTTGATGTCTGTCTCGCCCTTCCAGAAGCTCTGGCCTGCATGCCAGGCCCGTTCGCTCTCGGGCACCATCTGCACGATCCGCCCATCCTCATGAACGACGTAGTGCGCGGAGACTTCGCTTTGGGGATTGGCGAGCCAGTTCTGGGCGGCCTCGCCGGTCTCCATGCCGGTATAGTGCAATATGAGATATGACGGTCGCTTGCCATCCTTGCGCGGCCCGAAATTTGGCGAGACATGGACGTCGGCGGAAAGGTGGTCCGGCTTAAACCCGCTCATACGCCTTCAGGTCTTTTTCAACCCGGTCCCAGGCGGCATTGATCGCTGCGATGCGCTGGTTGGCGATGGCGATGAATTCTTCCGGCACGCCACGAGCGATCAGAACGTCCGGGTGGTTCTCACGCACCAGCGCGCGGTACTGCTTGCGGGCCTCTTCGAAACTGACGCCGTGTGAAAGGCCGAGGACCCTGTAGGGATCCGTTTGGCCAACACCCACATGGCGCGCGAGTATCCGGTCGAACTGTTCCTCGTCGAGCTGAAAGATTTCAGCCACGGTTCCGAGGAAAACAAGTTCCTTGTCATGCAGGGCGCCGTCAGCCTTGGCGATGTGAAAGAGCCCATCCAGAATGTCTTCGAGCATCTTGCAATTGGGCTTGCCGGTGCCGCAAAGCCCGGACAATTGCGTCGCATAGGCCTCATAGCCGGCTACGTCCTGCTTTGCGAGATTGTAAAGGCTTGTAACCTGCTCCTGATACTGCGGCGGGACGTGGAATATCTCGTGAAACGCGTTCACCTCGGCCTGCGTCACGATACCGTCAGCCTTCGCCATCTTCGCCGAAAGCGCAATCATGGCAATGGAGAAAGCCACGCGCCGGCGCGTCTCCGGATCGCCCTCAAACGTGGTTCGGACGGCTTCGATGATGCTCGAGAATGCATCGATCGCAGTGCTGGTAATGAAATCGCTGATGCGGCGCCAAATCGACATGACTTCGTTTTATTCAAATTCATTCGCAAATGCGAGAGCCATATCAATGTCGCGGCGGTGGACGCGTTGCCGCATGGCGCGCACCACGTTCGGCCGGACGGCGGAGCGCCCGGCCGAACGGCAAGCGCTATTGCATGCCGAGCGCGTCCTTGATGGCCTTCTCTGCCTCGTCGGCAGCAACCTTGGCCTGGTCGTCGGTCTGGCCAGCCGATTTGGCAGCGTCTTCCGCAGCCTTGCGCGCCGTCGCTACCGCTGACTGCTTCTGCTCAGGCGTCATCGTCGCTGCCTGCTCTTTCAGCTTGTTCAAGGTGTCTTGAGCATTCATCGGCGTTGCGGGTGTCGCGGCAGGGGCTGCGGGAGCCGCGGGCGTCTCGGTTGCCGCCGGGGCAGCAGGCGCAGGCGCTGGTGCCGGGGCGGGAGCCGGAGCTGGCGCTTCGGTTTTAGCCGGAGCCTGTTCCGATTTCTGTTCGCTCTCGCCGCAACCGGCAAGCACAAGAAGTGAGGCTGTCGCCATCGCCACAAAAAGTCTGTTCTTCATCGTTTCCTCTCCATCGCTAAAACTGGCCCCTCGCCTTAGCTTAAAACGAATTGGCGGCTGGCGGCGGTTTGTTTGCGCATTCAGTTAATTTTCCCGTGGATATCAACGGTTTCGCGCGAATCTTAACGTAGAATCTTCCATGATTGCGCTTGTTGCCGTTTGGCTTATTCTCACTTGGGGCATGTGCGAGGTTTTTTCCGCGCCGCCGAATCACCTGAAGACGGAGGCTGCCCGTGAAGGACAGATGGGATTTCTGGATCGATCGCGGTGGCACGTTCACCGATGTGATTGCGCGCGATCCGGCTGGGCAGCTTCATGCCCATAAGCTCCTCTCGGAGAATCCCGAAGCCTATAAGGACGCAGCCATCCAGGGCATTCGCGAACTCCTCGGCGTCGAGCCAGGCGATCACATACCGTCCGAGCGTATCGGCGAGGTGAAGATGGGGACGACTGTCGCAACCAATGCGCTGCTTGAGCGCATGGGCGACCGGACCTTGCTCGTCATAACACGCGGTTTCCGCGATGCCCTGAGGATTGCCTACCAGGCGCGGCCCGACATCTTTGCGAAGGAGATCATTCTTCCCGAACAGCTCTACGAGCGCGTGGTCGAAATCGATGAGCGGGTGCGAACGGACGGCACAGTGGAAGTTGCGCCGGATGCCGCGCAGATACGCGACTTGTTGAGCGAGGCCAAAGCGGATGGGATCGATGCCGTCGCCATCGTCTTCATGCATGCCTGGAACTATCCGGCACACGAACAGCTTGCAGCCCGGGTGGCGCGGGACCTCGGGTTCGGACAGGTGTCGGTCAGCCATGAAGTTTCGCCGCTCGCCAAGCTCGTCGGGCGTGGCGACACCACCGTTGTCGACGCCTATCTGTCTCCAATCCTGCGCCGCTACGTTGATCGGGTTGCCGGTGAGCTTGGCGCGGGCGACGGGGCGGAACAGGGGCCGCGCCTCTCCTTCATGATGTCGTCAGGCGGGCTGACGGCAGCCGATCTCTTCCAGGGCAAGGACGCCATTTTGTCCGGTCCTGCGGGCGGCGTCGTCGGCATGGTCGAGACGGCACGGCTTGCGGGGTTCGACCGGGTGATCGGCTTCGACATGGGCGGTACCAGCACCGATGTCGCCCACTACGATGGGGATTATGAGCGCGCCTTCGATACGGAAGTCGCCGGCGTGCGCATCCGCGCGCCGATGATGCGCATTCATACGGTCGCCGCAGGCGGCGGTTCCATTTTGCACTACAGCGCGGGGCGCTTCCAGGCCGGTCCCGATTCAGCCGGTGCCAATCCAGGCCCCGCCTGCTACCGGCGCGGTGGGCCGCTTGCGGTTACGGACGCCAATGTCATGCTCGGCAAGCTGCGGCCCGAATATTTTCCGGCGATCTTCGGTCCTGATCAAGACAAGCGGCTCGATGCTGAGATCGTTGCGAGAAAATTTGCGCAGCTTGCGGCAGAAATCGGCGACGGCAAGACGCCGGAAGAGGTTGCCGAAGGTTTCGTGACGATCGCAGTCGAGAATATGGCGAATGCGATCAAGAAGATATCGGTGCAGCGCGGCTACGACGTCACCGGCTATCTCCTGAATTGCTTCGGCGGCGCGGGCGGGCAACATGCCTGCCTTGTTGCCGACGCGCTCGGCATGGAAGCGGTGCTTATCCATCCCTTCTCCGGCCTGCTCTCAGCCTATGGTATCGGCCTTTCCTCGATATTCGCGTCACGGCAACAGGCGCTGGTCAAACCGCTTTCTTCTGAAAACCTTAAGGAAATTCGCGAACTCGTTGCGCGCCTGTCGGCTGCCGTAACGACCGAACTTGCAGGCCAGAGTGTTCCGGCCGAGGCAATTGCGGCGCGTCCCATCGTGCATCTGCGCTATGACGGAACCGATACGACGATCCCCATCGATTTCAGCGCCTTTGCGATTGATGGAGCGCGCGCTGCCTTCGAAGCTGCTCACAAGGCCCAGTTCGGCTTCATATACGACAATAAGGGCATCGTGGTCGAAGCCGTCGGCGTCGAGGGCATGGATTCCCGCGAGCAGACGCAAGTCGAAAAGAAGCAGGCCCCGGTTGCGGCAGAACCGCAGCACGAAAACACATGCCGGATTTTCTCAGGCGGTGCGTTTCACGACGCTCCGGCGTTCCGGCGCGAAAACCTCGCGCCCGGGCATGAGATCAAGGGTCCGGCCCTGATCATCGAGCCGCATCAGACCATCGTCGTCGAGCCAGGCTGGCGCGCGCAGATCACCGACTTGAACCATGTCCTCATGCGCCGCGCCGAAAAGAAGCTTCGCACGGCCGCGCTCGGCACCGAAGCCGATCCGATCATGCTCGAGGTTTTCAACAATCTCTTCATGTCGATCGCCGAACAGATGGGCGTGACGCTGCAGAACACCGCCTATTCGGTCAACATCAAGGAACGTCTCGATTTTTCCTGCGCCGTGTTCGACGGCAGCGGCGCCCTCGTCGCCAACGCACCGCACATGCCCGTTCATCTCGGCTCCATGGACCGCTCGGTCGAGACGATCATCAAGCTCAATGCCGGCGATATCCATCCGGGCGATGTCTTTGCCCTGAACGCGCCGTATAATGGCGGCACGCACCTCCCGGATATTACTGTGGTGACACCGGTCTTCGACGATGCGGGAAAAAACATTCTCTTCTACGCCGCCTCACGTGGCCATCATGCCGATATTGGCGGTTCCGCGCCGGGATCGATGACGCCGCTCGCGACGACCGTCGATGAAGAAGGTGTTCTCATCGACAATTTCCGTCTCGTCGAGCGTGGCCGCTTTCGTGAACCGGAACTGACTGCGCTTCTCACCGATCACCCTTTCCCTGTGCGCAATGTCCATCAGAACATCGCCGACCTGAAGGCGCAGATCGCCGCTAACGAAAAGGGCGTTGCTGAGCTTAAAAAGATGATCGGCCAGTTCGGGCTCGGCGTGGTCGAAGCCTATATGGGCCATGTCCAGGACAATGCGGCGGAGAGTGTGCGGGCAGTGCTCGACCGGCTGCCGGAGCAATCCGAATACAGCTACGAGACCGACACCGGCCAGACGATTGCGGTGAAGATTACCGTCGATCGCAACGAGCGCCGGGCAAAGGTGGATTTTACCGGCACGTCACCGGTCATGAAAAACAACTTCAATGCGCCGGAGCCTGTGGCGCGCGCAGCAGTGCTCTACGTATTCCGTGTCATGGTCGAAGGCACGATACCGATGAATGCCGGCTGTCTGCGTCCTATCGACATCATCATCCCAGATGGGTCGATGCTGAAGCCCACCTACCCGGCGGCCGTCGTTGCCGGCAATGTTGAAACATCGCAGCATGTCACCAACGCCCTGTTTGGCGCCTTGGGCGCGATGGCGAATTCGCAAGGGACGATGAATAATCTGACCTTCGGCAACGAGCGCTATCAATATTACGAGACGATCTGCTCGGGATCGCCCGCAGGCCATTTCAACGACGGCACCGGCTTTGCCGGAACCGCCGCCGTCCATACACACATGACCAATTCACGCCTCACGGATCCCGAAATCCTCGAAATGCGCTTCCCGGTCCTGCTCGAGGATTTTCATATCCGCGATGGTTCCGGCGGCACCGGGACGTTCCCGGGCGGCAACGGCACGCAGCGGACGATCCGTTTCCTCGAACGGATGGATTGCGCCATCCTGTCGTCGCATCGCAGCCGGCCGCCCGAAGGCCTCGACGGCGGGGGCGATGGCGAGACAGGCAAGACGCAAGTGCGTCGCAACAATAGAACAACCGAAACGCTCAAAGCTTGCGACCAGACCGTTCTCGACGCCGGTGAAGCTGTAATACTCACGACGCCCACTCCCGGCGGTTATGGAAAGACTGATGGTTGAACCGATGCAGATTGCGGTCAGGCGCCTCACCCGCGACGATGCGGAGCGTTTCCAGGCCCTGCGGCTGCATTGCCTGCAGACTGCACCCGAAGCATTCGGTTCGAGCTATGAGGAAGAGTGCGGCCGCGACATCGCCGAAATACGCTCGATGCTGGAGGCGCAGCCCAATGCGGTGTTTGGCGCCTTCGCCGGCGACCAGCTCGTTGGCCTTGCCGGCTTTGCCGTCAGTCCCAAAGCCAAGAAGCGTCACGTAGGCCTGCTATGGGGTGTCTTCGTCGATCCCGCCTGGCGAGGTCATGACTTGGGCAGACGATTGACTGCGGCCGTGATCGAACATGCGAGGCAGCATGTCGACGTTCTTCATGCGACGGTCATGGCAACCAACCTCTCCGCGCGCAATATATATCTCGGTCTCGGATTTACCGTTTTTGGTTTTGAGAAGGATGCGTTGCGCTACGACGGCAAGTCCTATGACGACGAGCACCTGCGCCTGGATTTACGCTGAAACTGGCTTGGCGCAGCGGCGGCAACGAAACGTCGATAAAACACGAAACGAACGACACCTGTTAAATTGCCTTTTGCACGGCCGTCACACTTCCTCGCCGTGCAAGCTCAATTACTTGCCCGCCCCTCATCATCGAGGCATTTGGCGCGAACAAAATAACGGTCGAAGGCGCTGCGAGTCCTTGGCAGACTGATGCGGCCGACGAATTTCGCGCATGTCCGCCAGAGGCTGACGCTCGCCGATGAAATGAGTTCACCTTTGCAAAAAGCTTTCACTCAAGGTACACGTCGACGACGCCGCGCTGGCATCGCGAAAGCCAAGCGCGCTCGACACCGGCGGTCCAGATGCCCAGATACCCGAGAATCCGGTCTCCTGAACGATACTCGCCAAGATACTATGAGGGGGACGTTTCCTTGACCGCGACCCCTAGCGAACGCAGGGCGTTCCAGTAACCTGGATAGGTTTTCGCCACGCAGCCGGAATCAAGGATGTTGATGCCTGGCAGTTTGAGGCCGGCCAGCGCGAAGCTCATCGCGATGCGGTGGTCAGAATGGGTATCGATGTCGACCTCGGAAAAGCTTGACTGCAAACCCGGGTCCGAGGCGACAAGCAGATCGTCTCCCTCCTCAATGCCGAGGCCTGGGCGAATTGCGTTGAGCCCCGCAGCTAGCGCCGACACGCGGTCGCATTCCTTGACGCGCAGATTGGATAGCCCGCTGAATCGCACCGGTGTTTCGTTGAACGCCGCCAAGACCGCGATCGTAGGTATCGCGTCTTGCATCTGCGCGCCGTTGATGACAGCCGGCAACCGCGGAAACTGTCGGATGGTGGCCATTGCTCTGGCATCGGGTTGGGTGAATGCCTCCACCGGCATGCCTAGGTCAATTGAACCATTCGTGATCGCTTCCGCCGCCCACAGATAAGTAGCTGCAGACGCATCAGGTTCGACTATGAAATCGGTGGCGATATAGCCGGTCGGCCGGACGCGCCAACTTGCATCTGATGTCTGCTCCACCATTGCGCCGAACTTCTCCATTGCCGCAAGTGTCAGATCGACATAGCCGCGCGCCCCGATAGCGGGGCCAGATAGTATGATGTCGATCGGCCCCTCGCCAAACGGCGCGATCATCAGCACAGCTGAGACATATTGGCTCGATAGCGCGCCATCGATTTCGATCCGGCTGGTTTTCAGGCGGCCAGTGCCGCGCACGGTCACTGGCGGATAGCCAGCTTGGCTGAAGATGTCGATGCCCGCAGCGCGCAGCGCTACAACGAGCGGTTCGATCGGTCGGAGGCGCATATAATCGTCGCCATCGACGATGACCGTTCCGTCCACGACCGCCGCCGCTGCCGTGATAAAGCGGGTAGCGGTGCCGGCATTCCCTAGAAATAGCGGAACCGCAGGTGAAGAAAGGCGGCCGCTGCTGGTCAATGCAAAACTGGTTTCGTCAGGCTCGCTGACCATCACGCCCATGTCGCGCATAGCCGCGGACATATAGCGTGTGTCGTCGCTCTTCAGCGCGCCGCGGATAAGGCTATTGCCAGGCGCCATTGCCGCCAGCAGCAGAGCCCTGTTTGTGATCGACTTCGAGCCAGGAGGAGTAATCTGGCCGATCAGCCTGCGACCGGGCGGAGTAATCGTGGCAACCAAACGCTGGCTCATTCTACGTCACTTCCGGATACAATGCGGGCCGACCGGGCAGCCACGAATCGGTGAATTTGCATATAATTTCTTTAGGCCAGTCGGCACGCACCGACAAGCGCGATCCTGATGTCTACGTGCCCTGTTAGGCGTCATGGGCGCCTGGATTTGCGCTGAAACTGGCTTGGCGCAGCGGCGTCAACGAAACGTTGATAAAACACGGAAATGACGGCACTTGTTAAATTGCCTTTGCACGGCTGTCACACTTCCTGGCCGTGCAAGCTCAATTACTTGCCCGCTTAAATTGAATCAACTTGGCAAGTCGCTATAAGGGCGTGCGTCACCCATTTGTTACATCGGGATGCTAGGCGGGCAGGAATTTCCAATAAAGGGGATTCGATTAGATGCCGCTTGCTAGACAATCCAACGAACTGTCCCCGCGCAACGAGAAGCTCAACAAGGCGGTCCGGCAAAACAGGCTCCTTTCGAAAGCCGGCCTTTCGGAACGCCTCTTCGCCCATGTCTTCAAGGGGCTGGTCTATCCGCAAATCTGGGAAGACCCGGAAGTGGACATGGAGGCACTGCAGATTCTGCCTCGCCACCGGATTGTCACCATCGCGTCTGGCGGCTGCAACGCCATGTCCTATCTGACGGCCGATCCAGCCAGCGTCGAAGCCGTCGACCTCAACACCGCTCATGTCGCCTTCAACCGGCTTAAGCTCGCAGCAGTTGCCCGCCTGCCCAATTACGACGCCTTTTACCGCTTCTATGGCACGGCTGACGACAGGGCCAACCTTGCTGCCTATGAGCGTTTCATCCAGCCGCATCTCGACGCGACGAGCCGCGCCTATTGGGAAAAGCGCATGCTTTCCGGCCGGCGTCGGATCACCATCTTCTCACGCGACCTCTATCGGCACGGGCTGCTCGGGCTCTTCATCGGCATGGGGCATCGAATTGCCAGGCTGTACGGCATCGACCCGCGCGATCTGCTCAAGGCATCCACCATGGAGGAGCAGCGCGCCTATTTCGATACGGCCCTAGCCCCGCTCTTCGATAAGCGCATGATCCGCTGGGCGACGAAGCGGAAGTCGTCGCTCTTTGGACTCGGCATTCCTCCGCAGCAGTATGATGCGCTCGCCACCGCCGGTGACGGCAACATGGCGCAGGTGCTGCGCGGCAGGCTGGAAAAGCTCGCTTGCGGCTTTCCGCTCTCGGAAAACTATTTTGCCTGGCAGGCCTTTGGCCGCGGCTACAGCGACAATGCCGAGACCGGCCCGCTGCCGCCCTACCTTTCCCGCAGCAATTTTGCCACCGTGCGCGACCGCGCCAGCCGGATGAACGTCGTCAATGCCTCCTTCACCGAATTCCTCGCGGCAAAACCCGACGCCTCGGTCGATCGCTTCATTCTTCTGGATGCGCAGGACTGGATGAACGACACCCAGCTCAATGAATTATGGGCGGAGATTACCCGCACTGCCGCGCCGGGCGCACGCGTCATCTTCCGCACGGCGGCCGAGCCTACGATCCTGCCCGGACGCATCGACGATACGTTGCTTGGTAGCTGGGACTATCAGGAAGAACTTTCCCGCGCGCTGCATGAGCGCGATCGCTCGTCGATCTATGGCGGCTTTCATCTCTACCTTCGCAAGGACCGCGCCTGATGTTTGCCAAGATTGAACACGGCCCGCTGATGGACCGGGTGTACCGGCATCAGCGTCACTTCTATGACGCTACCCGCAAATACTACCTGCTTGGCCGCGACCCGATGCTTGCCGGGCTCACCCCGCCAACGAGTGGCAGCATCCTGGAGATCGGCTGCGGTACGGGCCGCAACCTCGTGCTTGCCGGGCGGGCTTATCCTAAGACTTCGCTCTACGGCATTGATATTTCCAATGAAATGCTGGCAACGGCACGCAAGAAGATTGCTGCGGCAGGAATTGGTGATCGCGCCACGCTCGCCTATGCCGACGCGGCAAAGTTCGAACCTGAAGCGATCCTCGGGCGACGCGAGTTCGACCGCATTTTCATCTCCTATGCCGTATCGATGATCCCGCAATGGCAGGCGGTGATGCGCGAAGCGATCAACCATCTCACGCCGGGTGGCGCGCTGCATGTTGTCGATTTCGGCGATCTGCGCGATCTGCCTGCCTTCGCGCGGCGCGGGCTTTATAAATGGCTCGAATGGTACCACGTGACGCCTCGCAACGACCTGTTCGATGTTGCAGGCGAGATTGCCCTGGCCGCCAATGCGCAGGCCGAAATCCATAGGCTATATAGCGGCTTTGCCTGGATTTCAGTAATCCGCCGTCACGCCTGACCTACTGGCAAAGGTCGGCTTTGGGGCCGGCCGAACCCGGGCCCGCGAGGCAAAAGAGCATCGACATTTCCGCGGCCGAACGCCCGCTTTGCGGGTTCTCTTCGCCGCTATCGCCACTTGTCGGTCGCTTCAACTCGCAATCATCGCGCAGCAGGCACATGACCGGGATGCGTGCCATCGCAACGGCAGCCCTCTGCATGCCGGCGGGACCGGAGAAATCTCCGGCATTGCGCACGCGGTACCACTGGTGGACCCGCGAAATGCGAAAGAAGGCGCGCGGATTTGGCAGGACTGCGAGCCGCGAGCGCAAATCATTGTCGGCGAAGAGATCGACGACCTGGCCGTCATAGGGCTCGGCCAGGCGCCGATTGTTGGAGACGAAGGTGGAATCGAAGGTAATCGCCGCAGTGCAAGGGAACGCTGCCGCAAGGTGGCGCGCAAGTCCTCCGCCAAGCCCATGCCCGACAACGATATATTCGACCGGCAGGCCCGCCGAGCCACTTTGCGCCTCACGCCGGATACGCGAAAACTCCTTGCGCACAGTCCGGTATTGATCCCATGGATTGATCATCTGGGTAAACAAGGTGTTCTCGCTGATCAGATCCGGCAGGTTGAACGCGCTGTCCTTGCCTCGGATGACGAGCATTACCGAAAGCCGCACCGGACTACGCTTGTAAAAAAGCTCAGCATAGAACCCACCCGGCCGGATGATCGGCCCGCCCTGCGGAGCCCAGCCGAATATTTCTGGTTTGAGATTGAAACGGTCTCGGTTCGATGGCGCGTAGACGTTGGAAGCGTAAGCGGCATAGATGCCGAAATAGTCGGAAATCAGCTCGTTGTCGTAATCGGGGTACCCTCTATAGTTGCGCCAGAAACTCGGTATTGCCGGACGAACGCAACTGCCGGACTGGCTGACGGATATCGCCAGATCATCCCTGTTGATGGTAACCCACGACGCGAAAAAGGCATTGGCCAGCGCAACCAGCGCGACAAGAAAAACCAGCAAACCAAGTTTTCTCATCGCCCCGCCCCTCGCACCAAACGCTGTTTGCAACGAGTATCACGGCTTAAGATTCGATGCAGCATGCAAAAATATGCAATCAGAACAACATCGACGAGGCGCGCTCACGCTCATCATCTGTTAAGCATAATCGCGCATCTCTAGTGCATGAGCACTGATCCCGCCACGATTCGATGATGGACCGTAATATATGAAACGACTTGCAGCAGGTTTGCTGACTGTTCTTCTGACCGGCTGCACGACCGTCGACTATGATTTTTCCGATGCCAAGCAGACAAGGCCGGTCCAGCAGATCGCCGCGCCGACAGGCAACGTAAAGGCGCCGCGCTTCGGCGACCGCGATCCGCACGACTGGACCGGCAAGACGCCCTGGCACTATCCCATCCACGGGACGGACATATCGAAATATCAATCTACGGTTGATTGGCAGACCGTCCGGGCCAATGGCATTTCGTTCGCCTTCATCAAGGCAACGGAAGGCGGCGACCGGGTGGATGATCGCTTCGCGCAGAATTGGGCCGCGACGCGCGCGGCCGGCGTTCCGCGCGGCGCCTATCACTTCTATTATTTCTGCCGCACGGCAAAGGATCAGGCCAAGTGGTATATCCAGCACGTCCCGAAGGACCCAAGCGCCTTGCCGCCGGTCCTCGACATGGAGTGGAACGCCGCCTCGCCAACCTGCAAACTCCGGCCCAATGCCGCGATCGTGCGCAGCGAGATGAAGACCTTCATGGATATCGTCGAACGCTACTACGGCAAGCGTCCGATCATTTATACGACGGTCGATTTCTTTGACGACAATGACCTGCGCCAATTCGTGGGCTATCCCTTCTGGTTGCGCTCGGTAGCCGGGCATCCCGACGAGAAATACGGGTCGCACCCCTGGACCTTCTGGCAATATACCGGCACCGGCTCCATCCCCGGAATGCGCGGCGATGCGGACATCAATGTCTTTGCCGGAAGCGAAAAATCCTGGAAAGAGTGGCTGGTGCGCAACAAGGTGCAATAAAGGGCAAGGCCCCCGCCCTGTTTCGCGATTCTTTGACTTCACCTCAACTGCATATTCGTGCATTAGCAGGGCATCTGCGCGCTTGGGCGTGCCCGTTAGAACGAGATTTCCCTGATGAACAGACTTTCGACTGCCCTTGCCGCTGCCGGCCTTCTTCTGACATCGAGCGCATCCTATGCGCTGGATCAGGTAGCGCCTGCGCAGACACCGGCTGAAAAGCCTGCTTGCGGCGGCGAACTCGAACCCTGGTTCAACGGCCTTATTGCCGAAGCCCGCAGTGCCGGCGTCGGGGAACGTGGGCTGAACGAGCTGTTGAAGGCTTCGCTCGATGACAAGGTCCTGGAGCGCGATCGCGCACAGGGTGTCTTCAGCCAGACATTCCTGACCTTCTCCTCGCGCATGGTCTCCGATTACCGGTTGAAGCAGGGCGCAGCCAACCTCAAGAAATATGCCTCGACCTTCGCCGAAGCCGAGCAGGAATATGGCGTGCCCGGTCCGGTCATCGCCGCATTCTGGGGTCTCGAGACGGATTTCGGGGCAGTCCAGGGCGATTTCGACACACTGAATGCACTGCTTACGCTCTCATTCGATTGCCGCAGGCCCGAACTCTTCCGGCCGCAACTGATTGCGCTGTTGAAGCTCTTCGACAACGGCGTCGTCGATGCCAAGACGACCGGCGCCTGGGCCGGCGAAATCGGGCAGATGCAAATGCTCCCTACCGATTATCTGGAACGCGGCGTCGATGGCGACGACGACGGCAAGGTCGATCTGAAGCACAGTGCCCCGGACGCGATCATGACCGCGGCCCGCGTCCTGCGCGATCTCGGCTGGAAGCGCGGCGAACCTTGGCTCGAAGAGGTCAAGCTTACCAAGGATCTGCCCTGGGAAAACGCCATCCGCACCAACCGGCTGCCGCATTCCAAATGGTCGGAGTGGGGCGTGACAGGCATGAATGGTCCTCTCGGGCCGGATGATGGCGATGCTTCCCTTCTGCTGCCGATGGGCCGCAAGGGACCAGCCTTCCTTTCCTATGCAAATTTCGACGTGTTCGTCGAATGGAACAAATCCATCATCTACGCCACCACGGCGGCCTATTTCGCCACGCGCCTGGCCGGAGCCGGACCACTGCAGGCGACGACCCCTGAAGTCGGGCTCAACCCTGACCAGATGAAGGAACTGCAGAACAAGCTTGCGGCACGCGGCCACGACATGGGCCCGAAGATCGACGGCGTGTTCGGCATCCTGACGCGCGATGCCGTGAGAGATGAGCAGATCCGCCTCGGCATGCCCGCCGATTCCTGGCCGACGCCGGAATTGCTCGGCAAGCTCTAAAACGAAGCGCTATTGCGGCGGAGCCATCGTTTCGAGCGATGCGAAGCTTTCCGGCTCGCTGCCTTCATCGAAAGCCGTATCGACTTCGACAAACGTGTCCGGATAAAAACCGTTGAAGCGCGTGCGAAGCGATAGGGAATAGGCGCCGATATGGCCGATTTCGATCCAGTCACCCGTTTCGACGGTTGCCGGCAACCAGAATGGCCGCGACAGGATATCGACGGAATCGCACGTAGCGCCGCAGACGCGGAACGGTACGATCTCCTCCACATCCCCGTGCCGCAGCTTCTTGGCAGGATCGGGGATGAAGCGCGCCGGCAGCGTGATCTTGCCCGTCCATGAATCCGACAGCGATGCCCAGATACCATCATTGATATAGAGGCGCCTGCCCTTGCGCAGGAGCACCCGCACGATGAGCGAGAAGGCACGAGCGACAATGACGCGGCCGGGTTCGGCCACAAGCGGGAGATCGCCGAAGCCGTATTCCTTGATGTCGCCGCGCAGGCGCGACATCAGTTGCCCGAGCGAGGGCATTTCCACATGCTTGCGCTTCGGATCGTGGCCATATTCGGCCGGAAAGCCGCCGCCGATATCCAGCCCCGCGAGCGGGACGCCGGCGCGATTGCGCACCCAGTCAGCGGAGCGCAACGCATTCTCATAGGTATCGGGATCCTCAATCTGGCTGCCGACGTGAAAACACAAGCCGACCTTGTAGCCGATTTTGTCCGAGCGCTGCAGGAGTTCGATGGCATGTGCCGGCGCCGCGCCGAACTTCTTCGAGAGTTCGTAGGCGGCATGGCCCTTGGTTTGCAGCCGAACGTAAAGCGTAATACTGGCCGGATCGATATCGAGCGCGCGGACGATGCGCGTGATCTTGGCGATCTCGTCCTCATGATCGACGGCAAGGACGCGGATGCCATAGGTTTCGAGAGCAAGGCGAATGTCAGATTGCGCCTTGATCGGATGCATATAGAGCATCTGCGCATTCGGGGCGACCTTGCGAACGGCCGCGAATTCGCCGGGGGAAGCGACATCGAATGTGCTGACGCCATTGCGCGCCAGCGTATCGAGAACGAGATCTTCGCCATTTGTCTTCACCGCGTAGGCTGTCTCGCCCGGGAACATTTTCATGAACCGGTCCGCATCCTTGATGAGGACATGGGGACGAAAGCAGTAGACGGGTTGATCCGGCCGTAAGGTAAGCGCTGCTTCACGGGCCGAGGCGAATCGTTGCATCTTGTCGTTCTGCGTCATACGAAACTCTTAGCAAGCGAACGTGACGGACGAAAGTCGCTTCTTGTCCGGCAGGAATCGGGTGGCCTTGATCCTGTTTTGCCCTGAATGTGCAACGCCGGACAGGCTTCGGAGGAAATGAGACCTTGTCATCCCAAACCATCGCACCAAGACCCCTTGCCATGACTGGCTTCGCCTGGGCGCAGTTGTTCCTTCTCGGCGCTATCTGGGGCGGCTCGTTTTTCTTCGCCCGCATCGCAGTTCAGGTCGTCCCGCCGCTTACCCTTGTGCTCTTTCGCGTCGCCATAGCCGCCCTTGCTCTTCATCTCTATTTGCTTGCACGCGGCATCAATTTCTGGAGCTACCGGCAACACGCGCTCAAATTTGCCGGGCTCGGCCTGCTGATGAACGTCATACCGTTTTCATTGTTGTTCATCGGCCAGACGGCCCTTGGCGCTGGAGTGGAGGCCATCCTCAACGCAACGACTCCGATCTGGACTGTCGTTGTTGCCGCATTTCTGACCGTCGATGAAAAGGTCACCGTCAACAAGATAGCCGGCATCCTGCTCGGCATTGCCGGCATCGTTACTCTCATTGGTCCAGGGGCGCTGACCGGGTTGGGCGGACCGCTGTGGGCGGAAATGCTGGTGATCGCGGCAACGCTGTCCTACGCCTTTGCCGGCATCCTCGCCAAGCGCTTCAAAGGCGTCCCGCCAACCGTCACCTCGACCGGCCAGATGACCGCGGCGACGTTGATCATGATACCTATCGTGCTGTTCTGGGACGGCGTCCCGCAGATCGCCACGATCGATGGCGGAGTTTGGGCCGCGATCCTCGGCCTTGGTCTCCTGTCCACTGCCTATGCCTATATCCTTTATTTTTCCATCGTGCAGACGGCAGGCGCGACCAACGCTTCGCTCGTAACGCTGATTGTCCCGGTCAGCGCCATCCTGCTTGGAACAATTTTTCTTGGCGAACGGCTCGCCGCGCATGATTTTCTTGGGATGGGGCTCATCGCGCTCGGACTGTTGACTATCGACGGCCGCCTGATAACCGCAATGCGAAAACGGTAAAAAACCTAAAGTTTTCAATAAAGCGACATATCCACGAACGGCCAATTATGGCTCAATTGTGGCTGAAACGGGCTTCGGCGCCCTTTAGTGGCAAAAATGCTGCAGTGCAAATATATGCCTCATTTCGGAACATTTTATCGTGATCTCGAAATTTTTTTGCCCTGTCAAATGTGTTTCATTTCAGAAACTTAGGTTTATCAGGCAAAAATTTTCTCTCCCCGGCGTCATGAGACCGTAATATTTGGGCTTTTTCTGTGGCAAATTTGCGCTATGCTAAATCGGTTAACTGCAGGAGACAAACGATGGGACTAACTCGATCGATGAATGTCCTTATGATCTGTGCAGCGTTCGCATTTATCGGTGCAATGGTCGTAGGACTCATCCCCTGAGTAAATATAAGAGCGCTACGTAGATGGTCTCTGACCGTTAAGTAGGTGAAACATGGAGCGGCCCGATCATGGCAGTCGGGCCGTTTCCCATTTCAGAGGCGGGTCTTATGCCGCGGCCCCGGCCAAATTGGCCTCAACGACATTGCTGCCCGGCCGAATTCCGATGAGATGGCAGATGGCAAAAGCAAGGTCGGCCCGGTTCATCGTATAGAAGTGGAAATCCTGCGCACCCCTTTCGACGAGGTCGAGCACCTGTTCGGCGGCGACTGCCGAAGCGACGAGCTGGTGCGTCTGCGGGTCGTTCTCGAGACCCTCGAAGCGCTCGGCCAGCCAGTTGGGAATGTGCGTGCCCGCCTTCGAGCAGAAATTCGTCACCTGCGTGAAATTGTGGATCGGCAGGATGCCCGGAAGGATCGGAATATAGATACCGGCACGGCGAACCTTTTCGACATAGCGCTCGTAGAGATCGTTCTCGAAGAAGAACTGAGTGATCGCCCGTGTCGCGCCATTGTCGACCTTGCGCTTGAGCATGTCGATATCGGTGGCGAAGTCCGGGCTTTCCGGATGCTTTTCCGGATAGGCCGAAACCGAGATATCGAAATCGGCAAAGGCTTTCAGCCCGGCAACGAGATCAGCGCCGTTCTCATAGCCGCGGGGTGTCGGCTTGTAGTGCGAACCGACGCCGCTTGCCGGATCGCCCCGCAGGGCAACGAAGCGCTTGACGCCCATGGCGGCAAACTCGCGCACCACCGTATCGACTTCCTCCTTCGTCGCATCGACGCAGGTAAGATGCGCAGCGGCATTGACGTCTGTTTCGGTCAGGATGCGGTTGATCGTGCGGGCGGTCCGCTCGCGCGTCGAACCGCCGGCACCGTAGGTCACCGAGACGAATTCAGGATTGAGCGGCGCAAGGCGCGTCACCGTCTCCCAAAGCCGTTCCTCCATGACTTCCGTCTTCGGCGGGAAGAACTCGAAGGACACACGGATATTGTGACCGATATCGGGGCGGCGCGATTGGCGAAAGAAACTCATCAGACACTCTCCGTGACGCGGGAGGTTAAATCGGGATCTGCAATCAGCAGGCGCGGGTCGCGTGCCAGCCACAGTTTGACGGTTAATTTATTCTTGTCTTTCGGTTCAAGTTCCGTGCTCTCTTCGAGCATCAAACCGGCTTCCGTAAGCCATTCGCGCATCTGCGCATCGCTGAAGCCGAGACGCATATGGGCATGGTTGTCGCGCAGGAACTCAAGTTCGTGCGGAGCAAAATCAACGATGAGCATGCGCCCGCCTGCCCGCAATGCACGAGCCGCTTCGCGGATTGCTTCGGCGGGGTTATCGAGGAAGTGCAGAACCTGGTGGACGGTAACAAGATCGAAGGATTCGCGATCCACCGGCAGGGAATAGACATCGCCATGGCGCACCTGCGCATTGGTAATCCCGTCGCGATCGAGATTGGAGCGAGCAACCGTCAGCATGTCGCGGTTTATGTCGATGCCGACGCCGCGAATATAGAGTGGCGAAAAGAGTTCAAGCAGGCGGCCCGTCCCCGTGCCGACATCAAGCATCGCCTGAAACGGCTTGCGGCCGACGATCTTGAGGAGCGCTGCTTCCACCGCGCCATCCGGCGCGTGCAACGACCGGATCATATCCCAGCTCGTTGCATTGGCGCTGAAATAGGCGGCTGCGCGTTCGCGCCGCTGCAACTTCACTGAGGAAAGCCGCTCGAGATCGCGTTCAAGCAAAGGATCGGAAAAGTCGAGGCGGTCGAGCAGCGACCGGGCGATGTCACCGACGATCAGCGAGTCGGCCAGGCGGAAATAGGCCCAGGAACCCTCCTGGTAGCGATTGATGAGGCTGGCCTCGAACAGCAGCTTCAAATGCCGCGACACGCGCGGCTGCGACTGACCAAGAATGGAGGTAAGATCGGAAACGGTCAGGTCGCCGCGTGACAGGAGCGCGAGGATGCGCAGGCGGCTCGGCTCGGCCGCCGCTTTCAGCGTATCGACCATCAGGTCCAGGTTGAGATCACGCTTGTCCATGCTTCCAATCCTCAAAAGACATAAAGATATGTTTATGTGACAAACGCCACATAAGCAAGTTGTTTTTGCCGTTGACGACATTTTTTGCCGCGCCTGAAATAGGACGAGAATCGGCTAGGATAGCGGCATGAGCATCGGAACGAACCGCCAGCGCGCCATCAACAAGGCTTTGACACTTCTGCTACCGGCCGTACCCTATTCGGATTCCGAGCCGATCCGCGCCGCCGCAAATGCCCCGCATATGAAGACGCTGCCGCCGCCGATTGCGGTGTGGCTGGCGACGGTCGCGCATGTCCGGCACCAGCACACGGATTACGATGAGCTTCGTGACGACGGTTACGACAAGGAGTCGGCGCGTTTCTTCGTGCTGGAAGCGATCAACCGGAAACTGACGGAGTGGCGGGCGACACGCCTGCTCGATCCGGATGAGGATGATCAGAGCTGAGCGTTTCTGGATCATCGCATCCACTCCAGCGGTCCCGGAAAATGAGTTCATCCAGCGGCAGTCGCTTGCGCCATCCGCGCTGCTCAAGCTCCGGCGCCTGGTAGAGCTCATCCACATAGCCGACGCAGAGATAGGCGACGATCTCGACATGCGCGGGAATGCCGAGGATTCGGCGCATGTCGGCATCATGGTAAATGCTGACCCAGCCGACGCCGACGCCTTCGGCGCGCGCTGCAAGCCAGAGATTCTGCACTGCGCAGACGGTACTGTAGAGGTCCATCTGACGGTTATGGGTGCGGCCAAGGACGACGCGCCCGCCACGGGTGCGATCGCAGGTGATGCAGATGTTGAGCGGCGCCTTGAGGATGCCTTCGAGTTTCAGCGCACCATAAAGCGCCTGGCGATCGTCAGTGAACATTGCCCTCGCTTCCTCATTGGCGCGGGTGAAGGCTTGATGCACCTCCTGCTTGCACTCGGGATCGCTGATCAGGATGAAATTCCAGGGCTGCATGAAGCCGACCGAAGGCGCGTGGTGGGCCGCATCGAGCAGGCGCATAAGCACATCGTCGGGTATGGGCTTGGGAAGAAACTGGTCGCGCACATCACGGCGCGTATGGATGGCTTTGTAGACCGCCGCGCGTTCATCTTTGGAAAAATTGTCGGCGGCAGTCGGACCATGGCATTTATCGTGCATTGTTTACTCCCAACAACGCTTGAAACTCTCGCCGCCGTCCACGCGGTTCGAGCTATGAGGTCCGGCCGGTCTTCTGACTGAGGTTCACCTGAGCCGCGCGCCTTCCGGAACGTTCCGTGGCAAATGCGCGTCCATCCCCCCTTACAGCGCTGGGCACGTGCCGGATTTTCACCGGCTTCCCGATTCTCCCGCAACGCTTGCCGCAGGCACCGGACCTGCCTGATCATTCGCCACAATTCCCGGGCGCGCGCAAGCCTCAGGGGCGATAAATCCATTGTTCGGGAATGCGCACATCCACCTTTTCGCCATTGCCGATCGTTCCGGGCTTTTCGACCCAGGCGACGATGCCGCGCATCCGCCGCGAGACCCGAACGAAATCGAGCGCAGTCGCGGTATGGTCGGCCGTTCCCGCATGTTCGCCGATCGAGCGCCCGGCGATCTTGCAGGGCGCGTTCTGGCCGTCGACCTTCAGCGTGACACCGCCCTCGAAAAATATCAGCGTCCGCGGCGGGAGCATCGAAAGCGACGAGATCCCGTCGATCAGCATGTTGCCGCCGATCCACTCTGCCCTGAGTTCGGCAAGCCCCATGCCGGCTGCAACTTGTACGAGTTCGTCCGGCGCAAGAATCGAGAGTTGCCGTTCGTTGCGCATTTCAGTGCCGCGCGGATACCAAGGCTCGCGACCGCCGGATTTCCGCGTCGGGCCGGCATGGAAATCACCGACAATTCCGTCGAAAGTGACTTTGAGTTCCGCTGACGGCGCCGTCACGAAATCGCCGGCGCGTGCCTCGAACAGGCCGCTGACACGCCCGCTGAGCTTGCGCGCGGGCAATATCTCGGGGCCGTTTGAAAAAAGGTCGTTCATAAACGCTCCTGAAAATATGCGCCGTGAAAGCCGCCGCATTTTATGAAAAACTGCGGGCAACACCAGCGAATATCCCTGATGAATCTGTCAAAAAGAGTCATGAGAATTCGGTGAACTATTGCGGCTCGGCAATACCTTGCGCCTATGGCATGCTACAACCCACTGGAAAGGCGAATCGTCTCCGATTGACAATCGTTATGTGTTCTGCTTTCGTTCTTTTCTCACCGGAGGTTTGTCGTGAACGCTGAAGTTATGGACGCAGCCATAGATTTGGCGAAACGAACCGCAGGAAAGCGTTATCACACCGTCCTTGCCGATCCGCCGTGGCGCTTCACAAATCGCACCGGAAAGGTCGCTCCGGAGCACAAGCGCCTGTCCCGCTACGGCACGATGACGACCGACGATATCTGCGCCCTGCCGATCGCCGACCTGACGGCGCAACCTGCGCATCTCTACCTGTGGGTGCCGAATGCGCTGCTGCCGGAGGGGCTGCGGGTCATGCAATCCTGGGGATTCGAGTACAAGTCGAACATCATCTGGCACAAGGTGCGCAAGGATGGCGGCTCTGACGGGCGCGGCGTGGGCTTCTATTTTCGCAACGTCACCGAAGTCTTGCTCTTCGGGGTTCGCGGCAAGAACGCCCGCACACTGGCGCCAGGCCGCAGCCAGGTGAACTATCTTTCGTCGCGCAAGCGCGAACACTCGCGCAAGCCCGACGAGCAGTACGATCTGATCGAAAGCTGCTCGAAGGGTCCTTATCTCGAACTTTTTGCGCGCGGGACGCGGCCAAACTGGACCTATTGGGGCAATCAGGCCGACGAAGACTACAAGCCGACCTGGAAGACCTACGCCTATAATTCGGCGGCGGAAGCCGCGGAGTGATCGAACGTCACCACCGATGAAGGTATGCCGATAAGGACAAGCGGGCACGGGTTGCCGACGCCGCGCAAGACGCGGTCGCGCAGCTTGCGCCAATGGGTCGTCGCCTCGCCGAACTTGTCGCCGACGAATGCATCGACCCATGCTTGCCGGAAGTCGCCGGTACGCTCGGCCCTTGTCAGGATCATTTCGCGCTGACGCCGCGTCGGAACGTAATTGAAGCTGTCGAGCTGGCCGAGTTCGTCGACAGCCCTCTCATCTGCAAAGCGGCGCAGGATCGTCCGCATATCGTTCTGAAGGCTCTCGCCGCGGGTGATGAGCCCGCCGACGGAGACGGCGCCCTCGGCATGCAGGCGCTTGAAGCTTTCAAGGTCGCGGTCGAAGAACGGATCCTTGTTGTTCCACTCGATTTCGAGCGCGAACACCGAGCCTTGCGGCCCGAAGGCCTTCACGTGGTCGATTTCATGGGAGAGGGAGGCGACCTCCCTTTCCTCATCGAATTCGGACCAGCGCACGGTCTTGCGGACGCGGATATTGCGCTTGCTCCAGCCCCGTTCGGCGAGACCACGGCGCAGACGCTGCGTTAGCCGCGCCTCGCCTCCCCCGCCCGCGACAATTTCGGTGACGGGGATCGTCAGATCGAGCAGGACCGTTTCGAGGTCGTTCTCCGCGCCGGCCATGTCCATGGTGACGATGGCTTCGGCGTGGTGAAGCGCCAGGATATCAAAACCGCGTTCCTTCAGCCGCTCGAACATGCGGCCTTACCGCGTCAAGCGCTTGTAGGTCGGACGCTTCGGATTGACGCTGTCCGGGCCGAGGCGGCGGATCTTGTCGTTCTCATATTCCTCGAAGTTTCCTTCAAACCATTCGACGTGGCTGTCACCTTCGAAGGCAAGGATATGCGTAGCAAGGCGGTCGAGGAACATGCGATCGTGGCTGATGATCACGGCGCAGCCCGCATACTTTTCGAGCGCATCCTCGAGCGCCGAAAGCGTTTCGGTGTCGAGGTCGTTGGTCGGCTCGTCGAGAAGCAGGACATTGCCGCCCGACTGCAGCATTTTGGCAAGGTGCACGCGATTGCGCTGACCGCCCGATAGATTGCCGACTTTCTGCTGCTGGTCGCCACCCTTGAAATTGAAGGCAGAGACATAGGCACGCGAATTCATCTCGTGCTTGCCAAGCTTGATGATGTCGTTGCCACCCGAAATCTCCTCCCAGACGTTCTTGTCGCCCTTGAGGTGATCGCGGCTCTGATCGACATAGCCGAGATGGACTGTGTCGCCGATGCGGATCGATCCGGAGTCAGGCTTTTCCTGGCCAGTGATCATCTTGAACAATGTCGTCTTGCCGGCACCGTTCGGACCGATGACGCCGACGATGCCACCCGGAGGCAGCTTGAAGGTAAGGTCCTCGATCAGAACCCGGTCGCCGAAGGACTTGGTGAGGTTCTCAGCCTCGATGACCACCTGCCCAAGTCGCTCGCCTGCTGGAATGATGATCTGGGCGTCGCCCGGACGCTGGTCGTTGGCCGCATCGACCAGTTCGTCATAGGCCTTGATACGGGCCTTGGACTTGGCCTGGCGTGCCTTCGGGCTTGCGGCGATCCACTCGCGCTCGCGCTCAAGTGCCTTCTGGCGCGAAGCCTCTTCGCGGCCTTCCTGCTGCATGCGCTTCGATTTCGATTCGAGATAGGCCGAGTAGTTGCCCTCGTATGGGATGCCGCGGCCGCGATCGAGTTCGAGGATCCAGCCGGTCACATTGTCGAGGAAGTAGCGATCGTGAGTAATGAGCAGAACGGCGCCGGGATATTCCCGCAGGTGCTTTTCAAGCCATGCAGTCGTTTCGGCATCGAGATGGTTGGTTGGTTCGTCGAGAAGCAACAGGTCAGGTTGCGACAGCAACAGGCGGCACAGCGCGACGCGGCGGCGTTCACCGCCGGATAGCTTGCTGACATCGGCGTCGCCCGGCGGGCAGCGCAACGCCTCCATCGCCATCTCGACCTGCGATTCCAGATCCCAAAGGTTCTTGGCGTCGATGATATCCTGGAGCTTGGCGCCTTCATCGGCGGTCTCGTCGGAATAGTTCATCATCAGTTCGTTATAGCGGTCGAGGATTGCCTTCTTGTCGGCGACACCCTCCATCACATTGCCCATGACGTCCTTGCTGGCGTCGAGGGCTGGCTCCTGAGCGAGATAGCCAACGGTTGCTCCATCAGCAAGCCAGGCTTCCCCGGTGAACTCCTTGTCCGTTCCCGCCATGATCTTGAGGATCGTCGACTTGCCGGCGCCGTTCGGGCCGAGAATGCCGATCTTAGCGTCGGGATAGAAGGAGAGATGAATATTCTCGAGAACTTTCTTGGTGCCATAGGCCTTATTGAGACCGGCCATATGATAAATGAATTGGCGTGCCATAACGCGCGTCACTCCGATGTTCGTATTCGTGTGAATGAAGTTGCGCCGTATTTAGGGGAAAGGCGCTCCGGTGGCAATGCGCGGGCGTTTTATTTCGCGGCCCGGCCCGCACCTCACACTGGTTTCAGATAAAACCCGTCCCAAAATGAGCGAAACCGGGCGCGGATATTTCCGTCACCCGGTTTCCCCTCTGGTGCCGCATTCGGGGAGCGTCCTCTTCTCCCTTGAACGGCCATATAACTGGCAAGATGGGCAGCTCGATCATCTGCAACAGCGACGAAAGGTCAGAACCCGTTTCTTTCGGAGTGAAGTTCTGCGGCATGTTTTTATCGATTGCAAGTGGTTTTGCAAAAGAAAGTTGCACAAAGATTTATCTGTTTATTTAATAGGCAGCACCGCGATAATTTGGGCGATATTGATATGGACTTATTCCGCATTGACTAATCGCGCGCCACCCTTTCAATTGCGGGCGGGAGGCTGCGAATGGCATTTAAAGAGGTTGAGACAATACGCACTGCGACGGGGGCCGCGCTTGCCGTTCGGGTCTCGCAGGCAGAAGCGGAGCCATGCGGCATTGTCCAGATTTGCCACGGCGTCAGCGAGCACTCCCTGCGCTATGCCCGTTTTGCGCAGTTTCTAAGCGAAAGGGGCTTTCACGTTTATGCCCATGACCATCGCGGCCATGGCCTGACCAAAGCGCCGGGAGCCCCGGCAGGACGCTTTGCGCAACAAGCCGGGCGCCAGCACGTGCTCGACGATGTCGACGTCGTCAACCACCTCGCCCGTAACCGGAATCCCGGACTGCCACTCATCCTTTTCGGCCATTCGATGGGCGGGCTGGTTGCGCTCAACTATATCCTGAAGCACCCCGAGAATGTCAGCGGGGCCGCAATCTGGAACGCCAACTTTTCAACGGCGTCGCTCAATCGCCTTGCGCTCGGTATTTTACGGGCAGAACGGATGCTCCTCGGTTCCGATGTCCCGAGCATGATCCTGCCAAAGCTTACCTTTCGCGACTGGGGCCGCAGGGTCAAGAATGCCCGCACGGCTTCCGACTGGCTATCGCGCGATCCCGACGAGGTGGATGCCTATCTCGCCGATCCGCTCTCGGGCTGGGACCCGACCGTGAGCATGTGGCGCGACATTTTCGATTTCATGAACGCCGGTACCAACGATGCTCTTCTCGCCACGTTGCGCCGCAACCTGCCATTCAATCTTGTCGGCGGCGCCGAGGATCCGGCCACGGCGAAAGGCAAGTCGGTCAAGGAGCTCGAAGAGCGCCTCCTGCGCCTCGGTTTCACCGATGTCGAAAGCCGGATCTATCAAGACACGCGCCATGAGAGCCTCAACGAAATCAACCGTGACGAGATCATGCAGGATTTTGCATCCTGGGCGCTGCGCGTCGCCCAACATTCAACGAAAGAACTGGTACAAAACTGATCATGCCTGATGCACCCCTCAAAGGTATCCGTGTCATCGAACTTGCCCGCGTACTGGCGGGACCCTGGGCCGGACAAATCCTCGCGGATCTCGGCGCCGATGTGATCAAGGTGGAAAACCCTGCCGGCGGCGATGAGACGCGCGGCTGGGGACCACCCTTTATCACCAGCAGCGAAGGGGAGAACCTCTCCGCCGCCTATTTCCACGCCTGCAATCGCGGCAAGCGTTCGATTACCGCCGATTTCGCGACGCCGGAGGGACAGGAGACCGTGCGCGCGCTTTGCCAGACGGCAGATGTCGTCCTTGAGAATTTCAAAGTGGGTGGGCTGCGCAAATACGGGCTCGACTATGAAAGTCTCAGCGCCGACAACCCCAAGCTGGTCTTCTGTTCGATCACCGGCTTTGGGCAAACCGGTCCCTACGCGGCGCAGGCTGGCTATGATTTCATCATCCAGGGCATGTCCGGGCTGATGTCAGTCACCGGCGAGCCGGACCGCGAACCGCAGAAAGTAGGTCTTGCCGTCGCCGACGTCTTCACCGGACTTTATTCGGTGATCGCCATTCAGGCGGCGCTGGCGCATGTCGCCAAAACCGGCGAAGGACAGATGATCGACATGGCGCTGTTTGACGTCCAGTCAGCCGTCATGGCCAACCAGGCGATGAACTACCTTGCGACCGGCAAGAGCCCGCACCGGATGGGAAATGCCCATCCGAATATTTCGCCCTACGAGGTGGTGCCGACATCGGATGGGCATTTGATCCTTGCCGTCGGCAATGACGGCCAATTTGCCCGCTTCTGCTCGATCGTCGGCCTGGATGCGCTCGCAAGCGATCCGCGGTTTCTGACCAACCGCGCCCGCCTCGAACACCGGGCGGAGTTGACCGCATTGATACGCGCCGAAACGGCAAAGCGCAGCCGGGCGGAACTGCTCGAGGCTTGCGCCGGCAATGCCGTCCCCGCCGGCCCCATCAACGGTATTGGCGAGATGTTCGACGACCCGCAGATCATCGCGCGCCAGTTGCGCCTTGACCTTGAAGACAGCCACGGCAGCACTATCCCTTCCGTGCGCACGCCTATCGTCATGTCCAAGACCCCCTTGCAGTACGAGCGTCCCTCGCCCCGCCTCGGCGAACACAGCGCCGACATATTGAACGAATTGAAGGATATTACCGATGAAAACCGGCGGTGAACTGATCGTTGAAGCTCTGGTCGCCAATGGCGCCGAGCGGCTCTTCTGCGTTCCGGGCGAGAGCTACCTTGCGGTGCTCGACGCGCTCTACGACGCCAATATCGGGGTGACGGTGTGCCGGGCCGAGGGCGGCGCCGCGATGATGGCGGACGCCTGGGGCAAGCTCACGGGCAAGCCCGGCATCTGCTTCGTCACCCGTGGTCCAGGTGCAACCAACGCATCACCCGGCATCCACATCGCCATGCAGGATTCAACGCCGCTCATCCTCTTCATCGGCCAGGTACAGCGCGACGCCCGTGAACGTGAGGCCTTTCAGGAGGTCGAATACCGCCGCTTTTTTGCTGACACGGCAAAATGGGTTGCCGAGATCGACGATGCCCGCCGTATCCCCGAGTTTGTCACCCGCGCCTTCGCCGTCGCGACTTCCGGCCGTCCGGGGCCGGTCGTACTTGCGCTGCCCGAAGATATGCTCACCGACAAGGTGGAAGCCGTCGCGGCGCAAGGCTGGCAGCCGGTTGAAACCGGTCCGTCCGCTGCCGTCATCGAGAAACTCGCCGATCTTTTGCAAGGCGCGCGGAAGCCATTCATGATCCTTGGCGGCTCGCGCTGGAGCGAACAAGCGGTCCATTCAATCACGCGCTTTGCCGAAAAATGGCAGCTTCCGGTTGGTTGCTCGTTTCGTCGCCAGATGCTGTTTGATCATCTCCATCCCAATTATGCCGGCGATGTCGGGATCGGCATCAATCCGGCGCTGGGCGCGCGGGTCAAGGAGGCCGACGTTCTGCTCCTCGTCGGCGGCCGTTTCGGTGAAATGCCGTCCTCAGGCTATACGCTGATGGACAGTCCCTACCCCAAACAGACGCTGATCCACGTTCATCCGGATGCGGAGGAACTCGGACGAGTATATCGCCCAACCCTTGCCATAAATGCCGCGGCCGATGCCTTCGCGGCCGTGGTGGAGCACCTTGCGCCACCATCGCACATCAACTGGCCGGGCGAGGCGGAAACGGCGCACCAATCCTATCTCGCCTGGTCGACGCCGCCGCAGACAGGCCCGGGCAAGGTTGCGATGGGGCCGATCATGACCTACCTCGAAAGCGTCCTTCCGGAAGATTCGATCATGACCAACGGCGCCGGCAACTACGCCACCTGGCTGCATCGCTTTCATCGTTTCCGCCGCTTCGGCACGCAAGCTGCCCCGACTTCCGGCTCGATGGGATACGGCTTGCCCGCCGCAGTCGCCGCCAAGCAGCTTCACCCGGAGCGCATGGTGGTGTGCTTTGCCGGCGACGGATGTTTCCTGATGAACGGCCAGGATCTCGCGACAGCGGTGAAGTATGACCTGCCGATCATTGTTCTCGTCATCAACAACAGCATTTACGGCACAATCCGCATGCATCAGGAGCGGGAATATCCGGGGCGCGTCTCGGCGACCGAACTCACCAATCCCGATTTCGCGATGCTTGCCCGTGCCTTTGGCGGCCATGGCGAGACTGTCGAAACGACGGATGCTTTCGAAGCGGCATGGCAACGGGCAGTTGCAAGCGGCAAGCCCGCCATCATCGAAATCCGCCTCGATCCGGAAGCAATCACGCCGACAAGGACACTGTCAGACATTCGCGATAAGCGGTGATCAGCCCGCGCGATGCGTGAATTGAGGTATGGCAAGCCGGTGCGTTCAATGTTATGGAGCGCGCCTGATGAGACAATACGAAAGCGTCTGACTTGAGCAATCCGGCAATCACCATCGTTATTCCCTGCCGCAACGAGGCCGCCAACCTAGCCTTTCTCCTCGATGAAGTGGATGCCGCCATGGATGGCCGCAGCTACGAGGTCATCGTCGTGGATGACGGCTCGACGGATACCACCGGCGACGTGCTCGCCGGCCGCATCATGGCGGGCAAGCCGCTGCGCCATGTGCGCCATGACAAATCCGCCGGCCAGAGCGCCGCGGTTCGTTCAGGCGTCTTCGCCGCCAAGGGCAATGTCGTCGTGACCATGGATGGCGACGGCCAGAACAACCCTGCCTATCTGCCGCAGCTTGCCGATGCCCTTCTTGAAGCCGGTCCAAGGACGGGCATCGCTGCGGGCCAGCGCCTGAAGCGCACCGACACCAAGCTCAAGCAATTCGCCTCGAAATATGCCAATCGCCTGCGCGGTGCGATCCTGAAGGACAATACGCGCGATTCCGGTTGCGGCCTCAAAGCGCTGCACACGCAGATCTTTCGCGAACTGCCCTTCTTCGACGGCTGGCACCGCTATCTGCCCGCCCTCGTCATTCGCGAAGGCTACGGCGTCGTCCATGTCGATGTCGTCGATCGCGAACGGCGGCACGGAAAGTCCAACTATGGCATTCTCGACCGCGGCCTGCGCGGCATTCTCGATCTATATGGTGTCTGGTGGCTGAGAAAACGCCGCAAGACCGTCCCAACTATCACGGAGATCAGCCATGGCTGACGCTATAACCAATTGGCTGCACTCGGTATTCGTCGCGCAGTTCGATGCCTGGGTCGTGCTCGGATTCTTTGCGCAGGCGTGCTTTACCATGCGCTTCGTCTTGCAATGGCTGGCATCGGAACGTGCAAAACGCAGCGTCGTGCCTGTCACGTTCTGGTTCTTCTCGCTGTTCGGCGGCGCCCTGCTGTTTGTCTATGCCATCGTGCGCAAGGACCCCGTCTTCATCGCCGGACAAGGCCTCGGACTTGTCGTTTACGTTCGCAACCTCTGGCTGATCGCCAATGAGAAGAAAGCGATGACGCAAGACTCGTGAGCGCATTGGCGAGCCACATAGAGACAACGCCTGCCGCCACGACGCCGCGGCGGTTACGCCTGAGCCACTATCTGCTGCTGGTCTTCATCTGCATCGTTTCGTTCGTGCCGGGCATCGCCTCGATCCCCCCGCTCGACCGCGACGAGTCGCGCTATATCCAGGCCACTCACCAGATGGCGGAAAGCGGCGACTATGTCGATATCCGCTTTCAGGATGCCTCACGCTACAAAAAGCCGATCGGCATCTACTGGCTGCAAAGCGCTACCTTGAAGCTGACCGGCTTTGACGACAAGGCGCCCGCCTGGGCCTACCGCCTCGTCTCGGTGGCTGGCGCGACCGTAGCCGTGCTGGCAACCGCAACGCTCGGCGCTTTCCTTTTCGGGCAAAGCGCCGGTCTTCTCGCCGGGATTGCTCTCGCCTCGATCGTCATGCTCGGCTTTGAAGCACGCGTCGCCAAGACGGACGCGACAGTGCTCGCAACGGTCGTCATGGCACAGGCGGCGCTCGCCTTCATGTGGATGGCGAGCCGCAGGCAAGCGGCCGAGACCTGGGCGCCCGCGCTCACCTTCTGGGTGGCGACGGCTGTCGGCGTACTGATCAAGGGACCCATTACGCCTTTCGTCAGCCTGCTCACAATGGCGTCGCTCAGCCTCTACTACCGCGAATGGCGCTGGCTGAAGCGGCTGAAGCCCATTGCCGGCATCATCATCCTGCTTGCGATCGTCCTGCCCTGGCTGATCATGATCACCATGAAAAGCGGCGGCGCCTTCTTCAACGAATCGGTTAACAAGGATTTCCTTTCCAAGGTGGGTGACGCGCAGGAAAGCCATGGCGCACCGCCTGGCTATTTCGCCTTGATCTTCGTTTTCTTCATCTGGCCGTTCGGCGTGCTGGCGGTCCGCGGCGGCCTGCAGGCGCTCGGGCGCTTGCGCGAGGATCCGCGCCTCGCCTTTCTAGTCGCCTGGTACGTGCCGTTCTGGCTGGTGACGGAATTGATCCCCACCAAACTGCCGCACTATGTCCTGCCCGCCTACCCCGCGCTCCTCCTGATTATGGCCTGGGCCATCGACACCGGGGTCGCATCGGGGCCCTATCAGGGCAAATGGCAGATCTGGATCGAACGGCTGACCTTGCTCGGCCTTGCCGCCGCCACGCTGGCGCTGATGGGCGCAGGCCTCGTCCTGCCTTACGTGATGACCGGCTCCTTCTCACTTCCCGGCATCGTCGCCTTCTTTACAGCGTTCGCCGCAGGGGTCTTCGCCAGCGGGCTCATCCTGAATCACAACTTGAAGGGTGCACTGCAAGCTGCTGCAACCTTTGCTATAATTACCCTCGGATTGCTCACATGGGGCGTCGTTCCTGCTCTGACGCCAATGTGGCTTAGCCCGGCCATCGCCGATGCCTACAAGGCAGCAAAGCCCTGCCCGGACAGCGTTCTGGCCTCCGCCAGCTATGCTGAACCCAGCCTCGTCTTCCTTGCCGGCACGAATACAGTGCTGACCGACGGCGCCGGAGCCGCCCAGCATATTATGGCCGATCCGAAATGCGCGATCGCAGCAGTCGATGAAGGACAGCGCAACGGCTTCATCGCCAGCCTGCCGGGGGGCGAGAAATCCGTCGCCGCCATCGCCACTGTCTCCGGCATCAACTACAGCAAGGGCCGGCGCACGACGGTGACGTTGTATAGGGCCGCGCCCTAGTCATGGGCCTTATCCGGGGATTCGCTTAGCCATGTCCCAGAGCCTGCGACTAGAGTCGAATTGATTTTCTGGCCCGATTTATAGGAACCTATTCCCCGGTTCGCGGAGGGGGAATAAGACCATGACCACAATACGCGATGTACGAAATGCCGTGCGCCCGCTCATCGAGCGCCGCGACGACCTTTTCTCGATGGGGCGCTTTGTGTTCATCAAGCCCGTGCGGCACATCCTGCGCGGTGTCCACTTCGAAAGCCGCCGTGACCCGAAAATATTCGGATCGCGTTTGTCCGTTCAGTCGCTGGTACCGGCACTCCCGGAGTTCCGGCTGGGCTGGGGGGAGCGATTTTTTCCAACCGACCAGGAAGGACGAGCACTCGATAGTGGTTGGGACGCTCGTAATCCGAAGATAGTCGCGCAAATGCTCGATACGGCCGAAGTGGTACTGGCGCAATTGCACGCTATCGACACCCTCGACGATTATCATTCATATCTTTCGGGCCTTCAGGTTCCGTGGATAGCGTCGCCAACAATAGAACTCAGCGAAGTCATGAACCACGCAATGAAGGGTGAATTCGCCTCTGCCTGCGAAAAGCTCGAAAGCAGTGATCGCTCGCTCAAACATTTGAACACGCTAACCCCGCGTTTCCATAAGGCGCTTCAGGCCGAAGACCGCGCCGAGGTCGCACAAATCCTGCATGACTGGGAGGCCGCGACGGTCAAAACGTACAAGATCGGCAAGTTCTGGGAGAGAACACCGTTTCCGCTAGAGCTTAGGTAGGTCGAAAAAGCCTACGACTAGAGTCGAATTGATTTCCTTGATGTGTTCGTAGGAATATATTCCCATATTAACGGGGTTTCTTTAAATGCATCGGTCGCCGCGAAACAATTCAAAGACCTGGATTTACAATGGCAGTTACACGCGAATGACGTTCTCTTAAAAGCCGCACGGCTCGCCTCTCAGGACGGGCGTCATGACGCTCTTTGCCAACGGGTCGCAACAGAACAACGCGTTCTCCGTGCAGAGCTTCTGGAGTACCAGCACCTCTGTCGCAAGTACGACCCCAGCCCCGCGCTCCCGCCGGGACTTCCGGGGGCGGGCAATGGGTAAGCGAGGGCGGAAGTGGATCCGCCGTGGCGGACAAGCAACCTCCGAAAGATCAAGAAACTACGACCTTTCAGGGTATTGCGGCCACCGCCTCGAGCGCAGTTCACGAAGCACAAAAGATCGGAGGCAAAATCGGCCGCGAACTTCCGATTCGCAAACTTCCCTTGATCGGTTCTGCGGTGACACTGCTGTCGGCTTTAAAAGAGCCCGCCATCGAGTATCCGGTTGAAGAAGCACTTCGGCTGTACAATGCGATTGTCGCTGCCGGCGATCCGCACACCATTGCGATAGTATCGGCGCGTGCACGTCAATACGTTAAGGGAGAGTCGGAAGAACGGCTTTGGGCAAGCGTGCTCCAAGCCGACATGGAGACGGTTAAGCAATATTGCCCACGATATCTGGACGTTCAGAATATCGCCAATGATGTAGCAGCCACTATGGGTCCTATCGCTCAATATGGATCGCAACAGAACTATGGAAATCAGTTTCACCTGCTGGCTGCGGGCGAAGTTCAAAAACGTTGGCAGGGCCAATTGTTGCCGGAACTCTTCATGATGGCGCCGCTCGCGGGAGCTTCTGATGAATATTACAAAGTAGGCGTGGGTACCCGCGAAACAGATTCTATCGGTCTGGATGTTTATGAACGCGTGGATGATGAGACAGCTTGTATCTATGACTTCAAGACCGGTGCCCGCAGGTTGCGAACGAGACGGATGAATGATTTTTCTTATTCAAGCGCCAAAACCTTTCCGAAAGTAAAGCGGTTCTTCGTCATTGAGATCAGGCCTTCCGTTGGACCCTTCAGTTAGGAACGACCATGACCACAATTCGCGATGTACGAAATGCCGTGCGCCCGCTGATCGAGCGTCGTGACGACCTTTTCTCGATGGGGCGCTTTGTCTTCATCAAGCCCGTGCGGCATATCCTGCGCGGTGTCCACTTCGAGAGGCGGCTTGACCCGAAAATATTCGGATCGCGCTTGTCCGTTCGGTTACTCGTCCCTGCAACCGCGGAGGTCCGGCAGGGCTGGGGGGACCAATTCTTTCCTACGGATCACCAAGGACAAGTGCTCGATAGCGGTTGGGACGCCGGGGTTCCGGAGATAGTCGCGCAAATGCTCGATACGACCGAAGAGATGCTGGCGCAATTATATGCTATCGAAACGCTCGACGACTATCATTCATATCTTTCGGGCCCTTTGTTCCCTTGGGTCGCATCGCCCTCAATTGAGCTCAGCGCAATCATGAATCACGCAATGAAGGGTGAATTCGCCTCTGCCTGTGAGAAGCTCGAAAGCAGTGACCGCTGGCTCGATCACGTAAATGGTCTAACCCCGCGTTTCTATAAGGCGCTTCAGGCCGAAGACCGCGTCGAGGTCGCACAAATCCTGCATGACTGGGAAGCAGCGACGGTCAAAACGTACAAGATCGGCAAGTTCTGGGAGAGAACACCGTTTCCGCTGGAGCTTCAAGGCTGAAACCTTAAGTGGCTCAACTTGGTCTGCCGATCAGCGGCCGGCCCACGGAATGGTACTCGAGTCCGGTGCCATCGAGGTCCTGCCCGCTATAGACGTTGCGCAGGTCAAACAGGATGTTCCCATCCATCAGGCTTGCGACCCGCTTCAGGTCGAGGGCCCGGTACACGTTCCATTCGGTGAGAAGCAGCGTAATCCCCGCCCCTTCCACGGCCTCATAGGCCGACTTGCACCAGTTGACGCCGCTCAGCACCTGTTCGGCGGCGGTGCGCGCCTCTGGATCATGCGCCCGAACTGTCAGCCCCGCTTTCTGCAAAAGCGGAATGATATCGAGTGCCGGAGACTCGCGAATATCGTCGGTATTCGGCTTGAAGGCGATGCCGAGGACCGCGACGCTCTTCACGCCATGCTTCTGCGCGGCCTCTATCACCCGCTCCGCCATAGAGCGCTTGCGCTGCTCATTGATCGAGACCACCTGCTCGATCAGCGTTTGTGGCGCGTCAAGCTTGCGGCCCGTGGCGGCATAGGCACGCGTATCCTTCGGGAAGCAGGAACCGCCGAAGCCCGGGCCGGCATGCAGGAATTTCGAGCCGATGCGATTGTCCATACCGATGGCCCGGGCGACGTCCTGAACATTGCCGCCCGCCTTCTCGCAAAGGTCGGCGACCTCGTTGATGAAGGTCACCTTCATGGCAAGGAAAGCGTTCGCGGCATATTTGATGATCTCGGCATTTTCGAGCGTCGTAACGATCATCGGCGTCTCACGCAGGTAAAGCGGGCGGTAGACCCGCCTCATAGCGATCGCACCCGCCTCATCATGCACGCCGACGACCACACGGTCCGGCCGAAGGAAGTCTTCTACAGCAGAGCCTTCGCGCAGGAATTCAGGGTTCGATACCATCGAGAACGCAACGCCCGGCCTTGCCTTGGCGATGCGCGCCCGCACATCGGCATTGGTGCCGACGACGACGGTCGACTTGATGACGATCACGGCATCGGGTTTCATCGCAGCCGCGATCTCGTCCGCGGCCGCATGGATATATTGAAGGTCAGCCTCGCCATCGCCGCGCCGCGACGGCGTGCCCACGGCGATGAAGATGACATCCGCATCGGCAACAGTTGTCGCAAGATCAGTGGTGAATACGAGACGTCCGTCCTTGGCATTACGGTCGAGCAGATCGTCGAGCCCCGGTTCGAAGATCGTGACTTCGCCGGCCTGCAGGCGCTCGATGATCGCGGGGTTCTTGTCGACGCAGGTCACCTGGAAGCCGAATTCGGCAAAGCAAACACCCGATACCAGACCGACATATCCGGTCCCGATCATCGCAATCTTCATTGAAAGGCTCCAATCAGCATAACTCTGGCGCAGACATTTCGCATATTAGCGCTGCGCTGCCAATCGCCTGTGACGCTGCCGGCCCAGGCGATTGCAAATGGCGGGCATCAATCCATTTTGACCGGCTTGCGCTCAGGACCCTTGCGCTCGGCCGAAGCTGCCCAGAGATTGATATTGGCGTCGTTGGCGTAGCTGTCGATTTCCGCGAGCTCCGCATCGCTGAACTCGAGATTGTCCAGCGCCTTGACGCAATCGACGACCTGCTGCGGCTTGCTCGCCCCGATCAGCGCCGTGGTAATACGTCCCTTGCGCAGAACCCACGCCAGCGCCATCTGCGCCAGCGTCTGCCCGCGCTTTGAAGCAATGGCGTTGAGCGCGCTTATGTTCTTGAGATTGCGGTCACTCAAAAATTCCGGATTGAGGGATTTGCCCTGCGCAGCGCGGCTCTCCTCAGGAACGCCCTTCAGATATTTGTCGGTCAGCATGCCCTGCGCCAGCGGCGAAAAGACGATGGACCCGATGCCAAGTTCTTCGAGCGTGTCGATCAGGCCGTCATCTTCGATCCAGCGGTTGATCATCGAATAGCTCGGCTGGTGGATGAGGCACGGCGTGCCAAGCTCTTCGAGGATGGCCTCCGCCTCGCGCGTGCGCTTCGAATTGTACGAGGAAAGACCGACATATTGCGCGCGCCCGGACCGGACAATATGATCGAGCGCCATCATCGTTTCTTCGAGCGGCGTATCTGGATCGAAACGGTGCGAATAGAAGATATCGACATAGTCGAGACCGAGGCGCTTGAGGCTCTGGTCGCAGCTCGCGATGATATATTTGCGGCTGCCCCACTCGCCGTAGGGACCGGGCCACATATTGTAGCCGGCCTTCGAGGAGATGATCAGCTCGTCCCGGTATCCCTTGAAATCGGTTCGCAAGATTTCGCCGAACGCTTCCTCAGCCGAGCCCGGAGGCGGTCCGTAATTATTGGCGAGGTCGAAATGGGTGATGCCGAGATCGAAGGCTTGACGGCAGATCGCCTGCTTGAGCTGATGCGGGGTGTCGTTGCCGAAATTGTGCCACAGGCCGAGCGAAATGGCCGGCAGCCGCAGACCGCTCTTGCCGCAGCGATTATATTTCATCGTGTCGTAGCGCTTGGTATCCGGTGTCCAGCCCATCGTCGTCGTCCTGCCCTGAAGTATTGCAACTCGCGTGATTCCGCGCGAGCCGGACTATGGCGCAATACCCCATCGATGTCATGGCCGGATTTGGTGCCCCTACCGCCCAAAGCGCAATTTTCGGGCTACGGGCCCGGCCCGGAGTCTCAGCCCTTGATGGCCTGCCCGTCATTGTCGAAACGATAGGTGCGGCCCGGCATCGGCGTCGCAAACAACGTGCTATCGACCTCATACTGGTGCTCGCCGAAGAGGCGTACCGTCAGTGGACCGAAATCGGTCTGAAGGTAGATGATCGTATCGGCGCCGAGATGCTCGACATGGATGACCGAGCCTTTCCATTCGCCGGATGTCTTGCTGACATCGATATGTTCGGGCCTTACGCCAATTGTCCTGGCGCCGCTCTGTCCGAGTTTCGTGGCATCGATAAGGTTCATCTGCGGCGAACCTATGAAGCCGGCGACGAAAATCGTCTGCGGCGCATTGTAGAGTTCCATCGGCGAGCCGACCTGCTCGATCCTGCCCTTGTTGAGGACCACGATCTTGTCGGCAAGGGTCATCGCCTCAACCTGATCATGCGTCACGTAGATCATGGTTGCCTTGAGCTGGCGATGCAGGCGCGCGATTTCGAGGCGTGTGTTCACCCGGAGCGCCGCATCGAGGTTGGAAAGCGGCTCATCGAAGAGGAAGAGCTCCGGCTCGCGAACGATCGCGCGGCCAATGGCGACGCGCTGGCGCTGACCGCCCGAAAGCTCTGCCGGGCGCCGCTCCAGATAGTCGTCGAGGGACAGCATCGACGACGCGATCTTGGTGCGCTCCTTGATCTCTTCGGCCGGCTTGCCTGCCTGCTTCAGCCCGAGACCCATATTGTCCCGTACCGAAAGGTGCGGATAGAGCGCGTAGGTCTGAAACACCATGGCGATGCCGCGCTTGGCGGGCGGCGTGTTGTTGACCTTCTTGCCGTCGATCAGAATATCGCCGGAGGTCGCGTCTTCGAGGCCGGCGATGACCCGCAGCAATGTGGACTTGCCGCAGCCCGAGGGGCCGACAAATATGACGAACTCACCGTCCGCAACCTCAAGGTCGATGCCCTTAAGGACGTCGACTTGGCCGAACGACTTGCGAATATTCTCAATCTTCAAAGAACCCAATGTCTTGTTCCCGTTCGTTGATTCTAAATTATAGCTTTACCGGCCTGCCGGTCCGCACGCTCTCATCCGCAGCAAGGCAGACGCTCAGCGAGCGCACGGCGTCACGCATGTGCCGGTCGAGGTCGAGATTTTCGCGAATTACTTTCAGCACGAAGGCCTGCTCCAGATCGCAGAGTTCCTGGTGCCCGGGTTCCCCGGCCATGTTCAGAAGCTCGTCGGGCGCGGCAAAGCGGCCGTCCTTGCCGGTCTTTGCCGAATGCAGCTTGATGGTCGAAGTCTTCGTATGCGAGTCGATATCGTCGGACTTGGCGTTCTGGTCCATCACGATCGAAACACAGCCATTCGGCGATATCACATCCTTCACGAAGAAGGCCGTCTCAGACATCATCGGACCCCACCCGGCCTCGTACCAGCCCACCGACCTGTCATCAAACAGCACTTGCAGATGGCCGTAATTATACATGCCGGCATCGATCTCATCGGAGAGCCGCACGCCCATACCGCGCACCTCCGTCGGCGTTGCATCGGTTATTTGCAGCATCACATCGAGATAGTGCACGCCGCAATCGACGATGGGCGACGTCGTCTTCATCAGCGACTTATGGGTTTCCCATGTCGTGCCCGACGATTGCTGGTTGAGGTTCATGCGAAAAACGTAGGGACCGCCAAGTTTGCGTGCCTCGCCAATCAATCGCATCCATGACGGATGGTGGCGCAGGATATAGCCGATCACCAGCTTGCGGCCATATTGCTTCGCCGCTTCAACGACCCGTTCCGCATCAGCTACTGTTGTCGCGAGCGGCTTTTCGACAAAGACGTCGGCCCCTGCCTTCATGGCCGCAACCGCATAGTCGGCATGGCTGTCGGAATAGGTATTGATCGATACGAGGTCCGGCTCGAGGTCGGCCAGGGCAGTCTCGAACGACGGATGGATCGTGTAAGAAGCAAGTTCCTCCGGCAGCGGCACCACAGACCGGTTCACCAGACCGACGATCTCGAAGCCGGGATTGTTGTGATAGGCGAGCGCATGGCTGCGGCCCATATTGCCGAGGCCGGCAACAAGCACACGGATAGGCTTTTCTGTCGTCATTTGACGGCTCCCGACGTGATGCCGCGGATCAGTTGCCGCGAGAAGATGAGATAGAGGACGAGCACCGGCACGATCGCTAGCGTAAGGGCGGCAAGAACAGCGTTCCAGTTGGTCACGAACTGGCCGATGAACACCTGCGATCCAAGCGTGACGGTCTTCGTCGCATCGCTTGGCGCCAGGATGAGCGGGAACCAGAGATCGTTCCAGATCGGGATCATCGTGAAGACGGCCACCGTTGCCATTGCGGGCTTAACCAGCGGCAACACCAGGCGAAAGAAGATCGAATACTCCGAAAGACCATCGATACGGCCGGCATTTTTCAGATCGTCGGAGACGGTACGCATGAACTCGTTGAGGATGAACACTGCAAGCGGCAGGCCCTGGGCGGTATAGACGAGAATGAGCGCTGTCAGCGTGTTGACGAGGCCCGCCGCGACCATACCCTGCAGGATCGCGACCGTTCCAAGGCGGATCGGGATCATGATCCCGAGGGCAAGGTAGAGGCCCATGAGCGTATTGCCCTTGAAGCGATACTCGGAGAGGGCGAAAGCCGCCATCGCGCCAAAGAGCAGCACGAAGAAGATCGATACGGCCGTGACGATGAAGCTGTTCTGGAAATAGAGGACGAAGTCGCCCTGGGTGAGCACCGTATTATAACCGATGAGACTGAACGTTGACGGTGTCGGGATCGCAAGCGGGTCGCGGAAGATCGAGGCCCGGTCCTTGAACGAGTTGATGACGACAAGGAACACTGGAAACAGCGCGATGAGCGTATAGGCTCCGAGTGCGAGATGGACGAGGCCCGTGCGAAGCGGCGATGCGGTTGGTTTTGCCATTTTGGTGCCTCGCTTAGAACTGGTAGCGGCGCATGCGCCGCTGGATGGCAAAGAGGTAGAGGCAAACGCCCGTTAGGATGATCAGGAACATCACTGTCGCAATCGTCGCGCCCATGGATTTGTCGCCGATCTGCAGCTGGAAGCCGAAGAAAGTGCGGTAAAGCAGAGTGCCCAGAATATCCGTCGAACCGTCAGGACCCGCCAGCGCGCCCTGAACCGTGTAGACGAGATCGAAGGCATTGAAATTGCCGACAAAGGTCAGGATCGAAATGATGCCGATCGACGGCAGGATCAACGGCAGCTTGATCTTCCAGAACTGGCTCCAGCCTGTAACGCCATCGCATTCCGCAGCTTCGAGAACTTCATCGGGAATATTCAGCATCGCCGCGTATATCAGCATCATCGGTATGCCGACATATTGCCAGACGGAGATCAGCGAGACGGCGATAAGCGCCGTGCCGGGCTTGCCGAGCCAGGGCGAGAAGATCGACTTCAAACCGACGAGATCGAGGAGAAATGGCGATACGCCCCAGATCGGCGACAGGATGAGCTTCCAGATAAAGCCGACGATGACGAAGGAGAGCAGCGTCGGCAGGAACATTGCCGTGCGGTAGAAAGCGCCAAAACGCAGCTTCGGCACCGAGAGCAGTGCCGCAAGGGCAACGCCGATCGGATTTTGCACGATCATGTGTATGAGGAAGAAGACGAAATTGTTGCGCAGCGCATTCCAGAAGCTCGCAGCCCAGCGCGGGTCGCCGAAGAGCACGTTGAAATTGCCGAGACCGACGAAAACGCTCTGACCATCTTTCACATTGAAGAGCGACAGCCGCAGCGTCTCGATGAGCGGCAGGATCATGATGGCGGTATAGACGAGCACCGCCGGCGCCAGGAACACCAGAATGTGCCAGCGCCGCGGCCGCCTGTCGGCGCCCCGATCAACGATTGCTTGTTCGACTGTGCTCATTAAATCAGAGTCCCCTGATATTCTTGGTCACGACTTTTGCGGCGCATGACGGCCGTTCAAACGGATGATAGCGCAAGAAGCGCCCAATGTTCCGATAAAGAAATAGCCGGAGCCTCCTTCACGGACGCCCCGGCTGTCGTTTCTTTTACTTGGCCGGCTTGTACCAGCTGTCGAGACCGTCCTGCAGCTTCTTGGCGGCAGCTTCCGGCGTATCGGTGCCGTTGATCACGTTGGCTGATTCAACCCAGGTTTCGTTTTCGAGGTTCGGCGTGCCGCGCGACAGGATCTGATAGGTCGAGCGGATCGTGGGCTTGCATTTCTCGCGCCAGGAAACGAATTCCTGCGCCAGCGGGTCCTGCATCTTCACCGCAGTCGAGTTCAGGCTGAAGAAGCCCGGCAGCGCATTGGCGTAGATTTCAGCGAATTCCGGCGAAGCGACCCATTCGAGGAACTTCTTGGATTCTTCAGGATGTGCGCTCTTGGCGTTGAGGCCGACACCGATATCGTTGTGGTCGGAGATGTAGCAAGCATCGCCGGCGTTCTTAACTGGCGGCGGGAATGCCCCCATCTTGAACTGGGCCTGCGTGTTGAACAGGCCGATTTCCCACGAGCCGGCCGGATAGATCGCAGCGCGGCCGAGCGTGAAGAGGTTCTGGCTGTCCGGATAGGTCTGGGCTTCGAAACCGTCGCCGAGATAATCCTTCCACTTGGCGAGCACCTTGTAGGGCTCGACCCAATCCGCATCGGTCAGCTTTTCCTCGCCCTTGATCAGCTTGGCGCGGCCTTCTTCACCCTTCCAGTAGGTCGGTCCGATGTTCTGGTAGCCCATGGTCGCAGCTTCCCAGAGGTCCTTGGTGCCCATGGCCATTGGGATATACGTGCCGTCAGCCTTGATCTTGTCGAGCGCGGCGAAGAACTCTGCCTCGGTGGTCGGGATCGCAATGCCGAGCTTGTCGAATGCATCCTTGTTGTAGATAAAACCATGGATAACCGATGCCATCGGCACGCAGAAAGCGTCCTTGCCGTCATCGGTGGTCCATGCGGCCTTGGCGACATCCGAGAAGTTCTTCATGCCCGAGAGGTCGTTGAGGCTGGCAAGATTGCCGCGCTTGAACTGCTCGAGCGACTTGTCGAACGGACGGCAGGTGATGATGTCGCCGGCGCTACCCGCATCGAAGCGTGCGCCGAGAGCCGCGTCATATTCCGTCGGCGGCGTCGGCGCGAACTTGACCTTGATGCCGGGGTTCTTGGCTTCAAATGCCGGGATCAGTTTCTCCTGCCAGATGGCAAGATCGTCGGTGCGCCAGCTTTCGATCGTCAGTGTGGTGTCTGCGGCGTGGGCAAAACCGGCCGTAGCCAGGATGCTCGTCGCCATAAGCAGTGATTTTAAAGTCGTGCTTCCCATTTTAGTCTCCTGTTGCACCCCTTGCGAGCTGTGCCGTTAACGAGAGCCGAAGCTCTCCTTGAGGTCTTTACGACCAATTTCCGAAAGCGACGGGCGAAGCCTCTGTTGATTGCTTTCGAGAATTTCCAATGCTTTTTGCGGACCTTCCGCACCGGCGGCGAGCAGAATTGCCGCCTTGACGGAGCCGCCGCTCGCTTCGAGCAGCCTGACCGCGTCGCCGCGTTCGCATCCTCCCACCGCAGCGACGATTGCGGCCGCGCGGTCGCGCAGCTTGAGATTGTCGGCGGTAAGATTGACCATATAGCCGTCATGGACATGGCCGAGATGGATCGCCATCAGGGTCGACAGTAGGTTGAGCGCAATCTTCTGCGCCGTCCCTGCGCCCATGCGCGTCGATCCGGCAACCATTTCCGGCGGGGTCTCCAGCGTGATCGCAATATCGGCCTTGTCGAACAGCGGAACGGCCGGATTGTTGGCAATGGCAATGACCTTCATCCCACACTGTTTGCCAGCTTCGATGGCGGCGAGCGCATAGGGCGTGGTACCGCTGGCGGAAACCGCAATCAGGCAGTCGCCGGCGCCAAGTCCGGCGGCCGCGATGTCCGCGGTCGCCTGGCTGGTATCGTCTTCATAGGAACCGGCAAGACGACCAAGGCTGGCAATGCCGCCGGCAATAAGGATGACGATGCGTTCAGGGGATATCCCGTAGGTCCCCGGGATTTCGAGTGCATCCGCGAGCGCCATCAGGCCGGAACTGCCGGCGGCCGCATAAGCCAAACGACCACCCGATGCGAGTGTATGAGCGGCCAGAGTGGCGGCTTCGGCAATGGAGCCAAGCGCTTGCGATACCGAGGCGGCCGCCTCGATTTGCGCTTCATGCAGCAATTGCAGAACATCTTCCGGCGAACGTTCGTCCAGCCCGAATGCCCTCTCATTGCGCTCCTCTGTGCGGGAAACTGCCACAACTCTCTCCTCGTTGTGATAAATAATGCCAAAAAAATACCACTTGTCCAGCAAATCTTAAAAAATTTCTGTTCAGTCAAGTTTTTCGAGGTTTTTGTTCAATTTATTCAATGATCTATGGGAAATGTACAAAATGCACGAATTAACACTTGGCTATTGGTATTTTATTGGTATTCTATTCGTGGAGGACGGTGAAACGTGAATTATCTCGTGGGAATCGATGGTGGTGGAACGAGCTGCAGGGCGGCGCTGGCCGATGCGGGCGGCCGGATTCTGGCCACGGGCAAAAGTGGTTCCGCCAATATCATGACCGACATGAACACCGCCCGGCTTAATATACTCGGCGCAACCGATGCTGCCTTCACGGCCGCCGGAGTGTCCACGTCACTTGTCGCTTCTGCGTCTGCTGTCCTGGGGCTCGCCGGTGCAAATGTCGGCGGCAATGGCGCTCAGCTCCAGGCAATGCTCCCCTTCAAGAACGCGCTGGTCTATTCCGACGGTGTCATTGCACTGCAGGGTGCGCTCGGCGATGCGGATGGGACGGTGGTCATTGTCGGCACCGGCTCGGTCTATGTCACCCGATCGGGAGAAGAGATACGTTTTGCTGGCGGATGGGGCTTCAAGGTCAGCGATCTTGGCGGTGGCGCGCGCCTCGGGCGCGACCTGCTGGAAGAGACATTGCTCGCCTATGACGGGTTTCACCCCTCCTCGGCGTTGACCGACGCAGTCATGCGGCGCTTCGGCGGCAATCCGCACCAGATCGTCCAGTTCGCCCATTCTGCAAGTCCGGGCGATTTCGGTACATTTGCACCGATGCTGTTCGAATATGCTTCGCTGGACGATCCGGTTGCAGTCGCGCTGATCGGGCGCTCAGTCCGGAACATCGAAGAAGGTCTTGATGCAGTGATGCCATCGGACGAGAGCGGCCTTTCCCTCCTCGGCGGGCTTGGCTCGCTCTACGGCCCACTGCTTTCACCACGTTACAAGGCCCGGCTGCAGGAGCCGCTCAATGATCCCCTGACGGGCGCGGTCCAGCTCGCCGTGCATCACTTTTCCGGCGCAGGCGTGGAGCATATGCATGGCTGACGGTCTGATTGACATTCTTCCTTCGCTCAACGAGCAGGCAAGCGGCGGCCCACTTTATGTAAAGCTGCAGCGGCTCATCGAGAATGCGGTGCGCGACGGCATGCTGCGGCCAGGCGACGCCTTGCCGCCTGAGCGCGAACTTGCGGCGATGGCCGAGATTTCACGCGTCACGGTGCGTAAGGCCGTGCAGGGCCTCGTCAACAGCGGTCTGCTCGTGCAGCGGCATGGCTCGGGCACCTTCGTCGCACCGCGCTCGGCCCGCGTCGAACAATCGCTGTCGCACCTTACCTCGTTCACAGAAGACATGGCCCGCCGCGGCATGGTGGTGCGCTCTACCTGGCTTGATCGCGGTATCTATGCGCCCTCGCCCGAGGAGATGGTCACGCTCGGACTTTCCTCGGGGGAAAAGGTGGCGCGGATCAGCCGCCTGCGCGTCGCCAACGACACGCCCATGGCCATCGAACGCGCTGCATTGTCCATCAACGTGCTGCCGAATCCCGAGTTGGTCACAGTCTCGCTCTATGCGGTGCTGGCCGAAGGGGGCAACCGCCCGGTGCGCGCCATCCAGCGCATTTCTGCGGCCATCTTGAAGGAAAATGATGCTACATTGCTCCAGGTTCCGGCCGGCTCCGCCAGCCTGAATATAGAGCGCATATCCTATCTGGAATCGGGCAAGGTCATCGAGTTCACCCGATCGATCTACCGTGCGGATGCCTATGAGTTTGTGGCCGAGCTGAAGCTTGGCGACTCTTCCGAAATATCAGGAGCAGTGCTTTGACGACCAAAACGACCACCCTCATGCGGGAGGAAATCCTTTCCATTCCCGCGGTGACAGAACGGTTCCTCAAAAGTTCCCGCGAAACCCTTGCCGCTGCCGGCGCGAAGCTGCGCGAGAAGAACCCGCCATTCCTCGCCTCGATTGCTCGCGGCTCGTCGGACCATGTCTGTTCGTTTCTCAAATATTCGAGCGAGTTGACCGCCGGGGTTCCCGTCGCTTCGCTCGGGCCATCGGTCGCCTCGATCTATGGCGTGACGCTGAAGCTCGCAGAAGCAGCGACGCTCTCTATATCGCAATCGGGCAAGAGCCCGGACATCGTCAGCATGACTCGCGCGGCAAGCGAGAGCGGCGCGCTTACCATCGCAATCACCAACGTCATCAATTCCGACCTTGCCAATGCGAGCGATTTCCCCATCGATATTCTCGCAGGTCCCGAGCGCAGCGTGGCGGCGACCAAGTCCTTCGTCAATTCCGCCGTTGCCGGTCTGGCGCTCATCGGCCACTGGACCGAGGACAAAAAGCTGCTGACGGCCATCGATGCCCTGCCCGACGCGCTGGCCAAGGCTGTCGAATGTGATTGGTCGCCCTTTGCCGGTGCACTCAAGGATGAAAACTCGCTGTTCGTGCTTGGGCGCGGGCCTTCCCTTGCTATCTCCAACGAGGTGGCATTGAAGTTCAAGGAGACGAGCGGCGTCCACGCCGAGTCCTACAGCGGCGCGGAAGTCATGCACGGGCCGAAGGCCATTGTCGGCAAGGGCTTCCCCGTGCTGGTTCTGGCGGCGCGTGATGCTGCCGAAGATTCGCTTGTTGAAGCGGCGAACCGCCTCGCCGAGCAAGGCGCGGCGGTGTTCCTCACCTCGTCAAAGCCATCGAAGGCAACTGCGTTGCCCTTCGTCGCCACATCGCACCCGCTCACCGACCCGCTCGCCCTGCTCGTTTCGTTCTACGCCTTCGTGGAAGGATTTGCCCGCAGCCGCGGCCTCAATCCCGACGAACCGCCGCATCTGCGCAAGGTGACGGAAACGATATGAGCACCGCCTACGCATTGACGGGCGCCGAGATCTTCGACGGCGCGAACTGGCATAGCGACGCGGCGCTCGTCATCGACAAGGGCGTTGTCTCGAGCATTTCCGACGCCGCCCTGCCGGACGATATCCGCCGTGTCGAACTCGACGGCGGCAAGCTGGTGCCCGGGTTTATCGATATCCAGGTCAATGGCGGCGGCGGCGTCCTTCTCAACGACGGTCCGAGTGTTGACGTCATCCGGACGATCTGCGATGCGCATTTCGCCTTCGGGACGACCGCCCTGCTGCCGACGCTGATTACCGACACGCCCGAAATCACCGCGGCGGCGCTGAATGCCGGCAAGGCTGCCGCGCTTGACAAGGTGACGGGCTTCATCGGACTTCATATCGAAGGGCCCCACCTTTCGGTATCCCACAAAGGGACGCACGACCCGAAGCTCATCCGGCCCATGGAGGATGCCGATCTTGTCGCGCTTATCGAGGCAGCACAGCAATTGCCTGTGCTCCTGACCACAGTAGCGCCTGAGACGGTTCCCGCCGACAAGATCAAGGCTTTGACCGACGCCGGCGTCATTGTCAGCCTCGGCCATAGCGGCGCGTCCTACGAAGTCGCCCTCGCCGCCACGGAAGCCGGCGCGACCATGGCGACACATTTGTTCAACGCCATGAGCCAGCTTGGCCATCGCAGCCCCGGAGTCGTCGGTGCTGTGTTGCAGTCGGGCGAGCTTTCCGCCGGTCTTATCGCCGACGGGTTCCACGTCGACATGGCATCGATGGCAATTGCCATCAGAGCCAAGCAAGGGCCGTCGCGCATTTTCCTCGTCACCGACGCCATGTCGACCATCGGCACCGACATCACCTCGTTCACACTGAACGGGCGCCGGATAACCCGCGCCGGCGGACGTCTGACACTCGACGACGGAACGCTTGCGGGCGCTGACCTCGACATGATCTCAGCGGTGCGTTTTGTGCACAACGAGCTTGGTCTGCCACTGGAAGAAGCCTTGCGGATGGCCTCGCTCTATCCGGCGGAGAGCCTGCGCATCGACCACCATTACGGTCGCCTTCTGCCCGGTTACATCGCCAACATCGTGCATCTTGACGATCGGCTCGACGTCAATCAGGTATGGATCGACGGCGATCTGCATTACGCGCGTTGACGCGGCTCGCCGATTGGTCATACTTGAGTTCTTCACGAGACATTGGAGATGAATATGGCCAAGGACGCGTTGATCGTCGTTGATGTTCAGAATGATTTTTGCCCGGGCGGCGCCCTCGCCGTTGAAGGTGGCCACGAGATCATTCCGATCATCAACAAGCTGATCATGCGCTTCGACCATGTCATCCTGACGCAGGACTGGCATCCCGGCGGTCACTCGAGTTTCGCTTCGACCCATCCGGGGAAGGCACCTTTCGAGACGGTCCCGATGTTTTACGGCAATCAGACGCTGTGGCCCGATCACTGCATCCAGGGCAGCGTCGGGGCCGAATTTCATGCCGAGCTGGAATGGACCAAGGCCGAACTCGTCATCCGCAAGGGTTTCCGCCATCATATCGACAGCTACTCGGCCTTTTACGAGAACGATCGCCAGACCCCAACTGGCCTCGCCGGCTATTTGCGTGACCGGGGGATCACCAATGTGACCTTTGCCGGACTTGCCACGGACTACTGCGTGGCCTATTCCGCGCTCGACGCCGTGGAGCACGGCTTTGCCGCCGATGTTCTGCTCGATGCTTGCCGCGGCATCAATCTCGGCGGTTCGCTGGCCGCCATGCTCGGTGAAATGCGCAAGGCCGGCGTCACCCTCGTCTGACCATAGCCGGCAAATAAAATCATCGGCAGACGCGCCCCGATCCCGGGACCGCCCCGCAGCCTCGACTATCGCCAGCGAATGAACAGCTGCGCATTTTTTCCACAGGCGGAACCGGACAAGGCACATTACTGTTGTCTGTCTGTCACATAATGGAGATACTGGCATCAAGCGCACTATAGATGACGCCTTCGTCCATGGGAGATTGAGATGACCTATCGTATTACCTCGTTGAGCCTTGCATTTGGCCTTGTCCTTGCCTCCTCCACCGCATCCTTCGCCGTTACCGAAATCAGCTGGTGGCATGCAATGACCGGCGCCAACAATGAAGTTGTCGAGACGCTGGCTAAGGAATTCAACGCGAGCCAGGGCGACTACAAAGTTGTTCCAGTTTTCAAGGGAACCTACCCTGAAGCATTGAATGCCGGCATCGCCGCATTCCGGGCCAAGCAGGCCCCCGACATTCTTCAAGTATTTGACGCCGGTACTGGCGTGATGATGGGCGCGGAAGGCGCGGTCAAGCCGGTTGCCGACATTCTTTCGATGGGTGGCTCGAAGTTCGACAAGACCCTCTATCTGCCGGGCATCGTCGCCTATTATTCCAAGCCTGACGGCACCATGCTGTCCTTCCCCTACAACAGCTCCTCGCCCATCCTTTACTACAACAAGGACGCCTTCAAGAAGGCTGGCCTCGATGAGAACAATCCGCCAAAAACCTGGACGGAAGTGTGGGACGCCGCCAAGAAGATCAAGTCCAGCGGTGCAGCATCGTGCGGGTTCACCTCGACCTGGCTCACCTGGATCCAGACCGAAAATTACGCGGCCTGGAATAATCTGCAGTGGGGCACCAACGAAAACGGCATCGCTGCCACCGATGTCGAGTTGAAGATAAACGCGCCGACCTTCGTCAAGCACTTCCAGGAGATTGCCGACCTCGCCAAGGATGGCACCTTCCGTTATGGCGGTCGTACCTCGGAGGCAAAACAGCTGTTCACCTCAGGCGAATGCGCCATCTTCACTGAATCGTCGGGCGGCCTTGGCGACGTGGTGAAGTCGGGCCTCAATTTCGGCACCGGCCAGCTTCCCTACGAGGCAGGTGCGCAAGGTGCGCCGCAGAACACGATTCCGGGCGGCGCCTCGCTTTGGGTCTTCGCCGGCAAGTCGGACGAGCAATATAAGGGTGTGGCCGCTTTCTTCAATTTCCTGTCGAAGACCGATATCCAGGCTCGCCTGCATCAGGTCTCGGGTTATCTGCCGGTTACGATGGCGGCCTATGAGGCAACCAAGAAATCCGGTTTCTACGACAAGAACCCGGCGCGCGAGATCCCGATCAAGCAGATGCTGGGCAAGGCTCCTACGGAAAATTCCAAGGGCGTGCGCCTCGTCAACCTGCCGCAGGTACGCGATATCGAGAATGAAGAGTTCGAGAACATGCTAGCCGGCAAACAGACGGCGCAGCAGGCGCTCGACAATGCCGTCAAGCGCGGCAACGCAGCGATCAAGCAGGCGCTCGGCCAATAAGCCCTTCCGTCTGAAACCCGGCCGCAAGCCCTTGCGGCCGGGATTTCCTTTAATGTGAGGCATTCATGGCATCGTCCAACAACGTGACGTTTCCCAACAAGCTCCTGCCCTATTTGCTGCTGGCGCCCCAGCTTGCCATCACGCTCATCTTTTTCTACTGGCCGGCATCGCAGGCGATCTATCAGTCCGTCCTGCGCGAAGACCCCTTCGGCCTGTCGACACAATTCGTCGGCCTTGGCAATTTCAGGCGGGTCATCAGCGATCCCAACTATCTGAATTCGCTGCAGGTCACGATCGTCTTTTCGGTCGCGACGACGCTGATCGCCATGACGATCGCGTTGCTTCTCGCCGTCATGGCCGACAAGGTCATCCGTGGCAAGAACATCTACCGCACGCTGCTCATCTGGCCCTACGCCGTTGCGCCCGCCATCGCCGGCATGTTGTGGCTGTTCCTGTTTAACCCATCGATGGGGACGCTCGCCTATCTCGCCCGCTCCGCCGGCTATAACTGGGACCCGCTGCTCAACGGCAACCAGGCGATGGTTCTGGTTGTTTCCGCCGCGGCATGGAAGCAGATCAGCTACAATTTCCTGTTCTTCGTCGCCGGGCTGCAATCTATTCCAAAATCGCTGATCGAGGCTGCCGCCATCGACGGTGCCGGCGAGAACAAGCGGTTCTGGACCATCGTCTTTCCGCTCCTTGCCCCAACGACGTTCTTTCTTCTCGTCGTCAACACGGTCTATGCCTTCTTCGACACGTTCGGCATCATTCACGCCGTGACCGGCGGCGGTCCGGGCAAGGCAACCGAGACGCTCGTCTACAAGGTGTACAATGACGGCTTCGTCAATCTCATCCTCGGCGATTCGGCGGCGCAGTCGGTCATCCTCATGATCATCGTGATCGCCTTGACGGCAATCCAGTTCCGCTATGTCGAACGCAAAGTCCATTACGGCTGAGGTGACCATGATCCAGAACAACCCCATTGGCCGCCTGATTGCACACTTCGTTCTCATCCTTGGGATCGTCGTCGTCGCTTTCCCGATCTACTATACATTCGTCGCCTCGACGCAGACGCTGCAGGAAATCATCCGGCCGCCGCTTTCGCTGCTGCCGGGCGGCCATTTCTGGGAGAATTATTCTTCGGCCCTGTTCGGCGGTGTCGGGCGCATCGGCGGCGTCGGCGTTGACCGCCTCCTCTGGAACACGGTTGTCATGGCGCTTGGCGTCGCCATCGGCAAGATCGTCATCTCGCTTCTTTCGGCATATGCCATCGTGTTCTTCCGCTTCCCCGGCCGCATGTTCTTCTTCTGGCTTATCTTCATCACACTGATGCTGCCGGTCGAAGTGCGCATCCTTCCGACCTACAAAGTCATGGTCGATCTTGGCCTCATCGATACCTATACGGGGCTTACTTTGCCGCTTATGGCCTCGGCGACCGCGACGCTCCTGTTTCGCCAGTTCTTCATGACCATTCCAGGCGAACTCGTCGAGGCGGCGCGCGTTGATGGCGCCGGCCCCTGGCGATTCTTCAAGGACATTCTGCTGCCGCTATCGAAAACCAACATTGCGGCGCTGTTCGTCATTCTTTTCATCTACGGCTGGACGCAGTACCTCTGGCCGCTTCTCATGACAAATCGCAACGACATGTCGACCATCGTCGTCGGCCTGCGCAAGATGATCTCCTTCGCCGACGCCGACACCGAATGGCATCTGGTGATGGTTACCTGCATTCTCGCCATCCTCCCCCCGATCCTCGTCGTCGTCCTGATGCAACGCTGGTTCGTGCGCGGATTGGTCGAAACGGAGAAATGAAATGGCAAGCGTGGAATTGACCAACATCCGCAAGGTCTACGGCGGCGGCGTCGAGGCGGTGAAGGGCATCAATATCGCCATCGACGACGGCGCGCTGTGCGTGCTCGTCGGGCCGTCAGGCTGCGGGAAATCGACCTTGCTCCGCATGATCGCGGGTCTCGAAACGATCACCGAAGGCGTGCTCAAGATTGAAAATTCCGTGGTCAACGACCTTGGCCCGGCGGAACGCGATATCGCCATGGTGTTCCAGAACTACGCGCTTTATCCGCACATGAAGGTCTACGACAATATGGCCTACGGCCTGCGCAATCGCGGCATGCCGAAGGGTGAGATCGACAAGCGCGTCCGGGAAGCAGCGCAGACGCTCGAACTCGGGCACCTGCTTGAGCGCCGCCCGCGCGAACTTTCCGGTGGTCAGCGCCAGCGCGTCGCCATGGGCCGCGCGATTGTCCGCAATCCGAAAGTGTTCCTGTTCGACGAGCCACTTTCCAACCTCGACGCGAAGCTGCGTGGCCAGATGCGCGTCGAGATCAAGAACCTGCAGCGGCAACTTGGCGTGACCAGCGTTTATGTCACCCATGACCAGCTCGAAGCGATGACGCTCGCCGATATTCTCGTCGTGATGAATGGCGGTGTCGTCGAGCAGATCGGCGCGCCGCTCGACATCTATGAAAAGCCGGCGAGCACCTTTGTTGCGAGCTTCATCGGTGCGCCGCCGATGAACCTTGTTCATGTTACAGCAAACAGTGCCGGTCTTCTCCTCAAGGATGGCACCCATATCGGCGCTGAGGGCCTCGCAATTCCAGCCGAGGGAGCGCAGATCGGCTTCCGGCCGGAAGATCTCGAGGTTGCGGCCGGAAGCCAGCAACATATCGGCGGGTTGCTATTGGACCTGACCGTTCGCGGTGTCGAGCCGGTCGGTGCGGAGAGCTATGTTTACGGCAATATAGGCGGTGACAAAGTGGTCGTGCGGGTGGCCGGGCGATCCATCGTCGAGCCAGGCGATCATTTGCGGGTGATCGTCCCGAAGGAAAAGCTCCACCTGTTCGACGCCAAGGGGAAGCGCATCTGAGGCGAGGCACCTCCTTTTGGGAGATGCCTCTGTTTGGTAGATTACCAGCTGGGGACAGCTGCACCCTTGTACTTGTCGAGGATGAACTGCTTGACCGGATCGGAGTGGTAGGATTCGATCAGCGTCTTCACCCAGGGCTTGTCCTTGTCGGCCGTGCGAACCGCGATCAGGTTGACGTAAGGCGCCTTTTCACCTTCCTTCAGGATGGTGCCGTTCATTGGATCGAGGCCAGCCTCCAGCGCGTAATTGGTGTTGATCGCGGCCGCATCCACGTCGTCGATCGAGCGCGGCAACTGCGCGGCGTCGAGCTCGACGAACTTGAAGTTTTTCGGGTTCTCGGCGATATCGTTGACGGTGACCTTCAGACCGGCGCCTTCCTTCAGCTTGATCGCGCCCTTGTCGGCGAGGATCAGCAGAGCCCGGCCGCCATTGGTCGGATCGTTCGGAATGGCGATCGTCGCACCATCAGCGAGTTCATCGAAGCTTTTGACCTTCTTCGAATAAACGCCCATCGGGAAATTGACCGTGTATGCGACATCGACAATGTCAAACTTGCGATCGGCGATCTGATTGTCGAGATAGGGCTTGTGCTGGAAGGAATTGGCGTCGAGCTCGCCGTCGTTCAGCGCCTGGTTCGGCACGACATAGTCGGAAAACTCGAAAATTTCGATATCGAGGCCCTTCGGCTTGGCGATCTCCTTGACCTTTTCCATGATCTGCGCGTGCTCGCCCGGCGTGACGCCGATCTTGATCGTTTCGGCCCAGGCGCTGGATGCACCCAGAACAGCCGCGAAAGCGGCGGTGGCAAGAAATCTCTTCAACATTTCTAACTCCTGTCTTTTGAAGAATAACAAGCTCAGCGCGGACGCGTGCGCTTGTCGAACTGGCGCGCCAGCCTGTCGCCGGCGCTTTGGACGAGTTGCACGAGGACGATGAGAACAACGACGACAACGGCCATCACATCGGGCATGAAACGCTGGTAGCCATAGCGGATGCCGAGGTCGCCAAGTCCGCCGCCGCCCACGGCTCCGACCATGGCCGAATAGCCGATCAGGCTGACGACGGTGAGCGTCAAGGCCGAGGCGATACCGGGGCGCGCTTCTGCAAGCAGAACCTTGAATACGATCTGTATCGGACTTGCGCCCATGGCGCGGGCAGCTTCCGTCAGTCCGGGATCGACTTCGCGGATCGCCGTCTCAACGAGGCGGGCAACAAAGGGGATGGTCGCAATAGTCAGGGGAACGATCGCGGCGCTGGTGCCGATGGAAGTCCCCGCCACAAGGCGCGTGAACGGAATGATCGCGACGACGAGAATGATGAACGGCGTCGAGCGGGTCGCGTTGACGATTGCGCCCAGCACCTTGTTGACCGAGGGCGCGGGAAAGAGTTCGCCGCGCCCGCTCGTGGCCAGAAACACGCCGAGCGGAATGCCAAACAACGAGCCGACGAGACCGGCAACCGCAACCATGTAGAGCGTCTGGCCCGTCGCCTTGACGATAAGCGCGATAATATCAGGCGACATAGCCAACCACCTCCGATGCCAAGCCATGTTCGGCAAGGAATTGCCGCGCCTCGGCGATCTTCGCCGCGTCGGCGCGCAGCGAAACGACGAGCATGCCGAACGGACGCCCGGCGATTTCGTCCACGGCCCCAGCCAGAATGTTCACTTCGATGCCAAGATCGCTGCCAAGCCGCGCCAACATTGGCTCGGTGGCATTTTCGCCCTTGAAGATAACGCGTAATATCGTGCGCGAACCATCATGCGGTTCGCTCGACATCCGCTTGGTCAGAAATTCGGGCAGGCGCATGCCCGCAAGACCGCCAAGCAATGCCCGGGTCGTTGCATGGGTATGGCCGGTAAAGACGTCGAATGTCGGCCCTGACTCGACGATACGGCCGCCGTCGATCACTGCGACATGGTCGGCGATCGTCTTCACGACCTCCATCTCATGAGTGATCAGCAGGATGGTCAGGCCGAGTTCCTTGTTGATCTTCCGCAGGAGGTCGAGAATCGAGCGCGTCGTTTCCGGATCGAGCGCCGAGGTCGCCTCGTCGGAGAGTAACAGCTTCGGCTCGGTCGCAAGCGCTCTGGCAATGCCGACGCGCTGCTTCTGTCCGCCGGAAAGTTCCGATGGATAACGGTCGCGCTTGTCGGAGAGTCCCACGAGCTCAAGGAGCGGCGTCACCCGCTTCTCGATGACTTGCCTGTCCACACCCGCGATTTCAAGCGGCAACGCGATGTTGTCGAAGGCAGTGCGCGACGACAGCAGATTGAAATGCTGGAAGACCATTCCGATGGCGCGGCGCACGGAGCGCAGGTCCTTCTCGCCTAACCCCGCAACATCAACGCCGTCGACAAGCACGCGGCCGGCGGTCGGCCTTTCCAGCCCATTGACGAGGCGGATCAAGGTCGACTTGCCAGCGCCGGAACGACCGATGATTCCGGTCACCGACCCGCGCGGCACGACAAGGTCAACATTGTCGAGCGCGACCACTTCGTTGCTGCTGCGGCCGGCCGCGAAGCGTTTGGAGACCTGCTCGAATGCGACCATCGGTTTGGCTTGCGTGGCCGGCTCATCATTTGCCGCCACGGCAACCGGGCCCTTAGCCCTGTTTTTCACAATTGCCATGTTCATTTGCGGTGCTCGCACACCCGCCCTGTTGCCTGTTTGCGACCGTCTATACAGACCATCTGCAATTTTCGATAGAGGTTGGACACGGGCATGAACATTTCAGGTTGAGCGACCAGGCAGGTTGGAATGAGATGGCGCGGCATTTGCCGGTGCCCGAACATAAGCAAAGGCCGCCTCAGACGACACGAAGCCTGTTTCATATTTTGGCAGGTTTCAGGATTCGCATTCTAAAACAACCGAACGGCCTGCTGCTTTCAATTCGCGAGAGCGGGAGATCGGCGGCCCGGAACTTGGCAACGGCCTTGTTCTCAAAACCTGGGGGACATCGCTTCGGTTTCGCCGTTTGGCGAAACTCCCAGACGGGCTGGCGAGGCACAGTCCGGGTCAACTCAACTTCCAGAAAGAGAGGGACGGGCGAAAGCTCGTTCCTCTCCCAGAAGCCTCGCTCACGACACTGCGTTTCCAAGCATCCCAGGAATTATTCGCAGAGTTCGCAACGCCTATGCCGCCCGATAGCGATTGAGCCAATGCGCATAGGGCGCTGGCAGAATCCAGGCAGGCTTTTCTACGCCGAGTTCCGTCGCTGCCTTGTACGGCCAGTGCGGATCGGCGAGCAATGGGCGCGCCAGCATGACGAGATCGACCGAACCATCACGGACAAGTCCCTCAGCCTGTTGCGGCGTGCTGATGTACCAGGAAGTCGAAGCCGGCAACGCCGTTTCGCGGCGCACGCGCGCTGCGGTGGGACCCAGGAACGCCGGTCCCCAGGGAATATCCGCCTTGCCGAGGGAGAAGCCGATGCTGACATCGATGAAATCGAGCCCTTCCGCCTTCATCTGCTTGATCAGCTCAATTGCCTCGCCCAGGGTTTCCTCGTCATTGCCGTCAAACTCGATGACGCCGAGACGCGCAGCGAGCGGCAGGTTTTCCGGCCAGACGGCGCGCACTGCCTTCAGTGTCTCAAGCAGGAAGCGGCTGCGGTTTTCAAAACTGCCGCCATATTCGTCGGTGCGCTGGTTCGAGTGCCTGGAAAGGAAGCTCTGCGCCAGATAGCCGTGGGCGAAGTGCAGCACCAGCCATTGAAAGTCGCTCGCCAGCGCGCGCTTGGCGCTATCGACGAATGCCTGCTTGACGCGTTCAATATCGGCCTTGGTCATCTCATGTGGAACTTTGTTGAGGCCTCCGCCATAGGCGATCGGTGATGGCGCGATTGTTTCCCAGCCACGCGGATCGCCGGCCGGGATATGGTCGTCGCCTTCCCAGGGCCGGTTCGCACTGGCCTTGCGCCCTGCATGACCGATCTGGATTCCCGGAACCGCACCAGCATCCTTGATCAACTGCACATTCGGTGCAAGGGCAGCGGCTTGTTCGTCGTTCCACAGACCCACGCAATTCGGGGTGATCCGCCCTTCAGGCGAGACCCCGGTTGCCTCGACCACAACGAGACCTGCGCCACCGCGCGCGAGCGACCCGAGATGCACGCTGTGCCAATCGTTGACGAGACCGTCATTGGCGGAATACTGGCACATGGGCGATGCAGCGATGCGATTGCGCAGCGTGACGTCCTTGAGGGTGAACGGGTCAAAAAGCGATGCCATATATCATTCTCCAATCTGGCTTGCCGAATTTCTTTGATAGTTCGATAATATTCGAACAATAGCAATACACAAAATTTTGTGGTACTTTATCGGCCATGAGACAGTTCCGTCATCCATCAGTTTCCGAATTGCAGGTCGAGTCAGTTCTATATGCCCTGAGCGACCCGGTGCGCCTCTCCATAGTGCGGCAACTTGCGCGCGAGGGTGAGGCGACATGCGCGGCTCTTGACGGCGGGCGCCCCAAATCCAGCATGTCGCACCATTTCCGGGTGCTGCGCGAGTCGGGCATCGTCCACACCCGCAATGATGGGACGTCACACATGAATACCTTGCGCCGAGACGATCTGGACAGCGCTTTTCCAGGACTGCTGGGGGCCATTCTCTCCGTCCCGCGCTGAACAAAATGATATTTCTGCGAACAAAGGTCTATAATTTATCAGACCTTGGGGCGGCCGAACTTCATCGGCGATCAAATGACCAATTATTAATGAAGTACACGCGAATGCTTACAGCCAGTTGTGTTATCTCACTATCGCGACGCCAGCCGCCCATCGACGCGCTTCGAAAATACAAATCCAATCAAATGGAACATTCTACAATGTTATACTTATATAATTGATAGCTATACCAAATCAATATGAAATAGTACTCTTTATAATCGGAAACGCGTATTTAATCATATACGACTTGAAAAAATCATCTTAATGAAAATGTACTATGAGGCGATAAAGACATTGGTAACTATTAAAAAAAATGCTAAGTACATTAACGAATGCCGAACGTAAAAAATCTAACATGGGGAATTACGAACTCACGTATTTGAGGGCTTTGCGTGTCGTCCAAGTTCCACACAGTTGACGCGATCCGATCGATCTTCGGAATGCGCGGCGCCATAAATCCGGCAGTCAAACGCCGTGTTTATGCCGAGCAGATGGACGTCGCCCTGCGACTGGCGCCATTCACGGTGCTTGTTGCGATGTGCGTGGTATTTGTCGTTGCCTATGTCTTCTGGAATCTCGGACCCCGCCCGTATCTCGCCGGTGTCGCGACGGTGGTGGCGCTGTTGACCGTTGGTTCGCTGTTCGCGTGCACGCAATGGTACAAGCTGCCGAAGGTGAAAGAGCTTGGCTTCGATGCCATCAAGTATCTTATTATCGTCTCGGCGCTCTACGGTATTTGCCTCGCCAGCATACCGCTTATGCTGTTCCTCGACGCCGACCCATATCACCGGTTGTTGATCGCCTGTACTGCGGCGGGTCTCATGGCCACGGGTATCGGTGTCGCGGTCGTGCCGCTTGCGGCAATCGCCTATTCCGGCACGATCATCACGGGATCCTTCTTCGCACTCGCCTCCACCGGCGAAGATTTCTTTCTGTTCATTGCAATCCTGCTCGCGTTCTACGCGCTTTTTATCCTGTTCACGATCGTGCACATGAGCAACCTCATCGTCATGCGCACGCTGGATCAGATCAAGGTTGAACAGCAGAAGGAAGTCATCAGCCTCCTGCTCTACGATTTCGAAGAGAATGCCAGCGACTGGATCTGGGAAACGGATGCTGACCTCAAGCTGCAGCACACCTCCCCCCGCCTTGCCCAGATCGCCGCCAAGACGACGAAGGAATTGCAGGGCATGCCCTTCGCGCAACTTTTCAAGGTCGATCAGTCGCATGCGGAAGAAGCGACGCAGGTCGGTTCCATCTGGCAGGCCATTGAAAACCGCACCACATTCCGCAACCATATTCTCCCGGTCAATATTCGCGGCGAGACACGCTGGTGGTCACTGACTGGCAAGGCCATATTCGACAATGCCGGCAAGTTTGTCGGCTACCGCGGCGTTGGTTCCGATGTGACGGCTGCCAAGCAGTCCGACGACCAGCTTTCCTATCTTGCCCGCTACGATGTGCTGACCGACCTGCCGAACCGCACGCTGTTTACCGATCAGCTCGGCCAAGCGACCAAGGACCTCGAGAAAGGCCTGCGCAGCTTCGCCGTATTCTGCATCGATCTCGACGAGTTCAAGACTGTCAATGACAGTTTCGGTCACGGCATTGGAGACCAGTTGCTAAAGCAGGTGGCCGACCGGCTGCGAGGCACCTCGCCAGCCACCTACACGGTGGCACGCCTTTCCGGCGATGAATTCGCGCTGCTTGCGCGCGGAGCGGATCAGGCAGCGGCGACTGAACTTGCCGAACAATTGGTGCAGAGCATCTCCCAGCCCTTCTGGATCGATGGTATCCAGATCAACATTCACATCAGCATCGGTATCGCGATAGCGCCGACCGACAGCGTCAACGACATCATGCGCTGTGCTGACCTTGCGCTCTATCGCACCAAGAACGAGGGCCGCAACAGCTATCGGTTCTACGAAGTCGAAATGGATGCACGCATCGAGGCAAAACGCGCCCTAGCCATGGATTTGCGCGGGGCGTTGGCCCGGCAGGAATTTATCCTGCATTTCCAGCCCATCGTTTCGGCCCAGACGCTGAAGACAGTCGGCTTCGAGACACTCTTGCGCTGGAAACACCCGGTTCATGGCTTCATCTCGCCAACGATCTTCATTCCGATCGCGGAAGAATCGGGCAATATCATCCCGCTTGGCGAATGGATCATCCAGGAAGCGTGCCGCATCGCCGCCGGTTGGCCGCAGGATATCCACGTGGCCGTCAATATTTCAGCGATCCAGTTTCGCCATTCCGATCTCGCCTCGATCGTTCGCGACGCGCTCAGCAAGAACAACCTCAAGCCGAACCGTCTTGAGCTTGAAATCACGGAATCGGTCTTTCTCGAAGCCAACGTCGCCGCGATTTCGCTGCTACGCCAGTTCCGTGCCATGGGCGTCAGCATCGCGCTCGACGATTTCGGTACCGGCTATTCCAGCTTGAGCTATCTGCGCAAGATGCCGTTTGACAAGATCAAGATCGACCAGTCCTTCGTGCGCGATCTGCCGCACAATCGCGGAAGTCTCGCCATCATCCGGGCGGTGATGGGCCTTGGCGCCAGCATGGGCATGAAGATCACCGCCGAGGGCGTCGAAACCCGCGAGCAGCTCGCCTGCCTGCAAAAGGAAGGTTGCGACCAGGTACAGGGCTTCCTCTTCAGCCCCGCCGAGCCCGTGGAAAAGACCTTCGAGCTCCTGACGTTCGACAGCGAGCGCTACCAGGTCGCAAGCTGAGCAACGTGATCGTTGAGCTTCCCGCTAAGCATTCCCTGTTTAGATAGAAACAGTTCTGTTTCCCGGATGGCGAGACAATCCACGCGGAAGGCAGCAAAGCCGATGTTCACGCATCGGACAAAGGCACCTCGGAAAGTTGCAGGAATCCAACCGGCAACCCGGAGGTCGGGACCGACCTCTCCCCCGGTCGAATAGGAACAACCCGCTCGACGCCTCTATGCGGACACTGAGGTCATTGCGTTTAGGGACTTGCGTTCTCAACTGGAACGGACAAAGTCGGCAATGCGACCCTTGGGGCTATCCCAGGGAAGATTGAGTTAAGCCTGCCGCTTTGCCTTGACGTCCGCGATATTCGGCCGGTGGTTGGGTGACAGGCGCGAGTCTTTCGGCCAATAGGCAAGGAAACCCTTGATCACTTCGCCCGGAATATCCAGCGGGCTGTAGTTTTCCCGATCGACGAACATCAGCGATTGCTCGCCATGGCCGAGCAGGCCCTGTGTTGCACTGTGGATCTCATGTTCGAGCGTGACGAACTTGCGATTGTGTCTGGCGATCTTGATGCGCACGCTGATCTGCTCGAACTCCTTCGATTCACGCCGGTAATCATGGGTGAACGAGCGCGTCAGGATATAGAATCGCGTCGTCGCCAGGTCGAAATCCGGCATGCATACATTGAAGAAAAGCTCGCGGGCCTTGCCAACCCAGCGCACATAGTTGGCGAAATAGACGTTGCCGACCGAATTCGTATCGTCATAGGTGGGAATGAGCTGCATGACGAACCATTCGCCATCGAACCCATGCGAAGGCGACATCTCATCGCCCTGGGCGACAGGCGTGCCAATCGGCGAAGGCGACATCATGCGGATTGGCTGGTCGACAATCTCGACCGGTATCGCCTTCGAGGCCGGACCGAGTATTTCGATGATGACGGGAAGCGCGCCGATCAAGCCGATCAACGGCGAAAGGGCCAGGAATTCCGGTATCGGCTGGACATACCCGATGACGAAGATAACCGCCGATCCGCAGCCGATCAGAAAGCTCAGAACCGGATCAAACTTCGGCTTCGCGCCCAATGCCTCACAGGCGAGATTTGCCGCAGCGCTCACGAAAAGCGTCGCGAACGGCATCATGAAGTACATGAGCGAGAAGTTCGCGGGTACGGCCGTGAAGGCAACCCAGACAGCACCGATCAGCAGCCAGAGCGGCGAGGAAGCAATTCCATCGGGGATAAGGGCCAGCAGCGGACTGTTGCTGCGCATGTTCTTGCCCTTCAAGAACCATGCCGTCGCGCAGTAGTAGCTGTCGACAGTCGAGGCGAGAGCGATCGTCGTCCAGATGACAAAGGCTATGGCGAGGTAGGACTGGCCGTTTTCGGCGGCGAGTACCGTCGCTGCCGATACGGCGCCCTGCGCGCTCGGCAAGCCGTCGATGGAAAGAATGCTGCCGATCGGACCGACTGCCGATGCCGTCAGGGCGTTCAGAAACAGAAAGCCGAAGAATATGAGGGCGCCGACGCCATAGGCGAGGCCGACATTCCCGCCTTCACGCTTGATTGTGACTGCGCGCTGCCAATGCTGGATATCGAGCCAGGGCCCGAGCAGGAAGCCAATGATCGTGGGCAGGACCAGGCCGTAGAAGCGGCTGTCGAACTGGGCAAGCGGCACGCCGGGATAGGTGGAGGTTTCACGCAGGCCAACAAGAAGAACGATCCCAGCGGAAACGCCGACGACCGTATAAACGATGTGCAAGAGTTTGATCTGCTGCAACGTCAGCGCGTGGCCGATGGCGCAGGCAAAGAGCAGCAGCATCGCAACACCGATCGACGAGCCCTCGCCGACGATCGGCTGCCAGAGATAGGCCACGAACCCGAAAATGGTGACGACCAGCGCCGCCATCTGGAACAGCAGGAAAACGCCCGCGTAGCGGCCCTCTATGTCCTTCATGATCTGGTCCGGCGAGCGCTTGGTGCGCCCCAGGATAAAGCCGAACAGCCAAAGGCCCGCGACATTGGAGATGGCAAAGCCGAAGAATCCGAGCCAGCCATAGGTGAGGGTCACGTGGATCGAATAAAAGAACCCCAGACCCCATAGCCAGGACAAGCCAATTGTTGGCGCCCACAAAAGATTCCGCACGACTGTCATGACTATCCAGCTTTAAAAACGCAACTCTACAGCTTCAAACTTTAGTCGATGTTATTCGCTCGGATAAGTCAATGATCGTGCTTGTTGTGGCAACTTGGATAACCAGAATTTCTTGTCCGTTCAGCGAAGCACCATAACGACCCGGCGGTAATGTCGACCGGGTACAGCATAGGATCCATTAGTGTCAAAATCGTTGCAATCGATCTCGGCGGAATTCGCGTATGGGCTGCAGTGCCTCGCGGGATTTTGAGCGAGGGCTAAAGCCCGGCGATTGCCCGCAGGTCGTCCACGGCGCCCTCGGCGGCGGCAAGCACCGGCGATCCCTTGGTCAACGCTTCGCCTTGAACCGGGAAGGGGTGATGCCAGCCCCCCGCCTCCTTGACGAGGCAATAACCCGCCATGCAATCCCACGCATGCATATAGGGCTCATAGTAGCCGACGAGGCGTCCGGCCGCGACATAGGCGAGCATCAGCGCACCCGAACCGTTGCGGATGAAATTTCCCCCGGCATCAAGCAGGCGCTCCACGATCCCCGCCAGCGCTGCTGGCGCAACGTGACTGTTGGCTCCGATGCCCGTCACCGCATTGCGGACGGTCCGGTCGGAGCCGAGTTTCAACGGCCGGCCGTTGAGGGTAGCGCCGAGCCCTTGAGCCGCAGCGTATAATTCGTCGTTGCACGGGACATGAATGACGCCTATCGCGATCTCTTCTCCTGCAAGGACGGCGATGGAGACGCACCAGGTCGGCATGCCGTTGACGAACGGGCTCGTGCCGTCGATCGGATCGACGACCCAGGTGAAACCGGAGGCTCCCGCGCTCAGGCCATGTTCCTCGCCGAGGATCGCATCTTGCGGAAAAGCGGCTGCGATTTTTTGGCGGATGAGATCTTCAACCTCGCGATCGGCGATCGAAACAACGTCATGCGGATCGGCCTTGGTCTCGATCACGAGCCGTTCCCGCGCATTGAAGTAGGCAAGAGCCTTCGCTCCGGCCTCTGCGGCCATTGTCTTGGCAAGGGCAAAGCGAGCCTCAAGCTCCGCTTGGGTATGCGATGTCATGTCTTTTCCTCGGTACGAGCGATCAGTTGTTGATAATGGCGATTCCGCGGTGATGGAAGCCGATGCTCACATTGGTCGCCGGTGCAAGATTCCTGTCGATTGCCGGATCGACGACGAAAAGCGTTCCGGCTTCGGTTTCAACCTCATACTCGACGTGGTCGCCGAGATAGGCAGCATGGCGGATGCTGCCCGGAAATGCCGCCTCCTCCGCCGCTTCAAGTGTAATGGCATTGGGGCGTACGGCAATCCTGGCCGGCCCGGGGCGCGCGCTGCGCGCCGGCACCCTGTGTTCCAACCTGGCGACACGGATGATCGCCTCTGTCCCGTCATTGCCCAGCACCTCGCAAGGCACCACATTGGCCTCGCCGATGAAATCGGCGATGAACGACGACGCCGGCGCCTCGTAGAGTTCGCGTGGCGATCCCTGCTGCGCGATGACGCCGTCCTGCATCACGATGATGCGATCGGAGACCGCGAGCGCTTCTTCCTGATCGTGCGTCACGTAGACGGCCGTAAATCCAAGCCTTTGCTGAAGCTCCCGAATCTCCGTCCGCACGCGGCGGCGAAGGCGCGCATCGAGGTTGGACAGCGGCTCGTCAAGCAACAGGACCTGTGGCTCGAGCACCAGGGCGCGGGCAACGGCGACGCGCTGCTGCTGTCCGCCTGAAAGCTCTGCCGGCAGGCGCTGGCCGTATCCGGCGAGACCGACCTGCGTCAGCCCCTCTTCCGCCCGTTGCCGCGCTTCGCTCTTCTTCATCCCGGATGACTCGAGCCCGTAGGCGACGTTCTCGAGCACCGACATATGCGGGAACAAGGCATAGGATTGGAAGACCATGGAGACGTCGCGCTCATTGGCGGGGAGCATCGTTACGTCCTTGCCGCCGATGAGAATGCGCCCCGAAGTCGGGTGCTCGAGACCGGCCAGCATGCGCAGCGTCGTCGTCTTGCCACAACCTGACGGTCCCAGCAGCGTCACAAGGGTTCCCGGCTCTATATCGAGCGACAGGTCGTGAATGGCGGTGAAGCTGCCAAATTGCTTCTTGACGTTGGTAAAGACGACTGACCCGGTACGATTGTTCATGGCGTGGCCTTTTCTTGCGGCACGGCGGCAGGAACGAAGGCGGTGGCGACACGATTCTCGCGCCGCAGCCGGCGTTCCCCGACGAGAAGTTGGAAACCGGTGATTATGACGATCATCACCACGATAAGCATAGACGAATAGGCGACGGCCACGCCGTACTCGCCGTTTTCCACGAGGCCGACGATATAGGACGTAGCCATATTGTACTGTGCACTTACCAGGAAGATGACCGCGCTGATCGAGGTAATGGCCCTCACGAACGAATAGACGAGAGCGGCTACGATTGCCGGGCGCAGCAGCGGCAGGATGACCTTGCGGATGGTGCGGAAGCTCGTCGCCCGAAGGGTCAGCGACGCCTCGTCGAGGCTCTTGTCGAGCTGGCTCATCGCGGCAACCCCGCCGCGTACGCCCACCGGCATGTTGCGGAAGACGAAACAGGCTATCAGGATCAGGGCGGTGCCCGTCATCTCAAGCGGCGGCAAATTATAGGCCATGACATAGCTGATGCCGATGACGGTCCCGGGGATGGCAAAGCTCATCATTAGGGCAAATTCAAAGACGCTGCGTCCGATAAAGCGCTGGCGAACGATGAGATAGGCCGTGAGCAAGCCGACAGCTGCCGTGAGCGGCGCGGAAATCAGCGCGATCTCCATCGTCGTCCAGAACGAATTCCAGGCAACGCCGGTCCAGGCGATGGCGCCATTCTCGAAAGCGAACGAAAAGGCGCGCTGGTAATGTTCGAAGGTCAAGGTGTTGTCGAGACCCCAGGTCCGGACAAAGCCGCCAACAAGGATCATGCCATAGACGACAAGGGTGAACAGCGCCCATGGGATGACGATGGCGTGGACCCCGATCGACAGGGAACGCGGCAGCGCGATGTGCGCACCGGAGTCGGCCTTGCCGGTAACAGTGGCGAAACTCTTGCCCGCGAGCCAGAGACGCTGTGCCAGGAATGCCGACAGCGTAAAGACCAGCAAGATGATCGCGAGGACTGCGGCGCGTGAAGGATCGTTTTGAGAGCCGACGACGGCGAAGAAGATTTCCGTCGAAAGCACGCCGTGGCTGCCGCCGAGAACGAGCGGGTTGCCGAAATCCGCCATGCTCTCGATGAAGCCAATGAGGAAGGCATTGGCGAGGCCCGGCTTCATAAGCGGCAGCGAAATCCGCCAGAAGGTGCGCCAGCGGTCGGCGCGCAATGTCTGCGACGCCTCTTCCATGGAAGGACTGACCCCTTCGACGACGCCGATGAGGACGAGGAAGGAGATCGGCGTAAACGAAAGGACCTGCGCAATCCAGATGCCAGTCAGGCCGTAGAGCCAGCGGCCGGGCTCAACACCGAAGATATGCGAGATCTGCTGGGTCACGACCCCTGCACGGCCGAACAGAAGGATGAGCGCGAGGCCGATGACAAAGGGTGGCGTGATAATCGGCAGGATCGTCAACAGGCGCAGGCCCTTCTTGAAGGGAAAGCGGGTGCGCGTTGCGACAAGTGCGAAGCACAGTCCGAGAATGGTGGATCCCGAGGCGGTGAGGACCGCCAGAAAAAAGGTGCGCCAGGCAATGCCGCAGCGATTTCCGCCCAAGAGGCAATCGAGGCTCCATATCGATGGATCCTGAATGTTTCGGACAAAACCGGAAGGATCGAACGACCCGTCGAAGCTCTGGAAAGCGCCGACAAACATGCTGCCGACCGGATAGAACACAAAAATCGCGACGAGGAATACGAGCAGCGTAATCGACGCGACCACGAAGGCATCGCCGCGAAGAACGCCGCGTTCGGCAAGGCCAAAGGCGAAAAAGAGAACGAGTGCCAAAGCCGTTAACCCAGCCCCGGCGCCCATGGATGGCTGACCGTCCGCCAGCGGCCCGAACAGCGTCTCGTTGATCGTCCACGACCAGCCCGTATATCCAATCGCAAGGCCTTGCCAGACGAGGAAAAGGATGCCGGCGGCGCCCGCTGCAATCAACAGGTTCGAACGGAGCGCCGAAACCCTCAAAAACCTCGCGGCAATAGCCACGGCAAAGATCAAGGCGATCAGCGCCAGGTTCCAACGACCGAATTCGAAGGCCTGCAAGATGCCGGGTGCTTCGGCGGAACCCGTCGGAAAGTTCTTGAGCCAACTCAGCCCATAGAATCCCGCCTCGATCCTGTACCAGGGTACGAGGACAAGCCCTGCCAGCCCGATGCCGAGCGCAATGTTCAGTCTCCGGTCGCTACGCTCCATCACGCCACCCGCTCATCCAAGACTCATATTTTTATGGACCATATGTCCGGATAAGGCCGGACATATGGTTGACAAGGCGAAGGTAGATCAGTTCGCGCTCGCGCCGATCTCCTTATCCCAGCGATCCAGCAGTTCCTTGCGCTTGGCCGGGTCACCATAGGTCTTGAAGTCGTAATCGATGAGCTTGATGTCCTCGAATTTTGGTGCTTCAGGTGGGACCGTCGCCGACTTGTTGGATGGCAACTGGAAGGACTTGGCATCCTTCATGTGCGACTGCACATCGGCGGTCAGCGCCCAGTCATACCACTTCTTGGCGGCATTGAGATTTCGTGCGCCCTTGATAATCGACATCGAGCCGATTTCGTAGCCCGTGCCCTCGCAGGGAGCCACAGCTTTCACCGGGAAGCCCTCGGCGATCTGCGCGACGGCATCGTGCATGAAGACCACGCCGAGCGCCGTCTCGCCGCGTGCCGCCGCTTTCACCGGAGCCGAACCCGACTTGGTATATTGGGAAACATTGGCGTTGAGCTTTTTCAGATAGTCGTATGCCTGGTCCTCGCCCATGATCTGCACGAGCGACGCAAGCGCGGTGTATGCCGTGCCTGAAGAGTTGGGATTGGCGATCTGAATTTCCCCCTTGTAAGCGGGGTCGATCAGGTCCGACCAGCACTTTGCTTCCTTGAGGCCCTTCTTCTTGACGATATCGGTGTTGTAGCCCCAGCCGAGCGCGCCGGCATAAACGCCGACTGTCCTGTATCCCGAGCTCTCCGCCTGTTTCTTCGCCCAATCCTGCAATTGATCGAGCATGGGCGACTTGTACTCCAACGTCAGCCCTTCGGATGCCGCCTGCAAATGCGGATCGCCGGTTCCAGCCCACCATATGTCGGTCTTGGGATTGCGCGCTTCGGCACGAATTTTGGCATAGGTCTCGCCCGATGACAGGCGCACCATATTGACCTGGATACCGGTCTCTTTTTCGAACATGCCCTTCATCAATTCGCAGATGACGACGTCGGCAGAGCAGATCAGGTTGAGATTATCTGCGGCGCGCACTTCGGTTGGCATGACTTGCAGGCCCACGGCGAATGCAGCAGCAATGGCGAATACAGAACGCATATCTTTCCTCCCTAGAAAGCGGCACCTCCATGCCGCACGCCATTTTGCAAGCGTGTGCAAAACTTTCACGAGCGCGTCCAATCTGTCAAGCCGGCTCATCAATTATAACCTTTAAATGTTTTGAATGAGGGAGATTGCGAAGGCGCGCAATCGCGTGCAAACTGCGCCGCAGAACTGAAATATGGGTCCTTTGCTTGAACAAGACGTTCGTCAGCGCCGACGATGTGGCAAAACGCGCGGGCGTGTCCCGCTCGGCTGTATCACGCACCTTTACCCCTGGGGCAAGCGTCTCGGAAGAAACGCGTCAGCGTGTCATGCAGGCAGCCGAGGCGCTCGGTTACCACGTCAACCAGCTGGCGCGCGGCCTCATGCGCAGCGAGAGCGGCATCGTCTGCCTCGTCGTCTCCGAAATGGATACGCCCTATCGTGCCCGCCTCGTACGCGCCCTCACCCATGAATTGCAGTTGGCCGGCAAGATCTCGATGCTCATCAACACCGACCGGTCTGACGGAAGCGTCGATACCGCCCTGCGCCAAACACTTCATTATCGTGCGGATGCATCGATCCTGCTGTCCGGGCTGCCCGACAAGGCGATCACCAAACTCTGCCTCGATAGCGGCCAACGCATCGTCCTGATAAACCGCGACGATGAGATCGAGGGGCCGTTTCGGATCAACCTCGATGATGGAGTGGCGGCGCGGGTCGCGGTCAGTGCCTTCCTGCGCGCTGGCTGCCGCCGATTGGCTTTTGCAAACTCGGCCGTAGGAACACCAAGCCTCATGGCGCGCGAACAGGGCTTCGTGGCAGCGGCGAGGGACTTTGGCCTTGATGTAACTGTCGTTCGGCACGGCAACACCGTCTACGAAAGCGGAAGGACGATTGGCAGGACGCTGTTTTCCGGCCTTGAGCCTCCCGATGCGGTGTTCTGCGTCAACGACCTCATGGCGTTTGGCTTGATGGACGCGGCGCGCCACGAATTTGGCCGGCGCATTCCTGACGATCTTTGCGTTGTCGGCTTTGACGATATCGAGCAGTCAGGATGGTCATCCTACGCCCTGACGACCTTCACCCAGCCCGTCGACGAGATAGTCAGAAACAGCATTGTCTGGCTGGTCAACGGCGACGGCGCCGCAAGCAGCCGCTCTGCTTCCCTCCATGCCCCGCTTATCTGGCGGAAAACCATCAGGGGCGCACATAGGAACGGATAGAGCCAACGCCAGGCTAGCTGCCGGAGGTCCCGGCGATGGTCAATCGCGCGCGGCCACGATGTTTGGATTGGTAGAGCGCACCGTCGGCAAAATTTAGCAACTCTTCCGGCCCCTGCGGCTTTAGTCCCATTCGGGGATCGAACATCGCCATGCCTATGCTGACGGAAATTGCGCCCTGAGGACTTGCGGCGTGTTCGAGTTTCATGGCCGCCACGGCGTCGAGCATGGCGCCGGCGATTTCGGCGGAAGGCTGTAGTGCCCGTCCGGGAATAAGCGTCGCAAACTCCTCGCCGCCGAAACGAGCGACCGAACCGCCGTTCTGCTTGGCGACCTTGTTCAAGGCGCGCCCAACCTGAATGAGGCATTTGTCGCCGGCAAGATGCCCGTAGAAATCATTGTAGGCTTTGAAATGGTCGATATCGACCATGAGAACTGCCAATTGTTCACCAGTCTCGCTGGCGCGCTGAAATGCACGCCTCAACACGTGGTTGAATTTGCGCCGATTCGGAAGATTGGTCAGATGATCGCGCTCGGACTGGTTACGGAGCTTGCGGTTTGCTTCGAGGAGTTTCTGCTCCAGCGCCATGCGTTCCTGGACCATGGCCGAGAGTTCCGTCTCGACCCGCTTTTGCGCCGTAACATCGACGCTCGTTGCCAGCAGTCGCAGCGGGGAACCGTCGGGCCCATATTCGACGATCTTGCCGCGGCTTAATATCCAGATGTCACCGCCATCCGGACGCGACACCCGATAGGTTGCTTCGAACTGCGCCTTGCGCCCGCTGAGAACGTCTTCAAACGCCTCGATCGCCCGCTCCTTGTCGTCGGGATGAACGATATCCCACGCCACGCTTTCGCTCTCATGTCCGGCAGGATCGAGGCCGAGCAGCGTCCGATACTGCGGCGAGCGCCATACCCGCATCGTCGCAATGTTCAAATCCCATATCCATTGCCCCGCACTCTCAAGAGCGTAGGAGGTGCGCAACTCCACCTGTTGCAGCCGTTCCGCAATATCCTTCAGGTGGGTAATGTTGGTGTAAGCGACCGAAATGCCGGCGAATTCGCCAAGATCATTGGTGACGGTCGCCGCAGCAACCATGAACGATTCGCCGGTGACTTCGATCTGTGCGTCGGAAATCGAACCGCCGGAGAGCGCAGTGTTGATGGCTGCGCGCAGCAGTGATGCGTGGTCTGGAACGACGTCTTCCACGGACCGGCCCACGGCATTTTCGCCGGCAATGCCGAAGATACGGGAAAACCGGTCGTTGACCGTGACCAGAAAACCCTGACGATTGACATAGCAGAGCCCGACGGGAACCTTGTCATAAACCGCTTCGATTTGCAGCAGACGGTCGCTTCCGCGCTCATCGCCTCGGTCAAATGGTGCGTTTCGCGATTTGCTGATTGGCATCACTCAGGTATCCGACCACTACGAGATTGCCTCGCAGCACCTCTACCTTGGCGAGCGGAAGGCCAGACCGTCAAGGCAATTACTGCAATTTGAGGTTAATTAATTGTACCGTGCAACGGCTGGTGCACCGCTGCCAAGATGACTAAACTCGCCCGCGAGCGGAGAAGAACCATGCCGACAGATCACACCCACGAACATGATCACCCCATCGATTGGCGCGAACACGGCGTCAAGGTTATCCCCGGCGATTCTCTTGACCCGAACACCGCGCAGACGCCTGGCATGAACCGCGCTGCAGCGATCGATCGGGCCCGGGCGGGGGCAGAGAAAATCTGGGCCGGTACCGTCACCATTCACGCCAATGCCAAGACCGGTGCACATCATCACGGCGACCTTGAAAGCATTATCTACGTGGTCAAAGGCCGTGCGCGCATGCGCTGGGGCGAGCGGCTGGAATATGTCGCCGAAGCCGGTCCGGGCGATTTCATTTTCGTGCCGCCTTACGTGCCGCATCAGGAAATCAATGCGAACGCGGACGAAACGCTGGAGTGCGTCGTGGTCCGCTCCGGTCAGGAGCCGATCGTGGTCAATCTCGACATCGACCCGGTGGAAAAACCGGAAGGGGTTGCATGGATCGATCCCATCCATCGCTGAGCGGCTGAATCAGCCAAGCCGCTGCAACTTCTCGAACCGCTTGACGAGCCGCTCGCGTTTCAATCGCGACAGGCGGAAAATCCAGAACATGCCGTCCAACTGATCGATCTCATGCAGCAGGCAAGTGGCAAGCAGACCACTCGCCTCTTCGCTCAACATGTTCCCGGCGAGATCCTGATAGCGCACGCGGATCGTGGCGGGTCGCTCGATCTCGTCGGAGACGCCCGGCATCGACACACTGCCCTCCTCCCGCCGTGCAAGATCGCCTGACGACCATTCGATTTCCGGATTGATGTAGAAGCGCGGCGGACCGGACTCGATCTCGATCACGACGAGACGCAGTGGCACGCCGACATGCGGTGCCGTGATGCCAATGCCGGGGGCAGCACGCATTGTAGCGAGAAGGTCCTGCGCCAATTCTTGCGTTGCCTCGCCGAAATCTGCAATGCGGTCGGCGGGCCTTCGCAAGGCTGGATCAGGGAATGTCAGGATTGGCCGAATCGCCATGAACATGCTCCAATGTGCGAACGCGACAGCGTATCCATCCTGTTGCCTCAATTCCCGCCGAGGAAGCAAGCTTTACAAGCGTCGTCGCTACCGATAATCGACAAGGAAACCATGCGGCCATCCCTGCACTGTTGCGGAGGGCCCAACGAGGCGATTGAATGCCCGCCAGCAAGACGATAACCAAGCCGCAGGTGCTGCCGCGAGGAGCCGTGATCATGACGCTCCTCGTCCTTGCGACGATGATCGTCTCGTTCCTCGTCATGATGGGCATAACCAATATTTCGCCCACCAAACAGACGACCCAGCTGATCATTGCCGCCAATGCCATATCGATTCTCGTCCTGATCTATTTGTCCTACGCGACGCTGAAGAAGCTCTTTCTGTTCAAGAGCAAGGCAAAGCACAACGACCTTCACACCAATGTCGCGATGATCTTCGCCTTGATCGCCTCGATACCGTCGATCATCGTGGCCTGTTTCTCGCTCATCGTCCTCGATCAGCGAATGGATTCGTGGATCAACAACCAGAACAACCAGATCATCGACATGTCGATCAAGGCGGCGCAATCCTACACGGAGGACAACGCCCAAAGCCTGCTGACGACGACGCTGTCCATGGTGATCGATCTGGACCAGCGCCGCATGCTCTATAGCCTCGACCGCGGCGCCTTTTCGGACTGGCTCACCTACGACGCCGGCCGCAACAATCTGCTCGGCGCATCCCTGGTCAAATCGGATGGGGAGGTTGTGGTCGCGGCCAATCTCATCAACGATCATTCGCTGCCGGACGCCCCGATCGAGGCCCTGCGAAGTGCCGCCGGCGACAAGCCGGTTCTGATACCGCCGGGCGACACCAATCTCGTCGGCGCGGTGATCAAGACGCAGGCACTCCCCGATCTCTACCTCTACACCATTCGCTCGGTCGATCGCTCTGCGCTCGAAAATATGCGGGTGATGACAGACAACAATGCCGAGTATCAGGCACTGGCAAGCAACCGGTCCACCACACAGATCGCCTATGCCTTGCTGTACATCGAACTCACCCTGCTCTTGCTGCTCACCGCTGTGTGGAGCGGCATTGCTGTTGCCAATCGCGTCGTCCTGCCGATCCGCCAGCTGATCGGCGCTGCCGAAGACGTCGCGACCGGAAATTTCGACGTTTCCGTCCCCGTACGCGGTTCGGATGGCGATATCGGCTCTCTGTCGCACACGTTCAACAAGATGGTCGAGCAGTTGAAAACGCAGCACAGCGACCTGATTTCGGCCAAGGACGAGATTGACGAGCGGCGGCGCTTTACGGAAGCGGTCCTATCGGGCGTTACCGCAGGCGTCATCAGCGTCAACAGCGAGGGGATCATCGCGGGTCTTAACCGCCCGGCCGAACAGATGCTGGCGGTCGACGCATCGCAGGCCGTTGGCCAGAGCCTCGGCCTTATCCTGCCGGAAATCGGCGCCGTCTTCGACGTGGCGCGGGATAATGGACGTTCATCCAGCCGCAAGCAGATAAGCATCACCCGCAGCGGTGTCGCGCGTTCGTTGAACGTACAGATCACGCGCGAAGACGCCGACATCAAGAACACCTCCTATGTGGTGACGGTCGATGACATTACCGATCTCGTCGCCGCGCACCGCTCGTCCGCCTGGGCGGATGTAGCGCGCCGGATCGCCCACGAGATCAAGAATCCGCTGACGCCCATCCAGCTTTCGGCGGAACGCATCCGCCGTCGCTACGGCAAAGTCATTGTCGAGGATCGTGCGGTATTCGACCAATGCACCGAGACGATCATTCGCCAGGTTGGCGATATTGGTCGGATGGTCGATGAATTCTCCGAGTTTGCTCGTATGCCCAAGCCGCAGCTGGCGGCAACAGATATTCGCACTGTATTGCGCGATGCCTCGTTCCTCGTCGAGATCAGCAACAATCAGATCAAGTTCGAACATGAGATAGCCGACGAACCGCTGGTCGGCAATTTCGACAGCCGCCTGCTCGGCCAGGCATTCGGCAACATCATCAAGAATGCATCCGAGTCCATCGAGGCGGCGTTGCAATCCGGCGCCGTCGAGACCGGCTATATTCTCGTTCGCGCAAAGAGTGCAGGGGCTTCCATCACCGTCGAGGTGCTCGACAATGGCAAGGGCCTTCCAAGCGAGAACCGCCACCAGCTTTTGGAACCCTATGTGACGACGCGCGAAAAAGGGACCGGCCTCGGGCTTGCCATCGTCAAGAAGATCGTCGAGGACCATGGTGGGCATCTCGAAATGCTCGATGCGCCGGCTAATTTCCACGGCGGTCGGGGCGCCCTCGTCCGCATGGTTTTTCCGCGCCTAGCCGAGGCAGCTGCCGCCTGAAGACCGCCAATATCGGAATCTTTTCATTCGCTATCAAAATGTGATTATCGCCATTGCAACACAAATTGAACGCCTAGATTGAAAGCGCTATAATCCAAAGCGTTGAGACCGGAATGACGGAATTAAGCCTTCTGCCACGCCGGTTTGGGCAATGATCATGACAATTTGAAATACAAGCTGGAAGCCAAAATCAGCGGTGGTTGTTCGTGATTTTTTTGAGAACGGGCCGGTTTACCGGTTTTGCTCAGGAGGATACAGGGCGATGATGTTGCGGCATACAAAGGAAAACGGCGATATCGCCAATTGGATGACCTGCTCTATCTGCCTGTTCGGCGCTTTGGCAGTTGCAGCGATCATCCTGGCGATTTGATCCCCCGGATAACATCCGGTTGGCTTTCGTTTGCGGCGCAAGTCGATGGCGCCTATCATTTTGTGCGGGTCAGGTTTCCTTGGAGACCTGGCCCGTATGGCTTTGTTGGCCCCGGCGCATATGAATCTCGGCCGATTTCGCTGCCCTCCAGACGAGGGATAAACCATTTTGATCGGTACGATTGATGGAACCAATGCAACCATAAATAGTTTAATGTGCGCGATTGACCGGAAGTCTGCTCTCCAGCAGGCGCTTTCGCAACGAGACATAATGTTGAATTGGGGAAATCGTGGACATTCCACAAAGCAATTTTGCGGCTTCTCTCGAAGCACTGCACGGATTGGACAGCTACAGCCGGGACTCGATCATCATGGAGTTGCCGGTAGCCGTGTATACGACGGACAAGTCCGGCATCCTTACATTCTATAACAAGGCGGCGGCGGAACTTTGGGGCCGCATGCCTGAAATCGGCAAGGAACGCTGGTCTGGAGCGCTGCGCCTGTATTGGCCGGACGGAACGGCAATGCAGCACGACGAATGCCCCTTGGCGACGACCTTGCGCGAGGAGCGCGAGGTGCGCGACGTCGATGCCATCGCGGAGAGGCCCGATGGAAGCCGCATCGCTTTCATGCCGTTCCCTGTGCTGCTGCGCAACAAGCAAGGGGAGATTGTCGGCGCGCTCAATATGTTGCGCGACATCACTGAACAGAGACGCGACGAAGCGATGGCCGAACGCCTCGCCGCTATTGTTGAATCGTCCGACGATGCGATTATCAGCAAGGATCTTTCGGGCATGGTCACGACGTGGAACAAGGCGGCCGAGAGGATATTCGGCTACACCGCCGAAGACATGATCGGCCGATCTATCACGACAGTCATCCCGCCCGATCGGCTATACGAAGAACCCGGCATCGTAGAGCGCGTACGCAACGGCCAGAGGATCGATCACTATGAGACAGTCCGGCAGCGCAAGGATGGAACGCGCATCCATGTCTCACTCACTGTATCACCTGTAAAGAACGCTTCCGGACGCGTGGTCGGCGCATCGAAGATCGCCCGCGATATTACCGACAAGAAGGAAAGCGAAGAGCGGATTTTGATGTTGATGCGGGAGGTAAATCACCGCGTCAAGAACCAGTACGCCGTCATTCTTTCGATGATCCGCGAAACCAGCAGCCGTACAACCGATGTCGTCGAATTCGAACAGCAGATCCGCGAGCGGATCATGGCACTTGCCCGGTCTCACGATTTGCTGGTTCACGCGACGTGGCGCGGAGCGACGCTTTCCGACCTTTTGCTTGAGCAGATCAAGCCTTTCGGCGACGAAAACCGGCTTACCATGACCGGACCGTCCATGGTTCTGCAACCCAACGCCGTCCAGTATCTCGGGATTGCATTCCACGAACTGGCGACCAATTCTGCGAAATACGGCGTCTTCTCCTCGGAAACCGGTGAGATCAATGTGGACTGGTTCGTTGGCGACGAGGGCAAGACCTTCTACCTCGCCTGGACCGAAACAGGCGGGCCACCGGTCAAGCTCGGCCGCACGCGCGGCTTTGGCAAGACCGTTCTCGAGCGGATAACGCCCTTGTCGCTGGGCGGCGAAGGCATGCTCGAACAGTCCGTCAATCGCATTGTCTGGACAGTGCGTGCGCCCATGGAGAATATCCGGGCAGCTTCCGTCTAACCAGGCGTCTTCACCCCTTTTGATTAGGTCGGCACGCTGGAAAGAGGTTGTGGGCGCGTGTATCCTCCGCTGCACAAAAATGGGGGACTACAATGCCGAATATTTCTCAACTCTTCTTCAAGTCTGCCGTCATCTGGTTGCTGATTGGCATAGCCGCCGGCCTGCAGATGGGAATGTCGGGCAATCACACGGTGATCGCGGCCCACGCCCACATCAACCTGCTCGGATGGGTCACGAGCGCCATTTTCGGCGGTTACTACGCACTCAATCCGGCCAAGGCAGCCAAGCGATTGGCCTTCGTCCATTATGCCGTTTACATGCTCGGCCTTATCGTGATGCTGCCGTCGCTTTACTTCATGGAGCGTGGCAACATGCAGCTTGAGCCGTTGGTCGGGATAGGTTCGATGGTTACTTTCCTCGGTGTCCTGATCTTCGCGGTCGTGATGTTCTCGCGCGAGAGCGTGGCGGTCCGCCAGGCCCGCGCTTGAGAAAGTCGGATCGGCTCAGGCCGGTCCGACGGATTTGCCGATCTCATCGACATGATGCTGGATGCTGAGCCGATCCAGTGACGCAAGCGGAAGATTGACGAATATCTTCAGGCGGCGGTCGAGTTGGCTCATTATGCGGCTGAACGCCTGCTTGCGTTCCCAGGGTTCGCCCTCCGACAGCAGCGGGTCGGGACATTCCCAGTGCGCAGTCACCGGGACGCCCGGCCATTCGGGCATGGCTTCGCCATGGGCGCCATCATGCAGGGTGAAAACGAAATCGAGTTCACGGGCTCCTTCCAGCCCAAACTCGCTATAATGCTTGGGACGCAGGCCCTCGACCGAAAAGCCCGTCTGCTCGAGCAATTCGCGCGCTTCAGGGTTTATTTCGACATCAGGATCCGTTCCGGCGCTGTAGGCGACGAAATGCGGCTTGCCCAGCCGGTTGAGCAGTGTCTCGGCAACGACGCCCCTGACCGAATCGCGATGCGAAAGAAACAAGACATGAAATACTATATCGTCGCCCATCGCTCACTCTCTCCAAATAAAATGCGCGTAGTGCGTATCATGCTGCAGTAATGTGACAGCCGTTCAACAACGGCCAGCGCTGCGATCGCACGTCACCGGAGCCATGTTTGTAGCCCCCCAAACCGCCTGATCGGATCGGACAACGGTTCAACGCCGCGGTTTTTTAATTGCTGCGTTCAGGTTGGTGTCAGGAAACCAGTGAATGCCCCTCCTTTCGAAGAGCCTGGACAGAACCGGCTCGCGCATCAACCAGGAGTGCGGGGTAGTTCACCTTGTCAGTTACAACGCGTCAATTCGACAGACGTCTTGCACGTCCGAAAATCGGAAGCGTTCCGCTCACTATCATAACCGCGGTGTTTATTCTCGCGTCCGCGAACTGGACGTTCTGGGAGAAATCGGCTGCCTATTTGCACGGTCAGCCGGCCGCCCTCGCATTTCTGGTCGTTGGCATCGCTTGTGGATATGTAGCGCTCTTTCTCGCCTTTTCGGTCAAGTTCGTCATCAAGCCTGCCCTGATCTTCTTCGTGGTCGTCAGCGCGCTTGGCGCCTGGTTCATGGATCACTACGGCGTCATAATTGACGTCGAAATGCTGCAAAGCGCCGTGGATACCACCAATGCGGAGGCCGGCCATTTTCTGAACATTCCGTTTGTCGTTCATATGATCACATGTGCGTTGATCCCCTCGGCAATCATCGCCTGGCCGCGTATTGTACATCGACCCTATCTTCAGAAATTGAAGTGGAACCTTGCGGTCATCGTGCCTGCGCTCCTCGTTCTGGGCGTCGCGGCCCTGATCAATGCCAGCACCTACATGTCGCTGATACGTGAACACCGGGATTGGTTCGGAACGCTCAATCCGCTCGCCCCGATCGTGAACACCGTGAAGCTTGCCATCCGGGAAACCAAGGACAACAACATTATTGTCAAGCCGCTTGGCCAGGACGCGCACGTGGTTGGGCCGGCCGCCGGCACGCGCAAGCCGCGCGTCACCATAGTCATTGCCGGCGAAACCGCGCGCGCCGAGAGCTTTTCGCTTGGCGGCTATGGCCCAGATACCAATCCGGAACTCGCCAGGCAGGACATCACCTATTTCAGCGATACGTCGAGCTGTGGCACGATTACGTCGGTTTCGCTGCCCTGCATGTTCTCGCAATTTACCCGCAAGGAATATACGCATCAGAAGGGCATCGAGAACGAGAACCTTGTCGACGTACTGACGCACGCGGGCATCAATGTCGAATGGTGGGACAATAATACGGGCGACAAGGGCGTGGCGGCCCGCATCAAATCCCAACAATTGTTCAAGTCGGATGATCCGAAATTCTGCAAGGGCGGCGAATGCCTCGACGCGATCTTCCTCGACCGCCTCGATGCGTGGCTCGACAGCGTCAAGACCGACTCGGTGCTCGTCATGCACCAGTTGGGCAGCCACGGCCCCGCCTACTATCTCCGCTATCCGGATGAGTTCCGGCGCTTCACGCCGGACTGCAGGACCGCCGAATTTGCCACATGCTCGCGCGAAGAAATCATCAATGCCTATGACAACTCAATCCTTTACACCGATCATTTGCTGTCCACAGTGATCGACCGGCTCAAGTCGCGGGAGACACAAATTTCGCCGTCCATGATCTACATGTCCGACCATGGCGAATCGACCGGCGAGTTCGGCCTCTATTTGCACGGCGCGCCCTATATCGTCGCGCCGTCACAGCAGACCCATGTTCCCTACGTATTGTGGCTCGGCAAGGACGAGAAGGCGCAGATCGACGGCGCGTGCTTGCAGAGCGAGGCGGTGAAGAAGCAATCGCACGACAACCTCTTCCACACGGTGCTCGGGATGATGCATGTTGAGACGTCGGTCCATGACAACGACCTCGATACGCTCGCCCCCTGTCGCAGCGGAACGAGTTGACCGAGGACAGCAGCCCAAAACTTGACTTGAAAAGGTTTCCCGCGCGGTCGATGCTGTGAGCAGGAAAAATCGCAGAAGGGAATGAGGCATTTGCGGGTCCTTCTTGTTGAAGACGACGCGACTCTCGGGGCGGCCGTGCGCGACCACGTGATGCACGGCAATCACGCCGTCGACTGGATGCAGCATCTGGAAGATGCAAAGGTGTCGATGCGCGTGACGAACTACGATCTCGTGCTCCTGGACATCAGACTGCCGGACGGGAACGGGGTCGATTTCCTGACGGATCTGCGGACCAGCGGCGACGCGACGCCGGTGATCATCCTCACGGCGCACGACCAGATTTCCGAGCGTATCCGCGGACTCAACGCCGGGGCAGACGACTATCTCGTCAAACCCTTCGATCTCGATGAATTGACGGCGCGCATGCATGCCGTGGCGCGGCGCCATTCCGGACGTCCGGACGAGGTCATACGGCTCGGCTCGCTGCACATTCACATCGCCGACCGCAGGGTGACCTCGGCCAACCAGGAGATTACGCTTTCAGGGCGGGAATGGGCGGTGCTCGAACGGCTGCTCGCCCGAATTGGCGCTATCGTTTCGAAAGCACAGATCGAAGAAACGCTCTATGCGTTCGGCTGGGAAATCGAAAGCAATACCGTGGAAGTCTATATCAGCCGCCTGCGCAAGAAGCTCGGGCGGCAATATGTGGCAACTGTGCGGGGCGTCGGCTACCGGATTGAAGGTCGCACATGAAACGCTATGGCATGACGCGCCGCCTGATCTTGTCCCTTACGGCTACGCTCATCGCGTTCTGGCTCATTGCGGTAACGGCCGGGGTCCTCGTCATGCAGGATGAATTCGGTGAAATATTCGACAGTTCCTTGAAGGAAACCGCGGAAAGACTGACGCCCCTTGTCGTCGATGATATTCTTCAGAGCAAAACCACCACCGTGCCGAGGCGCTTGCAGAATCTGACGGCGTCTCCAGAGTCGAGTTATCTCACCTACCAGGTCAGGGACGCGGAGGGGGGGGTGATTCTGCACTCGGAGGACATTCCACCCACGCCATTTGCGGCCCCGCTCAAGCGAGGATTCTGGGAAAACGGCGCATCTCGCTTCTATACCGTGCAAGCAGTCAACGACACGATTTTCGTTCAGGTCGCGGATGACAATGCGCATCGCGAAGAAGCAGCGATCGAGGGCGGGCTTGCCCTGTTGCTTCCTCTCCTCGTGCTTATTCCGGTCGGCATATTCGTCGTCTGGTTGGTCGTTCGCCTGTCGTTGCGGCCAGTCAACGAGTTGCGCGAGGCCATCGCCAGCAAGGATGGCGGCAACCTTGCTCCCATTGCTTCGATCGCCCTCCCCCGCGAACTGCAGCCGATCGTCCATTCCGTTAACCGGCTGCTGGCGCGATTGCGTTCCACACTCGCGGCCGAACGGGAATTTACCGCCAACAGCGCGCACGAACTGCGAACCCCCCTCGCCGGCGCACTCGCGCAGACGCAGCTCTTGAAGAAACACGTTCGTAGCGAAGAAGCCAAATCACGCACGGTGCACATCGAACAGTCGCTCCAGGAGTTGAGCGGACTTGTCGAAAAGCTCATGCAGCTGGCCCGGGCCGAGGCTGGGCTCGGCTCTGCAGATGAGATGGTTGATCTCGCAAAGGTCCTTGACGTGGTGGTCGCTGATTTCCAGCGCGCAAGCACAGCGCCAGATCGCATCAATTATGTGCGCGACGCGGGCGCCGAGCTCAAGCGCCGGACAAACGAGGATATCTTTGCCATCGCGCTGCGCAATCTGATCGAAAATGCGCTTCATCATGGACATCAGAACGAGCCTGTGCTTGTGCATCTCGAAAGGGGCGGCAAGATTCGCATTGCCAATGGCAGCCCCATATTGGGCAAGGAAGAGATTGTGCGAATCCAGAAGCGCTTCAGTCGCGGCGAAACCTCCCGCGGTTCAGGGCTTGGCCTTGCTATCGTTATCGCTCTCGCAGCACAGATGAACGCGACTTTGAGCCTGTTGTCGCCGGCAACGGGTCGCAGCGACGGGTTCGAAGCGGTTCTGACGTTCAACGGCGACAGGGCGGAAGTTGGCTAGACCTGTTGATTCTCGGCATCAGGAGCCGGCTATTCTTATCAGCCACAACCAAGGTGACTTTGCCGCCCGTTTCTGGAATGCTAGGTTGCAGAAGTGGCGTCGACTCCTTCGAAGCAGGTGGACATGAACGATGTGAAGATTGCTCGCCGGGGACTGTTAATGTCCGGCCTGGCACTGATGGCTGCGGGTTGCACACCCATTTCCTTTGCCTACCCGGTCGGCGGAGGCGGTACCTACTATCTCGAGCCCCGACTGCGGCGCCAGCGCGTTGCTTATACGGGAGGCGAAGCGCCAGGTTCGCTGGTCATCAATACGGATGAGCGCTACCTCTATGCTGTCGAGGGCGACGGATCTGCGATGCGCTACGGCATTGCCGTCGGCCAGGAAGGGCTCACCCTCAAGGGACGGGCTGAAGTTGGTCGCAAGCAGGAGTGGCCTTCATGGACGCCGACGGCCAGCATGATCCAGCGCAAGCCGCGCCTCGCCCAATATGCTGGCGGTGTTCCCGGCGGCCCCGAAAACCCGCTCGGCTCGCGCGCCCTCTATCTCTACCAGAACGGCAAGGACACGCTCTTCCGCGTGCACGGGACCAACGAGCCGTGGTTGATCGGACAGGCCGTTTCGAACGGCTGCATAAGATTGACCAATGAGGACGTTGAGTATCTCTACGATGCCACGCCCGTTGGTACGCCGGTACTGATCATCTAGCGGCTTCCACCAGGGTTTTGACATGGACAGCATATGTTTGGGACTGCATGCTTTGCTGTCCCAAATGCTGCGGAATGTCGACAATCGGCAAATTAACCCTGATGTGGCAAATCGGACACTATGCCAGTGATTCCGGCACCTTACCCTAGCGTTCATTACTATTTATGGTAGCATGACATTGTTGGCCTACTCGCCTTTGAGGAGAAAGGATTGTCACATGAAGAGAATTCTGATCACTGCAGTTGCCGTGATGACGGTCGCCAGTTTGAGTGCCTGCGGGTCAATCGGTAAGGGCAAAGCCCCGCCGCCTGAGCCAGCTCCGGCTGTAATTACCAAGTAATTGATTCGCTCGTCCGCATGGGGGAAGTTTCACGCGATTCTTTCCCCATCGGCACGTGATTCGGGCTGAACGCGTCTCACGGTTCCAGGCGGTCATACATAGAATTATAGCAGGCATGTTTTGCCTTCATGCCTACGCTCTTCGGAGTTCAGGAAAGATATGGCGCTGTACAGTGGTCGTCTGTCGGTTGCGGTTCTGTTTGCTGTCGCAGTAGCAGGATGTGCGCCGGATGCTGCAATTAAGCCGAATGTCGTGTCCTATAATAATACGGGTTCCGTGGGTGCTCCGCCTTCCACGTCCGCCCAGGGCACTACAACACGAACGTTACCGCAGGCCCAAGGGCCTTATTACATCGAGTTCCGTTCTCGTTACGCACTTAGCTACGGTCATACCTACGTAATCTTCGGGCGGCTCGACAAGTCGGGACGCGTGCTTGATCGCGAGGTTGCGGGCCTTCATCCGGCCTCCAACAGTGCTGTTCCCTACGTGCTTGGTCACTATATTCCCGTGCCGGCGGAAACAGGGGCAAGCGATGGCGACCTTGACGACAGATACAGGTCCGCTAGCTGGCGTGTCACGCTGAGCGAGGCCGAATACACCAAAGTGGTTGCGTTTATTCACGATCTGCAAAAGCGCTCCCATTACTGGCAAGCGACGGTGTATAACTGCAACGCATTCGTTGGTGAAATCGCCCGGTCCATGGGTTACAAGACGCCCGGCATCTGGCTACGCCCCCAACAGTTCGTGACGCGGCTGCGCGAGATGAACGGCGGACCGAATGCCGTCGGATATACAGGACCAGCAGGTTAGATTTTGAGAGGAGCGCATTGTTCCAGGGTCTCGCGGCCCACAAAAGTCGTGGCTGTTGCCATTCGTGCGGCTTATGTTGGCCGGGATCGCAGAAAAGGCGCCAGTGACCTAGCGTGAACATGTCCATTGCCTCAATCGGCGAGATCATATGGGTGCTCGGCATCGTTGCCTGGTACGTGATTCGCTACCCGTTCGAGCGCCGTGCGCGGCGGGTTCAAGTCACGCGCAATGCGCGCACCCTCACCGACAGGATGGGGCTTGGCATCGCATTCTTTGGCCTTGCCATAGTCCCCGGCTTCTACGTGGCGACAGGCATTCCCAAATCCGCCGATTATAGCCCCTACGCCTTCGCGATCGTCCTTGGAGCGATCACAATGCTGCTTGCATTGTGGGTGTTCCGCAGGTCGCACAAGGAGCTCGGCCGCAACTGGTCGATCACGCTGGAGATACGTGAAAAGCACAAGCTCGTCTCATCGGGGCCCTATGCTTTTGTCCGCCACCCCATGTATACGTCGTTCCTTCTCATAGCGCTTGGTCAGGCGTTCCTGCTGGCGAACTGGGTTGCGGGCCTTGCCGGCCTCGTTGGCTTTTCGATCCTGTTTTTTCTGAGGGTAACCAAGGAAGAGCGTATGATGCTGGAGAATTTCGGCCCAGAATACCGCGACTACATGGAAAGGACGAAGCGACTTATCCCTTATCTTTATTAGAGGTCACAATATGCGAGGCCGAGCCCTCAAGCTTTCAGCGCCCCGGCGCCTGGTGAACGACCTCATGCGGTTCTCGATCGCTGTACCAAGGGTGACCGTACAGCGACAGATGAATCTTGGTCCGCTGTTGCGGGCAAGGATGTCGCAAAGCATCAAGCCTTCCTGGACCGTTCTTTTCCTGAAGGGCTATGCGCTTCTGTCACAGGAAACGCCGGATCTGCGCCGTGCCTATGTCAAATTGCCATGGCCGCAACTTTATGAATATCCGGTCAGCGTCGCATCCATTGCGCATGAGCGCGACTATAATGGCGAACAGGCGGTCCTGCTCAGCCGGATCAAGGACCCGGAGCACCGCTCTATCCCCGAACTCGACGCCTCGATAAGGGACGTGCGCTCGCGGCCGGTACTTGAAGTCAAGGAGTTTCGGCGTGCCTTGAAGATTGCACGTTTGCCGGGCCTCATCCGCTGGCCGATGATGTGGCTCGGCCTCAATATCGGCCGGCAGCGGCCGAATTACTTTGGCACGTTTCAACTCTCCGTCTATTCCGGCCTCGGCGCCGAATCGCTCAATCCGCTGACCCCCCTGACGACGATCTTCAACTATGGCCTGATCGGCGAGGACGGTTCGGTGACCGTGCGTATTCATTACGACCACCGGGTCATGGATGGAGCCAACGTCGCCCGCGCGCTGGAGCGGTTCGAAGCCATCCTCAACGGGGCTGTGGCTGACGAGGTAAAGCAGCTTGCGCAGGGTGGCGTCGTTAAAGTACTGCGGGAGGACCGAAGCCAGTGACATCGACGCGCTGGCTTCTCGATGAAGCGATGAAAAGATGAGTTGGGAAGGTGCCGAAGCTGCCCCAAGGGTGGTTTCGCGGGCAATGACATGAATTCACAGGCAGATTTGAGACCCGCCGTTGTCGTCATCGGGGCGTCTGGCGGCATAGGCCGCGCCATAGCGCGCGTGGCAGCCCGCGATGGCGGACCGGTTGTCCTCACTGCGCGTTCGATCGAGGGATTGAACGCCGCCGCGGCAGAGGTGCGCGCCGCGGGCGGCGAACCCTTTACCCTGGCGTTGGACGTGCTCGCCAACGACTCGACCACGCAGGTTGCTGAATTCCTGGCGAGGAACGGGCTTTATTGCGATGTGCTCGTCAACAGCGCCGGTTACGGCCTGCGCGGCGCAGCGATTGGTCTTCCCATGGACGATCAACTCGGCATCGTCGACCTGAATATTCGTGCCCTTACCGAGCTCACCCTGTATTTCCTGCCGCAGATGGTGGCCCGCAAGCGTGGCGGCGTGATCAATCTGAGTTCGGTGGCAAGCTTCACGGCAGGGCCCTACATGGCGCTGTATTATGCCAGCAAGGGTTTCGTGCGATCGTTCTCGCAGGCGGTGCATCAAGAAGTGCGCCGGTCCGGCGTCACCGTCATGTGCCTTGCGCCTGGTCCGGTGTCGACGGAATTCTATGCAACGGCCGGGGCGAGACATGCCTCGATCTTCACGCTCCTGCCCATGCTCGACGCCCAATACGTCGCCGAACAGGCGTGGCGCGGCTTCAGGTCGGGTCGTCGGATCGTCATTCCAGGGCTGTCGGCCAAGCTCGCCGTCTATGCGGCAAGGCTATTGCCTGCAAGCTTGCTCTTGCCGCTGATTGCCCGCCTGCAGCGCAGCGGCAATGATCCATGCCCCTGCGGATCGGGCAAGAAATACAAGAAATGCCACGGCGCGCGCCGTAAATAGCGGCCGAAACCGGCGACCAAGGCCGCATTTCCCCTGCGACAATAAAGTTAGCCCGCGAATGGATTTTCGCGTTGCCGTGCCCATTCTTGCCGAAATTCTGGTGTAACGGCTGACTCAACACGAAAACAGAGTGCGCGTCATTCAACGCGCTTCACATGACAATTTTTGGACTGGAGAGACCCTTGTTGAACGCAAGACAAGCCCTTTGCGCCCTTCTCATGGCCGGTGCGCTGACGACTGCGGCGATGGCCGAAGCACAGGAAATTGCAGGGACCTATGTGAATGAGACCGGCCGCACGAAAGTGAAGATCAGCGACTGCAACAGCGGCGTTTGCGGGACGATCGTGTGGATGAACCAGCCGGTCAACGACATCAATAACCCTGATGCGTCCAAGCGTGACCGCCCGGTTGTCGGCCTGCAGGCGGTGTCGATGAAAGCCACCGGTCCCGGAACCTATGCCGGAACGCTCTACGATCCGGAAACCGGCAAAACCTATTCCGGCAAGGCAAAGGTTGCCGGCAACGCTGTGGAGCTCTCCGGCTGTGTTCTGGGTGGCCTCATCTGCAAGTCAGCTACCTGGCGTCGCGACTAGCACTTCAGCCGCCGTTACGGCCGGGCAAGCGGTACCAGAGTGCGCTTTTCCAAGCGGCCCGCGACGTTAAAGATCAGAACCTCGGTCTCTCTGCCGATCGTCTCGCTGTGCATCAGGCGGACGATGTCATCGACGCCGCCGACAGGCTTGCCGTCGATCGCGAGAACGAAATCGCCTTCCTTGAGGCCACCGAGTTCGGCGGGCCCTGCAGGCTCGATGCGCCGGATGCGCACCGACGTTGCGAGGCTCGTCCCCGCTTCAAGCGCAATCCTACGCGGAAGTTCGATCGTATCGCCGGCGATGCCGATATAGGCGCGCCTGACGCGTCCGTAGCGAAGTATCTCCGACACCACGAAGTTTGCGGTATTCGAGGCGACGGCAAAGGCAATGCTCTGCGCGCCCTGAATGACCGCCGTATTCACCCCGATCACTTCACCTTGTGATGAAACCAGCGGCCCACCGGAATTGCCCGGATTGAGCGCAGCATCCGTCTGGATGACGTCATCCATCAGCCTGCCGCTCGCGGCTCGCATCGACCGGCCCAGCGCCGATACAATGCCGGCCGTCACCGTCCATTCGAAGCCGAGCGGATTGCCGATGGCAATCGCAATATGGCCCCGGCGCAGCAGCTTCGAATTGCCAAGGCGCGCCCAGGCTTCGCCGCTCGTATTGGCCCGAATCAGCGCGATATCCGTGTCGACGTCGCTGCCGAGCACGGTGCCCTCGGTAACGAACCCGTCCGGCCGCGTGATACGAACGTGCCCAGTATCGCCGACGACGTGATTATTGGTGATGATTAGCCCGTCGGGCGAAATGGCAAAGCCCGAACCATGGCCAGCGCGACCGCCTATACGCTCGATGCGATTGACTGCAGGCCCGACGATATCGACCGCCCGCGCTATCGATTGTGAATATGCATCCGTCAGCGCGCCGTCATCGACGGGCGCAATGTCCTTGTCTATGTAACCCATCATTGGATCCTCGAGCAGCGGCGACCATCGCCCCTGCCGCCAGCGGATCCATCGCATCGGATGGACCCGTCAAGGCATCGTTGTAATCCAATAAATGGATAGGCCGCACGGAACGTTCAAGGTTTGGATATCCGCGCGGCTCGCCCGCCTTACAATGGAACCAGATCGTCAGGCTTCCACGTCTGGTCGTAGAACGTCTGGTCTGTTCCGTAGAGCCGCACGGCGACAAGAAACGCACGCTTTTCCAGGGTCTGGATCCAGTTGCGTTCCGGCGCCTGCGCCGGTTTCGTCGGTCCAAGATAGAGTTCGACCGACCCATCGGGATTGGTCTCCACCTTGTCGAACTGGTTGCGCGATGGAAAGGCCTGGCTCGTTTCAGGCATGGTACCATCATGCGGGTTATAGACTGTCACCGCCCAATAGAGATGCGCCGGGATCTTCGGCGGCAACCGCAGGCGATAACTGCGGCTACCCTCCAAAAGCTCGCCCTTCGCGTCGCGGAACGCGATCGGATATTTCGAGCCGAGCCCAACAATATCCGCCACCATGGCGGGCGCCGAGGAATAGGCTGCCTGGAAATAGGCGGCACGGCTATCGAGCGATTGATAGCTCGACCCGAAGAAGGCGTCATCAACGCCGCCCCAGCCATTCACATAGTGCCGGTCCGAGTAGTAGGGCGCATTGGGGAGCCCTTCGGGCGTGATGCGCAGCGCGAAAATCGTGCGCGCCGCGGTCTCGACCGCATTTGTCAATATTTCCTTGCGCCGTGCATCCGGCGCGAAGGGCTGGCCCTTGATGATGCCGATGCTTGCGAGCATACCGCGCGTCACCGGATCGAGGCTTTCGGCCGGCTCGTAATCGATAAAGGCCTTCAGTTTTTCCCAATAGGCGAAATCGGTCGGATACATCATGTTGACGCGTACCGGCGACGCATTCGGAAACTCCATGCGCGGACGGTTGCGCTCGAGACTGTAGAGCGGGTAGACCCGAGTTCTCTCGGCCGTCGCCACCGCGACGGTCGTGTCCGGACCATCAGGGCCAGGCGCAAGCACCGTGCGGAAGAACAAGAACACATTGTACGTTCGCGAACGGAAGGCGAAATAGCCCCCCGGAACCTGGTCGTTGTAATCGGGCGGCAGGAGCAGATAGAGCCCGCCCCCGGCCTTGTCCGGTCCCGCCGCACCGACATCGGTCAAGGTGCGCTGGAAGAAATCCGTGAACATGCCGATGACGTTGGGCGGCGCATAGACGACGAGCGGACCCGTCTCCTTCAGGTTGAGATAGCTCATCGAATAGACGACATCGCAGTTCGGCGTCGGCACCAGCGTCTTGGCGTTCATGCGATCCTTCCAGATCGGCAGCACGTTATAACCCTTGCCGAACGTCGCCTCCGAACCATCGCGCATGCCGATCACGTTGAGTGTCGGCAAAGTGAGCATATAGGACTGGATGGCACGCTGCGTGAGCAGATCCTCGTAGAGCTTCTTGACCGTTGCGTCACTCGGCCAGGCGCCGTGATCGAGCTGTTCGACGAGGGGGGAAACAACCTCTGCTTCCGCCGATTGCGGCAGCGCCTGCAGCGCCGCGAGCGCGCCGCTGCCGAGCATGAGGTTGCGGCGGGATATTAAATGTAGGCCCTGTTTTGAAACCATGGTCGTACCTCAAATTATGCCGTGCAATACGTTCTTGCCCGGCGATGTTGTAATCTTGGTCCTGTCTTCAAATTCATTTTGCCTTGAGCACCGGTGGCGGCGACCAGCTATTGTCCATGATTTCGGCCTTCGGCGAATAGGCGCGGATAAACAGTTCGAAATCGCCCTTCGGCGCCGGCAACCAATTGGCGGCCTTGTCACCCGCTGGCTTGCCGTGCTGGACATAGATCGTCAGCGAACCGTCTTCGCCATAGACGAGATCCTTGTTCTTGGTGCCGAGCGAGAAGCGGTTGATCTCGTTGGGTGCGAAGAAGTGCTCGGCATCGTAGAGCGTCAGCGACCAGAACCCGTCAACGGGCGGGAGCTTCCCCTTAGGGAAGGTAACGGTGTAGGCATGCTCGCCGTTGAGACGTTTCTTCTGCGAATCGTATTCCTGGCCGAAATAGGCGGATTCGCGCCGGGGATTGACGAAGATATTGGCCTTGGCAGCCGCAGCGCGGCTGAAGTAGTCGGTGCCGAACTCGGCGCCGTTCATCGGCGCGACCCAGTCATTGCCAACCGGAACGCCGGCATAGGAATAGCTGTGGATCTGCTTCATCAATTCCTTTTCGGTCTCGATCGCCGTTTCCTTCAGCGTGGCTGCCACCTCCGGATTCTTCGACGCGGCCTCGAGCAGCGAACCGAACCAGGCGTAAAGCGCCTCTTCGCCCGGCTGCGGCGGCACTTCCTTGAGGATCAGCGGCAACTCCTCGAAGAAGAGCTCGGGCTTGACCCACTGGGTCTCGCCGCCGGCTCCCGCCTTGCCGCCGGCAGGATCGGCAAGCACCGGTATCTTGCTCCAGTCCTTGGTCTTCATCTTGCCGTCGAATTCGCTGAGCGGATAGGTCATGATCTGGCTGATGAGGGGTTGGATCGCGGCACGATCTTCCTGGGTGTCATCGAGAAACGCGCGCGGAATGATGTAGGCGAGATTCGTCGGCGAGCGGAAGACGCCGGAAATTCCTGAAGGCACGTCGCCTTTCCATTCCGGCCCGACGATCATGTAGAAGCCGGGCTTGCTGCCATAAAGCTTGCCCATGCCGCCGATCGTGTCGGTGCGTTGGTTTCCGAGCTGGTAGACCCAGAAGCGGTCGCCGAAATCCGGCACCTGAAAGACGATCGGTTCCTTTTCAAGCGCAAAGATACCGAAGCCGTAGACGACGTCCTGGTTGGGCGTGGCGACGCCGCGTTCCTCGGGCTTAATGTAATCGGTCAGCATGGTCACGCGGCCGATCGGTCCGACAGGCAGGATGCCATCGCCCAGGCCATTCTCCGGCACTTTGGAAAATACCATCTGGCGATTGTGCATGTTGACCATCGGCCAGCCCCAGAGATAGGCGATGCGCGCCATGTCCCGCACATAGGCTTTCGGAAGGGTTGTGCCGGATATCGGGCCCTTGGGGATTTCCTGGCTGATCTCCGGAACAGCCGGCGCCTGGGCGAAGGAGGAGACCGGAAAGACTGCAATCGATGAAGCTAAAATCAAAGTGCGTAATGAAATAGACCTGGTTGAAACCTGCATCTTGCTACCCTTCTTCCAACGTTTCCTGTCTGCGCCGAAACCGGCGCAGATAACATGCCGAACCTAACGATCCCCAACGATAACCAAAGTACGTAACAGTAACAAAATGCTGCAAAAGCGCATTTTCTCCCCGCATGCACGCTCCGGCAGACAGCCTCATCGGACCGTGAACTTTGGTCATATTTTTCTCAAGAGAAGTTGAACAACATTACACGTAATTCATTGTTTTCATGACGTTTTATGGCGTAACGTCCTCTAACCGGCACGGGGTGCCGGTATGGGGACGGGACGGAACGGGTCCTTGTCTTGAACAATTGGCAACGGCTCTTCTCGGTCTCGTCCGGCATAGATCAGGAGGAGATAAATGATGAAGAAATTGCTTCTGGTAATCTCTGCGCTGGCATTGACAACAGGCCTAGCCTCAGCTCAGGGACAACGCACCTACACCTCCACGGTAAAATCGGTTAGGGCCATGCACAGCCCCGATATGTTCAGCACGACAGGGACGATCGAATGGGTCAGTCCGCAATCCAGGACGGTGCAGCTGACGACGGGTACAAAGTACCAGTTGCCGGCAAATGCCGATTTCCGCGGCATAGCCGCCGGCGAGAAGGTGCGCATCACCTGGAAGGGCCAGGACCCCTATAATACGTCCTTCGGCAACGGTGAATCGGATGAATTCCACGCTGCGAAGATGGTGGTGGTGCACTGATCAATCGACAAGGGTTGAGCGGTGGTCGGAGGCCCGCGAGGCCAACGGCCACCGGTCGATCTGGGAGTTTGAACGGAAGAAAATGGTGGGCCCGGAGGGACTCGAACCCCCAACCAAGCGGTTATGAGCCGCCGGCTCTAACCAATTGAGCTACAGGCCCCACCTGAAAATACGAACGAGCCGGGCAATACCGGCGTTCGGTACCGCGATCAATAACGGGAAAAATTGACAATGCAATCCCCGAACGACCTTAAGTCCATGGCGCACCACCGAATTCCCCCGAAAATGCCATGGGGTCCGAAGCTCAGCGCTTCTGCGTCTCCTGTTCGGCCAAGATCAGGAGCCGCCGCGCACTCTCTTCGTCGGTGATGAAGACCGTCGGGCGAATGAGCGCCATCGCGCCATAAAGCGCCCTCACCTTCTCCTTGCCGCCGGAGGTCAGCACCCGTACCGGCACCCGCTGCACCGTATCGATGCCGACAGACATGACGAGATCATGGATCGGATGATCGACGAGCTTGCCTTCCTTGTTATAGAAATGAAAGAGCAAGTCGCCCACCGCGCCGCGCTCGGCGAGCGAGGCCTGGTGGCCGGCGTTGAGAAAGCCGATGTGATAGGGCGTGCTCGATGCTGTTTCGATGGCGCCGACGCTGAGGAGCACAAGGTCCACATCCTCGGCCATCTCGAAGACGTTCCTCAGCCCGCAGCGCTCGATAAGGGCCGTCTTGGTTTCGATGCTGTCAACCATGGCGGGGGCCGGAATAAGATAGCCATCGCCTTGAAAAAGCTGGGCAAACTGCCAGGCGAATTCCGCCGGGTTGAAGCGGCGCGGCTGGCTGATGCCGCCGAGCAGCGAGATCACGGTGAAATCTTCGAGCGCCTTGGCTTCGAGGTAGGACAGCGTGTTGAGGAGTGTGCGTCCCCAACCGACGCCTACCCGCATGCCATTGGCAACGACGCCCGATAAATAGTCGCCCGTGGCTGCTGCAATCGACGGGATCGGGTCATTGTCCGGATGAGACAGCGGCGCGATGATGACGCGTTCGAGGCCAAACTGCTTCTCGACCTGCCGCTCCAGCGAAATCAGATCGGAAAGATAGCCTTGAATGCCGATCTTGACTTCGTTGCGGGCACGCGCTTCGGCCAGCATGCGCACGATGGTGACGCGTCCGACGCCGAGAATTTCGGCAATCTCGTTTTGCGTCATCTGCTCGATATAGTACATCCAGGCGGCGCGCATACGCATCCGGCTGATCTTGGTGTCGGGCTGCCCGAAATCCACCGGCGCCTTCTGGGGGTTCGCAGGCGCACCATTTGTTCGTTTGCGTCGATCGGCCACTCGTCCCCCTTTTAACCTACGATTGTCCTGCCGCTTCCGCGACAGAAATCTGCATTCTCTACATAAGCGCCCCGCTGCCGCTTTTTAAGCCGAAGCACGGCATAACACCTTGAATCTGCGCATAGTGCTTGCCAAAAATCGATACAGATTTTGGGGTTATGCGCTAGAATGTCATTTAGCAAGGCATCAAAAACGGATAGGAACTCTTATCCACGTGCGAGCAGAGGCTGCGATCATGATTCGTGATATCTCGAGCGACATCGTCGTCAACCTGAAAGACCGGTTGCGGGACGTACGCCACCTGATCCGGTCGAGCCGCCTCGATGCGAAGCCGCATGCGCAGGACCTGCCGGATATGTTGTTCGGCCAGGCCGCCCGCGTCATGGACAAGGCCTTCACCACGGCCGAAACGATTTCCATTTCTCTGGTCTCGCAGGATCCCGCGGCGCACAGGGCGACGATCGAAGCCCGCAGCCTTGATGCATATTTTCCGGCCAGTGCCGGCAAGGGCGAGGCGCTGTTCCGGCGCGATGTCTATTACCTGACCAAGCGTATCTTCAGCATATTGGGCTCGGACAATCCGCTTATTCACGAGGCGACGTTCGCCGCCGTCCACGCGACGATGAGCCGCCGCCATGCCCATCTGCTGCTCGTCGCGCGCGAGGGGGGACTTGCCGAAATTGCCGCTGCCTGCGCCGTGATGACCGTCGAACTGCAGACGCAATATGACGCCGCTCCCACTGCCTTTCCGGCGCATGTTTCCGCCAAGCCCGACCGGCGCACGCAATATCTGTGCTTTGCCGCAATCGCGCTCGCCATAGGTGTTGCGACCTATGTCGAAGTGGAGCCCTGTGACGAAAAACTGGTCGAAAGTACCCTCCTTGCTTTGCAGGCGCGGCAGGAAAAGTTTGGCGCGGCCATTGCAAATGGCAACCCCGAAGCGGCCCTGTCGAGCCTTTATGCGTTTCTCATGCCGCATCTTCCGTAAGCCTGTACTTACGGAAAATGTTGGTCAGGCCGCCGCGCCAAGATCGAGCACGCATTTTTTTGCACGCTGGATCGAAGACGGACTCATGCTGAGCTCGGTCAGGCCCATGTCGAGGAAAGCCGGAATAAGATCGGCGCGCCCGGCAGCCTCGCCGCACATGCCGACCATGATCCCGGCCTCCACTGCCGCCTTGGCCGTAAGCGCGATCGCAGCCATGACCGCCGGGTGAGTGACGTCGTTGAGCTTGGCCACCGTCGGGTTAAGCCGGTCGGCGGCCATGATATATTGCGTTAGGTCATTGGTGCCGATGGAAAAGAATGCAACCTCGCTGGCCAGCATCGGCGCTACGAGGACGGCTGCAGGCGTCTCGACCATGATGCCGAGATCGAAAACGGCATGGTCCCTGCCTTCGGCCTTGAGTTCTGCCGCGCACTCGTCAATCAGAAGGCGCGTCGCGCGCACCTCGTCGACACCCGAAACCATCGGCAGCATTACCTTGATATTGCCATGGACGGCCGCCCTGAGCAGCGCGCGCAACTGCGGCTTGAACACGTCCGGGCGATCGAGGCACATGCGGATGCCGCGCCAACCGAGGAAGGGATTCTCCTCGACAGGAAAATCGATCCCTGAAATGGGCTTGTCGCCGCCGATATCGAGCGTGCGCACGATCACCGGATAGGGCGCGAAGGCCTTGGCGAGCGTGGCATAGGTTTCGGCCTGGAGGTCTTCGGACGGCAGATGGATATGGCGCATGAACAGTAGCTCGGTGCGGAAGAGGCCGACGCCCATCGCTCCCGCTTCCTGCGCGGCCTCGATTTCCTCGAGCGAGCCGAGATTGGCCGCGATCTCGATGACAGTGCCGTCGTCACGCTTCGGTGTTATGTCCTTGTAGGCCTTCAATGATTGCTTCACGGCCTCAGCCTTTGCAATCTCGTCGTGGAACCGCTTGGCGGTCGTTTCATCGGGGTTGGCAAACACCAGGCCACTATTGGCGTCGAGCGCGACTGTGTTCACGGTTTCAAGCTCGTGCACGGCGTGGCCAAGGCCAAGAACGGCGGGTATGCCATGAGCGCGGGCAATGATCGCGACATGGGACGTCGCGCCGCCATGACCGCAGATCACGCCGGCAATGCGCTTGAGCGGGGCACGCGCAAGATCCCAGGCGCCAATATCCTCGGCGATAAGAATGGCGCCCTCCGGAATTGCTTCGAGATTGGCGTCATCCTGGCCGAGAAGCGCCAGGCAGATTTGACGGCCAACCGCATTCACGTCGTCGGCGCGGGCGTTGAGATAGGGATCGTCCATGGCAGCAAAATCGTCGGCGATCTTCGACGTCGCGCCGATCGCCGCCGAGACGGCATCGATACCGCCAGCGACGAGGGCCGCGGCTGCCTCCGTCAATTCTTCATCGCTGGCAATGTCCTTGAGCGCGGCGATGATGCCGCGGTCGCTTTCCGCAAGATTGGATGCAGCGAGCGAGCGGTCCATGCGCTCCTGAACCGTGGCAAAGGCCTGCCGCAGCCGCGCCGCCTCGGCGGGAATTTCGTCGTGGCCCAGCATTCGGTTTTCCTGCTTGATCTCCTGCGGGAAAAAGCCGAAGGCAGAACCGATGGCAAAGCCTTCGCTGGCAGCAACGCCGCGAATTCCGCCCTGGATGGAGACGGGAGCGGGAGCAGCAACCTGTTGCTTGCGCGGGGCAACCTCCACCGGCGTCGCCGCGGCGCCCTCCTCTCCCGTACCCGACAACGGGTTTTCGAGGTAGCCGATCAGGGCTTCGATCGCTTCGATGGCATCGGCGCCAGTCGCACGAACGGTCACCTCCTCGTTTTCCTTGACGCCGAGCAGCATCAACTTGACCGAACTCTTGGCGCTGACCGATTTCTCCGCCTTGACGAGCTCTATGTCCGCCTCGAAACTCTTTGCGAGTTTGACAAAGCGGGTGGCTGGCCGTGCATGCAGTCCGTCATGCACTCTGACGATTGTCGAGCGTTCCATTCGTTCGTATCTCTCTGTTACTCGTTTTTGGTCGTGCCCTTGCAATTACCCGATGGTAATCGTCGTACCGACTGTCAGGGCTGAAACCAGTTCTTCCGTATCGATTTCCGAAGCACAGATCTCGCCAGGTCGCTCGACCCGGTCCGATCCGTTGAATGTAATAACGACGTGCCCGATGTCCTTCACCTTCTGCCAGGCATAGTCGCCGATGCCGGTGATGGTGGCGGAGACATTGCCGATCTTGATGGGCGCACCTACGGGTGGCGTCTCTTCGGAGGCCGGCGTCTCGACACTGTGCAGGATCGAAACTTCGGCGAGTTCGGGCGGCGCGCCATCGGCAAACAGAATGACGACGCCTCCTTCCGCGAGGTCCGCCACCTCAGGCCCAACGGCTGTTACCCGTGTTTTCAATAGGACTGACATATGGCGAACCTCTTCTTCTGTTGGTCGATCTTAGAATACGATCAGGCTGACAACCCAGGCGATCAGCACCGAGACGGGACCCATGATCTGACGGCTGATCAAGACCGCAGGCACACCGATTTCGATGGTTTTAGGCTTGGCCTCACCAAGGGCAAGACCAACGGGAACGAAGTCGCAGCCTACCTGCGTATTATAGGCAAACAGCGCCGGCAGGGCCATGGCGGGCGAAATCGTGCCATTGGCGATCTGCGGACCGATGATCGCCACGCCGATCACCTGCGCAATGACCGCGCCCGGCCCGAGAATGGGCGAGAGGAACGGCAGGCCGCAGATGGCGGAGATGATCAGAAGACCGATGATGTTGTTGGCGAGCGGTCCCATGGGCTGGGCAAGAATGTCACCGATGCCCGTGTAGAGAATGAGACCAATGAGCATGGTGACGAATGCCATGAACGGCAGGACGTTGCGAACGACCTGATCGATGGTGCGGCGACCGGCATTGAAGAAAATGCCGACGACACGTCCCATGGCGCGGCCGATCGTGCTGATAAAGCCGATCAGGCCACCCTCGCTCGATTCGCTTGCACCGGTGCGGCTCGACATCGAAGCGGCGAGTTCCGCCGGTGTGGGCGGCGATGCCGGTCCCGATGTGGAGGCAGCACCGGCAACGGCGGCTGGCTGCGAACCATCGGCGAGCTCGATATTGCCTTCCTTCACACCGGAGACATAGATGTCTTCCGTGATGAACTGGGCGAGCGGACCTGCCTGTCCGACCGGTGTCAGGTTGACGGTGGGGATGCGCTTGCGCGGATAGACGCCGCAGCGGGCGGTGCCGCCGCAATCGACCACGACCACGCCCATTTCGCCTTCGACCGGCGGTGCCTTGAAGCCGTCGACCGCTTCACCACCGGTGAGTTCGGCAATGCGACGCGCAACGGGATGAATGCCGCCACCCGTAACCGAGACCACTTTGTTGCGTTGCGGCGTCAGCTGGATAACGAGCGGGCCGCCCCAGCCGTTCGATCCCCTGGAAATCTTTACTGCCTTGTATGTCTTTGACATTTTCCTGCTCCCACCCCGAATTAAAGCTCGATGCCCTGGCGACGCGCCATAATGGCGGTGATGCGCTCAGTGAGCATGCCCTTGAGCAGGATGACGATCAGACCAACAAGCGCGTACCAGATAGCAACGTTGATGTGATAGCCCGTGGGAACCGCGCCCTTCTTCTCCAGTTCGAGAAGCGCGACGAGAATGCCGCCCCAGACGAAATATTCACCAGGATTGATATGCGGGAAGAGGCCCAGCGGCGGATGCACGTAAGAAACCGCGGCGTCGTAGAATGCGGGCTTGTACTTTTCCTCGAGGAACGAGCCGAACGTATAGGCCATCGGATTGGTGAGGAAGAAGACCGAAAGCACCGGAAGAACCGTATAGCGGGTCAGGGCAATCTTGCCCGCGCCGCGCGCGATACCATGGACCCGTTCTTCGCCGACGAGTTCGGTCAGCGCGTAGAAGGCGGTCATCAGCACGACCAGGGTCGGAATGATGCCCGTAACGAAACCGGCAAAGACCTCGCCGCCCTTCTGGAAAATACCGATGAAGTATTTGCCGATATTGGCAAGCCAGCCAAGCTGCTCTTCCTGCTGGACGTTCTTGAGCCTGTCCTTGAACTGCTCGACCGAGATATCGCCCGTCGACTGCGCGAGAACGACGAGGTCGTTGCCCGCATGCTCGACGGCGTGCTTGCCGTGCAGCGCCGCGTCCGAGACCATCGTCCCCGCCACAGAAATGTGGTGCGCGGCGATGTCGGCATGTTGCGCCAACATTGTTAGAATTGACATGTTCCCTCTCCTCCTTACCGACCGCGACAAGCGGCCGTCCCTTAAGCGTTGACTGTCCTGATTCCCGATAGGCCCGGCTTGGGCGGATCCGCCCTCGCCCGATCTATTTGTTCAATTGCCCGCTCTGCCGCCTTGGCCAGAGCCGGATCACCCAGGCCGGACATTACCGGGTCTGTACGCAGCGCACTGAGCGAGATGCCCTCGAACTCTTCACGCCGCTTGAACTTCGCAAAAACCGAACGGCCGCTCATGACGAGAAAGCGCTGGATCGTCAGGTCGCGCGTGACAACGATGAGGACGATCACGCCCTTGCCAAGGCGGCCGCGCACATTGCCGGCGCCAACGAATCCATCATTGTATTTGGAGGAGATACCCTTCATGACATCAGTGTAATGCCGCATCTGATACCAGACGCCTAACGACTGCAACGCCCACAAGAATCCGAGGGCCAGCAATCCCCATTGCCACATCGCCATGTAATCAACCTCCCTACGCCCGACCGCCAACATATGCCATGATCGAACGAAAAAATATAGAACATTTGTTTTTCGTAATGTCAATATGTATGATTTTCACACCCACCAAAATCTTGGCTGGGGATGCATGAAAACCTGCAACGTGGTAGCATCGTCGCGAAAGTGAGAGCACATGGATTTTCTGTTTCGGGATGAACTCGTCCACACGCCGGATCTGCGGCATCGGCTGCGGCGGCTGCGGTGGTTTCGCATGGCTTTCCGCAAGAATGCCGCATTGATCGCCGACCACTACGGCTACCAGTTCAGCATCGACGAGACCAAGCTCACCCGCGCCTTCCTCAACTGGATCGAGACGGTCGAGCAGCAGAAGTCGTTTGCGCGTATCGACCGCAAGGATTTCATTATCTTTGCTGCAGGACTGGTCCTCAAGGAACTGATCACCGAAGCGCCCGCATCGGTGTCAGCCAAGGCTCAAGGCGGCGCTGCGGCAAAAACCGAAATGCAGGATATCATCGCGTTCTGGCCCGAAGGTTTTCTATATACCAACTTCTGCGTCGGTGCGATCGCGGCCATCCATGAGCAGGAATTTGGAACCGCTGCACGCATCGACGATTGTGCCGACGATCTGCGCACCTGGTGGTCTTATCGCGAGAACGTTGAGGAGATGCCGGGCTATGCCATCGCCTTCCTCGACAAGTTCCTTGGAGCCGAGCCCAACTGGGTGATGCCCAATCTCGCCTCCGCCCGCGGCGCTATCCGCCGCGCGATGGTCGCATCAAGAAACGATCGCCACGCGATCAGCGAGTGAGACCCGAAATCAGCCGGCTGACCGGCTGACCTCGCCGAGAATGCGCATGACCTTCTCACGCTGTTCGAGCTGCGGCATGTGGCCGGTGCCGGCAAAAACATGCACCGCAATCTCGCCCGGCAGCCCCGCTGCATGGCTTGCCGGTATGACACGGTCGGCCGCGCCGAAGATCACACGCACCGGGATGAGCAGACTGGCGAGGGTTTGCCTCGTGTCGATCACCTGCGTTCCGTCGGCAAAGAAGCGATCCGCCACCTGCTGCTGCGCCTCACGCAGCGCCGTGTCCTGCGACTGTGCCAGTGTGGCATTGACGAAAGGCTTGGTCAGCAGGCTTTCATCCTGGACAAGCTGCTTCATCCACGCGACGAGGCTCGCCTCGCTGCGCGCCCGAACGAAACCGGAAAGGAAGCCGCCATTGATCTCCGGTCCGAGCCCCGCAGGCGATATAAGTGTCAGCGCACGCACATCGAGATTGTTGCGTGCTGCGACCTCCGTTGCGACGGCGCTGCCGAACGAATGTGCCACGAGGATGACGGGGCCCGAATGATACGCAGCAACGGTCTGCTCGACGAGATCGGCGATGCCGTCGAGATCGTCCGGTATGGCGCGGGTCGAACCGCCATGTCCCGGCAGATCGATGGCGAGGACCGGATTGTCGAGCGTGCCGCCGCCAAGCATCGGCCGCCAGCTATTCAGATCGGAGCCAAAGCCATGGATGAGAACCACCGGTGCATGTCCAGCACACTTGCCTTCGCGTAGCCAGACCGCGTTGAGCGGCGCTTCACCCGTTATCTGGGCAGTCCGCGCCGGTGCAGGCACTGGCGATGGTGAAGGCGCCTTGGCCGACGCTCCATCCAATTTGAGCGTACTTGCCTCGACATCCTTCTTCTGGATACGGCCTTTGGGGCCCGATCCCTTGAGCGAGGCGAGGTCGATCCCGGCCTCGCGGGCAACACGGCGCGCCAGCGGCGTGGCGCGGACGCCATTGGTTTCGGCAACAGCAGGCGTCGCCGCAATCGGTGCAGCCTGAACCGGCGCGGTTTGGGCGGGTGCGGCTGCCGGCTTTTCAGACGTATCAGGTTTGCCTGCATCGGCTTTTGCGGGGGTAGCCGCGTAGGCTTCACCCTCGCCATAGATCCAGGCGACTGCCTGCCCGACCGGCACGGTCGTGCCCTCCTCGGCCTTTACGTCACGCAGTATCCCGGTTGAGGGAGCGTCGACTTCCATGGCTGCCTTGTCAGTTTCGATCTCGAACAAAAGCTGGCCCTTGGAAACGCTGTCGCCTTCCTTGGCATACCAACGCGAAATCTGGCCGCTTTCCATATCCATGTCGACCTTGGGCAGGATCACTTCGACGGGCATGACTAGCGTACCCCTTTGGCGAGATCGCGGGCGCTCGCAATGATGCCGGGGACCTGTGGCACCGTCGCTTTTTCAAGGTCGGGATTGTATGGAATCGGCGTTTCGGCGCCACCGAGACGCACGATCGGCGCATCGAGATAATCGAAGGCTTCGCTCTCGGCGATCATGGCGCTGATCTCGGCGCCTACGCCCAGCGTCTTGACGCCCTCGTAAACGCACATCAGCTTCGACGTCTTCTTGACGCTGGCGATGATTGTCGCCTTGTCCATCGGCCGCACGGTGCGCAGGTCGATTACTTCAATGTTGATGCCTTCCTTGGCCAGCGCCTCGGCAGCTTCAAGTGCCTTGTGCACCATGATGGCCGTGGCAACGATGGTCAGGTCCGTCCCTTCGCGAACGATAGCGGCCTTGCCGATCGGTACGGTATAGTGACCCTCAGGAACCGGCCCCTTCATCTTGTACAGGAGCTTGTGCTCGAAGATCATGACCGGATCCGGATCCTCGATCGCAGCGAGCAGCATGCCCTTTGCGTCGTATGGCGTCGCCGGCTGGATCACTTTCAGGCCTGGAACGTGGCCAAGCCATGCCTCGAGGCTCTGGCTGTGCTGCGCGGCAGCACCGGTGCCGGAACCCGCTGGAAACCGCATCACCAGCGGCACCGAAACCGCGCCGCCGAGCATGTATCTTATCTTTGCCGCCTGGTTGACGATCTGCTCCATGGCGAGCGCGGCAAAATCGGAAAACTGGAATTCGAAGATCGGGCGCATGCCGGTCAGCGCCGCGCCGACCGCGACGCCGGCGCCGCCAAGCTCCGAGATCGGCGTATCCATGACCCGGTCTTCACCAAAGCGATGAACGAGATCGCCGGTCACCTGGAAGGCGCCGCCATAGACGCCGATATCCTCGCCCATGAGGAAAACACGCTCATCCGCCTCCATGGCAATCGCCATGGCTTCCTGGATGGCCTGCGAATAGCTGAGTTCGCGAATGATCTCGTTCATTGAATATCAACCGTATAAACGTCGCGGGTAAGATTGTTCAAATCGGGCGACGGACTGTTCTTGGCGAATTCGATGGCTTCAGCGATTTCCTTCTCGGCGTCGGCGCGGATCGCCTCGATTTCGCCGTCGGTAACGAAGCCGAACTCCTTCAACTGTTCCTGGAAGAGCAGGATTGGATCGCGGTTGGTGATCCAGTCCTCAATCTCCTCCTTGGTGCGGTAACGGTTGCGGTCGCTCTTGGAATGGCCGCGATGCCGGTAGGTCTTGCACTCGATCAGCGTCGGGCCTTCGCCGCGGCGCGCCCGCTCGACAGCCTCATGCGAGGCCTCGGCAACCTCGGAAAGGTTGTTGCCGTCGACAATGACGCCCGGCATGTTGTAGGCCACAGCCCGGTCAGCAACATTTGCAACCGCTGTTGAACGCTTGGTTGAAGTGGACATACCATAGCCGTTGTTTTCGCAGACGAAAACGACAGGCAGTTTCCAGACGGCAGCCATGTTGAGCGCTTCGTGGAAGGCACCCTCATTATTGGCGCCATCGCCGAAATAGGAGATGACGACCTTGCCGTTCTTCTGCTTCTTGGCGGAAAGAGCGGCGCCGACGGCGATCGGAATCCCGCCGCCGACGATCCCGTTGGCGCCGAGGTTGCCCTTGGATACGTCGGCAATATGCATGGAGCCGCCACGGCCCTTGCAGTAGCCCGTTTCCTTCCCGAAGAACTCGGCGAACATTTTCGAGACTTCTGCGCCCTTGGCGATGCAGTGGCCATGGCCGCGATGCGTCGAGGTGATCATGTCGTCATCGGAAAGCGGCAGCGAGATGCCGACGGCGCTTGCTTCCTGGCCGATGGAGAGGTGCATCGTGCCGTGGATCAGGCCGCGTGTATAGGATTCTTCGGCCCCCTCCTCGAAACGGCGGATGAGGTACATCTTGCGCAGCGCCTCCTTCAGCTGTTCCGGCGGATAATGCCGGAACGCAAACGGAAGATTGCTGCCATCGTCCTTCAGTTTGGCATTTGAACTTCTGGCGGAAGCCATTTCGGCGCTCCTTGTCTGATAGTGGCTGGCGTACGAATCTTGTTGCTTCTCACTCACGCGCCGTAGACGAGCTTGTTCTGGCGGGCGCGCAGTTCGACGATCTTCGAGCCTGGCACCGGCGCGGCATTGGCGCTGGTGATGAGTTCGCCCTTGCGGATCGGTGCCGTGACGGTGCCGCCCTGCAGAAGCCCGCACGGGATTGCCCCGGCCTCGCGCGCTTCCGCCGCGGTCATGATCCAGGCGCGGTAGCAATATTCGCCGATGGCATCGAGCTTCTCTCCGGGCTGCATGTCCTTCTTGGCAACGGC
>NZ_JMLL01000012.1:0-403650 GCF_000686005.1 Phyllobacterium sp. UNC302MFCol5.2
TTGTTCGCTCAGTGCAAAGGAGAACCCAGATGAACAAGCTTTTAGTGACTGTTGCCTTGTTAATGATGTCAACGCCGACGTTTGCCCAGACGGCGGCTGAAAAGACCGGCGTCAACTCTCTGATCGGGGTGGCCCCCAAAACGGAAGATTTCGTTATGGAAGCTGCCACCAGTGACATGTTTGAAATCGAGTCCAGTAAGCTCGCCGCGGACGGGCTGACGATCCTACCAAGGTTTTCGCCAAGCAGATGATCGCGGACCATCAGAAGACGTCGGCGGAGCTGAAGCAATTGGTTGACGGCGGGAAGGTCAAGGCCTCAATCCCTACGGCAATGACATCAGCGCAGAAAAGCACGCTTGATAAGCTCAACGGTCTGCAAAGTGAGGATTTCACCAAGCAGTATCACTCCGATCAGGTTTCGGCGCACAAAGACGCAGTTGACTTATTCAAGCGCTACGGCGAAGGCGGCGATAATCCCGACCTTAAGGCGTGGGCCGCTACGACAGAGCCGGCCTTGGAACATCATCTGATGATGGCCCAGGATCTCGATAAGTAAGCAACAACTGGCACCCAGGAAAGCGCTGCTCGCCATGAGCGGCGCAATCGGGTTAGTGGCCGATCCCCACTTAAGGCGACAGGGAACCTAAATCCTTTGCGGCTGTTGAGAAACAATCAGCCACAGCCGCGGAGAAACCCAAATGTCAGATGACAAATCCAAGCAGGACAATCGAGACCGCGCCACAGTATCGGCAAGCGAGGACTACGAGGTGAACTACCTCATGACGAAACATGACATCAGCAAGGACCGAGCCCTTGAGCTCATCAAGAAGCACGGCGGCAGTCGCAAGAAGATCGAGAGCGAACTTGGAGGCCGCTGACCCATGGTCGCCTATGATTTGTTGTGGACGACGCTTCCAGTTTTGATCGCCGCCCTTCTCTCCTCCATTCCCGAGATCGGCCCACCCAAAAGTGGGCATCGTCATCTTGCCACTGAAGGACACTAGAATGGAGTACCTTTGGTTTGCGGTGGTGTTTGGCCCGATCGTCCTCGGCGCATCTTCGATACGCACGGGTTAAGAGCAAGGAAACAGCTCAGCTTCCAGAAACCAAAGCGGACAATAAGCGCGTGCCTCAATATCTCCAATGTGTAGCGCCGACATCCGGCAACAACTAGCTAGGCAATCTACGCACTTACCAGGACCGATCCTTCTTGAGCACCGAGTTCTCCAAGGCTCTGTTCCTGGGGGGCACCAGCTATTCGCCTTCGAATTGCGGCGGTTCCTTTTTTACTGATCTAGCATCAGTTTGAATAGTGGTCTGGTCCTGTGTTTGGTCCTTCGAAACACTTGCCGTTGTGATCTCTTTGTCAAGGGAGGCGGTATGTCCGACACACTCGGCCGAAGCGGCCGACACGGTGAGCCCGCAAGCGGCGGCAAATACGAGGATTGTTCTCATCGTTCAACTCCTTGGTCTTGTGGTGCACAGGCAGAGTATCCGCTAATCGAAAGTTCATAAAATCACAGTTTATTGTTGGTATGCATTCAAGATCGCGTCGGCTCGACGCCGTAGCCGTTTCCCCCACGTCAATAAGAGTTGTTATTGCGCATGCAGTGCCGCAGCGTTTTAATGCCCGCCACCCCATTGTTCCGCGAACGCCTTTGGTTATAGCAAGTGCCGCCTGTATCATATTTGGAATCTTCGATCTTCTTTGACCACTTGATAAGAACCCCTGTTAGAAACTCCCTCCGAGAAATGTCCAGCAATGACAACGGCTCCGGCAAATCTGTGCCTCAGGCATTCTTATAAACACCGCACTCAAGAAAGAGTCCATAGGGGCGACCCGAGGCCGTCAAAACGATAATGGCTGACCCTACAGCGGTGACAATTTGCATGATAGTCGCCCCGGCGAGCGCCAGGATTGCGCAGTAGATTGGAACTTGAAACGTAACGAATGCGCTGATATCGACCGCCGTCTTTTTAGCTCGGTTGCCTGTCGGCGCATCAAACAGGGCGAACAGCCAATCGCGATAAATCCCGTAAGGTCGGGCAGTGACAACAATAACGGGGATGGCAGCGAGCCGCGCCTGAAATACCTGTGATGGGGTCAGTCCAACGATGAAGAACTCGACCGTTATCCCGGCTACGGTTGAGAACACAATAAGGGCAAACGTATCTGCAAAGAATTGTCTCATTTTAGCTGTCCATATCATCCAACTCCTGTCCCAATAGGACTGGGCCGTACGATTCGATAAAACGCTGCTCAACTAGTGAGCACGCTACAACCAATTCATTGTTGCCGCGAATGCTTGAGACCTTTGGTTTTACCATTACTGACATATGATGTGCCGGTGGACGAGGATGGTGACTACCGATGACCGGGCGCGCTACTACGACGTTGAGTTGAATGACGACACATTGCGGAAGCGGAAGGTCAGCTCTTCAGCGCGGATCTTAGAATGCAGGCCTTGGATCGGGTGTGAGAAAAATCGCAGGAAAATCTCGAAGTAGCGGCGTGCCGGATTTGGCTGTCCAGTTCAGGGTGGAGATCTGATCATCGCGTTTTAGCTATCCGATCGTTTGATGAGCACACGATGCGTGTCCCTCTCGGATCAGTTGATGATTTCGCCTCGTTCGTCTGAGCGCAGTGTGGTCAGTCGTTCTTTCCATAACCGTAGTGCTTCGGGCGTCAATCTGGTCCAATGCGTGATTTCGTCGATGACCTTGAGCGGTGCGCTGCTGCGATACGACCGTGTGGGGTTGCCGGGAAATTTCTTGTCGGTCACGTTCGGGTCGTTCTCGAATGTCCCGGTCGGTTCTACGACGTAAACACGCGGGATTGCGCCGCCATTGCTAAGTTCAGCTGCGATCTCAGCGGCAAGTCCGGCACCGTCCACAATGGCAGTGAAGTAGATATGGTTCATCACCACTTCAGGTCGATAGTTCGACCGGTATCCTGCGGTGAGCAAATCACCAACGCGCAAATCCGCAATTGTGCCGTGAAAGAAGGGACCCTCATCCAGCGCTTCGGTCATCGTGATCCGGCGCGTGCCAGACGATCGATGGTAATCGGAAGGTGTCGCATCCTTTCTCCTGTCGCATGGAAGATTGCGTTCGCGATGGCAGGTGCCACGGCGACGACCCCGATTTCGCCGACGCCCTTCACGCCCAGTGGGCTAACCTCGGCATCCGTCTCGTCGACGAACACGACGTCTATGTCATAAACGTCGGCATTGGTAGGGATGTGATAGTCTGCGAAACCGTGTGCCATGCAGCGTCCGAGGTTGTGATCGTAGGCGGCGTCCTCGTGCAACGCCTTCCCAATCCCCATGACAGTTGCGCCGATGATCTGGCTGCGGGCAGTGTTGGGATTAAGAATGCGTCCGGCGGCTACGGCACATACGATGCGGGTGACACGCACCACTGATAGCTCCTCGTCGACCCGGACCTCGGCGAACACTGCCGCATGGGTGGCACTGGAGAACTTTTTGCCAAACGGGAAGCTGAACATCGTGGCGGTTGCGCTTAGTTTGCGGCCGCGCTGCAGTTTCAACAAATCGATGAGAGCGGATGCAGAAAGTAGCTCGGCACCCTGCCCACGCCCCAAAACGCCTGTATGCTTCGCCCGCGACCTGATCGTCGACTTGAGCTTGCGACAAGCGGACTGGACGGCAGCGCCAGACGTTGCTGCCGTCCATGAGCCGCCCTGAATTGGATTAAAGGGCAAGGCTGAATCTCCAAGCCGTATCACAACGCGGTCCATCGTCGTTTCAAGAGTGTCCGCTGCGATTTGACTTAGGATCGTGTAGGTACCGGTGCCGATGTCGGTGATGGATGATGTCACCTCGAACTTCCCGTCGCTCCTGACCATAACTTTTGCCCGCGCGGGCGCGGGTGACATTGCGGCCTCCCAAGCTCCTGTAGCCATGCCCCAACCGATCAGTTCTTTGTCCTCGCGCATCGACCGCGGTGCGCGACTGCGCTTGTGCCAGCCAAAACGCTCGCTTCCCAGAGCATAGCATTCGCGTAGTGCCTTGCTGCTAAATGGTCGATTTTCGCTCTGGTCCCGCTCCGTGTAGTTTGTGAGGCGCAGAGCCAGAGGATCCATATCGAGGACGTAAGCCAGTTCGTCCATCGCGGATTCCAGCGCAAACATTCCGGTCGCCGCACCAGGAGCGCGCATGTCACAAGGCGAAACAGTGTCGAGTTTTGCCAGTTCGTAGGTGAGCTTGATGTTGTTGCACCGATAAAGGCTTGCAGAGAATAGCAGCATCGGATCCTGGGCATCCTCAAATTGCGAGGTGGCGGCCACGGCTCGATGCCTGATCGCCTGCAAACGGCCTTGCTCGTCGGCCGCAAGGGATACGGTTTGGACGGCGTTGGCGCGGTACCCGAGCGCAAACATATGGTCGCGCGGCAGGACCAGTCGGACAGAGCGTTTGAGCGCCTTCGCCGCCATCAACGCCAGAAAGACCGATTGCTGTGGTCGTAGACCAAGACCGAACGCACCGCCGACATAACTGCTGACAACCCGCACTTTGCGTCCGATCAAGCGAAACGCGAACTTGAGGAAGAGCTCTACGCTCTTTGGGCTTTGCGTCTTGTCGTAAACGGTGACGATCTTGCCCCACTTCACCGTCGTTGCAAACAATTCCATGGGATGATGGTTTTCCGGAGAGGTGGTGTAGGTCGATTCGATTTTCAGAGGAGCAACTGCGAACGCCAGATCGGCGTTTCCTGTCGGATGAGGGACAGGGGCGACACCGATCCGGCGTTTCCGCGGTTTGAACGCCGCTGATGCAGCGAGGTCGGTGGTATGCTGCTCGGCTTTGTATGTCACCTTTACCAAAGCGGCCGCATCACGCGCAGCTTCGTAATTTTCAGCGATCACCAGCGCGACGGGTTGACCGCTGAAATACACGCGGTCATCGTATAACGGCACGAATGGCTTTCCTGGCGGACCCGCTGCATCCTTATAAAGAAATGAGACTGGCCAGAACCATGGGCGATTTTTGTGGGACAGAACCTCGACCACGCCCGGAAAACGTCTTGCTGTAGCAAGATCGATCGACAGTATTCGACCTTTCGCGATCGACGCCGTCACGACGTACGCATGCAGGAGATCGGGAATATTGTATTCGGCAGCATATTTGGCCTCGCCCCGAACCTTCTGTGGTCCGTCAACTCGGAGAATGCTCTTGCCCGTGACCGTCTGCTCTTGATCCATCTATCCCTCAATGGACACGCTTGTCGAACTGCGACTGAGGCGTTCGTGATGCGGCCTGTTCAAGCGCTCGAACGACCGTCCGATGGGCAAGGTCTATCTTGAAGTCGTTCTCAGACAATGCAACGGAGCCTGATAGCAGCATCGATGCGAACTGGTCGAAGTTCACACGAGACGCAGGCCGGCCGATCAACAGCGCTTCCGCCGCCGTGTTCCGCCACGGTTTGTGCGCGACGCCGCCCAAGGCGATGTGGGCCAACGAAACCGCGGCTTCGTCGTTGATCGTTAGCAACACCGCGGCCGAGACGATGGCAAAGGCGTAAGACAGGCGATCGCGGATCTTCAAATAGCTGTATCGATGATGCTCAAGCACCGGCGGTAACAAGATTTCAAGAATGACTTCGTCATCGAGCAGCGTCGTGTCTTTCTCAGGCGAGTCGCCCGGCAGTCGGTGAAAGTCAGCGAAGGGAATGGAGCGTACTCCCTTGGGGCCTTGAACGATTATTGTCGCTCCGATGGCTGCGAGGGCAACGCACATGTCGGACGGGTGGGTGGCCACACAAAGTTGGCTCGCGCCAAGTATTGCATGGTTGCGGTTCAGCCCGGTTCGAGCCGGACATCCGCTACCCGGCGCTCGTTTGTTGCAAGGAGTCAGCACGTCATAAAAATACGGGCAACGCGTTCTCTGCATGAGGTTGCCCCCGACTGTGGCCGCGTTGCGCAACTGGGCCGACGCGCCGGCGAAGATGGCGCTGGCTAGTAAAGGATAATGTCGCGCGACAAACGGGTGAATGGCAACCTCGGAGTTTGTCACGAGCGCGCCAACGCGCAATCCTCCATCGGCGGTTTCATTTATCTCACGGAGCGGCAAGTCGTTGATGTCGATAATGGTCGTCGGGGTCGATACGTCGTACTTCATCAAATCAATGAGGTTGGTGCCTCCGGCCAACAGTTTTGCGGCTGCATGGACGGAGAGACTTTCGATCGCCTGATCGATCGACGCGGCTCGGACATATGTGAACCGCTTCATGGCAACGAGTTCGCGTCGGGTGCCGCTGCCAAGACTTCTTCGATCGCGTCCACGATCCCGATATAGGCACCACAGCGACAGAGATTACCACTCATGCCTTCGCGTATCTCGTCCCGCGTCTTCGCGATACCTTCCGAAATCAATCCGATGGCCGAGCATATTTGCCCGGGTGTACAGTATCCGCATTGGAGAGCGTCATGTTTCACGAACGCCGCCTGCAGGGGATGAAGCTGGTCGGGAGTTCCAATGCCTTCGATTGTTGTCACTACGGAGCCGCTGCGGCTAACGGCGAGCACCAGGCAACTGTTGATCCGAATACCGTTAATGAGCACGGTACACGCACCACATTGGCCATGATCGCACCCCTTCTTGGTGCCCGTAAGATCAAACTCCTCCCGTAGCAGATCAAGCAGCGTCACCCACGGCTCGATAGTCGCCACCCTTATGACGCCGTTAATGGTGTAGACCACGCGAAATGATGTATTTGGTGCGGCATCCATGATGTCACGAAGCCCCATGCCCTTAATGTTTGCTTCCTTGCAAACACTAGGCGCGGACTAACCCCGTGACAAGTTCGATCCACACAAGCAGGCTCTGGCCAAGGGCGATGAGAACAGAGTGAAGACCCTCCACGCAGCGATGATACGTCTTGGGACACACTTGTATCCTGCCTGGGAGACCCGTCCGACTCCAGCACCAGATCGTTACCTCATCGCTGCGGAATAGGCATCCAGTGCTCGGCGGCGGGAGGCTTGATGATCAACGATGGGCCACGGATAAGTCTCGCCGAGACTGACATTCGCCTCTCTCAGAACGGCTTCGGGCGCATTCCACGGCTGATGCACAAATTTTGCAGGGAGCGTCTTCAGCTCCGGTACGAATTTTCGAACATAGTCCCCCTTCGGATCGAATTTCTCACCCTGAAGGACGGGATTGAAGATGCGGAAATAGGGAGCGGCGTCGGCGCCGGACCCAGCCACCCATTGCCAGCTCGCAGAATTGTTGGCGGGATCCGCATCGACGAGCGTATCCCAGAACCATGCTTCGCCCTCGCGCCAGTCAACGAGCAGGTGCTTGATGAGGAAGGAAGCGACGACCATTCGCACCCGGTTGTGCATCCATCCCGTCTGCCAAAGCTGGCGCATGCCGGCATCGACGATGGGGTAGCCGGTCAGCCCGCGCTTCCAGGCGGTGAACTGGCCCCCGGCATCGCCCGCCCATGCGAAATTGTCGAAGGCCGGCTTGAAGTTTTCCGAATGCAGCTTCGGATTGTGGAAAAGCAGATGCCAGGAGAATTCCCGCCAGCCTACCTCTGCGCGGAACTTTTCCGCGCCGGATCGATGGTCGAGCCCTTCGGGCGCCCTTAAGGCATGCCATATCTGGAAGGGTGTTATCTCGCCATGGGCAAGATGCGGCGACAATCGCGATGTCGCCTCCATGTCAGGACGATTGCGCTTGGCTACGTAGCGGTCGATCGACCCGTCGAGGAAGTCCGCAAGCCGCTCATGGGCTCCTTCTTCACCAGGTGTCCAGTCTCTGAAAAAGCCATTGGCCCAGTCGGGCTCATGGGGCAGAAGCGCCCAGTCGTCGAGACTGTCCGTCGTTACCGGGTGCGGCCAGGCCAATAGTTCTCGCGGCGCAGCCAGTGGGTCGCGGGGCTCGGGCTGGGCATTCAGCGCGCGCCAGAACGGGGAATAAACGCGGTAATACCCACCGGAGCCTGTCTTCAGCGCATATGGCTCGTGCAACAGATGGCCCTCGAAGCTCTCGGCCGCGATTCCCCGGCTTGATAATCCGGCCTTGAGTGCCGTATCAATGGCAACGCCGGGTCGATCGTAACGACGGTTCCACAGCACGGCATCGGCTCCGGTGTCATCCAGTACTTCGTCGACAATCGCCGCAGTGTTTCCCCGCCGCAGAATGAGCCGGCCGCCCAGTTTTTCGAGCGAAGCGCCCAGCGCTTTCAGTGAATGGTGCAGCCACCACTTCCGCGCGCCGCCGATTGGCCGCGAATCCTCATTCGTCTCATCCGAAAGGAAAATCGGGATAACCGGTTTGCCGGAGCCGGCGGCAGCCAGCAGCGCGCGGTTATCGCGGATACGTAGGTCGTGACGAAAGAGCACGATCGCCGGCTTATCAGTGTTGTCGTCAGTCATTCTGCCCGGGTCGATCGCGCTATGATGGTTTTGGTCTGAACGGGTGTCTGCGGCCGAGGCTTGAGGCCGACGCCCTTCAACCATATCCGCAGCGCTTCCCAATGTATGCCGGCAATGACTTTAAGGGTCAGCAGGGGATAGGCGAAACACAATTTCGCTAGTTGCCAGTCGCTGAATTCCTTCCGCCTGCCGGCAAAAGCGGTGGCGATGATCAGGCCCTCGCGGTCGCTGGCATTGATCACGATCGAGGCGGCGTCATCGGGAATCTTGATGGTGAAATCGTAGCCCAGCGCCATCTCCATGAAGGGCGAGACATAAAACGCCTTGGCACATTCCTGATGCAATGGTCCGGCGCTGCCGGTGCCTTTGTCGAGGGGGAAGACATAGCTGTGACGCTGGCCAAACGTGTTATCCACCTCATAGATCAATGCGGCCAATGCGCCGGCGCGATCATGGCAGAAATAGACACTGAGGGGATTGAACACATAGCCGAGGATACGCGGCATCGACATCAGGCGGATTGCGCCGCCATCGGGCTCTGCTCCCGCCGCGCGAAGATGATCCTCGACATAGCTTCGCAGCGGCGAGCCGTCATTGGCGACCTCAGACTTATTGCCATGATCGCGGTCGTAGAAGCTGAAGAGATTGAAGCGGTTGCGCGAAAACAGCCAGTGCTCCCGGGCGATCCGGTCAATCTCATCAATGTCGAACAGCATGTAAAACATGCGGTAGCGCAGGAAGTGCTGCCGCGGCCGCAAACGCTTGTGCGTCACCTTGCCCGCATAGATTGCCGAGGAAAATGCGCTCATGCCGCAACCTCTACCGGACTAGCCAATGGCTGGCGATGGATTCGCGCCGATTCCTCGGCAACGGTCCAAGGACGGTGTAAGCCACCCAAATCTTCGGCTACGGCAAGGCCTGCCTGGAGCCCGTCTTCATGGAAGCCCGCGCCGAAATAAGCGCCGCAGAACCAGGTATTGCGAGCCCCTTGCAACTGCCAGAGCTGGCGCTGCGCCTGCATGGCCTCACTGTCGAAGAGTGGATGCGCATAGGTCTGGGTATGCAGCACCTTGCACGGGTCCGGCGCATGGCGAGGATTGAGGGTAACGAAGAACTGGCGCTCGGTTTCGAGGGGCTGAAGCCTGTTCATCCAATAGCTGACGCAGAGTTGACTTGGGGGCTGCATCTCCTTGCGTTCGCCAAGGTAATTCCAGCTCGACCAGACCGAACGCCGCTTCGGCATGAGCGTTTCATCCTCGTGCAGCACCGCGCGATTAACCGAGTAGCGAAAGGCGGAGAGCAGTCTTTTCTCGAGTGCCGACGGGTCGGCGAGCAGGGCAAGCGTCTCGTCGGCATGACCCGCCATCACGACATGATCGAATATGGCGGTCACTCCGTGGATATCTGAGACCGCGACATGATCGCCGGCACGCCGGACCGATGCGGCGGCGCAGCCGGTGCGGACGCGGTTCCTGTAATTCGCCGTCAGGCGCTCAACGTAGTTGCGGCTTCCGCCCTTGACCGTGCGCCAGACAGGCCGGTTGGCAAGCTTGAGCAATCCATGATTGTCGCAGAAGCGGATGAATGCTTCGGCCGGGTAGTCGAGAAGGCTCGCAGCCGGCGCCGACCAGATGGCCGATGCCATTGGCAACAGGTGATCGTCACGGAACGCGCGGCCGTAACCTTCACGTTCGAGGAAATCGCCAAGCGCAATGAGGCCAAGCTTGCCCGCATGGGCTGGAGTTTCGCGATAAAAGCGCAAGAGGTCGCGCAGCATGAGCCAAAACCGCGGATTGACGAGGTTACGTTGCTGGGCAAAAAGGCCGCTGAAGCCCGTTCCGGAATATTCGAGCCTGCCGCTATCCAGCGAGACGGCGAATGACATTTCCGACGCCGCGGTTTCAACGCCGAGCAAGGCAAACAGCGCGGTCAGGTTGGGATAGGTCTGTTCATTGTAGACGATAAAGCCGGTATCGACGGCCACGCCGCCCTCACCGGGTACTATCACGGTATTGCTGTGCCCGCCAATGCGCGTTTCGCGTTCGTAGACGGTAATTTCGTGTTTCTGCGAAAGAAGCCATGCGGCCGACATGCCGGATATACCGGACCCTATGACTGCGATTTTCAACCCTGTTCTCCCGAAGTCATCCTGCAAACACCGACAGCCAAGGGAAATCAGACGTTGTCTCCCTGTGCTGCAATCAATACGTTGCAGATACGGGAATGGATCATTGATAGTTTCGCTGGTCCCGAAGCGATGATCCGATTGCGGTGGGCCTGCGTATAGAGCGGTATGAATGACGTCGGTACGTTTGCCTCTTACAATTTCGAGACCCTCTGGCGGGGGCAGCTTCGAGCAATGTCGGCGCGTCGGGCTAAAGGCGCACCTGCCGGCGGGTGCGTCATCATGACGGAAAAGGCGGAGCAGTCGGCGCGGCTCGTTGCCATAGCGCAACAGGCCGACAAGGCGGCATTCGCAGAACTCTTCGGCTACTTTGCACCACGCCTGAAAGGTTTTTTCATGCGTGGTGGCATGGCCGCCGGGCAGGCGGAGGAACTCGCACAGGAAACCATGCTGATGGTCTGGCGCAAGGCGGCGCTGTACGATCCGGCGAAAGCCTCCGCTTCGACCTGGATATTCACTATCGCACGCAATTTGCGCGTGGATTCAGTACGCCGTGAGCGCTATCCGGCGCAGCATCTGCTTGAAGATCCGGCGCCCGAACTTCCGGCCTCGCCCTCCGACGAGGTGCTAAGAACCGAGAGCGAACACCGGGTCCGCACTGCGATCGATCTGCTTTCGGCGGACCAGCTGAACGTCATACGTCTGCATTATTTCGATGACAAACCCCACAGTGAAATCGCCAAAGTGCTGGGTTTGCCACTTGGTACGGTGAAATCCCGCTTGCGGCTGGCCATGCAGCGCTTGCGCGGCCTGCTGGGTGAGGAACAGTAACGATGTCCCACCGTCCATCCGACGACCTTTTGATGGCCTATGCCGCCGGAACCCTGGCGCCAGGTCCCGCGCTCGTGGTCGCGGCGCACCTGACGATGTGTCCGGAAAGCGCCGAGCGCGTCCGCGCTTTCGAAATCTTTGGCGGGATCGCGCTTGAGGACGCGTCCGAAAGCGCTCTTTCGCCCGACGCATTGGAGAAGACGCTCGCGCGGATCGATTCAGGCCCGCCTTCCAAAGTGGTGGAACGGGGCAAATGGCTCGCTGAGTTGCCAGAGGGGATGCGCCTGCCGCAGCCGCTTGAACATTACGATATCGGCAAGTGGAAATTCCTTGCGCCCGGCGTACGCTGGAGCTCGATCGGCCGCGGTGGCTCCGCCCGCAACCGCCCCATGCTGCTGCGCTCGAAACCGGGCATGGTGCTGCCCGAACATACCCATGCCGGTACCGAATACACGCTCATTCTCAAGGGTTCGCTGCATGATGCGGACGGCGACTACCATGTCGGCGATCTCATCGTTGCCGATGCCAGTCTCGAGCACGAGCCAGCAGCGGGTCCTGATGAGGATTGTATATGTCTCGCCGTGGTCGATGGCCGCTTGCGGATGAAGAGCCTCGTTGGCCGGCTTGTCCAACCCCTCATGGGGTTTTGAGCACTTGAGCCCCTTTTTGGCAATCGCGGCGGTCGCTAGTGCGGCCATGGTCCTGACGGCGTGCTCGCCGGGAACAATCTTGAACATGGCCACTACTTCCAATGGTGCTCGAGTCGAGCAGAACGTCGCTTATGGCGAAGGGCCGAGGCGCACGCTCGATGTTTACGCACCGGCCGGTGCGCATGCCGCCCCGGTGGCCGTCTTCTTCTACGGCGGCAGCTGGCAGAACGGCGACAAGAAAACCTATCAATTCGTGGGATCGGCTTTGGCCGCCAAGGGGATTGTTACGGTGATACCCGATTATCGGCTTTACCCCCAGGTTCATTATGAAGGCTTTCTTGACGACGGCGCCAAGGCCGTTCGCTGGGCAAGGGATCATGCACGCCAATACGGTGGCGATCCGGCAAAGCTGTTCGTCGTCGGCCACTCCGCCGGCGCTTACATTGCCGCGATGCTCGCACTCGACAAGACGTGGCTCGGGAGGGAGGGCATGACGCCGAACAGGGACCTCGGGGGTTTTGTCGGTATTGCCGGACCCTATGATTTCCTGCCATCGCAGGACGAAAAGATAGCGGCCATATTCAGCACCGCCGAAACGACGACGCTGGCCGAACCCGTGGCGTTTGCCGGACGCCACGAGCCGCCTACGCTGCTCCTGCACGGCAAAAGCGACACGACGGTCTTTCCGCGAAACAGCACGCGGCTTGCCGAGAAGTTGAGCGCTGGCGGAAACAACGTTGATATAAAGCTCTACCCGGGCGTTGGACACCTCGGCATCATCGGCGCGATGGGGTCGCCCATGCGCTTCGTCGCTCCGACTTTGGACGATACGGCAAATTTCGTCCGCGCGCATTCCAACCGCAACTGAACAGACGCAATGCTTCGTGGCGAGTAAGTGATGTGTTAGCTTAGCCTCGCCAGCAGCCAGTTCGTCGCCAGAAAGCTCAAGGTCGCCGACAAACCGGAAGCAAAAGTGCCCCAGGCAATATCCACGACCGTAAGGGCGGTCGACCATTGTTTCAAAGTCGCCTGGCTGGTCAGATCATAGGTGGCATAGGCAAAAAAGCCGAAAAGCGCGCCATAAATCAGCGCGGTGTGCCATCGGCCGGTCTCCATGGCCGGGCTTAAGGCGAAGATCACGATGCCGACCGCGTAGATCAGATAGAACAGGATGGCCGGTGCGTAATTCACATCCGACGCCACTATGTCTGGGATGCGGGCGCGGTAAAAGCTCGTCGCCATCGTGCCAAGCCACAACATGTCGAGCGCAAGGAAAATTACTGCGGTGACGAAATATGCCAGTCCGTATTTAAGCATGTTTGATCCCTGTTTTGGATGTATACGCTGGCAGCGCCCCGGCGGATCTTTCGATGGTACCGCGGGACAATTATTGCCGCGGCCATGAACACGCTGACGATATACGCGGCTTACATGAACGGCTATTTCAGGGGAAACTTTCTGCTGAGAAAGGGCGAAGCGCGGGCGCCGAAACGCCACGGCGTTTCGACGGCCTTGGTCAGACCGATCCGTGGTCCTATGCTGATCTCGAAGGCATCCGTTGCCGCCTCCAGCAAAAAAGGCGGCTCAAACAGAGATTTGCCGTCATACGACTTGTCTACAGCAAGCGCCTGGGCAAGTTTTCCCGGTCCCGAGCACAATAGCCTTATGTCATCGACGGCGCGGCGGCGCTGCATGATCTCGATGTTACGAACAGGTTCTATTGCCCGGATAAGCACTGCTGACGCCTCGAGACACACAAAATTCAGACACCAGTGGATACCATACGACCGGTAGACGTAGGCGCGACCTGCTGGACCGAACATCGTCCGGTTCGCGATCCCGGGCCCGCGATAACTGTGCGAGGCAGGATCGTTTGGAGCATAGGCTTCGGTTTCGATGATCGGTCCGCCCACCCCATCGACAAACAGAGAAACGCCAATGAGGGCGCGGGCAACCTCCTCCGAACTTCGTTGGAAAAAGCTCTCGTCGAGCATGGTGGTGATTTCTTCCATCGCGTTAAATTGTTCCTTTCCGAACCCACTCTTAGCAAAGTCACGAACACGTTCTTGACACTGCGAAACTGGCCCATTCGCTACCGCACATACAAGCGCTGTGTCCGCTACCGTACAGTTCCGATCTCCAATTCAACAGGGAGGAACATTCGTCACCGCGCCGGATTGATTGAATGCGGGGTTAACAAAACGGAGAAGACAAATGCCTAATAGTCAAAAGAGCGGAAGTTCACAGAGCGGCAAGGGCACGTCCAAGCAGCAGGAACAGGGACAAGGTTCACGCGGCTCCCAGCAGGGATCCGGTTCCTCCAAGAGCGGTGAACAACAGGGCAGGGCAAGGCCGGCGAGCAGAGCCACAAGAATAAATAGTCGGTCCGGTAATCGATGCAGTTAATGAAAGCGGCTGGGAAAAATTCCCGGCCGTTTTCATATACCCATAGTCCGCTTCACCCCGTTCCCTGCCGGCTTCGCATTCCCGTTCAGGGTGGGCTGTTCACGGTGGAAATCGTCGGGTCAGACTGAGCGGGAAAGCGGCTTACCGCGCCAGCCCGTCAATCTTTCGGCTTCCCGCTCGGCAAGTCCATAGGCACCATCGGCGATCGCTGCGAGGCCATGGCGGTCGCGGATGACAATTTCCGAGCGTCTCGAGATCACGAGATGTTCGCCTTCAAGAATATGCAGCGCATCGGTGACACTGGGACGCCTGACGCCAAGCATCGTTGCAAGGAATTCATGGGTCACACCGAGATATTCGCCTGAGATCCGGTCGTGCATCATGAGCAGCCATCGTGCGAGACGTGCCTCGATCGTCGACCGGCCATTGGCAAGCGCGGTCGATCCGGTCTGGATGGAGAAGGAGCGCGCGTATTTCAGGAACAATCGCATCAGGTCGCTGTTGCCCTCGATAGCTCTGCGAAATCGGTCCGCAGCGATCCTGTTGCCCTTTCCCGCCACTTGAACAACGGTGCGGTAAGGGCTCAGTTCGTCGCCCAACACTGCGCCGACATGTGACATCCCGTCTGCGCCGAACAGTCCGATCTCGATATCGCGGCCATCGGACAGGGAAGTGATCACCGATCCAATGCCACTTTCTGGAAAATAGATATGCGGGATCGTCCGGTTCGGCTCGTTGAGGTGCATGCCGAGCGGGAGGTCGACCGTTTCGACATGGGCGAACAGTTCGTCGCCCTTGCAAGCCCTGCTCATTGCAAGGAGATGGTTGGCGAAGTTGCCGGCTGCCAAACTCATCACGTGCTCCTGTCTCTATCGGAATTGGCCTGCGAAAGCATTGCGAACAACGTCCGAAAACGTACAGACTCTGCCATCTGTTGCAGGAACGCGATAAAATTTTGGACGAGTATGGAAGGGAGAAACGAGCTGCTGACGGCATCTCATGCAACCCGCTTTCAGTCGCACTTCAAACCGTCGAGACATATCCTGCAATATCGGCGATCAAGAGCGCCAGGAGAAGCACGCACCCCGCGCGAATAAACGTTTTTGCTCATTTGCCGCGCAGCAAATTCGGTACGATTGCGGACCAAGCCGGAACGAGCATTTTTCGCGGGCGTTCATTGTGCGCTGATTTTCCAGGTCAGCGCGCCCTAGCTCAACGGTTACACCGAGCTTTCTGGGGCCCATAGCTGGCGGTGAGCGAAAGTTCACCGCCCTTTTGCGACCAACGCAACTGGAACAATAACGCGATAGCCCGGTTTACCGATATTGAACCCATAGGGAGGAAATCACATGAAAGCGCTTGCACCGATCATCGCCGCTGCCGCACTGGCTTTTGCCCCCGGTATCGCATTTGCCGCATGCCCGACGACAACGGGATCGATAAATTCCGATGCAAAGCCGGGCATCGCCCAGGATGGCACGCACGTTCCCTTGGAAAATTCGGGCAACAGCACGATACAAAAGGGTGCGGCCAGTACGGGTACAACAACCAATAATAGCCCCCAGACCGCTCAGAAGGACGGCCAAACCATGCCACTCGCCGGCACGGAAGGCGCAGGTGACAAGAATTTAGCCACCTCAGCGCAGGACGTGCAGGCGCAGCAGAAGGGCGAACCGACCGCCATGGCCAAGGCCGAGGACTGCAAGAACTAGTTTCCAACCAACGGCTGTACTTAGGCCGTCCGGGGAGTTCAACCATGAAGATAGCTGGCGCGTTAATTGTTTGCCTCGGCATACTGTACGCAGTGTGGGTGGCAATCAGTTCGCGCCGGCTCAGCTCTCCGCCCAGGCATCCCGACAATCAAAATGCACCAACACTGGAGCCAAAACGGCAAGGTCTCGGATTCCTCGGCGCGGGTCGCAACTGGCCCGCCTTAGCACTGATCGCAATCGGCGTCCTGATGCTGATCTATCCTATGTAATCATTTCCCGCCGAACCTGCCGCGGCTTTGCGAATTAGCAGCAACGTGGCATGATTTGTCCGCCTCGGCCCTTACCCAGCGAGGAAAGCCGCATGGAGGGTTAACATGCGCCCGTTGCTTCTGATGACATTGGGCTTGATGATGTGCACCCCGGCCGGCGCTCAGCAAAACCCGCCTGCCTCGATCGCAGTATTTCCCATTGAACTTGAAGACAGGAGTGCGGGCGCCGGCATCATTGCGCCCGATGAGCACGACACGCGCTATCTTTCCGAGTCAGAACAAATGGCAAAGGACATGCTCACGGGCTCGGGCCGCTATACTGTGGTGGGCGTTACGGTGCCTGCGGAGGCAGAGGCGAAGGCGCTGCGCTATTGCGGGGGCTGCGAGGCCGCTATCGCTCGCCAGAACGGCGCATCGCTCGCACTCCTCGGCGTCGTCACCCGTGTCAACCGCACCGAACATGCCGTATTCATTCGCATCCTTGATGCGAAAAGCGGCAAGACCGTTGCGGAGGGCTTCACCGATCTGCGAATGGGCGCAAATTATGCGTGGCCTCGGTCAGTGAAATGGGTGATGACCAATAAAATTCTGCGCTGATTATTCAGCCACGCTTTCGCCCAGCGTATCGGCAACGACCGCGCCCCGCTTGCCCATGGGCTGCGGCGGACCTGTCGTACTGTCGACTGCGGTTTGGTGTTCGAGCTCCGCATTAAGTTCTGCGCCGAGAATAAGAATGATCAATGAGATCCACATCCACATCATCAGGCCGGCTACTGCGCCCAAGGCGCCATAGGTGGCGTTATAATCAGCAAAGTTTGTAAGATACGATGTGAACGCTGCAGAGGCGGCGATGCCGATCACAGCGGACAATACGGCACCCCACGAAAGCCACCGCCACTTCGCATATTCCCGGTCCGGGCCGTAGCGATAGACGATCGAGATTGCAGCCACGGTAACGCCCATCATAACCGGCCAGCGGGCGAGGCTCAGCAAACCGGCGCTCCAACCTTCAAGGCCCATCGCGTCAAGAAGTTTCGGCATGATGCCCAGCGCCAGAAGCAGCACGATTCCGAAAAAGATTCCACCCAGAGTAACGACGAATGAAACGAGGTTCAGTTTGACGAAGCTGCGGGTCTCATTCTGCCCGTAGGCGACGTTCAACGCTTCGAAAATGCCTTTGACGCCATTATTGGCGCTCCAGAGCGCGATGACGAAACCGAACAGGAAGCCGATGCTAAGCAACTTCGTATCCTGCGCGGCGAGTGCCTCGAGTTGAGCACGTATCAGAGCTATCGCGTCATTGGGCAAGATGCCGGCAAGCAGCGAAACATTCCCCGCGACAGAGGCACGATCGGCAAGAAATCCATAAAGCGACACAAAGGCTGTCAAGGCGGGAAAAAGGGCGAGCAGCAAATAAAAGGCGGCACCTGCCGCTATCAGCATGATGCGGTCTTGTGACAGCGACTGCCACACCCGGTAAAGGACGTCCTTCCATCCGAGCGCCGGAATCTCCGAAGGCTTCTTGGCGCGACGGCCGCGGGCTTTTTGCCGCGCACGGGCGTTACGCACTTCTTCCTTAGTTCGCTTTGTGGATGCCTTCATACGCGGGACCGATATCTTTGCCTCTATCCTGCAATTCACAGATACGAGCAATGTTCCGGCCACCACCATGAAAAATGGAAGACGTAAGGTTCAGTGACAGTGGCGGCCGGACGGGTTATGCGCTCGCCTGCCGTTTCGTTGGCCAGGACCGGAAACCAGAAAAACTGTCCTGTCCGCCCTACCGTCGCGTCTGGTTAACACGGCCACCACTGTCTAGCGAGAAAACGGCCGTGGCAAAGTCGGGTTCCATTCGACGCGGCAAAAAATCTTCTAAGCTGGCGGAGCACGCCGGCTCTTGTAGCGCCGTTCGCTGGCCCTGACTTTTCGCGGCAGCAAAGCCCGAGTTGGTGAGGGTTGTCACTTCTTCTGGAACCAAACGGGCCTATTGCCGGTTTCTTGCCCAGGGACACACAAGGAGACAAAACTTATGAAACGCATCGTTGCAATAACCACCGCATTGCTCCTCGCCGGCTCGACTTATGCCTTTGCGCAGGACGCTGTCATCGTGGAAGTTCCACAGCCAGCGCGCGACTATGTCATTGCCCATCCTTCGGATCCTGTTGTGATCGATGGCGATGTTGCCGTTGGAACCGTCGTTCCCCAACAGGTTCAGCTGGTACCGATTCCCGATAGCCCGGACTACGCCTATGTCTACGTCGACAAGCAGCCGATCATCGTATCGCGCAAGGACCGCAAGGTTGTTTATCTATCGCAGTAACGCTGCCATGTGTGGGATAGAATGGAGGGCCTCGTAGGGGGCCCTCTTCGCCAGGATCGGCAAATAAAGAGCTATTCGGTTTTTGTGCGCAGGAGGTCAGACACGAAAATCGTCTTCAAAAGTTCGCCCGGTTCATTATAGATGCGCACGACCCATGTCGTTGGATCGTAGCCTTCAATGACCGCGTCGATGAGCGATTCCCTTGCTGCCTTGTGCGCAGCGTCGATCGCAGCTTCATGGTCAGGAAATGCGATCGGTGTAATGGCATCAAGCCCCTCACCTTCATCGAAAACGAAACGAAACAGCGGCATGTGGGACCTCGCACTTCCTTTGTCGAGAATGAACTCTCCGCACCACCATTCGTTCCCTAGGTGAGACCATGAAAGTCGCCGTTGGCTCGTTCTGCCTAGTCCAAACATGCGCGGGCGGATCACGGACCTCGTCAGGATTGGGCAAAGGCACTTCGTCCGGCAGCTGATCCGGAGATGGCGGCTCGACAATGGGCGGCACCGGGCCGGGTCCCGGCGCGGGCACCGGCGGCCTGTCAGGGATTGGCGGATCGGGATTTGGACGAGGACCAGGATCACCCATCAGATTGCTCCCTACTGTTGCTCGAATTTGCGTCATTGCAGTGAGTGGCAATTGGCATCGTAAGTTTCAGTGAAACACATGGAGGAAACGGAAGTTCCGTCACCCTGGGCACGCGTTAGAGAGTGGGAGACTCCGGGAACGTAACGTCTGGAAAATCGTTCACGGGAAGTAGTCGCCAAGCAGATGAGGGTGTCATGAGCAACGAGCCTACAAAAGCGGATTTGCGCGAAGAACTGGCGCGGCTGAAGGACGATCTCGCCGTCGCCGAAGGCAGCCAAACTTTCGGCATTTCCACGGAAGGTGATTCAGTACCGGGTGACAGTGCCGCAGAGGTCATACGGCGCAGGATCGACGAACTGGAAGAAGTGCTGAACCGCGCCGGAAACTAACAAGTGCTAGTGTTGCTCCTGATCCCTGAGGTCGAGCCCGAGCAGCTTGTTGAGAGCGAGCCGCGCTTCGCGCATGGTCCAACCTGCCGCCATCGCCTCCCTGATGAGATCGATGTAATCTTCACCCGGATCGTGCAGTTCTTCGAACCTTGCCCTGATGGCTTCGACGCAATCCGACTCGCGAACCGAATGGGTTGCCAAACGCGAGGGCGGAGAAATCTGCACCGTCATCATGACGCCTCCAGTCAAGACCAGAACCTTATACCATCAGAAGTTGTAGCAAAATGTAACGGCCCGCGGGTTCGAAAGTTCCAACCCCTGCACTCAGGTTCATCTCCTCTCAGGCTACCAGTAGAGGCTGTGAAAACGCGAAAGTGCTTTGGCCAACGTCTCGGGCACCTCCTCCGCCATATGGTGCCTGCAAGGCAGGGACTGGCCGGACAGTTCCGTTGCCCACCGCCGCCAGACGCCAAGAACATCGCCATAGAGGTACTCGAGATCGTCCTGCCCCGACCATAAAACCTGCAACGGACAGGCCAAGCGCCGTCCGGCGCTCCGGTCTTCCTCGTCGTGGCGCCAGTCGATCTCAAGGCCGGCACGGTAATCCTCGATCATGCCGTGGACCGTCGACGGATCATGAATGGCTGTGCTGTAATCCGCGAAGTTCGCTTCTCCCATTTTGTCGGCCGTACCACCGTACCATGCGAGCGGATCGGCCAGGATGGCCCGTTCAGGCTTCTCTGCCTGAGCGAAGAAAAACCAGTGCCACCAGGCTTTCGCGAATTTGGCGTCGCATCGCTCGACAGCCTCGATGATTGGAACTCCATCGAGGATTGATAGAGATCTGATCGTCTGCGGATGATCCATCGCACAGCGAAAAGCCGTATAGCTGCCGCGATCGTGGCCGGCGATCGAGAATGTTTCGAACCCCAGTCCGCGCATTAGCTCGACGCAGTCACGCGCTTTCGCTCGTTTGGACGACCCGGCGTGATCGGGATGGTCCGCAGGCTTGGACGAACCGCCAAATCCGCGCAGATCAGGACAGACAACGGTAAACTCAAGCGCGAGCAAAGGAGCAACCCGGTACCAGGTGGTGTGCGTGCGCGGATGCCCGTGAAGCAAAAGCAGCGGCGGTCCGTTACCCCCGTGACGAACCCGCAAGGTGGCTTCGCTGAGAACGATCGTCTCCAAGGTGAATCCCGGAAATATCTCGGCTGTCTTATACGACATCTGTAATCGCTATCGCGCCTCGACCGAAAGATTGAGATAAAGCGGGTTGAATTCCGCGAACTCCTTCAGGGCTTCCCAGTCGACAATGGTCACTGTCCGATTGATCCAGGTCACGAGCTTTTCGCGGCGCAGCGACTGCAGTGTCTTGTTGAGATGGACCACCGAGATCCCGACGACATCGGCAAGCTCGACCTGCGACAGCGGGAGGTGAAAGCTCTGTTCGTTGGTCAGTTGGACGACCTGCAGGCGGACGTAAAGCTCGCAGATCAGATGAGCAAGATGCGCCTTCTTTGATCTTCGCCCCATCGCGACGATCCATTCGCGATGGATGGCGCCGTCGATCAGGGTGGAAAGCCAGAGCAACCGCGTCAGGTGCGGGACAGTTTCGGTGACTGTCTTGAGAGCGCTGTGGTCGGCGAAGGCGACGCGGCACGGGGACAAGGCGACAATACCGTGGTCCATGATTTTCAGGGGGAATGCGTGAAGATCGACGAAGTCGCCGGGAATATGCAGGGACGTAATCTGCCGGCTGCCGTCATCGAGCACCTTATAGCGCGCGGCGAAGCCTTCAAGCATCAAGGTGCTATATGTCGGCCGTGATCCTTCCCGCACCAGATCTTCATCGATTTCAAATTGTCGCCCGCGTGTGATGATTGATCGAAGAAGCGATTTCTCCTCCTCGGAAACAATATCGCGGCTTTCAAGATTCAGAAGCAGTGATTCAATCAAAGAAACCTCCATCCAATTTTCCAGAATAGTGACGAATGACGGAACTGATTGGCCCACGAACGATTACTATCCTTACGAAACCAGCAGCGTGTACACACAAATGTCCCGATATTACTTTGACTTGCACAATGGCGCCGGCCCCCTGCGCGACGACCACGGGGTGGAATTGGCGACGCTCAATGCCGTAACCCAGGAGGCAACGCGCATCCTGCTCGATATTGCTCGCGACGAAGTCGGCGACACGGGGCGTCTGATTGTCACCGTGACTGTGAGAGACGAGGAAGGGAATCCCATTTCAATCGCGAGCCTGACGTTTTCCAATGAGTGGCTGGAAAATCCGAAGACAGTGCCGTCCCGGTAAGATTGCGTTGCTTATCTAGCTACAAGTCGCCGCGAAACCTTTTGTTCCGATTCAATGCGGTTCGCTCATAATCCAGCGATCATCGTGCAGTTTCGCAGAGCATGTTTCGACGATTCCGTTAAACAATTTGAATGACACCCACCGGCGCCGCGTCCAGTGTTCGGCCTAATACTTGACGACGATGAGGAGGCATTCATGCGACGTGCAAGGAAAGCAATATATTCCCGCGAAGACTGGAACCTCATGGAACACGCACACCGCATCGCGTGCCGCGATCTCCATGTACCGAGTACAAGCCTGGACGAAATCCACAGGGTTGCCAAACGGGTGATGACCCTTTTCGATGGGGGCTTGCGTGACGAAAACCTGATCGCCGCCACTGCGGCGAGCCAGGAGCGTTTCATTGCCGATACGCTTTCCCTTCGCCACAAAAAGGTTCCGGCCTAATGCATGCCTGACCTGAGCTGCTCATACGTGCATTGGCGAGGGCTCTTGTCGGGACGCCACCGCAACAATTTGGTCCCGTGGCGAAACCGATCACCGCTGATATGATCAAATCTTACCTCGACGACGAGTTGCGGCTTCAACGGTTGCCATTCGCCGCTCCGCTCTGTGCTCCAGCGGCTCGGCCCACCTGGAGCCTTGCCGGTAAAGCCGGGAGGCCCGACCAATGCCTCCAGCTTCTCTGTCAGTTCACCGCGCTCTTTATCCGTAATCGTTGACGTATAGCCAACGTGATCGAGCTTGCCGTCACTGTTATAGAGGCCAAGAAGAAGAGACCCGACTTGCTTGCTGTCATGTTCGTAACGGAACCCGCCAACCACGCAATCCGCTGACTTAAGACGCTTCACCTTGATCATGGCGCGCTCGCCCGGAAGATATGGGCCATCCACGCGCTTGCACACGACGCCATCGGTTCCCGCATAACCATTTTCGAGCCAGATACGTGCTTCGTCGATATCGCTCGTATGCGGCGATTGCGTCAGTGCGGCTTCGCGCGCGAGCGCCAGAAAGGCGGACAATTGCGCATTACGAACGGTAAGCGGACTATCCATGATTAACTTGCCGTCGGGATTCATCAGCATGTCGAAGACGACGAGCCTCGACGGCGTTTCAGCCGCGAGCTTTCTGACACGGCTTTCCGCAGGATGAAGTCGCATTTGCAGGGCTTCAAAGGAGAGCGCGCCGCCGCTCTCGATGACGAGTTCGCCGTCGATTACAAAACGTTGAACCGGCAGCGCCGCCAGCAACTCGACCATCTCCGGAAAGAAGCGCCCCAGCGGCTTCCCGGATTTGGCGCGCAAATCAACCTCGGTTCCGTCCTTGAATGCCAGGCAGCGAAATCCATCCCATTTCGGTTCATATTGCCAGCCGCCGTCGGCAGGCAGGGTCTCGGCCGATCGGGCCTCCATCGGCTGCGTATCGAGAGGCAGGGCCCACGCAGAGCGTGAAATCTTCCGTTTCCCCACTTCGATCATGCTGCTGCTTTCACGGACTTTCCCAGAAGCTTGATGGCCTTTTCCAATGAACGTTCTCCATCGAGATAATCCGCCCAAGCGTCGGTTTTTTCGAGAAGTGCGGGGACCGTTCGCACGGTAAAACGCTTGGGGTCGAGATCGGCCCTTACGTCCCCCCACGCCAAGGGCATGGATACAGTTGCGCCAGGACGAGCCCGAGACGAGAGCGGCGCCACCGCGGTCGCCATGCGATCGTTGCGCAAATAATCGAGAAAGATCCGCCCGTTGCGCAGTTTCTTAGCCATCTTGACGAGATAGCGGTCCGGGTGATCATTGGCCATTATCTGGCAGACATCGTGGGCGAATGCCTTTGCCTCGCTCCACGTGAGCTTGCTCTTCTTGCTGGTCGCAAGTGGCGTGACGACGTGCAGGCCCTTGCCGCCCGTGGTCTTGCAGAAGCAGACGAGGTCCAGCGCTTCGAGACGTTCCCGCATTTCCTTCGCTGCCGCGACCACCACTGAGAATGGCACATCGGGGCCGGGATCCAGATCGAATACCAGCCGTCCTGGAACGTCCGGATTTCCAGGTGCGCAATTCCATGGATGGAGTTCGAGGGCAGCGATCTGGGCGACGGCAATCAATCCCTCCACCCTGTCGATTTGCAGATAGGGCTTTCGATCGCCCGAAACCGTTACCAATTCGATCAGATTTGACGCGCCTTGCATGGCGTGGCGCTGGAAGAACTGTTCTCCACCCATGCCGTCCGGGGCGCGGATGATCGAACATGGCCTCCCCTTGATATGATCAAGTAGCCATGGACCGACCGCCTGGTAATACTCGGCAAGATCAAGCTTGGTGACAGGCCTCTTGTCGCCAGCGTCCGGCCACAGAGGTTTGTCCGGATTGGACAAAACAACACCCATGATTTCGGCCTTCGCTCCACGTCGCTTGCCGATGCTCCGCGCCTGTTTCCCGGGATCGGGAACGTCCGTGGTTTCAGGTTTCGCCGGCTTCTCCGCCTCGACTTCCAGGGCAGGTTTGTCTTCACGAATACCTTTGAACGAAGCCTGCCGCACGAGACCGTCGGCAGTCCAGCCTTCGAATTCGATCTCCGCCACGAGTTCGGGTTTCACCCATTCGACATCGGGATCCACCTTCTTGGCCATGTTCCCCCCGGTGAAGGGCGACTTTTCGGCGCGAAGTGCCTCGAGTCGGGGCAGCAGCGACTTCACTTTTGCCGCTCCGTACCCTGTGCCGACGCGGCCGACATAAATGAAGTGGTCCTCACGAAAGACACCGACGAGCAGCGAGCGGAATCTTCCGTTGGTCTTCGACCAACCGCCGATGACGACTTCGTGGCCGGCGCGACACTTCGCTTTAACCCACATATCGGTTCGCCCCGAACGGTAGGTAGCGTTGGACTGCTTCGACACAATTCCTTCCAGCGAAAGCTTGCAGGCGGACTTCAGGACCGCGTCACCGCCCGTCTCGAAGTGGTCGACATATCTGAGCCTCGGATCACCGCCCACGTCGTCGAGGATCGACTGCAGCCGTGCCTTTCGTTCGGTCAAGGGGCGGTCGCGCCAATCATGACCGGCTTCGAACAACAGATCAAAGGCGAAGTAGACAAGGTCGCCGGTCTTGCCATCGGCCTGTGCCGCCTGCAGCGCGGCAAAGTCGGGTGCGCCATGATCATCGAGAGCGCATATCTCCCCATCGATAATCACATCCGGCAATGCCGAGAATGCCTTGGCGATTGCCGTGTACTTCTTCGTCCAGTCAAGACCCTTGCGGGTCCTCAGCGTCGCATCTCCGTCCTTGACCCGGGCCTGGATGCGATAGCCATCGAACTTGATCTCGTGCACCCATCCAGCGTCAGAAGGAGGACGCGCAACGCTTTCGCAAAGCTGTGGCGGGATGAAGTCCGGCATCGTCGCTTCACTTGAGGCGGCAGGCGTTCCTCGCTTGCGCTTAGTCGGCGCTGCGGAGCCGTTGCGATTGCTCTCCCAAGTTGCGTCCGCTGCCGCGTAAGAACCCTCCGTCATGAACGGCTTGGGCTTGCGCCCTTTTCCCGAGGCTATTGCCTCCATGGTACGGCCCGACGCCACCGAGGCTGCTTCCTTGAGGATCGCGTCACCGTTTCCATCTACCGAGTGGTCGTCGCGATGCTTGATCAGCAACCAGTTGTTGCGCTTGCCGCCGTCCCGATCATTCTTCATGCGCACGAGCACGAAGCTGCCGTGCAGCTTCTTGCCATCCAACGCGAATTTGAGATCGCCCTCCTCGAGCGCCTCCTGAGGGGATTTGGTACCCTCCGGTTCCCAATAACCCCGATCCCACAGCAACACGGTTCCACCGCCATACTGGCCCTTTGGGATCGTACCTTCGAAGTCGCCATATTCGAGTGGATGATCTTCGACCTCGACGGCGAGCCGCTTGTCCTTCGGGTCAAGCGAGGGCCCTCGCGTCACCGCCCAGGATTTAAATACGCCGTCGAGTTCCAGCCGAAGATCATAGTGCAGCCTTGAAGCGTCGTGTTTTTGGATGACGAAGCGAAGCCTGTTCGACGCATTGACTTCGCCGCCGCCGCTTGGCTCCTGTGTGAGCTTGAAGTCGCGTTTGGACGTGTAACGGGAGAGTTTGCCGCCTGCCATGATAACCTCGACCGCGCTTGATACCATGGCAGACAAACGCGCCGGATCGCGAAAAGATGCAGGCGGCTGGCGTTTGTGGCGCCAACCTCTCAAACGATAAGCATTACCGCGGAATCATGGCTGCTTGTGCGCACGATGCCGGGTCGACATAGTAGCTATTTGACGGCGAGCGAGAGCCTTGCGCCTTTGCCAAACGCCGGCCCGCCTGCACTGCTTCGCGCGATCATCCGCTTTTGCGCGTCCTGCAATTCGCGGACGGCCCCCTCATAGTCGAGATTGGCCACGGCGTGATTGCGAACGACGGCAGATCCGTCGACAAAGACATCCCGGACCGCACGCTCGGCTGCGCAATGCAGAAGGTTGCGCAGGGGATCATGCACAGGCTGCATGCCGGGCGTCGCGATGTCGATCAGGACCAGATCAGCCTTGGCTCCGACTTCAAGCCTGCCAATATCGTCCCGTCCAAGCGCCTTGGCGCCGCCGATCGTTGCCGCATTGAATACGCCTTGCGTATCGATTTCCGCGAAGTTGCGCCCGGCGATGCGCGCGCAGATCAGCGCCTGGCGCATCTCTTCGAGCATATTGAATGGATAGCTGTCAGTGCCGATCCCGATGGTCACCCCCGCGCGTTGATAGGCGCCAATCGTTTCAAGAGTCATGCCGCTGCGCGCAAAAGTTACCGGGCAGTGGGCAACCGCTGTCCCGGTCTCGGCCAGGCGGGCAATGTCGTTGCGGGTGCGCTGGCGCGTCCAGGAATGGTGATCGGCAAAAATGCAATGGCCGAGGATGAGATCGGGACCGAGTATGCCGATTGCGTCGAGATGCTGGATTGCGGTGCGACCGTGGCGCCGCAAGAGTTCCTCATGCTCGGTCATGGTTTGCGCCGCATGGATGGTAATCGGCGCGCCTCGCCTGCGCGCCTCGTCGGCGGCTTCGGCCATAAGCTCCGGCCGGCAGGTCTCGATCTGCGAGGGGGCGACCACGCCCTGAAGCCGGTCGCTCTCGTGGGCACTGATTTCGTCGACGAGCGCCAAGGCCTGCCGGAATCGATCGTTCCCCGCTGCATCGTCCCAGTCGAAATCCAGGCGGTGGCTTTCGACGACGCGCCACTGCGCCTGGCGAAATCCCGGAGCCAGATAACCGCGCAAGCCGCTCTCCGCCATGGTCGAAATCCAGCGCGGATGATCGCCGGCAATGTCGAGCATCGTCGTCACACCGCTGCGCATCAGATCGCCAAGCATGACAGTCTGCGCCGCGGCCTGCGCGTCCTCATCCGCATCGAGCAAGGCCGAAAATTCGTAAAGCGCATTGCCCCAGAGTGCGGGCGTGCCGGCATCCTCGAACAGTCCCTTGGCGAGCGGCTCGTCGCCTGAATGGCAATGAATATTGACGAGGCCGGGCATAACCATGAGGTTCGTCCCAGAAATCTCCTCGTTTACCGCACCGACGTAATGGCCGCCGACTTGCATAACCCCCGCGCTAGAGAAAGCTACGTCACCGTCATTCATGTAGACGTGAGCATCGGTTTCCGCGTCCCAGGCGACAATCCAGGCAGCGTCCCGGATGACAGTAACTTTCTCAGTCATGACCAACTCTAAATCTCCGTTCAAGAAAGCGGCTGTAGGCGCCCATGATGGCGCTGAAAACGAGGTAGACAAAAGCCGCAAACACATAACCTTCGAGCACGGCAATACCCTGCCACTGAGGATCGCGCATCGCTGCGCGTACCGTGTCGAGGAAATCGAGAAGCCCGACGATCGTCACGAGCGTCGTATCCTGGAAAAAGCCGATGAACAGCGACACAAGCGGCGGAATGACGATCTTCAGGGCTTGCGGGAGAACGATAAGGCGCATCGTCTGCCAGTAATGCAGGCCCATTGCCGAGGCAGCCTCGACCTGCCCCTTGGGCAGCGCCTGCAATCCGCCCCGAACGACTTCAGCGATATAGGCGGCGGCAAAGAGAATGATTGCGACCTGCGCCCGCAACAGATTGTCGATGTTGAAGCCAGTCGGCAGGAAGAGCGGCAGCATGACCGAAGCCATAAACAGAATGCTGATCAACGGGACGCCGCGGACGAGCTCAATGAAGACAACAGCAAGGACACGGATGGCCGGCAGGTTTGACGCGCGCGCAAGCGCCAGCAGCACGCCGAGCGGGAAGGCGCAGACGAGACCGACGGCGGACAGCATGAACGAAAGCGGAAGGCCGCCCCATTTGGACGTCGGCACATAGACAAGGCCTGCAAATCCACCGAGCATAAGCCAGAAAAGGACGATGCACGCCGCGGCACCGAGGACGAGGAGCCGGCGCCCCCAGAACATCGGGATCATGGCGATGCCGCATGTGCCGAAGAACAGCAGCAGGGCAAGAAGCGGCCGCCACTGTTCTTCGAAGGGGTAGAAGCCGAACAGCATGAAGCGCATCTTGGCAACGAGGAAGGGCCAGCATGCCCCGCCCTGCTGCTGGCAAACAGCAGGCGCTCCCGTAAAGACAGCATCTACCAACAGCCAGGCGATGACATGCTTCAGTGCCCAGGCGATGATGAGGATGCAGCCGACGGTGATAGCGCCATTGACCGGCGTGCCGAAATAGGGCTTGAGCTTGCTCTTCAGGGAGAGCGAGGGCCGATAGCGCTGAACGGAGATGGAGACGTCTTCTGCGGTCATGTCACCTCTCCCGCAATGCGACGCGCGCATTGTACCAGTTCATGAACAGCGAGATGGTGATCGACAGGCTGAGATAGACCAGCATGAACAGGGCGATCGGCTCTATTGCCTGCCCGGTCTGGTTCATTGTGGTGTTGGAAACCATTACCACGTCGGGATAGCCGATGGCTATCGCCAGCGACGAGTTCTTGAAGACGTTGAGATAGGCGCTCGTCATTGGTGGAATGATGACGCGCAGGGCCTGGGGCAAGATGACCAGCCGCATGATACGCGAGGATCTGAGCCCGAGCGCGGCCGCGGCTTCACGCTGGCCCTTGCGGATCGAAAGGATGCCGCTGCGGACGATCTCGGCAACGTTGGCCGATGCGCTGAGGGCGAGCCCGACGAAGAGAGCGACAAACTCGGGCGTTAGCTGCGCACCACCAGCGAGGCGAAAGCGGCCGAGTTCCGGCAGGCTGAGATCGAGCTCGGGACGCAGGATGAGCCAGGCGACAAGCGGTGGAATGGCAATGATTGCGCTGATGAGCGGCCAGTTGGACTGGTCGGTCCCACTTTCAATACGCCGCAGCCGAAGATGGCGCGCATAGAGGTAGGTCAATCCGCAACCAAACAGGAATGCCGCTGCGATCATCGTGTGATCGTTGCTCCAGGCGATGGATGGAACTGCGAGGCCGCTATTGCTGAGAAAGACGAACGGCAGAAGCTGCAAGGCCTCGCGGACCGGCGGAAGGATGGTGACGATGACCGCATAGCAGAGAAACAGCAACAGCAGCAGCGGGACGTTGCGCAGGGCCTCGACATAGAGCAGCATCAGACGGGCGAATAAAGGGTTGGACGAGAGCCGGCCAATCCCCACCAGAGTGCCTATGATCGTGGCGGCAACCGATGCGAGGATAGAGACCCGTATCGTGTTGAGGATGCCGACAAGCAGCGCCTTCGCATAGCTGTCGGATGGCTGATAGTCGATCGGCGATTGGCTGATGACGAATCCAGCCTCACGCCAGAGATAGGAAAAGCCCGTGGCGATGCTTTGCCGCGCAAGGTTTTCCGAAACATTATTGAAGAGATAGAGGCCCGCGACAACGACGCTGGCGACGCACACGCATTGATAAAGAATGCCCCGCGTCCGCTTATCGCGGAAATTCAAGCGGAACGGTGCCTGCGCGACACGCATCGAAGCCCCCCCAGCATGCAAGATCCGATTGAAATGGATGAGCCGATGCGGAGATTTATCCCGCACCGGCTCGCTTTAGCTCAGCGGAACGGCGCCGCGTAAAGCAGGCCGCCATTGGTCCATTGATTATTGGGACCGCGGGTCAGGCCGAGGGCAGTTTTTTCGCCAAGATTGCGCTCGAACATTTCGCCGTAATTGCCGACGCCCTTGATGGCATCGTAGAGCCACTTTTTGTCGAGGCCGAGCATGGGTCCGAGATCCCCGGTCACGCCAAGCATGCGCTGGATCTCAGGGTCTTCGCTCTTTGTCTTGTCGTCGATATTGGCTTGGGTGATCCCCTTCTCTTCCGCTGCAATGATGCCATAGGTGGTGAAGGAAACGATATCGCGCCAATTGTCGTCGCCCTGCCGTACGGCCGGAGCAAGCGGTTCCTTCGAGATCGTATCCGGGAGGATGATGTAGTCGGCCGGGTTCTGGGCGACAGCGCGAATGGATGCGAGATCGGAGCGATCACTGCTCAGCGCATCGCAACGCCCGGAGAAGAATGTGTTGCGCAGTTCATCGGGATTTTCGAAGACGACGGATTCAAACTTGCCGTTGTTGGTGCGGAAGAAATCGGCAAGGTTCTGTAGGGTCGTCGTGCCCGGAAGAATACAGATCGCTGCATCGTTCAATTCCTTGGCGCTCTTCACGCCAAGCTTGGCCGGAACCATGATTCCCTGTCCGTCATAGAAGACGGTCGGTCCGAAATCGAGGCCGAGCGATGCTTCGCGCGAGAAGGTCATCGTGGTCTGGCGCGATAGGATGTCTATCTCGCCCGACTGAAGCGCCTGAAAGCGCGTATTGATGTTGGTGAGAACGAAATCGACCTTGTCAGGCGACCCGAAGACTGCGGCAGCAACAGCGCGGCACACATCCGCATCGAAGCCCTGCATGACGCCCTTGCTGTCGGCGTAGGCAAATCCGGCGACATTCATCGAAACACCGCAAATGAGCTTGCCGCGCTTCTTGACCGTGTCGAGTGTCTGTTGTGCTGAGGCCGACGTGGCGCCCATCGCGGCAAGAGCCGCCAGCGACGCGAATACAAAACTCCTAACCCATTTTGATTTCATTTTGTTCCCTCGTGTTTGTATTTTTGTATACGATAATCACACTTATTGCATCCTGTCACGCATTGATTTTGCCGGGCGAATGGTCTTCCCGGTTGCCAAAATCAGCAGCGTTCAGAATCTCCGAGTTCTCGATTTCGCGGGTCGCCGTAGGCCGGCCATGGCTTCGGCCTGGACGAGCCCCGCATGGAATGAACAGACGAGCGGGATATCCCATTCCGGCTGCAGATCTTGAGCAATTCCGGCGAGCGCAGCCCCGCCGATGATGACGACATCAGCGCCCTGCTCGCGGATTGCCTTGTCGACGAGCACTCGCACCGCACTGCGCGCCTCCGCGGGCCGCGCGGCTAGATCAAGCGCCCTTCCCGGAATGGCGTACATGCCGCAGCAGCGATCTTCCAGCCGCTGCTGGCGCATCAGTTCGCGCAACATTCCCGGCCAGCGCTCGCCGATGGTTACGATCGCAAAGCGTTCACCGAGCTGCAAGGCAGATACAATGGAGGCTTCGGCCATGCCGACGACAGGGAAATCAAAGACTTCCTTGGCGGCTCCGATGCCGGGTTCACCAAAACAGGCCAACAGACAGGCGTCGTATTTATTGTCGCTGGCCTCGGCCAAATGTTCCTTGACCGTATCGATGATGGCATGAGCCGCGACCGCCGCACTTTCGCGATCGCTGATATACTCAGCGCCAAACCGTGCGGTCAGCGCAGTGACATTGCGTTCGGATGGCAGCATGGCGCGCGCCTGATCCCGCAACCGTTCGGTCAGGGCCAGGTTGGTATTACCATTGACAATCAGGAGTTTCGAACTGTGGCTCTCAAGCATGGCTAGCCCTGCAGAAAGCTGCGCTCGTCGCCCGCCGAATGAAGATTACGCTTGTCCCTGGCGATGCCGTGAACATGACCGTGTGCTCCCCCTATTCCCGCTGCTTGTGGTCGAATGCACCGGGCCTCTTTAGGAAGACTATATACTGCTCGCGAAAAATAGTATACAAAAATAAATCGAAATAGCATACACTATTGCCAATTCACGGATTCCGTCTGATACGATATAAGTTGGTGATCAACAGATGGGTTGCACATGAACGAACAGACCTTGACCACCGGTAAAAAGCGCCAGCGTCTCCCAAGCAGCAATACAATGTATGAAGCCTTGCGGCGGGCGATCATCGAGCGCGCCCTGCGCCCCGGCGACAAATTGCCGGAGGACGTCATCGGCGATCGCTTCGGTGTCAGCCGCACCATCGTGCGAAGCGTGCTTGGGCGTCTGCACGGCGAGGGTTTGATCGACCTGAAGCCAAATCGCGGCGCGACCGTGGCTCAGCCGACGCTCGAAGAAGCCTACGATATCTTCGAAACGCGGCGGAGCCTCGAACGCGATGTGGTGCGCCGCCTCGTCGAGCGCATCACACCGGCAGAGATCAAGCGCCTCAAGGACCATGTCGCGCGCGAGGAAACCGCCCGCACCCAGGATTCACCCGACTCGATCCGGCTCGCCGGCGAGTTCCACATTCTTCTCGCCGAGATGGCGGGCAATGCCGTAACGGCACGCTACGTAAACGAACTCGTGTCGCGCTGTTCGCTTATTCTCGCCCTCTATGGCCGGCCGCACTCTTCGGACTGCGCGGTCAACGAGCATCTTGAAATCGTTGCCGCTTTGCAGAAGGGCGATAGCGAGAGGGCTTTTGCCGTCATGGATCATCACCTTGAGGCGGTCACCGAACGCGCCTTGCTGACGTCAAGCAATCACCAGCGCGATATCCGGTCGATATTGGACGACTATGTGAAATGATGCCATTCCCGGCAAAGGGAATGGCACGGTTCTATCAGGAGGCCTTCGCCTCGATTGTCGTCTCGGTCTTTGCCTTGTAATCGGCCACCGACATGGTCTTCAGCTCGAAATAATCGCGCGTCGTCGCATAGCCATGACCGCCCATGCGGCCGACCGCATCGAGCACCGTGGCATCTACGTAGAGCTTATCGGCGTCGATGGCATTCTCGTGGAAATGCGCATAGACGACCTCCCCAAGCACGATTTCACGGCTTTCACCGATATTGAGGAATGAATGCAACCGGCATTCCAAAGCTGCGGGCGCTTCGGCGATACGGCCTGCCGCGATAGCTTTACCTGGCGCTATCGTCAGGCCTGCCTCGGCGATCTCGTCGACGCTCGCGTCAAACGGAACGGCGCAGATGTTCATCTCGTCCATGATCGATCCCGAAACGACATTGACCGTGAAGCAGCCGGTGTCCCTTATGTTGCGAACCGTATCCTTGGAGTGTCCGCTCGGCGAATACTCAACCCCAAGCGCGACAATGGCGGGGTCCGACGAAAGGCAATTGAAGAAGCTGAATGGCGCTGCGTTGGCGCGTCCCTCGCGGTCGACGGTGGATACCAGTGCGATCGGGCGGGGAACAACTGTGCCGATCAGGATCTTGTACCGTTCACGCGGCGTAAGGGTGTTGAAATCAAAGGAAACACTGTTCATCGGAAGTCTTTCAAAGGTTGATTGGTTGGACGACACGCCGCTCATTCGATGAGATCGGTGTCGCGGGCGTGGCCCCAGAACATTGGTGGCGTGCGAACGAGATCGTGCAGATCGAGGCGCTCGATCATGCGCTCGGTTTCGCGCTGCGCCGCATCGAGAACGGCATCCTGATCGACATGGACGGGATTGCGATCCCGCAACAACACGCGGCCGCCGACAAGGACCGTGTGAACGTCATTGCCATTGGCGAAATAGGTGACGCGGAACTCTGGCATGTTTGCCGGATAAAGATGCGGGCGTCGCAGGTCTACGAGGATGATATCGGCTTTCTTGCCGGGCTCGAGCGAACCGATTTCGTGGTCGAGACCAAGTGCCCGCGCGCCGTCTATCGTGCACATTTCGAGGACCTTGCCCGGCGGCATCCAGCTCGGGTCGTGGAAATGCGTCCGGTGGTAATGCATGCATTGCTGCATGTGACGATACATATCCGCCGAGCGGTCCGGCGCCGTTGCGTCGGATCCCATTGCAACGAGCACACCAGCCTGCAGGAGCTCGGGCACCGGGCAGCGGGCGAGGATCGAGGCAATCGCACTCGGATTGTGAACGATGCGCGTATCGGTGCGCGCGCAGATCGCGATCTCGTCGTCGTCAAGTCCGGTTGCGTGCGAAAGCAGCGTCCGCGGCCCAAGAATCCCGATTTCGTCGGCAATCCGCACGCTCCCCTTGGTATGGCCGTCCTGCATGAAGACCAGTCCGCGTTCCTCGGCGAAAGTCTTTACGGCGCGCGATTGGGAAACAGCATCATCGGCGCCCGGCGCGTCCAGGTTTTCCTGATGCAGGGTCGGCGTCAGCATGGCAACGTGAAGACGTCCTTCATGACTATCGTGCCAGCGCCCGGTCAACTCCTCGCAAGTAGCAAACTGCTGCTCGAACGAGACGGGGTAATCGGTCCGTTCAGAACCCTTCCAGCGCGCATAGGTCAGGGGATGAGGTGGTCGGGTCGTGCCAACAGCGACGACAGAGCGTGTACCAATGCCAAGGACGCCTTCCATATGTGCGTCGCCATACACTGCTTCGTCCGTCCGCATGACGGAATCACCGCCGCCGAGCAGTGAAACGCCGGTCGTCACCCCGAAGCGCAGACGCTCCAGCGCGGCAAGCTGGGCCTCGGCATGCCAGAATTCCGGGGTCGAGCCGACCGTATAGGCGCCCTGGCAGGCGCGGTACCAAAGGTCGCTGCGCCCGCCGCCGAGGGTCTTGATAAGGCCGTGGCCGGCATGGGCATGGCTGTCGACGAGTCCCGGCATGATGGCCATGCCGCGCGCGTCGATGACTTCACGGGCAGGATGATTGCGCGCTACAATATCGGTTGGACCGACGGCGACGATACGATCGCCCTCGATCGCCACCGCGCCGTCAGCAATGATGCGCCGCTCCGGATCGATGGCGATGACGGTTCCGTTCTTTATGAGAATATCTGCCATTGCCTAATCCTTATGCGGCGGTATTTTCGGCTTTGAGAATACGGTCGAGCGATGGCGCGAGGCGCAAAAGCTCACGCGTATATTCGTGCTGCGGGGATGAGAACAGCGTCTCGGTTTCCGCAAGTTCGACGATTTCTCCACCCTTCATGACGGCGACGCGGTCGCACATCTGCCGGATCACAGCGAGGTCATGGCTGATGAAGAGCATGGAAAGGCCGGCAAGATCGCGCAGATCCTTTAACAGGTTAAGAAGCTGCGCCTGCACCGAGACATCGAGTGCCGAGGTCGGCTCGTCGCAGATCAGCATTGAAGGCTGTGGCCCGAGGGCCCGGGCAATCGCGATGCGTTGGCGTTGCCCGCCGGAGAATGCATGCGCGAACCGCTCGCCCGACTGGCCGCTCAGCCCGACAGCCTCAAGCAGGATGGCTGCGTCTTCACGGGCCTCGGCAGCGTTGGAAGCAAGTTCGTAGAACAGAATGGGCTCAGCGATTGCGGCATTGATGCGCATGCGCGGGTTGAGGGCTGAATAAGGGTCCTGGAACACCATCTGCATTGACTGGCGGACGGATTTTATCCTGCCGGCCTCCAGGGCAACTCCCTGGAAATGCACGGAACCTGAAGTCGGGGCAACGAGCCCGGCGATGGTATTCGCAACCGTCGTCTTGCCGCAGCCGGATTCGCCGACGAGGCCGAAAATCTCGCCGCGCTTGACGTCGAACGACACGCTCTTTACGGCCTTGAACGCTGTCCTGCGGCTTGGCAGAAACGAACGCTGGCCATATTCGACGCAAAGTTCGCGCACCGCCAGCATCGGCTCATCCTCCTTGCTCTCCGCGGCCGACCTTGTCTTGCCGCGCACCGCCTCGCGCGCCTTGAGTGTTGCGGGCGTCTCTTCGCTCGGGACCGGCAGTCGCTCCAGCCGGTGTTCGATTGGCGGCACCGCAGCGATCAGCGTGCGTGCATAGGGTGCCTTGGGCGACGTGAGAACGCCGCGCGCCGAACCGCTTTCGACAACGCTGCCGTTCTGCATGATCGTCACCCGGTCGGCAATTTCCGCGACGACGCCCATATTGTGTGTGACGAGGAGCACGCCGACGCGCCGCTCGTCGGCAAGATCACGGATAAGCTTGAGAATTTGCGCTTGCACCGAAACGTCGAGCGCCGTCGTCGGCTCGTCGGCGACGATCAATCGCGGATCGCAGGCGAGCGCCGTGGCGATGACGACGCGCTGCCGCTGGCCGCCGGAGAGCTGATGCGGGTAGCTTCCAAGGCGGCGTTCCGGTTCGGGAATGCCGACTGCCTTGAGAAGATCGAGCGCCCGCGCGCGGGCTTCCTTGCGGCTGATCTTCAAATGGGCAAGCATCCCCTCGCAGAGCTGGCTTTCCACCGTGAACAGCGGGTTGAGGCTGGTCATGGGATCCTGGAAGATCGCGCCCACGTCTCGGCCGGGAACGATGCCTTCGGTGCGACCGGTGCGCGTGTTGATCTGCTTGCCGGCGATGGAAATCGACCCGCCCGCGATGCGGCCTGGCGCCTGCAGAAGACCCATCAGCGCATTGCCGACCGTGGTCTTTCCAGCGCCGGACTCGCCGACCAGCGCATGGATTTCGCCGGGGCGGATGGTCAGATCGATATCGTTGACGGCGACGAGTGTGCCGCCATTGGTGAGCGGATACTCGACCCTGAGGTTCTTGATGTCGAGTACAGGTGGCATTTGCGTGTCCATCAGTGCGCCATCAGTTTGGGGTTGAAGCGGTCGCGCAGGTAATCGCCGATCACATTGACCGCGAGCACAAGCACAACGAGGACGGCAGCGGGCATGACCGCAATCCACCAGAGGCCCGAGAACAGGAACTGGTTGCCGATGCGGATCAGCGTGCCGAGCGAGGGATAGGTGGCGGGCATGCCGGCGCCGAGGAATGACAGCGTCGCCTCGGTGAGGATGGCGCCAGCCAGGTTGATCGTCGCAATCACCATCACCGAACTCATCACATTCGGGAGGATGTGACGCAGCATGATGCGGCGCGACGGAAGTCCGATCACCTTGGCGGCACGCACATAATCGCGCGCGTTCTCCACCATGGTCGAGGCACGTACCGTACGGGCATACTGGACCCACTCATTGAGGGCGATGGCGCAGATAAGGATGACCGGCGCCCACTCGGACACCGTCGCGCCACTCAACTGTGCGCGGGCGACACCGCTGATCAGCAGAGCGACGAGGATTGTCGGAAAACTGACGAGTACGTCGCCGACACGCATCAGGATCGTATCGATGATCCCGCCGAAATAGCCCGCGATCAATCCAAGGGTGACCCCGATAATCGCGGCGAGCAGCACCGCCCCGATGCCGATGATGATGGAAATACGCAGGCCGAATAGGATAACCGATACAAGATCGCGGCCCTGATTGTCCGTGCCGAGCAGAAAGCGCGGATCGCCGCCGTCCATGAAGGAGGGCGGAATTTCCATATCGATGAGCGAATAGGATGAGACGTCGCGCGGATCCATCGGCGCGATCAGCGGAGCGAAAATCACGAGTACAATCATCGTGGCGAGCACAAGGCCGGCAATGATGACCGAGATCGGCGGCAGTCGGTGCTGGAGAAAAGCGCGCGTTGTCATCACTTCGTCCTCAATCGCGGATCGATGAATGTGTAGAGAATGTCGACGACCATGTTGATCATGACGAACAGGAAGCCGACGAAGAGGAGGTAGGCGGCGAGAACCGGAACGTCCGGATAGCCGACCGCATTGGTGAAGAGTAGGCCCATGCCCGGCCACTGGAACACTGTCTCGGTGACGATGGCGAAGGCGATCAATTGCCCAATCTGGAGACCTGTAACGGTCACGACGGGCATCAATGCGTTGCGCAGAGCGAGCCGCCCGTAAATATGCGAGCGCGGCAAGCCGCGGGCAAAGGCGAAGCGGATATAGTCGGACGAAAGGACGTCGATCATTTCCGAGCGGACGAGGCGCATAATCAGCGTCAGCTGGAACAGCGCGAGCGTGATGGAGGGCAGGATCAGCGATTTCAGTCCCGAAACGGTGAGAAAGCCGGTCTGCCAGCCACCGAGATTGACCAGTTCGCCGCGTCCCGACGAAGGCAGCCAGCGCAGGTTGACGGCGAAGATCAATATGAGAAGCAAGCCCGTCACGAAAGTCGGCATCGAAATGCCGACGAGCGTTGCCGACTGGATGATGCGCGACAGAAATCCCGTGGGCTTCAATGCGCAGACGACGCCGAGCGGAATGCCGAGCGCCAGCGACATCACCGTCGCGACCAGCACGAGTTCCAGCGTCGCCGGCAGCCTGTTCATCAACAATTCGGCGACGGGCTGCTGGTAGCGGAAGCTGGTGCCGAGATCGCCGTGCAGGACACGGCCGAAAAACTCGACGAACTGAATGAGCATCGGTTTGTCGAGGCCGAGCGCTGCGCGCAGCGCATCCTTTTCGGCCTGGCTTGCCCCTTCCCGCACCATCATCGCGACAGGATCGCCGACGAAGCGGAACATGATGAAGGCGACGGCTGTGACGGCGATCATAACGAGGATCGCCTGAAAGAGCCGCATCGAAACAATTTTGATCATCGGACCATGCCTTCCATGGAGCGCGAAGCAGCTTCACCGGCCCTTCGCGGATGCGCCTCTAAGCCCTAAAGGGACCAGCGCAGCGGTTCCAATTGGCGAGGCACGTGCCGCATGTGCGGCACGTGCCACCAGTTTAGTTCATGTGTGCGAACCACGGGCGAACATATTCGTCCGGGAATTGCGGCATGTCGACCTTGTCGCTCATCGCCCAGGCGACCGGCTGCTGATGCAGCGGCAGATAGAGCACCTCGTCGTGGGTGATGGTGAAGGCTTCCTTCAACATCGCGACGCGCTTGTCCTGGTCGAGTTCGGTCGATGCCTTGCGAGCCAGTTCATCGATTTTCGGGTTCGACAGGCCGTTGGAATTGCTGCCACCGAACTTGCCGTCGGTGGTGGCAAGCAGGGCCTGCAGGACGCTGTAACCGTCCATCGGCGGAAGCGACGCCCAGCCGAGCATGTACATGTCGAATTCGCCCTTATCCATGCGCGGGAAATAGGTGGTCTTGCTCTCGACACCCACATCGGCCTGAACGCCGATCTTCGCCCACATCGACGCGATCGCAAGGCAGATCTGCTCGTCGGCGATATAACGGTCGTTGGAGCAGTTCAGGCCAACCTTGAAGCCATCGGGATATCCGGCTTCGGCAAGAAGCGACTTGGCCTTGTCGATATCGTAGGCAAGCGGGGCATCGATGCCTTCGTCATACCCGGTGACGGGCGGCGCCACCATCATGCCGGTCGTGCGGGACTTGCCGCGCATGAGCCGCTTCTGGATCGTTGCCAGATCGACTGCGTGCCACAGCGCCTGGCGAACCTTGACGTCGAGGAGCGGATTGGGCTTGCCGGGTTCGGCGTGCAATTCCTTCTTCCAGTTGAAGCCGAGGAAAATGACGCGGAGGGACGGATTCTCCACCACCTTGAAGCCCTGCGTGTTGGCGACGCGGTCGATGTCCTGCAGCGGGACCGGGGCGATCATGTCGAGTTCGCCGGAAAGCAGCGCGGCAACGCGGGTCGCGTCGGACGCGATGGGGCGGAATTCGACGCTCTTCAGATTGTGTTGCGGCTTGTCCCACCACTCTTCATTGACTGCAAACACGGACTTCGAATCCGGCTCGTAGGTGACGAGCTTGAAGGGACCGGTGCCATTGGCATGGTTGTTTGCATATGTCGTGACGCCGGTGGATGTGTTGCCGGGCTTCAGCGCGTTATGCTCTTCCATCCATGGCTTGCTCATCATGTAGATCGCGGCCAAATCGTTGAGGAGCAGCGGATAGGGGCCGCTCAGGATAAGATCGACCGTATAGTCATCGACCTTCTCGACACCGATGACGGCCGAGAGATTCTCGCGGTTGCGCGCACCTGGATCGATCTGGCGCTGGATCGTCGCGACGACGTCGTCCGCGTTGAAGGGCTGGCCTTCGTGGAATTTCACACCCTGCCGCAACTTGAAGCGCCAGCGATCAGGAGCAACGACTTCCCAGGATGTCGCCAGGGCAGGCTCCAGTTGCAGCTCCTTGTTACGGCGCACCAACGGATCGAAAACCATGTGGTGGACGCTTTGGGTAAAGCTGTCGACCTGAGCGTTCGGATCGTAGGAAATGACATCGCCGGCGGACGACCACCGCAGTGTCTGAGCCACGGAAGGCATGGTCATCGGCACGACAAGCGCGAGACCGGCCAATAATGTCTTGAGATATTTCTTCACGGGGTATCTCCCATTTTGTATACACATGTTCCCGCTATTATGGTACACAGATTGTACACAATTTCAAGGTGACAATTTCACTTTTCGCTGATTTGATGTCACCGACATGCACTTCAACATTGGGGAGCCAAATAGAATGGCCAATGCATTGCTCATCGAGAACGGCGTCATCGTCACCATGGATGGCGATGGCCGCATCATCGAAGGCGGCAGCGTTCTGATCGAGAACGGTATTATTACATCAGTTTGCAATGGACAGGTTGTAGATGTCGACGCCGAACGCATCGACGCGCGCGGAATGGTCGTGATGCCCGGCCTGATCGACACGCACGCGCATGCCGGACACACCTTGACCAAGGGCCTTGGCGACGATTCGGAACAGTGGATGAACGTCACGGGCCGTATCTATGCGAGTGCTGTGGATACGGAATTCTGGACCGCAGAAGCATGCCTTTCCGCGCTGGAGCGCATAAAATGCGGCACGACGACCGCAGCGCTGCTCTTTGGCGGTGGTCCAGATATCATGCGCACGGAAGGCCCTGAGGCTGCGGAGGCCCATCTGGCGGCGGTCGCCGACATGGGCGTGCGCGAGATCTTGGCTGTTGGCCCGAACCGACCAACGTCCCGACACGTGTATACCGACTACGCGGGTGGCACTGGCCGGGAAATTGCGGTCTCCCCATTGGAACAATTGGCAGTCTGCGGCCGCCTCATCGACGCATGGGCCGGACGCAACGATTTGCTTCGCCTTGCGATTTCCCTGCCGGTGTTCACTGCCAGCGAACTTGAAGACGAATCCGTATACAAGATTTCGGCGGATGCGCGCGACATGGCGCGTGAAAAAGGCGTTTTGCTGGTTCAGGACGGGCACCGCGAGGGCTCAATCGCAGCCAACGCCACGCGCCTGGATCTCTTCGACGGACATTCACTGCTCGCGCACTGCATCAAGCTGACCGAGGCGGACATCGCGGTCTTGAAGCAAACCGGGGCGAAAGTCGCACACAATCCAAGCGCGCTCATGTCGGTATCGGGACGCTGTCCCGCACCGGAATTGATGGAACAGGGCGTCACCGTTTCGCTAGGCACCGATGCCGCCGCGCCCGACCGTCCATTCGATATGTTCCGCAACATGTTTCAGGCGCATCGTTACCATGCACGTCACTTGCGTGACGATACGGTGCTGCCGCCCATGCAACTTCTTGCGATGGCAACGATTGAAGGCGCGCGCGCACTTTCGATGGAAAACGAAATTGGTTCGATAGAAGTGGGAAAGCGCGCGGATATCATTCTCGTGAATATGCGCCAGCCGCATTTGTGGCCGCCGGTCAACCCGGTGCAGCGGCTTGCCCGCTTCGCCAATGGCGCTGACGTCGATACGACGATTGTCGGTGGACGCGTCCTTATGCGTGGACGCAAACTGGTCGATCAAGATGAGAATGCCATTCTGGAACGAGCCGAAACCGCGTTTCATCGGATGATCGCGCGCTTGCCTGCGCTCTGACCGTGACCGCCTTCGATTTAGCTGGAGTTACTGATGACCACTGACCTTATCATTCGCAACGTGCGCCCGCTCGGCGGTGCGCCAACCGACCTTTTCATCCGCGACGGTCGCTTTGTCGAGGCTGCCGCACCCAAAGGCACGGATGCAATCGACGCCGGCGGACAAATCGCCCTCCCAGGACTGGTTGAAGCCCACACGCATCTCGACAAGACGCTGATCGGCATGGACTGGTATCGTAACGAGGTAGGCCCCACACGCAACGACCGTATCCTTGCCGACCGCAGGGCCAAGCGTGAGCTGGGCATCGATGCCCGACGGCAATCCGCACGCCAGATCATGCAGACATTGCCCTTCGGCGTTACCCATATTCGCACCCATGTCGATGTGGACACGGAGATCGGCATCGCCAACGTCCAGGGCCTCGTAGCAACGCGCGCGGCCTTTGCAGGTCTTGTCGATGTACAGATCGTGGCGTTTCCGCAAAGCGGCATGCTGGTCCGCCCCAGCACATTGGCGCTGATGGAAGAGGCGCTCAAGGCCGGTGCCGATATCGTCGGCGGAATCGATCCGGCATCGATCGACCGCGATCCGGTGCGCCATCTCGATGCAATTTTTGCGCTTGCCGATCGTCACAGCAAACCGATCGACATCCACTTGCATGAGCCGGGTGAGCTTGGCGCATTCTGCCTCGAACTCATCATTGAGCGGACGCGCGCGCTTGGCCTGCAAGGCCGGGTGATGGCCAGTCACGCCTACTGTCTCGGCACGCTCGATGCGAAGCGGCAGGGAACGCTGATCGATGCGCTCGCTACCGAAAATATTGCCGTCATGACCGTCGGCAGCCCCTCTGCGCCTGCACTGCCACTGAAGCTGCTGCGCCAATCGGGCGTGATTGTCGCCTCGGGATCTGACGGCATTCAGGGGACGTGGGAACCCTGGGGCAGCGGCGACATGCTGGAACGGGCCAAGTTCCTTGCCCAGCGCAACGGCATGACCGCAGACGCCGATCTCGAGGCGGCCGTGGACGTCTGCACCTTTGGTGGCGCGACCGGCATCGGACTGCGCGACTACGGCCTCGCACCCGGTTGTCACGGCGATCTCGTTCTCGTTGGGGCTCAAACGCTGGCTGAGGCCGTTGCCCTCACCCCGCATGAGCGCACTGTCATTCGCGGAGGTCGTATCCTCTTGCGCAATGGTCGATTGAGCAAGGACCTCCCGCATGTCGAGTGAGCCGGAAAAGGACCAGGGCACGGAAGGTCCGGTCCTCTTGACGGCGCGCTGGATCGTCGGTCACGCCGACGGGCGGCACGTCCTCTATGAAAACGGTGAGGTCGTCTATGACGGGAACGAGATCACCTTAGTGGGCCAGCACTATACCGGGCCGGTAGGCCGGCGCATCGATTATGGCATGGCGCTCATCGGACCTGGCTTCATCGACCTCGATGCGCTTTCCGACCTCGACACCGGCGTCCTCGGCCTCGATCACCAGCCGGGCTGGAAGAAGGGCCGGGTTTGGCCGCGCGACTACGTTAACGCCGGGCCGGTGGAGATGCTCGATCCGGACGAACTGGCATTCCAGAAACGCTATGCCTTTGCGCAACTCATCCGCAACGGCATCACCACGGCATTGCCGATCGCTTCGCTGTTCTATCGCGCCTGGAACGAGACGACCGACGAATTTGCATCTGCGGCCAACAGCGCCGGCGAATTGGGCTTGCGCGTCTATCTCGGGCCTGCTTTCCGGGCCGGTCATTCGGTTGTCGAGGAGGACGGTAGTATCGTCGTCGAGATCGATGAAGCGCGGGGGGCCGAGGGGCTTCAGCAGGCTATTGCATTCTGCCAGGAACACGAGGGGCGACATGGCGGCCTCGTGCGCACGATGCTGGCGCCGGACCGGATCGAGTTCTGGACCGAAGGCCTTTTGCGGGAGACGGCGGCCGCCGCTCGCGACCTCGACGTGCCCCTGCGCCTGCATTGCTGCCAGTCGGAATTCGAGGTCAACACCATGCGCGAGCGCTTCGGCACAACCTCGGCGCGTTGGCTGCAAAGCATCGGATTCCTTGGTGAGAAGGTACTCTTGCCACATGGTACGAACGCCGAGCGCGCGGACCTTGACATCATCGCAGCGTCCGGCGCGACCCTGGTTCATTGTCCGATCGTGATGGCTCGTCATGGGGTGGCGCTCGACAATTTTGCCGACCTGCGCCGCGCCGGAATGCGTATCGGCATGGGCACAGATACCTGGCCGCCCGACATGGTACTCAACATGCAGGTCGGGCTCATGCTCGGACGCGTGATGTCCGGCGATACGGCGCGCCCCGCATCCACCGATCTTTACGATGCGGCGACAACCGGAGGCGCCGATGCGCTCGGCCGAAGCGACCTCGGACGTTTGTGCAAGGGGGCTAAGGCCGACATTGTTGTCTTCAACCTTGGGGCGGATCATCTCGGTCAAATAACGGATCCGATCGCCGGACTCATGACTTCGGCAAGCGGCCGCGATGTCGACACCGTCATCATCGATGGGCGGACGGTCATGCAAAATGGCATCATACCGGGCTTCGACTTCGAAGCGTCGCATGGACGAGCCCAACGCCAGTTTGAACGTCTGGTTGCGCGCTATCCGGAACGGACCTGGAGACATCCGCCGGTCGAGGCGATCTTTCCGCCCTCTTATCCAACCATTCGTTCAACCGGAGTTGCGAAAGAGTAACAACCAGATTTTTCCGCTGGGGATTGGCCACTCAAGGCTGCCACCAGAGGTCGCAACTCCCGGATAAAGATGATAGTTAGCAAAACATCAACTCGATTCCGGGAGTGCCGAAATGAGATTTGCCTGCTACGTTGTGATGACCGCCGCGCTTGTCTTCGCATCTTCGTGCACAACACCCGGCATGGATACCAATCTCGCCAGCACCTCGCTGCGCAACTCCATATTCGACGAGTGCGGTTGGGCGGCGGAGTCATCCACGCTCGGTGGCCTGCTTCCCAAAATCTCTTCAGGCCGGGACGGCTTTCATCGTATCACCGTAGAGGTATGTACGGCTGCCAGGAGCGCGGGCACCGCGCCCGGAGAAACCGCTACCGTGAGTGTTGAAGGAAAGTCCGTGCGTGGGCGCTTCTTGCTGCCGGGCGAGAATCCCTAGGGGCGCGGCGGCAGACCGCACCGCCAGGCGGCGTGCCTGGAAATCAATCGTCAGGATCGTGCGGGTGCCCGTGGTCGTCGACAATCGGCAAATCCAGATTGAACTCCCGCACGAGGTCTTTAACTTGAGCCGGGGTCAGGTAGCGCGGATTTAGGTTCCTCAGCATGAGGTAAAGCTTGGCACCCTCCTCAAGTTCCTCGGTAGCGAAAACCGCGGCCTCGAGAGTGTCGCTGGCGACGACGGGGCCATGATTAGACAGAAGCACCGACGCATATTTGCCGGCAAGACCGCGAATTGCATCGGCAACGGCCGGATCGCCCGGCCGATAATAGGGTAGCAGCGCGATCTGACCGGCGCGCATGAGACAATAGGGCGTCATCGGCGGCAATGCTGCGCGCGGGTCGATCTCTGGAAGCATCGACAGTGCGACAGCGTTCGTTGAATGAAGGTGGACGATGGCACGCGCGGCCCCACGCGTTTCGTAGAGCGCGCTGTGCAGCGGGATCTCCTTGGTTGGTTTGTCGCCCGAAACGTGTCGACCGCCAGCGTCGAGATGCGACAGCCTCGCGGGATCAAGAAACCCGAGCGAGGCATTGGTCGGCGTGACCAGCCAGCCGCCATCATCGAGCCGCACTGAAATGTTCCCCGAGGAACCCGGAGTTAATCCTCGCTCGAAGAGCGACCTGCCATATCGGCATATATCTTCCCGCAAACGCGCATTGGACATCAGGCTGTTTCCCCTTCAATCAATTCAAAGCCGAGGTCGATGACCTGCGACGGCGCGTCGTCAACCACCAGTTGCGCCGCCACCTGGCCGATTGTGACGCGCGGGGTGAGCAGGGTCGAAAGCCGCTGCGGGGTGGCGCGTCCAATATCGAGCCCATTATAGCCGAGGATCGCGAGGTCGTCCGGCACCGTTATCCCGTGCGAAAGACAATGGAAATAGCCGCCGAGCGCCATGTCGTCGTTGGAAAAGTAAACGGCATCGACGTCGGGACTTCGTGCAAGCAGTTGTTCCAGCCCCGCCCTTCCGTTTTCCACGGACGATGGCCCGGCATGAATCTGCCGGTCGGCGAGTGGAGCACCAGCTGCGCCCAGCGTCTCACAAAAGCTAGCAAAGCGCTTGCCAGCCCTTGTGTCGCGGTTAAGGTCATGCCCGACGTAACCGATACGCCGATAACCACGCTGCAGCATGAAATTGGCGCTTTCCCGCCCGGCCGCGTGATTGGAGAAACCCACGGCGAGATCAAGCGCGACACCGTCTATATCCAGCACCTCGACGACGCGGCATTTCGCGGCGCGCAGCATCTTGACAGTGCCGTCCGCATGCTCGTAGCCCGCCAGCATCACCGCTGTCGGCCGCCAGGCAAGCATTGAGGCGACCAATGCTTCCTCCTTCTCAGGATCATAGTCCGTCACCGCGAAAACTGCCTGATAGCCATGGTCTTCGAGCGTAGCACTCGCGCCGCGCAGCACATCCGTGAAGACGATGTTCGAAAGCGATGGGATAACGAACGCCACGAGCCGCGAGCCTGCCGACGCCAGCGTGCCGGCGATCCTGTTTGGCACATAACCGAGGTGCTGGACCGCCGCCAGGACACGGTCTCTTGTCTTGGTGGTAAAGGAGCCGTGATTACGCAGGACACGTGACACTGTGCTCTCGCCGACGCCGGCCGCCTTGGCGACTTCGGCGAGGGTTACACCTTCCTGCTGCTTGAATTCCATGCTTCCCTGTTCCATTGCCGCGCGCCGCACTGGTGCATTCTCCCGTCTTTCCAGCACTAATCAAGTAATTTTGGCAGCGCTACCAATTTCGATTGGCAGCGCTGCCAAAATGCAATACCGTGGATGTATGACGTGAGCCCAGGGAGGCACCGCAATGGTATCACTGCCGGACAATGCAAACGCAGCATCGAAGATTGCGGTGATCGGCCTCGGTTCGATGGGCTTTGGCATGGCGCGATCGCTGAAACGCGCCGGCCTCGACGTCACCGGATACGACGTTGAATCCGCGGCCGTTGAACGTTTTGTTGCCGAAGGCGGGCTTGGCGCGAGCACCCTAGCGGAGGCGGTAAAGGATACCGACATCGTCGTTTCAGTGGTGGTGAATGCGGTGCAAACCGAGTCGGTTCTGTTCGGGCCGGAAGGCGTTGGCCAGGCAATGCGGCCAGGGGCAGTTTTCGTCTCGTCGGCGACAATGGATCCGGCCGTTGCCCGCGGTCTGGCAAAGCGGGTCGAAGCGCTCGGCCTTCATTACCTCGAAGCCCCGATCTCGGGCGGAGCAAGCAAGGCCGCGTCGGGTGAGCTGACCATCATGGCCTCTGGCTCGAAACAGGCTTTCGCCGCGGCGCGCCCTGCCCTCGATGCAATGGCCACAAAGGTCTACGAGCTCGGCGAGGAAGCAGGAACCGGCGCAGCATTCAAGATGATCAACCAGCTGCTCGCCGGGGTTCATATTGCCGCCGCATGTGAGGCCATCACATTCGCTGCCAAGCAGGGACTTGACCTTGGCAAGGTCTATGAGGTCATCACGGCATCTGCCGGCAACTCATGGATGTTCGAAAATCGCGTCCCGCATGTGCTTGCCGGCGATTATACCCCGCTCAGCGCCATCGAGATTTTCGTGAAGGATCTTGGTATCATCCAGGACATGGCTCGTGCGGAGCGCTATCCGGTACCGTTGGCGGCGGCGGCGCTGCAAATGTATCTCGCCGCCTCGGGTGCCGGCATGGGCCATGACGACGACTCGTCCCTTGCCCGCCTTTACGCGCAGTTGTCGGGCGCCACCCTGCCGGCAGCGGCAAAGTAATTTCTACAGGATCGAACGCATGCCCGTATTTGCCGCCAACCTGACGATGATGTTCAATGAATGGCCGTTCCTCGATCGCTTCGATGCGGCAGCCGATGCAGGCTTCAGTGCAGTCGAATATCTTTTCCCCTACGACGCCGCGCCGGAAGCACTGGCCGAGCGGCTCGAGCGCAACAGGTTGCAACAGGCGCTGTTCAACCTGCCGCCGGGCGACTGGGCCGCGGGCGAACGCGGCATTGCTGCGCTGCCCGGACGGTTCGACGAGTTGCGTTCAGGCGTCGATCGCGCACTCGAATACGCCGCGGCGACGGGTGCAAAAAAACTGCATCTGATGGCGGGCATCGCCGATCCGGCCGAGCCCGAAGCGCGATCACGCTATGGGCAGTCAGTCACTTACACGGCTGAACGGCTGGCGGAAAAAGGCATCGAACTGATGCTCGAACCCATCAATGCGCGCAATATGCCCGCTTATTTCCTCAACGATTTCAACAACGCGGTTGCGATGATCAAGGAACTCGGACTTCCAAACCTCAAACTTCAGTTTGACATTTACCACCGCCAGATCATGCATGGCGACGTAACGGTTGCACTGCGCGAGTGGATGGCGATAATCGGCCATATCCAGATCGCCAGCGTTCCGTCGCGCCACGAACCGGAGCGGGAGGAATTGAATTATCCCTGGCTGTTCGATGAAATCGACCGGTTGGGCTATCAAGGTTTCGTCGGCTGCGAGTACAACCCGCGCGGCGCCACCCTTGATGGACTAGGCTGGTTCAAGCCCTATGCAAGGACCCTGAAATGACGGTGGTGCTGGGGTGCATCGCCGACGATTACACCGGAGCGTCGGACCTTGCCAACACGCTGACGAAGAATGGCCTGCGGACTGTTCAGACGGTCGGAATCCCTGATCCAGAACTCCATCTCCCTGATGTCGATGCCGTCGTGGTCGCATTGAAGATCCGCTCGATCCCGGCGAGTGAAGCCATCGCAGCTGCGACGGCCGCCGATATATGGTTGCGCAGGCACGGCGCGCGTCATGTCCTCTATAAAATCTGCTCGACGTTCGATTCAACGGCTGCCGGCAATATTGGACCGGTTACCGAAGCACTCATCGGCTCGGATATGCAGACGGCTGTCTTGGTCACGCCGGCTTTTCCGGAGACGCGTCGCACCGTCTATCTCGGTCATCTTTTTGTCGGCGACCAGCCGTTGAACGAGAGCCCGCTCAAGGACCATCCACTCAATCCGATGCATGACGCCAATCTCGTGCGCGTGATGCAAGCGCAATCGCGGGAACCTGTCGGACTTGTCGAGCTGCCAACCGTCGCAAAAGGTCCGGGTGCTGTGCGGGAAAAGCTGATGGCACTACGCGGCCGGGGCGTCACTATGGCGATCGCCGATGCGGTTTTCGAACGAGATCTCGAGATTCTTGGTGAAGTCGCACTGGAGAACAGTGTTTCAACGGGAGCGTCCGGCCTGGGTTTGGGGTTGGCACGCGCCTTGGTACGCTCAGGCCAGTTACCGAAGCCCAAGGATGCAGAAGCAGAGGTAGCCGGTGCGGTCGGCGGTCTTGCTGCAGTCATTGCCGGCAGCTGCTCGGCGATAACGCTCAAGCAACTAGCATTCGCCGAGAAATCGATGCCCGTGCTGCGGCTCGATTCGGAGCGCCTGCTTGCCGGACCGGAAGAAGTTGCGGCCGCAATTGCTTGGGCAGGCGATCGCATTCAAGAAGGTCCGATTGTTATCGCAGCCAGCGCCGAGCCGCAGACGGTCGCGCGCTTGCAATCGCGCTATGGGCGCGAAGCATCGGGTCATGGCATCGAGGCGGCCACCTCGACCATTGCCGGCGAGCTTGTCGCGCGCGGCGTACGCCGTCTCGTCATTGCCGGCGGCGAGACATCGGGAGCGGCTGTGGACAGGCTCGCCATTCCCGCCTTTCTGATCGGCCCCGAGATTGCGCCCGGCGTTCCGGTCCTGAAATCGATCGGCAACAAACAGGGCGACATGCTTCTCACCCTGAAATCCGGGAATTTCGGCGGCGAGGATTTCTTCCCGGCTGCACTCGCCATGATGCGTTGATATAATTTGTCGACCGCTGTCGGCATCGCCCACACTCCGGCGTCCTTGGTGCGGATGGAAATTTTCCGGGAAGGATAGCGGAATGCGAAAAGTGATTGTCGGTGCTTTTGTCAGTCTCGATGGCGTGATGCAGGCGCCGGGCGGGCCCGAGGAGGACCCTGTTGGCGGGTTCGAATATGGCGGGTGGGTTGCCCCCTATTTCGACGAGAAAATGGGCGAGGCGGTGGGCGAAATGTTTGCGAAGCCCTTCGATCTCCTGCTCGGGCGCAAGACCTACGACATTTTCGCGGCCCATTGGCCCTATGCAGGTGCTGACGATCCCATCGGGCCACTCTTCGATCGCATCACCAAATTCGTGGCTACCCGTAATGCGGATTCCAAGCTTGAGTGGCAGAACAGTCGGAGTCTGGGTCCGGATGTTGTCGCCGCGGTCAAAAAGCTGAAGGCCGAGGAAGGGCCGGATCTCTTAACGCAGGGATCGAGCGACTTCCTGCAAACACTCTTCAAGCATGATCTCGTCGACGAAATGTACGTTTCGATATTTCCACTCATACTTGGCAAGGGCAAGCGGCTGTTTGGGTCAGGCGCCACCCCTATTGCACTGAAACTCGTCAGTTCGAAAACGTCCGGAACCGGGACGACGATCAATAAATACATTCGCGACGGCGACGTCAGAACCGGTTCCTTCGAGTTCGATCAGCCAACGGAAGCCGAACTTCGACGTCGCAAAAACCTGACCTAGAATCTCCGCACGTCAGGCTACCTGCCCCCGGCATGCCCAGGCAACATTTGCAAAGGAACGCGGGCCATCCGGCCGGCCCGCCTCGTAGGCATCGCGCACTGCGGCATCGGTGCGCGCCCGGCCCGCCTTGTCCAGGGCTGCGACGTACTTGCCGAGCGGTCCCTCCCCTGCGGCAATCGGCGCCCAGTAGTCGTCGAAGTCGCGGTAGTCCATGCGGATCATGAGCTCTGTCTCGGTCACGTCCACAAGCCCCTGTTCGACGAACGTCTGCTTCAGTTCGCCGGGCTGCATCATCGGCTGAAAGCAGTAGCGGCTGCGCAACTGGCGTCCGCTGTCGCTAAGCGCTGCCACGGTATCGATCATCATGCGCATGCCCGGCATGCCGCCGAGGTGATCCCAGACGGTCGCTGCAACGACGCCCCCCGGACGCACCACGCGGCGCATTTCGGCCACCGCCTTTGCGGTTTCGGGTACGAAGTGCAGCACGAGAAGCGCCAGAGCACGGTCGAACGCGGCATCCTTGAAGGGTAAGGCACAAGCATCCGCCTGCTGGATATGGATACGAGGATCTTTATTGCGCCGGTTCGCTTCCGCCACAAAGACCTCGGAAAAATCAATCGCCGCTATCTCGCTGAGATTGGCGTTCCGGGCCAGCGCGAATGTCAGGCTGCCGGTTCCACAGCCAACGTCGAGAATCTTTTCCCCATCGGCCAGTCCCGCAAAGTCGATAAATTGAAGCGCAAGCTTCTGGCTCCAGCGGCCCATAAGCTGCTCATAGCCGGCTGCGTCATGCACGTTAAAACTTGATGTCATCGAAACCTCCCCAAGATGCGACCGGCAAATACCGGCCCGCATCAAGCGTTTTGGCGCTCCATCCGGACTTCTTCTTCCAGACTCTCCAGATCCCGATAAATCGTGACCGTGGCGAGTACCCGTCCGTTGCTTTTGTATTGAACTGCGCAGTCCTTCGCACTTATGTCGCCATCGATTGCGACGTCGTCCCAGCTTTCGGCGTGCCCTACATAGTTGATCGGGATGTCATAATGCTGGCTCCAGAAGAAAGGCACGGCTTCGAACTTTTGTTGCCGTCCCAGCATGTTGAGTGCAGCAACCTGTCCCTGACGTTCCGCTACCACCCAATGTTCAACACGGATGGCTCGACCGGTATGCGGATCGGGCCAGCGCGCGATGTCGCCTGCCGCATAAATCCCCGGGACAGTTGTCTCGAGATAGGTATCGACCACAACGCCGTTGTCGATGGCGAGGCCGGCCTGTTCGGCTAGAGCAAGGCGGGGTCGCACCCCGATGCCGGCGACGATAAGGTCTATCTCATGCAGTTCGCCGCTCTTCAGCCGGACTTTTGAACCCTCGATTGCAATGACCGCATCTTCAAGGTGGAATATAACCCCGTGCTCCTCATGAAGGGCCCGGATGAAGTCGCCCATCTCCGCGCCGAGTACCCGTTCCATCGGCCGTTTGGAAGGGGCGACAACATGGACCTCGATATCGCGTGCCCGGAGCGCTGCAGCAACCTCGAGTCCGATAAAACTGGAGCCTATAACGAGGGCGCGTCGGGCGTTCCCGGTGGCCGCAATGATTGCGCGGCTGTCGTCGAGCGTACGCAACGTGTGGACGTTGGGCTGATCGGCGCCGGGTATGGTCAAGCGTACTGGTTCGGCCCCCGTGGCCAGGAGCAGCCGATCATACGGCACCTTGTCGCCATCGGCGGTGATTACCTGCCCTGCGGCAACGTCGATCGCAGTAACTTCCGTTTGCAAACGAAGGTCGATACCCGCCTTGCTGTAGTACTTGTCCGATCGCAACGGCAACCAGTCTTCCGGCGCGCTGCCAGCGAGATAATCCTTCGACAGATTCGGTCTATCGACCGGTGCGGCAGTGTCGGCGCTCAGCATGACGATGCTGCCCTGATAATTGTGCCGCCGAAGCATCTCTGCGGCCGCAAAACCCGCCGCGCCACCACCAATGATGACAACTCTCGCAGGCACGTTCTGTCCGGCGGGCTTTTCTTGCTTTTCCAGTTTGCTGTGAACAAAGAGCTTGCCGTCTCGTTGCTCAACTTTCCAACACGACAATGGGCTTAAAGCAGGCGCCCGGACGGCTTCCCCGCTGCGCAGGTCAAAACAGGCATGGTGCCACGGGCAGCGAACGGTACTTCCGTCTAGCAGCCCATCAACGAGCGGACCATGATAGTGGCTGCATTGTGCATCAATTGCGAATATTTCATCCCCGGTTCGCACCACGAGAATGTCCTTTTCCCCGACATGCCCGAGAAGCTTTCCTCCATCGAGGGCAATGACAGGAACACCCTGCGTCAGGTCGGGGCCGCTCGGGGACTGGTCTTGAGCCATGGGTGTCTCCTTCTTTAAAGAACATCAACTCCTTGAAAGCCAATGCCAATGGCCGGCACTTCGACAACTAAGCGCCCGGCGCAGCGACGGTGAAAATGCGCCCTGGCTGCGCGAAATGATGGTGACATTCCGGCGCTCGCTCAACGCCGCACTTCAGTCCAATCGGAAGCCTGCTTTGAGGACGACCTGAAAGCGGGCCACCTCGCCATCCTGAATGTGGCCACGGATCTGGTCGACTTCAAACCAGTCGAGTTGCCTCACGCTCTTGGATGCACGCGCGATGGCGTTCTTGATCGCTGAATCGACAGACTCCGTTGAACTGCCAACGAGTTCGATCTTCTTGTAGACGTGATCCTCACCCATAGGGTCCTCCTCTTGCGCTTTTCGTGTCGGCTTTCGGTACCTTCTTATTTCAAAGTACCGACATTCTGGGCCGACCGGGCGCAAATGTGAAGTTCATTCCGAGTGAAGGCCAATATCCTGTAGCCGGCACGCTATCACCTCGCCGAATGGCATGCTGATAGAGAACGCCGCCCCTGGATCAAGGCGCGCGTCTGGCCGAACACAAGCTCAGATATCCTTTGCGATACGCAAAGCGTCGTAGATCGCGGCGTGGGTATTTCGCGCTGCTACAGCATCACCGATGCGAAACAATTGGAAATTGCCCTGCGGATTGCGCATGACGCTCTGCGGTTCGCCAGCGAGAAGCTGGTCGTGCGAGACCTCCCCCAGATTGCTCGAGGCAGGCTTCAATTCAAAATAAAGCTCGTCAAGCGGAATGGTCCCGTGGTTTACGACGATCTGATCAACGGTGCGTTGCTTGGCGACACCGCCGTAGTCGCTACCGATATGAGCGATGATCTGGTTGCCGCTCTTCTCGGCCCGTTCCAGCCGATACGTCACGGTGAACGTCACGTCGAGCTTCTGAAGCGATCGCATATAAGGCACGAGGTTCATCGCCATGACTTCCGGCGCAAAGGAGCGGTCCGGGGTCATGACTTCTACTCTCGCACCTGCCTTGGCCAGGAACTCAGCGGCCTGGAGACCTGTATGGTCGCCGGCATCGTCAAAGATCAACACGTTCGAGCCGGGCTTTGCATCGCCAGCGATGATATCCCAGGCGGAAACGACCAGTTCATTGCCGCTGGAAAGAACCTCCGTATGCGGCATGCCCCCGGTTGCGATGATCACCACATCCGGTTTTTCGGCCGCTATTGTCTCGGCCTCCGCCCAGGTGTTGAAGCGGAAAATCACTCCGAGCTTTTCACACTGGCTCATTCGCCAGTCGATGATGCTGATCATTTCGCGGCGGCGCTCGCTTTGCGCGGTCAGCCGGACTTGGCCGCCCGGATCGTCGGCAGCCTCGAGCACGACAACCTCATGGCCACGCTCGCCGGCCACGCGCGCAGCTTCAAGACCAGCAGGACCCGCTCCGACAATAACGACCTTTTTGCGGACGTCCGCTCGCTTGACGATGTGCGGCATAGTCTCCTCACGCCCCGTCGCGGCGTTGTGGATGCAGAACGCCATTCCACCTTGGTAGATGCGGTCGAGACAATAGTTGGCGCCCACACAAGGGCGAATGTCGTCCTCGCGCTTCTCCATGATCTTTCGCACGATATGTGGATCGGTCATATGAGCTCGCGTCATGCCGACCATGTCGACCTTGCCCGCCGCGATCGCGTAACGGGCGGTCGCGACGTCCGGAATCTTCGCCGCGTGAAACACCGGAAAATTCGTGGCAGCGCGAATCTCGCCTGCAAAATCGAGATGCGGCGCGTTTGCCATGCCCTGAATAGGGATCACGTCGGTCAGGCCGGCGTCCGTATCGATATGACCGCGAATGACGTTCAGATAGTCGACAAGGCCACTTTCCTTGAGGCGTCTGGAGATTTCGAGGCCCTCGGCCTTTCCTGTCCCGCCGGGAAGACTCTCATCTGCAGTGTAGCGCACGCCAAGGATAAACTCGTCACCAACCCGTTCGCGCATTGCCTTGAACACGTCGAAACAAAAGCGGAGCCGATTGTCCAGCGAACCCCCATAGGGACCATCCAGCTCATTTGTGAGCGGTGAAGTGAACTGGTCGATAAGATGGCCGTAAGCCTCCAGTTCCACCCCGTCCATTCCGCCGGCCTTCATGCGTTCAGCGGCATCGGCAAAGTCCTTTATGATGCGCTCAATGTCCCAATCCTCCAATTTCTTCGGAAAGGCGCGGTGAGCCGCTTCACGGTGATGCGATGGCGCGACCACCGGCAGCCAATCGCCCTTGTCCCAGCGCGTCCGGCGCCCGAGATGGGTTAGCTGGATCATGATTGCCGCCCCCTCTTCGTGCACGGCATCGCTCATGCGCCTGATCCAGGGGACGATTTCATCCTTGTAGGCGAGGAGATTGTTGAACACCGGAGGACTGTCCCGCGACACCGCCGCTGAGCCTGCCGTCATGGTAAGTGCGATACCCCCTTTTGCTCTCTCAACCGTATAGGCGAGATACCGCTCCTTGGGCATGCCGTCTTCCGGATAGGCCGGCTCGTGCGAGGTCACGATGATGCGGTTGCGCAGCGTCAGATGCTTGAGCTGATAAGGCTGAAGAAGAGGATCGTCCGACATGAGCCGTCTCCAAACTGGATGTATCAACGCAGACGCTATGCCCAATGTACATATGTGTCAATATTCGAAACATCATCGTCCATTTTTACGACATAGCTGTACATTTTGGTTGTATGACAATTGTCATTTTGCTAGGATTCAGTTCATGGAGCAGTCAGTAAACGACAGCGGTTGGCGAGGATCCCAGGAAGGATGGCTGGACGCAGCCTATGCCTCACTTCTCGAGTCCGGCATCGACTCCGTGAAGATATTGCCACTGGCCAAGAAGCTCGGCCTTTCGCGCACCAGTTTCTACTGGTTCTTCAAGGACCGCGAGGAATTGCTTGCCGCGCTTGTCGCAAAGTGGCGCGAGAAAAATACCGGCAATATGGTCAAGCAGTCCGAGGCCTATGCCGAGTCGCTGGTTGAAGCGATGTTGAACGTCTTCGACTGCTGGATCAATTTCGACCTGTTCGATGCGAAATTCGAGTTCGCTGTCCGCAGTTGGGCATTGCAATCGCCGGAAATCCTGGCGGAGGTGCAATTGGCCGACCAGACGCGCCTCGAGGCCCTGAAGCAAATGTTCGTTCGTTTCGGCCATTCGGAAATAACCGCCGACGTGCGCGCTCGAACGACGTACCTGGTTCAGATCGGATACATCTCGATGCAGTCCGAAGAAGATCTCGGGACCCGCATGAAGCGCATTCCCGAGTACATCGCAATTTATACCGGCCAGGTGCCGCAGCAGAGGGAGCTTGACCGCTTTTTCGCAAGGCATGGCCATAAACCCGCATGACACTCTGGCGAAGCGAGCAGATAATTGGATTGGCAGGATTGGCGCGAACGATTGATCGATCCCAAACATGCGCGCCCCGCCAAGTTGGACAGCATCAGGCTATCGGTGAGGATGGGAGATAATCCCTGACAGTCGCCGGGCGGGCGTTCGCGGCAACCCGCTCAGAATTGAAGTCCGCACACAAAGGGAACGACAATGAAAAAACTACTTGCATCAACATGCCTGGTTTTTGGCCTGCTGGGTGGAGCCTCCTTTGCCAACGCAGCCGAATGCGGCAGCATCACAATCGCAAGCATGAATTGGCAGAGCGCCGAAGTGCTTTCAAATCTCGACAAGATCATCCTTAACGAAGGCTACGGTTGCCAGGCCGATATCACCATCGGTGATACAGTGCCGACAATCACGTCCATGGCGGAAAAAGGTCAGCCGGATATCGCCCCCGAAGCATGGGTCGATCTGCTCCCTGAAATCGTCAAGAAGGGAACGGACGAGGGTAAGATCGTAGCCGTCGGTTCGCCGCTTCCCGATGGCGGCAATCAGGGTTGGTGGATTCCGAAATACCTTGCCGAAGCCCACCCGGATATCAAGACCATACCGGACATGCTGAAGCATCCGGAACTGTTCCCCGATCCCGAGGACGCTTCAAAGGGGGCAATCTTCAACGGACCGTCCGGTTGGGGCGGCACACTCGTTACAACGCAGCTCTATAAGGCCTTTGACGCCGAGAAAGCGGGCTTCAGGCTCGTTGATACTGGCTCGGCAGCTGGTCTCGATGGCGCCATCGCCAAGGCCTATGAGCGCAAGCAGGGTTGGGTAGGTTACTACTGGGCGCCGACCGCTTTGCTCGGCAAATACCCGATGGTGAAGCTCGAGCCAGGCGCTCCGGCTGACCCGGCGGAGTGGAAGCGCTGCAACACGGTCGCAGATTGCCCGGACCCCAAGCCGAATGCATGGCCGATTGACAAAATTGTTACCCTGCTGGCCAAGCCCTTCTCGGAAAAGGTTGATCCGGCAGTATTGGATTATCTCAAGAAGCGCTCCTGGAGCAACGAGACGGTCAACAAGCTCATGGCCTGGATGACCGATAATCAGGCGACTGGCGAAGATGGCGCCAAGCACTTCCTGAAGGAAAACAAGGACATGTGGACCAAGTGGGTCTCGCCGGAGGCCGCCAAGAAAATCGAAGCTTCCCTCTAACATCTACAGGAGTGCGGTGCGCCAAGGCTCACCGCACTTTGTTTGCTGCCCGACTCAGATGACTATTAAGCTGCTTTGTCCGTGCACAGGGCCCAGAATGCAAAGAGAGGGTTGTCGAGGGACCGCATGGCGTGCTTGATGTTCGGCACATTGTAGAACGAGCCGCCAATTCCGGGCGAAAACCACTCACCCTCGCCCTGCCTGAACTCACCCTCCGAAAGTACGAGATAAACCTCCTCGGGTGAATGGTCATGGTCCGGGTAGCGCACATTCGGCGCCAACAAGGTAGCGCCGAGCCAGATATCGGTGCGTTGTTCGAGCCCGCCAGGACCAAGAATCATCGCATTTGCATGGCCATCGACAAAATTGTCGCTCGCAGTCTTGTTGCTGGAACGGCGACGCCATTCGACAGACGGCTCGATCTGCCTGAACCGATCGACAAGTCGGGCCAGGGACGCGTGCCCGGCCTCGACGCCAAGTGCGCTGTCCAGATTGGAGCAAGCGGGCAACCTGCTTCCCGCGCGCGACGCCGGCGTCCCGGGTATATCAAGTGCTGAGAATAACTTCTGGATCGATTGGCGCGACTCCGGCCCTTGCGCAAACTCATTGAAAGCTGTGAACGCGGCATCGACGAACGACTGGAGAGCTTCGTTGCGGCCCTTCATTGCATTACCCCTCTTCAAGCGCAGCAAGCCGCAGCTACCGGTCCACGACAAGGTCGGTCAGCGGCTTTGAACAGCATGGCAAGAACATGCCGGCATCAATTTCGCGCTGCCGGATCCCGCCGCCATGTTGCATGTCGACCTTGCCGCTGACCAGCTTGGACTTGCACGTTCCACAAATTCCGCTTGCGCAGGAAGAAGGGAGCCGGACGCCGGATTTCTTTGCCGCGGACAATATCGATTGGCTTGCAGAAACCTCGATTGCCTTTGCCTGCCGCGCAAATGTCACCTTGAATTTCGGGACGATAGCCTCGCCAGCGCTTTCCGCAGCGACTGCAATGTCATCGGGCACAGGATCGAAGCTTTCCTCGAGGTACCGCGTCGGATCTGCGCCAAGTTCACCCAATATTCCGCGGACGGCCGCCATGAATGGCGCGGGTCCGCAGCACATGGTGAAGCGCTCCGCAAGATCCGGCACGGCGGAACCGAGATATTCTTTCGACAGTCTGCCAACGGCACCTACAAATCCGGGCTTGCTACCCATCCTCTCCGGCAGAAGGATCAATCGAAAATTCCGCATCGTCCGGGCGCGGAATTCGAGCTCGTCGTGGAAGATGAAATCCTGCGGCGTTCTTCCCGCATGCAGAAAAACGATGTCGGGAAACAGATGCGCGTCGTCGTAGGCCCGAACAATCGACATCAACGGCGTAATGCCGGAGCCGCCGGACAGGAACAGATACTTGCCTTCCGACTCAGTCGGCACCCTAAAGTTGCCCACCGGACCTTGCGCCTGAATTTCCATTCCCGGAGCAAGATTGTCGTGCAGCCAATTCGAGACGAGGCCGCCTTCGACGCGCTTCACGGTGATTGAAATTGATCTCGGGCGCAAAGGCGAGGACGATATGCTGTAGCAACGACGTTCAACGATCCCACCGGTTTCGACTTCGAAGCTGAAATACTGCCCGGCGCTGAAATTGAAGTAACGCCTCTCGCTGCACACAAAGGTGAACGTCTTTACATCATGGGTTTCGTCGCGGATATCAGCGCAGGTCATCCTTTGGTTGAGCGCTGGATCCCAGTAAAGGCCGTCCTGGCTGCACGATAGTGGAGACAGCATATTCAGTATCCGTTCTCACGCATCTGGTCGACATACCAGGTGGCAAAGTTATCGAGTTGCTGTTCGGTGAACCTCGAGTAAGGGCCAGGTTCGTAGGCCGGATCGAGAACACCGGAATGCGCCCGGGCGACTAGTTCGGCATCCTGTTCAGTTGTCGCGACCCACACGCTGGTCAGTTTCTCGAGATCGTAATCCACGCCTTCGACGGCATCCTTGTGAACGATCCACTTTGTTCTGACCATCGTGGTATCGGGGCTCAACGGAATTATTATCGAGATCACCGCATGGTCGCCCATGAAATGATGCCAGCAATTGTGGCCCCATAGATGCGTATCCCCCAGATCCTTCCGTGTCATGGACCCTAGAAGTACATTTGAAGCCGCAGTTGCATCAGGTGTCTGGGATTCTCCGGCGCCGGCAATGATCAGGCGCTGCGTTCGAAAGTTCGTGGTGCAATTCACAACGCCTTCAACGACCGCCGATTTGTGCCCCTCTTCCTCCCAGATACGGGTGCGCTCCTTATAAAGCGCCTGATGTACTTCAGCTTCGGCCCGGTCCTCCTCGCTCAAACTTGCCGGGTCAAATCCGAAATCGAGGTCGATGAAGGAGACGCAAAGCTCAGGATGATTGGCCGAGCAATGGTAGCACTCGCGATTGTTTTCGATCGTCAATTTCCAGTTGCCGCGTTCGATGACCTCTGACTGGTACGCCACCTTGGCATTGCCGATGTCGTAGGGCGCCAGTCTTTCTTCCATTGTGTCGGCAAGGCGCTGCACATCGGCGGGCGGGTTGTCGGATAGACAAACATAAATCAGCCCGCCGATTGATTTGAAGTGTACGGGCTTGAGGTTGTGACATGAGCGGTCAAAATCGGAACCCATGTGCGGGGCGTGAATGAGCTCGCCTGTCAGTTCGTAAGTCCACTGGTGATAGGGACAGACGAGTTTTGAAATCACGGTCGATCCCGCGTCGAGAAGGCGGGAGCCCCTGTGCCTGCAGACATTGTGCACGACCTGAATCTCGTTGTCGTCATCGCGCAGAAGAATGACGCTGGTCTGTCCGACATCGATGACTTGAGCGTCGCCCGGTTCAGGCACGTCGCACTCGAGCCCGACACAGATCCAATGGCGACGGAAGAAAACGTCCATGTCGGCTTCAAAAATATCCTGACGGGCATAGAACTCGGCGGGCAGCGAATATCCCGCGCGACGGCTGTCCAGCAGCGTCGAAATTTCAGTGCGCGTCTGAAGCATGGTCGATCTCTCCTGGTTTTGAAAATAATCTTCTTGATCAACACAACCTTCAACGGCAGAAATACTCATAATTCGCTTGAGAAAATATCATGCAAAGCCGACACTGGCTGATGATTGGCGTGTCGTTTCAACAGGTGCCCTTTGGCTGGCTTTCGAAAGAACGTTCCTTCTTTGAATGCATTGGTCGCCCTTGAGGCGGCGTCCCGGCATAAAAGCATCACGCTCGCAGCGGCTGAACTCGGCGTGACGCAGTCTGCGGTCAGCAGGCAAATAAGCTCGCTCGAAACGGACCTTGGAACCAAGCTGTTCGTGCGCAAGCACAGATCCATAGAGCCGACACCCAATTGCCTCATGCTGGCTTCGTCGCTCGCCAACAGCTTTTCGGCGATCAGCGAAAGCGTCGACCTTATAAGATCAAGCAATCGCACCGAGACAGTCACGATCGGCGCCACACTTGCTTTCTCCACACTCTGGCTTCTGCCCCGGCTGAGTGAATTTCGACAGCGGTTTCCCTCGGTACAGATGCGCGTGGTTTCGCAGGATGCCCGTATTCAACTTGAATCCGGCGAAGTCGATGTGGCTATCCGCTTTGGAATTCCGCCATTCGAAGATGCGGAAGTGATTGCTTCGAGGCCCGATACGATTTTTCCTGTCTGCTCGCCCGAATATGCAATGCGCCTCGAAAATCCCGCGCACTTCTACGATTCGAACGCCGACCTCATTGCAAACGATGTCTCCGAAAGAACCTGGTACTCCTGGGGCGACTGGTTCTCGCGTGCTGATATCAAGGCGCATGTTCCAAAACCGAGCCTGCGATTCAATCATTACGCGGACGCTTTGCAGGCCGCGCGGGCCGGACAGGGAATCATGCTTGGATGGAACGTCCTCGTGAATGGTTTTCTGCAAGACGGATCGCTCGTTCGCCTGGGCGATCTCGTTGTCACACCCGAAGGACGGTACAATGTGCTCGTCCCGAAACGAGCCAAGCGAATGCCAATTCGCGAGATCGCGGCTGAATGGATTGCAAGCAATCTGTAGGAATGAAGGACACGGATTGAGTGCGGCAACTTGACTCGCGTCTCCATAGTTTCGAGGATCTGGAACGCGACGGGCGCACGGTCGCGGAGGTGTGGATCTGAACATCCGTCACCGCCGAAGACGAATTCAGGTCAGGAACATCGCAACGAACAGCAGGGCAACGATGGCAATCGCGCCGACCCGCAATTTCCAGTTGGCTGTGCGTGCCCGTTTCGGGGGTTCCTGGTCGGCGGGTGGCCGATCATCGACCTCGGCCTGGTAAGCCAGGAAGGCAACCACCGCAATCGCCAGGATCAAGGTAAGGTCATGCATTTCTTAAACTCTCCGAAATCAATCTCGCGACCGAGGAGAACCCTGAGGCAGCACCGGAGACCAGCGTTTGCCAGTCTCCGGCACGATCACAATTATGGCGCCTTTACCCCGTCGAGCGCGAGGTTGAGGGCCAGCACATTCACCACCGGTTCGCCCATGAAGCCAAGTTCGCGACCCTCGACTTGCCGGTCCACCAGCTGGCGCAGGCTCGCCTCGTCCATTCCCCGTGCCTTGGCGACACGCGGCACCTGGAAATAGGCGGCTTCCGGCGAGATGTGAGGGTCGAGCCCGCTGCCGGAGGTCGTCACCAGATCCATCGGCACTGCCGCATCAGGATTGGTTTCCTTGAGCGCTGCAGCATCGGCGTTGATCCGCTCGATCAGCTTCGGATTGGTCGGGCCGAGGTTGGAGCCGCTGGAAGCGGCAGCGTTATAGCCGTCGCCGGCCGCCGACGGCCTGCCGTGGAAGTATTGTTCGCCTGTAAAGGCCTGACCAATCAATTCGGAGCCGACGACAATGCCACCCTTTTCGATCAGGCTTCCATTGGCCTGACGCGGGAAGATCGCCTGGGCGAGACCTGTCATGCCGAGCGGGTAGATGAGGCCGGTGATGACGGTCAGCGCCACGATCATGACCAGCGCGGGTTTGAGTTGTTTCAACATTGGAATGATCCTTATGCAAGGCCGAGGCTGGTTATGATCACGTCGATGGCCTTGATGCCAACGAAGGGAACGATCACGCCGCCAAGGCCGTAGAGGAGAAGATTGCGCCGCAAGAGCGAGGCGGCGCCGACCGCCCGGTATTTGACGCCCTTCAGCGACAGCGGGATGAGCGCGACGATGATCAGAGCATTGAAGATGATCGCCGAAAGGATCGCACTCTGCGGCGTCTGCAGGCCCATGATATTGAGCGCGCCGAGTTGCGGATAGAAGGCAAGGAACATCGCCGGGATGATGGCGAAGTACTTGGCTATGTCGTTTGCGATCGAAAACGTCGTCAGCGCGCCGCGGGTCATCAGCAACTGCTTGCCGATGCCGACGATCTCGATGAGCTTGGTCGGATCGCTGTCGAGATCGACCATGTTGCCAGCCTCGCGGGCTGCGACTGTACCAGTGTTCATCGCCACGCCGACATCCGCCTGCGCCAGAGCCGGAGCATCGTTGGTGCCGTCGCCGCACATGGCAACGAGCTTGCCCTTCGCCTGTTCATCGCGGATGAGGGAGAGCTTGTTTTCCGGGGTCGCCTGCGCGAGAAAATCATCGACGCCGGCTTCAGCAGCGATGGCGGCTGCGGTCAACGGGTTGTCGCCGGTGATCATCACAGTACGGATGCCCATGCGCCGCAATTCGGCAAAACGCTCGCGGATGCCGCCCTTGACGATATCCTTGAGGTGAACGATGCCGAGCAGCCTGCCGTCGCGCGCGACGGCAAGCGGGGTCCCGCCGGCCTTGGCGATACGGTCGGCGATAGACTGCAGGTCGCGCACGACGTCGGCGCCAAGTCGCGGCACGATCGTCGCCACATTGCCGCCGACAGCTGCAACTGCAGCTACGGTCGACTGGTCGACATAGGCGAGCACGGCATCAACTGCACCCTTGCGGATCGAGGAGCCGTCAATATCGACGCCGCTCATGCGGCTTTGCGCCGTGAACGGCACGAAATCGGCGTGCAAGGTCTGCATGTCGCGGGCACGGATACCGTATTTCTCCTTGGCTAGGATGACGATCGAGCGGCCTTCCGGCGTCTCGTCTGCAAGCGATGCGAGTTGCGCGGCGTCGGCAAGTTCTTCTTCGGACACGCCCTTGACCGGGAGCAGTTCGGTTGCCTGCCTGTTGCCGAAGGTAATGGTGCCGGTCTTGTCCAGAAGCAGCGTGTCGACGTCGCCTGCCGCCTCGACAGCACGCCCCGACATGGCGAGGACGTTGAAGCGGACAAGGCGGTCCATGCCGGCAATACCGATGGCCGAAAGCAACGCGCCGATCGTCGTTGGTATGAGCGTCACGAACAGCGCTACAAGCACCACCACCGGAATGGCGCCGCCGGCATAGGAGGCAAAGCTCGGTATGGTCGCAGTTGCGAGGACAAAGATCAGCGTCATGCCGGCAAGAAGGATATTAAGCGCGATCTCGTTCGGGGTCTTCTGGCGTTCGGCGCCTTCGACAAGCGCAATCATCCGGTCGAGAAAGGTCGAGCCGGCCGCAGCGGTAATGCGCACCCTCAGCCAGTCTGACAGCACCTGCGTGCCGCCGGTGACAGCGGAACGGTCGCCGCCGGACTCGCGGATGACCGGGGCCGACTCGCCGGTGATCGCAGATTCGTTCACCGAGGCGACCCCCTCGATGACTTCGCCGTCGGAAGGTATGATATCGCCGGCCTCGACGAGGACGAGATCGCCGACTTTAAGGCTCGTGCCGGGCACCAATTTGAACTTGGTGTCCTTTTCGCTCGAAAGCAGCTTGGCCTGGGTTTCGGTCCGGGCCTTGCGGAGCGAATCCGCCTGCGCCTTGCCGCGCCCTTCCGCGACGGCCTCGGCAAAATTGGCAAAGAGCACCGTGAACCAGAGCCAGAGGATGATCTGGAAGGTGAAGCCGAGGCTTTCGCTGCCAGATGCAAGATCTTTAAGAAAGAGAACCGTGGTCAAAGCCGAGACGACGGCAACAACGAACATCACCGGGTTGCGGGCAAGGCTGCGCGGGTCGAGCTTCTTGAAGGCGCCGCCGATAGCCGGCAGCAGGATGGAGGAGTCGATGAGACTCGGAGATTTGGACTGGCTCATGAGAGACTCCAGCTGTGAAGATGAATGAGGGCATATGCAGCGAGCCAGATCAGCATCGTCATCAGCGTCATGCCGAGAATGATGTCCGAGGCGCGCACGCGCTTGGCAGCACCCCGCGCCAGTTTCTTGGCGCGGGTCTGCGGGTTGAATTGCAAGTAACCGTGACGCATGGCGGGCTCCATCAGAACGTCTGGCCAAGGCCGAGGGCGAGGTGTTCGACGATCGGGCCAACGGCGAGTGCCGGAAAGAAGGTGAGACCTCCGACGATCAGGATGACTCCGACCAGGAGCCCAACGAAAAGCGGGCTGTGCGTCGGGAACGTTCCGGCGGATTCAGGAATCGTCTTCTTTGTCACGAGCGAACCTGCGATCGCCAATGCGGGAATGATGACAAAGAAGCGGCCGACCCACATGCCGATGCCAAGTGTGACGTTGTACCAGGGCGTATTGCCGGTGAGACCGCCGAAAGCCGAGCCGTTGTTGGCGGCCGCCGAGGTATAGGCATAGAGGATCTCGGAAAACCCGTGCGGACCGGCATTTGCGACCGAGGCGACGGCCGAAGGCAGGACGCTGGCGGCGGCGGTGAAACCGAGCATGGCGAGCGGCAGGCACAGAACGGCGAGCATCGCCATCTTGACCTCCTTGGCCTCGATCTTCTTGCCGAGATATTCCGGCGTGCGTCCCACCATCAGGCCGGCAATGAAGACGGCGATGATGACGTAGAGCAGGATGCCGTAAAGCCCGGCGCCGACGCCGCCGATGACAACTTCGCCAAGCATCATGTTGATGAGCGGTACCATGCCGCTGATCGCCATGAAGCTGTCGTGCATCGCATTGACCGCGCCGCAGGAAGCGGCCGTCGTGACCACTGCAAAGAGCGCCGAGAGGGCGATGCCGAACCGCGCTTCCTTGCCTTCCATGTTGCCGCCGTCGATGCCGAGCGCGTGAACCAGCGGGTTGCCAGCGGCTTCGCCCCAATAGCAAATGACGACGCCGGCGAGGAAGAGAACGCCCATGGCAGCGAAGATCGCCCAGCCCTGCCGTTCATTGCCGACCATACGGCCGAACACATTGGTGAGCGCCGCGCCGATGGCAAAGATGGTCACCATCTGGATGAGGTTCGAGATGGCATCGGGGTTTTCGAATGGGTGCGCGGAATTGACGTTGAAGAACCCGCCTCCATTGGTGCCGAGCATCTTGATGGCAAGCTGCGTCGCAACCGGTCCGACGGCAATCGTCTGCTTGGCGCCTTCGAGCGTCGTCGCGTCGACATAGCTCCCAAGGGTCTGGGGCACGCCGAGATAGACATAAACCAGCGTCAGCACCACGCAGATCGGCAGGAGCACATAGAGCGTGCTGCGCGTCATGTCGACCCAGAAATTGCCGACGGTCTTGCCGGACGCTCGGGCAAAACCGCGGATAAGCGCGATGGCGATAGCGATGCCGGTGGCCGCCGAAACGAAGTTCTGCACGGTGAAGCCGGCCATCTGCACGAGATAGGACATCGTGCTTTCGCCGCCATAGTTCTGCCAATTGGTATTTGTGACGAAGCTGACGGCGGTGTTGAAAGCGAGCCCCGGCTCCGTCGCGCCCATGCCTGCGGGGTTGAGCGGCAACACGCCCTGCAGGCGCTGCAAGGCATAAAGCAGGGCGAAGCCGGCAATATTGAAGAGCAGGAGCGCGACCGCATAGGTAAGCCAGTGCTGCTCCTCGCGCTCATTCGTGCCGGCGAGGCGGTAAAGGCTTCGCTCGATGGGCACCATGACAGGCGAAAGCAGTGTTCGCTCGCCGCCAAAAACGCGCGTCATATAACCGCCGAGCGGTTTGACGAGCACAATGATGATCCCGCAAAAGACGAGAATCTGTATCCATCCGTTAATAGTCATGAATTCAGCTTTCCAAGCCTCAGAAGCGCTCTGGGCGAACGAGGGCGTAGGTGAGATAGGCGAGCAGGAAGAGGGTCACCGCGCCGCCGAGAATATAGTCGAGGGTCATCTCGCGCTCCTCAAGTCAAAGACTATCGCAGGCTTTGGTATAAGCCAGCGAGAGGGCGATCAGCACCACGCCGACCCCGAGAAAGATCAAATCCATCGCAGATACTCCTTGCTATCCATGAACCCGATCAAAGCGGTCAACCCATGGATAAGGTTATAAAATCAATCAGCGACGGCCCCGGCAACTATTGCCGGAGCTTTCCTGACGGCGCGGAGTATGACTCTTTACGAAATAGGAATTCGAGACGGCGTCAGCCGCAAACGCATAAGGATTCCATAAGGAACGCCGGGCACAAGGGGGGCCAGCACCGGGCGACCAGTACAGTTCCAGAACTTGCGGTAGTGCCGATGGGGGATCAAACTCCGCATTGAAGGGCAGGAATGCGCTTCCCGCCCAACGGAGGACTGATCATGAACGATTTGGGCTTATCTACCCTGGAATCCGGTAAGAAGAACATCAGTGCCAGTGCAGTCGAAGCGCTCGCCGCACAAATGCGCGGGAGCCTTATTGGCGAAAAGCACGCTTCCTATGACGAGGCACGGTCGATCTGGAATGGCATGATCGACCGGAGGCCCGGCCTCATCATTCGTTGTGCCGATGCACACGACGTCGTCAATGCGGTGCGTTTTGCGCGGGGTGACGGTTTACTCGTTTCCGTCCGCGGCGGCGGGCACAACATAGCCGGCAGCGCCGTTTGCGACGGCGGCGTGGTGATTGACCTGTCGCAGATGAAATCCGTGCAGGTCGATGCTGCGGCGAAGCTTGCGCGAGTCGAACCGGGCGCCACATTGGCCGATGTCGATCGAGAAACCCAGGCCTTCGGATTGGCTGTTCCCACCGGCATCAACTCCACCACCGGTATTGCCGGGCTGACACTCGGCGGCGGTTTTGGCTGGATCACCCGCAAGTTCGGCCTGACGATCGACAATCTCCTTTCGGCCGACGTTGTAACGGCTGATGGCGAACTTGTGCATGCGAGCGAGGCCGAGCACCCCGACCTTTTCTGGGCCCTGCGCGGCGGCGGCGGAAACTTCGGCATCGTTACCGCCTTCGAGTTTCAATTGAACAAGGTCGGACCCGACGTCCTCGCCGGACTCGTCGTGCATCCTTTCGCCGATGCCGAAGCCGTCCTCAAGGAATACCGGGCCGCGCTCGAAACGGCGCCGGATGAACTCACCTGCTGGACCGTCATGCGGCAGGCGCCCCCGTTGCCGTTTCTTTCCGCCGAATGGCACGGCAAGGAGGTGCTTATACTCGCCATGTGCTATTGCGGCGCTGTGCAAGACGGCGAACAGGCGACAAAGCGGCTGCGCTCGATCGGCAAGCCGATCGCCGATGTCGTCGGCCCGGCGCCCTTTGCCGGTTGGCAACAGGCTTTCGATCCACTGCTTGCGCCGGGCGCGCGCAACTATTGGAAGAGCCACGACCTTGCCGAACTGTCGGATGCTTCGATCAAAGTCTTGACCGAAGCCGTGCGAAATCTTCCGGGTCCCGAGTGTGAGATCTTCACCGCCCATGTTGGCGGAGCCGCTGGCCGCGTCCCCCTGGAGGCAACAGCGTTTCCGCAACGCAACTCGCACTTCGTTATGAACGTCCATGCGCGCTGGCAAACACCGGAAATGGACAAGGCGTGTATCGGATGGGCGCGTGGCCTCTATGACGCCATGAGGCCGCATGCGACTGGAACGGCCTATATCAACTTCATGCCCGGCGATGAAGTTGACCGTGTCGAGGAAGCTTATGGCAGCAACTACAAACGGCTCGCCGCGATCAAACACCGCTACGATCCGCAAAATCTCTTCCGGATGAACCAGAACGTGAAGCCGAAGGCGAGTTAGGCTGCAGTAGTAAAGGGCGAAAGACGGCCGCACTGCCGTCTTTCGCAACTATGCTATGTTGAGACATCCGAACCAGGGAGACCAATCATGGATGCTGCTCAACTGCGCGCAATCCAGGCGCCCATCAAGGATCGCTACCGCGCAAACCCCGAGGATGCTTTCATCACGCTTAAAGCGCAAGGGAGCATCGACGACCAGAACATAGCCTGCAAGGTGGAAACAGGGCGGGCGCTCGCCGTCGCGGGGCTGCACACGGCCACTGGCGGCAGCGGCATGGAGCTTTGCTCAGGCGACATGTTGCTTGAAGCCCTCGTGGCCTGCGCCGGCGTAACTCTCAAGGCCGTGGCCACGGCTCTTGAAATTCCCTTGAAATCCGGCAGTGTCGCGGCAGAAGGAGACCTCGACTTCCGTGGCACGCTCGGTGTCGACAGGGACGCGCCTGTCGGCTTCAAGCAAATCCGTCTCGTCTTCGATCTCGACACCAATGCGCCGCAAGACAAGCTGGATCAATTACTGAAGCTGACGGAACGCTATTGCGTGGTGTACCAGACCGTTCGCAATGGACCGGCGGTTGAGATCACGCTACGGCATAGCCAAGGTTGAGCGGCACCCCTCGCCTGCCAACAATCTGCTGGTGCACTTTGAACCAAGACATGTCAAACTCTCGGCGTAGCAGTCTATGGGGGAGAGACGAACATGCGTGGTGCAGGTGCACTCATTCTGTTAGCGACATTTGCAATGGCCGGATGTCAGTCGACAACTGGCGACGATGCGAACGCAGTTCCCGCATCAACCCTGCCGCCCGGCATGGCCGCAACCGCGACAGCGGGAGGTGGTGGTGCGCCTACAGACCTTGCCGATCTCGTCAACAAGCCCGCAAAGTCAGCCGCAAGCCAAATGACGGCACGTGGCTACGCCTCCGTGAGCTTCCAGGACAATACGGCTTACTGGTGGAACGCGCGGACTCAAGTCTGCGCCAGCGTCGTCACCGCCAACGGCAAATTCCAGTCGATCGGAACGGCGACAGCCCGCTTTTGCGGTCAGTAAATCCGTCTCCATTTTGCGTCGATCGTCGCCATGGGAAACAGGTTGACGCAAGCGCGGACCTGTAGAAGTGGACGTGGCAAAGCGAGGCATTGCCGATCACAAATGGCAAGCGCAGAGTGGCGACTCGCCAATCCAGAGATGCGGTAACAGTCATGGAAGAATGGGATCCGGTAGTCGTCAAAATGCTCAGCATTTTCATGCCGACTGCCTTTGAAGGGCGAGCGTCGATCAAACGACATTCGCGCTTTGTGCACTATACGACCGCAGCGAACCTATTCGGAATTCTCGACAGGCAGCAAGTCTGGTTTCGAAATGCAAGGTGCATGAATGACGATGGTGACACGGAATACGCGGCCGCAAAGGTTCAGGAATGGCTGAACGATAGCGGCCGCACCGCACAACTTGCGCAGACGCTCGAATTCTGCATGCCCGGCATCTGGCAGGACGGGGTAAAGAAATTCGAGCTGTGGCTGCCGCGATTACGCAACGAGACCTATGTCTTGTCCGTTGCCGAGCACGATCTCGAAGAGCACTCGACCGGCCGGCTATCGCTGTGGCGGGCCTTCGACGACGAGGAAGTCGCCGTTGCCGCCGTCGTGAACGTCGCGCCGTTCATACAAATGACCGATGCACTTCAGGCATATCCCGGCCCGGTGACCTACTGGACCAACAAGCAGTTTGACGACGAGTTCAAACTTGTGGCCCACCGTGTCGCTTCAAACCGGGATTTTCTGGCAAAGCTCAGCAAGGGTGCGCTCACGGAAGTCGTGTTCCTGATGCTGCTTTTCGCAGTGACTTGCTGGAAGCATCCGGGCCTGCGTGATGAGCGCGAATGGCGCGTTCTGACCAATCCCTTGCTCTGGCCTTCAAAACGGCTCTTCAAGACGCACGAGGTTATCGACCGAATCCCGCAGCCCGTCTACGCCTTGCCGCTGAAGAATGACCCGGGCAACCATTTGACCGGCATCGAGCTGCCCGAACTAATCGACCGCATCATTATCGGACCAACGGATCAGGGAGGCCCCATCCGGGATGCGATCATTGCGAAACTAGCTGAGATTGGCGTGAATGACCCGGATTCGAAGGTTGTTGCCTCCGGCCTGCCATTGCGCACCAGCAAAATGGGCTGATCAGTGCAGGAGGGTCGGCCTCGGCCTGCCAACTTACCCTTGGCTTCTCCCAAGGAGCCGGGAGACCCGCACTTCGACCGAAATAGCCACATCCTCACGACGTGCAAGCGCGAGGTCATCGATGACTTCCATCATGGCTGAAAGGATTTCGTCACGATGCCAGCCGGCGTCGCACGCCCTGCCGACGAGTTCAATCACCTCGTCCTCAATCGCCAACTGACACTGATGAAATCGCGCCGGATGGGTGCGCGGGCGTTGCGGCCTTTCGATGGTCATCGTCAGTTCCCCCCAAAGTTTAACAGCACGCTTTCCAGCATGAGCAGCGCATCGCCGGGAAGTGCCTCTTTGGGTTTTAACGTAGCGCGCACCCACGCGTCTATCCATATGCGATTTAATTCGTCGCATCACGATTCAGTCAACGCGCGAAGCGGCGTTGCCGAGTGAGGTCTTTGGGCGCCAGAGCTAATTTGCTCCAGTTTCGCGCAATGTCTGACCGGACCCTGTTCGGGACTATCGAACAATCTGAAATGTCACGGCGCAGCAAAACGCCGCGCCGTGACAATGGATTTATTCCGCTGCGGCGAGCCGCTGCTCGATTTCAACCGGAACCGAAGCGATCGTCTTGAGGATCTGCGAAGCGATCTCGTAGGGGTTGCCCTGGGAATTCGGACGGCGATCTTCCAGATAACCGCGGTAGCCGCTGTTGACGAAGCTGTGCGGAACGCGGATCGAGGCACCACGGTCGGCAATGCCGTAGCTGAACGTGTGGATCGACTGAGTTTCGTGCTTGCCCGTCAGGCGCATGTGGTTGTCCGGGCCATAGACGGCGATGTGATCGGCGCGCGCCGATTCAAATGCTGCCATCAGGTCCTCGAAATACTCCTTGCCGCCAACTTCGCGCATGTAGGTGGTCGAGAAGTTGGCATGCATGCCCGAGCCGTTCCAGTCCGTATCGCCGAGCGGCTTGCAGTGCCATTCGATGTCGATTCCATACTTTTCGGTCAGGCGGAGCATCAGGTAACGTGCGAGCCAGACTTCGTCGGCAGCCTTCCTGGAGCCCTTTCCGAAAATCTGGAATTCCCACTGGCCCTTGGCGACTTCGGCGTTGATGCCTTCATGATTGATGCCGGCAGCAAGGCACACGTCGAGGTGTTCTTCAACGATCTTGCGGGCGACGTCGCCGACATTGCTATAACCAACGCCTGTATAGTACGGCCCTTGCGGCGCCGGGTAACCGGCTTTCGGGAAACCGAGCGGACGACCGTTTTTGTAGAAGAAGTATTCCTGTTCGAAGCCGAACCAGGCGCCGTCATCGTCAAGGACGGTTGCGCGCTTATTGGAAACGTGCGGTGTGACGCCATCTGGCATCATGACTTCGCACATGACGAGAACGCCGTTCGTGCGCTCCGGATCCGGATAAACGGCAACCGGCTTCAACACGCAATCCGAGCTGCGGCCTTCGGCCTGATTGGTGGAGCTGCCATCGAAGCCCCAGAGAGGAAGCTGTTCAAGCGTGGGGAATTCCGCGAATTCCTTTATCTGCGTCTTGCCGCGAAGATTCTGTACCGGTTCGTGACCGTCGAGCCAGATGTACTCGAGCTTGTATTTTGTCATTTTGCGTTCTCTCACACGTAATTTGCCTAGTGATCCTGCCGCAAGCGTCTCGTTGATTTGGGCGCGACTTGCTGGATGATTTCATTAAAGCAATTTGTGTGCCAACTGACGCGATGGGTGTGGGGCGCCGGGCAAAATCGAGGAATCGCCGGTTTCGTGAACGGCTCACGCCCGCCGACGACCCGATGCCCTTTCGTCGATGACATATATATCGGCCTACGCTCAAAAATTCGACACGTAAGGGCGTCGATTTGCCTATGTTTTGAGCAGGTTGGGGGGGCGTTACTCTGCTGCCTCGGGAACATGGGCGCTACGCGACAGCCGCTTTGCGGCCTTGCCGAGAAGCCGCGACAGGTCTTCCATATAGAGGAAGATCACCGGCGTGATGAACAGCGTAAGTATCTGGGAAACGATGAGGCCGCCGACAACCGCGACACCGAGCGGCTGACGCAACTCGGAACTTGCGCCTGCACCAATCGCGATTGGAATTGTGCCCATCAATGCAGCAAGCGTCGTCATCATGATAGGCCGGAAACGGACAAGGCACGCTTCGCGGATGGCATCAAGCGACGTTTCGCCCGCCCTTTGCCGGACCAGCGCGAAGTCGATCATCATGATGGCGTTTTTCTTGACGATACCGATCAGCATCAGGATGCCGATGATGGCGATGACGCTGAGGTCGTAGCCGAAGAGCTCGAGTGTGGCCAGCGCGCCTGCGGCAGCAGCGGGCAGTCCGGTCAGGATGGTCAGCGGGTGAACGAAGCTCTCGTAGAGAATTCCAAGCACAATGTAGATCGTCAAAATCGCCGCGCCGACAAGCAAGCCCTGATTTGCCAGCGATTGCTCGAATACCTGGGCCGTTCCCGTGAAGGTGGAGGTTATCGTCGTTGGCACGCCGAGCTGCGTCTTCAGCGTGTCGAGTTCCTGTATCGCCTGACCGAGCGACACGCCCTGCGGCAGGTTGAACGAGATCGTGACTGCGGGGAGCTGGCCGAGCTGGTTGACTGCAAGGAGACCCGTGGTGCGCTCCACCCGGGCGAAGGCAGAAAGCGGAATGAGCTTGTTGGTCGTGGTCGAGCGGATCTGCATCTGGTCGAGCTTGTCGGCTGTCCACGGAATATCGGGGTCAAGCTCGACGATGACCTCGTAGCTGTCGCCTGTGGCGAAGATGGTCGATGCCTGGTTCGTGCCGAACGCGTAATAAAGCGTATTACGAAGCTGGTCCGAATTGATGCCGAGCAATTGCGCCTTGTCGTGATCGATGACGAGGTTGGCCTGTAGGGCATTGTTCTGCAGATTGCTCGACACATCCACGAATGTCTGCCGCTCCTGCTGCATGGCGAGCAGCATTTTTTGCGACCAGGGATAGAGATCCGTCGAACTGACACTCTGCAGTACATATTGATACTGTGCATTCGAGGATACGCCGCCGATACGCAGGTTCTGAACGGCGACGGGATAGCTGGTAATGCCCGGAATTTTTGCCAGCGTCTGCCGCAGGTCACGCAGAAGTTCTTCCAACGGCATCCGTTCGGACTTCGGCTTCAGCTCCACGAACAGCCGCCCTTGATTGAGGCTTGCGGAGTTGAAACCGCCGCCTACGCTGGAAACCACATGGGCAACATAGGGACGGCCGGATACGGCACTCGCCACCTGCTTTTGCAGTGCCACCATCGCATCATAAGAGATGTCCTGCCGCGCTTCCGTCGAGATGGATAGTTGTCCGATATCTTCGGTCGGAAGGAAGCCCTTGTTGATCGTCGAAAAGAGGTAGACCGTGGCGACAACGGTCAGAAGGAAAACGACAAGGATGACTGGACGGGCACGCAGGCAAATGTCGAGCAGGCGCCCATAACCTCCCTGAACAGCGTCGAATATGCGTTCGGTCAGGGGTGGCTTCTTCTTTTCCGTCTCGTTCTGGTGGCCGCGCAAATGACTGCAGAGCATCGGCGTCAGCGTGAGCGATATAAGAGCCGAGGCGCAGATCGCAACGGTGACGACGACCGCGAATTCATTGAATATGCGTCCGACGACGCCGCCCATCAAAAGGATGGGAATGAACACCGCCACCAGCGAAGTGGTGATTGAAATAATGGTAAAGCCGATCTCCTCGCTGCCCTTCAGCGCCGCTTCGAATGGGGGCATCCCCTCTTCGATATGCCGGGTTATGTTTTCGAGCATGACGATGGCGTCGTCGACGACGAGACCCACCGAAAGTGTCAGACCCAGAAGCGAAATATTGTCGATGGAAAAGCCGAGGACATACATCGCCCCGAGCGTGGCAATGAGCGACAGGGGAACCGCAACGACCGGTATCAGCGTAGCGGAGAGCCGGCGCAAGAAGACGAAGATCACCAATATAACAAGGGCAATCGTCAGAAGCAGGGTGAACTGCACATCGGAGACGGCCTGGCGGATGGATGCCGAACGATCGTTGACGATATGAATGCTGGCCGATGGGCCGAGATCCTTTTCGAACTGCGGCAGGATTTCGCGCACGCGGTCCACCACGTCTACCGTATTGGCGCCGGGCTGCCGGAACACGGCCAGCACCAGCGACGGCTTGCCGTCATAGCGGCTTTCGGTCTGGGTCGTCGCGACCGAATCGATGACGCGCGCTACATCGCCGAGCCGCACCATCTTTCCGTTGGGCGCGGCAACGATGATCTGACGGAAAGTATCAGCGTTTTCCGCTTGGGTATTGGCCTGGATCGCCATTTGCTGCGTCGGGCTCGATATGGTGCCTACCGGAGCAATCGAGTTTTTAGCCGCCACCGCGGTGGTCAATTCGTCGAGACCGATGCCGCGCGCCGTTGCCGCATTGGGATCGACTTCGACGCGCACCGCATATTGCTTGGTACCCAGAACCTGGACTTCGCCAACACCGCTGATCGTCGAGAAAGCCGGCGACATGACATTTTCGGCGTAGTCGTCGAGCTTCGAGAGCTGCATCGTGTCGCTCTGCAACGCAACGAGAACCACCGGTGCATCGGCGGGATTGGTCTTCCGGTAGCTCGGCGGGGTCGTCATATTCGGCGGCAGGCGGCGGAGCGTACTGGCGATCGCCGCTTCGACATCGGCTGCGGCCTGGTCGATGTCGCGGTTGAGATCGAATTCGAGCGTGATCTGGGTCGAGCCGAGCGTACTCGTCGAACTGATCGTCGAAATGGCCTGGATCGTAGAAAATTGCTTGATAAGCGGCGTTGCGACCGCATTGGCCATCGTATCGGGCGATGCACCGGGGAGCTTCGCCGAAACCGTTACGATGGGAAAATCGACCTGCGGCAGGGCCGCAACCGGCAGGAACTTATAGGCAAATATCCCCGAAGCTGCGAGTGCGACGGATAATAATATCGTCGCAATCGGCCGCCGGATGAAGAGTGCAGAAAGATTCATTGGGCGGCCTCGACGGGCAGCGCCTTGTTGTCACTGCCAGGGTCTGGCACGGGGGCTGCTTGCGCCTCCTTCGTCGTCGTTTGCACAGTCGCCCCGTCCTGGAGGTGCAATTGGCCGTCAACCACGACCTGATCGCCAGGCTGGATGCCCGACGCGATGACAGCGGTTTCGCCGACGGTATTGGCGAGCGTCACGTTCTGCATAGCCACTTTCTTGTCGGGATGGACAAGGAAGACAAATGAGCCGCTATTGCCCTGCTGCACGGCGATAAGGGGGACAGTCGTCGCGTCCTTCTGCAGACTGAGATCGACAACGGTTTTCACATATTGCCCGGGCCAAAGCGCTCCATCCTCATTGGCAATATCAGCCTTGAGGACGATGGTGCCGGATGCGGTGTCGACGCTGGAATCGATGAAGTTGAGCGTCCCGGTCGCGATAACATCATTGCTGCCCGGAAGCTTGATCTGGACGGACGCCGGATGACTGGCGACCGCCGCCCGCAACGCCGGCAAATCGCTTTCGGCAAGCGTGAACGCGACGCGCAGCGGAGCCATGCGGGTGATCGTCAAAAGGTTCGTCGTATCGGCGGTGCGTACCAGATTGCCGACGGAGGTATTGACGACCCCGACGCGGCCGTCGATCGCAGCCTTGATCGTCGTATAAGAAAGTTGGACCTGATCCGCCGCGATTTGCGCCTTGTCCATATCGATCGTCGCCTCGATGACCTTTACCGCGGCATCCGCCTGATAGGCCTGCTGGTCCGTACCCACACGTTGCTTGGCAAGATCCTGCGCGCCCGAAAGATCGAGTTTCGCCGACACGAGGCTGGCTTCATCCTTCGCAAGCAAGGACTGGTCCTTGGCAAGCGTTGCATTGAGCGCTCGATCGTCCAGTTTGAAAAGCACGTCGCCGGCTTTGATCATCTGGCCATCGATGACGTGCTTTTCGACGACGACGCCATCAATCTGCGGGCGAACCGCGACGGTCTCAATGGGCTCGATCGACCCGACGACCGTTTTCGTAACCGGAACGTCCTCTTTCTTCGCCTCTGCAACCACGACGAGTGGCACGATCGCATTGCGCTTCTTTGTCTGCGCCTGTGCATTGCCCCCGCTTGCGGAGAGCGAGCCTGTCGGCATTGCGCCCTTGTCCGGTGCAGAGGCACGAAGCGAGAGTTCGGGATAGGCGAGAAAATAGCCGACGCCGATCATGACCGGAATTGCGATCACAAGGCCTATACGCTTCATGACGTGTTCTCTTTCTCGAACTCTATCGAACATGTCAGAACTACCCCTCCGGCAGCCCATTACAAATTATAGTTTTGTAATATTCATAAGGTGCACGACTTCGTTTCACGTCCCACCTATAGGCGGCAATTGGGTTTTTCGCGGGGCGCGGGCCAGCCATCAACTGTCGGTCACGCAATTGTTACGATTTAACGCAGGTTGCGAAGGGTTGGACGAACCTGGCACGTCATGGCTGTCCGCAGGCGAAAAACGCGTCACTGAATTTTTCGCTTGTCACGGGACTGTTATAAAAAGACAGTACAAGGAAAATAATTGCGCAGCTGTGCAATACGGGGAAGAAAATGAACGGGCAGGCTTTTCTCAAGGTAGAGAATCTCAGTGTGGGCTATGGCGGGACAACCGTCTTGACCGATCTTGACCTTTCGATCGGCAAGGGCGAATTCGTAGCGCTCCTCGGCTCGTCCGGCTGCGGGAAGACGACACTCTTAAGAACAATCGCCGGCTTTGCCAAACCCTCGGCCGGAGCAGTCTCGGTCGCCGGACGCGACGTGACGCAACTGCCCCCGGACAAACGCGGCATGGCCCTCGTCTTTCAATCCTACGCCCTGTGGCCGCACATGACGGTCGCGCAGAACATCGGCTACGGACTGAAGCTGCAGGGGCGCTCGCGTGGTGACATAGAAAAGCGTGTGACCGAAATGCAGGTACTGCTTGGCCTTGGCGGCCTTGGCAGTCGCAAACCCGGCCAGCTTTCAGGCGGCCAACGCCAGCGCGTGGCGCTTGGCCGGGCCCTGGCGATCGATCCGGAAATCCTGCTCCTCGATGAGCCCTTGTCAAACCTCGATGCGCGGATCCGGCTGACAGTGCGCCATGAAATTCGCTCGCTGCAGAAGCGGCTCGGCATCACCGCCATTCATGTCACCCATGATCGGGAAGAGGCCATGGTAATGGCCGATCGCATCGTCATCATGAACGCGGGGCGCATCGAACAGCAGGGAACGCCGGAAGACGTCTACAACAGGCCGGCTTCACCCTTCGTTGCCGCCTTCATGGGCGCCGAAAACCTTCTGACAATGCAGGCAAGGGTGAGCGGCGAACATATCGAGCTGATGGAGAGCGCGATGAGCCCACCGACCGTGACAGGACGTGGCGGCCGGGACGTCACAAGCGGGCCAGTTGAACTGCGTTTTCGCGCCGAGGCCGCGAGCCTCGTCCGCAACGGCGAGAAGACGACGCCTGCAGCTGGCGCCCTCGAGTTGCGCGGCCAGGTGGCAAGCGTCACCTATCCCGGCGGACATTGGCGCCATGCCGTGCATCTCGGCAACCAGGAGATTCTCGTCGACGCCGACCGGCCCTTCGATCAGGGCGAAACAGTGAAGGTACATGTGCCGGAGAGTTCGCTCTTCATCTTCAACGCGTGATGGCGTTCGCACGGAGTTTTGGCGCCCTACCTAAGTGCGCCAGGGAATAGAGTTGATAACCAAATCTTGCTCAGGGAGTTACGGAATGAAACATCTTCTTCAAGCTTCGATCATCCTCGGCCTCGCCACAACACCGGCGGCCGCCGCGGATCTTACTGTGGTGACCGCGGGCGACCAGAACATGGTAGATTATGTGAATGATTACCTTGCACCGCTCTTCGAGAAGGAAAATCCCGGCGCGAAGGTGCGCGTTGTCGGAACGGGCCCAGGCGATGCCGGTTCGCAGAAGATCGTCGAGCGCTTCGACGCGCAGGCGAAAGCCAACGCAGACAAGTGGGATGTGGACGTCGCTGTGGTCCACGAAAAATTCGCCGGACCCCTCGTCGCTGACGGCTACCTTGAAGCCTACAAATCCAAGATTCCGTCCGGTAAGATGGTGACGAGCGAAAAGGCGAAGCTTGCGCTCGGCGCCAATGTCGAGGGCTATGTCATGCCCATGTTCTCGAGCCAGACCGCCATTGCCTACAATCCGGCCACGGTGCCCAATCCGCCGAAGAGCTATCAGGAGCTCGTAAGCTGGGCCAAGGAAAATCCGAAGCAGTTCGGCTATAACGGCATCAAGGGCGGCGCTTCTGGGGTCAGCTTCGTCATGGGCTGGATCTATGCTTTCGGCGATGGCGATGCGACAAAGCTGATGAACGGACCCTTCGAGGAAGCCGAAACCAAAAAGTGGGACAAGGCTTTCGCCAGCCTCAAGGATTTTACCACCAACGCGACGCTCACGCCTGGCAATGCCGGGACACTTGACATGCTGAGCCGTGGCGAAATTGCCATGGGTCCGGTCTGGGTCGATATGTTCTATTCGTGGAAAGCGGACGGCAAGCTTCCGCCGGAAATGAAACTGATCCTGCCTGCGCCGGGCATGCCAGGCCAGCCCATGCACTATGTCATTCCCGCGAAGAGCCCGAATACGGAACTCGCCGAGAAGTTCGTTGCACTGGCAACCAGCCCGAAAGTGCAGGCGGATGGCATCGTCAAGCGCTTCAACTGGTACCCGGGCATCGACGCGAAATTTGTGCAGCCGGAACTGGACAAGGCGAGCTGGGACAAGCTCTTCGTCGATATCACGCCTGATGACCTGGCCAGCAAGGGCAAGCCGTTCCCGATCGCGCCTTACAACAAGGCCATCCTCGAAGCCTATGAGAAGAACGTCGCCAACTGATAGCAACTGGGCCGCCGGCACCCCCCGGCGGCCACTCCTCATCCGGACCAGTTCATGCCCAAACGTCTTCTAGCCCTCCTGCTTGTCCTGCCCGCTCTGGCGATGATCCTTCTGTTTTTCATCGTGCCGCTCGCGGCCTCCATCATCGGCGCGTTCGAGGTCGGCGACCGGTTCGGCCTGGATAATTTCGCCAAATCCTTCGATCTTTATTCGAGCGACATGATCTTTACGCTCGTCATCGTCGCGATTTCGACGGCCCTCATCGGCATCATTGCCATTGCCATTGGCGGCTACCTCACCCTCGGCGAAAATCCACGCGCCGTGGCGGTGCTGCGCTGGCTTTATCGCTGGCCCATGTTCATCCCGTTCATCGTCGTCGGCCAGGTCATGCGCACCTTTCTCGCCAAGAACGGGTTGATGAACAATGTCCTGGTCAGTCTCGGCATACTGACACCTCTGCAAACAACAGGATTTCTGGACTGGCGCGGCATCGTTATCGCTTTCGTCTGGAAGCAGACCCCTTTCGTGACGCTCCTCCTTGCGGGCGCGATGGCCTCGCTCGACCGCAGCACCATCGAGGCGGCGCGCAATCTCGGTGCATCGCGCTTGCGCATTCTCATAGAAATCGTGCTGCCGCAGGTTGCGGGCACACTGCTCGTCGGCCTGATCCTGTCATTCGTGACGATGATGTCGGTGCTTTCGGTGCCCTTGATGATAAACGCCCAGTCGCCGACCATGCTGACGGCGGATATCGCTTTCCGCATCAATGCCCATGGCGACTACGGCGTCGCCAACGCGCTCGGAATGATCTCACTGTTGCTGACGGCCGGAGTTGCCCTCATTTATCTGCGCCATTCGGTGAAGGAGCGGTCATGACGGCTCGCTTCGATTTCTGGTGGCTGCCGCGCGCCGTTGTTCTCGGCCTCATCGCCTTCATCATCTTCGGCCCCCTTACCAATCTCGTCCTCTGGACAGTCGCCGAAAAATGGTATTTCCCGCATATGCTCCCGCTCGAATATGGGTTCAGCTTCTGGCAACGGGTATTCTCGTCGCGCGGCAACGCCATGTCCTCGCTCGCGACCAGCATCCTTATCGCATCGCTCACCGTCCTCGTATCGCTGGTCCTTGCCATCCCGACGGGCTATGCGCTGTCACGCCTTAAGCTGCCCTTCCGCGGGCTGATCCTGTTGGCATTCCTGATACCGCAGGCGTTTCCCAACCTGCCTGTTTATGTGAACATTGCCCGCTTCTTCTATGAAATCGGCCTCAACGGTACGATCACCGGCGTCGTGCTCGTCCATGTGACACATGGGCTGGTCTATGCGGTATGGATTGCAACGGCGGCCTTCGCAGCAGTTGACGTCGATCTTGAGGAGGCAGCGCGCTCGATCGGCGCCGGCCCTTTGCGCGCGTTTCGCGATGTAACATTGCCGCTCGCGGCTCCCGGCCTCCTCGCCAGCGCCATCTTCGTTTTTCTGGAATCGCTCGACGAATTCACCGGCAGCTACTTCGTCGGCGCGCCGGATGTGAACACCCTGCCGTTGCTGCTCTATACGGCGGGCGCCGGCGGCAATTACCAGATTGCATCCATCACCGCTCTTCTGTTGCTCGTGCCGTCGATAGGCTTCATGCTGGTTGTGGAGCGATTCTTGCGGGCGGACGTACTATCCAAGGTCGGACATTAGAAATGAAATCCAAGGACAAGAAAACGTCGAAGGATGACAAGCAGTTCGTCAGTGCGCTGCAGGTGGCCAAGTATGCCGGAGTCTCGCGCTCGGCGGTGTCGCGCGCCTTTACGCCTGGGGCCAGTGTTTCCGCCAAGAAACGTGAAAAAATCATGGAGGCCGCCGAAGCGCTCGGCTACCAGGTCAATGACCTTGCCCGCGGTCTGCTGGCGCGCAAGAGCCGGCTTGTCGGCCTTGTCGTCACTAACCCCGAGCTTGGCTATCGATCCCACCTTGTCGCGGCCCTTACCAAGGCATTGATTCAGCGCGGCAGCGTTCCGATCGTTATCAATACCGGCAATACCGAAGAAGAACTCGTGGCCGCCCAGAAGACGCTGTTCGGCTACCGTGCCGAGGCGACGATCATTCTGTCCGGTTCCCCGCCCTCATCCTTTGTTGATCTTGCCCGCCGCAATGGTCAACCGCTCATTGTGCTCGGACGTTCAGAAACGGGAGCCGACGACGTCAACATCGACAATGAGGGCGCGGGACGCGAAGCCGCCCGGTTTTTCCTAGCCGGTGGTGCAAAACGGCTGGGCTTCGCCGGTGCGATGTCGCGCACGCCGACCACCATCGAACGCGAGCACGGATTTCGGCACGAAGGAGAATTGCGCGGCGCCGAGGTAATGATCGGCAATGGCAGCAACTCCAACTATTCCGGCGGTCAAGAGGCTGCCCAGCAGTTGTTCTCCGGCGCGAAGCGACCAGATGCTGTTTTCTGCGTCAACGATCTCGTTGCTTTCGGGCTCATTGACTACATCACCCATCATACGAACCTTACAATTCCCGGCGATGTGTCGGTGATCGGCTTCGACGACATTCCCGAAGCGCAATGGGACTCCTTCAATCTCACCACCTTCCGGCAGGATGCCGCCGTGATGGCTGCCCATGCGGTAGCGCTTCTCGATCAACGGGAGTCGGAACCGGACCGTCCGCCGGCACACGACCGGCTCACAACCGAACTTGTCATACGCGGCAGCACCCGTAACGCAACCGCCAAATCCAGGTCCGAACCCGAGCGAATCCGATGAAGATATTGCAGGTAACCGACCTCCACCTGGTAACGCCGGGGGAAACCCTGTGCGGCCTCGACCCTCTGGCCCGGCTCGAGGCATGTGTCGCGGATATCAACCGCAATCATTCCGATGCCGAACTGGTGATATTCACCGGCGACCTCAGTGAGACCGGGGAAGAGATCACCTACACAGCCTTGGCGGGTGCTTTGCGCGAACTGGTACCGACTTACCGGTTGATGCTCGGCAACCATGATAACCGCGACAACTTCCTTCGTGTCTTCGACAAGGCCGCAACGCATGGGGGATTCGTACAAGGTGTCGAAGATACGCGCGAGGGGCGCCTCATCCTGCTCGATACGCTGCTTCCCGGCCGGCCGGAAGGCAGACTTGACGAGGCGCGGCTTGCCTGGCTTCGCGACCGTCTGGACGAAGCGTCAGATCGCCCTGTCTTCCTGTTCTCGCATCATCCGCCGTTTCCGATACACATGCCCTTGCTCGACCGCATGGGCATCATCGAAGCTGAGGCGCTCTATCCGCTGCTGCGCGAGCATGGCAATGTCCGGCACATCTTTGCCGGACACGCGCATCGACCGATCGCAGGAAGCTGGCGCGGCATTCCGGTCAGCGTCCTGCGCGGCACCAACCATCAGTCTGCGCTCGATTTTTCGCCAGACCGCATCGCCAACACGCACGAGCCGCCTGCCTACGCCGTGATCTTCATCGACGCAAACGGCGTGATCGTGCATTTTCACGATTTTCTCGACAGGACCGCCGCCTATTACTGATCAGGCCGCTTGCCGCACCAGCGCCTGCGCCATGCAATGGATGCCACCGCCGGTCTTGGAGATTTCACTCATGTCGACCGAGGCGACTTCGAATCCTGTCGCCTTGAGCTTGTCGATGAGCGTCTTGCTCGACGAGGGCGCGATAACCCGGTCGTTGCCGAGCGACATGAAGTTGCAGCCGAGGTTCATTGTATCCTGAAACGGAACGTCGATGATTTCGTGGCCCTTTGCCTTCAGCCAGTCGACGATGCCGGGCTCCGTGCAGGCAAGGCAGACGGCCGTCAATTTCGGCGCGATCGGCACGACCATAAGATCGATGTGGACGTAATATTCGTCGATGAAAGCAAGGCGGGTTTCCCAGCCTTCCTTGCGGAACCATTCTTCGACCTGGCGGGCGCCCTCTTCCTGGGTTCGTGCGCCGCCGCAGCCGATGAGCACGCAGCCCTCCTCGATCACATTGAAATCGCCGCCCTCGAACGTCCCTGACGTCACCATATCGTAGATTGGGATGCCGAGCCGTTCATAGGTGCGGATCGCCGCATAGTTTTCGCCGCGACGCCACCAGTTGGCCATTGCCGTGATGATCGCGCCGTAAGGAGTCATCACGCTGGAATCGCGCGAATAGACCTGCATTGGCAGTTCGGGTTCCGGCTCGTGCCAATGGATCTTGACGCCGAAATGTTCATAAGCGGAAACCAGTTCCTTGTGCTGCGCCTGCGCCGCCTGGATATTGCACGGCGCTTCACGCAAATGCTTGCGCGACAGCGAGCTTGTCGCCATGTGCCGCAGGAACGCCGGCGAGCCGAGGAGAACGTCGGTTAGCGGATCGGTCTCGTTGCGAAATCCCCAGCCTGAAAGCGGTTTGGTCCCGCCGTTGGAGTTGCGGCGTTTCAAAGTGAAGCTTTCGCTTGCAAGGTCCTGTTCGTGCCGTGTCATGACAATTCTCCTCGTTAGGCGGCGGTTGGTATCCACCATTCGCGCCCGCGCGCCGTTGTTACATATTCCGGCCAACGGAAACGAATCGGCGGTTCATAATCGCAAAGCGGGGCAACCCACTTCGATCCGCCAATGCCTCCGCCCGTTCGCTCAATGAATTCGTCCTTCGCCTGCGTTCTGGCGCTCTCGTCCTCGAGAAGCCGCAAGGCCGTCAGCGCCACGGTTTTCGCAGCGCAATTGACCATCGGATCGATCGTTTCCGGGATGCCGCCTAGCGCATTCATCACCCAACCCGGATAGGCAAAGCCTTTCGGTGCTTTCAGTGCGGGGCGCGCCACGTAGAAGCGGACCGTCGGCGCGTGCCACGTCATGTCCGTGTAATCATCCGACGTCGAATTGAGCTGCGAGGGCGGCAAGTCGCGCCGCAAGATCGCCTCGGCCTCCTGCGGTGCGATCAGCCGCTCGCACTCGTCGATAAACGGCTCGGCGATCGGGTCGATGCCGACATTGGCCTGTATCTCGCGTGCGATAGCCTTTGCGGCATCGCCCCAGCGGGGGGCGCCGACCGCCTGGAGCGCCTCCCACGTGATATTCGCCATCGCATGATTGGCAAGCCCCGGCCGCGACTTGCAAACCCAGTGACGCTCGACACGGCAGCCGGACATGGCCGCCGCATGCTCGGCATTGCGGTCAAGCACAGCGGTGATCTGCTCGGCCATCGCGATCGTCGGAACCCGCATCATGTACTGGATTTCGGCGAGAGCAGCGGGAAGGTTGTCGGCTGTGGCCTGCCCGGCGGTCAGGATCGCTTCGCTGATCGACCAGCCGCCCTGATGCGGCAGCATGGAATCGCGGAGCGCTTTGGATGAGAAGTACATCAGCATCAGCGCATCATTGGCGCCGGGAGCACGCACCGCCGAGTGCGACTGGGGGATAGGCGCGCCGTCGCTCAGCCCCCAACGTTCCGGTTGATCGCAGACAAAGCGGTAGATCATCGAATAGGCGGCGCCGCAATGCGTATCCCAGCGCACCGTATTGCACATCGGCAGCATGTAGAACGGATGGAAAGAGATCATGCCGTCGAGGCCGTCATAATAGCCCTTGGCCGCATGGATGGGCTTCGATCCCCGCACCTTTTCGGCGGGCTCGCCGGTAAATCGCAGCGTCCCGGCAATGCCGTGGCGCTCCATTGCAGCCTTGGTTGCAAGAAGTCCGCCAAGTCCGGAAATTCCAAGGCCCGAATGGGGATCGGTATGCCCGCCTGCGTGCTCGCCAAGACCAGGGCGCGGACGCTTTTGCGTGGTGGCGTCCTGGCAATTGCCGGGTACGGCGTCATACTCGGCATACATCCCGATCGTGGGCGACCTGGAGTTAGTCCCGGCCTTGTTGGTCCAGTGGGCGCAGAAAGCGGTGGGCATGCCGCCAGACCCCGCCTCCACATCGAATCCTTCTTGACGCAGCCGGTTCACGTACCAGTCGGCTGACTGATACTCGCGCCATGCCGTTTCGCCGAAATCGAAGATGGTACGGGTCCAGGTGGAAAGGTCGGAGGCGCGCCCGTCAACAAAATCTCGTGCCGTCGTCGCTGATGCCGTAACCATGAACATTCTCCCGCTGGCGGGAGATAATCATCTGGAAGCCGGGACAAAAAGTGATATGTTTTTTCAAAACGTGCAAATTCCATTCACCTCTTTGTCTTCAAGGCCTATTCATGCGCATCCCATCGACCCAGGCGCTGCGTGCATTGGAAAGCTTCGCCCGGCACGGCAGCGTCTGGCGGGCCGCGGAGGAATTGCACCTGACTCGCAGCGCGGTCAGTCATCAATTGCGTCTGCTCGAACGCGATCTCGGCTTTCAACTGCTGCAGCGTGACGGCAAGGGCGTGATGCTGACGCCTCGCGGGCGCAAATATGCCAATGACGTGCGCAAAGCGCTGATCGTGATCGACGATGCTGGCGGCCGGCAAAGCTCGGCGAGCACCGGCGGTTCGCTGTGCGTCAGTTGCACGGCCGGCTTTGCGTCCTTGTGGCTTTGCACCCACATCGCTGAATTTCAGGAAAAATATCCGGACATTGCGCTACGCATCCTCACCCCCCGCAAACTCGATGACGTTACCGATGCAAGCGTCGATTTGTTCATCGCTTTCGGCGACGGCAATTGGCCGAACCGCTCGGTGGAACTGCTCTGCGAGGTCGAATTCACGCCGCTCTGCAGTCCGGTTTTGCTCAATAATCTTGGGGGCCTTGCCGAACCCAAGGACATATTGCGCGCGCCCCTTCTCCACCTCGACGATTTCGAGGATTGGACGCGCTGGCTCGCGCTCGCGAATGTCGATAATCCGGACTCCGAAAGGGGTATCGTGTTCTCGGATATGAACCTTGTCTTTTCTGCCGCGATCACCGCGCAGGGAATCGCCATGGGCGACGAACTGACCTGCCGAAAGGCAATGCGGGCCGGCCAATTGATCCGGCCCTTCGACCTCAGCATCAAGTCGCCGAAATCCTATTTCCTCGTCACCGACTATGCCAAAATCGAGCATCCGGCCCAGACAGCGTTTACGGAATGGTTGAAATCGCGTCTGTCGCAAACCCGCAATACCTGACCGGAGACATGAACGCGAAATTGAATGGCGTGAATTTTGTTCACGTGTGAGGGCAATATAATTCAATTGTCGTCGCGCCGGATTGTGCCTAGGCTTGCCTTAAAAATGGGGAAAGAAAGTCGATCAATGCCGCAAAGCATGCAACTGGGCGACTCGAAGGCCGCCGAGATCAAAGCCGTATCGATCGGCAAGACGTTTGGCGCGTTCCATGCGCTGAAAAACCTTTCGCTTGATATTGGCCGCGGCGAATTCCTCACCCTTCTTGGTCCCTCCGGTTCCGGCAAAACCACTTTCCTGATGATCCTTGCGGGTTTCACCGCGCCCACAACCGGCCGCCTGATGATGGATGGCAAGGACATTACCGACGTACCTGCCGAGGATCGGTCGTACGGCATGGTTTTTCAGGGCTATGCTCTGTTTCCGCATCTGACCGTCGAACAAAATATCGCTTTCCCGTTGAAGGTAAGGGGACGCTCCTCCGCCGAGATCAAGCGGCGCGTTGGCGAGATGGTCGAGCGCGTCGGCCTCGTTGGTCACGAGCGCAAGCTCCCTGCGAAACTCTCGGGCGGACAGCAGCAACGTGTAGCCCTCGCCCGGGCACTCGTGTTCGAGCCAGCGGTCCTTCTGCTCGACGAACCTTTCTCGGCTCTCGACAAGAGCTTGCGCGAAATGATGCAGGAAGAGGTCAAGCGGCTGCACCAGGAGACAGGAACAACCTTCGTCTTCGTCACGCACGACCAGTCGGAGGCGCTTGCCCTTTCCTCCCGGGTCGCGATCTTCAACCATGGTGAACTGCTGCAGGTGGGGCGGCCTCAGGATGTCTATGAACGGCCGGACAACCGCTTCGTCGCGGAGTTCCTTGGCGAGGTCAATCTGCTGCCGCTCGATGCCGTCAAGCTCGACGGTGACCGCGCTGCGGGCCAGTTCGAAGATCGCACGATCATTCTCAACAAGACGACCAGGCTCGATGGGACCAGCGCCGTCGCGGCAGTGCGGCCCGAGCACATGGTGATTACGACGCAGCCAGCAACGGCCGACAGCAACGCGATTACCTGCCGGGTCGAGGGCGCGACCTATTTCGGCGCTTCGACCAAATATCATTTGCGGACAAGCAAGGGTACGAGCCTTGCGGTATCGATGCCGACCGCTGCGATAGCGCCGATCGCGCCGCAAACGGATGTGTGGGTTTCGTGGCCGACGAACCAGGGTTTCTTGCTGCCAAGCGGAAGTTAGCGCGGCGACGGGAATGCGAAAATAACAATCCAGAGGGAAAAAAGATGAACACTGAGTTTGAAAAAGACTGCCTCGAAATCCTCGCGGCGAAGGTCGAACGCGGCGAGATCAGCCGCAGGCGTTTTACCCAGATGGCCGCAATGTTCCTTGCTGGAGCGCCGGCCCTGCTGCGCTCCACCGGTTCCTATGCGCAGGCTAAGGAATTGGTGCTCGTCAACTGGGGCGGCGACGCGATGACGGCCTATGACAAGGCCTACGGCCAGCCATTCACCAAGGAAAGCGGCGTCGCGGTCAAGATGGACGGGTCGGGACCGACCGAAGGCGCTATCACGGCGCAGTTCAAGAGCGGCAAGCCGAGCTGGGATCTTCTCGACATCGATCCATTCTCGGGAATTTCGCTTGGCAAGCAGGGCATGCTGGAAGCCATAGACTACAATATCGTCGACAAGAACAAGATGCGGCCGGGCTTCGGCTGGGACCACGCCGCTTCCACCTACTTCTTCTCTTATATCATTGCCTACGATTCCTCGAAATTCGGCGACCAGGCACCAACTGGCATGGCTGATTTCTTCGATGTGAAGAAGTTCCCGGGCAAGCGTTCACTCTACAAGTGGGGCTCTGCCATGTGGGAAGCCGCACTCATGGCAGATGGCGTCGCTCCGGAAAAACTTTACCCGCTCGACCTGAAGCGCGCCCACGACAAGATTGCCGCATTCAAAGAAAACGTCGTCGCCTATTGGGGCGGCGGTGCCGAGAGCCAGTCCGTGCTGATGAATGGCGAAGCATCCATGGCGCTGATCTGGTCGACGCGCGCCCAGCTTCTCGAGCAGGACTCCGGCGGCAACATCAAGTTCATCTGGGATCAGGGCCTGATCTCTCCCGGTGCTCTCGGCGTCATGAAGAACAATCCCGGCGGCAAGGATAATGCAATGAAGTTCATTGCCAGCGCCCAGGCACCGGAGCGGCAGCTGGTCATGTTCGAAATGCTCGGCCAGGGCCCGGCAAATCCCGCGACGGATGCGCTGATCCCGGCCGACAAAAAGCGCGTCAACTGCGTCGATCCCGCCAATATGGCAAAGCAGGTGCCGCTCGACATGGAATGGTATGCCGAAAATTACGGCAAGGCATTCGACGAATACACCAAAGTCATTTCCGCATGACATCGATGGTGCGGGGGTTCAACGCCCCCGCGCCGGGTTTTCGTTTTTATGCCATGAAGGATGTTGAATGATCGGGAAGTCCGCCACCTCCAGAAAGATCCTGTTGCTGGCCCCGCTGCTGCTGTTTCTCGGTCTTGCCTATGCCGTGCCGTTTTTCGGCGTCGTACGCTGGAGTTTTACCCTCCCCGAGCCCGGTATCGGACAGTATCGCGCAGTCTTTACCGATCCCCTCGTCCAGTCGGTGTTCATCCGCACCTTGAGGATCTGCCTCGTCGTCACGGCAGCTTCGCTCATTGCGGCCTATGCGATCGCCTATGTCTGGGTGCGCGGAAGTTCGCTCCAGCGGATGCTCGCCGAATTCTGCATTCTCGTTCCCTTCTGGATCTCGGTGTTGACGCGCGCATTCGGTTGGCTGGCGATGCTTTCCAATCGCGGGTTGATCAATACATGGCTGCAGTCCGCGGGCATCATTAGCGAACCGTTGGCGCTCGCCCGCAACGAGCTCGGCGTCATCATCGGCATGACGCATTTCCTCATACCCTTTGCCGTCTTTCCGATTGCATCGGCCATGCGCAGCATCGACGAGCGCGTGTTGCTTGCGGCGCGCGGCATGGGCGCATCGCGCACGCGCATCTTCTGGACCGTCTTCGTACCGCTCACCTATGGTGGGCTGATCGGGGCGGCGCTCATCGTTTTCGTGTTCGCGCTCGGTTTCTTCGTCACGCCCGCCATCCTTGGCGGCGGACGCAGCGTGATGGTCGCCGAACTCGTTTACCTGCGCATATTCCAGAGCCCGGACTGGGGGCTTGGCGCGGCGATCAGCGTCGTCCTCGTCGTGTTCATCGGGGTCCTTCTTGCCCTCATGCGGCGTTTCATCAAACCCGCACACCTGGTGGGATAGCCATGCAATCATCAAGACCAGGACCCGTCATCCTCATTCTCGCAACAGCCATTGCGCTGTTCCTGCTCATGCCGCTGATCGCGGTGGTGCCGGTTTCATTTACGCCGGCGCGCTTCCTTTCGATGCCCTCCGGCACGCTGTCCCTGCGCCACTATCAGGCGCTGATCGACAACCCGCAGTGGGGGCAAAGCATATTGCTGAGCTTGCGCATCGGCATTCTGTCGAGTGCCATCGCGACCAGCCTGGCCACGCTGTTCGGTCTCGGCATCTGGATGTTCCAGCCGAGATTTTCGGCCCTTATGATTGGCTTCGTTCTGCTTCCGCTGGTGGTCCCCCCGGTCGTATCGGCAATGACGCTCTACTTCCTGATGACCGCCCTTTCCTCCGTCAACAACTGGATCGGCTACGATACCTGGCTCGGGGTAGCGCTCGCACATGCCGTGATGATCACGCCTTTCGCCGTCGTTCTTATCCTCGTTGCGCTTTATCAGGTCGACCGGCGCATCGACCTTGCCGCACGGGGTCTGGGGGCAAATCTTGCCACACGAGCTCTGAAAATCATCATCCCGAACATAAAGTTCGGCATTGCCACGGCAGCGCTCCTATCGTTCGTCCTCTCCTGGGAAGAGATCGGCGTTACCCTGTTTATCACCAGCGTCAATGCGATAACCCTGCCCCGCCTGATGTGGATGGGACTGCGCGACAACATCGATCCCGCTATTGCTGCAATCTCCGTCGTCCTTATCCTCGTGACGGCCGTTATCCTCGGCATCCGCATTTTCATTGAACGGCGGGGAGCAGCGCAACAGCAATGACTAGAGACGACATCGCCGGGCAACTCCGTTCGATCGTCGGATCGAATGGCATGAAGGAAGCCGACGCACTGCGCCTTGTCCATCCTGGGTCCGATGCGCGCAATCTCGATGCCGGGCTGATGGTTGCACCGGCGACTACGCAACAAGTCGCCGACATTCTCCGTTTCTGCAGTGACCACCGCATAGCCGTCGTGCCCCACGGCGGACGCACTGGACTTGCCGGCGGTGCAGTGTCGAGTGAGGGCGAGGTCATTCTCTCGCTTGCCGGGTTGAACCGCATTGAATCCCTCTCCGCTTCCGCAGCGACAGCCATCGTTGAAGCCGGCGTGACACTGCATGCACTGCAGGAGGCCACCGCAAGGGAAGGCCTGTCCACGGGTATCGATATCGCCTCGCGCGGCAGCGCCACGATTGGCGGCATGATTGCAACCAATGCCGGCGGCATGGAGGCCTTCCGCCATGGTGTAATGCGCCAGCGTATTTTGGGACTTGAAGTCGTGCTGGCTGATGGCTCGATCATGCGTGACATGAGCGAGGTCAGCAAATGCAACGAGGGCTACGATCTGAAGCAGCTATTCATCGGCGCCGAGGGGACACTCGGCGTTATTACGCGGGCGGTGGTGAAGCTGACGCCCGCCGACGCTTTTACAGCGACCGCACTGGTCGCCTGTCCGTCCGCCACTGATGCCGTTACCCTGTTCCAGGCGCTGCAGCGTGATCGCGGTATCCATTTGCTTCGCGCAGAATTCATGGCACACGACTACTTCCATCTGGCGTCGCAGAGCCTCGGCCCCGCATCGCTTGCCGCCTTTACGCAAGCGCCAGCCTACCTCATTCTCGAAACGGACGATCCCGACCAGCCTACGGCCCGATCGCGGCTGGAGGAGGCACTCGGCCTCGCAATTGAACGCGGACAGGTCGTCGATGCGATCATTGCTCAAAGCGAGAAAGAGCGGAACGCAATCTGGAATATTCGCGAAGACAGCAGCGTGATCGACCGCAACTGCCCCTATTGTCATTGGTTCGATATTTCCGTGCCGCTCGGTGCACTCGAAACATGGCTGCAACAGTTCAATGGCGGGATGGCCGCTCTCGGCAGCGAATTTCGCGGGTTCGCCTTTGGTCATCTTGGCGACGGCAATCTCCATGTCGGCGTTGCCGGCGAAACCGCCTGGCCCGACAAGGAGCGCGCCAAGGCGATCATCTATGCCAATCTCCGCAAGATGGGGGGATCCTTCTCGGCCGAACATGGTATCGGCCTCGAAAAGCGACCTGAACTGATATCCGAAGGCGATCCGGTCAAGCTGAACCTGATGCGCATGGTCAAGCAGGCGCTTGATCCGCACGGCATCATGAACCCCGGCAAGGTGATAGGCTGACCGGTAATCACTCCTGACATTTTCAGTCGAATCTCCTATTGGCCTCGACGGGTTTAGGTATAAAATAGCTCCATGGATGATATCCAGCCACTGTTCGGTGTGCTGCGCCAGTCGGTCCAACCGGACATCGTCGACAAGATCGAGCGGCTTGTACGTGAAGCTCCCGACCGGAAGCTTTGTCGCGTCAATGCGCTCGCCTTTGCCGCCACTGAAGGACTCGATGAAGAGGAAACGATCAACGCCTTTCTGCATGCCGCCCACCTTGGCATCTTCGAGATGTCATGGAACGTTTTGTGTCCGGGCTGCGGCGGGGTGCTTGATGCGAATACCTCGCTGAAGACGGTCCAGAGCGAAGAATATACCTGCGCACTCTGTGCCGCAGGCTACGAGCCGACGCTGGACGAAATGGTTGAGGTGACATTCACAGTCAGCCCGCGCGTGCGCCATATCGAGGCACACGATCCACATCGGCTGCCCACGCTCGAATACTTCCGTCAGATCTATTGGGGCTCCGGTATAGAACTGCCCGAGGACGATTTCGAAGCCAAAGTGGACGGTTTCATGCTCGAAGAGCTTGAACTGCCGCCGGGCGAAAAGGCAGTAATCTCCCTGCAATTGCCGGCGGACTTCGTCATCGTCTTCGAGCCGGTAACACACGCCGCCCAGTTTCTCGACGTCAAGGGTGAGCCGACGAAGGAGCGTCAGAGCCTCTCGCTCATCTTCGATCGCACGCATCGCCACCACGAAACGCTTACCCTTCGCCCTGGCCCGTTGCGCATTGCACTGGAAAATCACACCGACGTTCGCGTCCTGCCATCGGTTTGCATAGCCAACGAGGCGCTGCATAATTTGCTCGGCCGTCGGCGGCCATTCCTTACCGCAAAGCGGCTGCTCACCAACCAGACATTCCGCGATATTTACCGCACCGACACGATCGACGTGGATCAGAGGCTAAAAATCACCAGCCTCACCTTCCTTTTCACCGATCTGCGCGGCTCGACCGAACTCTACGATAGGGTCGGCGACCTTGCAGCGTTTGACCTCGTGCGCATGCATTTCGGCATTCTCAACGATATTGTGAGCTCTGAGGCGGGCGCAGTCGTCAAAACCATCGGAGACGCGGTAATGGCGACCTTCCCGACCCCCGACCGGGCCGTTCTTGCGGCCATGCGGATGCGCGAAGCGATGCTGAAGCTGAACGGCGAGCGCGGCAGCGAGGATCTCCTGTTGAAGATCGGCATCCACGAAGGACCGTGCATCGCCGTGAACCTCAACGAGCGGCAGGACTATTTCGGCCAGACGGTGAACATCGCCTCGCGCGTCCAGCACCTTGCGACGTCGCGGGAGATATTCGCCACCGGCTCCGTCCTTGACGATCCGCGCGCCTCCGACCTGCTAGTCCGGCACGGCCTGAAGCCGATGTCGCAGAGCGTGACGCTGCGCGGGATCACCGATGAGATCAGCGTTTATACGATTCCGTGAGCGGCGATCCGCGCGGCGTCTGCACAACTTCGTGAAAAATGTGGTCCCGATAATGATCGTGATTGGACTTCAAAGCGTGACAGAGTCAGGCTGGCTTGTGGGCTAAGACCGGGATTTTGGGCGGACCAACTATCGTTGATATAGGAGGCCAGAATGAAACATCTCGCTCTTGAACAATTGCAGGTCCTTGAAGAAACTGATCCCGACTACCCGCGCCAGATTCTGTCGCGCAATGAGCGTATCGAGCGCTGGGCTGAACTCCTGGAGCGCAACCCCGCACGGCGGCTTACGACACTATATCAGACCGAGTTCCAGTCGGCCGGGACCCGTGATGCGATGCGCGCTGATGGTTCTGCTCTGACGGTGGCGTTCGAGGATTCCTATCTGCGGGGATCAGGCCTCTCCGACGATAGCTATGGCGAAGCCAAGCGCTTCTTCGAACTCAACGACCATCAACTCCACAGAATGGTCTGCTATTGCCATTTCGGCGCCAATGTAAGCGCTGGGACGACCGCCCGATACGTGCGCAGGTTCCTGCCCTCGCAAGGCAAGGGCATGATGGGCTGGCTCCGGCAACTGTTTGCAGTTTAGTTTATAGGGCAAGCGCGCAAACGCCATGTTGCGTCTTCGGACGAACGCGTTGGCGCGCTTCGTTGATCGAGCTTGCCGACGCAGCGAGAGAGCGCAGGATCAAGACCCTGCGCTCCACTCCTAGAGTTCAAGTTCGCGGCGTAGTGCTTCCAGCCGTTCCATGGCTATCACACCGTCATGGATCGTCGGCGCCGGCGTTGATGCCCCGCCGAGCCCCGGCACGACGTCAGCAAGCAGAGAGTAGTAGCCTTTGGGGTCCTCATTGGCTGCTGCCGTGAAATTCGGCTTCCAGGTCAGGGTGTCGACATCGTCCGCAAGCGTGGCGTTGGGATCGTCCACCTTGAAGGGTGGATTACGGTTCCACCGTACTTCTATGACATCGTCCACTTCGAGCCGCTGGTGATCGCTCATCAGTTCGATGCGCTCGACCGGCGTTCCGCGCGACTGGATCGTACCCATGGCAATATTGCCGATCGCGCCGCAGTCGAATTCGAAGCCGACGTGGAAGAGGACCCGGCCCGGCGTCTTTTCGACTTTCCGGGCGGATAGCGTGCGCACGGGCGAGACAAAGAACGACACAAGGTCCATGTAGTGCACGCAGTGATGCAGGAAGAATCCGGTATAGTCGACATTACCGGTAAAATAGCCGGGCGCCGTCATGTAATAGCCGGTGAGGCCGAGCACCGGGCCAAACCGACCCGACTTGATGATGTTGTGGGCGATCTTGTTGCCGACGGAATAGCGCTTCATGAAGCCGACGAACAATGGTTTGCCCGATCGCTCCGACGCCGCGCGCAGTTCCCGCGCGCCTTCAGCCGTACCCGAAGGCGGCTTTTCCATGAAGACGGAAAGTCCACGCTCAAGTGCGAGCTTGCCAAAACGCAAATGCTGATCTGGTCCTACCGCCATGCCGATAGCGTCGATGCCCGGCGTGCGGATGAGTTCCTCGGCATCGTTGGTCAATCGCGAAACGCCAAACTGTCGTCCGGCATCGGCAAGCCGCTTGCCGTCGATATCGCACAGCGCAACGATTTCAACGTCGTGGCGCACGAGTTGGGGTAGAAGCATCTGGGTTGCGTGAATGCCGCAACCGATCCAGCCGATTTTCAAGGTCATCGCCGATATTCCGTCAAGGTGAGATGGGATTTGATAAAGGCAGCGCTGGCCGCGAGCCGTTCGCTTTCATCCTCGTGCGGCGCGCGCCATTGCGCGAACGGTACGCCGAAACGGTCGTCATTGCGCCGGAACGGTTCGAGCGATACCGGACCCTTGTAGGCGATCTCGTGCAACGCGCGACCGACAGCGACCCAATCGGTCGAACCTGTCCCCGGAAAGCCGCGGTGGTTTTCATTCGCCTGGAAATGAACGAGACGGTCACCGCCAAGCCGGATCGCCTCGGCAATCGATGCCTCTTCCATATGCATGTGGAACGTATCGAGCATCAGCTTGATCGCCGGATGATCAACCGCATCGAGAAGCTCGTTCGCCTGTTGTGTCGTACACAAAACGTCGCTCTCAAAGCGGTTGAGCGGTTCCACGGCGAGAACGACGCCGGCCTTGGCGGCGTGATCGCCGGCTTCCTTGAGGCCGACGACGCAGCGCTCCTTGCGCTTCAAACGCTCGTCCTCGGAGACGGGCGCAGGCGGCCTACCGGCGAAGACCAGGGGATTGCCGGTCAACGGTCCGCCGACGATCGTCGCACCGAGCGCGTTTGCGCAATCGGCCGTATAGCGCAGATAATCGATGCCGGCACGATGCGCGTCCTTGTCGTCCGACGAAAGGTTGCGCTGGAGATTAACCCGCGCGGCAAGGACGACGCCAAGCCCTGCATCTTCAAGCGCACGCCGTGCGGCGGCAAGATCGATCTCGCCTGGTTCCGGCACCAGAAGTTCGACGAAATCATAGCCGAGTTCGCGCATCTGCCTGAAGAGGTGGAAGTGCTCGGCGGTAAACGGCCGCGCATACTGCATGGAGATCAATCCGATGGGATTCATCGCTGTTCCTTTTTTGATTGGCATGTTCATCCCTTCACTGCGCCTTGGGTCAGGCCGCCGATAAGCCGGCGTTGGACGAGAAGGAAAAGTATGGTTGCGGGCAATGCGCCGACGACCCCGCCGGCCGCAAGTAGTCCCCACTCGATCTGGTATTCGCCGATGAGCGTCTGGATTGCCACCGTGACCGGGCGGACATTTCGGCCGCCGAGGGTCAAGGCATAAAGATATTCGTTCCAGGCGGTGATGAAGATATAGATGCCGGTCGAGATAATCCCGGGCATGGCGAGCGGCAGCACGACGCGGCGCAGGGCCTGAAGTCGTGAGCAGCCGTCTATCATCGCCGCCTCATCGAGGCTGCGCGGAATTGCGGCGATGTAGCTCGTAAGCATCCACACGGCAAAGGGGATCGCCACGGTGGAATTGGCCAGGATCAAGCCGATATGGGTATCAAGGATGCCGATCTTCCGGAACAGTACGAACAACGGCAGGATCAAGAGGACGATCGGGAACATGTTGACGAGCAGGAACTGCAGCATGATGATCTTGCGCCCCGGGAACCGGAAGCGCGACAGGGCATAGGCTGCGGTAACCGATACGACGAGGCCAAGTATCACCGTTCCGCCTGCGATGATCAGGCTGTGCAGCATATTGCCTAGGAACGAGGTCTGTTCGAGCAGGCGTATATAATTGTCGAGACTCCAGCCGGCGGGTGACAGTGAAACGCCGGACGCCGATAGCTGCGCGGTCGGGGTCAGCGACGTCAGGATCATCCATGCAAAGGGCCCGATGGCAAGGAGGATGATCAGGACGACCGGAATATCGGTTGTGAGGATCCGCTTGAGAGTGGATGGCTTGTTCATCGTTCCACCTCCCGCATCGTGCGGACGATATAGACGGCGACGATCGCGCCGAGCAGGATGGTGAAGGTCACCGCAATGGCAGTGCCATAGCCGAAATCGAGATTCTGACGCGCCTTGATGAAGGCATAGAGCGGCAGCGTATGCGTCGCATAGCCCGGCCCTCCCCCAGTCATCACGAAGATGACGTCCATGGAATTCGCGACCCAGATGATGCGCAGCAACCCGGCGGTCGCAAGGACGGGAGCGATACCCGGCAGCGTGATGTGGATGAACTGACGCCAGTTGCTCGCCCCATCGATGGAAGCGGCCTCATACTGGCTTTGCGGAATGCCCTGGAGCCCGGCGAGGATCATGACCGCGAAGAACGGGAAGCCTTGCCAGGTGAGCGTGGCTATCACAGCGTAGAGCGCGAGCTGCGGATCGGCAAGCCAGGGTACCGTCGAGTGAACGATCGACAGGTAAAGGAGTATGTCGTTGAGAACCCCGGTCGTCGGATCGTAAATCCATCGCCACATAAGGGCGATCACGACGCTTGGCAGTGCCCAGGGGATGATGACCAGGGCGCGCGCGAGCCCGCGCCATGGAAAATCACGGTTGAGCAAGAGTGCCGCGATGAGGCCAAGGCCCATTTGCAGCGGCACCGTCAGGCCGATCCATATCGCTGTGTGACCAAGAGACGTCCAGAACACGGGATCACGCAGCAGCTTCACATAGTTGCCGAATCCGACGAAACGGGTGGCATTCGGCTTCCACAAGACGAGGTCATAGAAGCTGGTGACGAGCGCCTGCACCATTGGAAAGAACACGATGACGAGTGTCACCAGCACGGCTGGCGCCAGCAGGGCATAGGGCATAAGCCTGCTGCGCAGCGGACGGAGCTGTGCGGCCTCTGCTGGTGCAGATGATACAAGCGTTGACATGACTTTACTTTCCGGCGTTCGTCGATCGGCCTCTTGAGAACCTTTCCGCGCTATTGCGCGAAAAGGGTCTCAAGCTGCTCCATCATCTGCTGCGAGGTGATCTGCCCCGTCAGCGCCTGCTGCATCGAGGTTTGCCAGGCGGTATTTACAAATTCAGCAGTGGCAGTGCTTTGCGGCAGGACATGCGCGAACGGGAGCGACTGCACAGTGGCATCGACGAAGCGGCGTTCATGCAGCGTCCAATGTTCCGCACCGCTCTTCGTTACGGTCATCTGGCCGGTCGCCTTGTTGAAGGCCACGTTGTTCTCGCCTTCCGCAAGGAACGAGATCCACTTCCACGCGGCATCCTTGACTTGCGATCCGGAGAAGATGGCCAGGGATTCGTCGCCATAGGAAGTCCACTGATTGCCGCCGCACTTCGGCACGGGGACAGCCGAGACCTTGTCACCCAGCGCCTTGACGAGATCGTTGGACGAGCCGATGTGGTGAATGGTCATTGCAGTCTTGCCGGCCTTGAAAGCCGCGACAATTTCCTGGAACCCGTCATTCGGCGCGGACGGCGGAATGACCTTGTCCTTCTGGAAGAGGTCGATGAGCCACTGGTTGGCCGCCACAGCTTCCGGTTTGGTCAAGCCGCCCGGTTTCAGTTCCGCACCCTGCGAGAACACGAACGTTCCCCACTGGTCCCAGCCGCCCTTGCCGCCGCGCAGGCCAAATCCATAGGTGTCGGGGGACTTTGTGAGCTTCTGTGCAGCCGTGCGGAATTCCTCGCATGTCGTCGGCGGGTTCAGGCCGGCTTCCTTGAAGAGGTCGGCGCGGTAGTAGAGGTAAAGCACCACATACTGGATGGGCAAGTAGTACTGCTGTCCATCGGGGCCCTTGTTGAGTTCAAGCAGATTGTCGAGAAGGTCAGCCTTTCCCGGCCAGGCGTTGATACGTTCGCCAAGCGGTTCGAGCGCACCCATTTCAGCAAGCCGCGGCTGGGCGAAGAGCTTGACCATGCCGGCATCGGGAGCATTACCCCCGACGAGCGATGTATAGAGATTGTCGTAATAGCTGTTCCAGGGAACGTTTTCGGCCTCGATCTTGATATCGGGGTTTTTGGCCTCAAACTTCTCCACGAGATCCGACATCGGATTTTCCGGATTGTCGAAGTGATACCAGAAGCGCACGGTCTCGGCGGCGTTTGCGCTCCCCATGGCGAGACCTGCGACGAATGCGCAGCTGACGCTGAGTTTCTTGAAAATGCTCATTGTGTCCTCCACTGTTGTTCTTCGAAATTAACGACTGCTCCGGATCATCCGACGGGCGGCCTCACCGGCAGCCGCGAGCGCCTCCCGTGCCGCGGCCAATTCATTGGTGTTCTGCAAAAATCCATGCGTGACGCCCGGCACGATCGAAACGGGGCTATCCCGGCCAGCTGACTTCAGCCTGTCGGCGAGAAGCAGGGTGTCGGAGAGCAGCGGATCGATGCCGGCAGCCAACAGATAAAGCGGCGGCAGGGCCTTTAGCGTGCGGTCGCTGGCGTGAAGCGGCGATGCCATCGGACCGCGGCGCAAATCCTCATCATGGCAGTACCAGTTCCAATAGCGCTGCATCTTGCCGCGCGTCAGTCCCGGGCCATCCGCGAATTGCTGATAGGAAGGCGTGGTGAAATCCGCGGTGTAGGTTCCGTAGAAGAGCAGCGCGCCCGCCGGGACCGCATGACCTGCTTCAAGTTCGTGAATCATGGCGGCAAGCGCGAGATTGGCGCCAGCAGAATCTCCCGAAACGAGCAGCGGCCCATCTTCGACGCCGACTGCCGCCGTTGCCGGAAATGCGGCGCGCAGGCAAGCGACAACATCATGCAATCCATTCGGATAGGGATGTTCGGGGGCAAGGCGATAGTCGGGTACGAGCACAGGCAACCCTGTTTCAATAGCAAGGACCCGCGCGCATCGCTCATGGGTTTGCGGACTGCAGAACGCGAAACCCCCGCCATGGACGAAGAGCACTGCGCCGGGCCCCGCACCTTCCGGTATAAAGACCTTCATCCTGCATTCTGCCGAGCCAAGGTGGGAATTGGCTTCGACCATGACTTCCGCTGCTTTGGCGACCGGCGGAAGGTTCACGTTATTACGTTCGTTGATGCGCTCGGATTGCGCCCGCCCCTCTGCAGGTGCAAGCAAGCTCGGATCAGGGAGTGGCCCAAGTTCCGCTTCGACGCGTGACATGATCATGCGCATCTCCGCCGAAAGTTCACTCGGAAATTCGTTTGAGGTGCTCATTGCTCGGCATCCGGGAACAGTGTGGGACCGAAATCGACGATGGTCGCGATGTGATGGTGCAGTGTCTGCGTTGCCGCCGCCATGTCCCCCTCGCCGATCGCTTCGATGATCACGCGGTGACGCAGGGCAGTCGCCATGAGGTCGCGCGTTCCTATGCTTCGCGAAATCTTGAAGCGGTGATTGTGGACGAGGCAGCGGTGCAGGATCGGATCGAGCGCAGGCAGGTCGGCGTCGCGGAAAATGCGGCGATGGAAGTCGCGATCTATTGCAGCGAGCTGCAATTCGTCGTCGGCCTTCGCCGCGTCAATCATATCTTCGGCCATGTCCTGCAGGTCGGGTATGAGGCTGCGGCTCTTGTGCCGCATCACCCGGGCCATGCCGTTGCACTCGATCTGCTGGCGGACGCGAAACATCTCCACGGCTTCATCCACGGTGCAGGCGGAGACCTGCGTGCCACGATGACCCTGACGCCGTACAAGTCCCTCCTCCTGCAATTGCAGGAGCGCTTCCCGTACGGTTCCCTGGCTGCACTGGAACCGCGCCGCCAGATCGAGTTCAGTCAAGGGTTCGCCTGCCCTGAGCTCGCCAAGCATGATGTCCCGTTTCAGCGAGGCAAACGCAACCGATGCCTTTGCGGCTAAAGGGCTCTGCGGCGTGCGAGCCAGGCGGCGGGACAGGGAGTCGGACACTGCAAGCCCTTTCTTGTTGTTGCAGACGACGCGAAATATCATTATTGATATTGATATCGATAATGAACGTCAATAGAGATAATGGGACGGAGGAATTTTCAAATGACAGCGATCAGCCTCGATAAGATCAAGAAGGTCTATGGCACCGTTCCAGTAATTCATGGCGTCGACATAACGATCGCAAGCGGCGAGTTTCTCGTGCTCGTCGGCCCCTCAGGCTGCGGTAAGTCCACGCTGTTGCGGATGATCGCCGGTCTCGAAGAGATCAGCGGCGGCGAACTGCGTATAGGTGACAAGGTGGTCAATGCGCTGCCGCCTTCAGACCGGGATATCGCCATGGTGTTCCAGGATTATGCGCTCTATCCGCACATGAGCGTCGAGGAAAACATGGCATTCGGCCTCAAGATGCGCAGCGAAGGAGCAAGCGAGATCAATACGCGCGTGTCGAGCGCCGCGGATATTCTCAAGCTTCAGGACTACCTAGCCCGGCGCCCGGCGCAGCTTTCCGGCGGCCAAAGGCAGCGCGTTGCCATGGGGCGGGCGATTGTGCGGCGCCCGAAGGCTTTCCTGTTTGACGAACCGCTGTCCAATCTCGATGCAGCGCTGCGCGTCGAGATGCGCCTTGAGATAGCCAAGTTGCATCGGCAGATGCAGGCGACGACGGTGTACGTCACCCACGACCAGGTCGAGGCAATGACCCTGGCCGATCGCATCGTCGTCATGAATGCCGGTCATGTCGAACAGATCGGCAAGCCGCTCGATCTTTATCGGAAACCCGCCAGCCTTTTCGTCGCCCGCTTCATCGGCAGCCCGACAATGAATACACTCGCCGTCGATGTTGCAGAATCCGCCGGCGAAGACCTGGTTGTTCAACTGCCTGCCGGGCGGGCAGCAATTACGGTTCAAGATCGATCCACCAGGAAGGCGAAAGCTGTTACCTTCGGTGTCCGCCCTGAAGACCTGACGGTGTGCGAGCCGGATGATGCATGGTTTTCCGGCGAGTTGGTCGTGGTTGAACGACTTGGCAGCCAGACGTTCGGCTATCTGGACGCCGGAACTGGAAAACTCATTACTGTAGAGTTTCCCCGCGTAGCCGAGGTCAATGTCGGTGACCGGATTTCGGTGAAGGGCGGGAGCGCCAAAGCTCACCTCTTTGACAGTCATAACGGACAACGCCTGAATTGAGCGCGTTATCTGCTGGCAATCACCTGTTGATACGGACAGCCAGCACATGACCGCACCAGGCTGCGGCGAGCGACAATGAAACGACGGCACCAAGATAGAGCGCGCCGGTAACGATGCTCGCATCGAGCATGAGCAGGTAAGAATCGAGGCTCATTGCGGAAAAGGTCGTGAAGCCGCCGCAAATACCGCCCATGACGAAAAGGCGCCCCGTCGCGCCAACGGGCCACCGTCCCTCGGGACCGGTCGACGTGGCGAATAGCATGATGATGAACGAGCCGACGACATTGACGAAGGTGGTGGTCCAAAGCACGCTCTGACCCAGTCCATCGACGATGACGACGCCCGCCAGAAAGCGCAGCAGCGAGCCAATCGCGGCACCACAGCCGACTGCGAGATACATCCGACCGACCTTCGTTTTTTCCGTCATCCGAGCAAACTGCCTGACCATTCGACAAGACGAAAACCGAGAGCCACGGCGAAGAGGCACAGGAGAGACGAGCCGACGACATTGAAGGCCGCACGACGCATTTCACCACTGAAGGCAAGGTAGAGGCTTTGCAGGCAGAATGACGACACGGTCGTATAGCCGCCCAAGAGGCCGACAACCACAAAATCGCGGAACAATGGGGCGGCAAAAAAACCGCTGGAGTTGCGTCCAAGCGCGGCGACGATCCCGATTATAAGCGCGCCGCTGACATTCACGACGAACGTTCCCCAGGGGAAATATTCATCGAATCTTCTGCCGACGAGTGTCGACAGATAGAGGCGCGCAATACCGCCGACAAACCCGCCGATGAGGACTAGGAGACAGGCTAAAGGACTCATCTGGGCGGTTCCGCGGTAGAAAGCAATGACGACGTGATATTGGTTCCCTGCCGTTTCTGCAATGGCGCCAAATTCGAGGCCCCCGTCCTTTAAACGCAGCGGGCACGTAGAGCGGTTAGCCCACCAAACGCATTCCAGATAAGAGATAGCTGGAACAAAGCTCTGCAACAGTGTCTTATAGGTGCGATTTGCCACCTTACTGGCGGCGTAGTCCCGATGCTGAACAGTTTGCATAGCGGCAATCCGTCAGTGGAGCGAAGACACTTTCGGAGTCATTTAATGTCGACACATGCCAGGTCTATCGCAGCTGCTACGGCGAGTACCTGGTTCGGCTTTGCCGCTTTGTGCATCGGCATGTTCATGGCGATCCTCGACGTGCAAATCGTCTCGACCTCCTTGCCAAATATCCAGAACGCGCTCGACATCGATCCCGATCAGATGAGCTGGATACAGACCGCCTACCTTATCGCGGAGGTGGTCGCCATTCCATTGAACGGCTTTCTCACGCGAACGCTGACGATGCGCTGGCTTTTCGTATGCGGCATCATTCTTTTTACGCTGGCCTCCGTCGGATGCGCCTTGAGCGGCGATTTCTCGGAGTTGCTTGCCTGGCGGATTCTCCAAGGTCTTGCCGGCGGCGCGCTTATACCGCTCATATTTTCGGCGGTGTTCATCCTGTTTCCGGGAAACCTGCAGGGTATCGCCACAACAGCGGCAGGCGTCGTCGCAGTCATGGCTCCTACAGTCGGACCGATGGTGGGCGGCTGGATCACCGAGGCATATTCCTGGCATTGGCTGTTTCTCATCAACGTCATCCCGGGGATCGTCGCAGCGGGTCTCGCGGCTACTTTGCTGCCGCGCGAAGCGACGAAGTTTCAGGAGATTCGGACGCTGGACGTCATGTCCCTGTTGATGATGGCGATTGGCCTCGCCGCCATGGAGATTGGTCTCAAGGAAGCCCCTAAGCGCGGTTGGACCGATGGCATCGTACTCGGGCTTGCCGTTGTAAGTGCCGCAACACTTGCCGGGTTTGTCCGGCGAACCTGGCGCAACAAGGTGCCTTTGGTAAACCTGCGAAACTTCAAGGAACTGAATTTTACGATCGGCTGCGCATTGAGCTTCATTCTGGGCTTCGGACTGTTCGGCTCGGTTTATCTGATGCCCTTGTTCCTGGCCTATGTGCGTGGCCACAGCGCCTTTACAATTGGAACCATGATGTTGGCGACGGGCGTCGCGCAAATCCTCGTCGCGCCGATAGCGGTTTTCCTCGAGCAGCGTATGGATGCGAGAGTCTTGACCGCCATAGGGTATGCTGTCTTTGCCATCGGTCTCGGATGCAGCGCCTTTCAGACGCCGGCAACCGACGGCGACGGCATGTTCTGGCCGCAAATCATACGCGGCGTTGCGATCATGTTCTGCATCTTGCCACCGACGCGTCTCGCACTCGGCAACCTGCCGCATCACCGCATTCCGGATGCGAGCGGCCTTTTCAATCTGATGCGCAATCTCGGCGGTGCCCTGAGCCTGGCCTTGATCGATACGGTGATCTACTCGCGTGCGGCCACGCACGGACTGGAGTTGGCCAACGGCCTTCTCATCGGCGATGCGAAGACCGCGGCGTTCGTCGGCATTCCGCTCGAGCAACTGCGCGGGGACGGCATGGCAGGGGCTGGCGCCGAGTTGATGTTCAGCCCATTGGTTGCGAAGGCTGCGCTGGTGCAGTCCATCAATGACGCCTGGGCGATGATTGCGCTGATCACCCTCGTCTCCCTTATCGTCGTGCCCTTTGCCCGGCCGATAAAGCGCGATCCCCACGGGGTTGCGACCTGAAGTCAATTGCGGAACCAACCTTCTCGCGGATCGTTGCTCAATATTCACGCGAGGAGGCGAACCCAATGGACGACAATACGATCACGGACGGCGAAGTGGCTGCGGATCAGAGCAAGACAAAGCCGAAAACCCGAAGCGCCGCCACTCGCAAAGACACAACCAAGAGCAAGGCTTCTCCACGCAAACAACCCGCCAGAAGTGCTGACTCCGGCTTGGCGGACTACGCCTCGTCCATGGCAACGACGGCTGCGCGGACGGTTCGCCGCCAGGCAGAGTCTGTCGCCGGTCCGGTGCGGCGCAACCCGGGACGAGCGGTGTCGGCGGTCGGCGCAATAGGCATTCTTGGATTTTTCCTCGGCGTGTTGGTCGGTCGCATGACAGCGGAGGATACGCGACGCCGCTGGTATTGAAATGCCGGAGCGCCAGCGTACGGACGGGCCAAGGAGGCAAGAATGAAATTCAATCGACGTAGCGTACTCGCACTGACAGCAGCTTCCGCTGCGACGACACTGTTTGCGCCTGCGGGACGCTCGTGGGCCGCTGCACCGTTCAAACAACCCGAACTGCCTTATGCCGAAGGCGCTCTGGCCCCGGCCATTTCGGCAAGGACTGTCGGACTCCATTATGGCAAGCACCATGCAGGCTATTTCAAGAAGCTGAACACGCTGGTGGAAAAGACGCCTTACGCCGACCTTTCGCTGGAAGAGGTCGTCGTTCGTTCGAAGAAACAAGGTGACACCGACATCTACAACAACGCTGCGCAGGCCTGGAACCACAACCTCTATTGGCAACAATTCAAGGGCGGATCGGCCGCGCCAAAGGGCGCGCTGCTCGATGCGGTAAAGACCAGCTTCGGCGGGCCGGACGAAATGCAAAAGAAAATGGTGGCCGAGGGCGACAAGGTCTTTGGAACCGGTTGGGTTTGGCTCGTCAAGGATGGCGACAAGCTGACAATCGTTGGGCTACAGGACGCTGGAACGCCACTCGCTGATGGCAAGAAAGCCCTCGTCGGGATCGATGTATGGGAACACGCCTACTATCTCGATTATGAAAATCGTCGCCCAGAGCATGTTGCTGCGGTTTTGAGCAAGCTCGTCAACTGGGACTATGTCAGCGAACAGTTTGCGGGATAAGCGTTCGAGCCGCTGTTCCGCGTTGTGATTGCGCGTCCAACTTTCGGCCATCATGATCTGCATCGGCTACAATGAAGCCGATGAAGCAAAAATCACGTGCGCTCCCCACCATACGAAGATCTGGTCAACCTCGCTGGTCTGGCCTAAGATGAACGTTTACGAGCACACGGTCTGAGGGGGTCTTTGCCCCCAAAATGGGGTTAGTTCGCGTACCTGCGTCTCAATCGCCTTCGCTTAACCCATACTAACAAAATCATAGCGTTCGCATATTATCGGCGGACTGCCCTGCCGATCCTCATAAACGGGAGAGTGCGCCATGGCTGTTGCCATCAAAATCAATGGAAATACCCACAGCGTCGACGTCGACGACGACACGCCACTTCTGTGGGTCCTACGGGATGTGTTGGGTATGACCGGCACGAAATTCGGTTGCGGGATGGCGCTTTGCGGCGCCTGCACCGTTCAGATCGACGGTGTCGCCACACGCTCCTGCATTACGACAGTCGATAGCCTTGGCGACTCCGAGGTGACGACGATCGAAGCGATCGGCTCGACTCCAGCGGGCGCCAAAATACAGAAGGCGTGGCTCGAGCACGAGGTTCCCCAATGCGGCTACTGTCAATCCGGCCAGATCATGTCGGCATCGGCGTTGCTGGCTGCCAACCCGAACCCGACGGACGCCGATATCGATGATGCCATGAGCGGCAATATCTGCAGGTGCGGTACCTATGTTCGCATTCGCGCGGCCATAAAGCTTGCAGCACAATCGGCCGGAAATGGAGGTTGACGACCATGACCATCGATCACGCCTTGACCGAAAGGGGTTCACGCCAGTCTCTGTTGCCGGCAAATCTCTCCCGCCGCAGCTTTCTTAAGGCAAGTGCGGCTATCGGCGGTGGACTTGTCTTGAGCCTGCACCTGCCATCATCAAGAAATACAGCGAGGGCGAGCAAAGCCGCAGGCTTCGTGCCAAACGCCATCATTCGCATTGATGGCAATGGCGAGGTTTTCCTGACGATGCCCTATGTCGAAATGGGCCAGGGCACCTATACTGCGATCCCCATGCTGATAGCCGAAGAACTTGAAGTGAGCCTGGACAAGGTTCACCTCGAACATGCGCCCCCGAATGAACAGTTTTATGCAAATCCGCTGCTCGGGGTCCAGGCCACGGGTAATTCGAACGCCATGCGGGGTGCATGGAAACCAATGCGGGAGGCGGGTGCAACCGCGCGCATGATGTTGGTTGCAGCGGCCGCCAAGGAGTGGAGTGTCGATCCGGGTACTTGCCGCGCGCAGGGCGGTGAGGTGATACACGATGAGACCGGCAAGCGACTGACATATGGAGCACTGGCCGGCGCGGCAGCGAACATGCCGGTGCAGAAAGATGTCGCGCTGAAATCGGCCGATAGTTTCACGTTGATAGGCAAGCCAATCAAGCGGCTCGACACGCCGACAAAGGTCAACGGCACCGCCATTTATGGCATCGATGTCCGGCCGCCCGGGGTAAAGATCGCAACGCTTGCGCAGTCTCCGGTCTTTGGCGGCAGGGTGAAGAGCCTCGATGACGCTGCCGCTCTGGCCGTTAAGGGCGTGCGTCAGGTTGTAAGGCTTGACGATGCTGTCGCAGTCGTGGCCGATCATATGGGCGCTGCAAAAAAGGGCATGGAAGCCCTGCAGATCGAATGGGATGACGGCCAGCACGCTTCGCTTGCCACCGAGGATATTGCCCGCGAGCTCGACAAGGCGACAATGAGCCCAGGTGCCGTTGCACAGAATATCGGCGAAGTGGACAAGGCCATGGGCAGCGCGGTCACGCGGGTCGAGGCGAGCTATCAGTTGCCGTTCCTGGCACATGCGCCGATGGAGCCGATGAATTGTACCGTGCATTTCCGCAAGGATGAATGCGAGATCTGGATCGGGAATCAAGCGATCGCGCGGGTTCAGGCGATGGCGGCGCAGGCGGCTGGTCTGCCGCAGGAGAAGGTCATTGTTCACAACCACCTGATCGGTGGCGGCTTTGGCAGGCGCCTTGAGGCGGATGGCGCGGTCCGCGCCGTGGACATCGCCAAGCAAGTCGATAGTCCGGTAAAAGTGGTATGGACGCGCGAGGAAGATATCCAGCACGACCTATACCGCCCCTACTGGTTCGATCGCCTTTCAGCTGGGCTCGACGACAAGGGTAGGCCAATTGCCTGGAAGAACCGGTTCGCCGGATCGTCCGTGATTGCGCGGTGGCTGCCCCCAGGCTTCAAGGATGGGCTCGATCCGGACTCGACCGAAGGAGCCATCGATCTCGTCTACGATTTGCCGAACTTTCATGTCGAATATGTGCGGGCGGAGCCTCCGGCCATTCCGACTGGATTCTGGCGCAGTGTCGGCCCCTCGCACAATGTTTTCGTAACCGAAAGCTTCGTCGACGAACTGGCTGCTGCGGCAAAACAGGACCCCGTTGCTTACAGGCGGGCGCTTCTCGACAAGTCGCCCCGCGCTAAGGCCGTTCTCGACCTTGCGGCCGAAAAAGCCGGATGGGGGAGCACGCTCCCCGAGGGAAGCGGACGCGGGGTTTCGCTGCAGTTTGTCTTCGGCAGCTACATGGCACAGGTTGCCGAGGTCGAAGTGGCGAAAGACGGCACTGTCCAGCTTCGACGCGTCGTCTGCGCGATGGATTGCGGCACCCCCGTCAACCCGAATACGATCGAGGCTCAAATCCAGAGCGGCATCATCTTCGGAGCGACGGCAGCACTCTATGGGGAAATTACGCTCAAGAACGGGCGTGTCGAGCAGACCAATTTCGACTCCTACCAGATGCTGCGCATCAACGAAGCACCGGCCATCGAGGTTCACATTATGGCGAGCACGGAACCACCGGGAGGGATGGGCGAGACCGGTACATCGGCAATCGTCCCCGCAATCGCCAATGCAATCTATGCAGCAACCGGGACGCGTCTGCGCAAGATGCCGGCAAATCCTGGTCTTCTGAAACGGGCGTAAGTTGAACGTCGCTAGCTTACCAACACGGGGAGGGAACTATGACAAATACGGGCGTGGACATGAAGTTGGAGATCGTCGTCATCCCTGTTTCGGACGTCGACAGGGCGAAGGAATTCTATTCAAGTCTCGGCTGGCGGCTCGACGCCGACTACCCTGCCGACGACTTTCGCGTCATTCAGTTCACGCCGCCGGGTTCGGGGTGCTCGGTCATTTTCGGTAAGAACGTCACTGCTGCAGCTCCAGGTTCAGTCAAGGGGCTCTATCTCATTGTTTCCGACATCGAGGCAGCGCGCACCGAGTTGATCGGCCACGGAGTCAAGGTCAGCGAAACATTCCACCATGCCGGCGACACCTATACCGGATCCGACGAACCCTACCTGTTTGGCAGTGTCCGGGTCAGCGGCCTTGATCCCGAACGGGGTACCTATCGTTCGTTCGCGTCATTCAGCGATCCTGACGGCAATGGCTGGCTATTGCAGGAAATCACGGCACGGCTGCCGGGGCGCGTCGACGCAGACAACACCTTGTTCAATTCCTCGTCCGAGCTTGCTGCCGCCTTGCGCCGGGCAGCAACCGCGCATGGCGAACATGAGAAGCGCGAGGGCGGCAAGCACGACGAGAACTGGCCGGATTGGTACGCCGAATACATCGTGCGCGAGCAGGCCGGGAAGGAACTGCCGCTTTAGCGAACCCGGCGCGAAAGCCCAACCCGCTCGGACGATGCGCAATCATACGCCACTTCAAATGGACGCCTGACGCATTTTGCGCCTGTCGAAGCTGCGTTGCGGCCCGAAAGCATTTCTTACATAGTGGCTTGCGCGCGCAAGTGGCCTCCCATGGACGCCACCATAAGGAGATGGGGAAATATGGGCGATCACACCGATACGAGTCATGTGGAGATGGTGGTCCTCATGACACCGGACATGGCGAATTTCAGCGGCAAGGTCCACGGCGGCGCTCTTCTCAATCTTCTCGACCGCGTCGCTTTCTCCTGTGCCTCGCGCTTTTCCAAGCAATATGCGGTGACTCTATCGGTAGACCAGGTGGTGTTTCGCCAACCCATCCTTGTCGGTGAACTCGTAACGTTCCGCGCCTCGATCAATTACGCGGGCCGAACCTCAATGGAAGTGGGCATTCGGGTGGAAGCGGAAGACATCCGCAGCGGCGTCCGCCGGCACACCAATTCATGCTACTTCACCATGGTGGCCGTGGATGAAGAAGGAAAGCCGACCGCCATTCCAGCGTATGATCCACAATCTGAGATCGCAAAGAGACGATTGCGGGCAGCGGAAACGCGGCGGAGCCTGCGCCGCGAGTTCGAGACGCGGTTCAAGGAGGCCGCTTCTTCTGAAAGCGCTGGCGAGGGCTAGCGCCGCCAACCCTTCTTCCGCGTCGTCCTCAGGGGACCCCCCCGCTACTTCCAAAGTAGTATGATTTCTCTCGAAGTGCATATTTTTCAAGCAATTGCTACGCCTAATTCATCAGCTGGCAAGCACTAACCATGAGCGTTTCTGGCGCCCGCAGTTCATGTAGGATGATCTTGGGCCAATATCGGTAGAAACCGCACCAATAACAAAATGGAGGGGCATGATGTCATCAGGTAAAAGACAAAATTCACCGCACAACCGAGCGCGAAGACATTTCCTTGGCGTGGCGGGTGCAATCACAGCAACAGTCGTTGCTTCTTCGGCGGCGGACGCGATGGGTCACAAGACCTGGAGAAGAGGAGGCAACAAGGGCTCCGGATCGGGTTCAGGCTCCGGTTCCAGCGGCCAGAATTGCTTTCTGCGCGGCACTTCGATCATGACGCCGACAGGCGAGGCGGTGATCGAGGAACTCAAGGTGGGTGATCTGGTGGTCACAATGCGGGGCCATGCAGTGCCCATCAAATGGGTCGGGCATCAACGCTACAAGAACGGCGGAAAATCCTGGCATGAAAGCGTTGTTCCCATCAAGGTTTCGCGCCATGCGCTCGACGATCGTACGCCGCACAAAGACCTTTACCTCTCTCCCAACCATGCGCTCTATATTGATGGCGTCCTTATCCGCGTGAAGGACCTCGTAAACGGGGCTACTATTGCTCCTGCTACTCCCAGCCGCGGCGAGGTGCTCGACTACTACCATATCGTACTGGATACCCATGAAGTGATCCAGGCGGAAGGGTTGGCTGCCGAGACGCTTCTCGTCAGGGAAAGCAATTATGAGCACTTCACCAATTTCGCGGATTACAAGCGCCTATATGCCAACGAAGCGCCTGTGGCCATGACGCCATTTGCACCGATCGTCGGTTACGAGGGTGGCCGCGAACACCTCAAGGCACTGCTCCGCATCTGGGCTTCGCCGTTCGTCAAGGTAAGCGATCCGATCGAAAAGGCCTATCAGAGGATTGCAGCGCGGGCCGATCAGCTCGTCAGCTGATCCTGACCGCTGAGGGGCGGCATCTGACCGCCCCCTAGCCTTTGCCAGCGCCATATTTGCCAATGCGACGGCCGGCTCCGTCTAGCTGACCAACAGGATCTGTTCAGGAGCAGGGAGCGAACTATCCGGCCTGCTCCAGATGGGCTCAGTCGCATCTCCTTGTCGAAGCAAGGCCGGCGCTGCAGTCCCTGGCAGGCGCTTTCTTCGTCGTGGTGTTCTGCGACACCCCAAAGGTCCCGCTGAGCTGATCCCCGTAATTGTCTCGCGTTGCTTGATCGACAACCGCGACCGGGGCAGCCAATATCAATCCGGCAGCGCCGCCTGCGGCGGCTGCCGTTCCGGTTGTCGCGGCGAGAATCTGATCGCCGAGACCTGTCTTGCTGTCGGTCAGCGTCTGGCCCTCGGAAATGCGCTGGCCGATGAGTTGCACAATCTCCGGTGATTCAGCAAACTTCGAGTGGTGGAGATCGTCGCCGGCCTTGATCTTGGTGAGATCGATGACGGCGATCTTGTTGTTCTCGAGTTCTGCTTTGTAAGGCGCCTGCTCGGGATCGATCGACCCAAGCCGCGGAATGTCCCCCCAGATACGCCGCGATAGCGCCAAAGCGCGATCATCGCGCGACACAAACAGTGTGAAGCGGGGATGCTGGCTTCCCATGTCGGCAATTTGCGACCGGAAAACGTCGACATCGACATCGGGTGCCGCCAGCATCACATTGGTGAATTTCGCAGGCAGCTTGCCATTACGGATCGCCATCTGGCGGAGAGACTCGAGTGCGAGCCAGTTTCCCATCGAATGCGCCAGCACGGAGACTTCCTTAACCTCTGGATCCCGCGCCAGATACTGGAACAGGTTTTCGAGGGCATTGCGCGTGTAATTGGTGCTTTCCCGATCGTAGCCATAGGCGAGAAGGCTTCCGCGCGAGGGCCATGTCACAAGTATCGGCGCACTATGAACGCCCGAATCCTTTACGATCTGCGCAAAGCGGAAAACGGAACTTTCGAACCTGTTGTTAAACCCATGGACAAATACGAGAACGCTGCGATCAGGGGATTTTCGGACCCCCGTACGGAGCCATTGCTTGGCTTCATCCAGGGTCAAATCATCTGTCTTCAGCGTCGCAAAATCTGTTGCCGGGTTGGGAGGAAGTCGCTTCGGCCAAGCTACTTCACCCTCCTTGCGCACCGTCTTTGGCGGGATCGAAACCGTGATGTCAGCAAATGCCGGCGCGAGCCCCCGCTCGCCGCTGAACATCTCGCCGGGGTTGGTGGAGCGCTTGCGGGTCGTCGTGACGAGCATATCGACCTGACTTGCTGCTGGCGCGGTCTCGGCAACCGGCGCCAGCACGTTTTTCGGATGGCTCGCACAACCTGAAGCGAGAATGGCCAACAATAGAATGAACGCCCCATATCGACGTTCAGAACGCATGACTTTTTTACACAACTGCATCAGATGGCACCGCTCCCACTCATGGCCTTAACAATAGTACACGCCGACGGCACAGCGGCGAACTGTTCGCCGGGCGACTCCTGCTACACTCACAGGCGTGAGCGGACGTCCGATCCTGGCGTCGGCGGGCGTAACGAAACCGGATATGCCCGGGACCGACAATTCGAAACCGGCTTCCAACACGAACAGCCCGACGATCGCCGTCAATACGACTATCCTCAGCTTCCTTGAGGTTTTCATTTGCTGCCTCCTACGGCGAAGTGTTGTGGAAGTTCGTCGATATCGCCCAATTTCTTGAGATCGACCTGCTTGGCATCCGTGGCGTTCTTGAATCCGAAGTCAGCTGCCGAGATGTCTGTCCCCGTCTTCCAGTCGCTGATCTGAATGCTGTATTGCGGCCCCTGGTCTACCTTTTTCGCCGTGATGACATATCTGCAGGGATAAGGATGGTCGCCCTGGGCAATCCAGATCTGCCAGTCAACCTCCTTGGCCCGGAACGCAAGATGATCGCATTCGGTCCCGCCGATTACGCCGCTCCCGAGGTCCTTCACATTCGTGACATCCCGCATCAGTTCATCGTAGACGTTCGGCAGAAGCAGGTCGGCGCCGGGCACAGGACGATGCAGTTTATCCCGCAGTTCGTCGATGAGATGATCGATGCTGCCGGGCGAATCCACTTGCGTATATACATTGGCATCCTTGCCAAACAGGGTCACCGTCTTGCCATCGAAGGTCATTTCCACATTGGCGAATCCGCCATGCCGCGTCGCACGGATCTTGTCGGGACGGTCGAGTTCGATCGTTCCGGAACTTGCCAGCAGGAGTTTCTGGTGTTCCTTGGTGACGACCTCGAGATTGGTGTCGTAATTGAACGAGATCTGCTTTTGCGCCGTGACGTACTCGGACATTGCCTTGAGCAATTTCTTGGCGTCCGCCTCGTCGGCACTTGCCGCGGATAATGTTGCCGCTACTGCATAGAGCGCCACCGCCGCTACCGACAGGGTTGTCGCAGCGAACCGCTTAACGTTTCGAGCCATCTTCTGCATTGAAGCATCCCTCCCTGTTTCGCCCGCTTGAGCAGGCAGGAACAACACTATGCGCTGTGATGCCATTAAGCTCGTAGTATCGGGTATGTTACCCCCCGCGCCACGCCACTACCGAGATGGAGCAGACGCAGCCGCCGGCACCGCGCCCGCCGCTGCTTCTGCGCCGGGCGGCAGCAGCAGCCCTGCCTTGCGAATGCCTGCGATCATGCGGGCCTGATCATTCGGTTGAATATTGCGGAGCTTGAGTTCGGTTACGAGGTTTGGAATGAACCCCGGGCGCATGGCGACGAACGTGTCGCCTTCTCGTTTTGCCTCATCCATCATCCCTTTTTCTGCGTAGATGACGGCAGCAACCAGATGAAAGAGGGGAAATTTCTCGAGGTTCGCCTGACGGATTTCGATAAGCGCCGTATCGTAATCTTCGAGCATATAGGCAGCGAGGGCGCGATTGCCGTGGTAGTAGCCGGCACCGCCGGGATTGAATGCGAGTGCCTGGTCAAGGACCTGTGCGCCTTGCTTCCATTCGCCGCCCATGGCGAGGCGGACCCCGTATTCACCCATCAGCTCAGTGTCGTTGGGATTGATGGCAAGCGCCTCTTCGCCCACGCGCATCGATTCCGCCAGTTGCTGATTGAAGAACAGAGCGGTCATCAGCGCCTGGAGGGCCCGGCTGTTGTCAGGCTCGAGTTCGACGGCGCGCCGGGCGGCCTGTAACGCACGTTGGAGTGCGGGTTGCGAATTCGATCGAGGATTGTAGCCGAATCGATCCTCGTCCAGATAGACGATCGACAGCATTGCCCAGGCTGTTGCATAGGTCGAATAACGCGCAACAGCTGTTTCCAGGCACGCGCGGACATTGGCGTGGCGTTCAACGCTGAGCTCGGCGCGGTAGGCATAGAAGCGAAGGGTGCACCCGTACGCGTCGAGATCATCTGGCGGCGGATTCGCCGTATTGACTTGCGTGATTATGCCGTATGGCTGGGCTATGGCTTTCGCGACCTTGTTTGCGACATCGGTCTGGATGGCAAAAAGGCCACGTGAGCGAAGATCATCCTCATAAGTGTCTGACCAAAGAATAGCATTTGTCGCTGTATCGATAAGCCGGGAAGTCACTCGCACGCGATCGTCGGATATACGCACGCCCCCGGTCAGCAGGTATCGTGCCCCGAGCTTGCCGCGTATATGCGACGCGTCCACGCCGGTTGGCAAAGCCTCGGATGTTTCCCGCCCAAACACTTTGAGTTCCTTGAAGCGGGGCAGCGCCGTCAACAGCTCTTCCGTCAGCCCCAGCGCATAAAGATTGGCCTGTGAGCTCTCGCCGAGATTGGCAAAGGGCGCGACGACGAGCGACGGTTCATTCGGAACCGACGTGAATGAGGCGCCTGGATCGAACACCGTGCGGGCAAACGTCCAGTAACCGAGTAATGCAATTGCAATTGCAGCCGCGAGCATCCACGCAGCCAGCCTACCGGGGCGGGCGAACAGGGATTTCGGAGGAGCCACGACGGGAGCAACGGCAGGCTCTGCCACCGTCCCGGCTTCGTTCCAGGAGAAATACGGGACGTACTTGCCCTTTGGTATATCGATCCTTACCGGATCATCCTTGCCGGCGATCAGATAATAACGCTCAAGCGTACGGCGCAGACGGCCCGCCTCGATCCGTACAACCGGATCGTCCTGGTTAAAGCCTTCGTCGCGATTGAAAACCTCAATGGCGATGGAATAGCCCTTGATGCGCTCGGCACGCCCTGCAAGCGTCTCTTCAACGACGTAGCGAAGAAAGGCATGCGCATGTCCTGCATTGGGGAATTCAGGACTGGCAATCATGCGATCCAATTGGGCGCGGATATCCTCCGGAGCGGGCGGCACGCGTTGTGCGCCGGCTGCCTGTTCAGTCCGGGCCTCCATTTGGTCCTGCATTCTTTCATCCCCCGATGAACAGAAACCACCCGCATCTTCTAGTTGTATGCTACGGTAACCTACTCCCCAAATGCCTCCCCGTCCACGATAGTAAGTTCGAAACTCCTTTTGCTCCGGAAAGGGAGCTCTTTGACATGGATAGAGGGGTAGTGGCTGCGAAAAGGCGATTTCCTTTCCGAGGTCAAGCGATAGAGGAACGTGCCGCCCGCGATGATGAGTTCCGCGAACTGTGTGCCGATTTCGCGGACGCGGAGGTGGAACTGTGCCGTTGGGAGCAATCGACGGAGCCAAAGCGCAATGAGCGTTATGCCGAGTATCTGCAACTCGTGGACGACCTTGCAAGCGAGATCGGCGCGGCGCTCGATCGTGCGGCCATCATCCCGTTCCACAGACGTGGGCCCCGAACCTGACAGCCTCGCGCTCAGTTGGCGTTCTTTTCCGCCGGCGATGGCACCCCGACCCGAATGAGGCGGGAAAAATCCTGCGACAAGCCGGCGGCATTTGCCCGCTCGTCGATATGAGCGCGGGCACGCAAATCTGCGAGCGAATAGCTTTTGTCGAGCGCCCCGTGGACGTAAGCATATTCAGGCAAATAGCCATTGACGATCAACCGCCAGTCGAAAGGGACGACGTCGCCGACGGCACGCATCATCTTGACGACCGTCGTCGTACAGTTCGTCGTGATCGAATTATAGAATTCCGGTGACGTCGACAGGGCGTTGGCATCGGCAACGTATTCGAGAAGCAGCGCTCTTGCGGCCGCCGGTCCCGCCCTCAGGCGGTAAATCTGCACATCCTCGCCGCGAAAATTCGATCTGACGCCAATTACGTCGCGCTCGTCGGCCGCGATGATGACGAGAGGATCACTCTTGAATAGATCAGCTATCGGCGAGAACGCGCCGCCCACACGCCGCTTTACCTCAATCGACCATGCAACATATTGATCCTGCTCGAAACCAAAACTCATTATGACATGCGCAATATTGGGATTGCCCCAATAGGACATGAAAAGATCAGCGGTCTGGAGTTTGCTGAGGTCGTAGCTGCGGGTCGACCAGCGTTCGACGAAATCCGTCTTGCCGCGCCATTCGAATTCGCGAACATTTGTTAGCGTCAGCACATTGCCATCCATCGTGCCGGTTACCTGCCGCGACACTTCAGGTGCCCAATCTGCCTGGGCCGGCGGTCGTATCGTGCTCCACCAAAGTAATAGGGCCGCGAATGCGATCAGAAAGGTGGCAAGGCCGCGAAACATCCTGCGCGTGAACATGGCAATGATGGCTACGATGCCGAGAATGGCGAAGACGCACCCCGCAAGCGCGCGTAGATATTCGGGTCCCGGCAGGCGGTACCAAAGCGCGAGCGCCGCCCATGCCGTCGCCAGCACAATGACCAGCGACAGGATGGTTGCGATCAGAATGCGCGCTACAAGCCGCAACAAGCCCCCTTCGCTGGCACTATTTCACCATGCCAAGGTTGATCAGCTGGACCCGGCGGTTTGACGCTGCCTTCGGATTGGCGGCATCGACCGGCATTTCCTGGCCCACGCCCACAGCATAAAGTCGATCGGGCGAAACGGCAAAAGTTGTGGTCAATGCCTCCCGGATCGCGTCTGCCCGTTCCTGGCTGAGCTTTAGGTTATGCCTTGCATCACCTGTCGAACTTGTGTGCCCGACGACGAGGAACTTGTAGAACATCAGGTTCGGATGATGCAGCGCATCGGCAATAAGTCCGACCGTCCGGTACGACTGCGGCTCTATCGCGACGGAATCGTTCTCGAAGTCGATCTCGACAAGCAATTGCGCGAGATGAGTGAGTTGGCTCCAGTTCGGCTGGTTCGCCACCCCCTTGCCGACATTGGCGTTCGCTTCTTCCATAAGCAGTGCGATATCGATCGCCGGTGCCTCGGACGATACCTGGCTCAAGCTGGTAACGAGCTGGCGGTCGGTAAGCTGCTGCGCCGCGACAGGACCGGCAGCGAGCAAGAGGCCAAGCGCCAGGCCGGCGCGCAGTCGATGAACAAGCATTCTTTGTCTCCCTAAGCCGCGCATGGTTCAACGCCATCCCGCATCGGTAATCGCCTGGTTGCACTTTCCGTTGTCGATCCGCTTCGTCTTCAAGAGACAGGCGAGAATATTGCCTTCGCCCTTCACGCCCTTACAGAACTCGGCAGCGTCATGTTCGCAGAGCTTGAAAAAACCAGTCTGCGCGGCTTGCCGCTGACTGATCGAGGCAGTGACCGAAGTCAGCGTGGAGGTGCAGGTTGGCGAAACCTTCGCCTCGTTTTTCTGCAGGCAGTCCTGAATGCGGTTGTTGCCAAGGTTGAGACCGCTGCAAAGCTTCTTGATATCCTTGCCGCAGTCCTTGGCAAGCGCACTGACCGCATCGGCGTAGCTGATCGTATCCGCTGAGCTGATCCCGGCCATGAAAAGCGTCACGATTGCCACCGCTCCGCTCATGAGGCGTAGTCTCTTCATCACAAATTACCCCTCGTCCCGATTGACGTTTCTGGTAGTGCCGGCCCCTCCCCAGTAGCTTTCTTGCAGGGCCGATGGCGTGAAATTGAAGCATGCTCACTGCGCCAATGTGGCGTCATCGGCCCAAAAACTACTGAACTTACCGGCAGTCTGGGAGTAATTTACTGTAGGATACGCTCATACGGAGAATTGGGGATGGAGCGAAACACTCGGAGCAACCGACAGGTCGTTGCATTCAGTTTTTTCGGTTTTGTCCTGTCAAACGCCGGCCCGGCACACTATCTTGCACTCGAAACCGCAGCATGAGTTGGAGGCCGGAATGAGTGCCGAGAAACAATTGACTGATCAGGACGCTTTTGAAGTGGCGAATGGAATCGTCGAAACGCAAAAGGCCAAGCTTTCCCCGAAATTTGTTGAGCAGATAGGCGATTCCGACTTGCGCGTAGGCGAATCCTGGTTTGCCTGGGGGATCTACGGAGCACTGACGACCGATGCCGAACGGCGCCGCCGGCTTCTGGCCGAGTATTTGAAGCGCAAGGACCAAAGCGAACGCGACCCGAACGAACTTGCGCGCGAGATCGAGGCACTTTCCATTGGCGAAAATCGGCTGTTCCATGCCGTTGCAGGGGCCGGGCGCCAAGCCTACCTAGAAGGCGGCGACGCGCATCTCGACAAGATTGCGTCCATCTTCCTCAATATGATCAGGAACCATTGAGCGCAATAGCTTGCTAGCTGTGCTGAAATCCGGGCGAGGCAGTATCATTCCTGCAACGTGTCACTCTTGCATCACTCAGGCTATCGTATGATCGACTTCTGATCGCCACACTGCCCCCAAGAAAACCGGCGATCAGCTTTAGGAGGAGCAAGAGACGATAAGGTTCCCCCTTGTAAACGTTTCCCTCCTCCTCTTTTTAGGTGCGTCGTGACGTAAATTTAGGCCGCGCCGGGGGGCCGCCGGAATGAAATCCTTCAAATGGCTATCAAACAGGGCCATTGACAGGCCTGTTGCGGTGCAGCAAGGTTGGTGAGTCGAGAGGCCAACGCTCGATGTGAGGTTCGGTGAGTCACATTGAGCGAAATGCCGGACCTCACCTTTTACATTATCGTGAGTTGACGGGAAGCTGCAGCGGGCGCACGCTTTGGGGGTTGCGCTTCTAGCGATCTGCAACATCGGGGCTCGGGTCGACCCTTCCTTTCTCCTCGAGCCGAGCCTCACCTTACTTGTCCGCGCTTTCTTCTTATTTTCCGGCGCAATCGATCTCGCCGATTGTCGCGCTAGCGCCGGATGATCTCGTGGAACTCGTCATGCTGGCCGGGAAGGTCCTCGGCGACGACCAGGCCAAGGCTCTCGGCGTCAAAAATAGCAAACCATTCGTCCCATTCAACGAGCCGCGGACGGCCAAAATCTGCTGGGCGGTCAGCGCCCTGATCGTCGTCGTCCTCATAGGCGTGCTGGCCAAAGGCAAGCGCGAGGACTGGAACGTCGCTACCGATCAAATCGGCGGAATCGCGGATGGTGGGCACACCGGAACGACCTGCGGCCCAATCCTTTATTTCCTGGTGATCTGTGAGCAATCTGGTTTCGACCATAGGAACTCGTCCTTTCCATTGTGCTTGTGCAGAGGCGTAAGCCCCCGGCCACATTGATGCATGCCTTGGCCGCATGCATCAAGTCCGCAAGGTCAAGCCAGCCTTGCTGCGAACTCTGAGAGGATGGCCCGCTGGCCCTTGAGAATTTTCTGCCCGGCCACGGGCAACGGGAACCACCCCGCGCGATCGACCTCGGGAAATGCTTGCATCGAGCCGGATTTGGGCGGCCACTCCATTTCGAACGTATTGCTGACAATGGTTTCGGCATTCACCGCCGCATCGGCTTCGACCGACCAGGCAACTATTATCTTGCCGCTCGGCTGCTTGAATTCGCCGAGCGGCGCGAAGGTGCCGTCTATATCGAAGCCAATCTCTTCCCTGGTCTCGCGTCGCGCCGCATCCAGCTCATCCTCGTTATCGTCGATGAGGCCTTTCGGTATCGACCACGCGCCATCATCCTTGCGAGCCCAATAGGGCCCGCCGGGATGGACCAGCAGCACTTCGAGAGTTCCGTCGCTGTAGCGATAGATTAGAAGGCCTGCGCTCCGCTGTACCATTCAGGCCGACGCAGCACGGACGGGAAGCTTCCAGCCGGGCCGGATGAAGTGACAGGTATATCCGTTCGGGATGCGCTCGAGATAATCCTGATGCTCGGGCTCGGCTTCCCAGAAATCGCTGGCCGGGGCCACCTCGGTGACAACTTTGCCGGGCCACAGTCCCGAAGCGTCAACGTCTGCAATCGTATCGAGCGCAACGCGCTTCTGCTCCTCGGTGGTGTAGAAAATCGCCGAACGATAGCTCATGCCAACATCATTGCCCTGGCGGTTGCGGGTGCTCGGATCGTGAATCTGGAAAAAGAATTCAAGAATCTGCCGATAACTGATGCGGGCCGGATCAAAGACGATTTCGATGGCCTCCGCATGGGTTCCATGGTTGCGGTAGGTCGCGTTCGGAACGTCGCCGCCGCTATAGCCGACGCGTGTCGAAATCACCCCGTCATAGCGGCGAAACAAATCCTGCATGCCCCAGAAGCATCCGCCAGCGAGAATTGCGCGTTCTTGGCTCATGAATTTACCTCCAGTTTCTTGGGATGGACTGCTGTATCGCTGGTCCACATGCCCTGAATATAGGGATGCGCGTCTCCAGCCGCCAGAAGCGGGCCGCCAAGTGCAATGACACCGGCTGCCGGTGAAGGTTCACGCGAAGTTACATCGTAAATGCAAGGCGAACCTAGCACTCCTGCGACGATCAGGCACTTTATAACGAATTTCATTCCGGCTTTTCCTCTCAAAGGTGGAGTGATATCGTACGATCATAGACGAAGATATCGCCCCTCAAGGCGGGGGCGATATCGTTCCGATCGTCAGCTACGGGCGGCCTTGACCTCGGGCATGACGGGCTGATTGGCTGCCTGCTCGCCCTTGGCTTCAGCTAAGAGATCCTGGATTACCTTTTCCGACGTGTCGTATTCGCCTTCGCCGAAATGGTGGTAGCGGATCTGACCCTTGGCATCGATGAAGTAGTGAGCCGGCCAATAGCTGTTCTCGAAAGCCTGCCAGATTTTGTAGTTGTTATCGACCGCAACCGGATATTTGATCCCAAAGTCGGCGATCGCCTTCTTCACGTTGTCGATCTTCTTTTCAAAGGCATATTCCGGGGCGTGCACGCCAATGACGACAAGACCCTGATCCTTATATTTCTCGGACCATTCCACGACATAGGGCACCGTATGAATGCAGTTGATGCACGAATAAGTCCAGAAATCGACCAGCACGACCTTGCCGCGCAATTGCTCCGGGGTCAGCGGCGCTGAATTCAGCCATTCGACAGCGCCACCCAGTGAGGGAAACTTGCCTTCGACCGGCAAATCACTGTGAAAGGCCGGTTGGGTGTTGGCGGCCAGCATAACGCCACGGTCTGCCGCTGATTGCGGTGAAGTACGCGGCTTGAGCGCATCGAGAAGCGCCTGCTCGGCCTTGCCCGTGGCCGGCCCCGAGAGCCGAGCCAGATAGCCCGTATCTGCGCCGAGCGCGATGGCGGCGACGCCGGCAAGAACGGCGATGCCGAGGCCACGACGCAGCCATTCGCCGGCGCCTATCCAGCGCTTCATCACAGCGAAGACCTGACCGCCAACGAGCATTGCCAGTGCAAGCGATGTCGCTGCGCCTGCCGCATAGGCGAGAAGAAGCAGAGTCGTTTGAATGCTGGCGCCCTGAAGCGCGGCTCCCGTCAGGACCAGGCCGAGAATCGGTCCGGCACAGGGCGCCCAGAGCAGGCCCGTTGCAACGCCAAGGATGAGCGCTCCTCCGAATGTCGGAACGGACCCGGGTCCGCCGGTTGCGTTCAGCAATCTGTTGGCAAAGGTTACAATGGGAGTGGTCGCGATGGCGGCGAGCCGCGGAGAAACAAGGGTCAGGCCAAACGCGGCCAACAGCACAAGTGCCGCGTAGCGCCCATACTCATTGGCTTCCACGGCCCAACTGCCCCCAACGGCGGCGAGCGAAGCGACAAGGGCAAACGTCATTGCCATCCCGACCAGCATCGGCAAGGTACTCTTGATGAAGGGTTGCCCCGCGCGCGCGAAGACAAAGGGAAGTACGGGCAGGATGCAGGGGCTGAGGATCGTCAGCGCGCCCGCGAGGTAGGCAACAAACAGAAGCGTCATCATCATCTCCTTCGAAGCGATGTGTGTGCGACGACTGAAGATCAGTCACGGACCGCATAGAGCGGCAGCGACGTATCCTGGATGTGTCCTATAGGGCTCGAATTGTATCGGATTGTACGAATGCGCGGGATATCACGCTTCAGCGAATGGTGACTTCCGCTGAAAGGCCGCCACCGGCACGATTGCGCAATTGCAGCGATGCACCAATGGCAAGCGCAAGTTGGTGGGCGATGGCCAGTCCCAGCCCCGTGCCCCCCGTGCCGCGGTTGCGTGACTGCTCAAGCCGGAAGAACGGCTGCAACACCGCCTCCAAATGGTCTTCCGGAATGCCGGGGCCACGATCCATGATCTTGACGGTCGCTTGACCGTTCTTGTCACTTTCAAGATATACCTCGGCGCTGCCGCCAAATTTCAGCGCATTGTCGATGAGGTTGGTGAAGATCCGCCGCAATGCGTGGGGCCGAGTATCCACCGGGGCAAGGATTTTTCCTTCAATCGTTACGGCCTTACCTGTGTCCTGGTAGTCGTAGACGAGGCTTTCCATAAATGAGGTAATGTCGATGCGGGAGGACTTCTCCGCATCGCCATGGGCGCTGCGGGCATAGGCCACGCCTTCATGGACAAGCCGCTCGATCTCGGTCAGATCCTGGATCAGCTTGTCTTTCTCGGCGGAATCCTCACCGACCTCAGCACGAAGCTTCATCCGGGTAATCGGGGTCTGCAGGTCGTGGGAGATCGCAGCCAGGATTTGCACGCGTTCCTCGAGATAGTGCGCGATCCGGTCGCGCATGGCGTTGAAGGCAGTTGCGGCATAGGCAACTTCACTCGGACCTGACTCGCTGAGCCTTGGAGCCTTTTTGTTAGGGTCGAGCGTATCGGCTGCATGGGCGAGATCGACAAGTGGACGGATTGCCTGGCGCACCGCAAACCAGGTGCAAAGAACGAGCAGGAGCAGTTGAGCAACGAGTACGTACGGCAACCAATCTGCGAGCGGCATCGCCGCCGGCCGTACATCGATCGTCAATGGCGCGCCGTCGCTCAATGTCAGATGGGCCTGCAGGCGCATCGCATCGCCCGGGATGGATTCCACATGGATGGGAAAGCGCTGACCACCGGCAGCTTCTATCTTTGCCGCAATCTCGGCCCCCCGCTTGCTCATGTCAGGAACGCCGGGCAGGCCGTTTCCGAGTTCGAAGCGATAGGTTCCACGATCAAGGCGGTCGAGCCAGTTCGCGCGCTCATTGGCGGGCAGCCGATCGAGAATGGCAATGGAGGTCGCGACATCGCTTTCGAGCGTGTTCAACATGACGTTCCGCGTTGCCATATAGCGTTCAAGAAACAAGGCACTGAAGGACAACGCATGAGCAAGGATCAAGCCCGCGAGAAGGATCAGGAACAGGCGCGCGCCAAGCGTGCGGGGCCATCGCCAAGGATGCGGGCTCCCCGCAATGCTCATTGTCGCAGCTCGGCAATTTCAACTGGCATCGAGAAAACGTAGCCCTCGCTCCGTACGGTCTTGATATAGGCAGGTTCACGCGCATCGTCGCAAAGTCGCTGCCTCAGCCTGCTGACGAGCAGGTCGATCGAACGATCGAAGAGCTCCGCATCGCGGCCTTGCGTCAGATTGAGCAGTTGGTCGCGATTAAGCACGCGCTGCGGGTGATCGACAAACACGCGAAGCAGTCGGTACTCGGCGCCGCTGAGTGTGACCGTGGTTCCGTTCTTGTCGACCAGATGCCGACCTACCGTGTCGAGTTCCCAATCGCCGAACCGCACGCGTTGGCCGGCCTCCGTGATCTGGAGGTTGGGCGGAAGCATACGGGTTCGCCGCAGCACGGCCTTGATCCGTGCCAGCAATTCGCGTGCCGCAAATGGCTTCACCAGATAGTCGTCGGCACCCATTTCAAGCCCGATGATGCGATCGGTCTCATCGTTTCGCGCTGTCAGCATGAGGATCGGCGTCGTCTTGTGCTTACCGGCCCGCAACTCGCGGCACAGCACCAGCCCGTCGTCGCCAGGCATCATGATATCGAGAACGATGAGATCGACAGCATTCGTTTCAAGGAAAGCGCGCATGTGCCGGCCGTCTGCCGCGACGCTGACGCGCAAGCCGTTCCTGGTCAGGTAGGCCGCGACCAGTTCGCGGATCTCACGGTCATCATCGACGATCAAGACGTGGTCAATGTGGTCCATCACACCTGCTTTGTTTGTTTTGCCCTGCCTGCTTGAGCCTCAGAAGCCATCGACATCGATGACCGCCTGGGCAAAAGCCTGAGGCGCTTCCTGCGGCAGATTATGGCCTATGCCGCCTGTGATCGTTCGATGCTCGTACTTGCCAGAAAATTTCTGGCGATAGGATGCCGGTTCGGGATGCGGCGCGCCATTCGCGTCTCCTTCCATTGTGATCGTCGGCACGCTGATTAGCGGGCCCGCGGCAAGCTTCTTTTCCAAAGCGTCGTACTGCGGTTCGCCCTGCGCAAGGCCAAGCCTCCAGCGGTAATTGTGAATAACGATGTCGACATGATCCGGATTGTTGAACGCTTCGGCGGATCGATCGAAGGTAGCATCGTCAAAGTTCCACTTTGGCGATGCAAGCTGCCAGATGAGCTTTGCGAAGTCATGCCGGTTGCTGTCGTAGCCCTGGCGGCCGCGATCAGTGGCAAAATAGAACTGGTACCACCAGGCAAGTTCCGCCTTTGGCGGCAAGGGCTTCTTGTTGGCTTCCTGGCTGCCGATCAGGTAGCCGCTCACCGAAACCATGGCCTTGCAGCGCTCGGGCCATAGCGCTGCCACTATGTTCGCCGTCCGCGCTCCCCAGTCATAGCCTGCGACGATCGCGGTCCGAATTTTCAATGCATCCATCAGCGCGACAATGTCGGTGGCAATGACCGCCTGCTGGCCGTTGCGGATCGTCTCGCTCGCGAGAAACCGGGTCGTGCCGTAGCCGCGAAGATAAGGCATGACGACGCGGTAACCCGCTCCGGCAAGAAGTGGCGCGACGTCGACAAAGCTGTAGATATCATACGGCCAGCCGTGCAGCAGTATCACCACCGGGCCATCCGCGGGGCCGGCTTCCGCATAGCCGACGTTGAGCTGCCCGGCGTCAACCTGCTTAAGGGGTGCGAAGCTCGTATGTGTCCCCGGCTTGACTGCAGGCGCTACCTTGCCGGCCTGCGCGTTCGCTGCGCCTATCAGTGGAAATTCCACAGCGACTGCCGTCACCGCGGCAATACTGAGGAAATTGCGACGGTTGACCTCTTCCGACATTGTTACTTCTCCGATTGGGTACATGCGACCACTGCAATGCATGGCGAACGTATACCCCGTGTGTCCGTCAAAGGGCAATTTGCATGCGCGTGTAAGTAGCAGCGTACCGGATACATACTGTTACAATCAGGCTTTGGACAGGCTACTGGATCAGAAGTAATCCGCGCTTCTTGTCGCCATCGAATGTGTCCATTGCCGAGAAGAGGCGTTCGCGTTCAACGAGCCACGGCCGGTAGTTTTCGTTCACATCAAGGACGAGGACCATATCGGCCCCCTCCAGATAGCCCCCAATCGGTGAGAAGTGTCCTGCGCCAGCGCCGAAGATTTTCTCTCTGGTAAAGTTGACGATGTAGCGACGGTCCGGATCATTCGAATGTCGCAAGTGCTCGCGGAACTCTTCGCTCGATATGGCGCGAATGACCGTGACTTTCCGATCGGTATGCTGTTTTGCAACACCGGCCAATTCGTCAAGCGTAAGACCCATGATGCACAGGCCGGTCCAACATTTACCTGTGCCTTCGAGGACGGCCGTCTCGGTGGTCTCGTCCTCCCCGAGGGAGCGAAACACGTTGGCGACACTGGCGGGACCGCATTTTGAGGGGTTGGACTGGTAGCTGACCGTCAATCCAAATGTCTTGGCCGCCGGAAGCTTCCAAGCTTGTGCAAGCATGTCGGGTGACCGGGTGACGGCATTCGCTATGGCGTCGGCGGGAACCTTGGTCTGACCGACAACGACAATGACCGCCCCCAAGAAAAGGGCACTGAAGGCGACCAAGGCTAATAGAACACGCCTCATGTTTTCCGACCACCGATGATGCCGGTATCCTACATCAACGATTGCACCACTACTACCGACCCGTTGAGCGTCAGTTCTGCTCGATGTCTCCGGCACCGGGCAGACGCGCAACCGAGACAGCGGCGTCGGGCGCGACAGTGACCGTCGCCGTCATGCCGGCCACGAGCTGCGTCTTTTGCGGGATCTGGTCCAACGCAATCCGCACCGGTATGCGCTGCGCCAGCCGCACCCAGCTGAACGTTGGATTGATATTGGCGAGAAGACCCGAACCTGCCGTTCGCTCACGATCCTCAATGCCTGCGGCGATGCTGTCGACGTGGCCGGTGATGGCTTCTGATTGGCCCATCAGCCTGACCTTCACGGAGTCCCCGACACGGATACGGGCCAGCTTGGTTTCTTCGAAATAGCCTTCGACCCGAATTGAATCGGTGTCCACCAGCGCCATCTGGGAACTGCCTGTCGTCACATAATTTCCCGGCCGGAGCGACAGGTTGGTGATGGTACCGTTGACCGGCGCCTTTATCTGCGACCGCTCGCGGTTGAGGCGGGCGAGTTCCAGACTGGCGGTAGCTTGCAGATAGCTCGCTTGTGCAGTCGCCTCAGCGGACTGCGCCGCCTCCTTCTGTTGCTCGGAAATGACACCACCGAGCTGTTCGCGGCGCTTGCGGTCGCGGCTTGCCTGCTCGAGCGTTGCCTTTGCGCCTTCGACCGCCGCTTCGGCCTGGGTCACGGCGATTTCAAAGCGCCGCTCATCGACCTTGAACAGTATGTCGCCCTTCCGGACGACATCATTGTCCTTGACGAGAACGTCGCTGACGAGACCGGAGACGTCGGGCGCTACGGCCACGACGTCCGCGCGCACCCTCGCGTCGCGAGTCCACGGATCGTTCATGTAGTGGTTCCAGAGTTCGCGACCCACGAACAATGCACACACGACCAATGCCAGGGTGACAACTACCCTGCCAGCTGTTTGAAGATTTTTCATCATGATACTAACCATTGCGTAAGTGAGACTGTCGCGCCGAGAAGCACGACGTAGAGCGCGACGTCGAACAGTCCACGATGCCAGACCCAGGCATAGATGCCGACCCAGGCAAGTGCGCGGCGGACCATCGCCGAGAGGAGAAGCGTCAGAAACATCATGCCGAGGAGCCCGGGCATGTAGACGCCGTAAATATCGAAATCACCAAGCATGTGTTCTACTCCGCAGCCATCAGCATTTGCGGCGATGACGTTTTGACAATGTCGCCGTCCATGGGTTTGGGGGACGGCGCGTAAGGGAAAAGGGCACGGCGCAGGCCGACAAGCGCATCGAGTATGCTGCGGCCCTGCATTGTCTGCCGCAGACCTGGCAGGCTCAGTGCCTGATCGATGCGCTCCTGCAGGCGAGCATCGGGCGCGACCGCTTCGCGGCGTACGACACGCTGGCGAAACAGGTCGGCAATACCGGAAAGGACTGCATTCACACTTGACTGGCCGTCGCCATCGAGATGCCGGCGCGCACGCTGGATAGCGACGATGTTGAAGCCGAGACGTACTTCGGCAAAGCCGTCGATCTCGGAGAGATACCGATCCTCCAGCGCAGCCAGCCGGGGAACAAGCTGGCCCATGCGATCGAGCATTCTTCCGGCAAGTTTTTCATGATCGCTTCGCCGCAAACCAGCCGCGGTTTCGGCGAGATCCGACCAGCCGGCGCGCACCAGGCGGCGCGCAGCTATCTCGGCGCCAAATGGCCTTGCGACCTGCGTCCAGACCAGCGCGAAGGCGATTCCCGCCATGGCCGCGATCGCCTCGTTGGCGAACGAGGCGAAGTCGACGGTCAAACGATTCTGCATGGCAACGAACGAGGCGGTGTTTACCGTGAGCAGCATGGCAAGCATGTTGAATTGCGGACGTGGAATAAGAAGTCCGATGAGAAGGAACGACGGGGCGAAGACGAGGACCAGCATTTCGTAGCCGCTGATCGCCGGCAGGATCGCAAACTGGTATACGAACGCTGCGATGAGGCTGACGCCGCACCACAAGAACATCTTGAAAATGAATGGTGCGGGTTGATCCATTGCCGCGAAGAACGAGCAGGCTACGGCGGTCATCATGACGAAGCCGGCACCGCTCTGCCATCCCGTTTCGATCCATATTAGGCTTGCGACGAGCGTGGCGACGACGACCGATCCCGATGAAAACAGCATCATGGCATAATCGTAATAGCGGGTGCGGCCGACGACTTGCCGATGCCGAAATGTTGGCCGCCACCGGCCGGAATACTGCCCGCGGGCGATCTGTTCGCGTAATGCAAGGCAATCGTGCCAGAGGTTGATAATTTCCAAAAGCCGCGCAAGCGCGCTCGACAAGATCAGGTGGTCCCAATTCTCTGATCGATCAGCCGATTTAAGCTCCTCGATCGTCCTGGCAAAGCGTTGCGGAGCGTCCGCGGACGCGGCATCGGGTGATTGCAGCCAATCGGCCACCTCATGGAGCAACGCACCGAGCTTGGCCGGCAGGGGCCGGTCGCCCGACTTCAGGGCATGAAGCCTGTCCGCCAGTGACGAGAACAACGGCAACAGCATCATGAGCCTACCGCGCAATTCTCTCGCATGGCGGGCGACGTCGCGGGTGCCGGCGTCAAAGGACAATTGACTGATGATGAGATCAAGGCCGGCAATATCTGCAGCGAGCTTCTGGCGCCTTGCCGGCGTTGCCGGTATTGCCCCCTCGCCGCGCAGAATTTCGTTGGCCCAGTCGGCCGCATCATCCAGCCAATCAGTGATGCGGCCACCGAGAACGGTCCCGACGCTGCTTGGAAAGATCAGGAGGCCAACGAGAGTGGCGCAGGTAATGCCGATGATGATTTCTTCCGTGCGTGCGACCGCCGTATCGAAAATCAGTTCGGGCGTTCCAACGGTTGGCAGGGCGATCAAAGGAAGTGAATAGCCTGCAAGCATGAAGACGTAACTGCGCGGCGTACGATCAAGCATGGATATGTAGAGGAGGCAGCCGGTCCAGAGTGCGACGACGAGGGCGAGAAGCTCGGGGGCGTTCACAAAGAGCGGCACGAAAAACACCGCAGCGCTGGCGCCGATGATGGTGCCGAGTGCGCGATAGAGACCCTTTGAGCTTGTTGCCCCGGCCAATGGATTTGCAACGACATAGACAGCCGCCATCGCCCAGTACGGACGCGGCAGGTCGAACCACAGGGCGATATAGAGCGCCATCATCGATGCGAGAAAGGCCTTGGCTGAAAATACCCAATCCCGCCAGGACGGAAACATCACGGCGTCAACTCGACCTCGCGCCTCAAAGGTTCAGCGGCAGGAGAGTTGCTTGCAGCATCGAATGCCGCCAGAACCCGCAGTGCCGCATTGAGATCTTCCTTGCTCACGTCGGCAAGTATCTGGGCGCGCAAGCCGACGAGGATATCCTCGAGCCTGGAGGCGTATTGCTTGCCCTTGCGCGTCAGCCACAGGGTCTTCGCGCGCCGGTCGCTCTTGTCTTCCTTGCGGATGACGAGGTCGGCCGCTTCCAGCTGGTCAATCAACCGGACAAGCGAAGGGCCCTCGATCCCGATATAGGATGCAAGGGTGATCTGGCGCACACCTCCGCCAAGCCGTCCGATCCACAATAGAGGTGCAGCACAAGCTTCGGAGATGTTCGACGACATCAACGCTTGATCGGTAATGCGCCGCCACTGCCGTCCCGTTTGGAGAAGACTGGTGGTAAAGGCGCGGCGGAGTTGATCTATTTCTTGCATAGGAAATTAATAGCATCCTAATCATTTTCTTGCAATCGATTTTTTTCGCGGCTCGCCCGGTTGTGAACGCCTTCTTGGGCAATCAAGCCTGACGCATGCGGGGGACTATGGGAGAAATGTCAGCATCAAGGGCGCGGTCTTCCCCAAGCTTGCCGGCTGACCGCTGCACGAAACCATCAGTGGCAGCGTCTGGCTTCAACAGCGGTGACTGGGCTTGAGGTCAACTGCCTGGGGCTACGGCGAGCAGTTCGCAAGCCGAAAGGTCGCGCCGTGATTTGAGGAGCTCAGGGCATTTTTGGCTGATCCGCGTTTTGTCAGCGTGGCATGGTCTTCCGGAACGAAGTCGAGGATCACCGGATTAGCCTTGCTGCGGATTAGCGCCGAGCACCGGCGCCACATTCCAGCGGGTCGCCGATTAAACTGCCACGGCAAGCGGTCTGCCTCGCAAACCGACGCGAATTCGGTTGATGTGCGGCCGCGGCCAGGTTCATCACCCGCCGCGGCGCCGACTTGCAGGTGTTTAAAGCGGTGTGACGTCGAAACCGAACCACTTCTGCGATAGCGACTTTATAGTGCCATCGGCCTTGGCGGCGTCGATTGCTTCGTTGAACATTGCCTTCAGTTCAGGTTCGTTCTTGCGCAGGCCGACGGAGCTCCCCTTACCGAGGAAGCCGCCCTGGAAGCGGGGACCTGCAACGGTCATTTCCTCGTTCCCGGGCTTGGCGGAAGCGGTGGTCAGATACGCCATCGATGCCATCACTAGATCGACACGGCCGGCGGCGAGATCAAGGTCATGCTGTTCGGTGGTCTTGTATTCACGCACCTCGACGACGCCCTTGAGATATTTGTCGACGAAGGTAGCGCCCGTCGATGCGGTCTGGACGCCGATGATCTTGCCCTGCAAAAGCGGCTTCAGTTTTTCGAGCGCTTCAACCGCGCCTGCCTCGTTGGAAGCCAGCGAGAATACCTTGCCCTTGAGCTCCATTCCTGCCAGCGGACTGGACTTCAACGTCGCAAATGCCTGCCCGGTCGAGCCGTACGACTGGCTGAAATCGATGACTTCCTCGCGCTTTGCCGTCGCCGACATGCCCGAGATGATCGCGTCGAATTTGCCGGCATTGAGAGCCGGGATCATGCCGTCGAAATCCTGAACGACGATCTTGCACTCAACCTTCATGTGGTCGCAAAGATATTTCGAGAGTTCAATTTCATAGCCGTCGAGCGTGCCATCGGGATTGGTGAAATTGTACGGCTTGAACGCGCCTTCGGTCGCGATAGTAACGTGCGTCCATTTCTTTTCTTCGGCGTGGGCGCCGGAGGCGAGGACGAGAGCTGAAAGCGTCAGTGCCTTCAGAAAGAGGGTCAGTTTTTTCATTCGAGGTATTCCCCTTGGTTTGCGACTGGTGGTTCAGCCTTGGATAAACTGTTTGAAACGATCGGACTTGGAGTTGCCGAACACCTGTTCCGGTGTCCCCTCTTCCTCGATCAGTCCTTTGTGGAGAAAAATGACGCGGCTCGAGACATCACGCGCGAAACCCATCTCATGGGTGACGACGAGCATGGTGCGACCCTCTTCAGCGAGGCCGCGCATCACGCGCAGGACTTCGCCGACAAGTTCGGGATCGAGCGCCGACGTCGGTTCATCGAACAGCATGATCTGCGGGCGCATGGCGAGCGAGCGGGCAATGGCGGCGCGCTGCTGCTGGCCTCCGGAGAGATGCGAGGGATAGTGATTGCGCTTGTCGGCGATCCCGACCTTCGCGAGCAATGCCTCGGCTTCTTCGATGCACTCCTTCCGCGGTCGCTTCTGCACGTGGATGGGCGCTTCGATCACGTTTTCGAGGATCGTCTTGTGCGACCAGAGATTGAAGCTCTGGAACACCATGCCGAGACGTGAGCGCACGCGCTCGACCTGGACCTGATCGGCGGGACGGCTTTTGCCGTCACGCATGCGCTGCATGCGGATCGTCTCCGAGCCAACGGTTACTTCGCCCGAATCCGGAACCTCAAGCAGGTTGATGCAACGAAGCAGGGTGGACTTGCCGGAACCCGAGGAACCGAGAATCGAGACCACCTCGCCTTCATTGGCGGTAAGGGAGATTCCTTTCAGGACCTCGGCGTCACCGAAACTCTTGTGCAGGTCATTGACACGAAGCGCCAAGGGCGTGGCCGGATGTGACTGAGCGTTCATTTGGCTTCTCCTGGAACCGGCGTCATCAGCCGGGGAGCGCGAAGGTGGGGACTGAGCAGGTGCTCGACGAATTGTACGAGGCGCGTCAGCATGAAGTTGATGGCGAGGTAGATCAGGCCGGCGACGATAAATACCTCGATGGCGCGATAGCTCTCGGAGATGATCTTCGCGGCAACGCCGGTGACTTCCATCAGCGTGATGATCGATGCAAGCGACGTCGCCTTGACCATGGAAATCATTTCATTGCCATAGCCCGGCAGCGCCTGCCTGATTGCCAGCGGCATGACGATGCGCCGGAAGATCATGAGGCGTGGCATGCCGCAGGCGCGGGCGGCTTCGATCTGTCCATGCGGAACGGACAGGAGCCCGCCGCGAATGATCTCGCTGGCATAGGCGGCTGTGTTCAGCGTCAACGCGATGACGGCGCACCAATAGGGCTCACGCAAGATTGGCCAGAGCACCGTATGCCGAACCGCCGGAAACTGGCTAAGGCCGTAGTAGATGAGGAAAATCTGAACGAGAAGCGGCGTGCCGCGGAAAACGAATACATAGGCTCTCGCAAACCAGTCCAATACGGCGACACCCGAAAGCCGGAACAGCGCCAATGCAAGGGCGACGAACGCACCGAGGAAAATCGCCGTCGCCGCAAGCTGGAGCGTCAGGGGTATAGCCTTGACGAGGCTGACGAAGGTCTCGAGCATAAATGACCAATCCATCAGCCTCTCCTCACGCCGCGTGAGAAATGCCGTTCCGACCGCTGCAAGACGGCGCCCGAGAGTGTGGAGATCATGAGATAAATGCCGCCGGCAACGATGTAAAAATTGAACGGCATGCCCGTTGAGCCCGCACCGATTTGCGCCTGGCGCAGAAGTTCGACGACACCGGTGATCGAGACGAGCGCCGATTCCTTCAAGACCACCTGCCAGACATTGCCCATGCCGGGAAGTGCATGGCGCAAGGTCAGCGGCGCGATGATGCGTCTGAAGCGCAGCGGCCGCGACATGCCGCAGGCGATGGCGGCTTCGATTTCGCCGCGGTGCACGGCTCTGAAAGCGCCACGATAGACTTCAATCTGCTGGGCGCCGGAGGTGATCCCGACCGCGAGCGCACCAGCAAGGAAGCCGGGAAAGCCGATAAAGCCTTCGGAACCGAGGAACCGGCCGATCGCCGTCACGGCCGCGCTGCCGCCGAAATAGAAGAGATAGATCACGAGAAGGTCGGGAATACCGCGCAGCACCGTCGTATAACCATCGGCGAGCACCCGTATTGTCCTGCCACCGGAAATCTTGGCCCATGCGCCGAATGTGCCGATGACCGAGCCGATCATAAAGCCGCTTATGGCGATGAGGATCGTCATCACGGCGCCGGTGAGGAGTGCAGCACCCCATCCTCCAGGTCCAAAGCTGATGACGTCAAGGAAGCTTGGCTGGTTCATAGCCTACGATCCGGCTTCAGGGGAAAGGTTGAAGAGCATTTCCTTGATCTGTTCCTTGAGCGTTCAGTTTCCGGGGAGTGCCGGCGAATGATCGAGCTTGCTCGACTGTCGCTGCGACAACTCGCTGATGCGGCCCGTCAGCTGCTGTCGATCCCGTGCGAAGGCCGTCTCAGACATCCGTGTTCTCCGGCAAGGGTGGCTGAACGTCATCGGGAATCGGATTGACGAAAGGCTTTCCCTCGAGGCGGTTGCGATGGTCGGCCTTGGCGGCATCAATGAGTTCCCGGCTGGCGAGGAGGTCGATGGCCGTGCCCGCCATCACTTTCGCCGCGTGTTCCATGCCCTTGTGAGCCGCTGGCAGCTTGCCTTGCGCTACAAGCTGCCAAGAGTGCCCCGGCGTGCCAATGGCATAGGTCGCGCCGCGCATCTGGACTGTCGGAACGACCCAGCTTACCGTGCCGACATCCGTTGAGCCGACAATCGCGCCGTCGCCGCTTTCGGGCGGAAAGATGCTGTCGCACAAGGCTTGGCCCTTCTTCGGCGTGACGTCAAACCGCTTGTACGAGGATGCAATGTCTTCTTGCGAGAACGTCTCCTGAAATTTCCGTGCGATGGCATGGTCGTGCTCGTCGAAGGCAGGCGGGCCGAGACGCTCGAGGTGCGAATGCATTAGAGCTTCGAGCGGGGTGTTGCCGACCAGATTGGCGTCGCCGCTGATGATGCGGCTGCGAACGGTGGTCTCGGTCATCAATGCGGCGCCGTCGGCAACCTTCTTGACCCGCGCCACAAGGCCGTTGAGTTCCGGAAGATCGCGGGCCCGCACAAGATAGCGCACCGTTGCCCGGGCCTGGACGACATTCGGGGCGGAACCGCCCGTGTCTGTAACGGCGTAGTGGATACGGGCGCTAGACGGCATATGTTCGCGCATGTAGTTAACACCAACATTCATCAATTCCACGGCATCGAGAGCGCTGCGGCCAAGATGCGGCGTTGCGGACGCATGTGAAGCACGACCGCTGAAGTGAAAATTGATCTCGTTGCAGGCAAGCGAGATCGGGTTGTTAACACCGGCAAACGCAGCAGGATGCCAGGAAATGGCAATGTCCACGTCGTCGAAGACGCCGGCGCGCACCATGAAGCCCTTGGACGAGCCACCCTCCTCGGCTGGGCAACCGTAGTAGCGGATACGGCCCTTAAGGCCGTTGCGCGCAAGGTAGTCCTTCACCGCAGCAGCCGCCAGCATCGAGCCGGAACCGAGCAGATTGTGGCCGCAGCCATGACCATTGCCGCCCGGCACGACAGGTTGCTCTTCCGCGAGGCCAGCGACCTGGCTTAATCCGGGCAGCGCGTCGAATTCACCGAGAATGGCGATGACCGGGCCGTCCTCGCCTGCTTCGCCCATGACAGCAGTCGGTAAGCCTGCAACGCCGCGCGTAACGCGAAAACCTTCGCGTTCGAGGAGGTCTGCATGCTCGTTCGACGAGCGAAACTCTTCGTAGTTGGTTTCGGGCATCTCCCAGACGCGATCGCTGAGTTCAAAAAACGCTGCGCGCTTGGCTTCGACGATTTCCCAGACTTCTGCCGAATTCTTCATGATTTCCCGATTGGTCGTTTTGTGTTAGTAACCAAAATTGGCACCAATTTAGACGCAAATATTTTTTACGCAACCTCTGTGTAAAATTATTTGTCTGGCGTACATCTCGCGGGTGGGCCACTAACTCTAAGAGGCTCGCATTCGATGGAATTTGGAGAGACGAATGAGTGAAGCAAGAGCCAAGCGAAAATCACAACTCAAATCCGTCGATGTTACCGACTCTATCCTGCACGACATTCTCGCCGGTGTTTTGGCGCCGGGTGTCTGGCTGAAGCAGATCGACCTCGAGCAGCGCTATCAGAGCACCAGGCCGGAAGTACGGCGTGCACTCGATCGTCTGGTGCAGAAGCGGCTTGTCGAGCACGTCCCGAACCGCGGTTATCACGTATTCGAACCGGATGGTAAGCAGGCGAATGAAGTAAGCGACATTCGCGTCATCCTTGAAACGGCTGTGGCGGACAAGATCGTTGCAAATGCCTCGGAGTTGACGACGAAAAAACTTCGCGACCTCGCACACCGTTTTGACGATCTCATCATGAACGGAACGATGATCGAGCTCTACGAGGCCAATCTTACCTTTCACCGCGAACTGCTGGCGCTGTGCGGCAACAATGAACTGGTGAACCTCGTTACCGAGATCCGCCAAAGGACGTCGTCAGCGCCGGTGTCACAATGGAAAACACGCGCGCGGATCGAACAGTCGTCACGCGAGCATCACCAGATGATCGACGCTCTCGAAGCGAAGGACATTGAAGATCTGAAACGCGTTATAATTGTTCATATAAGGCAGGTTTGAACCGGCGGTCGGGCACGGCGGGACGCGCTACTGAAAATCGTCACGCCGCGGCGTGAACGTATCGATCAGCAATCCATCCTCGAGCGCAACGACACCGTGGACGAGATTGGGAGCAACGATGAAACTGCTCCCGGCAGGCAGTGTCGTGGTCACGCCGTCGACGGTCACCTCGAAGGCACCCTCGGCCACATAACTAACCTGCGTATGCGGATGGGAATGGAGCGCGCCGATCGCACCTTTGTCGAAGCTGAAGGCGACGAGCATCATTTCGGGACGATGCGAAAGAACGGCGCGACGATTGCCCGGCGAGGTTTCCGTCCAGACCAGGCCGTCAGGCAATGTGTAGTGATCGGACAATGATACCTCCATTTATCGCGCCAGCCATCCGCCATCGACGGGTAGGATCGCGCCATGCACATAGTCGGATGCGCGGGATGCGAGAAAGACGGCCGCTCCGGCCATATCATCCGCCCGAGCCCAGCGTCCGGCCGGAATGCGTTTCAGGATATCGGCATTGCGTGCGGCATCCGCCCGCAGCGCAGTCGTGTTGTTGGTCTCGACATAGCCGGGAGCAATTGCATTGACGTTGATGCCATGCGCCGCCCACTCATTGGCCATCAGCCGCGTCAGGCCTGCAAGGCCGCTCTTTGCTGCCGTGTAGGATGCAACACGAATGCCACCCTGGAACGACAGGAGCGAGGCAATGTTGATGATCTTGGCCGGTAACTTCTCAGCCATCGCCATCCTGGCAAAGGACTGGCAGAGAAAGAATGCCGACTTCAGGTTGGTGTCCATGACGGCATCCCAGTCTTCCTCGGTAAAATCGATCGTATCAGCCCGGCGGATTATCCCGGCATTATTGACCAGAATGTCCGGGCGCTTACGAACGGCGGCAGCCCGCCCGATGACGGCGCGCACCTCATCCATCTTGGAAAGGTCCGCCAGAAGCGGATGAAACGCCCGGCCACCGGCTGTGACGAGGGACGCCGTTTCTTGCATCGGCGAGCGGCCAACGCCGATAATGTCGGCGCCGGCACCAGCGAGACCGACGGCAATGGCTTGGCCGATGCCCGTGTTGGCCCCCGTGACGATGGCGCATCTGCCAGAAAGATCGAACGGATTCATCTCAGACTTTCCATCGGTATCTTGTCCATGTCGGTGAAGCTCATGTTATCGCCAGCCATCGCCCAGATGAAGGAGTATCGACCGGTACCGGCGCCGGAGTGGATGGACCACCCCGGCGACAGCACGGCATCATGGCTTTTCAGCACCAGATGCCGCGTTTCATGCGGTTCTCCCATGAAATGGAAGATGCGGGTCGACTCTTCCATACCGAAATAGAGATAGACCTCCATGCGCCGATCATGCACATGCGCGGGCATGGTGTTCCAGACGGAACCCGGCTCGAATGCCGTGAGGCCAACCAGGAGTTGGCAGCTTTCGCAGACATCCGGATGCACATACTGGTTGATCGTGCGCGCGTTTGCTTCTTCGGCCGAGCCCGTGCGCACCTTCTTGGCCATTTCCGGCGTGATCAGCACGGTCGGGCAAGCACGATGTGCAGGTGCGCTCAGGAGATAGAATTCGGCGGGACTGGCCGGGTCGTCGCTGCGAAACGACAGCATTCCCTGTCCCATTCCGACATAGAGCGCATCCTGAAAGCCAAGCGGATAGTCGACGACGCCGACAGTGACCGTGCCCTTGCCACCAATGTTGAGGATGGCGACTTCGCGCCGCTCGAGGAACTGGCTGGTGCCGGTTTCCTTTACCTTGTCGACCACAAGATCTTCTGCGAGCGGGACGACACCCCCGACAATCATCCGGTCGAGATGGCTGTAGGTAAGATTGACCTCACCTTTCGAAAAAAGCCCTTCAATCAGGAAGCCTTCGCGCAGGCCTTTCGTGTCGCGCCTGGCAGCATCTTCTGGACCAACGACCTGGCGCACATTTACGGAAATTGTCACAGCATTTGCCTCTTGGCTTTTGATGAAAGGGTCACGTGAGGACGACATATTCGGTGAGTTGGCTGATGCTGGTGTCTGCCTTGTTCACATCGAATACCTTGGTACCATGGCTCATGATTACAAAGCGATCGCAGACCTGGTAGGCATGGTAGAGGTTGTGCGTCACCAGCACGCTCGACACGCCCTCGGCTTTCAGCTTCAGCACCTGCGCCAGCAAAGCCTCGGTTTCGCGCACGGACAGGGCTGAGGTCGGTTCATCGAGAAGCAGCACCCGCCGTTTAAAAAAAACGGCGCGTGCGATGGCGACGGCCTGCTTCTGCCCACCGGAGAGGTCACCCACCAGCTTATCGGGAGAATCGATACCCGAGATGTGGACAGCCTTCTCGAGCACCTCCATGGCGATATCGCGCATCTCTGCCTGCTTCAGGAAGCCAAAGGCATTGGTGCGTTCGCGCCCCATGAAGATGTTGCGGGTGATCGAAAGTGAATCCACCAGCGCGGTATTCTGGTAGATCGTCTCGATGCCGGCATCGGCGGAATCGGACCTGCAGGTGAACAGCGTCTCGCGACCGTCGACGCTCAGGTGGCCGGAGGTCGGCTTGTGGATCCCCGAAATCAAGTTGACGGTAGTCGACTTGCCGGCGCCGTTGTCGCCCAGAAGCCCGACGACTTCGCTTGGGCCGATGTGGAAGCTCAGGTCCCGCAGCGCCGTCAGCGTGCCAAACGTCTTGGAGATATTGTGCAGTTCGAGAAGATGGGGTGCAAACATCATACGGCCCCCCGGCGTTCGATGAGATGGTTGAATGCGGCAGCGATCACGATGAGGGTTGCGATAAACATGTCGAGGTAGAAGCCAGGGGCCCGGAGGAGCAGAAGCACATCGGTGATCGTGTGGATCAGCATGACCCCGAGGAAGATGCCGATAATCGAGCCGCGACCGCCGCGCAGCGACAGCCCGCCGATGACGCACGCGGCAATCGCCTGAAGCTCGAGCCCGGCGCCCTGCCCCGGCTGGACGCTGCCCACGCGCGCCGTGGCGATGATGCCGGCAACCGCCGCCATGCCTCCGGCAATGGCAAAGGCAATCAACTTGACACGGTCAGTGTTGATGCCGATTGCCGTTGCAGCGGCGGGATTGCCACCGGTGGCAAAGACATGGTTGCCGAACTTGTGCCGGTGCAGCAGTAAATAGAAGCTGACAACGAACAGGATGATCCAGATGAACGCGGCATTGATGCCGAATAGCGTGCCTGCAAAGAGGCTCGAAAAGGCAGGTTCCGGATCGAAACGCACCTGGATGGCGCCGTTATAGAGCAGCACGGCGCCACGCCAGAAGAGCAGGCCGCCGAGCGTGACAATGAATGACGGCAGGCCGAAGCGCAACGTAATCGTGCCGTTGAGAAGTCCGATCATCACCCCCAGCAGTATGCCGAGCGGTGCTGCGATGAAAGCGCTCAGGCCACCATCGACCAGGCTCGCCATCAGGACCGCCGTCAAGGTATAGACGGAACCGATCGACAGGTCGAACTCCCCAGCAATCATCAGGATGCCGGCGCCCAATGCCAGGCAACCCAGCACCGGAATAGCCTTCATGAGGATGGTCAGGTTCTGCGGCGACAGGTAGCGGAAGTCATCGGGAAAGGCGAGCGCGCCAGCGATGCACGCGATCTGCAGGGCCGCGAAAACCAGGAGAATCGCGCCGGCCGGCATGGCCATGATGTGCTTCAGCAGCGATTGTTTTTTCGTGCGCGATTTGGGCACGGCAACGTCGGTCATGGCGTAGGTCACTGTCTTTACTCTGTTCAAAGGGATCGAGGGGACCTTCCGGTTTTTCGCCGGAAGGTCTTCAGGCGTGACGTTTATCGGTAGCTGCCGATCAGTGGCTTGACCGAGCTGATGCGCGTCTTATCGAGGAACGCGCCCTGGCCGGTATCGACATCAGTCGGGGTCAGACCATATTTTTTCGCCAAAGCAATCTGGGCAATCGGATAATAGCCCTGGAGGTACGGCTGCTGGTCCATGGTCGCGAACATGGCGCCCGATTCGACGGCGTTGACGATTTCAACGGCGAGATCAAAGCCGCCGAAAGGGATCTTGACGCCGGCATCCTTGATGGCGCCTGCGCCGACCGTCGACGTCACGGACCCGGTGCCGAACAGCGCCTTGACATTGGGATTGGCGATCAGGAACTGCGCGATGATGTTCTGGGCTTCGGCCGGATCAAGCCCGGAGCGAACCGTCTCCACCTTGATGCCTTTTTCCTTCATTGCCTTTTCGATGCCGCCGCCACGCGCGACGGCGAAACTCGCTTCAGGAATCTCGCGCGGATTGAAGACCACGTCGCCATCCTTGAGGCCAAACTGCTCGATCATGCGATTGCCAAGTTCATAACCCGAGGCGAATTCATTCATGCCGACATAGGCTTGGCGGCAATTGCCCTTGGCCCCGTCGAGATCGTCATTGTTGAAACCGATGACGATGATGCCGGCCTTGACGGCGGCGCAGATGCTGGCATCGAAGGCATCCGAACTGGAAATTGCAACTGCAATGCCGTCGACGCCGCTGGCCGTGGCGCTCTCAATAAGATCGTTCTGGCGGACCGGATCGTTATTGGCATATTGCACGTCGAGATCGACACCGAACTGTGCCGCGGCATCCTGTGCGCCTTTGACGACCGGGTTAAAGAACTGGACACTCGGATCAAGATAGATAATCATCGTTGCCTTGACATCGGCCGCTACGGCGGCGGACGTGAAGGCCATAGCTGCGCACGCCGCAAGCATTGCGGTTTTCAGTTTGGTCAATTTCATTTGCGTATCCTCCCTTTGGATGTGCAATCGGGGTCGAAAGACCCATGTCTCGGCTGGCGAGCTCCGACCAAAGATCGCGCCAGCCGAGATTTTCCTCCTCTGCCTCAGTTTCCGATGAGCAATCTCACCCGAACCAAGGATCCGGCCGGCCCAAGGTCACGTGAATGCCCTTGAACTGCGAATACTCGTCAAAACCGTAGCGGCCAAGCTCGCGCCCGAGCCCGCTTTTCTTGTAGCCACCGATCGGCAGCTCAGGCGCGCCGTCGATGACGCTGTTGATCCAGCAGCGCCCGGCCCGGATGCGCCGGATGCTCTGCAGCGCGTTTTCGAGATTGGTGGACCAGACGCTTGCCGACAGGCCGAACTCCGATGCGTTTGCCAAGGCGACGGCCTCGTCAGCTGTCTTGAACGTCAGCGTCGATAGAACCGGTCCGAAAATTTCCTCGCGGGCAATCGACATATCGGCGGTGACCCCGGAAAACACGGTTGGCGCGTAATAGAGCCCCGCGCCCTCCCCGACACGTGCGCCGCCGAGCAACAATTCGGCACCGTCAGCCTGCCCTGCCTCGACATAGGAATGCACCTTGGCGGCATGCGCCTCCGAGATCATGGCACCTATCTTCGTTCGCTCGTTCAAGGGATCGCCGAAAGTAACCTTGCGGGAAATATCGAGCAGGCGATCAAGAAGCGCATCGCGGATACCTTCCTGCACCAGGAGCCGGCTTCCGGAAATACAGCACTGGCCGGCATTGTGGTAGACGCCGTAGGCGATGCCGTCGGCCGCCGCCTCAAGGTCCGCATCGGCAAAGACGATCTGCGGCCCCTTGCCGCCCAGTTCAAGGCCAACGCGCTTGACGCTGCGGGCCGCGATCTCGCCCAGCTTCGTTCCAACACGAACCGAACCGGTGAAGGCGACCATGTCTGTGCCGGGATCTTCCGCCAAGACCTGGCCGGCAGGATCGCCGTAGCCGGTGACGACGTTGAAGACGCCGTCGGGAATACCGGCCTCGCGGGCGAGCTCCGCCATGCGGATCGATGTACCGGACGTAAATTCGGATGGTTTCAATACGACCGTGCAACCGCCGCCGATGGCCCATGGCACGCGCTCGGAGGCGATGATAAAGGGGAAGTTCCACGGCGTGATGATGCCGACAACGCCGACAGGTTCCCGCAGGACCAGGCCAAGGCGGTTGTCGCCGATATTATTGTGGGTCTGCCCTTCCAGTGCCCGCGCCTGCCCGGCCGCATAGGACCAGAGATCAGCACAGAAGGTGATCTCGCCCCGGGCCTGGGCAATCGGCTTGCCAACCTCCAGGCTTTCGATCAGGGCGATCTCTTCCACATGTGCGAGAATGAGCTCTGCCGTCTTGAACATCAGGCGCGATCGTTCGGCGCCGGACATGCGCGGCCATGGCCCGGTGTCGAAGGCCCGGCGGGCGGCCGCAATCGCTGCGCGAACATCGTCGGCAGAGGCATCCGGCCACGTGCCGACCACAACGCCGGCGTGGCCCGGGCTCACCCGATGTATCGTCTTGCCCGAGGCCGCATCAACAGACTTGCCATCGACAAGCATCCGGTAGCGGGATTTACTCTGCAAACGCGGGTCACTAGAGTCGGGCGTTATGAAATTGGATTGTACCGTCATCAACCTACCGGATTTTAAAGCCCGGCTCCTCCATTTAGGCTCGGCGTATCGACCGCCGTGCTTGTACAGTCGTTAAGTTGTATGGTACTGTATGGTGGCTAAATGCAAATGTCAACGAGATGGCGGCGGCGAAAAGCATGAACCTTGAGACATTGAAAATCGAGCCCATGAGGATCGAGACTGGGGAAACGACCGCCGCGCAGGTGGAACGTGACTTGCGCGAGGCGATCATCCGTCTCGATCTCGCGCCGGGGTCACGCCTGTCCGAGCAGGAGATCGCGTCTCGTCTCGGCGTCTCTCGCCAGCCGGTCCGCGAGGCGCTGATTGCCCTTGGAAAATCAAAGCTGGTCGAAATCCGCCCTAATCGGGGAACCATCGTGGTCCGCATTTCGGCGCGTCAGATGATGGAAGCCCGCTTCGTGCGCGAGGCGATCGAGGTCGCCGTCGCCAGGCGGGCCAGCGAGAGTTTCGATACCTGGACGCGGCGAAAGATTGACAGCATCCTCGAGCGTCAGCGAATGGCGATGACCGGTCACGATCACAATGCGTTTCGCCGGGAGGATGAGCAGTTCCACATCGCTATTGCAGAGGGCGCCGGCTGTGGCCTCGCCTGGAACGCGATTTCAGACATCAAGGCGCATATGGATCGCGTCTGCAACCTGCAGCTTCGTAACCCAGCCTCTATGAATAACCTCATCGAGCAGCATGAGAAAATCGTCGCCGCGATCGACGCCCGAAACGCCGAAGCTGCAGCCAACGCCATGAGGGAGCATCTGAACGGCATTCTGAATGACCTCCCACAGATCGAAGCTGACAATCGCGAGCTCTTCGAATAGCGCCATAAACTATGGCGCACCTCCGTAGGAAACGGAGCATGCGCCACAATTTCAATCTTAATTTACGCCAGGTCAGGTCAAGCGGACCTCGGCGACATCGTCTTTGTAATCTTCCTTCGGATCGACGCCTAGCAGCATTTTCACGCCAGCGAGCAGACTGGATTCATTGAGCCATATCTCGGCCCGCTCGGCGTCAAACCGCAATAATGTCAGCTTGGGATCATCTTTGCCGCCTTCAAACCAGGCCGCCACGAACCGGTTCCATAGCCGGTCGATGGTTTCCCGATCGTTGGAGACTGTGAGCCCGCCGTGAACGGCAGCAAAAAGGTCGTTACCTTTCGCCGCGAACGTCGCGACAGCTCTGCTCTCGCTCTGCAGGTTTTGTACGAGCGAATTCTCGGTCGAGGTAAAGAAGTAAATGGGACCGTGATCGCCTTCGAGTTGAGCGGTCATTGGACGAGTGTGGCTCTCTTCAACGCCCACCAATCCCAACATCATGGTCATATCGGATTTCAGGGATTTCCAGAATTTTTCCCGCAGTTCCGGTGCAGTTGGCATGTTGTCATTCCTTTCGACGATTGACATGCATAACTGCCGCGATCGCTAAAGGTTTCGCGATCGCACCATTATTTTCGCCCATTGTGCTGCAAACCTACCACTTGCACCAGGTTCAACCTCGCCTACCGCTGGAAGAACATATACAGGCCGCTGAACACAAGCAGAGCCAGCGGCACCAATGGAGCGTACACGATCGCGAGCGGCGCTGGACCGAACGTCATCGAGACAAAATTCGCCAGAATGGTGAGGGTCAGCAGAATTCCGAGCCACCGATGGCTCTGGCGTATCCAGTAATGCAAGATCATGAGAGCCTCCTTGAACGAGCATCCAGGATGGAATGTGGCACATGGCAACCTCAACGAGCCTGGACCAGCTTCCAGCCATTGCCTGATGGATCGCGGAAGCTTGCATCCACGGAGCCGTATCGATCGATCGGTTCTTGGGTGAACTCGACCCCGCGCTTGCGCATGGATTCGAATGCAGCCTGGCAATCGTCGACCACCAGAACCAGCGGCGGCATCGCACCCTTGGCCACGGCTTCAGCCAGGCCCTGAGCCGTTGCGTCATCGACGGTCGGCGCCTGCGGACGGAACAGGCCCAACTGGAAGTCCGGCTGGTCGGGATGCTGGACGGTCAGCCAGCGATAATCGCCATTGCGCGCATCCGTGTGCACCCGAAATCCCAGCTTTTCGACATAGAACTGAAGCGCTTCGTCCTGGTCATGGACATAGACGCCGGCAACCTGAACACCATTTTTCATGAGTCATCTCCCTTTCGCCCGTCGTGCCTACCCTCTTTCGTTCGCCGGCGCTTCTCCGAAACTGCCATTTTGAGGTGCGGCCTTTGCGCGGCGCTCACGAAACAATGGGGAACCTCCTCGAGATCTCCGGGAACGAGCTGCATTCGTCGCCTTAGTTCGCTTGGGCTTTCACCGGTCACGTCGCGGAAGGTGCGTCCAAACGTTCCAAGACTGTTCCAGCCTGTCTGCAGCGCGATTTCGATGATGGGCGTGTCAGTATCCCGCAAGAGCGCTGCGGCGCGCTCGACCCGGCGCGTCAGCAGGTAACGATGCGGCGGTATGCCGAAGGCGTCCCGAAACGATCGCGCAAAATAGGCTTCCGAGGCGCCGCTGACGCTTGCCAACCGGGATATCGGCCAATCCTCGTGTGGCGCCGCGTCCATGTGGTCTTTGGCACGCAGCAAGCGCCGCAGCAGTTTCAAATCTCTATTCGCGGAGTTCTTGACGATTCTGGTCGGGCGCATAGCCAATGAATGCATGGACTGATGACCGTTGACAATGATAGCGCCCTCGAAAGAGCGGCACTTCATTTTGTCGTCGGGCGTAGCGGCATCTGAAAGGTAAACCTCGTTTCGATGGAAGAAGAGGTTACGACAAGGGTGCCACCATGCGCCTTGGCAATTTCCGATGCGATATACAGTCCAAGCCCCAGGCCTTGTTGACTTGCGCGAACGCCATCACGAAAAAACGGCTGGAAAAGACGTTCCATCGCCTCTTGAGCTATTGGAACGCCGCTATTGGCGACGCTTATCTCCAAAACTCCCGATTTCGTGCCTGCTGAAAACCGGATTGGCCGGCTCGCGTCACCATAGGTAATCGCATTGCCGAGAAGGTTTGAAACCATCTGACCAATACGGTCCCTGTCGCAGTAAACTTTTTCGGTGATGTTGAAGTTCGTCTCAATGGAAATGCCGGGCGTTCCCAATTGGAGCTCTTCTGCAATCTGCTTGAGGACGGGGTCGAGCAGTTCGTCCGCATCAAGCCGCAGCGCGAAGCCACTGCCGAGCCTCCCTCGCGCAAAATCGAGCACGTTATCAATCAGGCCGGACATGCGCTGCACGCTGCCTTGCATCAGGGTAACGATCCTCTGTGCCCGAGGGCTTAATTCTTCTTGCAGAAGCATCCGCGAACCGCCCTCCATCGAAGCGAGCGGGTTGCGAAGATCATGCCCCAAAACCGCAATGAACTGTTCGCGCAACTCCGCTATTGCCAGTCCCTCGCTCAGACCTGCCTCCGCCAGCATCCGTTCGGAAATCGCTTCGCTTTTGGCACCTTCAGCGGCGATTCGCTTGTCGACCAAATCGCGTTCGTAGCGGCGGCGTTGAGCAGCCGGGAAGATGACGACACGGGTAAATTGCAGGTTGCCATCGTCATCCCGCCGCTCTTTTGCGTTAGCAAGCACCGGCAGTTTCTTGCCGTCGCCGGTAACAAAATCGAAAGCGACCTCTTCAAGGAAACCTTGCATGCGCAACAGCGGCGAAAAATGCGTTTCGTAAAACATTCGTCCGGAAAGCGTCAAAAGTTCACTGAATTTCTTGTCGAGAAGGTCGAGCTGTGAAACTCCAATCCAACGCGAGAAGGTGAGATTGGACTTGAAGATTCTGCCGTCGGGGCGAAGCGACAGGTACCCGCACGGTGCGTTCTCGTACAGCTCCGCAAGATCTTCGGCGAATGTGCTGTTGGGATCCTCGGGCACGACTCACACAAACGCCTTGATGGCCGCAATGACTTCGCCGGGCGCACTCAGATTGGGGCAATGCCCCGTAGCGTTCAACATAACCAGTTGGCTGTGAGGAATGTGTTGCTTCACGTATTCGCCTACGTTCTCTGAGGCAATAATGTCTTCCCGGCACTGAAGTATCAATGTTCGCGCTGTCACACGTTGAAGATCGTCGCGATTGTCCGACGTGAAAGTGACCCGCGCGAACTCCTTTGCAATGTCAGGGTCGGTTCTGCAGAAGCTGTTGGTTAGCTCTTCACCAAGTTCGGGTCTGTCCGGATTGCCCATAATGGCTGGGGCCATTGCGGCCGACCACCCAAGATGATTGTCCGCGAGGGACTCTAGCAACTCGTCGATCTGAGCACGACTGAAGCCGCCGACGTATTCACCGTCGTCGATGTAGCGGGGCGATGGGCCGACGAGGATCAGGCTGTCGAAAATCGCCGGGTCCTTGAGCGAAGCAATCACGCCGATCATGGCGCTGACGGAATGCCCGACGAACACCGCATCCTTGAGTTCGAGTTCCTTGCCAATCTCGATAAGGTCGTCGGCGTATCCTTCGAGGGACGCATATTTCGCGGAGTTGTAAGCGCCAAGATCGGAGCCACCGGCCCCGACATGGTCAAAAAGAATGGTTCTGAACTTGCTTTCGAAGGCTGGCGCCACCAACTTCCACATGTTCTGATCGCAGCCAAAGCCGTGCGCGAACACCATCGACCGTTCCCCGCTGCCGGATAGTTTGACATTGTTGCGCTCTAAAACGGACACCCGGGACTCCTGATTTCGCAAAACGAAGTTCGACTGTATGCTTTGAAAGCTCGAACACCTAACTGCTTCGCGCCGCAGCAGCTCTTTTTTCGCGCTTGGAGCTTAGCCGGTCCGCGTATTATCCGCCCACTTCCGCTTTTCACGTTTTTCCATGGCGATTTATACGCCGCCCGGCGCAAGCTTATCTAACTGTAATTTACAGTAATGTACTTCCACCCTGTCTTGCCTGCCGTCTAACCTGAACGGGAACGCAACGCTGCAGGGAAATCGAGATGTATATCAACAGACGGGCCTTTGTATTAGCTGGCGGCGTTGCCGCAATCAGCCTCGCGATAAACCATCCCACATTTGCGCAGACGCTATCGGCGGAAGAAGCTCGCCAGATTGCCGAGGATGCATACATCTATGGCTATTCGCTCATCACGACCGAGGTCACCCGCGTTCAAATGAGCAATGTGCCGAAGGTTGTGGAATTCACCGGGCCGATGGGACAATTTATCAATGTTCCCCGCTATCCGCCCGCGAACTATCGCGGCGTATCTGCCCCCAATGCGGATACGCTATATTCCGTAACATGGCTCGATCTGAGTGAGCCCCAGGTTTTTAGCCATCCGGACATGGGCGACCGCTTCTACTTGTTCGAGGTCGTCGACTTATGGATGTCGGACTCCGAGCAATCGCCGAGCAAACGCACGGCTGACGGAAAAGCCGCCAACTATCTGTTTACCGGCCCGGGCTGGAAAGGCGATGTACCGGCAGGAATAAAGCATTTCCCCATGGCGACCCGCTATATGGTCATCCTCGGCCGCACCTATGCTGACGGGACGAAGGCGGATTACAAGGCCGTCAATGCGTTGCAGGCGCAATACAAGATTACGCCGCTCTCCGCGTGGGGCACTAAAAATTACAAGCCAAAAGCTCCGAAGGTGAACCCTAAGCCGGGTTTCAGCATGAAAGACGCTCCGCAAAAAGTCATTCTCGACATGGGGACGGAAGGTTATTTCAATCTGATGGCAAAGCTGATGGGCGGGGACGCGCCGCCGGCGGCCGAAGATGCGCCGATCATCGCGAGCATGGCTAAAATCGGCATCGAGCCCGGGAAGCCATTCGAGATGAGTAAACTGGATCCTGCGGTACAGGCGGCGTTGAAAGACATTCCGCAAGCTGCCCTGAAGACGATCCAGGCCAACAAGGAAAAAATGGGCGAGATAGTAGACGGCTGGGTCGTGTCAAAGGGGCTCGGCACATATGGGCCAAATGACTACATCAAACGCGCCACCGTGGCCGCCTTTGGCTGGCCCGCCAATCAGCAACTTGATGCGGTCTATCCCTACACCGAAGTCGATTCGAAGGGTGAAAAGCTGACCGGTGCGAACAACTACACCTTGACCTTTCCTAAGGATCAGACGCCTCCCGTAAACGGTTTCTGGTCAATCACCATGTACGAGATCGACAAGGGCTGGTGGTTTGTACCCAATCCGCTGAACAAGTTTACGGTCAGCCCACGCAACAATCCAAAGCCCAATGCTGACGGATCGTTGACACTTTATTTCCAAAACAAGTCGCCTGGCGCGGACAAGGAGGCTAACTGGCTACCGGCGCCCAAAGGAGCTTTCATCCCGATGCTGCGCATGTATTGGCCCAAGGACGCATCTCCCTCAATCCTGAATGGAAGCTGGAAGGTGCCCCCGGTGGTCAAGGAAAGCTGAGATGGCGGCTTAGCGGCAACTCTGGGTGAGGTTCGGTCAGTTCAGCACGTTCGGCGGGAGCACTCCGTCACCGGCGGCAGACAGCCTGGCCTCAGAGGGCCCGCGCTTCAACGAATTCCACACCACAGCGCTGTGATCCCAAACGAGTGATCCGTTGCTGACGGGCCGCAACCACCATTCGTCGGGCTTCGGCTAGGTCACGTGGCTGCCGCAAATTGCGGCCTCCACTCATCGCTAATGACTGCTCCGTGGACGCGTCTGCACGGGAGGCATGTACTACTCGCGGATAAACGTAAACGGGAGTAGAATTCACGAGACGAGAAGCGGTTTGGTTCTCAAGAACATCATAGCAGGCCTACACCTTGTTGGAGAGGGGCCATGGGAATGGATCATGCCGAGCGACGGCTGGTTGCAATTCTCGCCGTCGACATTGTGGGCTATTCCAGACTTGTTGAAGCGGACGAAGCCGGTACGCTCGCAGCAATCAGAGACTTGCGATCCAAAGTTACCGATCCGCTACTTGCCGAATATCGCGGCAGGATAGTCAAGCTTATGGGCGACGGTGCCATCATGGAGTTTGGCTCGGTTGTCGATGCCGTCGTCTGTGCCGTCGCGCTACAAAGAGGAACTGCCACTCACCAAGCCGGCGTAGCGGCAGACAGGCGCCTCGTCTTTCGGATGGGCATCAATCTTGGAGATGTCGTGGTCGAAGGCGATGACCTCCTTGGCGATGGGGTCAACGTCGCCGCGCGGCTCGAGCAGCTTTGCGAGCCAGGCGGACTATTCGTTTCCGGAACAGCGTATGACCAGTTGCCGGGCAGGCTTGAGCTGCCTGTGGAGTTTGTGGGTGAGCGCCACATGAAAAACATCGCCCGCCCGGTGCGAACCTATCGCGTCAGGCTTCGGGGGACGGACATTGCCAAAGCAACGATAGCAGGGCGCTTGCACCGGTGGGCAATTGTAGCGGCAGTCGTCTTGGTCGCGGTTTCCTTGGCCGGTTCAACACTTTGGCTGTGGCCGCGCCAACCGGTTGCTGAGTCGGCCATGATGGCCCGCATGAAGTATCCGCTTCCGAAAGAGCCTTCTATCGCTGTCATGCCGCTCGACGATCTCAGCCCCGGGCCTTCACAGGCCTATTTCGCCGATGGAATAACTGAGGATCTGATTACCGAGCTGTCAGAATTGCCCGGCCTCTTCGTCATCGCTCGACACTCCTCCTTTACGTACAAGGGCCGGCCGACAAAGCTTCAAGATATCGCGGAAGCAATGGGGGTGCGCTACGTCCTCGAAGGCAACTTGAGGCGGGATGGCGACTTCGTACGGATTGAGGCTCAACTCACAGACGCGCTAAACAATCAGCGCGTGTGGGATAAGCACTACGAGGGCAGGATATCGCAGGTTTCTGCGCTTCAGAACAAGCTTGTCGGCGAGATTGGCTTATCGCTTCAAGTGAACGTCCCGCCTTCTGCTGAATCGGCACAGGCAGAAACCACCCCCGAAGCATATGATCGGTTGCTCGAAGGCTTGGGCCATTTGCGTATCGGCACCGACGTCGAGTTGCTCAAATCGATCGCGCTTTTTAACGAGTCCCTCAACCTCGATCCTTATTACAGTCGTGCCCACGCTGCAGTCGCTGCTGCGAATTGGGAGATAGCAGTCGCCTGCTGGAACTCGGGTAATTCTGCGTTTCGGAAGGCCATGAGCAGCGTCGATCAAAGCCTGCCGATGGCGATGCTTTACCAGAACGGGCTCGCCTATGCCATTTCATCGGAGGTGCTGGCTGCGCATGGCGGCTATGATCAGGCCCTCATCGCAATCAACCGCGCGATTCAGCTCGACGCCAACGACCCCGAACATCACATCCGCAAAGCACGATATCTCAATGCTGCAGGTCGGGCGCCCGAAGCGGAAGTGGAAGCGCGGCTTGCCATGCGGCTCGATCCGAAATATCCGCCGGAGTATCTCAGGGCCTTGGCTATCTCGCTGTTCCATCAGGAGAAATATGAAGACGCCGTCGATGCCTTGAAATACCTGATAACCCTGCAATGGGATGTGGCCGATGACTACGCTACCTTGACGTCCGGCCTGGGCCACTTGGGAAATTTGGGTGGTGTTCAGCTCAACATGGCCAAATACAACGGGATCACCATACCTTTCGGCCGCGGACCGCTAACTGTTCAGGCAATTGCCTGGCAGTGGTATGTCGATATGTCCGATTATTATCCTGCCTATCGTGACAGGTTGCTCGAAGGATTGCGCAAGGCCGGGGTGCCGGAAGGCGCTGGAACCGACATTGCCTATGAGACCTACGCCAAGGCTGTCAACAGGGTGAATGGCGAGTACTCCGTCAGCGGTGCGCCCAAGCTCGGTGCCGCCGCAGTCAAGCGGCTAATTGATGAAGGGGCGCAACTGATTGATGTGCGCAGTCCAAGGCCATTCAGTCATGCGCATATCCCAGGGTCCATCAACCTGCCGGCGACGAACGTCCTTTCAAAGGCGACACTTTCCGAAAAGGTTGGTGCAAGCAATGCCATCATCTTCACTTGCCAGGCCAAATATTGCGTCGACGCGGCCTTCGCATCGGCCAAAGCCCTGGCTTGGGGATACCCCAGAGTTTCTTATTTCGCTGATGGCATCGCAGCCTGGCAGGATGCCAATTACCCGACTGAGACAAGTTTGACGAAATAGCCGGTCGAGTTCGTGAACTGAGGGCAATATGGGTAGGGCTACATGGCTTCCCAACTTATGTGTCATTCTTCATTCCTTCACCGGTCGCCAGATGACGCGCTTCTTGTTGACGCGATCGCGGTCGTCTTCGTAGGGCATAACTTCGCAGTCTATGGAATTGCAGTCCCGACACCGGAAGGTGAGGCTTGGAAGTGTGCGGCCATGGCCGAGAACAGCGGCCAGGTCAGTCGCCGTGAAGGTCGCGACCTTATCACATTTTCGGCAACCAACCCGCACGAACATGCCGTAGCGGGCCGCCTGCCCCAGATTCTTGATTGTCCTTGTCATGAGAACGAAAAGAGAACAAATTGCCGGAGCGAGTCAAGTGGGATGAACCAGTAATGCACCGGGGCACGCCCCGACAACCATGAAACAATGCTCAACTCGGGGGCTTCGCCGCATTGAAGCGACCTGCTGCAAAGCTGCCAGACCCGCTACAGGACATCCCGGCATGCCTATTTTTGAGACACATCACGCCGAACATTGGTATAGTGTTTTCGCTTGGACACGTTCCATCGGAGAATAGCGTCGTGGCAGGCGATATTGGTCTAACGGGCATGTCTGCCTGCGAGGTGGTCGATCTGTTAAATGGCGGTGAGGTAACGCCGCTCGATTGTCTCGATGCACTTGTGGTTCGCATTGCCGCCGTCGAGAACGTCGTCAACGCACTTCCTATTCTTTGCCTCGATCGCGCCCGCGATCGAGCCCGTCGCCTGCTCCAACAGCCTCTCGGGCGCCGCGGTCGTTTGGCGGGATTGCCTGTGCCGATCAAGGACCTGACAGACGTTTCCGACGTTCGCAGCACCTATGGCTCGACAATATTTGCAGACCATGTTCCCGAACAATCCGACATTCTTGTCGAGAGGCTGGAGGCCGAGGGCGGTGTTGTTTACGCCAAGTCGAACACCCCAGAATTTGGTGCTGGTGGCAATACATTCAACGACGTCTTCGGGACAACATTGAATCCCTGGAATACCGACCTGTCCGCTGCAGGCTCCTCGGGTGGAGCCGCCGTTGCTCTTGCCACTGGCATGGCCTGGGTCGCGCAAGGCTCCGACCTTGGAGGCAGCTTGCGCAATCCCGCAAGCTTCTGCGGCGTAGTGGGCCTGCGCCCAAGCCCGGGCCGCGTTCCTCGCAGTGCACGATTCAAGATCGATGACCTGCTGAGCGTCAACGGTCCTATGGCTCGTAACGTCGAAGACACAGCGCTTTTGCTGGATGCGATGACCGGCGATAGCCCTGCTGACCCTCTGTCGTTACCGCGGACCGAGAGTTTCCTTGCCGCAGCGCGCTCCGGCTGGCGGCCGGCGCGGGTGGCCTTTTCCGCCGATCTTGGCATTACGCCCGTTGACCCGGAGGTCGCCTCGATCTGTCGCGCAGCAGCTGCAAGCTTGGCGGCAATTGGCACGCATGTTGAAGAGGCGCATCCCGATCTCTCGGAGGCCCATGACACGTTCAGCGTCCTACGCGGCATGGCCTTTGCCATAAGTTACGGCGCGCTTCTGGAACCATATCGGGACAAAATGAAGCCGGAAGTCGTATGGAATATTGAAAAGGGGCTCAGCTATTCGATGGCAGATATCGTAAAAGCGGAAAACAATCGCGCGGCGATTTACCGAAGGATGCATGCCTTTTTCGAGACTTATGACCTCCTCCTCTGTCCGGCCACGATCGTTGCCGCGTATCCTGCCAGCGACAGATACGTGAAGGAATGTGCCGGCTACACCTTTCCGAATTATTTCGAATGGCTGGCAATAGCCTACGCAATTTCCCTGACAGCGTCGCCGGCGCTCAGCCTGCCTTGCGGGTTCACCAAAGATGGACGTCCGGTCGGACTACAAATCGTCGGCCGCACCCGCGCCGAGGGACAGGTACTTGCTGCCGCCCGAGCACTGGAACTCCTTTTGGACCTTCATCCACCGACGCCGATAGACCCACGACCGCCCCGCCATGTTTGATTTCATGAATGTCAGTCCGGAAGGCAGGTCTTGGCGCCAGGCAACAGCTGCACACCGATGTTGATTACTGTTTGTATCCCTTTGCTTGCATGCAGCTATTGATCAGATTGGCTTCTTCCTCCCGTCTGGCAGAACTATCGGAAGCCAAGGAAGCCGTTGCACTCGCGGCCTGATATTTGCACTGCACCATATCATTGTCTGCCGGAGTCGCCGGAGCCTCGCTGTGGACCCACTTTTTTTCGGAAGAAGCACACGACGCGAGCACCATGAGCGGAACCACGATCAGCAGGATACGGCTCCGGGAAAGTTTCTTAGAAAACGTGTCGTTTGAATTTGTAACTGCATTGCGCATCGTTCGAATTCCTCATTCTATGGGTCTATCCTGTGTACGAAGCCTCCCATTTGGTGGCCGACGCGGGTATTCCGTAGTGCAACACTATCGTATTTGCTGTTGATAGTCCCGTATTCGCTGCCGCTCACTAGTGACATCTTCATACGCCACCTCTTTCCGAACGATGCATTACTTGCAAATGTGGCGATACCGCAGCATTTGTCTCTATCGCCTGCGTCTCATGGAACAGACAGGTTTGGCCCGCGTTCCATCACTGAACCATTAATCATTTACGGGTCTAATGACGACGATTGCGGCAGATATGTTTTCAGGCGGCTCGCTCTTCCATGCCCTGACTGCGATGGCTCTCATTGTCGGAGTGTGGCTGTTTTTCATTTTACGCCAGCATATGAGATGATCGATCGGCATGAACAATAATAGAGCCTGGTATCTCCGGATTGCCGCTTTTGCCCTGATCCTGATCGTGTTCCTGGGCGCGAGCGTTTACTTCCTTCCGTCTTGAAGGGTGCAAAAAGCCGGATATTCAACATCAACACGTAATTTTGGAAGGGGCGCGGTTTCTTAGGTGAATGCTGATGGAGGGTGTATACTGCTCAACGGAGGATATATGCTAAAAACCTATTATAATTGCCCTATTTCCGATGAACCTGTTCATGAAGTGCTACCGCGAGACGGCGATTTCATTGAATTCTTCTGCCCGACCTGCGGACAGTTTCGGATTTCAAATAAATCGATCACATCGATGCGCCGCCGATCGCGCAGCGAGCGAGAGGCCATGCTGACCGACGCCAGGCGCGATGCTCAAGGCGGAGATGGCATTCCGCTCATAAGAGACAGCCATTCACATGCGAGGAAAACAGATGACCAACGATAAGACGACTTCTACATGGAAGAACCGCCCTCAGGGCAAAATCGGAGAAACCTACACTGTCGATCACCTCATGGAAGCGTTTAACCTCAACAGGGATGATGCCGAACAGTTGATCATCAAATTCAACGGTGATTGCGAGCGAATCAATGCTTCGGTCAACGCGCGAAAGAGTCGCCGTTAGCCACATTTTTTCAAGCCCCTTTTGCTCACGCTAAAAAGGGCACAATCCTATGGCCTTGCAGGCAAGACATTCTTTCGACTGAAATCAATCTCCTGTCACAAATGAAGGAAACCGATGACGCTATACCTATGGTATTTCATCGTTCTAGGCGGCCCCGTCGTATTGGGCGCCATAATCGCATTCGATATGATGAAGCGCAGGCAATCTGCCAAGCTCAACGGGAAAGCTCAGGCCACCAAAAAGCTTTGTCCCGCGGAATAAGCCATTCGCTAATTTGGCCGCCACTAAAAAGCCCCCTTGCCTACCCGCGCACTTCCCGGAGGTGTTCTCTCACTTCTTCCGGTCACGCGGCGTGCCATAGGCGGCGTCGCGCGGTCGCGAGTACTGATCTATTCTTGGCAAGGTATCATCGAAGGCAATCCAGGGAAGCTTCAACTGCCAATAGGCATGCGCAGCGGGAGCGAAATGTTCAGGATGATCGAAGAAGCCGATCGTCAAATATATCTCGCCGGCTATGCCCTCATCCTCATACCCGATTGAGGTGCCACAGGTACCGCAGAAGCTGCGCACTACCCCACTCGTTCTTGAGAAGGTCTTTGGTGGCTCATGCCTAAAGCGAAATTGTGCCGTTTTGTAACCCACCCAGATCGTCAGCGGTGATCCGATCGCGCGGCGACAATCATCGTCGTGATCGTAGCAGATCCAGAACGGTTCGCCCTCGGCCTCGGCGGTGACTTGCCCGCAAAAGCAGGCGCAGGTTTCCAGCCTTTGTGTCATTCATTTCGAACCAATTGCCTGAAATTTAGTTCCGCGTCGGAAAATTTGCATTTATACATTTTGGATCGATTGCCAAGAATTGGGACCCAGCGAATAAAGATTTGGTCTCGCGATGGTGTAGCATTATTTTGGCGGCCGCTTGGCAACATGCACCACGTCGGGGGAATCCATATGAAGAGCAGTGTCAGAGCCTGGTTTATCTTTGCTTTGGTTTTCATTGCGGCCGCGATAATCTATTTTGGCGTACCACTCATTTGGCATGCCTTGTTTGATCGTCCAGCATAGCCAAGGCGAACGTCCGCTTCCTCTAACGCCCTTCCGGAGAAAAGATGAGGAAACTCAGTTTAACGAAATCTGCTATGTGGGGCGCTATACTTGGATGCCTGCTGATGGCCATATGGATACTCTATACGGGCAGGGCGCGAAGCGTTCCCGCAACAGGATATCTTGTTGAGCTTCTCGGAGGAGCAGCGGTCGGAGCCGGACTGCTATCCCTCATCGTGTGGCTCGTCGGATCCGCCGTGCGCCAGAAATAGCAATCGGGACGATCGCCGCCGATTTTTCCTGTCATCATCGTCTGAAAAGAGGGACGCAGTTCATGTTCTACGCCATCTTGGCCTATCACGAGGAAGAGATTGTCGAATCATGGTCGAAAGAGGAGGACGCATCGTTGATGGCCGAACTTCTGGAAATCGGCGACCGCCTTGTAAAGGAAAAGAGCCTGGGCCCAGCGGCCCGCCTTGGGCCGACCCGGCGCGCGGTCACATTGCGCGGCAAGGGAGCCGGTATCGTCACTGACGGACCGTTTACAGAAACAAAGGAGCAATTGCTTGGCTTCTATGTTGTTGAGTGCCCTGCAATTGAGGGGGCGATCGCCATTGCCCGCGACTTGCGCCGTGCCAACCCGACCGCCGTCTATGAAATCCGCCCGGTCTTGCTCTACCAGTCCGGGGCGACGCTATCAGACAGGGATTGATTGGCTCTCCGGTGGGAGCTCGCTCGACCGCCGAAATATGTACGAACACGTCTGTACCCCGCTATCTGGCCGAATGAACCCGAAGCCCTTCTGAGAATTGAACCAGCCATGCGCCTCCCCTCTGTTGCAAATAACAAAGTATCGAGGGCAGTGGTAGGATGAAGCCGTGGCATCACCGACGGATGGAAAACCCATTGTCAGCTGTCCTTATGACAAACTTGAGTGGGCGACTTTTGCTCTGAACATGACAATGCCGGCGCCATTACGGTGTCTCAAACGGAACAAATGCGTAGCGAAAGGAAGGATTCATCGGCCGCCGAGATTGCATGCGCTTTGATTAAACCCGCAGATATTGACGGAGATACCCAACTCGGCCGCCAGCGCTGCTTTGGTCCACATAGCTGCGTCCGCCGCCTCGGCGGTGGTGCCATAGGCAACTTGAACATGGTTCGCCTTATGCCGCGCCATCATGGCGTCGCGATCAACGCCTGTCAGGACGGCGTGCATGATAGGCCATTCGGGATTGGTGGCCCGCGACCGTCGCTCCGTCTCAGCTTCTGACAACGCTACGGCCTGGCCGCGACCAATATCCATATGAAGCGTGCCGTCTACCACAAAGATTCGGCTCCACACGAGTTCACCGGCTTTAGCGACACCGCGCAGAGTGCCGCCTCCGGCAGGAAAGAACATTGCTGGTTGGCGGAAGCTTTCCGATCCTGCCCAGCAACCCTCGTGGTGTGCCGGAGGCGCCGCTCCCGAAATCTCGAAGACCCAGATGAAATCATCGCGGCCACCCGAGCGGTCGATGTCGCCCCAGCGAATATCGTGCAGCGTATTTTCCACCGGCTGGCCAAGCGCGCGATGAACGCGATTGGTCATGACTCCATCGAGTGCTGCGCACTCATCGACTTCGTTGAAATGGACGATCGCTTCGCCCGGCTTGATCGGCTTGCCATCGCGGCCGATGACGTCGGGGCGGTCATCATTATTGAGCATTCCCTCGACGAGATCAGAGGCTGGAAGAAGGTCCTTCAGCCCCTGCTGATACTGAATTCCAACCGCCTCGCAGCCGAAGGCGTCGGCTATTCGCACCACGGCGATGTACATGCGGCATTGGTCGATAACCTGCGCTTCGGTAAGCTCAATTTTCGGATCGTCACCGAGGTGGAATGTCATGCCCTTTGCGACCATCCAATTGTACACTTGACGCGCTTCGGTCTCTGATACTTGCATCGTTGCGTGGTAGAGCGCCGATTGGGACAGCCGTTCCTTCCAGAAGCCCAGCGGCATCAGGAGCTCGTCGGGGATGATTGCATTGTACATACCCATGCAGCCTTCATCAAAAACGCCAAGGATGACCTTGTCGCGCCGGATGGATTTTGCAAGCTCCCGGCCAAGCCTCGCTGCCTCGGCGGGCAGGCGGGCCTTGTCCAGTGCGATGGCATGCGACGTGTCATGCTCGATTCTACCAGTTTCGAGCCACTTCTTTAGTCCAGAGCGAAAGAAGGTGTCGTCGAATGTCTCGCTCCATAGTGTCGAGTAGGCGACGCCGGCTTTGGTGAGGGAACCGTTCAGATTGAGAAGTCCGACGAGCCCGGGCCATTCCCCGGCCCAGTTGGCAACAGTCAAGATTGGTCCGCTGTGGTTGACGAGGCCGGCGAGCACGTGATGCGAATATTGCCAGACCGCCTCGGCGACAATAAGCGGCACCGCGGGGTCGATCGTGGCAAAAATGTCCATGCCTTCGCGCTGTGAGGCGATAAACCCGTGGCCCTTTTCATTTCGGAACGGATGGGCACGCACGAGGTCGTGGCCTAGACTGGCCAATACCTCGGTGAGTTTCCGCTCCATCGCCGCCTGGGCCGGCCAGCATTTGACATTCGCACTCTCCCGCAGGTCACCGCTGGCGACAAGCATTATCCTGGTCATAATCGTTCCTCTTAATTCAGCGGCTAGGCCGACATGATTTGCGCGTAAGCGGCAAAGTCTTCCTGCATCCTGCGGAACACTTTGTATTTTGCCTGGTGATACCGCCGAATCTTTCCGGATCGTGGTTCGACAACCGTTCCGTCTCCGCTCATGGCTGACATCGCGGAAGCAATGTCATTAAATGCGCCGGCCGCTACGGCGCCGAGAATGGCAGAACCTAGCAGCACTGGTTCCGATTGCGCCGGCACCACCACACGGCACCCCGTCGCGTCGGCATGCTCCCGGAGATAAAGTGGATTCTTTGCGAGCCCGCCACTGACTACGAGGCTCGACACCTCGATCCCCTTGCGTTGCATCTCTTCAATGATATGGCGCGTGCCATAGGCGAGGGCTTGGATGGTCGCGAGATAGTCGAGTGCAAGGTCGTCAACATCGGAATCAAGGATGAGCCCGCTCACCGCGCCTTTTCGCCACGCTTGCGCCAAGGGCGAACGGTTTCCGTGAAAATCGGGGTTGACGTGCCTATCCGCCGTCAAGAAGGCGGTCTCGTCCGCCATAGCGGCCAGGTGCCGATGCAATTGTTCGGCGGGCCTACTATTGTCGCCAAGCGTGGCGCTGGCGGCGTGGCGAGCGATCACAGCATCGATCAGCGCGCCGGCGGCGGATTGCCCGCCTTCACTGGCCCATACTCCTGGAAGCAGCACGGAATAATAGGGTCCCCATACGCCGCCGACGAAGATAGGTTCTTCGTAAGTTACAATGTGACATGATGATGTGCCGCCAATAAGCGCAAGGCTTGCGCCGCGAGCAGCGCTGACTCCCAACGTTCCAAGCGCGCCTGCATAGGCGTCGATCATGCCGCTCGAAACGGCGATACCAGGTCGCAGGCCGAGTTCCCCCGCTGCAGTCTCGCTCAATTGTCCAATGGCGGTTCCCGCCGGCGCAAATTGGTTGCCGATCGCCAGGTGATCACTGTCCCCGAGATCGCCAAGGCCAATTGCGGCGAAGAATTCTTGATCCCATCCTTCGCCATTGAACCCCTTGTGCCCGAGATAGGTCCACTTGCACACAGCCGAGCAGACGGACCGGGTGCTGGTGCCTGTTGCCCTGTGGACGAGCCAGTCGGGAAGGTCCCAAAACGTAGCGGCAATCTTCCAGCTCTCCGGCAGTTCGCGCTTGAGCCACCGAAGTTTTGGCATCTGCATTTCCGGAGATATACGTCCGCCGACATAGTCAAGAACCTCGCCGCCAATTGCATTGATTTCATCGGCATCGCCAATTGCCCGGTGGTCCATCCAAAGGATGATGTCACTATCCGGTGTCGAATTGGGGCAGACGCTTACCGCTTGTCCCGTCTCACCGGCAACGACGAGCGAGCAGGTGGCGTCGAAGCCGATACCGACGATGCTGGCAGGGGCGATTCCGGCGCGTTCCGTCGCCGCAACCACCGCCATACAAACTGCGCGCCAGACGCCGGCTGAGCTCTGCTGGGCGAAGTTCGGGCGCGGGCGAAGCGTTTCGATCGCGGCAATACCTGTTCCGAGCAGCGTGCCCCGGGCATCGAAGACGCCGGCGCGGGCACTGCCCGTCCCGACGTCAATTCCCAAAAATGCTTTCATGCGATTTTCCCGTGTCGTTCCCGCACCGACTACCAGGCAGTAAAGCCGCCATCCACGACCACATTCGAGCCGGTCATGTAGGACGAGGCATCGGAGGCAAGGAACCGGATCACCCCGTTGTACTCATTGATCTCGGCCTGCCGGCGCATGGGCACGCGGTCGAGGAAGGCTTCGACGAATTCCTTATCGAAGCTTGCCGTCTTTACGCCGCCGAAGGAGATGAGGTTGACGCGAACGTTCTTCGTTCCCCAGTAAGTGCCGAGATAGCGCGTCAGGTTGACCAGGCCCGACTTCGATGCGGCGTAGGAGATCGCCTTGACGAATGGAATGCCGTCGCGCTCTTCGCGATAAGCATAGAGAGCTTGGTTCGGCGAGACGATGCCGTAAATCGAGCCGACATTGATGATCGAACCGCGCCCGACCTCAGCCATCTTGCTGCCGACGACCTGGCTGGTCAGCATGACGCCCGTAAGGTTGGTATCGATGATTTCATCCCAATATTTCTGCGGGTAGACCTCGAAGGGCGCATTCTGCTCCGCCGAGCCATCTGGCTTGGAATCGATCCCGGCATTGTTGACGAGGATGTGCGGTACACCCCAATCGTCGATCAGTTGTTCGGTCGCCTTTTCGAGGGCGGCCTTGTCGGTCACGCTTGCTTCGTAGACGCGAATGCGGTCTGTGAAGCCCGGGAACTTTTCGGCAAGCTTCTCGGCGCTGAAAGGACGTCTGCTGAAGATTGCTACCTTTACGCCGGCTTCCGCAAGCGACTTGGAGAATTGCGTGCCTAGCTGACCGAGACCGCCCGTGACGACCGCGACGCGGCCACTGATATCAAATGCATCACTCATGGTGTTTTTCCTGGTGTCCTTAAATGTTCGGTAGTCAAGCGGACTTAGCGGATGTATCAACCGCTTCGCGCGCGCGGCGCAGTCCCTCATTGAGGAACAGGACGTCATTTCCCATGATGATCATGTCGACGCCCTTCTTCTTGAGCGCGGAGACGTTCTCGGCAACAGGCGGAATGCATGGTGCCATCACCTTGATGCCGCGCGCATGGCATTTTTCGATGAGCTCGGCGAGCTTCTCCTCGATTTCAGGATGCGACATCGAATAGTCGATGGAGATGCGCCGCGAAATCGAATAGTCCGCCGGTCCGAAGTTGATGACGTCGATACCTTCGACGTCGAGGATCTCGTCGATATTGTCGAAGAACTCGTAGCTCTCGGCCATTGGAATGACGAGACGGGTTGCGTTCTCGTGCTCCATGTAGGCCGACCACTGGAAACCGGGCCCGGCAAAACCGGCGGCACGACAACTGGCATCACCGCCACGGCGGCCAAAGGGCGGGAATTTAGCGGCCCTCACGATGGCGCGCGCCTGTTCGGCCGTGCCGACTTGCGGCACGATAACCCCCGTTGCCCCGAATTCGAGCGACTTGCGAATGTCCCATTCATTGGTACCGCGCACCCGCACGAGAGGCGCGATTCCCGCGAGCAGCGCGACAAGCACCAGTTTTTCCATATGTGCATCGACGTTGACCGGCGTGTGTTCGGCGTCGATGAAGGCGAAGTCGAGCCCCCAGTTTCCGGCGGCCTCGATGGCAGCCGTCGATCCCGTGTAAAAAGTGGCGCCGAACGTCGGCTCGCCGTTTTTCAACTTGCTGGCTAGTTTGGTGTTCTCTGGTCCGGGCAATTTCTCAGTCTCCTTGGTGGTAATGGCTTGGCCGCTCACTTGAGATCGGGCGCGATGAAGTTTTTCAGTTCCGGCGTTTTTGGATGGGTGAAGATTTCTTCCGATTTACCTTCTTCCCAGACCGTGCCCTGGTGCATGAAGACGGTGCGGGTGGCGACGCGGCGGGCGAACCCCATCTCGTGCGTGACCAGAACCATGGTCATGCCGGCTTCAGCGAGCTGAGCGATCGTCTTGAGAACCTCGCCTGTCAGTTCGGGATCGAGCGCCGACGTCACCTCGTCGAATAGCATTACCTTTGGCTTCATTGCCAAGGATCGCGCTATGGCAACGCGCTGTTGCTGACCGCCCGATAATTCGTCCGGATAAGCATCTGCCTTCTCTGCCAATCCGACACGGCTCAGGACCTCCCGCACCAGCGCTGAACCTTCATCAGGTGGCAGCCCTTTGACGACCCGTGGCGCAAGCGTGATGTTTTCGGCGACGGAAAGGTGCGGGAAGAGGTTATAGCTTTGAAACACCATGCCGACCTCCTTGCGCAATTCACGCAGGTTGGCGCGGGATTGGTCGAGCTTGTGGCCTACAACTTCGATCGTGCCTTCCTGGAACGGCTCAAGCCCGTTGATGCAGCGGAGCATGGTGCTCTTGCCAGAGCCCGAGCGGCCTATTACCGCGACGACATCGCCGTTTTCCACCGCAAGATTTATGCCTTTGAGGACAGGAACGTTGCCGTAGGATTTTTTGAGATTCTCAATGCGCAGTGCCGGCATGTTTTCTTTCCTTGAGTTTCTCGCTCCACCACGACAGGGGATAGCAAATGACGAAGTACATCGCGGCGACCGTCAGGAAGACGTGGAAGGGCTGGAACGTCATGTTGTTGAGGAGCTGGCCGGCCCGTGTCAGTTCGACGAAGCCAATCAGAGCGGTCACGGACGTATTCTTCACGATCTGCACCATGAACCCGACTGTGGGACCGAGCGAGATTTGAAATGCCTGTGGCAGGATCACATAGCGCAGGCGTTGGAACGGGCTGAGTGCGAGTGCGTCGGCTGCTTCCCATTGCGTGCGTGGAATGGCCTCGATACAGCCGCGCCAGATATCGGCAAGGAATGCAGTGGCGTAAATCGTCAGCGAGATCGCTGCCGCGGCCAACGGCGGGAAATAGAAGCCAAGAAAGCTCAATCCGTAATAGGAGAGGAAGACGACAATCAGCAGCGGAGTTGCCTGAACGAGCTGGATATAACCCGCCACCAGCGCCCGCAGCCAATTTGGGCCGAGGGAACGCGCAATAGCAAAGAGCAGGCCGAAGATCCCGCCGCCGACGAATGTGCACAGGGAGAGGCCCACGGTCCACACAAGACCGTGGAAAAGGAATTGTACGCTCTGCCAACCGAAGGACTGGATCATGATTCGACCTCGCGGGGGAGGGTGAGTGTTGCGGCTGCAGACCCCGTCTTGGGGACGCGGCGGCGGAACAGCCACAGCCCGACCAGCCAATAGAGAAAGCGGAAAACGAAGGTCATGGTGATGTAGATTGCCGCCAGAACCAGAAAGGTTTCGAGACTGCGGAAGGTCTGCGATTCGATCTTTGCGCCTGCCAGGGTCAATTCGGTCGCCGAGATGGCGGACGCGATGGACGTGCCAAGCAGAGTCAGCGTGAGCTGTCCGGTTAGAGAGGGATAGATGATACGCAGTGCCGGAATAATGACGACATAACGCATGACCTGAAGGCGCGAGAGGCCCAGCGCGAGACCCGCCTCGATTTGCGTCTTCGGAATGGCGAGCAGGCCTGCTCGAAAGATTTCGGCCGAATAGGCTCCAAGGTTAAGGGAAATTGCGAAGATTGCCGCCTCATTGGCAGTCAGTCGGATTCCCATATAGGGCAACCCGAAAAACAGAAGGAACAGCTGCACGAGCAGCGGCGTATTGCGAAAGGCTTCAACGTAGGTGGCGCTGACAACGGCGCCCCACTTCGGGCCATCCACGCGCAGCAACGCGGCTGCGAGTCCGATCGTTAGCCCGATGCCGATAGACTGACTCGACAGTATTAGAGTGTCGATGGTGCCGCTGATCAATTCCGGCGTTCGCGCCAAAACGGGCGTGAAATTCATCTCGTATGCCATGACGGTCTCCTGCTGTGCCCGAGCCGGGGAACTTGACGATCCGGCTCGGGACAGGGCATGCACAAGTCGAGGTTTGGTTAGAAGGTCGGAAGCTTGCCACCGGGTACAGGAATGCCGATCCACTTCCTGTGCAGTTGATCAAGCTTGCCGGTCACTTCGATGTAGTAGATGAAGTTGTTCAGCCACTGGTGGAGTTCAGTCGCATCTTTGCGCGTGGCCATCGACCAATAGAGGGTGAAGAGCGGAACGTCTTTCTTCACTTCGAGATTGCTGAGATTACGCTTGGTAATGATGTCGTTGGCGACCGCGGCAACAGCAGCTGTTGCATCGACCTGACCGGAGATCAGCGCCTGCATCGCAAGCGCATCGTCGTCGAATCGAACGACTTCAAGACCTTCGACACCGTAACCGCTGACTGCAACGTCCTGTGTACTGCCTTTAGGTACAGAAACTCGCTTACCTTTGAGATCGTCGAGCGAAGTCAGCTTCATATCCTTGGCCGCAACAAAGCGCATCTCATAGGCGCCGTAGGGATTGGTCATAAGGAACGTCTTGGCCCGTTCCGGTGTCGCGGTCATTTGCGCGATGAGGAAATCCACGCGGCCGGACTCAAGCGCTGCAGCCCGTGAAGCGTTGTTCACCGGTACAATCTCGAGCTTTACAGCAAGGGCAGCTGCGGCCTCCTTGGCAAGGTCGACGATGAACCCGTCGGTGTTGCCGTTGGCATCTACCGTATCATAAGGCGGGATGCCGGTTAGAACACCGATGGTGACGCTGCCCTTCTTGGCGATATCCGCCGTCGTCTGTGCACTTGCACCTGTTGCAGATGCAGCCAAAACGGCCGCCAGGGCAATGATGCCGCCGACCAAATGTCGCAAACGTTTGATCATTTTATTCTCCTCCCTCGTTCGTTACGGATCGCACTAATCGTGGCGTACCGTTTGCTTGCCACCGCCCTAACGTCCGGGCGACCTGCAGAGCGACTGCCACTTACCGTGCGTGCCCTGAACTAACTCTTGACATATGACTTATGACATAAGTATGAGTCAAGCACGTTCGCTGAATAAATTGCAGCACATGATTGTGATGAAGAGCGACGGCCACCTGTGATTGCAGTTGCGGTCGTGGGACTGAAAGAGAGGGCGGAAATGAGATCCACCGAACAGGCGCCGCCTGACGCGAGGCCGCGAAGCAGGCTTCATTCCTCGGTCGCGAGTGCGCTCGAGGACCAGATCATTTCGGGCGCCTTGCCGATTGGGGAGCGGCTTCCATCGGAAAGTGAAATTGCCCGTGACTTTGGTGTATCCACGCGGTCTGTGCGAGAAGCGATGCAAATCCTTGAGACCAAGGGACTCGTCAGACGTCGACACGGTGAACGCACCATCGTCGTCCGGGATGATGTCGCTGAGTTTCTGGGGACGCTCGCCGTTACGGTTCGGCAACGCTTCGCCAGCGACTCGGAATATCTTCTACAGTTGATGGTCGTACGCCGCATGATCGAAACCGAGGTGGTGGGCCTGCTGACAGCCAAGGCACAGCCGGTGAATGCCGAGGTAGAGGCGGCCCTTGAAGCGATGCGCGTCGCTCGCGACAATGAGGATTTTGCAGGATTTACGCAGGCGGACGCAGCCTTTCATCTGGCTCTCGTCCATTCGACAGGAAATGCGATCCTCTCTGTCTTCTACGACAATCTCTACGGCCTCATCACCGAAGTCATCCGCGTCACCAGCCGTGTACCAAGCAAATCACTCGCGGCCGCCTATGCAGAGCACGCGGATATCTTCGAAATGATCCGCAACCGTGATGAGGCTGGTGCGAAAACGCTAATGCGCGCCCAAATCGACAACAGTGCAGCTTATCTGCGGGTCGCGATCGAAAATGCCAACGCTAAGGAAAAATGAAAATGCCTGATTTCAACTATTCGGACACGGATTGGGACTCGATAGAGCGCCTTAAGAAATGGTACTCCGGCGACGTCCACGACAGCATGGAGCATCTTGGCCTATGGGGATACCTCGACGGGATCTCGCTTCTTGGGGCCCTTGGCTCGGGAGAAGTCGTGTGCGGTCCCGCGGTAACCGTTCTATTCGAACCTTCTGATCGCAAGGGAGAGCCCCAGGACGTCTACCATAACGCGATTGACAATACGCCCAAGGGCGGAATTTTGGTCTGTGACGCCTCTTGTGCCGATGGATCCTGTTCGGGAGAATTGATGAGCACCGGAGCGAAAACCCGGGGCGCGGCCGCCACCATCGTCAACGGTACCGTCCGCGATCTCGCCCAGGTCCGCGCACTGGGCTATCCATTGTTCGGTACGTCGCCGAGCCCCGTGGGCGTGACCGGCAAGAAAGAACCGAAAAAATCTCAGGTGCCGGTCAAAATCGGAAGGGTGACCGTGAGCCCCGGCGATATCATATTTGGCGATATCGATGGTGTTGTTGCAATACCGAAAGAACGGCTCCGCGACGTTGCTGATGCCGCCGATGCACTCGGCAAAAACGAGGCGGCCGCGCGAAACCGTATTCTTGCGGGAGAAAAGTTGCAGTCGGTCTGGCCAGCTTGAATGTGGGGTGGCCCGCCACGGCGGGCCACCCAACGTCGCTTTGGGTTCCCATCCTGATGTCAACCGAGCTTCCTCGGTGGTTCGCCAAAAGGTAACTGCCATATCCTGCTAGGGCGAGGCTTCCCAAATCAGCTGTGATGCGATCAGCCAGTGGTGTTTCCATCTGAAAACGCGGATACCTGGAAACGTGTCGTTATCAGCAGCGATGAATTTGCACCAAGAACGTGCTTGATAAGGCGACGCCGCCACCGTTCAGCCCTGGCGCATTCTGCCAATCCACGACTATCACACCTGCCCAAATGGATGATTTGCCCAATGGTGTCGCGTTCAACTATACTCAGCGAGCCTTCAGGCTCAAATGCGCACTGAAGACCGAGAACAGAACTGGGGGATTTCATGTTCGTCGGTGATATAACCAACCTTCTGTCGAAGGTACACAATATTTGTGTGGTCGGTTCAGGACCGGTAGGAATCGTAACAGCATTGGAACTTGCGCGGCTCGGGCAATCGATAACGCTCATCGAGTCCGGCCTGTTCAAGCCTGATTCCGCCGCACAGGCGCTGTCGGATGCAGAACGCGCGGACATCCGACGCAACAGCGACATGACGCTTTCAGTTCAAAGAAGTTTTGGCGGGACATCAAATCTTTGGGGAGCGGGCTGCGTTCCACTTGATCCGATCGACTTTGCCTACCGTCCAATTACTGCAGACGCGATATGGCCAATAGCCTACAGTGAGTTTGCCGATTATCTGAAGATTGCCTGCCGTTATGCCAATTGCGGCGAGTCATTCCAGCAGCCTGTTCGCGGACTGGAGCTCGTGGACAATAACTTTTCTACCGGCAATCTGATGCGCTATGCTCAGCCTGTCAGCTTCGGCGTGGCCTATCGTAAGGAAATCGAGCGATCGCCTTTGATCACGGCATGCCTCGGTGCGACAGTGACCGATATGTGCTTCGCGCATGATGACGGTATAGAAGCAATCAAAGTCAGGAGCCGCGATGGCTCGATGGGGTTGCTTAAAGCCAAGGCTTACATCTTTGCTTGCGGTGGGGTCGAAACGACCCGTCTCCTACTGGCTGCACAAGCGGAAGCACCAAAACGTTTTGGGGGAGAAGAGGGTCCGCTCGGCAGATTCTATATGGGACATCTTTCCGGCGATGTTGCCGATATACATTTTTCTCATGCTGGACTCGACAAAGCATTGGATTTCTTCCGCGGGCCGGACGGTGCTTTCGGGCGCCGGCGGATTACCGGCAGCGGTGAGTTTCAGGCAAAGGAAAACCTGACCAATATTTCGTTCTGGCCGAAGCTTCCCGCCATGGCCGATGCAAGCCATCGAGATGCAGTCTTGTCGCTAGCCTATCTCACTCTATCCGTACCACCGGTGGGACGTGTTTTGGTAAGTGAGTCGCTGCGTCGCATTAATGTGGGCGACGGTGGGCATAAAGCGGCGCACGCACTCAATGTCGCTCGCGGCTTGCCGGCGATCGCGAAATTTCTCCCACGCTTCATATACGGGAGGTCGCTTTCCAGCCGAAGGCTCCCTGGTCTGCATCTGCTCAACGGTGCTCGGCGTTACCCTTTGCATTATCACGCCGAGCATCTTCCCAACGTAGATTCGCGCATTCGCCTTGTTAATGAACGCGATGCGCTCGGTTTAAGGAAGGTGATTCTTGACCTGCGTTTTCAGTCGAAAGACGCCGAAGCCGTTGTCGACACTCATAATCACCTTGACCGTTGGATGAAATCAACCGGACTAGGAGAACTGATCTGGCATGGCCCACCGGAAGAACGTCAACCGAGTGTCATGGATCAGGCCGGTGATGGCGTCCATCAGATTGGAACCGCCCGAATGGCACTAAGCCCAAAGGCCGGTATCGTCGATCGTAATTGTCGCGTATTCGGGGTCAGGAATCTGTTTCTTGCCAGCAGCGCCGTATTCCCCACTTCCGGGCAAGCTAATCCGACTTTAAGCGCCATCACGTTGGCCGCTCGCTTGGCACACACGATAGCAACCGAAATAGCCACTCACCTGGTTTGAGCGTGTGACGCACCGGTTCGCGATTTCTGCGGAAGAGTTCTTGCAACTTGCCGCCCTCAAGAATGGGCCGCGCGATTCGCGCTCGGCCGAGCTTGTGCGATTTCAAGGACCACAAACAGGAACATTTGCCCAGGCGAATTGATGAGCACCGGAGCGAAAACCCGGGGCGCGGCCGCCGCCATCGTCAACGGTACCGTCCGCGATTTCGCCTAGGTCCGCGCACTGGGCTAAGCGGCGGATGATCGCGACGATCAATCAATTGTTTCTGGGGCCGGTTTACTTGGAGTGACGCGATACTCGCGATGCAATCGCGAACTGTTCATAGTCTCCATTCTCCAATGGATTCCAAATAGCGCCGCGCCCCTTCAACTTTTGGGCGTTTGATGTGCGGTGGCATGGCCTCAAACATTCGACAATGATCCTGTGCATATGTGGGTTCGGGAGCAGATAGTCGATGTCTGCTCAGATTGAGCTTGCGGCCTTGGAGACTAACAAAGGGCGATCGGATGTCCGCAAAGTTGCGCGCGGTGATCCGGTTGGCGGCTGTATAGCCGGAGAGGTGCTGGTAGTGGTACGTCTTGATCGCCTGGCGCGATCCGTCAGCCATCTGCTGCAAGTTATCGAACAGCTGGAAGCCAAGGGCGCGCATTTCCGCTCGTTGCACGATCCGATCGACACCTCCACGCCGCAGGGCATGTTTTCGCTGCAGGTCTTGGGTGCCGTTGCCCAGCTCAAGCGTGCCCTGATGTCCGAGCGCACCAAGGTGGGCATTAAAGCGGCAAAGGGCCGCGGCAAGCTTCCCGGCAATCCTGGCTTGCGTGCGCGACTGCCGGAAGCCATTGCGAAGGCGTCGAGAGCGCGACAGCACACTCATCTAGCGGACCTCACCACTACCATGGTATCCTGGTTGCCCATCGTGCAACGAATGCGGCCGGATCATCCATGGGAAGACGTAACGCGCAGCCTCAACCGTGAAAACGGCCAGAATTGGTCGATCGATCGCCTGCGCCGGTCGGCAAGGCGGTTGGTCAGCGAAGGACTGGCTGATCCACGATCCTTCCCCTCCCCTCGCCGCTTACCGGAAGACCGGCTTATGATGCTGATCACAGGCATTGCCAATGCAAACCCCGACCTGACACTTCGCGACATCGCCGCACAGCTCGAAGGTATGCACGAGGCACGTCACGCGGTTCGTCGCGCTGGGCCGCCTCCTCGGTCAAGCACCTGCTGACCGGGCGCGAAAGCTCGGGCTCGTCCGCGTATAGTGGTCTTCATGCGCTCATCCTTCACGTCGCCGCCACCAGTTGCGGGCGCACGCCGTTGGCTTTGAGGGCTGCTATCAGCATCGGTCCTACGGTAAACTCCCCTGCCCTCGCCTTTTCGGTCAGGACGTGCAGATAGCCCCCAACTGAGTTGATGGCTTGTGCCCGCTCAAGGATGATGCAGGCAATGACAATGGCGGTGTTTTCCTGGCCAAACACACTCCTCATAAGCCGAGGGCAAAATACCAAGGTAGCCCCGCACCTGTGCGGCCGTCGCTATCGGCTCCCGCCAGGTACCAATACCGCTTGGCGCATAGTCGGCGATCTCCGGACGGGCCTTCATCACCAGGCCTAACGGATAGGTCCTTGTCGCATCCTCTGCCCTTGGTTGGTTGGGTCGAGATTTTGCCCTTGGCTGTTTTTGAAGCGAGTTCAATATCAGATGAAGAGTCGTTGTTTGAATTCTGTTGCTGCGGCTCAGATTGATACTCGTTGGCGCTCGGAATCTTTTCATTTACATGACTTTCCAACAGTATAGCCACTACCTGGCTGAGTCGGTTGAAAAGGCGGCGGCAGAACCTGCGCAAACGCCGGATGCCGTAGCAAAAGAGACTTGCGAAGTTGCGATGGTCTGCGTAGAAGTGGGTTCGACATCAAGAGTTGGGTTGACGCCCAACGCCAACCTGCGCTCCGGGCAAGGTGGTACTTCCGTCAGGGAGGATGTGGCCGAACCGGCAATTATACGGATTTAGCTACCGGCGTCTGTCCAGCGAACCAACAGGAACGCGCGATAATGCCGATAAAGATCCCCGACGATTTGCCCGCACGCCGCCAGCTCGAAGCCGAAGGCGTCAATATCATGCGCGAACGGGACGCGGTGCGTCAGGACATAAGGCCGCTGCGGATAGGATTGCTCAATCTGATGCCCAACAAGATCAGCACGGAAACGCAGATCGCAAGGCTGGTCGGCGCAACGCCGCTGCAGATCGAACTCACCCTCGTTAGGATAACCAATTACGTGGCGCGCAACACGCCGGTGACGCACATGGCATCATTCTACCGTGCCTGGGAGCAAGTCCGTGCCGAGCGGTTTGACGGATTTATAATTACCGGCGCGCCGGTCGAGCATCTAGCCTTCGAAGACGTGCAATATTGGGATGAACTCCGCCACATTCTAGATTGGACGCAGTCGCATGTCCATCACTGCCTGACTATCTGCTGGGCAGCCCAAGCTGCGCTTTGGCATTTTCACGGCATCCCGAAGCACGACCTGTCGGCAAAGGCTTTCGGCATCTTCAACCACGGCAACCTCGCGCCCGCTTCGCCATATTTGCGCGGTTTCTCCGATGACGTGCTTATGCCGGTATCGCGATGGACGGAGGTTCGGCGCGACGACATCCCACAGGGGCGCGGCATAAACGTGCTGCTTGAGGGGGAGGAGACGGGGCTAGGTCTGGTCGATGATCCTTCATGCCGGTCGCTCCACATGTTCAACCACCTCGAATATGACACGAACTCACTTGGCGACGAGTATTTCCGCGATCTCGCAAACGCACCTTCAATGCCGCTGCCTCGCAATTACTTTCCCGATGACGATTCGTCATTTAGGCCGGCGAACCGGTGGCGCAGCGCTGCCCATCTCCTTTTCGGCAATTGGATCAATGAGATCTATCAAACCACGCCTTTCAACGTGGACGACATAGGCATGATACCGCGACAGCTGGTAGGTTAACGCGATAAGGAAAGTCGCTGATTTACGCGCGGATTCTTTGACATATGTAAATGAAATAGAAGCTTATTGGTATTTAGCTTCCGTTCGACCTTGACCCGATTTACTCAGTCCCGCCTGATCTGAATCGGAATCCAGGTAGTATGGATGCTACGCGGGATGGCATAAGCAGAGACCTAGAGTTTGCGCGCTTTAAGTCGAGTGCGAGTCGTTGATTTCCAATCGTATCACCTCACCTCTCAATAGAGCGTGAGCAATGGAAATCCCGCACGCCCTCCCCCACTTCCGTGTCGGATCTATGCCAATGACTGGGAGCGACATCCGGAAGTCGGTTAGCAATTGGATAGAGCGTGTCCAGGTTTGGCCCGTGCGGCTGCCACTTTATTGCAGCCATCGCGCGGTTCCCGGATAGTTTAGCTCATCAAGACTGCCGTCACCACACGCGACGCGAAGTCGGTATCGCAACCTGCGTCGAATGCGAGCGGGTACTTGACTAGCTCCAACTTAGGGACATCTCAGCAAGCGTGGTCTCTGACGCCAAGCGTTTATTGTCGATCTCCCCGTTATCCACTTCCCCCGCCGGGGTGATTGTTGATTGGAGGTGGATCTGTACCATCAGGCTGTGCAAGGCAGAGTCCACCTCCCGACCTTGTGACCCCGAGGGCGCCGCTGGCATCTTTGCCCGCCAGCGGCGCTCCCCGTGTTTTCCATGCACGGTACTATCTTGCTCGAGCGCCGTGTGGCGCCCTAACTTGTTCAATCCGCCTCAGCCGCATCAACAGGGCGATAAAGGCGAATATCCTGCGAAGGTGTGCAGGCAAATGTCTCACGGTAAAGCTTCGAGAACCGGCCTGGGTTGGCAAAGTGAAAGCGGGCGGCGAGCTCCCTGACCGACATTGCGTCCCCATTCTCGATGATCTTTCGAGCTGCCTCGATACGGCAATCCAGCAGCGCCTTTATGGGCGTTACCCCCTTCAGCCTGCGAAACAGGCGCTGCAACGACCGGGTGTTCACCCCAGCCGCGCTGGCGATATCGGACAGATTGATAGGCTGAAGAAGGTTGTTGCGAATGAAGTCCTCTGCGGCAGCGAACTGCTGCGTAGGACTTTTGGTCGGGACCGCGCTTGCGCTCGTAGGCGCCGGTTCATCCATTTGGCCTGAATGGGAGGGCGCGGAACCAAAGAGCAGGGCCGTGTCATCTATCATTCTTGATAACTCTTATTGAGTGTTGAAATTCGAAGTTCGGTGAAGGTACAACCAGATGTTGAAAAGGAATTAAGTAAAACGCGTGATTGTGCAAACCTTAAATCAGCCGAGCAAATTTCAAAATTCGACCTTAGATCTATACCGGAACGTACTGGGTTGACAGCTGTCAACGCCGTTCCTCGGTGACATCATGTTGACAGCTGTCAACTGACGCTCACGTTAAGTGACCCTATCGACTTCACTATTTGTAAACCACATTTCCATACAGTCAGAGCTTATATGCACCGGCTTGTAAGCGAGTACTGCAGTGTCCCAGAGCAACGACGCATTCACAACCGAGATTAAACCGCACTCTGTTTCCAGGCGCCAAATTCTGATTGGCGTCGGCTCACTTGCATTGGCGGGTGTAGGGGGCTGCACCCAAACGACTTTTGAGCTGCCCGAAATGAATATCGACCCGCTCCCCACGAGCGGTATCCGCCCGCAAATCAGCGTCGACAAATCCGTGACCGCACCCGACGTCATGTATGCGGCGGTGCAGGAAGGACCTTACTCACTTCCGGCTGTTCCCTATCAGAAAATTCCGGCGCAGTTTCGTCGCCAGATTGTTGTCGACCCGACAGGCGAGCAACCCGGCACGATCGTCGTCCGGCTGCAGGAGCGCTACCTTTATCTGGTTCAGCCAGGTGGTGACGCCATCCGCTACGGAGTCGGCATTGGCAAGGCCGGCTTCTTGTGGAGCGGTCGCGCCAACATTCAATACAAGAAGGAGTGGCCGCGGTGGACGCCGCCACGCGAAATGATCGGCCGCAGACCCGAACTTGCGAAATACGAAAACGGCATGGAGCCCGGTCCGCAGAATCCGCTGGGCGCCCGCGCACTCTACATCTACAAGGATGGCGTCGACACCGGATACCGCATCCACGGCTCGCCGGAATGGTGGTCCATTGGACAGTCGATGTCTTCTGGCTGTGTCCGCCTTATCAACCAGGACATCATCGATCTTTATAATCGTGTGCCTGGAAAAGCGACGGTCGTGGTTGGCTAACGTCGCCAAAGCGTCTAGACTAGGCATTATACCAGCTCGTTGATTCACGCTCTTCAACATTGGCGAATCGGCAACGCGCGGCTGGAAGCGAATGCGCATATAGCTTCCGCTTAACCTTTCGTTTACCATGTTTTCAATGGTTTACGATTCGGCTGATTTTTCACCCTGGGATTTACTTGCTCCGCTCGTTGCCGCAGAGGACGCTCTCGCTCGCCTCGACGACCGGCTCGGCCGAAAAGGGGACCTTGGCGAGCCCAGTGGTGGCCGCCGCACCCGCGAAGGGCTGCTGCGGGAAAACGAAGGCTGGATAACCCGCTCTCACTTTATCGAAGCATGCAATGCCTTATGGCTCGCTGGCGAATTGGTTCACACCGAGGACCTCGTGCTTCACGATGCCAGGATGGATATTCGCACTCCAACCCACGAATTGACCAAGGCACACGCGATCCTGCGTTGTCGGCGTCAGGTCGCGGGCAACGCCCCCGGCTGGGCCCTTGGCGCAAAAGGCATTGCCGCGTTGCGTGGACGCACACTTAGCGAGGCCCCGCTCACACCCGTTCCAGTTCATCGCCCGGAGCCGGTTACAGAAATTGCGAAAACCGAAGCCGAGAATGAATTCGAGGACGGCCTGGCCCGCCTCGATACATTGCTGGACCGCACGACGCGGCTTCTCGCAGAGCCCGGAAATTCCGCTTTTCCGAATCCTCCCTCCAGGCAGGGGACAGAACCGCCTCCCTCGGCGGTGACCCCGGACGGCGACCCACTCGTTTATGATCCCGATTGGGATGAAGATGCGCGACTGGATCGTTGGCTCAAGGTGTATGAACGTTCGCATGGCCTGCCGCCGCTGCTTGCGGCTGCTGTGGCCTGGGATGCGTGGGAACAGATCGAGCCGTTACAGCACCAGCATTGGCTTGGTCCCATGCTCGTTGCCGCCATGTTGCGCGAGCGCGGCAAGACAAAATCGCACATGGCCGCCTTGAATGCGGGTCTGCGTTCCGTCCCGCGCGAGCGGCGCCGCTCGCGCGACCGCACAACGCGCCTGCTCGCGTTTCTGGAGGCAGTCCAGACCTCCTCAACGACCGGTCTCAAGGATGTCGAACGGCTTGGACTTGCCCGCATGCAGATGGAGCGCAAACTGAAAGACCGCCGCTCCACCTCCAGCCTCCCGGGGATGATCGATCTTGTACTTTCACTCCCTATGGTTTCGACGGCTTTGATTGCCAAGGAACTCAAGCTGTCCCAGCGCGGCGCCCTCAATCTCATCGCGGAACTTGGCGTGCGCGAGATGACCGGCCGCGGGCGCTACCGCGCATGGGGACTCATCTAGCGCGCGAATATTCCCCAGAATATAGTTGATTATTTTCCTCATAAATAATAAGCCGCTCTCTACTTACAGTTGAAGGAACGGCTGATGAAGCAGACACAGGCCGAAAAAGTCTCGAAGGCATGTTTTTTGAAATGGTTGCCGGTTGGTCCATTGTTTGCCACGCTCGTATTCGCGGCTACCGTTTGCGGAACGGCACACGGACAGGAAACGGCAACCCCTCCCGCGCCCAACTTAGCGCAGCAATCGGCGCCCGCCCCGGAAACAACAAACCCTGCTCCAACCACGCCTCTACCAACCATATCACCTGCGCCTTCAGGCGCGGTTCTGCCGATGGATGCGCCGGCTCCAACCCCGCAGGCCACGCTGCGGAATTTGCCGCACAATCTCTCACCATGGGGCATGTTCATGGCGGCCGACTGGGTCGTCAAAGGTGTGATGATCGGGCTTGGCTTTGCTTCACTCGTCACCTGGACAGTATGGCTCGCCAAGACACTCGAACTTGCAGGCGCGCGCCTTCGCGCTTATCGCGCACTCCAGATCATCAACAGCGCAGCTACATTGAGCGACGCGGAAAAAGAGCTTGAGGGGAGGGGAGGGCCCGGGGCTGCACTCGTCAATGCCGCTCGCCAGGAAGTCCGCCTGTCCGCAGATGCGAGAGAACATGCCGGCGCCGACGGTCTGAAGGAACGCGTTGCCTCTCGCCTTGCCCGTATCGAGGTGCAGGCCGGCCGGCGCATGAGCCGTGGCACTGGCGTTCTCGCCACGATCGGTTCGACTGCGCCCTTCGTCGGCCTGTTTGGGACGGTCTGGGGCATCATGAATTCTTTCATCGGCATCTCGGAATCGCAGACAACCAACCTTGCGATCGTGGCTCCGGGCATTGCTGAAGCGCTGCTGGCAACTGCGATCGGCCTTGTCGCCGCCATTCCGGCGGTTGTGATCTATAATGTGTTTGCGCGATCGATTACCGGTTACCGCCAATTGATTGCCGATGCATCGGCAGGCGTCGAACGTCTCGTCAGCCGCGACGCCGATTATGCGCTCGTTCCACAAACATCAAAGCGCGCCGCAGCGGCAGAATAGGCGGCACGACCATGGCAGGCGGCATCCGGCACAACGTCTCCGACGACGAACTTCAGGAAAACCACGAAATCAACGTGACGCCATTCATCGACGTCATGCTGGTGCTCCTGATTATCTTCATGGTCGCGGCGCCCCTCGCGACAGTAGACATCAATGTCGACCTGCCGGCCTCGACGGCGACGCCGGCGCCTCGTCCAGACCAGCCGGTCTATCTGACTTTGAAGGACGATAAATCCATAGCCATCGGCAACGACACGATGACGCGCGACTCCCTCGGCCAGTTCCTCGACCAGAAGACAACCGGCAACAAGGAAACGCGAATCTTCCTGCGCGCCGACAAGGCGGTTGACTACGGTTCGCTCATGGACCTGATGAACGCGCTGCGGGACCATGGTTACCTCAAGATTGCGTTGGTGGGACTTGAAAGCGCACCTCTGGCTCCCAAAGGTGAAAGCGCGCAGTGATGTCCAACGGGTCTGGCACCGCCGGGGGAGGGGGCTCGCGTCTCGATTGGCGCGAAGTTGGTCTCTGGTCGGCAGCCGGACTGGTCGTTGTCGCGCTGCACGCGGGCGGAGCCTGGTATTTGCAAAGCCGGCAAAGTGTTGAACCCGCAGGCGATATCGCGAACGCCATCATCATCGACATGGAGCCACTGCCTGCGCCGATCGTGCCTAAGCCGGTTGCACCGGATGCGCAACCAATCGACCCCGAACCGACAGAGCCCGAGGCGGTCGAGCAGGAGGCCGTATCGCCCGAAACTCTGCCCGAAGTCCAGCCGGAACCCGAAGAGCAGGTAACGCCGGTTGAAAAGGCAGAGCCCGTAGAGGAGGTGACGCCCGAACCAGTGCAGGAACAGACCGAGGAAGTCGTGGAACTTCCCAATGTCGACGTGCCTTTACCCGTCGTCCGCCCAGAGCCGGAAAAGCCTGACACGCCAAAGAAGGAGAAGGCCGTCCGCAGGCCGGAACCGAAGACGGCGGTTACAAGGACCGAGGCTGAAACGCCCCGTCAGGCAGTGCAACAGCCGCAGCCAGCATCGAGCGCAGCGTCGGCGCGGCAGGCGGAAAAGTGGAGCTCACGGGTCCAAGCATACCTTATCCGCCGCACCCGCAGCGCCCGCACATCAGGCGAGGGAACGGTTCGCGTGAGTTTTACCGTTACGCGCGCCGGCGATATTGTTTCCGCCAGCATCGTTGGCAGTTCTGGCAATCCGACGCTCGACAAGGGCGTTCTCGATGCCGTACGGCGGGCATCACCAGTACCATCCGCTCCCGCCGATGTCACAGTATCGCGCCAAAGCTTCACCGTACCGTTTCTGATCCGCTAACCGCGCACGATCATTTCCGCAGCCTTTTCCGCAATCATGATTGTCGGCGAATTGGTATTGCCTGAGGTGATTGTCGGCATGATCGATGCGTCCGCCACCCGCAGCCCCTTGATGCCACGGACCCGCAATTGCGGATCGACCACCGAGGCTTCATCTGCGCCCATCCGGCACGTGCCGACCGGGTGAAAGATTGTCGTGCCGACCGCACCGGCAGCTTCAATCAATTCTTCTTCCGTCTGATAGGAGGGTCCGGGCTTGAATTCCTCCGGCTGAAACCGTTGCAACGGTTTCTGCGCCACAATGTTACGGGTGATGCGGATCGAATCGGCAGCCACATGGCGATCGCCCGGCGTCATCAGGTAGTTGGGCTGGATGGCGGGCTGCATCCGGTAGTCCGGCGACTTCACGTGCACTGTCCCTCGGCTTTCGGGGCGGAGATTGCATACACTTGCCGTGAAAGCCGGAAATGCGTGTACGTTCTCACCGAACTTCTCCAACGAAAGAGGCTGCACGTGATATTGCAAGTTGGGCGTGTCAAAAGACGGATCCGAGCGCGTGAACACACCGAGCTGGCTTGGCGCCATCGACATTGGGCCTGACTGCCTCAGCAGATATTCCAGCGCAATCGAAGCTTTGCCGAGCAAGCGGTTGGCTTTCTCGTTGAGAGTCGGAATCCCGGTAACCTTGTAGGCGCAACGCAACTGCAAATGATCCTGGAGGTTTTCGCCCACACTACGCCGATCGAGCACCGTCTCGATACCAGCCGCCTGGAGGGCTTCGCCTCGCCCGATACCCGAAAGCTCCAGAATATGCGGAGAGCCGACTGCGCCTGCGGTAAGAATGACTTCGCGGCGGCAATCCACGGTCCTGGCCGCGCCCTCGCGATCGAACTCGACTCCTTTGATTTCGAGCCCATCGAGAACCAGTCTGCGCACATGCGCGCCGGTCGCCACGGTGAGGTTCGGCCGCTTGAGGGCAGGGCGCAAAAACGCCTTCGCGGTATTCCACCGGATACCGCGTTTCTGGTTCACCTTGAAATAGGATGACCCTTCATTGTTGCCTCGATTGAAATCATCGGTGCGCGGAATGCCCGCCGCCTCCGCGGCATCGCGAAACGCATCGAGAATATCCCAATGGAGGCGCGCTTCTTCGACCCGCCACTCGCCTCCGGCACCATGGAATTCATCAGCGCCCCGATAATAGTCTTCCGACTTCTTGAAATAGGGCAGCACGTCGTCCCAGCCCCAGCCGGTGCACCCGTCCTGCCGCCAAAGATCGTAATCGCGCGCCTGTCCGCGCATGTAGATCATGCCGTTGATCGAGGAGCAGCCGCCAAGGACCTTTCCGCGCGGATAGTTCAATATTCGTCCATTCAGCCCCGGCTCAGCTTCAGTTGAGAAACACCAATCCGTCCGAGGGTTGGAAATGCAGTAAAGGTAGCCAACCGGAATATGTATCCAGGGGTAATTGTCCTTACCGCCGGCCTCGAGGAGTAGAACCGAAACGTTGCGATCTGCCGACAGGCGATTGGCGAGCGTACAACCCGCCGTTCCCGCACCCACGATGATATAATCATAGGTTCCGTACATTCTGATCAGTTCTCGGGTTTGCTCGCAAGCATCCTGCCGAGGCGCGAGGCATAGAGTTCGCCAATGATGCCGCGGCGGAAAACGAGGACGCAAACCATGAAGATGATGCCGGTGATGACCGTCACCGGAAACTCGGAGGTCGCAAGGTAGTTCTCCAGCGTCGCGATGAGTGCGGCGCCGAAGATAGGCCCGACGAGAGTACCAATGCCACCCAGCAATGTCATGAGCACGACTTCACCCGACATTTGCCAGCTTACATCCGTCAGTGTTGCGAACTGGAAGACAATTGCCTTGAGACCACCGGCAAGGCCTGTCAACGCCGCGGACATCACAAAGGCGGCGAGCTTGTAGCGCGAGACCGAATAGCCGAGCGATATGGCGCGGTTTTCATTTTCGCGCACGGATTTGAGGATCATGCCGAAGGGCGAATTGATGATGCGCCAGATCATGAACATCCCAACCAGAAACACGCCAAGCACGAAGAAATACATGTTGAGCGGTTGTTCGAGATCGATGAACCCGAAGAGATACCCTCGTGGCACTCCCTGAATGCCGTCTTCGCCGTGGGTGAACGACGCCTGCAAACAGAAGAAGGCAAACATCTGCGCCATCGCGAGTGTAATCATCGTCGAGTAGATGCCCTGGCGGCGGATTGCAAGAAAGCCGATGACGAGGCCGAGGGCGGTCGCACCGGCGACACCGGTGAGAATGCCGAGCTCCGGTGAAAAGCCCCATTCCTTGACCGCGTGGGCGGTAAAATAGGCCGCGCCGCCAAAAAATGCTGCGTGGCCAAAGGAAAGGATGCCGGTATAGCCGAGGAGCAAATTGAATGCACAGGCGAAGAGCGCGAAACAGAGGACCTTCATCAGGAACACGGGGTAGACATGAAACGGCGCAAATACCAAAAGAGCCACGCCGATCAGTATCAGGACCGTTTCCCGGTTGAGGCGCGCCTTCGGTGCGGATAGGGCAGCTTCGCTCATCTCACGCTTCCTTACCGAACAGCCCCGCAGGGCGCACAAGCAGCACGATTGCCATGATGACGAAGATGACGATGCTCGATGCTTCGGGATAGAAGACCTTCGTCAACCCTTCAAAAATGCCAAGCATATAACCGGTCACGATCGCCCCGAGTATCGACCCCATGCCCCCGACCACCACCACCGCGAAAACGATGATGATGATGTTCGATCCCATCAGCGGGCTGACCTGATAGATCGGCGCCGCGAGGATTCCCGCGAGCCCGGCGAGTGCGGCCCCAAGGCCATAAGTAAACGTGAGCAGCAAAGGCACATTGATGCCAAAGGCCCGGACAAGCGTCGGATTCTCCGTCGCTGCGCGCAAGTACGCGCCAAGGCGGGTCTTCTCGATCAGGAGCCAGGTGCCGAGACAGACGACGAGCGATGCGATGACCACCCACGCACGATATTTCGGCAGGAACATGAAGCCGAGGTTGACGCCGCCAGCCAGGGCATTCGGCACCGCATAGGGCTGTCCGGCGGCACCAAAATAATAGCGGAAGGTGCCTTCGATCACGAGCGCGAGGCCGAACGTGAACAACAGGCCATAGAGATGGTCGAGATTATATAGGCGCGACAGGGCAACCCGCTCGATGAAGGCCCCCGCGAGGCCGACGGCCAGGGGCGCAAGGATCAACGCCGGCCAGTAGCCGATGCCAAGCTTGGCCAGGAGCAGGTAGCCGATGAAAGCACCCAGCATATATTGGGCGCCATGAGCGAAATTGATGACGCGAAGCAGCCCGAAAATGATCGCAAGGCCGAGGCTCAACATGGCATAAAAAGAGCCATTGATTAGTCCGATCAGCAATTGCCCGAGGAACGCCTGGAGAGGAACGCCGAATATCATGGTCATCGTCAGACTCCCAAAGCTTCGTTGAGCATCGACATACGGCCGGTAAGTTCGCTGACATGGAAGTTGTCGATGATCCTGCCATGGTCGACCACGTAGAATCGGTCGGCCACCTTGCTGGCAAAACGAAAATTCTGCTCCACAAGAAGGATCGTCATGCCGCGCTGCTTGAGCGTTACCAGAACCTCTCCGATGCGCTGTACGATGACCGGCGCGAGGCCTTCTGTCGGCTCGTCCAGGAGCAACAGTTTGACGCCGGTCCGCAGGATGCGGGCAATCGCCAGCATTTGCTGTTCGCCGCCGGAAAGTTTGGTGCCGGGGCTGTTGCGCCGCTCCTTGAGGTTGGGGAAGAGTTCATAGATCTCGTTGATCGACATCCCGCCCTTGGCAACCACAGGCGGAAGGTTCAGATTCTCTTCGACGGAAAGCGTGGCAAAGATGCCGCGCTCTTCCGGTACGAAGCCAATGCCGGCATGGGCGGTGCGATGCAGCGGCACGCGCATCATATCCTTGCCATCGAACGTGATGGTGCCGGTGCGCTTGCGAATGATACCCATGATGGAGCGGAGCGTCGTTGTCTTGCCGACGCCGTTGCGCCCAAGCAACGTGACCGTTTCGCCTTCGTTGATATCGAGATCGACGCCATGGAGAGCATGGCCTTCGCCATACCAGACATTGAGATCGCGCACGGCCAGAAGCGGCTTAGTCATGTTCGGTCCCCATATAGGCCACGCGGACACGCTCGTCTTGACTGACGGTGCGATAATCACCGGACGTCAGAATCTCGCCTCGCTGTAGAACGGTTACCTGATGACAAAGGTCGGCGACCACCTTGAGATTATGTTCGACCATTAGGATGGCGCGATCCTTGGCCACCTCGCGAATAATGTCCGAAACTGTATGAACATCTTCGTGCCCCATGCCGGCCATCGGCTCGTCGAGCAGGAGGACCTTGGGTTCAAGCGCTAACGTCGTGGCAATTTCGAGCACGCGCTTGCGGCCATAGGAGAGATCCGCCGCCGGGCTGTTGCGGGCGTCCGTAAGGCCGACGGCCTCTATCAATTCCAGCGCTCTATCGTTCAGTCGGTTGAGCGATGTCATCGGCAGCCAGAATTGCGTCGACAGGCCGCTGGGCCGTTGCAGCGCGACGCGGACATTATCAAGCACGGTCAGATGCGGAAAAACGGCGGAGATTTGAAACGAGCGGACCAGCCCCATGCGCGCGACCTTGGCAGGGTTGGTCTTTGTGATGTCGTTGCCAAGCAGCGTGATCGTCCCGCTCGATGGTTGCAAGAATTTGGTGAGAAGGTTGAAAACCGTCGTCTTGCCCGCGCCATTCGGCCCAATCAGCGCGTGCACGCGCGCATGGTGAACGTCGAGATCGACATTGTTTACGGCGATGAAGCCGCCAAAGTCGCGACGCAGGCCACGCGCCGACAGGACAACCGACGGTCCTTGTCGTTGGTCAGCGAGGGGAGAGGAGGTTCCTCTCCCGCCCGCCGGATTGGTCTGGGTTGCGGTCATGCGTTATTTGACCAGCGGGCAGCCGCTCTCTTCCGGCTTGATGTAGGCTTCGGCTCCCGGAACGGTTGCAAGTACCTTGTAGTAGTCCCAGGGTGCCTTGCTCTCATCCGGCTTCTTGACTTCCATCAGGTAGACGTCGCTGAAGAGGCGCCCGTTCGGTCCGACCTTTGCGCCTCGGCCAAAGACGTCATCAACCGGCATTTCATGCATCGCGGCCGCCACCTTTTCCGTGTCGTCTGTGCCAGCCTTCTGAATAGCCTTCAAATATTGCGTTACGCCCGAATAGGTCGCGGCCTGGATCATGTTTGGCATACGGCCGGTCCGCTTGAAGAATTTCTGGCCGAACTCACGCGATTGATCGTCGCGGTCCCAATAGAAGCTCTCCGTCAGCGTCAGCCCCTGTGCGGCTTCAAGACCGAGACCGTGTACTTCGGCAAGGGTGAAGAGAAGCGCCGCTAGGCGCTGACCTCCGGAAACGATGCCGAATTCAGCCGCCTGCTTGATGGCATTGGCCGTATCAAGACCGGCATTGGCAAGGCCGATGACCTTTGCGCCCGAGGATTGTGCCTGCAACAGGAAGGACGAATAATCGGTCGTCGCCAAGGGGTGGCGCACTGAGCCGACAATCTTGCCGCCCTTCGACGTTACGAACTTGCTCGTCTGTTCTTCCAGCGAATAGCCGAAGGCATAGTCGGCGGTGAGAAAGAACCAGGTATCGCCGCCCTGCGCCACGAGGGCGCCACCAGTACCGACAGCAAGCGCGTGCGTATCATAGGCCCAATGGAATCCATAAGGCGAGCATTGCTTGCCTGTGAGTTCCGCAGTCGCTGCCCCGGTTACGAGATCGATTTTCTTCTTTTCCTTGGAGATGCCCTGCACGGCCAGCGCCACCGAGGAGGTGGTCAGCTCCATGATCGTATCGACCTGCTCGGTGTCATACCATTGGCGCGCGATATTGGAGGCAATGTCAGGCTTGTTTTGATGGTCTGCGGAAATGACTTCGATCGGTGCGTCGAGCACCTTGCCGCCAAAATCTTCGGCCGCCATCTTTGCGGCTTCGAACGACCACTTGCCACCAAAATCAGCGTAAACGCCCGACTGGTCGTTAAGGATACCGATCTTGACCTTGCCGTCCGTTATCTCGGCGCTAGCCGCGGGAATGACTGTTGCGGCCATCAGAGCTGCTGTTGCAATTGCCAAAAGTCTCATTCGTAACTCCTCCCAAAGATTGTACGCTCACAGGATCATCGGGTGATGGACTGCTGCGCGCCGAATGGTTCAATGAAAATGCCCAGGGAATACGCGCGGATAGTTCCGCGTTCCTTGGTTCTGGTTCCTCCTCAATCCGCCCCTTGGGGCGGACAAAATTCGTCTTATGATTGCCTTGTTTCTCCCGACCGGCAACCACGCGTTTGAAAAAACTGTAACATTGACAAATAGGTACACAAACACCTATTTTTGCACAGAATAAGTACAAAAATGTACAGACCATAAAGGGCCGTTTTTGCGCCAGTTCACTTGGGACGATCTCCAGTATTTCCTTGCCGTCGCTCGCACCGGTCAATTGACGACGGCCGCGCGCCGCCTGCGCACCAATCATGTGACGGTTTCGCGGCGGATTGACAGGCTCGAGGAATCGCTGTCTGCGCGTTTATTCGAACGCAATCCTCGTGGCTATGTACTGACGGCGCTGGGAGAAAAACTTGTCGAGTCGGCCGAGATCATGGAACGGGAAGCCGACCGCTTTCAAAACGAAGCCTCTGAGGGAACGGTCTCCCTGACCGGGGTTGTCCGCCTCAGCATCCTGGAAGGGTTCGCCAACTACTTCCTGGCCGATCGCATGCCGCGCATGGCGCAGTCCTATCCTGGACTTTCCATTGAAATGGTAACCATCCAGCAGATCGTGTCGCTGTCGCGCCGCGATGCAGACCTGTCGATCACGCTTCATGCGACACGAACCGGGCCATATTTCCAGGAAAAGCTGACGCCTTATCGACTGTTCATTTATGGATCGCGGGATTATCTGGCGCGCCATTCGCCAATCGGCGAGCAGTCGGACCTCTCCAATCATCGCTTTATCGGTTACATCGAGGACATGATCTTCACGCCGGGCCTCGACTACATGCGCGAGATCCTGCCTGGTCTCCATCCAGCCTATCAAAGCTCGAGTATTTTCGCGCAACTCAGCGCCACCCGTTCGGGCTTCGGGCTCTGCATCCTGCCATACTTCATCGCATGCAAATATCCCGAGCTGGTGCCGGTCCTGCCAAAAGACCTGCACCTCAACCGGGACTATTGGATGATCTGCCACGAGGATATCGTCAGCACACCCCGCATCCGCGCCTTGGGCGATTTCATAAAGTCCGAGGTGAAAACGCAATCCAGCGTTTTTGCCGGGGAGCGGCTTCTCGGCTGATCAGGAAAACCGCGCCGGCGATAATTTCGGCAGGAGCGGTTCAAGTTCGGCTTCGGGCGCGTCACCGCGAATGAGCGCTGCCGCCAAAGCCGACAGGGCAGGGGACGTCTGAATTCCATAGCCCCCTTGTCCGGCAAGCCAGAAAAAACCTTCGACGTCAGCGTCAAAGCCGGCGACGGGCGTGCGGTCGGGCGCGAAAGTCCGCAAACCCGCCCAACTATGCTCCACGCGCGTGACTGGAACGGTCACCGCCTGCTCGAAACGGTAGAGACCTTCCGCGAGCACCATGTCATCCGCGAAAGCGTCGTGCGGATCAACTGGTGTTTCATCGCAGGGCGAAACGAACATCCGTCCGCCGTCCGGCTTCATATACCAGGCTTCATTCACGTCATCCACCAGGGGCCAACCGCGGGTATCGTGGTTTTCGGGTGCGGGCAGCACTGCGATGCTGCGGCGCAACGGGGTCAGTCCGAGCGGCCTTGCACCGAAAAGCGCAGCCGTCAGATCTGCCCATGCACCCGAGGCATTGACGATGGTTTGGGCCACGAACGTCTTGCCGCCGGCTTGAACGTGCCATTCGTCGCCGATGCGTTCCGCCCCGGTGACCTCGGACCTGGTATGGATTTCAACGCCGAGAGATGCGGCCTTGCGCAACCAGCCCTGATGCAGTGCATTGACGTCGATATCCCAGGCATCGGCCTGATAGCACGCTGCAGCAATATGGTCTGCGTTGAGTATCGGCACCATTTCAACGGCACGATCGACAGAAATGATCTCGACACCGACACTGGTGCGCGCAAAGTTTTCAAGATCGGCAATGCTCGCCGCATCGGCCACGGTCAGGCAACCGCGCGGCGTAAGCAGCGGCTGCGGGAAGAGGCTCGTGTCGCGATTTTCGAACAGCGGGGCACTCACCTTATTAAGGCCCCGGATAACGTCATTGCCATAGTTGGGTAGAAAGATTGCCGCCGACCGGCCGGTGGAATGATAACCCGGTTGATCCTCACGCTCGATCACGGTCACGCGATGCGTCGAAGCCAGGGCAGCGGCAACGCCAATACCGGCGATCCCCGCGCCAATGACAAGAACATCGGTTTTGATTGTATCGGTCATGCTGATCCCAAATCTTCAAGGTAGGTATTGTCGGCCATGGATGCTGAAAACGCGCCGGGCTCAATATCCGCAAACATCATGCTTTCCGCGTCCTCCGGACCTTGCGCAAGCAGACTGCCATCGGGCGCAGCGATACGCGAGCGGCCGGCAAATGTGAAGCGGCCATCATTCCCAAAATGATTGACATAAGCGACAAAAATCTGGTTCTCGAAAGCGCGCACCTGGATCATGTGGTCGGTGATGAACGTACCCGACGGTCCCCTCGGGAGCGCTGTCGGCACGAGCACCGCATCTGCGCCGGCGAGCGCCAACCTGCGGACATTTTCCGGAAACTCGACATCGTAGCAGATGAGCAGTCCCAACCTGAGACGCCCCAACTCGACTATACAGTTGTCGGGGTTTCCGGGTTTAAACAAGCTGCGCTCATAGGCTCCGTAAAGATGCGATTTGCGATAGATGGCGGGCTTGCCATCCCCATTGACGAATGCCGCGCTGTTGAAGACGTGAGCACCATCGCGTTCGGCAAATCCAGCGATAATGGCCACTCCGCTTTCCGTGGAAATCTTCTGAAGCCTTTTGACCTGGCTGCCGGTTGCCGGTTCCGCGAGGCTCTTGATTATATCCCCAGCGCCATAGCCGGTGACGCACAATTCAGGTGTGACCAGCAGGTCGGCACCGCCTTGCCCGGCCTCCTGCGCGGCTTGTTCGATCCGGGCAAGATTGGTGTCCACGTCACCGGGAGCCGACTGCATCTGCAATGCCGCGATCCGCATCATTTCTCCTCCGAAGCCATGGCGCCAAGCAGTTTCGGCAAGTCGCCGAATTTGGCCACCAGCGAGAAAATCACTGCCGCTGTCGCGACGAACAGGATCGTCACCGAAGCCATGGTCGGCGTATAGCCATAGCGCAAGGCGTTGAAGATTTTGATCGGCAACGTTTCGAGGGTAAAACCAACCGTCATATAGGCAACGATATATTCGTTCAGCGACAGGACGAACGCGAATGCATAGCCGGATACCAGGTAGGGGCGGATCAGGGGCAGGACGACTGTGCGGAATATCGTCCGGTCGTCGGCGCCCATCGTGGCGGCCGCCTCGACGAGTGACCGGTCGATAGCGGAAAAGCCGAGCGAGAGGGTCACAAGCGGCAGCGTGACGAAGAAGATCGCATGGCCGATGACCGCGGTCCACGCCTGACCGTAGAAGCCGGTGGTTGCCCAGAACGTCAGGAAACCGAGCGCGGTAATGACAGGGGGCAGCGTGAAGGGCGCTATTCCAAGAACCTGGAAAATATTCGCCCACGGCGCGATGCGCCGCCACAGGAACCATGAGAGGGGGAGGGCGATCAGCACCGCAAGGGCTGCCGAGGTGGTCGCGAGAATAACCGAGGCGACGAGCGCGCTGCGCCACTCGGGATTGGTGAATATCTGGCCGTACCAGCTCAGCGAAAATCCTTGCGGCGGAAACGCGAGCGTCTGCTTGGCATTGACCGACACTCCGGCAACAACGATGAGCGGCATCGCCAGAAAGAGGCCTATCAGCACGAAATAGAGACGGCGTAACGCGTTGGTCATGCCTTTTCTCCCTTGCGGCCAACGAGCAGGGTGAGCGCGACGAGCCCAAGCGTCACGAGAACGAGGAACACGGCCATTGCCGCTGCAAACGGCATGTTCGACTGGTAGATCGCCTGGTCGGTAATAAGCACCGAAAGGGTCCAGTGCTGCGGACGACCCAGGATCTGCGGCAGCAGGTAGGAGCCAAGCGCAAAGATGAATACCATGATCAGCGTTGCCATGATTGTATTGCGCAGCGCAGGCACAAGCACATTGAAGAAGGCGCGCACCGGCGAAGACCCAAGCGTTCGTGCTGCTTCCATCAAGGTGGGATCAAGGCGCACGATCGCCGGATAGAGAACGAGGATCGTATAGGGCAAGGCCTGGTAGATCATGCCGGTGAGCACGGCGCCAAAACTCGGGAACAAGGCGACGGGCTGGTTGAGCAAGCCAACTGCGACGAGGAGATTGCTGAGCCCACCCGTCCGCGACAGGAGCGTCGACCAGGCAAAACCAATGATGACCTCTGAAAGGGACAGTATCGAAAGCAGCGCGACCAGCCAAAAGACCTGCAGACGACGCGAAAGCCGCGAGAGCAAATAAGTGAACGGCAGGGCCAGAACGACGCAACAGATGGCGACGGTAACGGCGAGCATCAGGGAGAAGCTGAGGACACCGCCGAAGAAAGGCGTCAGGAACCGCTCATAATTGGAAAGCACGAACGCCGGCGTATAGAAGCCGCCCTCCTGACGCTGGAAGAAGCTGACCGTGATCATGGTGCCGAACGGAACGACGAAGAAAATGAGCAGCATGCCTGCCGGAAAGAATAGCGGGCCGTAATCGGCAATGGATTGGGGCCGTTCCCGCTTCATTGCTTGAGCACCACGCATACATCCGGCGAAAGCGTTATGCCCACCTTCTGGCCGGCGGCGACCTCGGGCCGTTCGCGCGGCGTGGAGACGGCTATGATCTGCTGTCCGCCCGCTTCGACGAAGGTTTCGATCGTGCCGCCGAGATCGCGAACGAAGGTTACCGTACCGTCGATCGCTCCGCTGCCGGGAGCCGTCAGATGCACGTCTTCAGGACGCACCGATATCGTTGCACGCTGCGTGCCCGCCGGCAGGGCCAGACCTTGCACACGGTGTCCGAAGATCGTAGCCGCTCCCGAACTGTCGGCGGCGGTCTCGATCAGATTGGTTGATCCGATGAAATCGGCGACGAACGTATCGGCAGGTTTGCGATAGATCTGGACGGGGGAGGCGGCCTGCCTGATGTGTCCGCCGTTCATAACGACGACCGTATCGGCCATGGTCATGGCTTCGCGCTGGTCGTGGGTAACGACAATGGTGGTGATGCCAAGTTTCTGCTGCAACTGGCGCAGCTCCACCTGCATCGCCTCACGCAGCTTGGCGTCGAGCGCCGACAGCGGCTCGTCGAGCAGGAACAGGCGCGGCGACAGCGCGAGCGCCCGTGCGATCGCGACGCGCTGGCGCTGGCCACCCGAGAGCTTCGAGACGGGACGGTCTCCATAACCAGGCAGATGGATGAGAGACAGCAATTCATCGACGCGCTTCTTCTGTTCCTCGCGCGGCTTGCCGCGGATGCGAAGCGGATAGGCAATGTTTTCCCCGACAGTCAGATGCGGGAAAAGCGCGAGCGATTGAAACACCATCCCGAGATTGCGCCTATGGGTTGGAACGTTGGTGATGTCGGCCCCGTCGAGGAGAATGGCGCCATTAGTCGGGTCCTCAAGGCCGGCAATCATGCGCAGCAAGGTCGTCTTGCCGCAACCTGAAGGCCCGAGCAGGCACACGAACGTGCCATGCGGAACCGAAAGACGCACGTTCTCGACGGCGGCGAATGTCCCAAACCGCTTGGTGACATCGTTCAATACCAGTCCGGACATCTGCCCCTCATTATCTCGATTGTTAAGCACCACCCTTCTGGCGAAGGGTGGTGCCTTTGTCTGTTCAGCCGACGATGAGTTCGGTCCACTTCTGGTTCAGCCAATCCGACTTGGTGGTGTACAGATCGTAACGGGGGATGATCGGCTCGATGTCGGACGAAACAGCGGCAAACTCCTTCTCATTGAGATCGAGCAATTCCCGCTTGACAGTCGGGGATGTGCCGACCTTTCGTGAAAGGGTCGCCTGGATCGTTGGCTGGCTCATATAGTCGATGAAGGCATGGGCTTCATCCACCTTCTTCGAGGCGCGCGACAGCGCCCAGCAGCCGGAGTCCTGAACGCCGCCTTCCTTGGGGAAGGTCGAGCGAACCGGGTGTCCTTCGGACGCAGCAAGTCCGGTGACGTCGTGATAATACTGGCCCATCGGAATTTCGCCCGACTTCAGCGACTGCTCGAACTGGGCCTCGTCGCGGTACCACAGGCGCACATTCGGTTTAACTTCGGCGAGTTTGTCGAAGGCTTTCAAAAGCCCTTCCTCAGTATCAAGCGCGTTTGTGCCACCGAAGTACGTCTTTGCCGTGATTTCCAGCAGGAACGAGTTGGAGACGAGAGCGAGAAGTCCGAGCTTGTCCGCATTCGCCTTGTCCCAGAACGCGGCCCAGGTCGTCGGCGCTTCCTTGTAGACATCCGTGTTGGTCACGAGCGTGATGTACCAGGAAACCGCGCCGATGCCGGCAACCCCGCCATCCGGATATTTGTTGATGAAACGGTCGAGCAGATTCTTCGAATTCGGGATCTTCGCCATGTCGAGTGGGGTCCAGAGCTTCGTGGTCTGCCCCTTGAGCATCGCGACCTGCGACATCATCGAAACGTCGGCGGGTGCCGCGCCAGCCTTCGCCGCCTGTTCAAGCTGCACCAGCCAGGCCTCACCAGTCGGCTCGGCAACAGACTCAACGGCGATACCGGTCGCCTTGGTGAACTCGGGAAAAATGTTCTTGTCGAACGAGTCCTTGAAGTAGCCGCCATAGACGCCGACCTTCAGCGACTTGTCTTGCGCCCGCAAGATCGACGGCATCGCCAAGGTACCCGCCGCCATTGCGCCGGTGGCGAGCACCACGCGGCGACTGACACCTTTTTGCAGAATATTGCTCATCATCATTCTCCTTATTTTTGCAGCCAGTACTGGCGATTTCCCACTCTTCTTATCTAGATGCGCAGCTTGCCATTCAGTGTTGGCGAGCAGCGCGAAGCTCCAATGTCTTTGTATAGCGCGTCAGCGGATAGCACAGAACAAAATAGATCAGCGCGACCAGGCCATAGACGGTGAAGGGTTCGAACGTCGCGTTGTTGATCGCATTGGAGGTGCGCACCAGTTCCTCGAACCCGATGATCGACGTCAGTGCCGTGCTCTTGATCAACTGCACGAGAAACCCGACAGTCGGCGCACGCGTGATGGCGAATGCTTGCGGCAGAATGATCAGTCGCAGCTGGGCCACATAATGCAGGCCGAGACTGCTACCCGCGTCCCATTGGCCTGTCGGTAGCGACTGGACACCGCCGCGCCAGATCTCGGCAAGAAAGGCGCTTGCGCAAAGCGTCAGCCCCAGTACTGCGGCCGTCCATGCTTCGATGCGCAGGCCAAGCAGCGGCAGCCCGAAAAACAGCAGGAAAAGCTGCATCAGCAGCGGCGTTCCCTGGAAGAGGCCGATGTAATATTCCGCGGCGCGCCGCAGCCAGCGCCGCTTCGAAATGCGCAGCAGCAAGATAGCTAAGCCCGCAATCGAGCCGCCGATAAAGGCGACAACTGACAGGAGAATGGTCCAGCGGGCAGCGAGAAGCAGGTTGCGCAATATGTCCCAGAAGGTGAACTCGATCATGCCATACCTCCCGCAATCGCGCGCCTTCCGGCAGCAAAGAGCAGTCTGCGCAGACCGATGCTCATCGCGAGGTAAACCAGCGTCACCACGAAATAGGTTTCGAACGCGCGGAAAGTGCGTGCCTGCAGCATGTCGGCCTCGTAGGTCAATTCACGTACAGCAATCTGCGACACCACAGCGGATTCCAGCATCATGATGATGATCTGGCTGGTCAGTGCCGGGAAGATGACTTTCAGCGCCTGCGGCAGGACGATCTTGACAAAAACCAGCCATGGCTGGAGGCCGAGCGCCGCCGCCGCTTCCCGCTGCCCTTTCGGAACCGCGTCAAGGCCCGAGCCGACGATCTCCGTCGTATAGGCCGTCATGTTCAAGGTCATGGCGAGCATGGCCGAAACGACCGGGTCAAGCCGGATGCCGAGCCGCGGCAAGCCAAAGAAGATGAAGAACAACTGCACGAGAAAGGGCGTGTTGCGCACGATTTCGACATAAGCGGCAATTGCTTTGCGCAATATAGCGTGACGGCTGCGCTTGGCGGCCGCCCCGAAGATGCTCAAGGTTACGCCTGCCACAGACGTCACGACGATCAGAAAGAGCGTCATGGCGGCGCCACTGGCAATCATGCCAATGGCGCCATAGAGCCAGCCGAAATCGAGCGCGTAGCCCACCGTCAATCCTTGAGGTTTTCGGGATTGAGCGGCGTTTTGAGCCAGGCTTCCGAGCTCTTGTTGAGGCCGCCGTCCGAGAGCATCTTGGCGACCGTATCATTGATCGTCTGCTTCAGGCGATCTTCCTTCTTGTTGAGCGCGATGTGCGAGGGAGAGGTCAAAAGCTGAAACTTTTGCTCCGGTGCCAGTGCTTCCTGGCGGGCGAGAACCTGCGCGCCCACATCGTTGCCGACAACCATGAGTTCGGTCTGGCCCGAGATGAAGGCCTGAATGACGGCATTGTAATTGTCGAAGCGCTTGATGTCGGCCGATGCAGGAGCCGCTTCGGTGAGAGACGTATCTTCGAGCGTGCCGCGGTTGACGGCAATGGTCTTGCCGGCAAGTCCATCCTTGTCTTTCACCTCGACCGCCTTCGGACCGATGACGGCGATGTAGTAGGGAGCATAGGCGGCGGCAAAATCAATGACCTGTTCGCGCTCCTTGCTGTAGCCGACGCTCATCAACAGATCGACACGGTGTTCGGTGAGATAGGGAATGCGGTTCTGTCCAGTCACTGCGACCGCATTGAGCTTCACTTTGAGCGCATCTGCAATCGCCTGCGCCACGTCCATGTCATAGCCCTTGAGCGACATGTCCGCGCTCGCCGACGAAAAGGGCGGGAAGTCGGCGAAGACGCCGATGTTGACGACGCCCGCCTTGGTGATGTCGTCGACTGCATCAGCCTTGGCCGCTTGTGTGGCAAGGCCGAAACCGGCACTGCCGATGAGCAGCAGCGCCGCAAATGATGATCGCAGCTTGGTATGAATTGTCATCGTATTCCCCTTCATTGTTGTTGTTGTGTGTTGGTCTTCCAAAAATGCCGAGGCGCCAGTCGGCGCCTCGTACTTGATGCTGTCGTCGTCAGCGCTTTCCCTGGACGAACGGGCTGAACACCATGAGCGACAGGATCTCGAAGAGTACCTGTGCGCCGGCGTGCGCGGTGTTGGTTGTCGCATCGTATTGGGGAGCCACCTCGACGACATCGCCGCCGACAAGGTTGAGCCCTTTTAGCCCGCGCAGGAGTTCGAGTACTTCGCGGGTCGTCAGGCCGCCGACTTCCGGTGTTCCGGTGCCCGGCGCGAAACTTGGATCGAGGCTGTCCACATCGAAGGACAGGTAGGTCGGTCCATCGCCCACGATCGCCTTTGCCTTTTCGATAATCGCCTGGATGCCGAGACCACTTACCTCTTCGGCATGAATGACAGTCATGCCGGATTCGTACGAAAACTCCCACAGATATTCGGCCGAACCGCGAATGCCGATCTGGATGGTTCGGCTCGGATCGAGCACGCCATCGAGAACCGCGTTGCGGAAGGGGCCGCCGTGATGGAACTTGGTCTGGTCGAAAGCGCCACCCGTATCGCAATGGGCATCGATGTGGATCATTCCGACCGGGCGGTCCTTGCCGACAGCCTTAAGGATCGGATGGGTAATCGAATGGTCGCCGCCGATGGAAAGCGGAACCACGCCGGCATCAACAATCTGGTTGATCCGCCGCTCGATATCGACATGGCTCTGTTCGAGGCGGTAGCGGCTGGCAAATGGCACATCGCCGATGTCGGCCACGCGCAGATCAAAGACCGGCGAGCATTCGAGAACATGATTATAAGGACCGATGCGCTCGATTGTTCGCAAAGCGCGGGGACCAAAGCGCGATCCGGTGCGGTTGGTAACACCGAGATCCATCGGTACGCCTACCATGGCCACCTGCAAATTGCCGAAATCGGGATTTGCTGCGTCGACCGGCATGTGCGGCGCGGTCAGAAAGGTCGGAACGCCCGCATAGGGTGCAAGACGCGTACCGCTCTTGGAGAAAATCTTGTCCGCGACTTTGCGGAATTTTGCGTCGAACAGCTCGCCGCCGTGGCTTTCACCATATTTGGCGCGCAGTTCGTCAAGTTTGTTCTTGTCCCATGATGCCATGATCGTGTCCCATAGTCTTCATGCTCGGGGCGATCGGCGCGGATTCGCTTTGTCGATTTCAGGATATCCGCTGGTCTGTGTTCCCCGGGCATTTTGCCTCTTTCAATGCATTATCGATCTAAACCAGATGGAAAAGCAATTGACATTGTTATAGCATGGCCTGTGAAAATATCTCACATGACTTTCCCGCGGTTGAGCGCTAATGGAGTTCTATGACGCCTGGTCGCCTGCCCCCGCTCAACCCACTGCGCGCCTTCGAGGCGGCGGCGCGGCATGGGTCCGTTACGGCGGCAGCGCGGGAGTTGAACGTTACCCACGGCGCGATCAGCCACCAGATTAAAGCATTGGAGACAATGCTCGACGTCCAGTTGTTCGAGCGCGGTGCGCAGCGGCTGAAATTGACCTCGCAAGGCGCACTGCTTTTGCCGACGGTCTCGAAGGCTTTCGAAGATATTGCCGCGACGACGGCGCTGATCAAGCGGCCGACCACAAGCGGCGAACTGACAGTGACCTGCGTTCCCGCATTGCTCTCGCTGTGGTTGATACCGCGTATGAACCAGTTCACGGAGCAGTATCCAGACATAAGACTGACGCTGATCGCGTCGAACGATTCCGATCATCTGTTTTCGTCGGACGTGGATGTCTGCGTGCTCTATGGCCATGGGAGCTGGACCGACTGCTGGTCCCGCCTGTGGACTACGCTCAAACTTTTTCCCGTAGCGAGTCCGACACTCCTCAACATGCGTCCGCTCCGATCCGTGCGTGATCTGCGCAATCATGTTCTCCTGCATGGCGATGACGGGCGCGAGTGGAATACCTGGCTTGCTGCTGCCGACGCCACCGAGCATGCGCGGGGCGCGCAGCATTTCATGAGCGATGCGCGCCTGTCGACCGAGGCCGCGGTCTACGGGCAGGGGGTGGCGCTCGGCGATACGATCACCGCAAGCACGCTCATTGCCAAGGGCGAACTCATCGTGCCTTTCGACCTCACAGTTCCGGCCAACAACGCTTTTTATGTCGCCTGTCGCAACGAGGTTCGCAACGCCCCGATCGTCAAGGTGTTTATCGATTGGCTCTTCGCTTCGCTGGAGCAAGATACCATCACCGAACCGCAAACATCAGCCCGCCGGATTATCCGCCGCCGCAGCGGCAAGGTGAGCGCGCCGGAGCGACTGGTCGAATTACCCATTCCGGCAACCCGCCCGCGACGCCCCGAGCGCTCGCAGAAGCGGCGGGCCAAACTTGATACACGATAGGAACGACCATGCCAGTTGCCCCACTCAACCTGCTCATAACGCGTCTCTCGCCCCCGCCAATTCCAGCCGTGCAGTCCTGGGGCAAGTCCTATGACGGCGCCCTTGGGCCGCTGATCGATCTCTCGCAGGCGGTTCCCGGCTATCCGCCGCACCCTGCCATGCTGCAATGGCTCGGCGAGGCAGCCGCATCCCTTGCTTATACCAATTACGGCGCGATCGAAGGCGAGCCTGCGCTCCGTGACGCTTACGCCGCGCATGTGGCAGAGCTTTATGGCGCCAGAATTGGGGCCGAGAATATTCATATCACCTCCGGCTGCAATCAGGCCTTCATGTGCGCTGCCATGGCGGTGGCCGCGGCGGGCGACACCATTTTGGTGAGCAACCCCTATTACTTCAATCACGAGACGACGCTGGCGATGCTCGGCATCAAAACCGAACTTGTCGCGTGCCATGCGAGCGAAGGCTTCGTGCCGACGGTCGAAGCCCTCATCGACGCAATCGTACCCGGCGTCCGCGCACTCGCGCTGGTGACCCCAAACAACCCGACCGGCGCGATCTATCCGCCCGACCGGCTAAAATCCCTCTTCGACGCGTGCAAGCGCAACGGCATCTGGCTCATCCTCGACGAAACCTACCGCGACTTTCTTCCGGAACACTATGGCGCACCGCATGGGCTCCTTCGCGAAGAGCATTGGCTGGACCACCTGATCCAGCTCTACAGTTTTTCAAAATCGTTCTGCATCCCTGGCCACCGCCTTGGCGCCGTTACGGCAAGCCCGCGCGTCGTCGAGGAAATCGCCAAGATCATGGACAATCTGCAAATCTGCGCGCCGCGGGCGGCGCAGGGTGCGGTCGCACAGGCGTTGCCGGCACTTGCGGAATGGCGGGCCGGCAATCGCCACGAAATCGAACTGCGCTCGCAGGCCTTGCGCGATGTCATGGCCGGGCTCGACGAGTGGAAGCTTGAGGCGATCGGCGCCTACTTCGCCTTCGTGCGCCATCCATTCCAAGGCAGATCATCAACCGAAGTCGCCGAGCACCTCGCAAAGCGGGCCGGCATCCTTGCTATTCCAGGACAGTATTTCGGCGAAGGGCAGGATCAGTTCCTGCGCTTCGCCTTTGCCAATGCCAATGCGGCGACGATCGGTCAGTTGCACGGCAGAATGCATGGCTTCAGCATCTGACGCACCTGCAAACCGTCGCTGATGCCTAGTAACCCTTAGCCGCTCCGGAAGCAGCGCGGCTATCCATGGCGCCGTTATACCGCGCTCCGCCGCCTTCTTCGATTTGCGAAAGACTGGCGCCGCCGACGAGGATACCGGCGGCCTCACCCCATATGGTCCAGTCCTTGTCGATATTTACATCGTGACCCATCTCCACCAGCAGCTTGCGCGTATCCGACGAGAGGGCATAAGGCTCCATGTAGACGCGATCCGGCAGCCATTGGTGGTGGATGCGCGGGGCGTCGATCGCCTCCTGAATATTCATGCCGTGGTCGATGACGTTGACAATTGCCTCAAGCGTGATCGTGATGATGCGGGCGCCCCCTGGACTGCCGATCACCATGAATGGCTTGCCGTCCTTCGAGACGATGGTCGGGCTCATCGAGGAAAGCGGCGTCTTCTTCGGTTCGATTGCATTGGCTTCGCCTTGTACGAGCCCGTAAAGGTTGGGCGAACCCGGCTTCGAGGTAAAATCATCCATCTCGTTGTTGAGCAGAACACCCGTACCGGGCGCCATCACCCCGGCACCGAACGAGCCGTTGAGCGTATAGGTGACGGCAACGGCATTGCCTTCGTCATCGACGATCGAGTAGTGCGTGGTTTCCTTGCTTTCGCCGAAGCCTTTCGGCATCAACTTCTGCGAGACACCGGCCTTGAACGGGCTGATCTTGTCGCGGATTTCCTTGGCATATTTCTTGTCCAGCAGTTTGCTGACAGGGTTGTCGACAAAGTCGGGATCGCCAAGTGTCGTATTGCGGTCGACATAGGCATAGCGCATGGCCTCGACCATGGTATGCACGGTTTCTGCCGAACCATAGCCGAGATAGCCGAGCGGATATCCTTCGAGAATATTGAGTATCTCGCAGATGATTACCCCGCCCGAGCTTGGCGGAGGCGAGGATACGATGTCATAGCCGCGATAGTTGCATTTGACCGGCTCGAGTTCTCGCACGCTGTACTGCTCGAAATCGGCTTTCGCCAGAACACCTCCACCCGCCTCGCTCGCTTTGACGATGGCATCCGCGGTTGCTCCCTTGTAGAACGCGTCAGGGCCCTTTTCGGAAATGGCGGAGAGCGTAGCAGCGAGATCAGACTGGATCAGTGTTTCGCCGATGGAATAGGTCTTTCCGTCGGGCTTCAGGAAGACAGCGGCCGCCGTCTTGTCCTTGGCAAGGGTCTCGGCACCGTCCTGCAGCGACGCGACGTCACCCTGATCGAGTTCGAAGCCGTCACGGGCAAAGCGAATCGCGGGACCGATCAGCTCTTCACGCGGCTTGGTGCCGTATTTGGCACGGGCCGTTTCGAAGCCCATCACCGACCCCGGAACGCCGATGGCGAGATAGCCATCGGTGCTTGCGCCTTTCACAATATTCCCCTTGTCATCGAGATACATCGTGCGCTTCGCGGCGAGTGGTGCGCGTTCGCGAAAATCGAGGAATGCCGTCTTGCCGTCCTTCATACGGATGGTCATGAAGCCACCACCGCCAATATTGCCTGCGGTCGGATATACCACCGCCAGCGCATAGCCGACCGCGACCGCCGCATCGACGGCATTGCCGCCGTTCTTCAGCACTTCCACTCCGACGTCGGAGGCCAGATGTTGTGCGGTTACGACCATGCCGTGCTCGGCCTTCACGGGCTCGGGCGAAGCGGCCCAGGCGCCTGTCGTCCCCGCAGCTGCCAGCACCACGCTGAGCATGAGAGCGCTCGCCATCGTTAAGCGATAGTCCATGATCGTTCCTCCCAAAGATCGTGACAAGAGGAGAGATAATGGAGGCAGCCTGAGCGGCGTGTCCAGCAAAAGTATAGTACTTCCTGCTTATGCGTCCTGATCAAGTTCGACATAGTGGCGAAATATGCCGGATTCATTGAAATCGAGGCGACGGTCCGATTCAAGATATCGGCTGATGTTGGGGCGCTTCTGCACCATGTCGTGCACGGCGGCAACGGCAGGGTAGTCTTTGGCAAGCTTTCGCGTCGCGCGCGGGAAAGCGTAACGCAGGCCCTCGAAAACCTGGAACAGCGAAAGGTCGACATAAGTGAGACTGCCACCCACCGCGTGCCCGCTTCCGGCTGGATTTTGCTTCAGCACGCGTTCGAAATAGCCGAGGAACTTGGGTATCCGATGCTCGATGAAATCAGCGGAGCGATGCTTGGCCGCCTCCTTCTGGTCCTCGTAATACGCGTTGGTCGAGAGCGGATGGTGCGTGTCATGCACCTCGGCGACGAAATCTGTGATGGTAAGTTGCAGCCCGTTTGCCACAAAGCGCAACGATTCATCTTGCGGCGCAAGACCGAGCTTTGGCCCGAGATAGAGAAGGATGTTGGCAACGTGCGAGACAATCAAGTCACCGTCTTTCAGGAATGGCGGCGCGAAAGGGATATGCGGCTCGGTCCGGCTTTTGAGAAATCGCATCATGGCCGCCATGCCATCAGACTGGCGTGCCACATCAATGTAGTCAGCGGCGGCTTCCTCGAGAGCGAGACGAATGAACTCGCCGCGTCCCTGCAGACCATCCCAATAATAAAGCTCATACGCCATGCTCACCTCCTGCCTCCGCTATCGTTCCGAGTCGCAAGCCAAGCATGCGATTATGGCAGCAATTCCTTTGAGCCTTGCGAGAATGCAATTGACTTCACTGATCGGCGAGCAAAAGCTTTTGCGGCCAGCATTGTCGTGAAACGGTCAAGCAGCGGCCCTATCATCGCAAGTACCCTACAACCGCGAGAACTGAAAATGAGCCTCCCCATAATTTCATCCGTCGGCTTCTGCACTTATACGAGCGAGGGGGGCGATTTCAGCACGCTTGAAGGGTCGATCCGTACAATCGCCGACCTCGGCGCCACCGCTGCCGAGCTCTCGCTTTACGGTGAGGAGATTATCGCCGGCGGCCGTATTATCCCAAGCCGCGCGGAGCGCCTGGTGCAAATCACCAAGCAGTTCGATCTGCATTACAGCGTCCACGGCCAGATCGTATCCAACTTCATGGACAGGGAGCACCTCGCCGAGCAGAAAGCCGTCGTCCGCGCCATGCTTGAACTATGCAACCGTATCGAGGCGGGCGTGCTGGTTCAACATTCCGGCCAGGCGAAGATGCAAGCGGCCACCCGCAACCGTGCGCTCGATGCGATCGAGCGCGACGCGCTCGCCGAGATGGCGGAAGTCGCCGGCCACTATGGCGTGCGCATCGCGCTCGAAAACATCTTCGCTCTAAGCGACAACGAATATCGCCAGACGCCTTCGCAAGTTGGAGAAACGGTCAGGTCCGTTGACAGCCCGCATGTCTGTGCACTTATCGATTTCAGCCACGCTTATATCGAATGCACGCGCCTCGACCTCGACTGGCGCGCGGAGATCAAGGCCATGGCGCCCGTCACCGGCCACCTGCACGTGCATGACAGCTTTGGCCGCCCCTACACCATGACGAAGTTTTATCACCCGGCGGAGGCGACAGCACTCGGCATCGGTGATCTGCATCTGCCCGTCGGCTGGGGCGACATTCCGTGGGAGGAGATCTTTGCAGAACTGACCTTCCTGCCGGATACGATGCTCATCCTCGAAATCACTGAAGACAGGTTCAAGGCTGAACAGGCGGAGAGCCTTGCGCTCGCCAACAAGCTTGCCGCCCTCGTTAACGATCGGCGGCTTGCCGCCTGATGCCTCAACGTATGGTGAAGGGCTCGGATGCGGCATAGGCCGCGTCAGGCACCTTGACCGACAGGAGCTCGATATTTCGCGTGAGGCTTGAGGGTTTCGCCGTTCCGATGAGGACGTTGGCGACAACGGGTTCGCGCAATGGAAATTGAATGGCCGCGGCAGCGAGCGGAATCGCGTTGGCTTTCGCAATATCCTGCATTGCACGAACCCGGGTCAGCACGTCGTCGGATGCCGGGCCATAATCGAAATTTGCGCCCGGAACCGGACCGGTCGCCAATATGCCGGAGTTGAACACACCGCCGATGACCAACGAAATGTTCTGCTTGCGGCAGGCATCCAGAAGACCGCCTTCCGCCGAGCGGTCGAGTAACGAATAGCGCCCAGCAAGCAAAATGCAGTCGATTGGACTGCGGGCGATCACGTCAAGACAGACATCGACCTCGTTGACGCCGAGGCCGTAAGCGGAAATGGCTCCCGACGCCTTGAGTTCTTCCAGCGCCCGCATGCCGCTATCGAGAAGCTGGCGCAAGTAGACGGCATTCTTCTCGGCGCCATGCGTATACGCGCCAATATCGTGAACGTAGAGAATGTCTATCCTGTTCAACCCGAGACGGGCATAGCTGAACTCGAACGAGCGCATGATCCCGTCATAGCTGTAGTCGTAATCGACCGTGAAGGGCAGGGGATTCACATAGGAATAATCCGGCACTTGATCCTCTGGAACCGGACGAAGCAGGCGCCCAACCTTGGTCGAGAGCACGTAATCTTCGCGCGGCTTGTCGCGCAGGAAATCGCCGGTCCGCCGCTCGGAAAGGCCGAAACCATAGAATGGCGCGGTATCGAAATAACGCAGGCCCGCATCCCAGGCAGCCTGCAACGTTTCCATGGCAGCTTCACGGGTGCACTCGCGGTAGAGACCGCCGATCGCCGCGCCGCCAAATCCGAACTCGGTGACGGCGAGCGATGTATTGCCAATTTTGCGGATATCCAAGACGTCCTCCCGAACCATTGATGATCGTTACGCTATTTCTTGCGCAGGGCATCGGCAAGCGCTGCACCGAATGCGCCCTGCGGCGCGGACTGCGGCTTTGGCGCAGGCGCGTTGGAGCGGGGTTTATACGATGGCGCGTCGCTGGGTCTTGGCCCGCGCGGCGCCGGCGCACCGCCATCCTTGCGCATCGTCAGTCCGATACGGCTGCGCTTGACGTCAACATCGACCACCCTGACCTTGACGACATCACCAGCCTTGACCACCTCGTGCGCGTCCTTGACGAAACGGTCCGCGAGCTGCGACAGGTGGACAAGGCCGTCCTGGTGCACGCCGATATCGACGAAGGCGCCGAAGGCCGCGACGTTGGTTACGGTCCCCTCGAGCAGCATGCCGGGCTTCAGGTCCTTGATGTCATCGATGCCGTCGGCAAAGGATGCCGTCTTGAACTCCGGCCGCGGGTCGCGCCCCGGCTTTTCCAGTTCGGCAATGATATCGCGCACGGTCGGCAGACCAAAGCGGTCGTCGACGAAAACGCGCGGATCGAGGGCCCGCAACGCAGCGCCGTCATTCATCAAGGCGCGCACATCACGGCCGCAGGCGCTGACGATTTTCTTGGCGACTCCATAGGCTTCCGGATGCACGGCCGAGGCATCGAGCGGTTCGGTACCATCCGGGATACGCAGGAACCCGGCGCATTGCTCGAAGGCGCGCGGCCCGAGGCGAGCCACTTTCAGGAGATCACGCCGCGTTTTGAACGGTCCGACCTCGTTGCGATAGGCAATAATCGCTTCGGCAAGCGCGTTGCCGAGTCCGGAAATGCGAGCGAGCAACGACGCCGATGCCGTGTTGAGGTCGACGCCGACTGCATTGACCGCGTCTTCGACGACACCCTCGAGCGAACGCGCAAGACGATACTGGTCGACATCGTGCTGATACTGACCGACGCCGATCGATTTCGGTTCGATCTTGACGAGTTCGGCCAGCGGATCCTGCAGGCGGCGAGCAATCGACACCGCGCCGCGCAGCGAAACATCGAGATCGGGGAATTCGGCCGCGGCGGTCGCCGAGGCGGAATAGACGGAGGCGCCCGCCTCGCTGACGATGACCTTCATGGGCTTCGGCGACGGCATCGCTGCGAGCATGTCGGCCACGAGCCGCTCCGTTTCGCGGCTTCCTGTTCCGTTGCCGATGGCAACGAGTTCCACCTTGTGGCTGACGATCAATCGCGCAAGCTCGGCCTGGGTGCCGCGCACGTCGTTGCGTGGCGGGAAAGGATAGACAGTCGTCGTCTCGAGAAGTTTCCCGGTGCCGTCGACAACCGCCACTTTCACGCCGGTGCGGATGCCTGGGTCGAGCCCCATTGTCGAACGCGATCCGGCAGGGGCCGCCAGCAGCAGATCCTTCAGGTTACGCGCAAATACGCGGATAGCCTCCTCTTCGGCCCGTTCGCGCATTGTCGTCATGAGGTCGATCGAAAGGTTGAGCGAGAAGCGGATTCTCCATGCCCAGCGCACCACGTCCATCAGCCAGATATCGGCAGCGCCACCCTTGTGGGAGATCGCATAGGCATTTGCGATCATCCGTTCAACCGGCTTGACCGGAGCCGTATCCTCGGCGTCCACTTCGATCTCGAGCGACAGAACCTCTTCATTGCGGCCACGCAGCATGGCGAGCGCCCGGTGGCTAGGGACCGCCGACCAACGCTCGAAGTGATTGAAATAGTCCGCGAATTTCGCACCCGTGTCGGCTTTGCCGTCGACTACCTTGGCGCGCAATACCGCACGGTCCTGCATGTAGTTGCGCAGGCGGCCGACCAGATCGGCATTTTCCGAAAAAGTCTCGACCAATATGTCGCGCGCTCCCTCGAGCGCTGCCTTCACATCCGGCACATCGTCATTGATAAAGTTCGTTGCAAGTTGCTGCGGAACCGAGGCTCGATCGGAGAGGATCGCTTCCGCCAAGGGCCCGAGGCCACGCTCGCGAGCGATCTCGGCCCGTGTGCGCCGTTTTGGTTTGTAAGGCAGATAGATGTCCTCAAGCTCTGCCTTCGTCGCGGCTGCCGCGATCTTGCCTTCGAGTTCATCGTTGAGCTTGCCCTGGCTTCGGATCGACTCAATGATCGTATCGCGGCGGGCATCAAGTTCGCGCAGGTAGAGCAGCCGCTCGTCGAGCGTACGCAATTGCGTGTCGTCGAGCCCGCCCGTTACCTCCTTGCGATAGCGCGCAATGAAGGGAACCGTAGCGCCGCCATCCAGCAACTCGATCGCCGCACTTGCCTGTTCGGGCCTCGCATTGATCTCGGCTGCGATAAGACGGGCAATACGGGCGGTGTGGACACTATTTGCGGTCACGGGGCATTTCCATCACTTATGATCGGGCGGCGACAATAGGACTGCCCGATCATGACCGCAATGCGCGAGACGCTTCGCGTCAGGGCTTTTTCAACAGCGATTTGGCGTCCTTTATGCCGAGTGCCTCCGGCCGCGAGCAGCTTGTCCTGATGTCGATGAACTTCTTTTCTTCGCCGGAGCGAAGGATCGACACCATCACATCCACCCCGTGGAGCGCCCGTTCGAGCGAGCACCGGATGTCGCGGCCCTCGATGATGGCCGCTGCCATGTCAGCGAGACCAGCAGTCCGGTAATTGGCCATCATGCCGGCCGCGTGTTTCTGGTTGGCGATACCGAACGGATGCGACCATGCCTTCACCGGTTTGACCTTCTTGCCCGGCTTCGCCAGCTTGACCTCGCCGCCAAAGAAATTCGGATCGGGAAGGAAGATCGACCCATCAGTGCCGTAGAGCTCCATGTTAGGGTGATGGTGCGCCCAGACGTCCCAACTTGCAGACAGGGTGACGGTTGCGCCGCTCGCGAATTCCAGCAGAGCCTGGATAGTCGTCGGTGTCGTCACGTCGATGACTTCACCCTTGCGGGGAAAGCTCGAAATCGTCCGCGTCGTCGAAGCCATCGAGGTGAGCGCTGCAACGCGCCTGACCGGTCCAATCAGGTTGACGAGATTGGCGATGTAGTAGGGACCGAGATCCAGGATTGGACCACCGCCGGGTCGGAAGAAGAAATCAGGATTTGGATGCCAATGTTCCATGCCATGGCTGAGGACATGAGCCGTGCCTGAGGTAATGGTACCGACCTCGCCATCATCGACCAGCTTGCGGGCCAACTGGTGCGCTCCGCCGAGAAAAGTATCGGGCGCGCAACCCGCCTTGAGCTTTTTCTTCTCCGCAAGCTTTTGAAGCTCAAGTCCGTCTTTCAGCGACAACGTCAGGGGCTTTTCCGAATAAAGGTGTTTGCCCGCGCTCAGGATTTGTTTGGATACGTCAAAATGCGCATCGGGAACCGTGAGATTGACAACGATGTCGACGTCGTCGCTGGCAAGCAGCGCGTCCATCGAACGGGCCTCAATGCCATGTTCGCCGGAGCGATGCTGCGCGGCTGCCGCATTGATATCGGCGATAGCCTGCACTTTGATGCCTTTGAAGAGCGGTGCGAGATTGAGATAGGTCGATGAAATATTGCCGGCGCCGATAATCCCGATACCAAGTGACCTGGCCATGATGCTGCTTTCCTCAGTACGACTTGACGGTGGCAATGGAACGGCGGGCAAACCTCTCGTCATCCGACGGATTGTCGTGCTCCATGATGAAGTATTGCGCGGGCGTCTCGCGCAGGGTTCCCATCAATCCTTTCCAGTCGACAGTGCCGTGGCCGACATCGGCCCAGCCGTCCTCGTTCGCATTTTCGCCCGGCCCCGCAATATCCTTGACGTGAACCGCGACAATTCGATCGCCGTGATCCTTGATCCACTGCACGGGATCGGCGCCGGCACGGATAATCCAGGCAATGTCGGCTTCCCATGCGATACTTGGCGCGGCCGCGAAGATGGCATCTTGCGGCAAGCTGCCGTCGGCGAGCGCCTTGAATTCAAAATCGTGGTTGTGCCAGCCGAAAACGTAGCCTGCTTTGCTGTAGGTTGCGTGGGCGCGTTCGAGCCGCTCGCCGAAAGCAAGCCAGCCTTCCCGGTCGGCGGGCCGCAGGTCCGGCGCAAGGTGGGGGCAAAAAATCGCCTTCATGCCCAGCGTACCGGCAATGTCGAGCACCTTCTGCGGCTCGTTCTCCAGAAGGTCGATACTGAAGTGACCCGTTGGCATGGCAAGGCCGTTGGCGTCGAGGGCCGCTCGCGTTGCTTTCGGATCGGCATAGACGGCGCCGAAGCCTTCGACCTGCGCATAACCATGGCGTTTGAGCATGGAAAAGGTCTTTTCAAGCGGCGGGAAGCTGCGCGAGCTATAGAGCTGATATGAAAAATCGGTCACTGCGGTTCTCCAGGATTCATGCGGGGACTAGATGCGGATTTCGCTTTCGGCGTCGAAGACGGAAGCGAGGTTGGGATTGAAGGTCAGGAACACCTTCTCTCCGGGTTGATAGCGGCGGCCCGAATCGACGCGGACCGAAATCGGCTTGCCTGCGACCTTGAGCCAGACGAGACTATCGGCGCCCATCGGCTCGTCGAGATCGACGGTCGCGGGACATGACCGCCCGGCCGGACCGGGTGCGTCGCCTATGGCAATATGCTCAGGCCGGAAGCCGAAGATGGCGGCGCGGCCAAAGGGCAGGGGCTGTTGCGCGGCATAGGAGGCGAGGGAGATGTCAAGACCATTGGCCTTGAAAACGGGACCAGCACTGTTGCCACCAATCTCGCCTTTCAGGAAATTCATGGCTGGCGAACCGATGAAGCTCGCGACGAACAGGTTGCGCGGGCGGTTATAGATCGTCAGCGGGTCATCGAGCTGCTGGATCAGCCCGCCCTTCATCACTGCGATCCGGTCTGCTAGCGTCAGCGCCTCAATCTGGTCGTGCGTGACATAGATCATCGTATTGGCGAGCTTCTGGTGCAGTCGCTTGATCTCAACGCGCAGTTCCGAGCGCAGCTTGGCGTCGAGATTGGACAAGGGCTCGTCGAAGAGGAACACATCGACGTCGCGCACCAGGGCTCTGCCGATGGCGACCCGCTGGCGCTGCCCGCCGGAGAGCTCGGCTGGCTTGCGATGCAGCAATGGCCCGATCTGCAGGATCTCCGCGGCGGCGGCAATACGCTTTGCTATTTCCGCCTTCGGAAGTCCGGCGACCCTCAGCCCGAACGAGAGATTCTTTTCAACCGTCATCTGCGGATAGAGCGCATAGGACTGGAAGACCATCCCTATGCCACGATCCTTTGGCTCTTCCCAGGTCACGTTCTTGCCCTTGATGAAGATCTGCCCCTCGGAAATATCGAGAAGACCCGCAATGCAATTCAGCAGCGTGGACTTGCCGCACCCGGATGGTCCAAGCAGGACCAGGAACTCGCCGTCGGCCACATCGATATTGAGGTCCTTCAGGACCCCGACCGAACCGAAATTGAGCGAGAGATCTTTGATCGAGACGCTGTGCAACTGGGTCATCCTTTGACGGCGCCAGCGGCAATGCCCCTGACGAAATACTTGCCTGAGAAGAAATAGACGAGGAGGGGGACGGCGCCGGTCAGAATGGTGGCCGCCATGTTGACGTTGTATTCCTTCACGCCCTGCGTCGAGTTGACGATGTTATTGAGCTGCACCGTCATCGGAAAATTCTTGGTTCCGGCGAAGATCACGCCGAAAAGGAAATCGTTCCAGATGCCGGTTACCTGCAGGATCACGGCAACAACGAAGATCGGCAGCGACATGGGCAGCATGATCTGCAGAAATATCCGCCAGAAGCCGGCACCGTCGACACGCGCGGCCTTGAAGAGTTCAGGAGGCAGGGAAACAAAATAGTTGCGGAAGAGCAGCGTCAGGATCGGCATGCCGAATATCGTATGGATGACGATGACACCGGTGAGCGTGCCGAATATCCCAAGTTCGCGGGTGATGATGACCAGCGGATAGAGCATCACCTGATAGGGGATGAACGCGCCGAAGATCAACGCGGTGAAGAACAGCTCGGAGCCCTTGAAGCGCCAGTTCGACAATGCATAACCGTTCACCGAGGCGATAATGATCGAGAAGATCACGCTGGGTACCAAGATCTTCATCGAATTGAAGAAGCCAACCTTGATGCCCTCGCAGTAGAGCCCGGTGCAGGCACTGTTCCACGCTGTCGCCCATGGCTGGAATGTCACTTCGACCGGCGGTGAGAAGATGTTGCCGAGGCGGATTTCCGGCATGCCCTTCAGCGAAGTCATGACCATGACGTAGAGCGGAATGAGGTAATAGACCGCTGCGACGATGAGGATCCCGTAGATCATGATCGAGGTCGGCGACACGATGCGACGAGGACGCCGTCCGCGCGGCCCTGCAGGATTGATGAGGCTCATTTGCCCACTCCCAGCGTCCGGTTTCTCGGCCGATACTCATAGAGCGCCCACGGAACGAGGATGATCAGTACCGTCGTCAGCATGATCGTCGAAGCGGCGAGGCCCTGTCCGAGATTGCCGCGCGAAAACATGAAATCGTAAACGTATTTCGCCGGAACTTCCGAGGCGATGCCCGGACCGCCATTGGTCATGGCGACGACGAGGTCGTAAACTTTTACGATCGTGGCGGCGATGATCACGAGGGTCGTCGCAAAGACCGGGCGCATCATCGGAATGATGATGAAGAGATAGGTCCTCCAGGTGGGGATGCCGTCGACCCGTGCCGCCTTCCAGATCTCGTCATCAATGTTGCGAAGCCCGGCCAGCATCAGCGCCATGACAAGACCGGTGCCCTGCCATAGGCTGGCGATGACAATCGCGTAGATCGTAAAGCGCCCATCGGTCAGGATCGGGAAATTGAACGTCTCGAAGCCGAGGTCGCGCACGACTTTCTGCACGCCGTAGGCGGGCGTCAAGATCCATTGCCAGACGAGGCCAGTGACGATGAACGACAGGGCATGGGGATAAAGGAAGACCGTGCGGAAGGTGTTCTCGAAGCGGATCTTCTGGTCCATCAGCGCAGCGAGGATGAAGCCTAAAACCAGCGAAAAGCTGAGTGCCAGGATGCCGAATATGGCGAGGTTTCGCAGCGATACGATCCACCGCGAGGTCGTGAACAATCGCCTGTACTGATCGATTCCGACGAAATCCAGTGTCGGCAACGACCGCGATGAGGTGAACGAATACACCACCGTCCAGAGTGTGCAGCCGATGAACACGACGAGCACCGTCGCGATCATCGGAACGGCGGCAATCTTCGCGTTCAAATTGCGCAAAGGTGCAAAGGGGCGGGTCGCGGCCATGAAGTGTCTCCAACCTTGCGATAGGCGCCGGCCTTGCGAGCCGGTCGCTATCAGGGCGTCATGTCCAGCGGTTCACTTTGCTTGGCTGATGATTTCGACGAAACGCGCCTGCGCGTCGTCGACCGACATATCCTTGTTGGCGAAGAATTCCGTATTCAAATCTTCGAGCTGGCCCTGCGCGTCGGAAGAAAGCGCCTGCTCGATCGAGGGAAGCACATTATTGGCGTCAGCCAGGATCTTGATGCCTTTCTGCATGCAGGCGTTGGCTGCCTCCATGTCGATATCGCCGCGTATCGGCAAAGAACCCTTGGCAAGGTTGAAGGCCACCTGGGTCTCCTTCGAAACGAGCATGCTCGCCAGTTTCAGCTGGGCGCGCGTGACTTCGGGATTGGCATTCTTCGGGAAATAGAACGCATCGCCGCCCGTATCGAGTATCGGGTGGACGCCGAGGCCCGGCAGACAGTCATAGTCCGTTCCGGCGACTCTGCCGGCAACGCCGAATTCACCTTGTGCCCAGTCGCCCATGATCTGCCCGCCGGCCTTTCCAGTCAGCACGAGTGAGGTTGCCTCGTTCCACTGCCGGCCGACATAGCCGGGATCGGCAAGATCGCGCGCGTTGGCGAAAGCCTGCCAGACCGCCTTCATTTCAGGACTTGCAGCCGCATCCTTGTCCTTGTCGTCCATGATCTTGAGATAGAGGTCCCTGCCGCCGAGCGTCGCGAGCATCACGCGGAAGATACCGTCGACCTGCCACGCATCGCCGGTCGCAAGTGGGATGATGCCCTTCTCTTTGAGCTTCGGCGCCGCGGCCACGAACTCGCTCCAGTTGGTGGGAACCGGCGCACCCGCTTCCTTGAACGCGCCCGGGTTGATCCACATCCACTGCCACGAGTGAATGTTGACCGGCACGCAGTAGATCTTGCCTTCATACTTGCAGGAGTCGAGGAGCTTCGAAGGGCGGATGAAGTCGGCCCAGCCCTCCTTGGCTGCAAGCTCGGAAAGGTCGGTCATCAGCCCTGCCTTGACGAGATCTTCGGCATCACGGCCGGTATTCAGCTGCGTCGCCCCCATGGGATTGCCGCCGAGAATGCGGCTGACGATGATTGGGCGAGCTGTGGTGCCGCTGCCAGCGATGGCGCCATCGACCCATTTGTCACCGCCAAGCTTGTCATAGGATTGCGCAAGGACTTTTGCCGCCGCCGCTTCGCCGCCGGATGTCCACCAATGGGTGACTTCGAGATCAACGGCTCGCGCCGAGCCTGCAAAAAGCAAAGTCGAAGCCGCGAGAGCGGCAAGCATCGAACGGTAACGCATCCTATCCTCCCAAATCTGAAACGTTACAGGTAGGCTAGTTCAAACTCCGGCACGATGCAATTCCCGAGCGATGATTTTTTATTGGGTTCCCGTTTATTTTGGCCTGTATCTTCATTATAGCATTGATTTGTCTTATTTTTCCTGTCCGGAAAATCTTGTCTGATGGGTTGCGCTGCCAGGGTCCAGCGGAATAGAGACTGATTTCCGCATGGAAAAAGTCGTCGCATGGCTCTGTACATTTTGTTCAAATTTTGAAACGATACAGCCAATGTCAACTTCAAGGTTGTGGCCAAGCGGCAATGAAGCCAAAGAAAAGCGCCCGATCCACTGCACCGGACGCCGGACCGCCCGCAGACAGCGAGCGTCCGACGCTGAAGACCATTGCCTTCATGGCCGGCCTCGGCGTCACCACAGTGTCGCGGGCACTCAAGGATGCTCCCGAAATCGGGCAGGCAACGAAGAACCGCGTTCAGCTCATTGCCAAGCAGATCGGCTACCGCCCCAATCGCGCCGGGGTCCGGCTGCGAACCGGCAAGACCAATGTCATCAGTCTCGTTCTCAATGCGCAATCGGAGATCATGGGGCTCACGTCAAACCTCGTCTACGGCATTACCGAAATACTGTCGGAGACGCCGTATCATTTGACGGTCACCCCCTACTCGGTCGAGAACGACCCGATGCAGCCGATCCGCTATATTGTCGAGACCGGTTCGGCGGACGGGATCATCATGTCTCGCACCGAGCCCAACGATGCGCGTGTTCGCTACCTGACTGAACACGGCATTCCCTTCGCCACCCATGGACGCACGGAAATGGGCATCGAGCATCCGTTTCATGACTTCGACAATGAGACGTTCGCCTATATTGCGGTCAAAAGTCTGGTAGAGCGGGGGCGCCGCAGGATCGCCATGCTTGCCGGACCTTCGCCGTCGGTCACGTATTACCGGCACCTCGAGCGAGGGTTTGCCCGGGCCATCAGCGAAGGCGACGTCAGTTCATTGTCTTTTTCCGGCTTCGATGTCGATACATCGCTCGCCGGCATTCGCGACCGCATGGTTGAAATCATGTCAGGACCTGACCGTCCCGACGGGATCGTATGCTGCAGCGGCAGCGCGGCGATCGCCATTGTGGCCGGTATCGAGGCGGCAGGTTTGGAGATCGGCAAAGGCGTTGATCTCGCCTCCAAGCAGTCGACGGACGTACTGAAGTGGTTCCGCCCCCAGATCATCGTCTTCAATGAGGACGTACGCCAGGCAGGCCGGGAACTGGCAAGCGCCGTGCTTCGGCGTATTGCCGGCATCGATGCCAGCGAATTGCAGACGCTAAGCTATCCGGGCGAAGGTCACGACTGATCACCCGGTTCGGACTTCAAGCTTCTTCAAGGTAGAGCTCGAACGTGATGCAAACGGGGTTTTTTCCACGAAGGAGTTGCCCTTGCGTTATCCTTCCCATTGTATCGACCATGACGATCTCGAGCCTTGTGAGATTCGGCCGCGTCGAGACAAAGCCATCGATGACGAACACCTCGGTTGCAATGTCATCAACGGACGTTCCGTCGGCATAGCGCGCGCCAATCAGGCTGCCGACACCGCCGCGCAATCGGGCATTGGAAAAACCGCTCGCCCGGCAGATCTCTTTGAGAGTCTCGATGATGTCCACGTTAGGCCGGACACGCGCCACTACGATGCGAGGCCCTTTAGCCCTTGGAGCCTGTGCAGCCTTGACAGGATGAAACAGGGTGAACGCCGTCTCCGCATCGGGTTCTGATACCATGCGCACGTCGTTCGTGCCCCAGGCCGTGGCGCGAATTGGCTTTGCCACGATCGTCTCGTGCGGCAGGACATGACCACATCGCTTCCTGCCATCGGCCTCGATCCATGTCGCATGGCAGTGAATGAAGGGATGACCGTCCCTTTCCCCAAAAGTCACATTACCGCGTTCGAGCTGCGCCTCGCCTTCGGGTGAATTCGTTTCGCTATACCAGGCTGCATGGTAGTCATCTGTCGACAGCGCCGGCATCAGATAGTGGAGGGGCGCGAAACTTCCACCCTCAAGGACGATTGAAGCTGCCGTCAGGCCAGCCTCCGCGAGGGGGAGGGCGATCGCCTCATTGATACTGAGGCCCGTCTTCAGGGTAAATTGCAGGTATTCTCCGGAGCCTATTAAACTTTCGAAGGGGGCCGTGGCCGCCGGGCCCGGCTGACGCAAACGTCGCTCAAACATGGCCCGCAAGCGCGATCAGGCGCTCCCGAGGAGGAGACAATTTCAGGAGGGCGAACCGGACACAGATCATCGGTCCACATTATAGAGCGAACGCGCCCGCTCAAGTGAATTTCCCTCACGATTTGGGGCCACCCGGGATTCAATTTTGCCTTTCGCAAATTCCACTGATAGGCTGATCCACAATATGGATCGCGGGTCACAATGATGGAACAGACGGTAGTACGGGCTCACAACGGCTCGCAGAGCGTCGATCGGGCCCTCGGCCTGCTCAGCCTCGTCAGCTATTTTGGTGACGAAGGTGGCGCCCTCAGCGAAATCGTCGAGCAAAGCGGACTTAACAAGCCGACCGTACGGCGACTGCTCCTGGCCCTCATCCGCTCCGGATTGCTGGAACAGGATGCGCGATCGCGGCGCTACTTTCTCGGGCAGGAGGCCTATGTACTCGGCACCCTGGCCACACGCCGATACGGCCTCCTGCAGATCGCCCGCGATAGTCTCGGCGTCCTTTCGGGCAAGACGCAGGATACGAGCTTCCTGTCGATTCAGCGCGATCATCACGTGGTCTGCCTTCATCGCGAAGAGGGAACCTATCCAATCAGAACCCATGCGCTCCAGGCCGGCTATCGCCACCCGCTTGGTGTCGGCGCGGGTTCACTCGCCATTCTTGCCGCACTTGACGACGACGAGATCGAGGCTGCCCTTTCCGCCAACGAGCCAGAGCTCCTCAAGGAGTTCCCCGAACTTGCTCCACCGCAAATCCGCGCGGATATCACAACTGCGCGGGAACGCGGCTTTTCCTTGAACCCGGGCCGCATACTGCCAAACTCCTGGGGCGTCGGCCTCGCCATACGTTATCCGGACGGGCGGCCGGCGGGAGCGCTCAGCATCGCCGCCATCGACAGCCGGATGCAGCCCGACAGGCAGGTCGAACTTGCCTCGCTGATGCGCAGTGAGGCACGAAAGATCGAAGCGCGGCTTGCCCATCTGCAGCCGGCTAATGACAGGCTAGGGACCTTGTCAACCAAAGGACGGTCGATACAGCCGAGAGCCTAGATTATCGGGGGAAGAATCATGGAACGCATGTCGAATCGGGTGATGAATCTTTCGGGGTTTCTTGCTCAAACGGCGGCGCGATTTCCCGATGAGGTGGCACTCGTGTGGCGCGACCAAAACTGGACGTGGAGCGGGATACACTGCCGGGTCAATGCCATGGCGGCGGCGCTGCAGAGGGAGTACGGGGTAGGGAAGGGCGATCGCATCCTTGTCCAGTCGCAGAATTGCAACCAGATGCTCGAATCTATGTTCGCCTGCTTTCAGCTCGGTGCTGTCTGGGTTCCAACCAACTTTCGCCAGACGCCCGATGAAGTGGCTTATCTCGCCGCGGCGAGCGGCGCGAAGGGCATGATCTGCGGTAATGGGTTTCCGGAGCATGTTTCCGCCTGCCGGGCTGCCAGCTCCGACCTTGCCTTCGCCATCGCCATCGGCGACGCCCCGTTCGGCGAGGATTATGACGCGATCATCGAACGCTTCGAGGGCGAGACGGCGGAGACGGCTCCTGTCGATCATAACGACCCGTGCTGGTTCTTTTTTACCTCAGGAACAACCGGGCGGCCGAAGGCAGCAGTACTTACGCATGGTCAGATGGCTTTCGTTGTCACCAACCACCTTTGCGACTTGATGCCGGCGACGACGCGCCTCGACGCGTCGCTCGTTGTCGCCCCGTTATCGCACGGGGCGGGTATCTACCTTTTGACTCAGGTCGCCCGCGGTTCGAAGACGGTGCTCCTGCCCAGTGAGAAGCTCGATGTTGCTGAGGCCTGGCGCCTCGTCGAAACCTGGCAGGTCAGCAACATGTTCACGGTGCCGACAATCCTCAAACTTCTTGCCGAGCACCCCTCGGTCAACGAGCGCAACCATTCTTCATTGCGCTACGTGATCTATGCCGGCGCACCGATGTATCGCTCCGATCAGGCGCACGCATTGAAAGCCTTGGGACCGGTCATCGTTCAATATTTCGGGCTTGGGGAAGTCACGGGAAATATAACCGTTCTGCCTGCAAGCGAACATCGCGTCGAAGAGACGGATGATAAGCGTCCTGGCACTTGTGGCTATGCGCGCACGGGTATGCAGATCTCGATTCAGGATGATGCCGGCAACGAATTGGAGCCTGGGATGACCGGCGAGATCTGCGTGATCGGCCCGGCAGTCTTTGCCGGTTATTACGAAAATCCGGAAGCCAATGCGAAGGCTTTCCGCAACGGCTGGTTCCGCACCGGTGACCTTGGCCATATGGACACGGCAGGGTATCTCTTCATCACCGGGCGCGCGTCCGACATGTATATTTCGGGCGGTTCAAACATCTATCCGCGCGAGATCGAGGAAAAGATCCTCAGCCATCCCGACATCAGCGAGGTTGCGGTCCTCGGTATCCCAGATCCGATGTGGGGCGAGGTTGGTCTTGCCGTCTGCGTACCGCATGACGGCGCCAGTCCCGATGCTGATGCAATGATTGCCTGGATTGACGGCAAGATGGCGCGCTACAAGCTTCCAAAACGCTTTGTCTTCTGGCCGGAAATGCCGAAGTCGGCCTATGGCAAGATAGCCAAGAAACTGATCCGCGAAGAATTGATCAGGCGTGGCGAGCTGGAAGGTCCGACCGCCTAGCGCTCATACGCCGTCAGTTTTCTTTCGGCCAGTGACGACGTGCATGATGATCTTGCTGACGATGGTTCCATCCTTGGCCTTGGCATGGACCTTCGTTTCGAAGTCTTTTCGCAGCTGCTCAAGCTCTTTAGCCGGTAGCAGGTTGAGTTGGTGCCAGGCGGGATGCGCGAGGGATTTCTCCCAGACGAACAGTGCTTCCTCAGTCAACATTCTATGCTCCTGCATCAATTCCGGGCTGATCTCGGCCACCTCAAATCCGGAACTCTCGAGCAACTCTTTGCATTTTTCGACTGAATTGGCGATCGTGGCATAGGGCAGGTCAATTCCATGCGCTTCTGCGACTTCGGCAATGATGCTGTTAATGCCAAAGGGTTCGCCCGGTGCATCGAAAGTCACCATCCCGCCTGACTTCAGCCAGCGGTTCCATTGCCTGAGCGCCGCGCGTGGATCGGACAGAAGTACGAACGCCGAGGAACACAGGATCCTGTCGAACGCGTTATTATCAAACGTCGCCTCCTCGACATCTCCCTGAATGAACTGAATGTTGCTGAGATTATCCATCCCGGCCTTGAAATGCGCCTGCGTGAGCATTTCCGCCGATAGATCGATGGCGACAACGCCACCTTCATCCCCAACCATTTTCGCGGCGTGCAGCGCCAACCGGCCTGTGCCCGTGCCGATGTCGAGCACGCAATGCCCCGGTTCGATATCGGCATGTCGAATGATCACAAAAGCGAGTTTCGGAAAAATCGCGTCCTGGTCGTAAGTCTCGCTCCGGCGATCAAAGTAGTCGGTCGTCAAACCTTTGAAATCATGATGATTCTCGGCTTCCTCACGCATGGGATGCCGTACGCCGATATCGAGTTCCAAACGAGGGGACTGCACTGCCGAGGGTGGCGTGGCAATGAGGGGCTTGTTTCAACGATTTTAGTCGAACGCCTGGCGCATTTGACAAGGTTCCGCCCACCTTTCTCTCCTGAAATATAACTTAATTTTGTAAATAGACTCTACATTTAACTCGAATTCGTCTTGAAATGTTCCATTGCCGCCATGTGGACCGCTGCAAGGGTTTTCCCCACCTAGACTGCGTTCAGCAAGCGCCACTATCGGGTGCAAGCTCTACCGTATACCCGGCAATGGCCTTGAGCTTTGGAAACCAATGCTGCGAGCCGGTCGCCAAGATCACCACCCCATCGTAGTTCTCAATCATCTGCCGCAGGTAATCCACCTCGACATGTGCGTGGCGATCATGCGCGTCCTTCACTTCCGAGCGCTTGCCGAAGAGTGCGTCCGCCTCATCGAAGAGCAGCACACCGCCACTTCGCTCCGCCTCATCGAACAACTGCTTAAGGTTGCGCTCGGTTTCACCGATGTACTTGCTGACGACGGCCGAAAGATCGACGCGGAAGAGTTCGAGGCCTAGCCCTGCGGCAATGATGGCGGACGCACCAAGCCTGGCTGCACTGTTACCGCCGGTGAGAAGAACTAGACGTGCGCCCGACGACCCGCGCAATGCTTTCCGATCCAGACCGCGCTCTGCCCGAATCCGATCCACCGTCTCGTTCACGCGTTGGGCGGGTCTTTCACCCTGCAAGGCAAAGGCCGTTTTACCGGCAGACGTGTCTATCCGCTCTAAGAAACCTCGCCGCACGTTTGCCATGGCAATAGTCGCTCCCTTCGGGGGTTGGCACGATGCAAAGCAGCAATATACCCTCGCATCGCCAATACCTACTTATACCGTCTAAACAAGATCATGATCCGGTGCCGATATTTTCATGTCATTTGCAGTAACGTTTTAGGTGAGATCCTATCTCATCTTAAAGTACTATATTTTTCAATCTATTTTGTTGAAACGCCGAGCTGTCCAACGGTTGTGCTTGCATCGCATCGGACTTCAAGGGTAGGAACGTGGGCAATGAATAACGCCTTCCTAGGGGCACCGCTTGCTTACCGCCAACCGGCTTACAATTGCATCTTATGTCTTATCGTTCATAGCGCTTATCGCCGTGCTCGAACTGGGATTGCTTTCGGCGCTTCTTGCCGGCCTCCTTGTCTATAACGTCGTGCACCTCTCGGCACCGCTGCTCGGCAGGGCAGGGGTCGATGGCCGAATTGCCAAGACCGTCGCTCTGGCGCTGCTTGCCCTCGTCTTCATCCTTTTGATCGTGGCGGCCGTGCTCGGCGGCGTCGCATTTCTGAGTGACGGCTCGGAAGGCATCGCGTCACTTTTCAAGAAGATGGCGGAAATCATCGATACGGCGCAGGTACATCTGCCGAGCTGGGCGCGGGATTATTTCCCGTCTAACCTTGAAGAGCTGGAATCGGTTGCCGCCGTCTGGCTGCGTGAACATGCCGGACAGTTGCAGCTTGTCGGGAGGGAGTTCGGTGTCCTTCTCATAAGAATCATCATCGGCATGATCATAGGTGGGATGGTCGCACTGAGTTCGGTTGCGCCGTCACGGCAGCTCGGCCCGCTGGCGATCGCGCTTACCGATCGTATCGATCACTTCAGCGACGCGTTCCGCAACATCGTCTTCTCGCAGCTGCGTATCTCTGCATTGAACACGTTCTTTACCGGGATCTTCCTCGTCCTCATTCTGCCTTCCTTCGGCGTAGACCTTCCGCTCGTCAAGACCATGATCGCGGTCACCTTCATCGCTGGTCTATTGCCCGTCATCGGCAATTTGATCTCGAACACCGTAATCGTCATTGTAGCCCTCAGTGTATCGCTGTTTGCGGCACTCGGATCCTTGGCTTTTCTCATTGTCATCCACAAACTCGAGTACTTCCTCAATGCGAAGATCATCGGTTCACGCATCAAGGCGCGTGCGTGGGAGCTGCTTTTGGCGATGATTGTCCTGGAGGCGTGGTATGGCATTGCCGGCCTGATCGCTGCGCCGATCTACTACGCTTATTTGAAGGATGAGCTGAAGTTCCGCCAGCTGATCTGACAACGATTGCACCTTGAGATATCCCGGCATTCGCCGAATTTGGTATTGCGGATGCGATTCAAATCTGAGATCGTAATGACAGCCCTGAACAGCAAACAAAAAAGAATGGGGTAAAGGAGGAAACATAGTTCGCAATTCTGTTTTGGAGTTCAACTATGCTTTCACATTCCAGTCATGCCGACATCGTTTACATCCCGGATTCCGCAACATGCCGGACAGCAGTCCAGCAATGCCCAGTGGATACCGGCCCGCAGATCCTGTCGCATAACGCGCCGCACTCCCATCGATGCTTCGTTCGGGGCATCGGGCAAAGTGGTAGGGGGAGGGTGTAATGGACGACAAGTCGTTTTCATCGCCAGTCAGAATAAGTCTTGGCGCCATGGGGCTCCGTTTGGTTGCGACGGCTTGGGAGGCTCTTGAGTGTCTCCGAAATCAATGGCCGCAGCAGGATGGGCTTGAATACAAGCGTGCGGTTCGCATCAATCGCGATGCCCTCGAAGGGTGGATGACGCCGGCAAAAGCCAGGCAGGCCTTCGTCCAGGCAGCGCAGCGCGCCGGGGTCTTCATCGACGACCGGACGAACAAATAGGTCTTTGCGTTGCGCATCTGACTTGAGCGGCAGGCGATCGAGGCGCAACTGCACGTGCCGCTCTCCCAACGTGGCTGTGGCTTCCAAATGGCCACGCGCAATCGTGCGCAATTTTGCCAAGGATGGAAACCGTAGTACTGGTGTCATCAGGTCGGGTTATGACCTGATGATTCAACAGACTGGGTATGCCGATGAGCCACTTCTTCAATCGCAGGGAAAACATCGTCACCGAGGCGCTCGACGGCCTCCTGCTGACCAGCCGCCCGGGTCTGCTGGCGCGCCTCGACTCATATCCGGACATCAAGGTCATTGTGCGGTCCGATTGGGACAGGTCGAAAGTCGCCGTCATTTCCGGCGGCGGCGCAGGCCACGAGCCTGCCCATGCCGGCTTCGTGGGGCGGGGCATGCTTACGGCCGCAGTCTCGGGGGAAATCTTCGCATCGCCAAGCGTTGATGCGGTACTGACGGCCATACGTGCCGTTACTGGCCCTGCAGGTTGCCTCCTTGTCGTCAAGAATTACACGGGCGACCGGCTGAACTTCGGTCTTGCCGCTGAGCGGGCACGCGCCGAAGGGTTCAACGTCGAGATGGTCATCGTTGCCGATGACATAGCGCTTCCGGACCTCGCACAGCCCCGCGGTATCGCCGGCACGCTGTTCGTGCACAAGGTCGCAGGCTTTCTCGCCGAGCGTGGTGACGCGTTGCAGGACATCGCTGCAGCCGCCACCGCCGCAGCAGCTGAGATCGTTTCGCTCGGCGTTGCCTATTCCACCTGTTCAATTCCGGGCCAGCCGCAGGAGTCGCGGCTCGGCGAGAATGAAGGCGAACTCGGGCTGGGCATTCACGGAGAACCGGGCGTTGAGCGCATCCCGGTCCAGGCTGCGGCGAGTATCGTCGGCATCATGGCCGAACGCCTCGGTGCCGCCATGCCTGCCGGCGGCGAATATGCTTTGCTCATCAACAACCTTGGTGCCGTGCCGCCAGTCGAGATGAACCTGATCGCGCGCAATGTTCTCGCGACACCGCTTGGCGGCAGAGTGAAGCTCGTCATCGGCCCGGGGCCGATCATGACAGCGCTCAACATGAACGGCTTTTCGCTGTCGCTGATCAAGCTTGATCTGGCGCGCGAAGCCGCTCTTCTCGCGGAGGTTGCACCGCACGCATGGCTCACTCCTGTCGAACGCCATGAGCTAGCCATCGTACCCGCGCCCGCAGTGCGAAGCGAAATCGAACATATGGCTGCCAGCCGTGATGCAGACGTCGAAGAAGTGCTCGCGACCGTGTGCAACAGGCTTGTCGCGCTCGAACCGGATCTCAACCGGCTTGATGCTCGTGCTGGTGACGGCGATACCGGTTCCACGGTTGCAGCAGGCGCGCGCGGCATCCTGGCGCGGATTGATACACTGCCTCTCGCCGACAAGGCGGCAACATTTGCAGCCATCGGTTCGATCCTCGCTACCAGTATGGGCGGTTCCAGCGGCGTTCTTCTCTCGATTTTCTTTACGGCGGCATCGAAGTCGATGGCGGCAGGCGCAAACGTACCGGAAGCACTCATCTCAGGGCTCGATCGCATGACATTCTACGGCGGCGCCAAACCCGGCGATCGTACGATGATCGACGCGCTCGATCCCGCACTGAATGCACTTGCCGCCAGCGGAGCGCAAGAAGCTGCCGTTGCTGCAAGGTCCGGAGCCGAGGCAACGGCATCGATGACCAAGGCAAAAGCGGGTCGCTCGTCTTATGTCGGTGCGCGCGATCTCGATGGCATAGTCGACCCCGGTGCGGAAGCAGTTGCAGCAGCATTCGAGGCCGCTGCAGCCGTTATCGCTGACGGCAAGACGAGACACCGTCCATGACCGGGCGTACGGCCCGGATCAATTGCCAGCCCGCATTCTTGCGTCTGGCATGCGAAGGTGTGAGTTCCATAACTACTCTTATGCCATAAACTGCAAATTATAACGAAACATCAATAACTTAGTACTACACCAAGCGTCCGAGCGGTCGAGGGTTCCCCTCTAGCTGTCGGCCTGCTCGGCGTCACACATGCCCGCTCTGGTTGCGTCGGACGATCATGAGCACGAGCAAAATGATGCCAAGCGCGATGAACGCGATGCCAATGGTAAGGAACTCCGTCGAACCGTAGCGGTAGCCTGACGCAGTGATCAGGAAACCCAAGATAATGGCGATCAATCCGCCCAGCTTCTTGAAGAGTGAAATCGGTCTGTCATCGTTTAAGGCCATGTCAAACCTCCGACGTTGCAGGCTTGAACGAAGTTCGCCTGGCCGTACACACGACGGCAGTCCATGCTAGCAGTGGTTGCGGCATTGCTCAATCGCCGCTTTTGCCGCTGTCTCGAAGAGCCGCCAGTCCGGTGAGCTGATTCAACTCTTGCGTGAAAATATCCTTTGCATCCATTCCGCTTCGGCTAATGTGTTGGCGGGCCAAAAGGCCAGGTACCCAAGAGGATGGAACATGAATAAAACGTTTCTGACGATCGCTGCGGCCATCGTCGCTTTTGCATCGAACGCAGCAGCCCAGGATTGGAAAGAAATCCGCATCGCCACTGAAGGCGCTTATCCGCCCTTCAATACCCTGAAGGCCGATGGAACGCTGGCTGGCCTCGATGTCGATATCGCTAATGCGCTCTGCGATGAGATGAAGGCAAAATGCACCATTGTTGCGCAGGACTGGGACGGTATCATCCCGGGCCTTATGGCCAACAAGTATGACGCCATCATTGCGTCCATGAGCATTACCGAAGAGCGCAAGCAGAAGATCGATTTCACCAACAAATACTATACCACGCCTTTGGCGGTCATCGTCCCGAAGGATAGCACGCTCGCCGGCGTCGGCGTCGAAGACATGAAGGGCAAGAGCGTCGGCGCGCAGGCGTCAACGACGCAGGGCAACTATGCGACCGACATCTATGGCAAGGCCGGCGTGGACGTAAAGCTCTACCCGACGCAGGAAGAAGCGGCCGCCGACCTCCAGAACGGACGCATCGACGCGCTGATCTCAGACAAATTCGTCGTGGTCGACTGGCTCAACAATGCCGGCAAGGATTGCTGCAAGATGCTTGCAGACGTTCCGGGAACGGCAACTGAAGCCGGCATCGGCATTCGCAAGGGCGACGACGCGCTGCGCGAGAAATTCAACAAGGCGATCGATGCCATCGTAGCCAATGGAACCTACAAGACAATCGTCTCGAAGTATTTCCCCTTCGATATCTATTGATCGATACAGAGCCATCCGGCCCCGGCCGGGTGGCCCCGCTCTCATCAAATGACTTGATTGGACAGCACAGCGGCCAGATGCCAAGATTGATACGAAAGTCGCATTGGGGACCGCTCAGCACACTCTGTCATCGATCACGAGGAGAGCATCATCATGGCAACCTGGCAACCTGATCCTTCCTTCTATCCCTCGCCGCGCATGGCGGCGAAAGCGCCGGCCGAAAAACTGGCCTATGTCGCCGCCTTCGATCCCGAACGAAAAATCCCCGACGCCATTACCGTCGTGGATGTCGATCCGCAATCGCCCACCTATTCGCAGATTGTCGGCCAGGTCGATATGCCGAATGCCGGTGATGAGTTGCATCACTTCGGCTGGAATGCCTGTTCGTCGTGCCTTTGCCCGAATGCCCCTCACCCGCATATGGAGCGCCGTTATCTGGTCGTACCTGGATTGCGTTCCTCGCGGCTCCATATCATCGATACCAAGCCCGATCCGAAGAACCCGAAAATCGTCCGCGTCATCGAGCCGGAGGAAGTCGCCGAAAAGGCAGGCTACTCCCGCCTTCACACCATTCACTGCGGGCCCGAGGGTATTTATGTGAACGCGCTCGGCAATGCCGAAGGCAAGGCGCCGGGAGGCATCTTCCTCCTTGATCCCACGAGTTTCGACGTACTTGGACAGTGGGAGATGGACCGCGGCCCGCAGAAACTCGCTTATGATTTCTGGTGGCATCTCGGGCATGACACGATGGTAACCAGCGAATGGGGAACGCCCGACACATTTGAGAACGGGCTCGTTCCAGAGATACTGCTCGGGAGCAAGTACGGACGCAGATTGCACTTCTGGGACCTCCACAAGCGCAAGCATCTGCAGGAAATCGATTTCGGTGAAGAATACCAGCTGGTGTTCGAACTGCGTCCGGCGCACAACCCGACCAAGGCCTATGGCTTTGTCGGCTGCGTCATCAGCCTCAAGGATCTTTCCGCGTCGATCTGGACCTGGTATCGCGACGGCGACAAGTGGGCCGTGAAGAAAATCATCGAAATCCCTGCCGAGCCGGCCGACCCCGACCTGTTGCCGCCCGTGCTTAAGGGGTTCGGCGCGGTCGCGCCGCTCGTCACCGACATCGACCTTTCCATGGATGACCGCTTCCTCTATGTCTCCTGCTGGGGCACCGGCGACATGATCCAGTATGACGTCTCCGACCCTTTCAACCCGAAGGAAACCGGCCGGGTCCGCATCGGCGGCATCGCCTCGCGAGCGACGCATCCGAAAGCCAAGAACGGCGCCCTGAACGGCGGGCCGCAGATGGTGGAAATCAGCCGCGATGGCAAGCGGGTCTACTTCACCAACTCGCTCTACGGACCCATCGACCCGCAGTTCTATCCGGAAGGGCTCGAAGGCTGGATGGTGAAGCTCGATGTCGGCGAAAATGGCGGCATCACATTCGATGAGAACTTCTTCATCGATTGGCCGAAGAGCCACCGGCCCCACCAGGTGCGGCTCGAAGGTGGCGATTGTTCGTCGGATTCCTACTGCTATCCATGACGGCATCAGGTCAAACGACGCGCAGATACGCAGAATGACATCCATCTCTCCATGGCTGGTGCTCGCCGGCCTTGGCGTTTTTCATGGTCTCAACCCGGCGATGGGCTGGCTGTTCGCGGTAGCGCTCGGGCTCCACCGCGGCAGCCGCATGGTTGTCTTGCGGTCGCTCGTGCCGATTGCGCTTGGCCACGCAGCCTCGATCGCGGTGGTTGCCGTCGTTGCTGTATTGCTCGGCTTCATTTTCGATCAGCGTCCACTCGAAATCGCGGCGGGTATTCTGCTGCTTGCCTGGGCGGCATATCAGGCCGCCTATGGTCACCGGCACCGCATGCGTGTTGGCATGACCACGGGGATGGTCGGCCTCGGCTTCTGGTCGTTCCTGATGGCGAGCGCGCATGGCGCGGGGCTCATGCTTGTGCCGGTCGTGATCCCGCTTTGCCTCGCGTCAATGCCTGGGCAGGACTTGACGGCTGCGGGGTCGCTCTTGATCGCGCTCGCAGCGGTCGGCACCCACATGGCCGCAATGCTGGCGGTCATTCTTGTGATCGCGCTCACGGTCTATGACTGGTTCGGGCTCGCGTTCCTGCGGCGCGGGTGGATCAACTTCGATCTCATATGGATCGCGGCGCTGACGGCGACCGGCCTTATCCTGATTGCCTAGCGCACCAGCTTTGCGGGAAGCCCTCTGCACATCCTGGAATTATGATTGAGCTGCCGGAACAGATTTTTCCCGTTGAACGCAAAACAAGGAGGACGCAATGACGCGCCCTCCTCGCCTGAAGGTTACTTCTGGATGCAGGTATCGACAGTATCCTTGGTGCATTCGTCAAGACCGGTGAAAACCGGATCCTCGACGGTCTTGCCTTCAATCAGGTTGATCATGACCGATGGCGCCTTGTAGCCCATTTCGAAAGGCCGCTGACCAACGAGAGCCGTTACCAGGCCTTCCTTGGCAATGGCGACTTCGTCGCCGATCGTATCAGCCGCGCCGATGACGAATTCATTCTTGGCGATCTTGTCAGCCAGTGGCTTGAACAGGTCACGATACGGCTGAGGCGCACCGAAGAGCGGCCAGCCACCCATGATGCCGAATGCGTCAAGGTCCGGATTGGCGGCGAGGATATCCGTCATCGCCTGGACGCCCTTGGCGCCGTCATCATTGGTAAACACCGGGCAACCGGCAACTTCTGTCCAGCCGCCCTCGCCTTTCAGGGCGGTCAAGCCCTTCTGGCCGCTGAGCGTGTCGCGCATGCCCTGCGCACGGCGCAGGATATTGTCCGCACCGGGGTTGCCTTCGATCGTGCATATCTTGCCGCCACTCGGCTTGCCCTTCTTGATGTACTCGCCGATCTTGGCGCCCATCAGGTAGTTGTCCGTGCCAAGATAGGTCTTGCGCAGGGCAGAGTCTTCTGCAGCAAGGTCGGCATCGAGCGTCATGACAGGAACCGTCGGATTGGCGGTCTTGATCGTCTGCGCGATCAGCTTGGCGTTAGATGGTGAAATGGCAATTGCGGCGGTGTCGGCCTTGCCAAGGACGTCCTGGACAATCTGCGCCTCGCCTGCCTCATCGGATGTCGAAGCTGGACCGGTGTAGAAGCACTCATACTCGGAGCTCGCGTTCTCCTTGTTCCACTTCTGGCAGCCCTGGTTGATGGCTTCGAAGAATGGATTGTCGAGACCCTTGACGACGATGACAAGCTGCTTCTTCGCCAGAGCTGGTCCGGCACCGAGCGCGAGCGCAGCGGCGGCTAACAATAGAATTGATTTCCTCATTTGTTCCTCCCTTGAACCCAACGGACACGAGCGTGCCCGCCACACAGATCAATCTGGATGCCAGACAATACGAGGTTGTTCTGCAATCACACGTATCGCGGAAACCAGTCGATAGTTATTTCAGTCCGATGCAGGCGACCTTTGCCTGATCCCGATGTCTTCCAGGTTCCGGTTCGAACCGGGAACGAGCGGCGAGTACGCGTTACCGCATTGACCGCGAACGGGTTCCGCCCGACTTGCCCCGTCGCTTTCGTGATCAGATATTCCTCCCTGACGCTAGCTAATAACGCCAACGTTTCCCCGTCAACGGGTATTTGTAATATAAAACTATTTTTGGTTGTATGGGCTTGCAATCACCCGAAAGTTGATTGACGCTTGATTGAGCGTTTGCGTAAATTCGACCTACCGCTTTCCTTGGGAGGGGATGGAAGATCGCGACAATGTCCGCACGAACGAGCGGGATAGCGAGCGCACAGAAAAAGGGAGGCAGGTTAGCTGGTGGCGGTTCTCGAACTCATCAATATTTCGAAGCATTTCGGCGCGATACAAGCGGTCAATGATGTTTCATTCGCGATTGAACCCGGCCAGGTCGTCGGCCTCATGGGGGACAATGGCGCCGGTAAATCAACGCTCGTGAAGATGATCGCCGGGAATTTCCGCCAGAGCGAAGGCACCATGCGCATGGATGGTGCCGAACTCATCATGCACAAGCCGATCGATGCCCGTCAGCATGGAATCGAGATCGTCTATCAGGATCTTGCGCTCTGCGACAATCTCTCGGCGGCGGCAAACGTCTTTCTTGGGCGCGAACTGCGGCGGGGTTTCGGTCCCATCCGCATCCTCGACTACGCCAACATGTACAAGCGCGCCGGCCAGATCTTCGCTGAACTGAAATCCGAGACGCGGCCGCGCGACCTGGTGAAACAGATGTCCGGGGGGCAGCGCCAGGCCGTTGCGATCGCGCGCACGCGTTTATCAGAGGCCAAGATCGTGCTGATGGACGAGCCGACGGCGGCAATCTCGGTCCGCCAGGTTGCCGAGGTCCTCAACCTGATCCGCAACCTGCGCGATCAGGGTATTGCAGTGATTCTCATCAGCCACCGCATGCCCGACGTCTTCGACGTGGCCGACCGGGTCATAGTGATGCGGCGCGGCAGGAAGGTTGCTGACAAGTCGATCGGAGCGACGTCGCCTGAAGAAGTCACGGGATTGATCACCGGCGCGATCGAACAGCTTGCCTGATCCGTCGGGCATCGAACCATTTGGAGGAACCGAGGTCGACCATGGCCATCACACTTGATCAGACAATCAACCAAAGGCAGCACAACTGGCTCTCGTCCGTCCTGGGAAGCCAGACGTTTTGGGTACTGATAGCCGTTATCCTCGCCTGTATCTTCCTCTCGTTCGCCACGGATTCCTTCGCGACGACCAAGAACCTTTACAACATCACCCGCAACGTCACCTTTGTCGCGATCATCGCGCTCGGCATGACACTGGTCATCATCACCGGAGGAATTGACCTCTCGGTCGGATCGGTCCTCTGTTTATGCAGCATGATCCTCGGCGTGGTCATGCATGCCGGCTACAGCATCGAAATCGGCATTGCCGCGTCCATCGCCACCGCCCTCGCCATCGGTGCGTGCCATGGCATCCTGATTGCCTATATCGGCATGCCCCCCTTTGTTGTCACGCTCGGCACCTTGTCGATCGCGCGCAGTCTCGCCATGGTCGCCTCCGGCAATACGGTGGTGTTCCAGTTCGGACCCGACCATGACAAATTGCTCGCGCTCGGCGGCGGCGCGTGGTTCCTCGGCATCGCCAATCCTGTCCTTTACATGATCGTGCTGGCGCTCCTGACCGGCTTTGTGCTGCGCTGGACAAGGTTCGGGCGCCATGTCTATGCGATAGGCGGCAATGAACATGCGGCGACCCTCACCGGCGTGCCGGTCCGGCTCATCAAGGTTGCCGTCTATATGATCTCCTCACTATCGGCCGGCATCGCCGGCATCATCCAGACCGGCTGGCTCGGCGCGATTACCACCAATATCGGCACGGGTCTTGAACTTCAGGTCATCGCCGCGGCCGTCATCGGTGGCGCGGCCCTCGCCGGCGGCGTCGGCACAGCGCTCGGTGCGCTAGTCGGCGCAGCGCTGATCGAGGTGATCCGCAACAGCCTTGGTCTTCTTGGTATCAACGCCTTCTGGCAAGGCTGTTTCATCGGCGGCGCAATCCTCTTCGCCGTCCTCTTCGACAGGCTGCGCAACCTGCGCCAAAGCGACAATTGAGGGCATTGCCGACTCCCAGACGGCAGTGCCCCGGCACATGGAGAAAACCAGAATGAAGAAGCGTATCGTGTTCACCGGCGGCGCTGGCAAGGCGGGGCGTCACGTCATTCCCTACCTCGTCGAGCACGGCTATGAGGTTCTCAATATCGACCTCGTTGCCCTGGACTATCCAGGCGTCAACACCCTGTTTGCCGATATCACCGACAGCGGCGAAATGTTCAACGCCCTTTCGAGTCACTTCGGCTTCGATGGGTTCGAGACCGGCAAAGGTCCGGCGCCGATCGATGCCGTCGTGCATTTTGCAGCGGTGCCACGCGTTTTGATCAAGCCCGACAACGAAACGTTCCGGGTCAATACGTTCGGCACTTACAATGTCATCGAGGCGGCGGTCAAACTCGGTATCCGCAAGGTCATCATCGCCTCGAGCGAAACGACCTATGGCGTTTGCTTTGCCGAGGGCGACAGGGATTTCCATGCGTTCCCGCTCGAAGAAGATTACGACATCGATCCGATGGACAGCTACGGACTGTCGAAGCTCGTCAACGAGAAGACTGCACGGGCCTTTGCCATGCGCACCGGCGCGGACATCTACGCGCTGCGCATCGGCAATGTGATCGAGCCGCATGAATATGATCGCTTCCCGGATTTCATCGCCAATCCGATGTCGCGCAAACGCAATGCGTGGAGCTACATCGACGCCCGCGATCTAGGGCAGATCGTCGATCTGGCGATCCAGAAGGACGGTCTCGGCTTCCAGGTGTTCAATGCGGTCAACGACACGATCACGGCGACGCTGCCGACGCAGGAATTCCTCGCCAAATACTGCCCCAACGTGGCAATCACCCGCGAACTTGGCGAGTTCGAAGCACCGTTGTCCAACCGCAAGACACGCGAAGTCCTCGGGTTTCGCGAAGAGCATGATTGGCGGAAATACGTCAAACAGAGTTGACTTCCCCCTCCCCTCAAAGTCCAATTGCTTCGTCAAGGCAAAGATGACAAGAGCGGAGGGCGGACATGAGCGAGACATTCGTAATTGCGCAAGGCGGCGGCCCTACCGCCGTCATCAACCAGACGTTGGCTGGAGCGGTGATCGAGGCGCGCAAACGCCATAAGGGCGCCCGCATTCTCGGTGCGCTCCATGGCGTGCGGGGCATTCGCGACGGCAATTTCATCGACCTCTCCGACCTTCCCGAGGAGCAACTCCGTTTGCTCGGCGCAACGCCCAGCGCCGCATTAGGGAGCACGCGCGACAAGCCGGACGCAGCCTATTGCGAAAAGGTTTTGAAAGGTCTGAGACAGACAGGCGCCACGGCCTTCATCTATATTGGCGGCAACGATACGGCTGGGACGCAACAGATCCTGAATGACGCTGCAGGCGGCGATATCGCCTTCGTTCACGCGCCGAAGACGATCGACAATGACCTTGAAGAAAACGACCACACCCCGGGATTCATCTCGGCCGCCGAGTTCGTCGCGACGGCTTTCGCCAGCGTCGATCTCGATTTCCGCGCCTTGCCGGGCATTTATGTCGGCATCGTCATGGGCCGGCATGCCGGCTTTCTGACCGCCGCAGCAGCCGCATGGCAATTTGACGACGAGAGCGGACCGCATCTCCTCTATGTTCCCGAACTCGCCTTCTCGCCAAAGCGTTTCGTCGAGGAGGTTCGCTCCATCATCGATCGTCATGGCCGCTGCATCGTTGCCATGTCCGAAGGCGTTACCGCCGAGGACGGCCGTTCGGTGGTAGAAAATCTCGTACCGCGCGAGCGCCTTGAATTTGACGCGCATGGCAATGTTCGCCTCTCCGGTGGCGATCTCGGCATGGCGGTGGAACAGGCCTTGCGCGACGGATTGCCCGGCGTGCGCGCCCGGGTTGACACGTTCGGCTATTTGCCGCGCGGCAATGCCGGGATGATCAACGCGACCGATGCGCAAGAAGCTTTTGATGCGGGCGCATTTGCGGTCGAAGCTGCAGCACAGGGCGGAGGCTCGGTTGCGTTGCAGGAAGAAGGCGGCGTAACACGTATCCGCCTGGTGCCCCTCGCCAATGTCGCGGGAAAGACGCGTCACTTGCCCCCCGGCTTCCTGTCTGCGGAGGGAACGCGTCTTGCTGCCGGCGGCAAGGCCTATTTCGACCGGTTGCTGCCACGGCGGCTCAAACTCGCGAAACCGTTTGTCTAGAGCTACGGGGAACAGCTATTGCGCGACGCGGTCCGCGTCCATCCCTCAGGATAAGTGGGAAGGTCACAACCTTCCCGCCGACGCGGATTCACTGGATTGATCTGAAGCCGCGTCGGGTAGGGAAAATCAGATCCCCTCGCCCTGGGTGTTTCTCTCCTCATGCGTCAATGTCGCGATGAATCGCTTTGTCCGCTCGCGTTGCGGACGCGTGAAGATATCGCGCGAAGACCCTTGTTCGACAATGACTCCACCGTCGAGAACAATGACCTCATTGGCGATTTTCGATGCGAGCCGCAGATCGTGCGTCGCCATCACCATCGTCGTTCCTTCACGGGCAAGTTGCGCCAGCACGTCGACTACCTCGCCCGATAGTTCGGGGTCGAGCGCCGATGTCGGCTCGTCGCACAGGAGGACCTTTGGCGAAGGCGCGAGCGCCCGCGCGATGGCCACACGCTGCTGCTGGCCGCCCGAAAGCGTCGAGGGCCATACCTCGGCCTTGTGGGCGAGGCCAACCTTTTCGAGAAGCATCATGGCCCGTTCGCGCGCGCGCTCCTTCGGCCATTTCAGCACGGTGGTCAGCCCCTCGGTGACGTTCTCGATGACGGTCCGGTGCGGGAAGAGCTGGAAGTTCTGGAACACCATGCCGGTGTGACGGCGAAGCCTGTGAACGTCCTTGCTGTTGACGCGAAGGTCCGGTCGAAACTCCAACCTGTCGCCGGCTATATCGACGGATCCGGAGGTCGGAATTTCCAGGAGGTTGATGCAGCGCAACAGCGTGCTCTTGCCCCCTCCCGAAGGGCCGACGAGTGCCATGACCGCGCCTTCGGCAACGCTGAGCGAGACCTCATTCAGCACTGTCAGATCGCCGAAACGCTTCACGATATTTTTGAGATCGACCATGCTCATGAGCGCGCCTCCAGGAAGCCGCCATAGCGATTGAGGCGCGTCTCCAGCCGCGCCTGCAGCGATGACAGGACCGAGCTCATCACGAGGTAGATCAACGCCGCCTCGACATAGAGGATCAGTGGTTCATAGGTGGTTGCAACGATGCGCTGCGCTGCCTGGAACAATTCCGGCACCGTGATTGCGGCGGCAAGCGAGGTATCCTTGACCAGCGAGATGAAGGTATTGGACAGGGGCGGAACGGCGACCCGCGCGGCCTGCGGAAGGATCGTGCGGCGCATCGCCTGCCCCCAGCTCATGCCGATCGAATAGGCAGCTTCCCATTGCCCCTTGGGCACGGAGGAAATGACCGCACGCAAGATCTCCGACGTGTAGGCACCGATATTGAGCGTGAAGCCGATCAACGCGGCGGTGAACGCATCAAGGACGATACCGACGCTTGGCAGACCGTAGAAGATCAGAAACAACTGGACGAGAAGCGGGGTGCCGCGAATGATCCACACGTAGAACTTGATGACCGCTGCAAAGGGTGCCGGGGCAAACAAGCGGACGAGCGCTGCGATCAGGCCGACAGCCAGCCCCAGGACGAAGGAGAGCAGCGTCAGGGGAATGGTGAAAACCAATCCTGCCCAGAGCAGCGAGGGCAGCGATTCAAGCATCAGTGTCAGCCAATGGGTCAAATCCGGTTCTCCCTGGTGAGCCCGTATTTTAATAGGAAAAAGGCAGGGACAAATGCCCTGCCCTCTTAGAGCGCAAATCGCGCCGGTCGTAAACGGGTGTTACTTGGAGACGTCCTCGCCGAAATACTTGTCGGCAATCTTCTTGTAGGTACCGTCCGCCTTGATCGTCTCGAGCGCCTTGTTGATCGCAGCCAGGAGATCCGGCTCGTTCTTGCGAATGATGATGCCGGAAAAGTCGGCATTTTCCTGCTGGGCGGCGATCTTCACATTGGCGTCCGGCTTGTGCTTCTTGAAGTCGAGGAACGAGAGGCTGTCATTGATCGTTGCATCGGCGCGGCCGTTGAGGACGAGCTGGATCGACTGGTCGAAACCATCGGTACCAACGAGCTCGGCGCCCGCTTCCTGCGCGATCTTGCCGAAATTGCTCGACAGGGACTGCGCCGATTTCTTGCCCTTCAGATCAGCGAAGGTCTTGATATCGGCATTGTCGCCCTTGACGATGAGAACAGCCTTGGAGGCGATATAGGGCTCGGAGAAATCGTACTTCTGCTTGCGAGCCTCGGTGATGCCGACCTGGTTGATGACAGTATCGTAGCGGTTCGCATCAAGACCGGCGATGAGGCCATCCCACTTGCCTTCGAGGAACTGTGGCTTGACGCCGAGGTTCTTGGCGATCGCCTCGCCGATCTCCACGTCGAAGCCGACGAGCTTGCCGGCCGCGTCATGATAGGTGAACGGCGCGTAGGTACCTTCGGTGCCGATCTTCAGGACACCCGCCGCCTTGATCTTTTCCAGATTCGATTCTGCATGGGCCTGTGCGGGCACAATTGCGAGAGCGCCAATGACGAGGAGCGATTTCAGCCAGTTCATTTGTTTCCATCCATTGTTTTAGCCTTTCGGCGAATGATCGGAAAATGTCACTTTGCTTGGCTGCTGCATAGGCATTCCCAGCCAGCAAAGTCTGCTAAACGGCGAAAGCAATACCAGAAATCGCCGAAACAGCGAAATATTATTCCCGACGCTTTTTCGCGGAAGGCGACGATCGCCTTAGGCCAATCTCATGCCCGACTTGGCGTGGAAGACGTGAACATTTTCCGGCTTGACGCCGAGGCCGATCATATCGCCCGGAGCGCGATCGGTGCGCCCCATGGCGAAGATGCATACCTGCTGATCCGCCATCTTCGTATAGAATTGCGTCGAGAGGCCCAATGGCTCGATGACCTCGATCCTGGCCTTCAAATCATCCGCCCCGCCGATCTCGATGTTTTCCGGCCGTACGCCAACGACAATCCTGTCGCCGTCGGCAAGGTTGAGTTCCTGCCGGAGCGGTACGAACTGGCCATCGGCAAGCTCCGCGGCACTCGTTCCGTTCTGGTTGGTGACAACGGCCGGCAGGAAGTTCATCCCGGGCGAACCAATGAAGCCGGCAACAAAGAGGTTCGCCGGATGGTCGTAGAGTTCGAGAGGCGTTCCGACCTGCTGGATCACGCCATCGTGCATCACAACAATACGGTCGGCCATGGTCATGGCTTCAACCTGATCGTGGGTGACATAAACGGACGTCGTCTTCAACTGCTGGTGCAGCGCCTTGATCTCGGTGCGCATATGTACGCGCAACTTTGCGTCGAGGTTGGACAAGGGTTCGTCGAAGAGGAAGACCTTGGGATCACGGACGATCGCCCGCCCCATGGCGACGCGCTGGCGCTGACCGCCGGAAAGCTGACGCGGAAGCCGCTCGAGGAACACGTCGAGGCCGAGACGCTTGGCGGCGCTGCCGACGCGGCTCATGACGAGGTCCTTGGCCGTCTTGCGCAGCAAGAGGCTGAAGCCCATGTTCGCAGCTACGTCCATATGCGGATAGAGCGCATAGGACTGGAACACCATGGCGATATCGCGATCCTTGGGCGCGACATCGTTGACGACACGATCGCCGATCTTGATCTCGCCGGCTGAAATTTCTTCCAGCCCCGCAATCATGCGCAACAGCGTGGACTTGCCGCAGCCCGATGGGCCGACAAGGACGACAAACTCGCCGTCGGCGATCGAGAGATCAACGGAGGACAGCACGTTCATGGCGCCGTAGTTTTTCTGAACATTCGATATGGTGACAGAAGCCATGGGATTATCCTTGGTTAGCCCTTCACTGCGCCGGCGGTCAGACCGGTCACAAGGTAGCGTTGCAGGAAGGCGAAGAACAGGCAGGCCGGAATGAGCGCGAGCACCGAAGCCGCCATCATCTGCCCCCAGTCCACGGCGAATTTGCCGATGAAGGTGAGGAGCCCGACGGCAAAGGTCTTCTGGCTGTCGCTGCTGATCAGCATCAGCGCGAACAGAAGTTCGCTCCATGCGGCGGTGAAGACGAAGCCGAGGGTTGCGCCCATACCGGGCAGTGTAAGCGGAATGATGACCTTGCGCAGCGCTTGTGAGCGGCTGCAGCCGTCGATCATCGCGGCTTCCTCTAGGTCCTTGGGAATACCGTCGAAGAACGACTGCATCAGGAATGTAGCAAAGGCGATGTTGAAGGCGGTGTAGATGATGATGAGCCCGGTGAGACTATTGGTAAGCCCAAGCTGACCCATGATGCGGTAGATCGGCGGAATGACCATCACCAGCGGAAATGTCTGGGTCAGGAGCAGCGTCACGGCGACAGTCGTCTTACCATGGAATGAGAAGCGCGACATGGCATAGCCAGCCGCCGAGGCTATGATCGTCACCAAGGCAGCGGTTATTACCGAGACGATGACGCTGTTGAGGAAGTAGCGCGGGAAATCGGTGGCACGCAGCACGGTGACGTAGTTTTCCCACGTCGAGGTCGACGGCCACATCGTGATGCCTTCCGAATATAGCAGCGATTGCGGCGTTACCGAAATCTTCAGCGTCCAGAACAGCGGGAACAAGGCGAAAATGACATAGGCCCCGACTGCGCCATAGAGACCTATGGCGCCGAAAATCCGGGCATTGCGCGAGCGTCCGGCGATCATCAGGAATACCTCACGAGTGCTTTGCGGATACGGATCAGGACGACCGCGTAGAGGATGAGGAGCGCGAGGAGGAGTACGGCAACCGCCGATGCGTAGCCCTTGTCGAGCGTCTTGAATGCGCTGACATAGATGTAGGTCGCGACAGTATTGGTGGAACCCGCCGGTCCACCCTCGGTCATCACGTAGATGAGGTCGGCGAATGTGGCGATCCAGATTGTCCGCAGCATGACCGTGATGGCGATGGTAGGCGCAAGGAACGGCAAGGTCACTTTGGTGAAACGTTGCCATGGATTGGCGCCGTCGATCGCGGCGGCTTCATGCAGTTCCGACGGAATAGACTTCAGCGCCGCCAGCAGGGTAATCGCAAAGAACGGGATGCCGAACCAGACATTGGCGATGATCGGCCCCCACATGGCTGTCGCGGGATCGGAGAGGATATTGGTGGGCTCTGACTTGAGACCGAGCGCATAGAGCCAGTGTGGCAGAGGCCCGACGATCGGATTGAAAAGCCAGGCCCAGGTAAGACCCGAAAGAAACGAGGGCACCGCCCATGGCAGGAAGACGATGGCCTGGACCAGCTTCTTGCCGGCGAAATTGCGATCGAGGAGCAGTGCGAGGCCAAGCCCAAGGAAGAACTGGAAGAAAAGGCTCGCGACCGTCCACCACAGGGTGTTGATCAGCGCCTCGCCTAGCACCTTGTCGTGTAGCATCGCCTGGTATTGTGCGAGCCCGACAAACTCAGACTTGAAGGCGGAAAACTTGCGGAAGGAATAGCTGATGCCGAAGATCAGCGGTACCACAAGAACGAGGAGCAGAAATACGAGGGCCGGACTCATATAGGCCCATGGTTCGAAGGCATCGGCAAAGCTTCGCTTCTCGCCGGCCCTCCCGCCCTTCTGCGGCAAGCCTGCCGCTGTCGATTGCATGACCATACCTATCGAACCCCTCATCTCGATGTCGTTCGAATTCGCCGCCTTGTTTCCGGCTTGGCGAACCAAAAGAAATGCTCCGGCACGGTCCGCGCCGGAGCATCGTTGCAGGTGACGTTATTTCTTGTTCTTGGCCATCCAGGCCTGCTGCTGTTCGGTCAGGAACGCAGCCCACTCGTCGGCGACCTCTTTCGCCGTCTTCTGGCCCAGCAGAACTTCCTGGAAATTCTTGACCGAAACCGAGTCATAGAAATTGCCGAGGTTTTCGAGATGCGTCGGCGGCGTGACGAATTCGAAGGTCTTCGGATCGCTCAATTCCTGGAACCAGCCTTTGAAGGCTTCCGAACCGAAATAGGGGTCCTTGTCCGCACCAGTGTGGATCGGCAGGACCCCGACATTCTTGGCGAACTCGATATTGTCCTCGGGCGACAGCAAGGTGCCCATGAGCTTCCAGGCCTCGTCCTTGACCTTCGAATTTGCAAACATCGCCCAGCCGGCATAGCCAAGGGTCGGATAGGACTTGCCATTCGGCCCGGTAGGCAGCGGCGCAACGCCGAAATCTTCAGGCTTCATCTTTTCGGCGATACCGATCAGAGCGTCCGGATCCTGGTCGAGCATGGCGCAGGTTCCGGAATAGAAACCGGTCACAACCTCGTTGAAGCCCCAGCTGACGCTATCCTTCGGCGCGTAGCCGCTCTTGTAGATATCGGCCAGCATTTCGAGGCCCTTGACGGCGCCCGGCTCATTGAGTGTCGCGGTACCGTCGGCATTGAAATAGCCACCCTTGCCATTGGCGATGTTCATGAACATCTGCACGCCATTGAAACCGCCGGGTCCGCCGCGCAGGCAGTAGCCATACTTGCCCTGGATCGCTGAGATCTTCTTGTTGGCTTCCATGAATTCGTCGAGTGTCTTCGGCGCTTCCTTGAGGCCAGCCTGTTCGAACAGCTTCTTGTTCCAGAACATGGCGCGGACGTAATAGCCGTATGGAATCATATACTGCTTGTTGTCGACGACGGAGCCGAACTGCTTGGCGCGGTCGCCCAGCGTTGCCGCGTCCTTCCAGTTGGCCATGTAGGGCCCGAGATCCTCAAGCTGGCCATTATTGGCGTAAAGGCCCATCCAGCGCTCCGGCATCTCGACAATATCGGGGGTATCGCCAGCCTGGACCATGGTCAGGAACTTCTCGAACGCCTGCCCCCAGGGCAGCGATACGAGCTCCACTTTCACGCCCGGATTGGCCTGCTCGAATCCTGCGATCTGCTTCTTCAGAAGTTCGGTTCGCGGCGGGCTGGAAATCACTTCCACCATCTTGATCGTTGTATCGGCGAAGGCCGCCGATACCGTCATTGACAGCGCCGCGATGGCGCCCGCCAGAAATGTTCCCATTCGTTTTTGCATTATTGTCTAGCTCCCATTTTTTAGACAGTTCAGAAGTTCAGCGTTTGGCTTTTGCCAATGCGTTGGTAAGATCCGCCCATAGTTCCTCGACACTTTCGAGCCCCACATGCAGGCGGATGGTTCGCGGGCTTACGCCGAAGCGCCCGATCGAATTGGCGTCCGGCGTCTGCTGCAGCGAGGCCAGCGCCGGTACGACGAGACTTTCGTGACCGCCCCAGCTGACGCCGATGCGGAAGAGTTTCAGCGCATCGACGAAGGTCGGAACATCGATGTCTTCGGTCACCTCAAAGGAAAACAGTCCCGAGTAGCCGGAAAGGGTCGCCTTGCCCGGATGGTTGGAATAGGCCGGATGCATGATCCGGTCGACGCTTTCATGCGCCCTTAACCGCTCAGCGATGGTAAGACCGCTCTTCATGTGGTGCGGCAGGCGCAGGGTCAGGGTGCGCAGGCCGCGCAGCAGGAGCCAGGCCTCGAAGGGTGAGAGTTTCGCGCCGAGATAGGAATAGGTGCGGCCGTTGATGCGGTCGATCATCTCCCGCGATCCGGCAACGACGCCGGCAACCGTATCGCTATGGCCGCCGAGATATTTCGATGCCGAATGCATCACAAGATCGATGCCATGGGTGATGGGCTTCTGGAAGAGCGGTGTCGCCCAGGAATTGTCGATGGTCGTAACGACGCCGTGTTGCTTGGCGAGCCGCGCATAGTGGGCGATGTCCTGCAACTCGAACATCATCGAGCTCGGGCTTTCGAGATAGAGCAATTTGGCCCCGGGCAACGCGGCAGCGACCGCATCGGGATCCGAGCCGTCGACATAATCCACCTTGATGCCGAGATGCGGCAACAGGCGCTCGAACAGGCGATAGGCGTCGCCATAGCAGTTGCGCACGGCAACGATCCGATCCCCTGCCCCGACAAAGGCAAGCACCATGGCGCTGATGGCGCCCATGCCGCTCGAAAAGGCGCGCGCTGCCTCCGCGCCTTCCAGCGCGGCGATCTTGCTTTCGAATTCCATCACCGTCGGATTGTCGCCGCGCGAGTACATGGGCTGGCGCTTGCGTCCGGCAAAGGCGTCGGCCATTGCCGCATAATTGTCGAAGGTGAAAAGCGACGTCTGGTAGATCGGCGGCACTACCGAGCCACCCGGGAATGGCTCGTCATGGGCAAGAAGCGTTGCCGCCTGCGCCATTATCTCCTGATCGTGAAAATATGGATTGTCGCTCATTCTTTGCTCTTCTTGGTCTGCTTTTTAAGGTTCGCGTTGCCGCGCTTGAGGTCGTCCTCGACGGTCGCAATGAGTTTCAGCGCCTCGCCGCGGGCAGCGATGGGATTGCGCGCCGCTATCGCGTTGAAAAGCGTGCGGTGATAGGGGAAGCTCGCATGGCCGAAATCGCGCACGCCGAGCGGATGCTCCCAGAAGCGGTGGAACATCTCGTACATCGCCGCGATTATCTGCTCGAACAGGGGATTGCCGGACGTACGGAACACCGCAAGGTGGAACTCCCAGTCCTCTTCCGCCGACATGCCGTTGCGTTCGTGGAAAACTCTCTCCATGCGGATAAGCTTCTGCTCGATCAGTGCAATATCCGCGTCGCTCGCGCGCTCGGCGCACAGCGTGGCGGCCTCCGCCTCCAGCCCGCGGCGAATTTCAAGCGTGTGCATAAGGCTATTGAAGTCGTTGCCCGAAGGCAGGGTCAGCGGCAGGTGAAGCATGTTGCGGGTAACGGCTGCCTTGAGGTAGGTGCCGCTCCCCTGGCGGCGCTCCACGAGGCCGAGTTCCTGCCAGCGCGTCAGCGCCTCCCGCACGGTCGTCCGGCTGACCTTCAAGTGTTCGGCAAGGACGCGTTCTGTGGGCAAGCGGTCGCCAGGCTTCAGCCTCTCACCCGTCACGAAATCGACCAGCGCGTGCAAAACCGCGTCGTCGCGGGATGATGTATGCACAGGAGCAAGGATCGGACTGATCACGCGGACAACGCCTAAATTGGTTGGACCATTGTGCCAATTCAACATGAAAGCCAATGGGAGTCAAACCCTGTTTCGCGCTTTTGCGATATGGCGCTAATAGTGTTAATTGCGGCTCCGGAAATTCCCGTGAGTGGGTTGCGGAAAGGTGGAGGATATGCGCGAGTCAGATCGGGATGAGGCCAAGGAAACGCTGTCGGCCATCGTCGACAAAGCCGTCGCGGGAGAGCCAACCGTGTTCCTGCGTCAAGGGCGCAAAGTGGCCCTTGTAATATCATTGCAGGAATACGAGCGTCTTTCGAGGATACCAAGCCTTGGTCAGCTTCTTGCAGGATTTCCGGGCGACGCGGATGACCTATCCGATCGCCACGCGCCGCCAGAAACCGCCAAACTTGATCGTTTTACCTAGAACGGATTTTCCACCCTCGGCCAGATCTCGCGCGCCAGCTTGCGGTAATTGGTTTTCCGCGGATTCGAAGGATAAGGCGCGCCGGCGTCGATATAGATAATCTCAGCCGCCACCGGCTCGAAACCCGCATGAAAGTGATTGGTCGATTTGACCAGCAGCATATCCTTGCGCATCGGGTCGATGTCGAGATTGGAAAAAATATCCGGCTCGAACGTCTGCGTCCGGTTGGTGTTGAGGATAACCTCGATGTCGGTGCCTTCGAGGCGGATAACGGCGGCGGGCCCAAGCGTAACGCGGCTCTTGCCAAAGCTTTGCCATCCCTCCTCGACTGCCTTCACGACCATCACCCGGGCATCGATCGGCGCACCGCCATCGGGCCCGGCCTTGCCCCCGAAGCGTAGCTGAATCTGCGCGCCCTCCCCCGCCGCAAGGCAGAAGGTGACCGCGATGGGATCCCAGATGGTTGCGACCGCGACATTGTCTATGCCGCGCTTGATGATCCGGCGCAGGATCAGCGTGCCGTCGCCGGCGACACCACCGCCCGGATTATCCCAGACGTCGGCGACAACAACGGGCTTGCCTGATTTCCTGGCAGCGACCGTGATCGCCGCGTCAAGACCGGCTTCGGTGTCGAGCATCGGCATTGCTGTCCTTCCGCGCAGGGCAAAAAGTTCCATGCCAAGCTTTTCGGCCAGTGCCGCACCTTTAGCGGGATCATTGTCGGTGACAACCATTACCTGCGTGCCAAGCTCCGGCACATCGCCGGCCATGAAGCCATGGATAAGCGACACTGAAAGAATGCCGTTAAGGCCCTGCAATGCTTTCATGCGGTCGACATAGGAGCGCATGGGCTCCCGGCTCGTCGGGTAAACGCCGATCATCCGGCAATCGAATGTCGAAATTACCGGCTTGATCTCGCCCTTCAGCGCGCGCAAGGCAAGATCGACCACGTGCTCGCCGCGTTCGTAGAAATCGGTGTGCGGAAACTCAAGAAAGGCCGCGAGAATATCGGCGTTATGGACGCGCTTGGCCGTAAGATGGCTGTGGGGATCCAACTCCGAGGCGATCAGCACGTCTGGACCGACGATGGCGCGAACATGTTCGAGGAGGTCGCCTTCGCAGTCGTCATAGCCCTGGGCTACCATGGCTCCGTGCAATCCGAGGATAACACCAGCAACAGGCAGCGCCGCGCGGAGCTGGCCGAGGATTTCGTCGCGCAACTCCTCATAGGCCTTGCGCTGCAAGAGTCCGCCCGGCTCGGCCCAGGTCGCCGTGCCCTCGATGAGCTCGAAGCCTTCCTCGTGCGCCCGCTTGCGCAGCACGACCATGGGCGCAGAGCAAAGCGTCGGTGTTTCAGGATGTTCTCCCGGTGCCGCGTAAAACGCCATTTCGAAGCTGGCGCGGTCTGTCGGGACCGGTGAGAACGTGTTGGTTTCGGTCGCGAACGACGCGGTAAAGATGCGCATGATAGGCCTGTATTTCAGTGTCAGAGCGGTTTGTAGGCGATCGCCTCGATTTCGATCTTGATGTCGATCATCAAGCGCGATTCAATGGTCGTCCGCGCCGGCGGGTCTTTGGGAAAATAGGTGGCATAGGTCTTGTTGAACGCGGCGAACTCGCGGGCGTCTTCAAGAATGACGAAGGTCTTGACCACATCCGAAAGCTCCGCGCCGGCAAGGGCAAGCGCCGACTGGACGTTGTCCATGACCTGCTTCGTCTGTGCTTCAATACCGCCGATGATGACAGTGCCATCGCTTCCGACCGGTACCTGGCCCGAAATGTAAATAAAGTCGCCTGCCCGCACTGCAGGTGAAAGCGGAACGTGGGACGTGCCGAAGTGATGCTTCGTCATCATGAAAATCCTTTCTGTTATTTGACGGCGCCGATCGAGAGGCCCCGCACCAGATAGCGTTGCAGCCAGGCAAAGAGGACCGCAACCGGAACGGAAGCGACGAAAGCGGCTGCCATGACATAGTGCCAGTCGACAGTATAGCGGCCGGCTACGAGCGAGAAAACGCGGATCGGCAAAGTGTAGCTGCCCTCGGTCCGCAGCATGGTCAGTGCGATGACGAACTCGTTCCACGCATTGATGAAGGTGAAGATCGCCGTGACCACCATCGCCGGCACCGCGAGCGGCAGGAACACGCTGATAAGCGTGCGCCAGCGGCTGGCACCCTCCATCCACGCGGCCTCCTCAAGATCGCGCGGTATGGTCGAAAAATAGCTCTGCAACATCCACACGCAGAACGCGATGTTGAACGCGGTATAGATGACGACGAGCACATTGAGGCTGTCGATCATGCCGGCGCCGGCCACGAGGCGAAACAGGCCGATGACCAGCACGATGGGCGAAAGCATTTGCGAGACCAGCAGGAACTGGCGGAAGGCGTCGCGCCCGGCAAACTGGTAGCGGCTCAGGGCATAGGCTGCCGGGATCGAGACAAGGATCGTCAAAGCCGTTGACAGCGCCGAAACGTAGAGCGAATTGGCGAGGGCCGGCGCTATGCCGGAGGTCCGCCACATTTCAGGAAAATTCTGCCAGTGCAATTCGCTCGGCCACCAGTTGGGCGTCAGTACTTCGGTGGCGGATTTCAGCGAACTGATCGTCATCACCGCGTAGGGAAAGAGGATCACGACGACGATCGGCGACAGCAAAATCCAGAAGAGAATGGAGCGTTTGAGTTTCGCGCTCATGATTTCGCCTCCCGCATCGCCAGCCGGACATAGATGATCGTAAAGACCAGAAGGATCGCGAACATGATCAGGGAAACGGCCGCGGCCTCGCCGAGTTTACCCACACGAAAGCCGGTCTTGTAAAGGTAGGTAACAAGGATATCGGTCGAATTGGCCGGACCGCCCTGCGTTGTCGCCCAGATGATCGGAAACGAATTGAACACATAGATCGTGTTGAGGACGAAAGCGATGTTGATGAAGGGGCGCAAGAGCGGCAGCGTGATCAGGCGAAACTGATCCCAGCTTCCCGCACCCTCCGTTGCCGCAGCCTCATAGAGATCGTCGGGCACCGAGGACAGGCCGCCAAGGAATATGGTTACCGTGAAAGGTATAGAAACGAGGATGCCGATAAATATCTGCATCGGGAATGCCGTCGAAGCTTCCGCCAGCCACTGGATATTGGTGTCGATGAGGCCAAGGCCCCGCAAGGCCGAATTAAGCATGCCGCTTTCACCGTTGAGCGCCCAGCGCCAGACGATAGCAGTCATCGTCAGAGAGATCGCCCAAGGCAACATGATCAATATGCGCGCGATACCGCGGCCGTAAAAATCCTCGTTGAGAATGAGCGCGATGGGCACCGATATGACCAGCGTTCCGACCACCACGGATGCTGTCCAGAAAAGCGTGCGCCAGGTCGCTGCGATAAAATCGGGATCGGCGAACAGAACGCGGAAATGCTGCAGGCCGATGAAATCGCGGATCATGCCGAAGCGGTTCACATCGTGCAGTGACAGCGAAATGATTTCCTTGAGCGGCCAAAGGATGATGGCGGCGGCCAGGATGAAGCTCGGCAAGATCAGGACATAGGGTGCTGTAGCCCGTTGCATCGGCTTTGAATTCCTCGAGCGTTGAGCGTGAAGGGAAATCGGGAGGCGGCTTGATCCGCCTCCCCGAGCAAACTTACTTCAGCGTCTCGTTGACCTTAGCAGCAGCCTCTTTGAGCGTAGCTTCGGGATCGCCCTGGCCGAGATAGATCTTCTGGATCGCATTGGAGGTCGTCTGCGCAATGTCTTCCCAGCCTGGAATAACCGGCGCGAACCGGGCGTTCGGCAGAAGCGAGGTGAAGACTTTCAGATCCGCATTGTCGGCAAAGTAAGGGTCTTTTGCTTCTTCGGCATTGACCGGCAGGAAGCCCTCAACCTTGTCGAACTTGGTGCGTTGCTCCTTGGTGAAAATGAAGTCGAGGAATTTCCAGGCAGCTTCCTTGTTTTTGGAATTCTCAAAGAGCACGATGGAGTCGGTCACGCCATAGGTGCCCTTGTCGCCGCTTGGCCCTGCCGGGATAGGAGCAACGCCATATTTAAGGTTCGGCGCTTCCGTCTTGATCTGGTTGGAAAGGAACGGCGCAGTGATAACGGTTGCAACCTTGCCTTGCTTGAAGAGGTTCTGCACGTCTTCACGCGAGTAAGAGGTAACGCCGGGCTGGGTCAGGCCTTCGTCGATAAAGCTCTTGTAGAGCTTCGCCGTATCGATCGCCGCCTGGGAGTCGAGGCCCGACTTGCCGTCCTTTACGATCTCGCCGCCGTTCGACCACATGCCGTAGTAGAAATAGACATCGGTCTCAATTTCCTTGCCCTGCAGGCCAAAACCATAGGTCTCGCCGCCGAGCTTCTTGATCTTTTCCGCGTCGGTCTTGAAATCGGCCCATGTCGCCGGCGGTGTATCGATGCCGGCCTTGGCGAAGATATCCTTATTGTAATACATCGCGCGTGCCGAGGCGGCGATCGGCAGGCCATAGACCTTGCCGTTCATGACCGATGGCGACAGGAACGTGTCAATGAAGCGGGCCTTGAAGTCGGGAGTAATGTGGTCGTCGAGCGGTGCGACGATGCCTTCCTTGACGTAGTCGAGCAGCCAGCGCGTGCCGATGATGGAAAGGTCCGCATTTGCGCCCGCGGAAATGTCCGTGGTCAACTTCTGCTGCAGGTTGTCCCACGGAACGACTTCGATCTGGATTTTCGTGTCCGGATTTGCTGCTTCGAATGCCTTTGCAGCCTCTTCGAAGTAAGGACCGGTGCCCTTGCTGTATTCGGCGATCGTAACGCGCACCGTCGTCTCGGCAAGTGCACTGGTGCTGAAAGCAATCAGGCTCGCTCCAGCAAGAAGGCAGATTTTTTGTCTGATCGTCATTGGTAACCCCTTTTTAAAGCTACACGCGGCAGCGCTTTCTCGTTGCAACGCTGTTCGGACTTTTGCTCCAACAGTTCCGTCAGCTTGCTCTTCGGCGACGTCATCTTCAAATGTAATTTAATTTCACGCAAGTGGGATTTTTGCGCATAAGCAAGATTTTTATGTTGCTTTTTTTCACTCTCGGTTCTTAGCTGAGGGCGGAGCGAGCAGATCGCAAATCAGTCCAGATTCATAGGCCGGTGCATGACTTCAGCAAGTGTCGACGACTTCCTTGGGCTCAGGAACAGGACCGTCCTCATTACCGGAGCGGGGGGCGGCATCGGCCGCGCCCTTGTGGCCGCGTTTCGCGCCGCCGGGGCCGTCGTGTCAGGAGCGGATCAGCAATCAAATACGATGGACGACCTCGACCTTGCGCATCGCCTGACCTTCGATCTGAGCGAAGCTGGACCAACTACGAACGCCATTCGGGAATATATCAAGGAAAAGGGTACGCCCGATATCCTCATCAACAATGCGGGTTTCACCCGCGGCGAGACGCTTGATCAACTGGATGGCACAATCTGGGATCGCGAGGTAGCGATCAATTTGAACGGCGCATACCACGTGACGGCTCCGATCGTCGATGCGATGAGCAAACGAGCCAGCGGCAGCATTGTCTTCGTCTCCTCGGTCAATGGTCTCAGCCATTTCGGCAATCCGGCCTATTCCGCCGCAAAGGCCGGTTTGATTTCTTATGTCAAGGCGCTCGCCGTCGAACGCGGCCGCTACGGAATCCGCGCGAATGCCATCTGCCCCGGCTCTGTCCGTACGCCCGCCTGGGACCACCGTCTGCAGAAGGAGCCGGGCCTTTTGGCAAAGGTGTTGCCGCATTATCCGCTCGGGCGGATGGTGACGCCTGAAGAGGTAGCGAGGGCAGCCGTGTTCCTCGCCTCGCCAGCTGCCTCGGGGATCACCGGCACGGCTCTGGCGGTCGATGCCGGCCTGACTGCCGGCAATCTGCGTTTTATCAACGACGTTCTTGCAGGGGAGTAGCAACATGGCCGGACTGCAGATCAAGAAACTCGTGAAGTCTTACGGTGCGATGAATGTCCTGCATGGCATCGACCTCGACGTCCAAGACGGCGAGTTTCTCGTGCTCATCGGCCCCTCCGGCTGCGGCAAATCCACCCTGCTGCGCATGATCGCCGGGCTCGACGACATTTCCGAGGGCGAGTTGTGGATCGGCGACCGCCTATCGAACAAACTGCCGCCGCAGCAGCGCAATATCTCCATGGTGTTTCAAAGCTATGCGCTTTTCCCGCATATGACGACCCGCAAGAACATTGGATTTGGTCCAAAGATACGGCGGGAAGCTGCCAATGCGATCGACACAAAGGTCAACAAGGCGGCGGAAGTCCTCAATCTTCACGATTATCTCGACCGCCTGCCGCGCCAGCTTTCGGGCGGGCAGCGTCAGCGTATTGCCATGGGCCGCACCATCGTGCGCGCACCCGATCTCTTCCTCTTTGACGAGCCGCTTTCCAATCTCGATGCAAAACTGCGCGTCCAGATGCGCACCGAACTGAAGGCCCTGCACCAGCAATTGAAGACGACGATGGTCTACGTGACCCACGACCAGATCGAGGCGATGACCATGGCCGACCGGATCGTCGTCATGAATGGCGGCCGCATCGAGCAGTCAGGTTCGCCGCTCGAACTCTATGACAAGCCGGCGAACAAGTTTGTTGCTGGCTTTCTCGGCTCACCGGCGATGAATTTCATTCCGGGGATCATCGAACGCGGCGACGGCGCGCCGTGCTTGCGCATGGCGGATGGGTCGACCATACCTGTCGCCGCCACAACTGCGGTTTCCGGGCAAGAGGTCGAGATCGGGATTCGTCCGGAGCATTTCCGGCTAACGGCGGCCGACAGTGAGGGGTTTACCTATCAGGTTGTGGTTGTGGAGCCGACAGGCTCGGAAACACACATCTTCGGTACGATCGACGGCGTTGGCGTTCGCTGCGTCTTCCGCGACAGAATTGCGCCCGAGCCTGGCAGCCTCATGAAGTTGTCGGTCGACCCGGACAAAGTGCATGTGTTCGATCGCAGAACCGGCAACCGGATCTGATTGAAATGGCCGCCCCGCATTTCGACATCGTCGCCCGTCTGAGGGACATTGCCGATACCGGGCAGCGTTCGGATCAGCGGGTTGCGGCTGCGATTCTAGCCGATGCGGATTTTGCAACGCATGCATCGATCGAGCTTCTCGCCGAGAAGGCGGGGGTCAGCGAGCCGACAATAACCCGCTTTTGCCGCATGCTCGGTTTTGAGGGTACGCGTGAGTTCAAGGTCAAGCTGGCGCAATCGCTGGCCGTAGCCGGACGCTTTATCGTGGCGGCGCCCGCACATAAGGACAACGATATTCCGACGATCATATCCAGCGGTGCCCTTGATGCGATCGGCCATGTGATCCAGCGAATTGACCGCACCGACCTGGAACGCGCAGCCGCAATCGTCGCCGATGCCGGTATGATACGCGCATACGGCTCGGGCGGTGCTTCGTCGATGGCAGCGACGGAACTTGAAAACCGCCTGTTCCGGCTGGGGCTCAGGGCATCATCTTCCATCGACGGCGAAATGCAGCAGATGACTGCCGCAACCAGCAACAAGGAAACGGCAATCGTCGCCTATTCGCTGTCAGGGGAAGTCAGGCCGTTGATCGAAGCCGTAACCATCGCCGGGCGTTACGGGGCAAAGACTATTGCGATAACGGCCCCCGGCTCCTCGCTTGCTGCCGCCGCCCAGTTGGTCCTGCCGCTTAGCATCGATGAGGGTACGAACGTATATCGCCCCTCCCCTGCCCGCTATGCCCTGCTTGCAATGACCGATATGCTGGCGATGACCATTGCCGAGCGCATCGGCGCCCCCGCCGTCGAACGCATGCGGCGCATCAAGAACCTGCAGGGCCTGCACAAGACCGGTGCGCCCAACCTACCGCTTGGAGATTAGTCCTGTGAACCTCGCCGAAATCGATACACCCGCAGTCCTTATTGATGTGGATCGGGCCGACGCCAATCTGCAACGCTTCCAGGCCTTTGCCAATAGCCATGGCCTTGCCGTTCGCCCGCATATTAAGACGCACAAGCTGCCACGCTTTGCAAAGCGCCAGGTTGAGCTCGGCGCTGTTGGAATCACCTGCCAGAAACTGGGGGAGGCCGAGGTCATGGCCGATGCCGGGCTGACGGACATTTTTCTTCCCTACAACATCCTCGGCGAGGCAAAACTCAACCGCCTGGTGGCATTGAACGAGCGCGTTACCCTTGCCGTGACGGCCGACAGCGAGACGACAATCCGGGGCCTCGCCGAAGCATTCGGCGATACGGGCAAGCCGCTGGACGTCCTCATTGAATGCGACACCGGCATGGGCCGATGCGGCGTCCAGACGCCGGACGAAGCATTGACACTCGCCAGGCTCGTCGATGGTTGCACCGGTTTGCGCTTCAGGGGCTTCATGACCTACCCGAAAACCGGTGCCGTTGAAGAAAACGAAGCCTTCCTCGCCGCAGCGAAGCGTCAAGCAACCGAGGCCGGGCTTGATCCGCGCATCATTTCCAATGGCGGATCGCCGGATATGTGGCGAGCGCATGAAGTGACGAGCGCAACCGAGCATCGCCCTGGCACCTACATCTACATGGACCGCTTCCAGGTTGCGAAAGGCGTGGGAACCTGGGACGACTGCGCCCTGACGGTACTTGCGACTGTAGTCAGTTGCCCAACTAAGACGCGCGCGATTATCGATGCGGGCTCAAAATCGCTGTCCAGCGACACTTTCGGCATGGAGGGGTTCGGCCGCATCGCGGAATTTCCAGACGCCGTCATCACCTCCTTGAGTGAAGAGCACGGCATTGTCGATGTGAGTGGTTGCGCCCGCAAGCCGCAGATTGGTGACCGGATTCGGATCATTCCCAACCACGCTTGTGTCGTATCGAACCTTTTTGACGAAGTGGTTTTGATTTCAGGCAACGAGGTTGTCGAAGTCACACCCGTGGCTGCGCGCGGTCGTGTCGACTAAGATATTTCAGACTGATCATTAATCGGGGTCAAACGCTACGAACGGCTGCCGTGCCCCATATGCTGCCGGAGTTCCACGGCTTTCTTCACGAAATTATCTAGGAATGCCTGAGCAGAAACCGCGCGTCCGAATAGCGGCCCCATGCCGTAGGTGCAGCCGCATTCAATGAGCGGCTCAATATCAGCTGCATTGTTGACACCAACGGCGGCGGTATACATGCCAAGATCGGCGGCAAGTCTGCAGATCGCCCGTAGAAGCGTCCGTTCCCGTCCGGGCCGGTCAATATTTCGATGCAATGATGGACCGGCTATCAGACATTCGGACTTTACCGCTGTCATCGCCGCAAGGCTGGCATTGTCCAAGCCAAAATAATCGACCGCAAGGCGGAAACGGAGTGTTTGAAGCTTGTCGAGGGTGCGCACGATCTGTGCGTCCTCAAGGCTCGAAGCATTGCGGACGATGACAAACATGACGTCCGCACCGTCGACATCCCACTCTCGCTGCAACTCCGTTACGCGTTCGACAAAGAGCGGATCAAAAAGCTGAACCTGCGAGAGATTAATACAAACGACCATCGGCGCTTGCGGATGAAGCGTCTTGAATGTCCGCAGGAATTTGAATGCCTCGCCGATGATATAAAGCCCTACATCGCGAATGGAGCCGTTCTTTTCGAAAATGGAGAAAAACTCCTTCTGCCTGATCGCACCAAGTTGCGGATGATTCCAAACACCAAAAACCTGAACGGAATCGATCAACCTCGTTTTGAGTTCGGCGATCGGCTGGAATTCAACCGAGAACTCGCCGCCCATGATGGCGAGTGCAACGTTCCCGGTTGCCTCGAGTTCCTCTTCGAGATCATGAAGCAATGCCGGGTTATACCAGATGGCGCCTTCGCTTTGCGTTTTCTCCGCGTAGTGAAGTGCGCCGTTGGCACGCCGCAGCAATAGATCGAAGTCGGTTTGCTCGCTCTGCTTGATGCTGACTGAAGCAACGATCTCGACCGCGCAGCGTATGCCCGCCTGTTCGTAAGGCTCACGCAATGATTTGAGAAGATTGTCGAGCTGGAGATGATCAAGCCCCGAGGGGGTGCAAGCAAGGAAAGCGGTCTCGTGTTCGCTTACGTTGCCGACGATGCTGTCAGGGTATTCGTTCCTTATGCGAGCAACGGTTCGAGCAATGATGTTCGCAAGAGCGGTGCCGCCAAAAACGCCGCCAATATGAGTATAGTTCGGGATCTTGATCAGAACCAGTTCGATTTGACCGGAGCGCGCAATCATTCCCGAATATTCATTGCTCAATCCGGCGCGGTTGAGCAGGCCGGTTGCAGGATCGTGATAAGCGAGGAATTCAAGACGATTCTGGTTGCGAAGAAGCGCCGCGCGCATACGCTCTACCGCTCCCGCGAGTGCAGCGATCTCCGTTACATTGGTTTCGACATTCACCGGCGTGTCCAGCTTGAGATTACTGACCTCGACGACCGCACGCGACAACCGCTTCACAGGATTGGCAACGTATGAAGCTGTATAGGCAGCAACGGCCAGGCTGGCGAGCAGTCCGACCATCAGGAGGAGCGGTGTACTCGGTCCCCAAAGCGCCGGCTTCGATAGTTCCGGCCCCAGCGTGAGCGTCAGACTCCAACCCTTCAGATCGCTCATCGGCAACGGCACTTCCTTAGAGATCAGCCCGTCCTCGATCTTCGCAGCGCTGGAATCATCGGATATGACCTGAAGCTGGCCGTCCCTGAAAACGATGAATTCCCCTGATCGTGTATGAATCGAAAGATTGGCAAAGGCCTTGCCGGTCATCTGTTGAAGGAATGCACCGATGGGCCGAAGATCCACATCCGCCGTAATGACACCGAGCAGCTTACCGTCGGGGTCATCCACCCTGACGATCCGCGACATTGCCCAAGCGCCCAGCATCTCAGTTGCATTTCCCGGCGCCACATATTTAAACGGCGCGCTCCAGATTGGTTCCTGCCTGATGCTGCCGCCCTGGTACCAGCCGCGGTCGTGAAGAATATAAGGCTTCACAGTCACGGTATTCGTTGGACTGATGAGATCCAGCCGGGTCGGATCATTCGCGTCAGTCTGCGCACGCCCAAGCAGCTTGTCGTCATGTGCATTGATCTTGAAGATCCCGAAGAATTGTCCGCTTTCTGCGCCAAAGGCCACATAGGCTGCTTCGGGTGGGATCGTATCTGGAGCGGCCGCATGTTTCTGAACGATCGCGAAGACACAATCGGCGGTCCGGCACGATGCGGATTTGATCTCGGCGCGCAGGGCCTCGACATAGTCGCTCGTCGGCGAAATGAGCTGGCCTAACTGTCCGGCAATATCTCCAGCCAGTATTTCCGCTGTGCGCTCTGAATAGATGCGGCTCTGGTTGGTCCGCTCCGTTTGAACGACCCAGCCTATCCCGAGAAAAACCAGGAATAGAAGGAGCACGAGGGGAAGACCAACGAGCGCAATGAGCGGGATGCCAGGGCCCCTTGCCTGTCGTGGATTATGAGGATCTTGCGCATCCGCGTCCGCAATATTCATGGAACCGATCCTAAAACGCACGAAAAAATCGATAAAATAAAATTTCGGGCCAAACCTCTACAGAAAATGCTGACCGCCCGCTCGCTATCGAAATATCATGCTGATAAATAGCTATCTTACTATTCATTCCCGGGCCGCACGAGGATTTCACTTGCATGGTGGTTTGCCCGAGAAGCATATGCCTATTCCTTGCAACGCCTAATAGCAAGATTGAATTGTCCAGCCGGGAACGCGCCCGCCGCAACCAACGCCTCCGCATCATTCCAGCCTCGCCGGCGCACTTCCCCCCAACGCCTTGATTATGGGAACGACGGAGTACAAGCCGTCTTCCGCGCGATCGGTCAGCGCTCGCAAATATCCGCCGGGGGACCGGATGTCGCCAACGCGTTCGAGGATTGCGGCGACGGTAATGGCGGCATTCACCTCTCCCATAGTCGATTTCGCCCGGTCCCAGGCATCAGGCGAAACACCAAGCATCGACCGGACGACGCCGGCCGCTTGCACCAGATCGCGCCAGTCGGCAATTCCAGCGCGGGCGTAGTCGCCTATCTGCGGACAGGCACTCAACACGGCGGTGAGCGGCACCTGCGCTGTGCCGGGCTCACTCATTGATTTGCGACCATCCGGCTGCGGGTGGTTCCGGTTGCCCCGCGCGGCATTAAGCTGCTTGCGCATTTTAATTAATGCCGCCGTTTTGCCGCTGCTCACGGTCTCCGCTTGCAGTGCAGCGGATTGCTTCAGCCCTTTTTCTGGGCTTTTCTCAAATTGGTGTTCTATATTTGAATTCTGAATATGGCGCTCAAAAGTGGAGTCACTGGCGCTCATTTCTTCATCTGAGAGTGACGCCAGATAGCTTTTCTCCACACGCACACGTAACGCAGTCAGCGCGTCACGCCGCCGCTCGAGGGTCTCCAGCGGCAAACTGCGCCCTACCCGCCCTGACAGGGCAGCAAGCTCCTCAGCATATTGCGTCCAGTCTCCCGGCCGGCCCTCGCTCAATCCAGCCTCTATCGTCTTCGATATGTCGCGCAGGTGAATTGTAATCTCGCTGCGTATGCGGTGGATGGCCCGCGCAAGGTTGCGTGCGTCAGCCGCGTGGGCTTCAATTTCGGCATGGCGTAAGGCCAGCGGCGAGATGTCAAAGCCGAATGCGTGTTCTATCTCGCCCGTGTCTCCCCGCCGCGCATAGCGCTTGCCATTCGGGCTGTCGCGGCGAATGATCAGGCCGGCCTCAACCAGGGACGCCAGATGTCTGCGGATTGTCGCCGGCGCCATGCCGCGCGTGCGCATCGACAGTTCGGCATTGGATGGAAATACGATTAAGGGCGCGCTGCCGTCGAGCACCGTCTCGGGATGGAAGCTAAGCAGGGCTTCCAAAACCGCAATGGCTCGGTCAGACAGGAAAAAGGCTGCGCGCGCTTCCGTGAGCGAGCGCAGCAACGGCCATTTTTCTGGGTGATCCGCTGTCGCATCTGCCATTCTTTCGCGGGCTCGCGCAGTCTTTTCCTGCGCGGCGAGCATGGCATACGACAGCGATCGCCCGCCAAACGGCGTGGTCGCGAAACGGTCAGTCATGTCTTTACCTCAAATTGAGGCAAGGGAAAGGTGTTGCCGGAACGCGTCCGACTCTTGACAAGTCTGGGCGGAAGTGATTCTCTCGAATTGCTACATTGAAGAGGGCTTCCGGGGCGGTGACGTTCTGGGGGCCTTTTTTCTTGCCGTTGTTCCTTCTCTCGTTTTCTCTCGGATTTTACGCTTACGCAAAGATCTGTGGCGGGTATCAGCCCCGCTTCTGTTGTTTGAACCTGTTCAAAAGCGCATCGAGCTCGCCGGCCACAAACTCGGCAAAGCCCTCGGGCGCGTGCTCGGCAAAGGATAATGTCTTCTTGCCGTTGTCTGTCTGAAGACGAGCGACCGCGGCAGTGTTCCTGCCGGATTGTGGTATCGCCTGAGCCGTCGCAACGGGAACTACGACAGGCTTTTCCTGCTTCAACAGCAGTTCGAAGAGCCGGTTGAACCGTCCGTTGCTATCCGCACCCTTGAAGACCGGCGTCGCAATTTCGGCAAGTGCCGCCTTGCGCGCTTCTTCCGGCCGCAGCAGTTCGGAAAACCTTATCCAACGCGGGCGGCCGATTTTCGGTGCGGGCCCGATTGCACGAACGATCGGGGCCGGAACAGCCGCCGCAACCTGGAGGAAGCGGGTCATTTCAGCCTTGTCGATCGACAGCGCGTCTTGCACAAGACCGCGCTCGAAGCCTCGTTCCACCAGGTTGCTGGCAAAAAATGCGCGTTCGATAAACGACAGGTCGCGCCGTTCGGTGTTTTCCTTGCCCTGCGCGAGGACGAGTTGCACATCGGTAAGATCGCGAATGATCGCCTGCACCGGTTTGGCAATCCGCGCTGCGGCGCGTAGACGCCGATGTCCATAGGCGGTCTGGTACACTCCGTGCTTGTCCGGATGCGGCCGCACAAGAATTGGTACTTGCTGGCCGTTCGAGCGGATGCTTTCGACGAGTTCTTCGAAGCTTTCATCGAGTGGCGTATCGCTGCTGAGGCGATCCTCGATGAAGGAACTTTCAACCAGGACAGGATCGAGTTCGACGATGCGCTCGCTGCCTTCAAAACTATCCCTGATGCGGCGGGCATCCTCCAGTTCGCGCGAAATCCCCCCCAGCGAAAGTCCCATGGCTTTCACGGCACCTGAAGCCGCGCGCGGCTTCAGCGGTTCGACGTTGCCGGGCGGCTGGGTCGCCGGAGCTTCTGCCGGGTTTGCTTCGGATTGCGGCACCGTTTCAACGGTCCCAAACAAGGCTTTCAACTGATCCCTGCGGTTCTTGTCCATCACCGCCCCCTCACCCTGGCCTGTTCCAGGCCTTGGCGATCAGGCCCTCAATCTCGGCATTGACGGATGTGAGCGACTCAATCGCACGGTCGTAGGTGGCGCGGGTAAAGCTGTCGCGCGACACTTCGTACAGCGTTTGCTTGGTCAGGCCCGCATCGGAGAACGCGGTCGACTTCACCACGGACGACGTCAGCACCCGGTCGCCGAAAAGCGAGCGCAGGAAGCCTGCAATCTGCTGCTGTGGTGCATCGTTCGGCTCAAAACGGGTGATCAGATAACGCATGAAATCGAAGTTCAATTCACCGCCCGCTTCGCGGACAACTGCGAGAAGATCTGCGGTCATGAAGAGAAACTGGCTCATTGACGCAACATCCAGCATTTGCGGATGCACAGTAACCAGAACCGAGGTCGCGGCACAAAGCGCCGAGAGCGTCAGGAACCCCAACTGCGGCGGGCAGTCGATAACGACGACATCATAGTCATCGGAGACCGTGTCCAATGCCGCCTGAACTCGAGCGAAAAACAGTTGCTGCTCGACGCTCTGGTGCGTTCCGTGCTGGCGATCGGCCAGCATTTGCGGGGTCGTGTGCTCGAATTCCTGGAGTTCAAGATTGCCCGGCACGAGATCGAGGCCGTCAAAATAGGTCTTGCAGATAATGTCCCGCAGATGGCGGCGGTCGCCATCGTAGCGGATGGCGCCGTAGAGCGTGTCATTGCCTGTCAGATCAAGTTCGGGCTGATAACCAAACAATGCGGACATCGACGCCTGCGGATCGAGATCGACCGCAAGCACGCGCAAACCGGACATTGCCAGGTACTGGGCGAGGTGAGCGCTGGTCGTTGTCTTGCCGGACCCACCCTTGAAGTTGGTGACGGCAATCACCTGCATATGCTCGCCCGCCTTCGGATCGCGATGCGGCAGGTAGGTTTTCGCCTTGGCGCCTCCGGCCTCGGCGAGGTGACGCCGTAATGCGTTGATCTCGGCCAGAGAATAAAGCCTGCGCCCGCCGCTGCCGGTTTCGGGCTGTGGGCCCTCTCCGGCAAGCGAGAGCTGGCGCAGATAGCCGTCCGACACGCCGATGAGCCTTGCAGCCTCGCCACTGGTGAATTTGCGTAAGGACTTTTGCGCCGTCGGCGGAAACAAACGATTGCGCATGGCCTGCAGCTGCGCCGACAGCATTTCGGCATCGGCGGCAATCGCCCGGTCGGCGGATAGGGTAGCAGACAAAGATGCAGCGCTTGCCGGTTGCGCGCTGTCCTGTGGTCCTGTCTGTACCGCGTTCATCATGTTCACGTATTTATCCTGCATCGTCTAAGCCAAATCGCCTCGATGCAGGAAAACCATGCGCCGATTCGATAGAAAAACCAAAGGGGTAACGCCGGACAACAATTTAACGCTGCTTTGCGGCACTAACACCGCCACATTCTTCTAACGTTAAACTAACTGGATACCCCTCAAAACCGTAACCAAACTGGGGAAAGAACCGAGTCGCGTCAAGAACTTTATAGTTAACGCAAATTAACCATTTCGGCAGGGTGAAGCTACTTTGGTGCGGACCGTGTCTCGGCCGCCTGTTCCAAGCCTTCCGGACGATCTTGAGTGCGCAACCCAACGAGTTCGAACACGTCGAGCGCACCCTTGCGCCCTTTGACCGCCCAGGCGCCGAGTGACCGGAAGACAAATCGGTCGGCGCAGGCTTCTACAGTATGGCTGCTCACCAGTATCAGCGTGCCAAACTCCTTGTTGAGGCCCTCGAGCCGCGATGCGACGTTTACTGTATCGCCCATGCCCGTGTATTGCAGCCGGTCCTCCGCACCGACGTTACCGACAACCGCAGCGCCAGTATGAATACCGAAACGCGTGACGAACTCCGGGGAGCCGGCTTCGCGTTGGCGAGAATTGAACACATCGAGGTCGGCTTTCAATCGCAAGGCGCAGCGGCAGGCGTTAGCCGCGTGATCCTCATCGGCGACGGGCGCGTTCCACATGGCGTAGACCGAATCGCCGAGAAATTGGATAATGGTCCCGTGGTTCTCGCGCACACCCCGGCTTATGAGGTCGAAATAATCGGACAGGAGCGCCACCACCATTTCCGGTTGGTTACTCTCGGAGAGGGTCGTGAAGTCGCGTATGTCAGTGAACAGCACCGTCACCACCTGGCGCGTGGCGCTCCGATCGCCAAGCAGGTCCGACTCAACGACGCGGCGGACAAGTTCCTTCGGCACGTAGAGGCCGAAAGTGGCAATGGCCGCGCGTGCCGAGGCGAGAGCCGATGCGAGTGACCCGATTTCGGAGATTCGAGAGCGGATCGGTTTGACGGGAGCAAAATCCAAATCCTTCAACCGCAGGGCCTGGCCAGTGAGTTTGGTCAGCGATGCACTGATCATCCGCGAGACGAGGATGGCCATCGCAAGGCCGATGGCCAGAACGGCCAGCGCCGTCAACAACCCCCGACGCAAGAGCACGTTGGTTTCAGTGGTAAAATCGGACTGTGGGGCCGCCACCACGATCGTGCTGCCTTTCAAGACAGAGGTGAAATCGACTGGAACGAAGAGCATCACATAGGTCTCGTTACCCGTGCTGAATGTGGTCGCACCCTTTCTTTTCCCGCTTCCAATCGTCTGCATCAACGTTGGGAGCAGCGGGTCGAGCGTTGCAAGCGCAGAAACATCCGGAACGGCGCCGCCCTCGGCGCTCGCCAGAAGGCGATTCATTATCCGGGTGTCGGAATGAACAATGAGCTTGCCGTCCGTATCGAAAACATAAGCGGTCGAGCGGGGCGAGATGCGTTCGTCAGCCAGGAAATCGGCGATGCTGCCAAGCCGTATATTGGCGGCGACGACGACGCTCGGATCCGATGCGTGGCTAACGGCAAAGGTCTTCACCTGATTGCCGGTTAGTGGCATCGCATATATTGGGCTCACCACATTGCCGTCAGCGGCGATTGCCGCCTTGTACCAAGGGCGCTGGCGCGGATCGTAGTCCGCGATCACCGGGTCGCGGATCTCAAGAAGGCGGCGCTTCTCGTCGAGGAAACGCCAGGTCGACGTGGGGTGGCCGCCATTGCCGGGAGCGATTATCTGAATGGCAACTGTTGCGTTTTCCGGGGGCTTCAAGTTCGCCCGCGACTGCTCGTCCTTGTGGAAGTTGAAGGCTCGAATGAACGATCCATCGGGATAGCCAACCTGCAAACTGTCGAGATCCGGTGCAAGGAGCGCAGCTTCAGCTAAGAATTCGATCTTTTCTGCAAGCTGGTCGGGGGGCGGCGCACGAAATGAGTCCAGGACTCCAACAAGGCCCACAAACGCCAGTTTATCGGAGAACAGCACCCGATAATGGTCAACGATACGTTCGGAAAGCGAGGCCATCTGCTCGTCGATCGCAGCAAGAGCAGCCTGCCGTGCCCGGTCGAACCCGAGCCACAGCAGCGGCGCTGACACGCCGATAAGCAGCAGTACAATGATCACTCCGAGATGGACTCGAAGGGGCCGTGTCCAAAACGATCGAGAAGACGATTTCATATTCTGGCACGACCACGATGTTCGCGAATTACCTATGATAGAAGCAACTGCCCCGTTTCTGCAACTTATCGGTGCAACATGCATTTGCCGAGGATTTCGGAGACTGGCAACATGGTACCGTGCAGGTGCGCCACAGGCCCAACTCCCGATGAGGTCCGATCCCCCATGCAAAATATCGAGTTCCCAGGTTTTGTCAGTCTGACAATAGCAATTGTCGTTTTCTTTATCGGCGCTGGTCTCAATGGCCGCATCGCGGCATTGCGGCGATGGAACATCCCTGAAGCCGTGACCGGTGGTCTGCTCGCGGCACTGGTGACGCTTCTTGCCTACCGCGTTCTGGGTATTGCGATTTCGTTTGATCTGGCGGCAAGAGACCTTCTGCTCCTCTACTTTTTTACCGGTATCGGTCTCAACGCACGCCTTGCCGACTTGATTGCAGGCGGCAAGCCGCTTCTTGTCCTGCTCGGTTTGACGCTTGTCTACCTCGTCATCCAAAATCTCATTGCCGCTGGAAGCGCGGCCGCACTGGGTTTGCCTGAAGGCATTACCGTTCTCATCGGTTCAGCTTCGCTGATTGGCGGACACGGCACGACCATCGCTTGGGCGCCCATTCTCGTTGAGCGTTTCGGGCTCACCAATGCTATGGAGATCGGTGTGGCGGCGGCGACACTTGGTCTTGTCATTGCGAGCCTGATAGGTGGTCCTGTCGCCGGTCTTCTGATCGCGCGGTATGGGCTGAAAGGCCCGGACGCTGCCCCCTCGATCGGGTTGCCGAACACGGCCCCGGAAGATGATCTCAATCACATCACGCTACTGCGTACGATCCTCGTCCTTAACGTCGCCGTCCTTATTGGTTACGCAGTTGACGAACTCCTGGAGGATCTTGGCTTTCGTCTGCCACTCTTCGTTGCCTGCCTTCTGTCAGCAATCGTCTTGACCAATATCGTGCCGCGGATCATGCCGAACCTGTTCTGGCCGACGCGAACGCGCGCGCTGGCGCTCGTCTCCGACCTCTCACTCAGCATCTTCCTCGCAATGTCGCTCATGAGCATGCAACTCTGGACGCTGGGCGGGCTCGGTCCTTCGCTACTTCTGGTGCTGGCACTCCAGACGATCGCGGCGATCGCCTATATACTCTTTGCAGTCTTCCCCCTGATGGGCGGCAATTATGATGCCGCGGTGATTGCCGGCGGCTTCAGCGGCATAAGCCTTGGGGCGACGCCGACTGCCATCGCCAACATGACCGCTATCACCAAGCTCCACGGCGCTGCGCCCATGGCCTTCATCATCCTGCCGCTCGTGTCGGCATTTTTCATCGATATAGCGAATGCCTTCGCGATCGGCCTCTTCGTCAATTGACTGGGCGGTGCGATGAACCGATCAACGCCTGCTGCTGATGCGGCGCATGTCTACGATGCGGCCATCACGTTGCCTCAGCGCAACCTCGAAGCGGTTGCTGCCGCGCCAGGCGCGATAGACAAAAAAGCGGCCACGGCAATCGATGCGCCGGACATCGCGAAAGCCGCGGCTGCGGAGCCGCCGTTCTCCTTCGCTGCAGGAAATTCCACGACCATTGCTGACGCTCGTACCAATGGTGACGGATACGGTGGTGGCACTCGCCTCGCTTGGCAGCGCAACGGGCGAAAGCAGTATGCCGCAGGCCACGGCAAGCGAGACGAAAGATTGGCGCATGATGAGCTCCCGGATAGGCGGTATTCGAGGCAATCAGCGGCGTTGATGCCGGCCGGACAACTTTGGGACCAGAAGCGTCGAAAAGCAAAACAATTGCTTTGGAATTGGCGCGATGAGCGATCGGGTGGTTAATATCAGCGTGACAGCAAACGGAATTGCTACCACTATTCAACGAGATAACGAGTCGGCGAAGTCGGTCGGGGGAAAACCGGTGTGAAAGCTTACCTGGCAGTATTGGCGAAGTCGTTTTCCGCGATCGGTCTTCTGGTTGGCATCCTGTTCTTTGCGGCGTCGCTGACGCCCAGCCTCATGCCGCGCTCTTATCTCGTCCAGGGGGCGCTCTCGGGGTTTTGCGCTGCGCTCGGATACGGTGTCGGCGTCGCCTGCGTCTGGCTCTGGCGTTATCTGGAAATCCCGGTGCCCCGTGCCCGCGTTCAGCGCGCCGCCAACTGGATCGCGATCATTGTCTGCATCGGCACCGCAGGCGTTTTCCTGTGGAAGGCCGCGGGATGGCAGAACACGGTGCGCGGGCTCATGGGGCTCGGGCCGGTCGAGAGCGTCGAGCCGATCGAACTTGCCATCATCGCACTCGTTATATTCCTCGTTGTGATCATGCTGGCGCGCCTCTTCCGGCAAACATTCCGCCTGTTTTCCCGCTGGCTGAAGCGGCTGGTACCGCGACGCATTTCAAACCTGGTTGGCGGCGTGCTCGCGGTTATCCTCTTCTGGTCCGTGGCACAGGGCATCTTGTTCAAGGGCGTCCTGCGCATGGTCGATACGTCCTTTCGTGAGCTCGATGCCCGCATCGATGACGGTTCGGCGCCTCCGGCGGATCCGAACAAACCCGGGGGCCCAGGCTCGCTTCTCGACTGGCAGAATCTCGGACGGCAAGGGCGCGCCTTCATCGCGACGGGGCCCACGGGTGCCGAGATCGGCAGTTTTTTCAACGCAAAAGCACTTGACCCCGTTAGGGTCTATGTCGGGCTGAACGCTGCGGAAACCGTCGATGAACGGGCGCAACTTGCCCTTGAGGAACTCAAGCGGGACGGCGGCTTCGAACGATCGGCCTTGCTCGTCATCGTTCCGACGGGAACGGGTTGGGTCGATCCCGAGGGCATCGATACAGTCGAATACCTTCACCACGGCGATATCGCCAGCGTTGCCATGCAGTATTCCTACCTCAGCAGCTGGTTGTCGCTGCTCGTTGAACCGGGCTACGGAGCCGAGGCCGGGCAGGCGCTGTTTCGCGAAGTTTATCGCTACTGGACTACGCTGCCGCGTGACCACCGGCCGAAACTCTATCTTTATGGCCTCAGCCTCGGCGCCATGAACTCCGAACTTTCGGCCCACCTCTACGATATTATTGGCGACCCGTTTCAGGGCGCCCTGTGGAGTGGACCGCCCTTCCAGAGCCGCATCTGGAACTCAGTCACCGCGGATCGCAATCCCGGCTCGCCGGCATGGCTCCCGCGGTTTCGCGACGGGTCGGTCATCCGGTTTACCAACCAGGACAATGCACTGAATATTCCAGACGCCGTCTGGGGCCCGCTTCGTATCGTCTATCTGCAATATGCCAGCGACCCGGTGACCTTCTTCGATTTCCATGCGCTCTATCGCGAACCCGCCTGGATGCAAAACCCGCGCGGCCCGGATGTCTCACCGAGCCTGCGCTGGATTCCTGGCGTGACCATGCTGCAACTGCTGTTCGACATGGCTATCGCGACGACCTCGCCCATGGGATATGGCCACGTCTATGCCCCTGAACACTATATCGACGGCTGGATAGCCGTGACCGATCCGCAGGGTGTGACGCCTGAAGATCTTGCTCGACTGAAGACATTTTTCATCAAACGGTCGCGCAGCGCTGATAATCCGCCAGCAAGTGATTGATCAATAGGGGCAAATGCGGTGACGCGTCGATGGAAAAAGAAACGCGATGCATGGCCTTGGGATTTATTGCTAATCTCTTGCGAGCGCCGAGCAAGATATAGTTTTTCCAGTGCGCTACGGCGTTCATAACTTTGTGAAATTTGGAGGCAACATGTCTGATCTAATTGTGATCGTCTATCCCACCGAAGAAAAAGCCGAGGAAGTGCGCAATCGCCTTCTCGAGCTCCAGAAGGAATATCTCATTACGCTAGGCGATGCGGTAATCGCGACCAAGACCGACGCCGGCAAGGTCAAGCTGAACCAGATGGTCAGCACGACCGCGGCCGGTGCCGTATCGGGCAGCTTCTGGGGTCTGCTCATTGGCGTCCTCTTCCTCAATCCGCTCATCGGCGCAGCCGTGGGCGCGGCATCAGGTGCGCTCGGCGGAGCGTTGACGGATGTCGGCATCAACGACAACTTCATGAAGGATCTCGCGGCAAGCATCCAGCCCGGTAATGCCGCCTTGTTCGTACTGGTCCAGTCGATGACGGCTGACAAGGTCCTCAAGGACATTTCGCACTTTGGCGGCGTCGTTCTCAAGACCTCCCTCGACGAGAGCAAGGAACAGGTCCTGCGCGACGCTTTGCAGAAGGCATCGTCGTGACCGTTTGAAGCGGGAGACGACCATCAGTGTTCCCCTCGCTTTCTCCGACCGCAGTCGGTGGCGCGCAGGGGCCGCTGAAGGTACTAATCTGACTTTTAACAGCAGCAATCAACAGGTAGGCCGGGCAAGGGTTGGGTTGACGAAGGCATGACAGTCCAGAACGCCAAACCGATGATCGGCTACCTTGCTACCGGAATCCTGGTACTCGCGCTCCTGCGCTTTGGTCAATCCATATTTGTCCCGCTGGTCTTTTCCCTGTTCGTCATTGCGCTCGTCGGCCCGCTGCAGATCAAGTTGCAGCGCTGGATTCCGCAACTGCTTGCGCTGCTTGTGACGGTATCGGCAACGATCTTCATCATCATCGCCGTCGGCTCGTCCGTCACCTGGGGTTTCAGCAAGCTCGGCCAATGGCTGTTCGTCAATGCCCGCAGGTTCCAGGATGTCTACGTGCACTGGACCGACTGGCTGGAGGGACACGGCATTGCCATCGCGGGGCCTCTTGCTGATCGTTTCGATGTGACGTGGCTCGTCGGCTTTACGCAGGGGCTTGCCGGCCGGCTGAACAGTTTTGCCGGATTTGCCTTGCTTGTCTTTGTGTTCGTGATGCTCGGCCTTTTGGAGATCGAGGCTTTCGGCAAGCGGCTGCGCTCTCCTGCCGTTCAGCCGCAGGGCATGAAGATGCTTCACGCCAACCGAGAGATCTCGAAGAAGCTGCGCCGTTTCATGCTTGTGCGCACCTTTGCCAGTGTCCTGACTGGCTTGATCGTCTGGGCCTTCGCGTTGGTTGCAGGTCTCGAACTTGCTGCAGCCTGGGGCGCCATCGCCTTTACGCTGAACTATATCCCATTCCTCGGGCCGTTCGTGGCAACCTTCCTGCCGACCCTCTTTGCCATAGGTCAGTTCGATTCGTGGCAGATGGCTGTGGCGGTATTCGTCGGGTTGAACCTCATCCAGTTCCTGATAGGCAGCTATCTCGAGCCGTTATTGATCGGCACGTCCCTGGCGATCTCGCCCTTTGCGGTGATTTTCTCGGTGTTCTTCTGGAGCTTCATGTGGGGCGTGCCGGGTGCTTTCATTGGCGTACCGATCCTGATCGCGTTCATCATCTATTGTGAACAGTCACCCGGGGCGAGATGGATTGCGGTATTGTTGTCGGCAAAGCCTTCTGACGACGATGCGGACAAAGCTTCGACCTGACGCAGCTATCCGCTCAGGGTGTTTTTATGAATCCTGCCATCCTTCATGATGACGGCGAGAGGCTTCTCCGGCTCATTCATAAGATTGATGTTGTCCAGCGGATTCCCATCGACCACCAGGATATCGGCGAACGCGCCCTCCTCCACCACGCCAAGCTTGCCAGGATAGGGATTGCGCAGGTTGGAAAGCGCCAGAAGCTCGGCATTGGTCGATGTCGCCATGCGCAAGATCTCGGCGTTTGTGTACCAGCGGCTGAGATGCGTGAGCATGGTGCCCTGCCTTGCCGTCATCTGCGGCGAGAACAACATGTCGGATCCCCATGCAGTCTTGATGTTATGCTTTTTCGCAAGTTCGTAAGCAGTAAGCGTACCGGCGAAGACCTGCTGCAGCCGGTCGAAACTCGGCCCAGTCAGCGGCACTGAATCCTCCACCGAGAGAAACGGCTGGATGCTTAGCCAGACGCCCTTGTCCGCCATCAGGCGTGCCGTCTCCTCATCCATGAGATGGGCGTGCTCGATGCAGGCCGCCCCGGCATTGATGGCCCGCTGTACCGTATTCGGCGCGTAGGCATGGACCGTTACATAGGTGTTCCAGTCGCGCGCCACCGAAACGCCGGCGCGCAGATCATCCTCACTGAATGTCGACATGTCCAGCGGACTGCGCGGCGACGAAACACCCCCGCCCCCGACAAGCTTGATCTGGGACGCACCCTGCAGCATCTGCTCGCGGACGCGCATGCGCACTTCGTCGGCACTATCGGCGATCATGGCGCCGCCGGTTTGTTCGATCAGGCTAAGCTGGGCCGGATTGCGTGGAATTTCCGAAAGCATGCGCAGATCGCCATGACCGCCGGAGGTCGTAATCATCGCTCCCGACGGGAAGATGCGGGGCCCGGGTATGACGCCGTTGTCGATCGCCTGCTTGAAGGTAAAGACAGGCCCGCCGACATCGCGCACTGTGGTGAAGCCGCGCATCAGGGTGCGCTCCGCTTCGGCTGTCGAGGCCGTGAAAATTGCACCTGGGTCGCCGGTCGTTGCGATGCCGACGGGCACGGCCGCAAAGAGCGTGTGCCAGTGGGCATCGATCAGGCCCGGCATCAGCAACCGGTCGCCGCAGTCGATGACAGTCGCATCTGAGGGCGGCGGGCTATTGCCAGTGTCGATTGCGGATATCCTGTTGCCCTCAACCAGGACCTGAACACCGGTTCGCGCGGCGTCGGACTTGCCGTCGAACAGCTTCAACTGCCGGAAGAGGACTTTAGCGGGCTGTGCGGCGGCCTGGGCGAATGCCCCGCGCGGCGTCGCGGCGGCGGCAATTGTCGCGGCGACACCAGTCAAGAATCCGCGGCGTGTCAGATCTTCCAGGCGGCGGCATACCTGCTGCAATTCCGGCGACAGGCAGGCGCAACCGGCGCCGTTGACGAGGTGCTGGTACTTCTCACCAAGACGCATTGCGATGCCCCTTTGCACTACTTCAGGTTGAGGTCTTCTTATACCAGCTAGCCCGAGCCAATGCATGGAAGAAATCGGCACGTGCAGCCGAATAAATGATGGGCATTACAGCAGCTTGCAGCACTGCTCATCGCCGGCCGTATCCGCTACCAGGTCAGATGCGCCTTGAGCAGGGCCTTGCGGCCTTCGCCATAGGAACAGACAAGCAGCCCCTGGCAACCCGACACATAATCCTTGTCGAAGAGGTTGGTAACGTTGAGATCGACGCCCCAATTGTCCTTCTTGTAACCAACTTTGAGGTCGACGAGGGTCGCGTCCGGAACCTTCAATGTATTCATGGCGTCCGCATAGCTCGAGCCGACATAGCGCACGCCACCGCCGACCGCGACACCTTCGAGCACCCCGGTCTGGAATGTGTATTGCGCAAAGAGCGAGCCCTGTATTTCGGGGATGAGGTAGGGGCGCTTGCCGATCAAGGCTGCATCCGCATCGTCCTTCACTTCCATGTCGAGCGCTGTAAATGCCGCGGTCAGCCTCCAGGCCTCGGTGATATTTGCCTGCGCCTCGATTTCAAAGCCGCGCGAATTGACCTCGCCGACCTGGTATTGCGCCAGGAAAGGACCGGTCAGGACATTCTCCTTGGTCAGATCAAAGAGCGCCGCCGTGATCAGACCATCGAACATGGTCGGGCGGTATTTGACGCCGACCTCATATTGATGGCCGGTCTCGGGCTTCAGGAAATCGAGATTGGCATCGACGCCGATCTCTGGGCTGAAGAAGGTCGAGACGCTGGCATAGGGTGTAAGACCGTTTTCGAACTCATAGGCAATGCCGGCGCGCCCGCTCGTGCTGCCGTCATTGCCGTCATAAGATGGCGTGCCGGTCGCTTCGGTCTTCACGTAGTCGTAGCGGCCATTGAGGGTAACGAGCCATCCATCGCCAAAACGCAGTTGATCCTGTGCGTAAATGCCGATCTGGTTGCGCTTCAAAACCTGGTCAATATAGGGCGTAAACATCGGACCCTGCGGTGCGCCATAAATCGGATCGACGGCGCTGATTGGCGTCGCACCACCCGTCGCCTGCATCTGGTCGATGTTGAAGTATTTATATTCGGCGCCGAAGAGCAACGTGTGTTCGATGGGACCGGTGTTCACCGTCCCCTCGAGTTGATTGTCGACGATGAAGGTGTTGACAGTCGTGTCGTGAAGGAAGTTGATCCGCGACAAATCGTAGTTGTCGCCCACCGGCTGTTCCGAGAACGGCACATATCCGAACGGATAGAGCGAATGTTCGCGGACGTCGCCGTAACCATAGCGAAGGTTCTGGCGCACCGTCCAATCATTGTCAAACGTGTGTTCCAATTCGTAGCCGATAGCGGCCTGTTCGCGATTGTAGTCGTCGACCCCCGGCTCGGTGAAATTGGCGTCGCGCTTGATCTTGCCGAACGGCGCATCGACGACCGTTCCGTAGTATGGCAGGAAGCTACCGCCCCCATGGGTCTCATCGAGGTGGGTGTAGTTGGCGAGCACGGTAAATTTGGTCGACTCGTCCGGTTTCCACGTGAGACTTGGCGAAATCACGCCAAGAAACTCCTGTGAGAGATCGGTATAGCCGTCGCCGCCCTGAATCTTGCCATTGATGCGGTAATCGACGACGTCGGAGGCCTTGTCGCCAATATCGAAGCCAAGATAACCCGTGCCGAAGCTGTCGATCCCGGTTTCGACATAGCGGAGGCGTTCGCCAGTCGGCCGCTTGCTGATAAAGTTGACGATACCGCCCGGATTGCTGCCGCCATAAAGGACCGAGGCTGGTCCCTTGAGGACTTCGACGCGCTCGATTCCCCATGAATCGATGAAGAAGCCGCCAAACCCATAGCCGAAGTTCTGAAGGCCATCGAGAAATGTACCTTTCTGGGTAGCGTCGAAGCCACGGATATAGAACCAGTTGGTATCGCTGTCGGAACCGAAAGGCTGGGTGAAGACGCCGCTCGTAAAGCGTAGCGCCTCGTCGATCTTCGTCGCGCCCTGATCATCCATCTGCTCGCGGCCGACGACCGAGACTGCCTGGGGAATTGCTTCGATCGGCGTATTCGTCTTGGAGCCGGTTGTCGTGCGCTTGGGAACGAATCCCTGTACCGGTCCGGTGGCCGATCCGTCGCTCTGGTCGATGACAATCGGATTAAGCTCGATGTTGGAGGTCGTGCTCTGCGCCCTCGCTCCAAGCGATCCGAAACAAACGAGCAACGCAACCCCGCCGCTCAAGGCAAAGGTTGCCGACCGATAAACCCCACGCATTCTACCCTCTTCGACATAGACGGCCGAGCCGACCGCAACACTATTAAGTTGAGTATATATATCAACTTTTAAGAATTGGATTGAAAGTTTCTGTCGCCTTTTGAACGGTTTTGGTCCGAACTTGCCGATGTGAAGCTATTTGCAGAGATCACGCAGCCAGGCGGCGGGAGTGATTCCAACGATCTTCTTGAACATGCGAGTGAGGTGTGCCTGATCGGAGAAGCCGGTGGCGGAGGCGATGGCCGGCAATGATGAACCGGGCTGTCTTAACAGCGCTTGTACCCGGCGCATCCGTGCCTTCATCTGCCACTGATGCGGCGCGACACCGGTGGAGGCCTTGAAGGCATGGCTGAAATAGGATTGTGACAGGCCAGCAAGGCCAGCAAGTTCCTCGAGGCGAATGTTGCGCAGGCAATTATCTTCGATATAGCCGGTCACGGACCGCAACTGGCGCGGCGAGAGCTGGCTGCGTTGACGTTTCTGTTCCTGCGCGATGCCGAAAAGCTGCACGACAAGGGCTGTTGTCAGTCCATCACCATAAAGGTCGTGCAAGGGTTGTTCGTTCAGGCATTCCTCGGCAATCAGTCTGGCGAGGCTCGCGATGCGGTCATCGAAGAACATGAGGCGGGGAGCGCCGAGCGTTCCGCATTTTCTCGCCTCCGGAAACCGATGCGACAGGATGGCGAGATCGAAATGCAGATCGAGGTGGCGCAGATATTCCACGCCTTCGCCGCGACCCCAAACCGGAAGGCCCGCAGGTATATAGCTCATTGGATAGACGGCGATGTCGCCAGGCGTCCCATGCGAGGCCGGACCAAGACCGACACTGAAGGTCCCGGAGCCTGCCTTGTCGAGGGTTACGAACAAACGCGGATCCTCGGATATATACTCGCCCTCGGCGCCAGGCTCGCATTTGACTGACCAGACATCGGCAACGACACCGGTCCAGGCCCGCCACTTCAGCTCGCCAAGAACCGTGACGCCTTCGACTTTGCTCGTCATCCTTGGATGGAACGTCATCGTTTCGCGCTACCCTTCGTGTCCACGGCGCCAGTAAGAGACGACGAGATGTTCCTCCCGCGCCAACTTGCGTTCCTTGCGCACGTGGTTGCGAATGGATTTGAACGCCGAAAATTCGCAGCCGGCCCAGACAAAGACCCGCACATCCGTTGGAAACGCCACCTTAGCCACTGCTTCGGGAAGCAGATCTGTTGTTCCGGCGGCCGCACCGGAACGATGCAGCCACACGAGATCGAGACCGCAGGCCGCGGTAAGGTTCTGCTCATCTGCCTCGTCCTCTACTTCAATCCGCACCACGACCTTTGCAGCTGCAGGCAGTCGTTCGAGTATGCGACCGATCGCAGGGAGGGCCGTCTCATCGCCGGCAAGAAGATACCAGTCCGCTTCCCCGACATCGCCGCCGCCCGGCCCTGTCATGCCGACAAGGTCACCGGGCATGGCATTGAGAGCCCATTGCGAACCGGGAGTTCCATCATGGATGACGATATCGATATCGACCTCGCCCCTGGCGGCATCAATCTTGCGAATGGTGTAGACGCGCGAGACGAGTTTGTCGCCTCCTTCCGGCCATTCCGGGCGACCGTCTTCGCCCATCACCGGCCATCGTGGTTGCGCGATGCCGTTCGGCGGAAACAGCAGGTGCACATGCAGCCCGCCATATTGGAACCGCGCAAGGTTGTTGCCCCGCAGCGTCACCCTGCGCATCCTCGGCGAGACATTGCGGCTTTCGACCACGCGCATTTCGCGGAAGAATGGCGGCACGCTTCCAACGGCCCCGTCACCCTCCCAGACAATCCGTGGCCTTTCCGCCCGCGCAAATTCCAGCACGTGGTTGGCAAGCGCATATTTCATATAGGCAAGTCCGGTCTCGTCCTCGCCTTCGGCTGTCAAGGACAGGCTGTCCCCGTCGGCCGCAAGGTCAGCCTTGCCATACGTCAGACCGATGGTGCCGCCTTCACGACGCCGTGTGACATCCCCATGCTCTGAAAAGTGATCAAGCAGCTTGTTGAGATGCAGTGCTGGATTGGTGAGGGCGACCCGCGCAGATGCGCGCAAAATTGTGTCTGGCATATTGACCTCGGCAAAGGCAATCCCGCGCTGACACGGCAGGAAAGCATCTATCGCTCAATACGCGATAATAATATGATAATTCAAGTCATATTATTGACGGGGCAGCTTGAACAGAAAGTGGCCCGGCCCGCATGGCTGTGGACTCTGCGGTTACCGGGCCGGTCGTGCGACTGGAAGTCTTCGACGCCCCATGGACGCACAAACAGGTAAATAATTTGCCGCGATCCGCTGATTTCACGGCCGACGCCAGGCGACGTCATATCGCTTCCGACTGCGACGAGGTATAATCCGGCATTCACCTTGTTACGCGCCCCCGATAGGAACGCCGATGAGCATTGAAGAACAAGTCGCCCGGCACTACACACACGGCTCGCTGGAAAAGGCGATATTGGCGGCGCTCATAGCTGCCGGTAAAGACATCGATACCCTGACGGCGTCTGATCTTGCGCCCATTGACGAGTTTCACTTCGGCTGGCTTCCCGCGACCATAGAACTCGGCAGAAGCTTGCGTATCGAGCCGCAAATGCACCTCCTTGACGTTGGTTGCGGCATAGGCGGGCCGGCCCGCTATCTCGCCGAAACCTATGAGTGCCGCATCACCGGTGTTGATCTTACTGACGAATTCGTCGAAGTCGCCCGGGCACTGACGGACCGCTGTGGACTTGATGACCGCATCGATTTTCATCAGGCCAGTGCGCTCGCCCTTCCTTTCGATGAAGGCAGTTTCGACGCTGCCTACATGATCCACGTCGGCATGAACATTGAAGACAAGCACACGCTTTTTGCTGAGGTCTGGCGCGTCTTGAAGCCGGGCGGGCGCTTTGTCGTCTATGACATCATGCGTGTGGGCGATGCGCCGCTGACCTATCCCATGCCCTGGGCCATGAACAAGGAAACGAGCTTCGTCGAGACGCCGGGCTTCTATAGCAAGACATTGAGCGCCGCAGGTTTCGAGATACAGGCAAAGAATAGCCGGCGCGATCTCGCCATAAAAATCGTCCGAGAGATGCAGGCCAAGGCTGCGGCGGAGGGTCCGCCCGTGCTCAGTGGACAGATCATCATGGGACCAACGGCCAAGCAGCGACTGGCAAACGCTTTTGAAGCCCTCGAAAACGGAATTATCGAACCAATCGAGATTGTTGCACGGGCATAGTCGCGCTTTGATCCTCGCCTACTTCAGCCGGAACCCAAACCCTTCCAGTACGTCGCGAAGCTTGTCGCGGTTCTTCAGCGCCTCCTTCGTGGCGATACGGCGGGAGACCTGTTCCGACCAATCGATCGGTGTCATCGACTGGATTTTTTGGAAGGCGCGCAAAGTCTCATTGTAGAGACCGAGGTCGTCTTTGCTGGGGTTCTCGCTGTATCGCTCGCGGTGGAGCACGGTGGGTTGCGGCAGGCGGGGCTTAACATCTGTCTTGATCGCAGAATCGGGATATCCGACCGTCAGGCCGAACACTGGAAAGACCAATGCGGGCAGATCGAGTTCCCGGGCAACCGTAGCCGGATCGTTGCGCAGCGCCCCGATATAGCAGGTGCCAAGGCCGAGGGACTCAAAGGCGACCAAGGCATTTTGCGCGGCAAGTGCGGCATCGATGATGGCAAGGAGAAAGCCCTCGACATAGGCCAGGCCGTCAGATGTCGATCCTTCCGCATCGGCGATACGGCGCAGCCGGGAAAGGTCCGCAAGCCAAACGAGAAGCAAAGGCGCCTGGTCGATCTGCCTCTGGTTGCCAGCAATGGCGTTGATCCGCGCTTTGCGCTCTCGGTCTTCGACCGCAACGACACTCCATGCCTGCAAGTTCGATGATGTGGGAGCCGATTGCGCGGCGGCAATCGCAAGTTCCACGACCTCGGCCGGAACAGGCTTTGGCAGGTAGGACCGCACGCTGCGATGATCGAGCAGAACATCAATTGTCTCTGTCGAAATTCCATGGCCTACCAAAGGATGATCTTCGCCGTATCGTTGTTCCAACAGCCTTTCCAGGCGGTCGCGCGGCGTATCGTTCAGGGTTTCGGCTGCAGTGATGGGCATCAATATTGCTTTCAATGGGTGCTTACGCGCCAGCGTAAGAGATAGTTTTCGACCTTAGCGGCGAGCCGGTTGAGAATAAACCCGACAATGCCGAGAATGATCACGCCGACCATGACAAGGGCCATGTCGAAGCGTTCCCGGCCGGCAATGATCAAGCCGCCGATGCCCGGGCCAACAGCAAGAAAATACTCGGCGCCGACCGTTGCCAGCCATGAATAGATCAACCCGAGGTGCACGCCTGTTGCGATCGATGGCAGGGCCGACGGGAGGAAGATGCGCGTGATGCGTTGCGTGGGCGTAAACCGCAGGGCATCGCCCACCTCGATCAGATCCGCCGGCACATTGCGCATGCCTTCATAGGTGTTGAGCACGACGGGAATGAAGGCGGCGAGCGCGACGAAGACAATCTTGGCCTGTTCGCCGAAGCCGAACCAGATAGAAATGAGCGGGATCCACGCCAGCAGTGAAATCTGCTTCAGGCCGTTGAAGGTAGGGGTAATCAGGGCATCGGCCACGCGCGATAGGGCAAGCAGCGTTGCAAAGAGCACGCCGAGAGCAGAACCGAGGAGAAAGCCCGCAATATTCCGAAACAGGCTGAACCCAAGTTCGCCGAAGAGATTGTTGTCGATAAGTTCGCGCTTTGCAGTCAGGAAGACATCTTCGAGCGATGGAAGAAAGCGCGAATCGACGATGCCGCTGCGGCTCGAACCTTCCCACAAGATAAGGAGAAGGATCGGGAGGGTCAAACCACGGCGAATTTTCAACACCCGTTCGGAACTCACATAGCTAGCCGCCATCAGCTTTCTTCCTTCTGCTTCCAGCGCTGCACGCGGTTTTCCGCAGCGTCGAATCCCTTATCCATGAGGAACCCGACGATCCCGATTGCGATCATGGCGACGATAACGACATCGAGCCAGAACATCTGCCGGCCCCAGACGAGGAGGTACCCAAGCCCCTCGGAGGACGCGAGCAGCTCGACGCCGACAAGCGCCGTCCACGAATGGGTAAGACCATAGCGAATGCCGGTGAAGATCGAGGGTGCTGCGCCCGGAAGAACGATCAGCCGCAGCGTCTGCCAGCGGTTGAAGCGGAGTGCGTGGCCCACTTCGACAAAATTGGCTGGTACGGAGCGAATGCCAGCCGCGGTGTTCAGGGTCATCGGAACAAGAGCGCCCTTGGCAATCACGATGATCTTCAAGGTTTCGCCGATGCCGAAGATCAGCATCAGCAAGGGGATCCATCCAAGGGTCGGGATTTGGGCGAAGGCGAGGAAGAGCGGGCGCACGTAGTCGTCCACGCGTCGCGACAATCCCATTGCGACGCCAAGTGTAAGGCCCGCTGCCGCACCCAACAGAAACCCGATCACCACCCGTCGCAGGCTCACCCCGGTGTGGTAGAGGATTTCACCTGACGCGATCATCTCGACCGCGGTGGCATAGACATAGGCGGGCGACGGCAGGATCTGCTCGGGAAGCCATCCCTGGCTTGAAGCCAGCCACCATGCTGCGACCAGCGCCAGCGGCAGGATCAGCGCAACCGCGACGCGGCGAAGCCTCAAACCGCCGCGCCGCAATCGCCATGTTCTGGCCCGCCCTTGCACCGATCTCGGCACAAGGGCGGTATTATCGGACAGGAGCGTCATGTCGTCTCTTTGGTTGAGGCCAGATCAGGAGCCGAGAGGCTTGCCATTGGCGCCGTAGGACTGCCAAAAATTCTGAAGATTGAGCTTCGCCAGCGCCGCATTCAGATATTTCGGCTCGAACCAGCCATCGGTGCTCACATCACGCCGGATCAAGCCGAATTCCTTGGCTTTGACGGCTTGCTCTTCATACTGGGAAACAAGCAGGTCGTCGATCAGCGGGGAGTTGCGGTAGGCAAGCGTGTCGTTGCTGAAGTAGTCCTCGAGGATCGGCACGGGCGTTCCAGACTTGTGCCAGAGCTCGAAAAGCGCAGCCCGGTTCGGCTCGTCCGACGACCACTGCGCCGCCTTGACGAAGGCATCGACGACGCGCTGGGTGATTTCGGGATGCTTGTCGATGAAGTCCTCGCGGCCGACGATGCCGGCATTGCGGCCGAATCGCGGATCATCGCCTTTGGTTGTGTAGATCACTTTCGCATTGCCCTTCGCAGCGAGGTTGATCAGTGGCGTATCGCCAAAGGCGGCATCGATATCCTGGCTCGTCAACGCTGCGACCGTGCCGGCGCTGTCGAGATTGATGACCTGAATATCCTTTTCCGTCAGACCATTCGCCTCAAGGATCTTGATCGCTGCGAGATGGCCGTTGGTACCGCGCTGATATGCGACCTTCTTACCCTTAAGATCCGCAACTGACTTGATGTCAGAATCCTTGGCAACGGCAAGGTAAAGCGGTTTGCGCGCGCCACTCGCCAGTAGATATTTTGTTTTCAAGCCGTTGGCCCGACCGATCAATGACGGGAGATCGCCCTGATAGGCAAAATCAAGCTGGTTGTTGGCAAAGGCCTCGTTGACCGCAGGTCCCGCACCCTTGAAGAAGAACCATTCGATCTTGACGTCAGGATCGTTGGCAAACTCCTTTTCGAGGTACTCGCCGGCACGCGCCGTCGCGGCTGAAGTCCCTTCCGCATAGGGCCTGCTATCGACGCCGATCGCGGCGTAACCGATATTGATGGTCACCGGCTCGGCAACGGCCGGAACTGCCAGCAGCGAAGCAGCAAATGCGGCCAGAACCGTGCGGCGGGTGAGTTGCGATAGGCTCATTTCAGATCTCCGTCGTTGAAAGAATGGGGCGCCCCGATGGCTGCGAACGCGGCGCGTTCCGGGCAGCACTGGGTGTCTTGATTGGCGGGCGCTTCACCTGTGCGGGTTGCTTGGCGATTGTCTTCGGCTCGCCGTTCCGCGTCGTGCTGTTGAGAATGTCGAGAACATGGTTGCGGATACTGGCGAGTTGCGCCGAGGTCCGTTCGCGCGGATGTGGCAGGTCGACAGGTACGATCTCCCTGATCCGGCCGGGGCGCGGCGACATGACGACGACGCGATCGCCGAGGTAGACGGCCTCGTCGACATCATGGGTGACCAGCACCATTGTGATTTGCTCCCTCGCCCATATGTCCTGCAACTCGCCTTGCAGATGCGCCTTGGTGATCGCATCCAGCGCGCCGAATGGCTCGTCGAGGAAAAGGACGTCAGGACGGTTGACGAGCCCGCGCGCAATCCCCGCGCGCTGGGCCATGCCGCCCGAAAGCTGGTGTGGATAGGCTTTTTCGAAACCGGTAAGGCCGACAAGCGCGATCTGCTTGGCAACGAGGTCCTGCTTCTCGGCCTTGGAAAAAGCCGCGTTTTCCAGGCCCAGCGCCACATTGCGCTCTACGGTCAGCCAGGGAAACAGTCGCGGCTCCTGGAATACGATACCGCGATCGAGACTCGGACCGGTCACTGGCTTGCCCGCATGTTCGACAAGCCCGTCATGCCCGGTATCGAGACCCGCGCCGAGGCGCAGCAATGTCGACTTGCCGCAGCCACTCGCGCCGACGATGGTGACGAATTCACCGGCCTTGACGTCAAGGCTGACGCGGTCGAGCGCCGTGAGTTCGCCGCCGTTGACACGGAATTGCCGGCTGACATTACTGATCTTCAGATGGGCTGTGCTGGTCATCTTGGTCGCTCTCTTTCGCGAGTAAATGTTATTCGGCCGCGACGGCGGCATGCGCCGGATGCTGCGGCTCCCGCAGACCGAGGTGACTGCGCAGCGTCTGGCCTTCATATTCACTGCGGAAGAGACCGCGACGACGGAGTTCCGGAACGATGTGCTCGACGAAATCGGTGAGTCCGGCCGGCAAATGTGGCGGCATGACGTTGAAGCCGTCCGCCGCGCCAGTCTTGAACCAGTCCTCCATCTGATCGACGATCTGCTCGGCCGTCCCGATCACCTGCCAGTGGCCGCGCGCACCGGCAACGCGCAGATAGAGTTGGCGGATGGTCAGGTTTTCGCGTCGGGCCAGATCGATCATCAGCTTCTGACGGCTTTTACTGCCATTGGTTTCGGTAACTTCCGGGAGCGGTCCATCAAGCGGATACTTGGAAAGATCGACGTCACCTGCCATGCCGTTCAAAAGCGAGAGTCCAACTGCGGGCTGAATAAGCTCCTGAATCTGCTCGAACTTTTCCCTGGCTTCCGATTCTGTTTTCGCGACGACCGGGAAGATGCCGGGCATGATCTTGAGTTCGTCCGGCGAGCGGCCATAGCGGGCGAGCCTCCCCTTCACATCACTATAAAAGGCGCGTGCATCGTCGGCATTCTGATGTGCGGTAAAAATGACCTCTGCCGTTCGCGCCGCAAGCTCCTTGCCCGGCTCGGACGACCCGGCCTGAACAATCACCGGATGCCCTTGCGGTGCACGTGCAACGTTGAGCGGGCCACGGACCTTGAAATGCTTGCCGCGGTGATTGAGGAGGTGCTGCTTCGACGGGTCGTAATAGATGCCGCTCTCCTTGTCGCGCAGGAAGGCATCTTCTTCCCAAGTGTCCCAAAGACCGCGCACGACGTCAGCGAACTCTTCCGCCCGTTCGTAGCGCTCGGCATGGGCAACGTGATGGTCCCGGTTGAAATTGTGCGCTTCGTCCTCACTGGCGGAGGTCACAAGGTTCCAGCCGGCGCGCCCGCCGCTGATGTGGTCGAGCGAGGCAAATTTGCGGGCGATATGATAGGGCTCGTTGTAGGTCGTCGAGGCGGTTGCGACAAACCCGATCCGCGTCGTGAGTGCGGCAAGCGCCGAGAGCAAGGTGAGCGGCTCGAACTGGGCCACATAGCGGATCGCCGTCCGGCTCAAGGCCTCGGTGTCCGTGCCCCGGGTGCCGACGCCATCGGCCATGAAGATCAGGTCGAACTTTGCGGCCTCGGCAATCCGGGCAAGTTCGGCGTAATGGGCGAAGTTCGAACCCGCATCGGCCTGCGCTTCGGGATGGCGCCAGGCCGCGATGTGATGACCCGTCGGATAGAGGAATGCTCCAAGTTTGATTTGGCCGGTTCGTTTGCCCATGACTCCGCCTTTCGTCTATTGCGTGACGAAAAGCCTAGGCCGCAAATTTTAATCACGACAGAAATGGTATTCTTTAAAATCCAGTCTACGGGGTTTTATTGATTTAAGATGACTTATTCCCGGAGGTTGATTTTCGATGACAGTGGCGCCGACGTGCCCGCGGTGATTGATTGCCCGCGTCGCCGGTCCGATATCGTGCTAAGCTAATCACGCGGAGGGTTGGGATGAACCGCAACGATCACGACGAACATCTTATTGAAACGGTGTTTCGCAACGGCACGATCACTGTCGTGGGCGTCGTCCTGTCATTTTCGCTTGGGTTCCTCACCCAGTGGGCAAGCAATCCGGTACCCTGGAAAATCACGGATTTGCCAACCCTCTTTCTCATATCGATCGGCATTGCATTCCAGCTGCGTTCCCTCGCGCTCCTCTTGAAAACCGAATCCCTGAAAAAGTCCGTCTATGAACGGGCGAGTCGCTATTTCCTGATCGGCATCGTAATAACCGGCTCGGGCGTCTTCGTGGCAATCGTCATCGACTCCGTCCGTCTGGTTTCAGAACGCTACCCATGGATTTGGTAACGCGGCAAACTCGGCTAGTCTTGCTCCTCAGAGAGTCTATTTTGTTAAAACTTTAATAAAAATATAGTAAACATCGATATAAATAGGAATATTTAAAGTAATACCTCGTTTATTGCAAGGTGTGCTAAAGATTGTTCAACCACGTTCTTTAAGGGGTGTGTAAACCGCTGCGACTGAGGTTCAGGGCGTTTCAACACCACCTTATTTCGCACACACAGGGATATTGATATGAACAAGCTTTTCAAACGCTTCCTCAGGGATGAATCCGGCGCAACGGCAATCGAATACGGCCTGATCGCAGCCTTGATCTCGGTCGGCATCATCGTCGGAGTGAGGAGCCTCGGCTCCAGCCTCAGCACAACCTTAAACACACTCGGCACCACGATAGAGAAGAACGGCAAGTAACCCGGCAGGGGCTTCTGCTAGCGTTTCATGCAAATCTGCGGTCAAAAGTTAAACCGTCGATTGAGAGTATGAGGATTTGCTCACTTTCTCATCAAGTTTCGAAGTAGTTGCGCCTAGGATCCAGCTATTCCAACTCCGTATCTAAGTACGACCTCTAACGCTTTTGGCAACCGGCCATGCAACGCTCACGGCATTTTACACAAATACAACCATCTGATGTAATCCCGTGTTAATCACGACTTGGGTTAGCTATTTCTCAACCATGTTCCTTAAGTCGGCCGTAAATGGCTGCCGCCTAAGTTCGAGACGGTTCAACGAAACCGCGTCAACAAACAAACAGGGATACATGATCATGAGCAACCTCTTCGCACGCTTCCTCAAGGACGAATCTGGCGCAACGGCAATCGAATACGGCCTGATTGCAGCCCTCATCTCCGTCGGCATCATCGCTGGTGTACGCAGCCTCGGCTCCAGCCTGAGCTCGACCTTCAATACGCTCGGCACGACGATGACCGACGCTGCCAACTAATTTACTTGAGTGTCGCCTTTACCGGCGACCTCGTACTACCGGAGAGCCACCGCGAGGTGGCTCTTTCGCCTTTCCGACATATGAATAAAGCGGCGGATTTGCGTGTTCCATATTCAGTCCAATATCTGGAGGAAGAGATGGAAAGATTGCAGGCTCCGCTCGCGCTGCTGGCGCGACTGTTTCTCGCCTATATCTTCGTTGTCGAAGGCTGGAGCAAGATCTCCGCCTACTCGGCAACCGCAAGTTACATGCAGACCAACGGTGTCACGCCCGGTCTATTGCCACTTGTCATCCTGACCGAGCTTGGCGGTGGATTGCTGATCGCTGCAGGATTTATGACCCGTTATGCCGCGCTCGCGCTTGCCGGCTTCTGCCTCCTGACGGCGCTGCTCTTCCATAGCGATTTCGGCAATATCGAGCAGGTCATCAACTTCAACAAGAATATCGCCATTGCCGGTGGATTTCTCGCCCTCATGGCCTTCGGGCCGGGCGCCTGGTCGATCGACGCAATGAAGCGCGGCGTTATCCAAAACTCGATGTCTTGAGAAACTCGGCAAGGCGTTCCGTTTGCGGCTTGTGGAACATTTCGCGCGGATTGCCTTCCTCGCCGATGAGACCCTGGTTCATGAAGATGACGCGGTTGGAAACCTCATAGGCAAAGCGCATTTCGTGGGTGACGAGCAGCATGCTCATGCCGTCCTGCGCCAGCGCCTTGATCACCTGCAGCACCTCGTTGACGAGTTCGGGGTCAAGCGCGGATGTCACTTCATCGAAGAGCATCAGCCTGGGGTTCATGGCGATGGCGCGGGCGATCGCGACACGCTGCTGTTGCCCGCCTGACAGCTGACCCGGGAAATGGTCGGCACGTGATCGCAAGCCGACACGATCGAGCCATTTTTCGGCTATGGATCGCGCTTCGTCCTTGCCAAGCTTCTTCACCTTCATCAGCCCCAGCATGACGTTGCGGGCGGCGGTCATGTGCGGAAAGAGATTGAATTGTTGGAAGGCCATCCCGGTCAGGGCGCGTTGGCGGGCAATTTCCTTCTCCTTCTTGCGATGGCGCTGGCCACCAGCTGTTACATATCCGATCTCTTCGCCATCGATGCTGATCGAGCCGCCCTGGAACTCTTCCAGCATGTTGATGCAGCGGAGCATCGTGGTCTTGCCCGAACCGCTCGAACCGATAATGCTGATGACATCTCCCTGCGCCATGGTGCAGTCGACGCCCTTCAGCACTTCCACGTCGCCGTAGCTTTTGTGCAGGTTGCGGATTTCAAGAAGGTTGGACATCGGAGAATGCCTTACGATGGGACGGCGGTCTTGCGCTCGACATAACGGCCGAAGCGCTCGATGGCGTAGTTGATGACGAAATAGAGGAAACCGGCGAAGAAATAGAACTCAAGGCTCATGAATGAGCGCGAGATCAATTCCTGTGTGCGCAGCAATAGTTCGGCAACGCCGATGATCGAAAGGAGCGTCGACGCCTTGACCATCTCCGCCGCGGTGTTCACCCAGGCCGGCAGGACCTGGCGCAATGCCTGAGGGCCGAGAACATAGGCGAAGGTTTGCGGGAAGGTGAGACCAATGGCCTTGGCCGCCTCGGTCTGTCCCTTGGGGATCGATTGCAGGGCGCCCCGGACGATTTCGCCGACATGCGAGCTGCAGAATACCGCAAGGGCAAGAACGCCCGCCTGAAACGGGCCAAGATCAAGCCCGATCGTGCCAAGCACGTAATAGCTCGCAAGGACAAGGACGAGGACCGGCGTGCCCCTGATGAAATCCGTGTAGCCGCGAACGATCCAGCGCAGCGGGCGCACACCGTAGGTCAGGGCGAGCCCGACGAATACGCCGAGCGCGGTGCCGAAGCAGATGGCGAGGAGCGATATCGATATTGTGACGCCAAGCCCCTTGAGGATCGGGAAGCGCGCGAGCCAGAGAACATCGAGGAAGTGGGCTAAATCCATCGGCTCACCTCGGCAAGGACAAGCGGCGTTCGACGCTGCGCATCAGCGCCGCGAGGATCGAGCAGGTGAACACATAGAGGCAACTGGCGACGATCCAGGTCTCGATGACACGGAAGCTTTCGACATTGATCTTGCGCGCTTCGAAGGTCAGTTCCGGAATCGCGATCGCGGCGGCGAGCGAGGTATCCTTGAACAGCGAAATTATCGTGCTGCTTAAGGAGGGCAGGATGTTGCGGAACATCAGTGGCGCAATGATCGACGTTCGAATCTGCATTTCCGTAAGGCCGATGGCGAGGCCCGCTTCACGAAGTCCCGGCGGTATCGACAGAAGTCCGGCGCGAAACACTTCCGCAAGATAGGCGCCGGAATAGAGCGCGAGGGTGAAGACGAAGCTCTCTATCTTTCCGAGCCGCAAACCGAGCTGCGGCAAGGCAAAATAGCTGAAGAGCACGAGCACCAGGATCGGGGTGTTGCGGATGATCGTTACGTAAATTCCGGCCGGCCGCTTGATCAAGCCGTTTTTCGAGATCAGTCCGAACGCGGTGATCAGGCCGATGATAGCGCCGATGAGGATTGCACCGAATGCAAGTGCGAGGCTGAGGGCCAGGCCTTGAAGGAGCAGGTCGAAGCTGCGCCAGACGGCAGCGAAATTCAGCGTATATCCCATTGCGTTCCCACCCGATGGAACCGGACCGATGCGCAGCACTCACGCAACGGCACCGGAGAGACCCGGAGCCGTTGCGCGATGCCGGTTACTTGTATTCGACCGGGAAGCCGATCTGCGGCGGGGTAAGGTCCTTGCCGAACCAGGTCTTGAAGGACTTGGCGTAGAAGTCGAACTCGACGCCGGTCATGGCTTCATGCAGGGCCGTATTGACGAAGTTCAACCAATCCTGATCGCCGCGCTTCACACCGCAGGCATAGGTCTGCGGGTTCCAGCCATAGCCACCGTCCTTGTAGCGACCGGGATTCTGCGTCATGTACCAGGCAAGCGACGACTGGTCGGTTGCGGCAGCGTCGGCACGTCCGGATTCGAGCGCCTGATAGATGAGATCGACCGATTCATATTGGTCGACCTTGGCTTCGGGGAGCGCCGCGTGGACCATGCTTTCGGCATAGACGTTCTGCAGAACCGAAATCGTCACGCCGGAGCCGCCCGCCTTGAGCGCGGCGTAGTCGGCATATTTGCCGTCGGCCTTCAGCATGAGGCCGACGCCTTCGCGATAATAGGGGATTGTAAATGCGATCTGCTGCGCCCGCTCGCCGGTCACCGTCATGAACTGGCAGGTGATATCCACCTTATCCGTGGTAATGTTGGGAATGCGCGCATCGGAAGACTGGTTGACGAATTCGATCTTGTCCGGGTCGTTGAACAGGGCCTTGGCGATGATGTGGCCCATATCGATATCGAAGCCCTGCAACTTGTCGTCGGCACTCTTGAAATGCCAGGGCGCATTGGTGCTGCCGGTTCCCAGGACCAGATGGCCGCGCGCCAACACTTCGTCGAGCTTGCTTTTGGTTTCTTGAGCGAATGCGCCAATCGAAGGCAGCGCAACGAGAGTGGCTGCAAGGGCCGCAATGTAAAGTCGTTTGGACATTTTGTTCCCCTATTCGTCAAAGCGAATCTTGTGTCGTTATCCATTATAGTGGAATATAATACCTAATAATGGATGACATATAAAATTACAGCGGCTTGAACTTGTCAAGCGGCATTTACCGCTGCTCTCTGGGCGCTTTGGGGTGCTTGAAATGGGCGCTCGCGCAGCCCAAAAGAAAAGCTCGCATCGGCGGATGCGAGCTTGGATTCTTTACGTTGATTGCGAATTTCGCCTTATGCTGCGGCAGCAGCGTTGACGTGACCCTCAGCAATCTTGGTCAAGGCCTTATCGGCATTCATCTCTTCGTTGAGATTCTGCTGGAGAAGCGAAGCGCAATCTTCGCGTCCGAGCTGTTTTGCCCACGCGATCAACGTACCGTAGCGCGTGATTTCGTAGTGTTCGACGGCCTGACCGGCGGCGATCAGCGCGGCATCGAGAACCTGATCGTCGTCGACTTCGCCGCTGACCTCGTCGGCCTCTTCGAGAATACCGTCGATTGCCGGGCAGTTCACGCCGCTGACCTCGACTCCATGCAGCTTGAAGACCTGCTCAAGCCTGTCGATCTGGGTCTCGGTTTCCTGCAGGTGTTTTTCAAACCCCATCTTCAGTTCCTGGTCCGATGCCTTGTCGATCATTTCAGGCAGGGCTTTTACGATCTGGTTCTCGGCATAATAAATGTCGCGCAGTGTATGAACGAAAAGATCGTCCATCGTTTTGATGTCTTTCGAAAAGAAACCCATGTCATTCTCCCTTGTTGGACATGCATCGACATTCGGCGCCCAAAAGGCGTCGGCATGCAGTCAGTGTGTTTCGATTGCCCAGAGGAAACGGGAGGTATTGCTTATTGTTCCGAGATAATTTTCAGGTTTTTAAATTCTCACTTGCGGGTCCAGCCTGCCCTTCCCTGCGATCTCGATGCGGAAGGTTTTGCCGGCATCGGGATACGCCAAGCGTGAAGCCTCATCCATCGCGGCATAGGCACTGGTCACGATCAGGCTCGCGCTATCCGTGCCGATGAATGCGGGACAGGTCGGCTGCGGAATGGGCAGTTCAATCGTTCGGATGCGATTTCCCGATGGAGCAAAGACATCGATACGGGAGCCGCCCCAGGAGGCATTCCAAAGGTTGCCGTCAGCATCAACCACCGAACCGTCAAAGCCCCCGCTCCCGGTATTCTTGAGGAACTCGTTGGGCTCGCCGTTCGGCAGTCCCGTCTCAGGATCCGTATTCACCCGCCAGACGATATTAAGCGCCAAATCCGCGAAATAGGCAGCACGCCCATCAGGTGCGAAACAGATCGAATTGGCGATCGAAATATTGCCGTACAGTTTGCGCAGCTCGCCCTCGCGATACCAATAAATGGCGCCCGCGCCCGGCTCGGCCTTCTTGCCCATGGTGCTGACCCAGAACGCGCCGGCCGGATGGACTCGCGCATCATTGGACCGCGTTGCGGGATTATCGGCTTCGATCGGCTGGTGCATCATCGTGTGCCCTGTCGAGCGATCGCGAACGAAGAGCCCGGTCTCCGCCAGGACAAGTTGGCGCTCTTTGTCGACGACTGCAAGCGCGCTCGCCATCTGGCCGAGGCTATGCATGCGCGCTTCGCCGCCGGCGAGCGGCTTTTCAAAGAGCCGACCGGCAAGAATGTCAAACCACCACACCGTATTGGTCAGTGGATCAAATCCCGGCCCTTCTCCAAGTTCGCAGGGTTCGTCATGAAATATGCTGATCTTCGTCATCGATGGCCCTTAGGCGGCGAACACGCGGTCATAGGCCGCCACAGTAACCCTTGCGCGTTCGCCGACAAGGGCGGCCGATGCGCCCACCTTGTAAAGGCTCGATCCAAGGCCGAACGTTCGCACCCCGACCTTCGAATAAGCAGCAAAGCCATTTTCGTCGACACCGCCAACGGCGCCGATGACCGTTCCCCTGGGCAAGATCGCGCTGATGGCCTTGATACCGTCAGGCCCGAGGACGCTTGCAGGAAAGAATTTCAAGCCGGATGCACCAGCGCTCAAGGCCGCCAGGGCTTCGGTGGGCGTGAAAACGCCAGGCATGGTCACCATGCCTGCCGCGACCGCCGCTCTCAATACGGCCAAATCGACATTCGGGCTGATCATCAGACGTCCACCCGCTTCCGCCAGACGCGCGACATCCGCGGCGTCAAGCACCGTTCCGGCACCAACCAGAACGGAGGACTGCAATTTCGTCGCCAGCAACTCGATCGACCGGAACGGATCAGGTGAATTCAGTGGGACTTCGATCGCTTCAATGCCGGCTCTCACCAGTTCCTCACCAATGCCCAGAACTTCATCCGGCTTCACGCCGCGCAAAATGGCGATGAGATCGCGTTGCAGCTTGGGCCATGGGGTGGATGCGCTTGTCATTGCTTAGTCCTTATCAACGGGGCCAGACGGCCGAGGCGGCGACAAACAGGCCCTTGCGCACGGCTTCATCGGCGTCGACCGCACCGAATTCGATGCCCGCGAGCGAAATTGCCTTGCCGTAGAGCGTAGCCATGCTGCCGGAAGCAACGAGCGCCACCCTGCCCTGATGCTTCGATCTTGCGCCGGCGATTTCCGCGCCGATAAGCAGACCAGAAAGTCGTGAGGCCGCTCCCTCAGGCGAGAGGTTCTCGAGCAACATCGCCGCGCGGATGGGAAAGAGTTCGCCGAGCATCGCTTCTCCAGACAGCATCAATTCCACTGCCGCGGTAAATTGCGGATGATCGGCAGAGGCAGAACTCACAGCGCCTTGCACGGAGTGCCGCAGAATCGACTGCGAGGCGAGGAGCGCATAGAGTTCGCCCGTCAAATAGGTTGAAAACGTCTTTGCCCTGCCGCTCTGGAGTTCGACCCATTTCGAGTGGGTACCGGGCATGGCGACGACACCGTCCGTGATGTTTCGAGCCAGCATGGCGCCAAGGAGTTGGGTTTCCTCGCCCCGCATGACGTTGGGAAAGCGCCCGGATTGCGACAGACCCGGGATGATCCGCACATCACGGTCGATCCCTGTAATTTTCACGGCACCAGAAAGAATCGCATTGAGATCCGCCGGGACGGCAACGTAGTTGGCCTCGACCCAACCCTGGCGTGAGCCCGCCATGCCGCAGACGATAACCGGCAACTGCTCGGGCGCACCAAGCTCTGCTAGGTGAGCTTCGAGTGTCGTGCCGAATCCGCGTTCCCGCGACGCATCGAGCCCATCATCCGAACGCTTCTCGGCAATGATGTTCCCCGTGCCATCCACAAGCCAGAGGCGAAACCGGCTCGTTCCCCAATCGGCGAGGCCATAGGCGGGTGCAGACGTCACAGGCAGCCTCCATCGACGATCAGCGTCTGTGCTGTAAGCATGCGTGATGCGTCCGAGGCCAGGAAGAGGCAAGGTCCCACCATGTCGCCGGGCAGCAATTCCTCCGGGATGGCCTGCCTTTTCATATACGCTTCCAGCCCTTCTTCCGTGACCCAATGCGTGCGTTGCCGTTCCGTCATCACCCAGCCGGGCGCGATGGCATTGACACGGATCTTCTCGGGTCCGAGCCGACCCGCCAATCCCTTTGTCAGGCCTATGATTCCAGCCTTGGCAGCGGTGTAGGCTGGCAGGTTGCCTTGGTTGATCATAAAGGAGATCGACGTGAAATTAATGATCGATCCGCCACCTGCCGCCCGCATGCCGGGCACGACCGCCTGGGCGGTAAAGAAGTGCGGGCGAAGATTTATCGCCTGGTTCCCGTCCCAGTAATTCTCTGTCACATCGTCAATGTCATGCCGGTCATCCCAGGCGGCATTGTTGACGAGAACGGTAACGGGTCCGTTCTTCGAAATTGCCGTGGCAGCAGCGTTGCGCAGGGCCTCGATGTCGGTGAGATCTGCCTTCAAATAAAACGGGCGGTTGCCGTATTTCTTGTCGAGCGCGTTGGCCAGGTCCTCGGAAGCAGCCTCGGCAATGTCAATGAAAGCGACGCGTGCACCTTGCGCGACGAAACCCTCCGTTAGGGCAGCGCCGATGCCGGACCCGCCACCCGTTATGAGCACGGAGCGGTTCTTCAGGTCGGGGAAAACGGCAGAAGGCATCATGGCTCGAACTCACAGCATAAGTTCCATTATTTGGAACAGTGTTTGACTATATCGAATTGATCTCCTAGGCTCCCGGAAGTCAAGATGTGACCCTGAATTCCGCACCCGGACAACTCACATTTGTGTAGTGAGCCCCGATTCAAGGTGAAGGTGCATGGAGAGCGCGAGTGAGCAAGAGCCGAACGACTGCTAGCGCCAGAGATACGGGCACACTCGGCAAGGCGGTCAGCGTGCTCGATATCATCGCCAACGCGAGCGAGCCGCTGCGATTTACCGATGTTCTGCGTCTTACCCGTCAACCGCGCGGCACGCTTCACCGGCAGATTTCAAACCTCATTGAAGAGGGCCTGCTCACGGTCAATCGCGATCAGTCCTACGGCCTTGGCCTTCGGCTGCTGCAGTTTGCATCACGGGCATGGGCGAGCAACGAATTGCGCGCCATCGCCGAACCGCATATCCGCAAACTGCACGAGGCGACGGGCGAAACCGTGCATCTCGGTGTTTTGCAGGGCACCGAGGTCGTCTACCTCGACAAGATCGAAAGCCGGCAAAATATCCGCCTCGTCTCGCGCATCGGCAATACGGCGCCAGCCTGGTGTACCGGTGTCGGCAAGGCCGCACTGTCGGCGATGGCCGATGAAGATTTGCACGACCGTATCGGCAAAATAAACTTTATCCGCTTTACACCGCATACGATTACCGATGCACCGAGCCTGCTGAACGAGATTTCCACGATCCGCAGGGCGGGCAACGCCTATGATCGAGAGGAACATGAACTCGGGATTTGCTGCGTGGCCGCACCCGTCTCGTCGACTGACAAAAAGCTCATCGCTGGCGTATCGGTGACGGGGCCCGCATACCGTATCACGCCGGAAATCCTCTCCTCCTGGGCCGGAATCACCCGAGCAGCGGCGGCAGCAATCATGCATGACATGGCGATCCAGTTCTCGCCGCGCCGTTCAGCCTGAGCGACTAGTTGCGGATGGTAAAATCCGCCTCGCGCGACTCTTCGAGAACGAGTTCGGCATTGGGCATGTCGTTGGAAAGTGCCCGTTGCTGGGCCGAGCCGACATTGTGGCCGAGACCCAGCCAGCGCTGGACGAGACGGTTTTCGAGTTCGAGGCGATCGACCTCGAGAAAGACGGTAACGTCGAAGAGCGGCGCGAGCCGGTCCCATGGAGCCTGATCCAGAAGAAGGTAGTTGCCCTCGACGAGCAGGATGCGCTGCCCGGCACGCACGATATCGGCACCGGCCCGCGCCAGATCGAGCTTGCGGTCGAATAGCGGGATGACCACATCATCGCCGATATGCCGCAGGCGGTTCAGCAGCGCCTCAAAGCCGGCACAGTCGAAGGTCGGCGGCGAACCCTTGCGCTTGCGCAGGTTCATGGCGTCGAGAATGGCGTTGTCGAGGTGAAATCCGTCCATCGGCACGACGATTGCCGCACCGGGTTCGCGAGCATTGATGGCTTCGCAAAGCGCTGCCGAAGCAGTCGATTTACCGGCGCCGGGCGCGCCCGCAATCGCGACGATCAGACGGTGGGTCCTAGCCGCCCGGGCAAGAAGTTCGGGAACGAGATCTTCGACGGTGATCATCATGGGGCGATACTCTGCGATGTTCTACGCTACCGCTTCTACCGTTCCCAACGATGCGGAGGAAGTATTTTCTTGGGGGCTACCGATCGAAGACGAGATAGTTTTCCCATGCACGCATTCTGAGCAGTATCCTGCGGATGATGGCGAGCGCCGCCATGCTTTTGGTATAAACAGCAACCTCCGCCGTTGCGCCACCCGGCAGATTATAGGCGGCGGCCTCCTCGCCAAGATCGATCACCGTAATCATGCGTCCAGGCGCTTGGCGGTCGGGAGCAAGGAGCGTACCCGAGGGTTCAAGCTGTCCCGTCGCCATGGTTTCAACCACGGTCTTTACCGTGCCGCGAAAGACCTGGCCTGGAACAGCTGCAAAGGAGATCTCTGCTTCGTCGCCGGCCGCGACCCGTTCCAGCGACAATTGATTGAAGGCCGCTGCAAAGACGCGTCGGTCGGTGTGCACAAAAGTCATGACAGGACGGAGCGGCAGGGAGACGGCCATCATCCCCGGATGCAGGAACACCTGCGCCGCATAGCCATCCGTTGGCGCGCGGTAGACGCTCTGCTCGAGATCGAACTCCGCTCGCGCCACCTCGGCCTCGAGTTGTGCGACCGTCGTATCGATACCACCGATCTGCGCGTTGGCGGCAAGACGCGCCTGATCGGCCTGTGCGGCGGCGCTCGCAAGCGCGCTTTCCGCTGCCAGATAGAGGTCGCGCCGGTTGACCACCTCAGCCTCAGAAAACGGCGCATCGCCCTTCCCGCCCGCCCGCGCGTTGGCCGTCGCATGCCGGTCGTAGTCATCCTTGGCGCGGTCGCGTGAATCGCGCGCGCCATCGACGGCTGCGTTGGCAGCCTTAAGCGCCGCCTGGCGTTCGAGTGCGTCCTGTTGTGCTTTGGCCAGAGCGGCTTTCCGGTGGGCGAGCGCATATTCGAAGGGGCGCGGATCGAGCCGGAACAGGACGTCGCCTTTCTTCACATGGGTATTGGGTGCGACGGGAACATCGACCACCTGGCCGTTGACGGCCGGGCTGATGGGCGTCGCATAAAAATAGAGCCGGGCCTCGCTCGTGAACGGGTGGTTATAGTTCATGGCGATGACGATGCCGCCGATGAGAACGACGCCGCCGAGCACGGTCGTCGTCAGTGTCCACTGATTGACCGGCAGCCGCAGGAGCCGGAATGCGACAATGCAGAGAGCCGCATAAAGGAGGCAAAGGAGCGTGGTCATTTCGCGGAGGGCCCGGTAACCTGCCGCTGTTCCAGCGCGGCAATCCGGTCTTCAAGCGCTTTCGACCCGCTAGAACCCATGCCCCACCCCCGGTCGGGCCGGTACATCATCGCCCAGATCCAGAGGAACGGCCAAATCGCGTGCAGCGTAAAGAGACTGACCCAACCTGCAGCTTCAATCGCATCCTGGTGCGGATGGTCGCGCGCCTTGGCTATCTTATAGGGAACATCGTGGATAGCGACAATGCCGTAGACGAGAGTAACGGCCAGAAAAAACAGAAGCGCGAGCGCAACATAGTCAAGCACAATATCAACCTCGCAATGGGTATATCAAATGCGAAGCGATTAGCTCGGATTGGTATGTTTAAAAAGTACGTAACCGTAACAAGGACCGAATCCCCGCCGCAAAAAAGCGGCGGGGAAGGTACCGGAAGCTGCTACCTCAGGCCGCGAGCCACTTGTCGTAATCGGAAACCAGCAGATGCAGCGGCGCTTCGTCTTCGTCGATCGACGAGAAACGGCCGATGGGCTCGCGAAAGATATTGTCGGTCAGATCGTCGTTGACGGTCGACACTTCGCCGATCAGCACGTCACCGCCTTCGCCCCAGAATGCATGCCAGTTGCCCGGTAGCAGGGTTACGCTTTCACCCGGCTGCAGCTTCAGCAAACCTCCAGCTTTCAGCTTGACGATACGTCCATCTGTCGCGACTTCGACATCGGTCTTCTCATCGACACTGCCGTCGGCGTTGGAATTGAAAAGTTCGAGCACAAGCGTGCCGCCGCCGCGGTTGATGATGTCTTCCGCCTTGACGATATGGCGGTGCATCGGGGACAGCTGCTTTTCGCGCGAGATCATGATCTTTTCCGCGTAGAGCATGCCGCCGCCCTTCTTCAGGTCTTCCTGGTTGCCATTGCGGGTCGTGAACAGAAAGAGGCCGAGTTCATCGAACTTGCCCTGCCCGTAGTCGGTAATGTCCCAACCGAGGCGGGCCTGCAGAATGGCCTTTGAATCGCTGGCGGTACGCGCCTTCAATTCCTCCGGTGACCAATAAGCGAAGGGCGGCATAACATAGCCGAAAGAGCGGATGAACTTGTCGCTCTCGCGGATGATTTCATTGACTTCGGAACGCTTCATTTTTCAAATTTTTCCTTCATGTAAATTACGCAACCAGTTCGGCCGGCGGGCTCTTTGCGCCAGTCATGAAAGCGACGGCGTCGGACATCGTATATTCCTTCGGATTGATGACGCAAAGACGTTTTCCGAGGCGATGAATATGAATTCTGTCGGCCACCTCGAAGACGTGCGGCATGTTGTGCGAAATCAGGACGATCGGAAGTCCGCGTTTCTTCACATCCTGAATGAGTTCAAGCACGCGCCGCGATTCCTTGACGCCGAGGGCAGCCGTCGGTTCATCCATGATCACCACCTTGGAGCCAAACGCCGCGGCACGGGCGACAGCAACGCCCTGGCGTTGCCCGCCCGAAAGCGTCTCCACCGCCTGGCCGATGTTCTGGATGGTCATCAGGCCGAGCTCCGTCAACTTGTCGCGCGCTCGCTTCTCCATGGCCTTGCGGTCAAGCATGCGGAACCACTTGCCCATGATGCCGGGCTTGCGGATCTCGCGGCCGAGAAACATGTTGTCGGCGATCGAAAGCGCCGGCGACAGGGCAAGATTCTGGTACACCGTCTCGATGCCTGCGTCGCGGGCTTCCATGGGAGAACGGAAGTGGATGGGCTTGCCGTCCAGCTTGATCTCGCCGTCATCGGGGTGGATAGCGCCGGAAATCGCCTTGATGAGGGAGGATTTTCCAGCGCCATTGTCGCCGATCACCGCGAGGACCTCGCCCTTATAGAGGTCGAAATCCGCGTAATCGAGAGCTGTGACCCGGCCGTAACGCTTGACCAGTCCACGAGCGGTTAGAAGGGGTTCGCTTTGCATCAGCCTGCTACCTTTCTGATCCACTGATCGATTGCGACGGCAAGGATGATCAGGACGCCGATGATCAGGTACGTCCATTGCACGTCAGTGCCGTACATGCGCATTCCGAACGAGAACACGCCGACGATGAGCGCGCCAAATAGCATGCCGAGGATGGAGCCGCGTCCGCCGAAGAGCGACATACCGCCGATCACCACGGCGGTGATCGATTCGATGTTGGCAAACTGGCCGATCTGCGGCGAAACCGAACCGTTGCGCCCGATGGAGGCCCACCCGGCCAGTGCACAGATGAGACCGGCAAGCACGTAGACAGTGATCACGACACGCTTCGTCCGGACGCCGGAAAGCTTCGCCGCCTCGGGATCGTCGCCGATGGCGTAAACGTGGCGGCCCCACGCCGTATGGTTGAGGACATACCAGAGAACGGCAATCAGAATGAGCATGGCAAAGACGCCATAGGTGAAAGTGGCCCCGCCAATATTGATCTTCTGACCGAAGAACTGGAGCAAGGGCGCGTTTGTCTCAATATCCTGGGCCCGGATCGTCTCATTGGCGGAATAGATGTATGTCGTTGCGAGGAAAATCTGCCAGGTGCCGAGGGTGACGATGAAGGGCGGCAGCTTCACGGTCGCGATAAGAAAACCGTTGATGAAGCCGCACAATGCGCCGAGCGCAACGCCGCAGAGGATCGCAAGTTCAACCGGCATTCCGTATCGAAAGGTGAACTGGCCCATGACCACTGAAGTCAGCACCATGATCGCGCCGACCGAAAGGTCGATGCCGGCGGTAAGCACGACCAAGGTTTGCGCCGCGCCGACGATACCGACAATGGCCACCTGCTGAAGAATAAGCGATAGCGCGAAGGGCGTGAAAAATCGCGACCCGACGATAACTGCGAAGATCAGCAGTGACAGGACGAGAACGATCAGGGGTACCGAGGCCGGACTCGAATGCAGAAAGTGCCGCAGCTTTTCGAGGGGGCTTCGCTCATGTTGGTCGAAGCTCGCGACCGTCGTCGCACTTTGCGACAGCACGCGCTCGAACTCTTGCCCGGTCTGAGATGTGGTGTTGGTTTCCGTCATGGCTGGGCCCTCCCTGAACCGCTGAAGTCGGAGAGAGGAGGTTACACCCTCCTCTCTCCCCCTGCTTGCTTTATTGCTGGCTCAAACCTGGATCAGCCCCAGCACTTGCCCATGCCGGTCTTGACATCAATGGACTCGAGGCCCTGAACCGGCTTGTCGGTTACGAGAGCAACGCCCGTGTCAAAGAACGACTTGCCTTCCGTGGGCTTCGGCTTTTCGCCGGTATCGGCGAATTTCTTGATCGCCTCGATGCCGAGGGATGCCATCAGCAGCGGATATTGCTGTGACGTCGCGCCAATGACGCCGGCCTCGACGTTCTTGACGCCTGGGCAGCCGCCGTCGACGGAAACGATGAGAACGTCTTTCTCCTTGCCAACAGCCTTCAGAGCCTCATAGGCGCCGGCAGCTGCCGGTTCATTGATCGTATGGACGACGGTGATGCTTGGGTCTTTCTGCAGAAGGCTTTCCATCGCCTTGCGGCCGCCTTCTTCATTGCCGTTGGTGACGTCATGGCCGACGATACGCGGGTCCTTTTCGTCGCCGATCTTGTTGATATCGACGACGTCGATGCCGAAGCCCTTCATGAAGCCCTGATCGCGCAAGACATCGACCGTTGGCTGCGACGGCGTCAGATCGAGGAAGGCAATCTTCGCGTCCTTCGCCTTGTCGCCGAGCGTACCGGCGGCCCACTTGCCGATCAGTTCGCCGGCGAGGAGGTTGTCGGTGGCGAAGGTTGCGTCGGCGGCATCAGCAGGGTCGAGCGGCGTATCCAGTGCGATGACCAGAAGGCCGGCGTCGCGCGCCTGCTTGACAGACGAAACGATGCCGGCCGTATCGGACGCAGTCAGCAGAATACCCTTGGCGCCGTCAGCGATACACGTCTCGATTGCAGCGACCTGGCTTTCGCTGTCGCCGTCGATCTTGCCGGCGTAAGTCTTCAGATTAACGCCAAGTTCCTTGGCTTTGGCGACGGCGCCTTCCTTCATTTTGACGAAGAACGGATTGGTGTCGGTCTTGGTGATCAGGCAGGCCCCGACATCCGCCGCCTGCGCCGGAGCAGCAAAAGCGGTAATCGCCACCGCGGCGGCACCAAAAACGCTTGATTTCAGATAAATGCTTCTGAGCATGTCACTTCCTCCCAAAAAATCGCGCCAGTCCGCGATAGGCCGGCGCCCTGCCGGTCCCTTGTTCAACTCCTAACAGCTCGGACAGTTATCCTCCCGGCCAAGTGTTCCGCCTAGCAAATACCACTCGCCTCGGGCTGTCAACATTAATAAATCACTCTGATTTAATATTGACACTCCGGCTTCATACCGCCATTGTCGGAAGACATCGGGAGGAGTCCCACTTGGGCATTCGAGCTACTGAGCGGGCAGGCATGGGAGGAACCAGGCCACCGCTTCACCACGGCACAAATCAAAGCGGGATGCGCGAGCACAATGAGCGCGTTGTGCTGTCGTTGCTGCGCCAGCATGGCAGCCTTGCCAAAACTGCGATTGCCCGGATGACAGGCCTCTCGGCACAAACCAGCTCTATCATCATGCGCATGCTTGAGGCGGATGAACTCCTGACCCGCGAAGAGCCCCTGCGCGGACGGATCGGCCAGCCACTTATTCCGATGTCCCTCAATCCGGAAGGTGCCTTCTTCCTCGGACTTAAGATCGGGCGGCGCAGCGCACATCTCGTTTTGATCGATTTTGTCGGCAACATCCGCTCGCTGTTGCATATTTCCTACGACTATCCAGCCCCTGAGCCGATCTTCGCATTTGCCGAGAAGGCGATCGACGATATGACAAAGGGCCTGACGGAGAGGCAGCGGGACAGAATTGCCGGCATCGGCATCGCCGCTCCGTTCGAACTCTGGAAATGGGCCGACACGCTCGGAGGTCCACAGGAAGTCATGGACCAATGGCGCGACTGCGATATCCGCGCGCGCATCGAAGCGCTCTGTCCCTATCCCGTTTACCTGCAGAACGACATGACGGCCGCCTGCGGCGCGGAACTCGTATTCGGCAAGACCAAGGACATCAGCGATTTCGTCTACTTCTATATCGGTTCGTTCATCGGCGGCGGCATCGTCATCAGCGGCAATCTCTATCCGGGGCGCAGCGGCAATGCCGGCGCGCTCGGCTCGATGCCGGTACCGGGACCCGACGGCGCGCCGCGCCAGCTGATCGATGTGGCCTCGATCACCGCACTCGAGAAGGTCGTCGCGAGCCTCGGCCGCGACCCCTCCCCGCTTTGGGCCTCGCCCGAGGATTGGGGGCCGATGGGCGGCGAACTCGACGCATGGATCAACCAGGCTTCCAAAGCCATCGCGCAGGCGGTTGTCGCTGCTTCATCCGTGGTGGATTTCGAGGCGGCGATCATCGACGGCTGGATGCCTGCAGACGTGCGCGCGCGAATCGTTGCCGCTGTACGCCTCCATGTCGGGACTTTCGATCTTGAAGGGCTGCAACTGCCGGCGATTTTCGAGGGGACTGTCGGCATCCACGCCCGCGCCATCGGGGCGGCCAGCCTTCCGCTCGCCGACCGCTTCCTGATCGGGCAGAAGATCTACAGGAAGGTGGACTGACATGCTCATCGGAATCCCGCCGATGCTGGGGCCGGAACTGCTTTTCACCCTGCGCTCTATGGGCCACGGCGACGAGATCGCACTTGTCGACGGCAATTACCCGGCGTTGGAACACGCAAGGCGCCTTATTCGTGCGGACGGCCTGCCGCTCATTCCCCTCCTCGACGCTATCCTGCAAGTCTTGCCCGTCGACGATTTCGTCCCGGAGGCGCTGTTTCGTGCCTCGGTAAAAGGCGATCCCGCTCTTGCAGATCCGGTACACGAAGAAATGACGCAAGTCTGTGCCCGCCGTACCAAGGGTTTCAAGCTTGTTGCACTGGCCGGCGATGCCTTCTATGCACGTGTAAAAGCCGCGCACACGATCATTGCGACAAGTGAACCGCGGCTCTACGCCAATATTATCATCCGCAAGGGTGTCATTTATCCAAGAGAGATTGACCTATGATTTTATGTTGTGGCGAGGCCCTGATCGACATGTTGCAGCGCAAGAGCGAGGCAGGAGAGCCTGCCTTTGCACCCTATGTGGGCGGCGCTGTTTTCAATACCGCCATCGCGCTCGGCCGGCTCGGAATTGCAACGGAGTTCTTTTCCGGAATTTCGTCGGATTTTTTCGGGCAGATGCTGCTCGACAGTCTCGCCGCCAACAAGGTCGGCACCACCTATGCCCATATTTCGGAGCAGCCGACGACCCTCGCTTTCGTCCGTTTGACCGACGGTCAGGCAAGCTACATGTTCTATGACGAAAACAGCGCCGGACGTTCGCTTGCAGTCGAACATCTGCCACAGCTGGGCGACGATATAACCGCCCTACAGTTTGGCGCGATTAGCCTTATCCCGGAGCCCTGCGGCTCGACCTATGAAGCGTTGATGGCACGCGAGCACGAGAAGCGTGTGACCATTCTTGACCCCAACATTCGCCCAGGCTTCATTCCTGACCGGGAAAAGCACATGGCCCGTATGCGCCGCATGATCGCCATGACCGACATCCTCAAGATCTCCGATGAGGACATGCGCTGGTTCGGCGAGAGCGGAACGATGGACGAGATCGCCCGGCGCTGGATCGTGCCGGCGAATAAGAGCGGACCGAAACTAATCCTCGTTACCCACGGCGCCGACGGTGTCACAGGTTATACGGCGGACCTTACAGTGCACGTCTCGGCCCAGAAAGTTCCCGTCGTCGATACGGTCGGCGCTGGCGATACCTTTACCGCCGGTGTACTGGCTTCCCTTGAAGAAGCGGGCCTTTTAACCAAGAACGCGGTCACGCGCCTCACTGAAGGCCAAGTCCGCGAGGCTTTGTCGCTGGGGGTGAAAGCGGCCGCGGTGACGGTATCGCGCGCGGGCGCTAATCCGCCGTGGCGATCAGAGTTGGTGTAGTTCGTTAAACAATTCTAGCGGTCTTTTTGCTTCTGGTCGGTGGTGACAAAAGATCGCAAAAACGCGATATAGCGCGGGCTCGGGCGATGGCATGGGAAAGGCAACGGATGTCTGAGGATACCAAATTCGACGCAGCGGAGTTTCTCGACAGCGACGACATGATCGCTGAATACCTCGCCGCCGCCCCTTGAAGATGGCAATCCTGACGTATTTATCGCAGCGCTCGGAGACGTCGCCAAGGCCCGGGGAATGGCCAAAATCGCCGAAGTATCGGGCCTGGGTCGAGAGAGCCTTTATAAAGCGCTCAGGCCCAGTTCAAAGCTTCGATACGAAACTGTCCAAAAAATTGTCAGCGCACTCGGGGTAAAGCTGACCGTTACCACGACGCGCGCTGCTTGAACTCTCATATTTCCAGATCGAACGCGGCGGCCATCAGGGTCTTCGTATAGTTCTGGGTCGGCGTTTCAAAAATGTCCTCGGTATCGCCTTCCTCGACAATCTTGCCGTTCTTCATGACGATGACGTAGTCGGACATTGCCTTGATCACTGCAAGGTCATGGCTGATGAATATGTAGGAGAGGTCGTGCTTGTCCTGGAGGTCTCGGAGAAGATCGATGACCTGTCCCTGCACGGAACGGTCGAGCGCTGACGTCGGCTCGTCGAGTATGACCACCTTCGGCTTGAGGATCACGGCGCGGGCAATGGCGATGCGCTGGCGCTGGCCGCCCGAAAACTCGTGCGGATAGCGATTGCGCGCTGCGGGATCGAGCCCGACCTCCTTGAGCGCAGCAATTGCCCGTTTGTCGCGCTCGGCGCGTGATAATTGCGGCTCGTGGATGAACAGGCCCTCGGTTATGATCTCACCGACGGTCTGGCGCGGCGACAGGGAACCGTATGGGTCCTGAAATACCAGCTGCAATTCGCGCCGCAGCGGGCGCATGGCGGATCGGTCGAAATTGGAGATATTCTTCGAGCCGAAATGATATTGGCCGCTGCTTGGCAGGAGCCGCAGCAGCGCCCTGCCCAGGGTCGATTTGCCTGAACCGGATTCGCCGACAATCCCGATTGTCTGGCCCTTTTTCAGCCGGACGCTAACGCCGTCTACCGCGCGGAACATGGTCTTCGCGCTGGTAAAGAATCCGCCGCCAATGGCGAAGTCGACCGCGACATTGCGCCCCTCAAGGATGATTGGCGCATTGTCGGCCGGCGGCTCCTTGGTGCCGCTCGGCTCGGCGGCAAGCAGCATCTTGGTATAATCCTCCTGCGGATTTTCAAAGATATCCTTGATGCTGCCGCGTTCGACGACGTCGCCGCGGCGCATAACGACGACGCGATCGGCGAAGTGCTTGACGATCCCGAGATCATGGGTGATCAGCACGATGGCCATGCCGAAACGCTTTTGCAGTGATCGCAACAGGTCGAGGATTTGGGCCTGGATCGTCACATCGAGGGCCGTGGTGGGCTCGTCGGCGATCAGCAGATCCGGTTCGTTGGCAAGGGCCATGGCGATCATGACGCGCTGGCGCTGTCCGCCTGACATTTCATGTGGATAGCTGTTGATGCGCCGCTCCGGGTCGGGGATGCCGACGAGCTTCAACAACTCCAGGACACGCACCTTTGCCTGCTTGAAAGTCATTCCCTTGTGGTGGACGAGCGGCTCGGCGATCTGGCGACCCACAGTATAGAGCGGATCCAGCGAGGTCATTGGTTCCTGAAAGATCATGGTGATCTTCGAACCGCGCACCTCGTTAAGGCGCTTCAGCGGCAGACCGACCAGTTCCTTGCCGCGGTATTTCGCTGAGCCCGTTACCCTGCCGTTCCTGGCAAGGAGGCCCATGATGCCCATCATGGTCTGGCTCTTGCCCGAGCCGGATTCACCGACGACCGCAAGGGTTTCGCCCGCTTTGACGTCGAGATCGATCCCCTTGACAGCATTGACGTCGCCGTCGGGTGTCGTGAAGTCGACCTTCAGCCCGCGTACGGACAAGATATTTTCTTTGGTGTCCGTCATATCAGCGGTCCTTCGGGTCGAGAGCATCGCGCAATCCGTCGCCAATGAAGTTGAGCGAGAACAGCGTCAGGACAAAGAAAATCGCGGGGAAGATCAGGAACCACGGTGAAGACTGCATCTTGTTGGCGCCGGCCGAGATCAATGCGCCCCAACTCGTCAACGGCTCCTGCACGCCCAATCCGAGGAAGGAAAGGAAGCTTTCGAGCAGGATGACTTTCGGCACCACCACAGTGACGAAAACGATGACCGGACCGATCGTGTTGGGAATGATGTGGCGGCGAATGATCTGCCAATCGGTCAGTCCCAGGGCTTGCGCAGCGCCGATGAATTCGCGGCGCTTCAGCGCGAGCGTCTGGCCGCGCACGATGCGGGCCATGTCGAGCCATTCCACCGCGCCGATCACCAGGAATATCAGGATAAAGCTGCGTCCGAAGAAAACGACAAGCACGACGACGAGAAAGACGAAGGGCAGCGAATAGAGAATTTCCACAAGACGCATCATCACATTGTCGAGACGCCCGCCGATATAACCGGAGATGGCACCGTAGACGACGCCGACAACCAGGGAAACCAGGCTGGCAAGCAAACCAACGGCGAGCGAGATTTGTCCGCCTAGCATGACGCGCGCCATGAGATCGCGGCCATTGTCGTCCGTGCCGAAAAGGAAATATTCGCGCTTGACCTCGCCCGCGAGCTTCAGGGTCTTGCCGTCATTTTCGGTGGCCGTGACCTTGGTGTTTTCGAACTCGTTGGCCCGGTCGAAATAGCGCGTAACGCGGGTATCGATCGGCTGCTCGGAGCTGACGCTCGCGGTGAAGTTGTTACCATCCACGGCAAACTCGTTCAGCTCGACGCGAGCCCGGCTTGCTACGCCCTTCATCACGTCGTTGAGGGTATCGGCCTTCGGATAGGCCTCGAGGCTCGGACCCATGTTTACGTAGGACGGAAACACCTGGTCATAGGTGTGGCTCAGGAAATAGGGACCGACAAAGGAAAATATCGTGATAAGCGCAAGCATGACGCAGCCGGCCATCGCCGCGTAATTGCGGCGAAAGCGCATGACTGCAAGTTGGAACAGGCTGCGACCCTTTGATTCCTCTGGAGGAATGGTGGTAGTGGGAACATCGATCAGATCAGTCATGACGGACCCTCGGATCAAGAAGGCCGTAGAGAATATCGACCACAAGATTGAAAACAATGACGAAAATGGCGACGAGTACGACCGTTCCCATCACTAGCGTATAGTCGCGATTAATTGCGCCCAGAACGAAATAGCGACCGACGCCGGGAATTGTGAAGATGGACTCGACGACCGCCGAGCCAGTCAGCAAGGCGGCGGCGCAAGGCGCGAGATAGGAAACGACCGGCAGGAGCGCGCCGCGCATGGCGTGGGTTACGACCACCACCTTCGCAGGCAGGCCGTAGGCGCGCGCGGTGCGGATGTGATCCGCATGGAGGGCCTCGATCATCGACCCGCGCGTAAGGCGAGCAAACACCGCGAGCTGGGGCAGGCCCAGCGTGATCACCGGGAGGATGAGGAATTTAAGCGATCCGTCGCCCCAGCCGCCGGCCGGAACCCAGGCAAGCATGAGAGCGAAGATCAGGGTCATGATCGGGCCGACGACAAAATTTGGCACGGTGACGCCGGTCGTTGCCACGGACATGACGAGGAAATCGATAAAACTGTTCTGCCTGAGCGCCGCGATTGTTCCGATCAACACACCGCCGATCAAGGCAAACAGCAAGGCGTAGGTACCAAGCTGGACCGAGTAAGGAAGACCTTTGCCAATGAGCTCGGCAATGGTGTTGTCCTTATAGATGTAGCTCGGCCCGAAATCGCCGGTAACCGCGTTCTTCAGGTACTGCAGATATTGGTTCCATAGCGGCTGATCGAGATGGTAGGCCCGCATCAGGTTTTCCATCGTCGCCGGCGGCAAAGGTCGTTCCAGGTTGAATGGTCCGCCTGGCGCAAAGCGCATGAGGAAAAAGGAAATCGTGACGACAATAAACAGCGTCGGCACGGCGCTCGCCAGTCGGCGAAGGACGAAATGAAACATCGAACTAGTCTCTTCTTCTTGTCGGAACAGTTCAAGAATGAGGTTGTGTTTCTCTCAACTTGAAGACTGCATCATCCCGTTGCACCGCGCAAATGGTTCCGCTCGGCCGACCCATGAGGATCACCGGTTTGGCGCTCTTGACTGTTGTTCTGTCGGAACGTGCCGCATTGCGAGCCGGGCAAACGAACGGCGCAACCCGGGAAAAACCGGGTTGCGCCCACGATGCTATTCGACGCTCAGATACTTGCTCAGATGTTCATTGTTGGCGTTGTCACCCCAACCCTTCACCTTGTCGGAGACGAGCCAGAGATTGGCATCGTTCATCAAGGGGGCGATGGGCTGATCCTTCATGATCAGCGCCTCGGCCTCATGCAGGATCTTGGAGCGGGCCGCGGGGTCGCGCTCCTCGTAGGACTTCTTCATCAGCGCATCGAATTCGGGGTTTTCATAGTGCCCGTAATTGAAGGTCTTGTTGGTGCTGACGTTGAGATTGAGAAAGTTCTCGGCGTCGGCATAGTCGGCGGTCCAGCCGGCGCGCGCAACGTTGAACTTGCCGCCTTCCTGCAGGTAGGCGTAGTGCGACGAAATATCGAGATTCATCAGCGTTACATTGGCGCCGAAGGTCTTCTTCCACATGTCGGCGACGGCTGTCGCAACCTTCTGGTGGTTCGGGTTGGTGTTGTAGCGGATTTCGATGTTGAGCGGCTTGCCGCCCTCGCCGTATCCGGCTTCCTTCATCAACTCGATAGCCTTGTCTTCGCGGTCAAGCTGCGACATTCCGGCGAAATCGGCCTTGGACGGCTCGCCATAATTTTCAAGGCCCGGAGGAACCAGCGAATAGACCGGAAGTTTCGTGCCGTCGTAAATGTCCTTGGCGAGGAAGTCGCGATCAACCGCCATCGACAAGGCGCGTCGCACGCGGGCATCGTTGAAGGGTTCGGTACGCGTGTCGAACGGATAATAATAGGTCGCGGCGGCAGGCGTCACATGAACCTGCTTCGGATTGGCGTCGCGCAGGCGCTTGATCTGGTCGGAGGAGAAATTATAGACGAGATCGAGTTCGCCGGCCTCGTAGCGGCGCAGGCCAGCGGCCTGGTCTTCGAGCGGGTAGAAGATGACCTTGTCGAGCTTTACGTTGGCAGCGTCCCAGTAGTTTTCGTTCTTCACGACCGTGAGGTGGTCATTCGGAACGTGCTCCACCAGCTTGAAGGCGCCATTGCCGACCAGCTTGCCTGGCTTGACGAATTCGGCGCCGTTCTTCTCGAAGCTCGCCTTGTTGACTGGCAGTGCGGACTGGTGCGACAGAAGTTCGATAAAGAAAGGCGTCGGGCGTTCCAGCGTGATTTCAAGCGTCTTGTCGTTGACGGCTTTCATGCCGAGCTGGTCCACCGGCATCTTGCCCTTGTTGATCGCTTCGGCATTCTTGATCGGATAAAGAATGTTGGCATAGCCGGCAGCCGTCTTCGGGTCTTCCTCACGCTGCATCGAGAAGATGAAATCTTCAGCAACGACCGGCGAACCATCGGACCACTTGGCGTTTTCACGCAGCTTGAACGTATAGACGAGGCCGTCGTCGGATACAGTCCAGCTTTCGGCTACGCCCGGAACGATCTTGCCATTGGCGTCATAGATCGTCAGGCCTTCGTAAAGATCCTTCAGTATGAAGGCTTCGATATCGATGGAAGTCTGTGACTGATCGAGGGTCTGCGGCTCACCGCTATTGCCGCGATGCAGCACGGCTTCGGCCAGCGCCGGGCTTGCCGCCATCATCAGCGATCCAAGCAGCATTGCCGCGCGGATATTCAGTTTCATAAAGGTCATTTTTCTTTTCCTTCCCCTCTAAGAGAATTGCGAAGGCATGAACAAATGACAAAATTTTCCCAAACGCAAGGAGGGTATAATACTTTAGTCGCAATATTTTGATCCCACGGGGCTTACGAGCACGTCAAAAAATTGTTGCACCATATGGACCAAATGGTCATTTGGCGGCGCTTTATCGGGAAAATGCGGCAGATTCGGAATCGGGACAGAACAACCGCGGATCATGTGGAAAACTGCTGTCTAGGACACGATTTCGGACGCGAAACCCATCGGATCGGCTGCCGGATAGCATAAATTCGTAGCACTTAGGTCGTATTTCATGGCTCCCACCTCCTGTTGCATAGTGGGTTACTCAAGACTTTTTCATAATGAATTTTGAAAGCGGCCCATGCTTAACGTCGATTGGAACGACCGGAACGGCGGAATGCCGCCACGCGAAACCTTCTGGAGCGCATACAGCTTCATTATCATCGTCATCTTGCTCATCGCAGCCGGTGGAATCGCGCTTTATTTATTCGGCGAAGACCTCTTGAATGGTCGTCCGTCGAAGGGCGTTGCGAGCCAAGCTCAGAACGGGATTTCACCGGAATTTTATGGGCGCTTCGATATTCAGCCCTTGCCTGCCGAGGTTGCGGGCAGCGGTTCCATGGCCAGGAATCTCGCCATCCTCGTAAGAGAACCGTGCGATTGGCAAGCCACTTATAAGTTTACGGACGACCTTCGCGAAGCAGGCTATCGCCGCGAGGCCGCGAAGGTCTTTCTGGCGTTTACCGCCAAGTGCAATCCCTCTGACGTCGCGCTCTACAATGCCGCGGACATATTGTACGGCCTGAGCGATCTGGATGCGGCGTTGAAGGTGTCGAGCGATCTCATCGTTATGTCGCCCGATTTGGCCCAGAACCATTACATGAGGGCACAAATTCTCGAGGACGCCAAGCGCTACCAGGAAGCCATAGACGAGTACGACTCGACAATTGGCCTGACCGATGATCTGAAATCGCTCAACAGCACCGTTTTTCGTAGATTGTCGCTGAGCTATGCGGCTCTCGGTCAATATTGCCAGGCCATCACGCCGATCCAGACATGGATCTCCATTGATCCATCTGAAAACGACACTCCGCGCACCCAATCGATCATCAAGGACTATAGCCGCAAGGGTAAATGTGCCGAAAGCTATGCCACGGGCAGCGATCGATTTCCCACCCAGGGGAAGGATGTCATCACCGCCCAGGTCAGTGTAAACGGCGTGACCGGAACATTCATCGTCGATACAGGTGCAAGCTCAGTCTCGCTCAGCAAGTCGTTTGCCGAGAGGGCCAAGATACGCCTTGGACGCGATCACATGGTCCGGTTGCAAACGGCGAACGGGATCGCCATGGCGCAGCGCACTTCGCTGGAAAAAGTGAAGCTTGGAAAAGTCGAGGCCGACGATGTAGCGGCTGTTGTTCATGCAGACGACCATGCCTTGGGTGACGGTACCGACGGCTTGCTCGGGCGCTCGTTCCTGTCGCGCTTCGACGTAACGTTCGGCGCCAAGGAATGGCGCATCGAGAGCAAGAAGCAACGCGACTGATTTCCCTGGCCAGACAGAGCGGCTAGTCGCTTTTGTGGCCGGTAGTCCGAATTGTCCGGCGTGACGTATACTCATGAGCGGTGAGTCGCTCGTTCCAGTGCGAGCTTCACTTCACGCGCAAGTTGGAAGGGGTTGTGGTTCCAATGTCGGCAGTTGCCATTCTAATTATCGCGACGATCGCATTCTCGGCGGTTATGGCGGTGGCGTGGCTGGTGCAGCGGGTCACTGGCAACGATGGATGGGCCGATGTATTCTGGTCCTTCGGTGTCGGAACGATAGCGGCGCTCGCCGTTTCTGCCTCAAGCGATATAGTTTCTGCCGACCGCAAATATCTGGTCATTGCACTCGTCCTCATCTGGTCCCTTCGACTCGGCGGCCACATTCTCGTCCGGACGTTGAAGAATGGCGACGATCCCCGCTATGTCAGGCTGCGGCACGAATGGGGACCCAATGCCGCTTCGCGCATGTTCTTCTTCCTGCAAAGCCAGGCCTTCGCCGGGGCGATGCTCGTAATCTGCGTCTACGTAGCGGCTTCACGTCCCGATGCGGAGCTCGAATTTCCGGATTATCTCGGCGCGCTGATCATGCTTGTTGCGCTCCTCGGCGAGACGGTCGCCGATTGGCAGCTAAGAACGTTTGCCAGAGATCCCGCTAACTACGGCAAGGTCTGCGATGTCGGACTTTGGGCATGGTCGCGCCATCCCAATTATTTCTTCGAGTGGCTTGGATGGACCTCCTATGTCTTTATCGGCGCCGATTTCGACGGCGACTATGCTCATGGCTGGCTGACATTGGTCGCGCCCGTCCTGATGTATGTGCTTCTGCGTCACGTTTCCGGGGTTCCGCCACTCGAGCAGCACATGCTGGCAACACGAGGGCGTGCCTTTCGCGACTATCAACGGCGCACCAGCATTTTCTTCCCGCGCCCGCCACGTTGACCAGTCAGTCGACCGCCTCGGTATCGCGCAGCAAGGCTTCAAGGGTTTCGAGCCGATCCGCCTCGATGGGCGGTTTGTCCCAGCGCAGGCGAGAGATACGCGGAAACCGCATGGCGACGCCCGACTTGTGGCGCTTCGAACGATTGAGCCCCTCGAAGGCGACTTCAAGCACAAGTCCATGTTCGGGCTCGGCCCGCACCGACCTCACCGGGCCAAAGCGTTCGGTGGTGTTGTTGCGCACATAGGCGTCGAGCCGTTTCAATTCCTCGTCGGTGAAACCGAAATAGGCCTTGCCGACAGGCACGAGATGCGGCTCCGTCTCAGGACCCGTCCAGACCGCAAAAGTATAGTCCGAATAGTAGCTCGAGCGCTTGCCATGGCCGCGCTGCGCGTAAACGAGCACAGCGTCGATGATGAACGGATCGCGCTTCCATTTGAACCACGGCCCCTTCGGCCTGCCGGGAACATAGGATGACGAGCGCTGCTTGAGCATAAGTCCTTCAATGATCGGATGTGGTGGGTTGCGCCGCAGTTCGACAAGATCTTCAAAACCAGCAAATGGAACGAGCGGTGATAGATCGAAGCGCGTTGGGTCGAGTATCTCGACGAACGTCTCGAGGCGTTCGCGGCGCTCGGCAAAGGGTAAAGCGCGGACATCATCAGGTCCGTCGAAAAGAATATCATAGACCCGCACGAAAGCCGGATGCGTTTCAAGTTGCCTGACCGAGACCGCCTTGCGGTTCAGCCTTTGCTGCAGGTCGCCAAATGCACCAATCTCGATACCGTCTTCGGCACTGCGACCGACGAGAAGTTCGCCGTCGAGCGTGCCTTCGAAATCCATGGCATCGGCGATATCCGGGAAGGCATGGGAGATATCGTCCCCCGTGCGCGAGTAGATGCGCCTTTGCCCGCCCTCCGCCGTCAACTGAACGCGGATACCGTCCCATTTCCATTCCGCCGCATAGTCTTCAGCATTGATGCGGGCATAGTCCGGCTCCTCCAGCGGGGTCGAGAGCATGACCGGACGGAAGGGAGCGGCGGCAACACTTTGCGGCTTCTCCGCGGTATTTTCCAGCCAGGCGAACAGCGCCTCATAGGGCGGCTTCAAGCCGTGCCAAAGTTCCTCGATCTCTACGACATCGACATTTCCGAACTGCGCCAGCGCCTGCTTGGCAAGGCGCGCCGACACGCCGATACGCAGGCCGCCGGTGGCGAGCTTGATCAGGGCATAGCGTGCCGAAGCGTCGAGTTGGTCGAGCCAGCGCTCGACCAGTCGGAGGGCGTCGCTGCGCGATGCCCGAGCGAGAGATGCGACGACATCGCCGAGCGAAGGCGCCGCATTGGCGCGCACCGCCTCATCCGCCGACCAGACAAGCGAAATGGTCTCGGCAAGGTCGCCGACATAGTCGTAGGAATAGGCGAAGAGCTGCTCATCGATGCGCTCATTTACCAGCGCGCGCAGCATCGCCGGCTTGACATTGGCAATGTCGAGATCGCCAGTGATGGCCGCTAGCGCAAGACCGCGATCGGGGTCCGGCGTCACTCGGAAGTAATCGACCAGCAAGGTGATCTTACCGTTGCGTGCCGGGGTAAGAACAAGCCGGTCGAGGAGTTGTGCAAATTCTTCCATCAGTCGCCCTCGTCCTCATAGCCGACGAGATGCAGCGGCCGCGCCGCGATATGGTTGAGGTCGCACCAGCGCACCAGCGCCTCCTCGCGGCCATGGGTGACCCAAACCTGCTTCGGCCCGAGATCGCCGATGGTCTGCGTGAGCTCATCCCAGTCGCAATGGTCCGAAAGAATGATCGGAAGTTCGACGCCCTGCTGACGCGCCCGCTGGCGGATACGCATCCAGCCCGAGGCGAAACATGACACAGGATCAGGAAAGCGGCGGGCCCAGCGGTCGAGAAAAGCCGATGGCGGCCCGACAATGATGGCTCCGCGAAAATCGGAACTTCCGTTCTCGACCGTCGCGGGCGCAAGCTTGCCGAGGTCGATGCCCTGCGACTGGTAATAGTCGCACAGCTTTGCCAGCGCGCCATGAATGTAGATCGTCTGGTCATAGCCGGCATCTCGGAGCATACGGATAACCCGCTGCGCCTTGCCGAGCGCATAGGCACCGACGAGGTGCGAACGCTCGGGAAACTGCTCGACAGATTTCAACAGCTTGGCGATCTCATCGCGACTGTCTGGATGGCGAAAGACCGGCAAAGCGAAGGTTGCTTCGGTGATGAAAACATCGCATGCAACTGGCTCGAAACCGAGGCAGGTCGGATCAGGACGCCGCTTGTAATCACCCGAGGCAACGATCCGCATTCCTTCCTTTTCAACAGCAATTTGGGCGGAACCAAGCACATGCCCCGCCGGATGGAAACTCACGGATACGCCATTGATTTCCGTGGTCTGGCCAAGCTCTGCTGCCTGGGTCTGGCCGGCGAAGCCCGCACCATAGCGCAGGGCCATGATATCGAGCGTCTGCCTTGTGGCCATGACCTTCGCATGTCCAGAGCGGGCATGATCGGAATGTCCGTGAGTGATCAACGCGCGGTCAACTGGGCGTACCGGATCGATATAGAAATCACCGGCCGGCGAGTAGAGCCCGGCGGGGGTCGAGCATAGGAGTGCTTCGGGGCGCATCATTGCAAATCGGGAGCGCGATACAGACACCCCCCTCTGTCCTGCCGGACATCTCCCCCACAAGGGGGGAGATTATAATGATGCAAACGAAATTGTTCTTCCGCGAACGTCGCCGGTTGATTGCGAGATTTCTGCAAGTCGATCTCCCCCCTTGTGGGGGAGATGTCCGGCAGGACAGAGGGGGGTAATATTGCCATCATCATCTCATCAATCACTTGGACCTTGCGACAACGAACATAGGTCGCATTTGGCTCCGTACAATCCTGACAAAGAAAACTTGGCGCATCGACACCGCGCCATTACATTCGCGTAAGTGAGCACCAGCAAAGCCGCCATAGCCGAGACCGGCACACCCCTATTGCCGCCGGCCTTTCTCGACTGGTTCCAGTCGAAGGGCTGGTCGCCGCGCGCGCATCAGCTCGAACTTCTCGAGGAGGCGCAGGCGGGAAGATCGACGCTTCTGATTGCCCCGACCGGCGCCGGCAAGACCCTCGCAGGATTTCTGCCCGCTCTCGTTGACCTCTCCACCCGCGGCAAGAGCAACGCGCCAAGCCGCGGCGTCCATACGCTTTACATCTCGCCGCTGAAGGCCCTTGCCGTCGATATCCACCGCAACCTCGAAAAGCCGATCGACGAGATGGGCCTCGATATTTCGCTGGAAACACGCACCGGCGATACGCCCGCCTATAAGCGTCAGAGGCAAAAACTCGCCCCCCCGGACATTCTGTTGACCACCCCCGAGCAGCTCGCTCTGCTCATATCCGGCAAGGATGCCGGCAAGTTCTTCGAAAACCTGCGCTACGTCATCCTCGACGAGCTTCATTCGCTCGTCACCTCGAAACGTGGTCATCTGCTTGCCCTCGGCCTGGCACGCCTACGGCAACTGCAGCCCGGATTGCAAACGGTGGGCTTGTCCGCGACCGTCGCCGACCCAGACGGATTGCGGCGATGGCTGCTGCCACAGACTGAGGATGCGCCAAAAGCGAGCCTCGTGACCGTGGAGGGCGGCGCCAAACCCCATATCACCATCCTCGAAACCGAGGACCACGTGCCTTGGGCCGGACATTCGGCGATCTATGCGATCCCCGGTATCTATGAGGCGATCAAGGCGCACCGGACAACACTAATCTTCGTCAATACCCGCAGTCAGGCTGAGCGGCTGTTCCATGACCTTTGGATGGCGAACGAAGACAACATGCCAATCGCCGTACACCACGGTTCGCTCGATGTCAGCAAACGCCGCAGGGTCGAACAGGCGATGGCCGCTAATACCCTGCGTGCCGTCGTTGCCACCTCGACCCTCGACCTCGGCATCGACTGGGGCGACGTCGACCTCGTCATCCATGTCGGCGCGCCGAAGGGCGCCAGCCGCCTTGCGCAGCGCATCGGCCGCTCAAATCACCGCATGGACGAGCCGTCGCGCGCGATCCTCGTTCCTGCAAATCGCTTCGAGGTGATGGAATGCCAGGCCGCGCTCGATGCGAACTATATCGGGGCACAGGATACCCCGCCGCTTGGCGCGGGTTCGCTCGACGTGCTGGCGCAGCACGTTCTCGGCATGGCCTGCGCCGCGCCGTTCCGCGCCGACGATCTCTACGCTGAAGTGATCACGGCCCTTCCCTATGCCGAACTGGCGCGCGAAACCTTCGACCGGATCATCGATTTCGTGGCAACCGGCGGCTACGCCCTCAAGAGCTATGAGCGCTTCGCCAAGATAAGGCAGACCGCCGACGGCACATGGCGGGTGACGCATCCGCGTTTCGCGCAGCAATATCGGCTCAATGTCGGCACGATCATCGAAGCTCCGGCGCTCAATGTCAGGCTCGTCCGGCAAGGGAGCAAGGGCGCTGTGCGCGGCGGACCGGTTCTCGGCAAGGTGGAGGAATCGTTTATCGAAGCATTGTCGCGGGGCGATACCTTCTTCTTTTCCGGGCGCGTGCTGCGGTTCGAAGGCATTCGCGAAAACGAGTGCCTCGTATCGAAAGCGGACGGCTTCGACGCAAAGATTCCCTCCTATGCCGGTGGCAAGTTCCCGCTGACCACCTATCTCGCGGATCAGGTGCGAGGAATGCTCGCCGACCCGAAGCGTTGGGGCGCGCTCCCGGATCAGGTGAGCGACTGGCTGCGCATCCAGAGGGACAGGTCGATCATTCCACAACCCGGCAGCCTGCTTGTCGAGACGTTCCCGCGCGGCGAGCGCTCCTATATGGTGGCCTATCCTTTCGAAGGAAGACTGGCGCACCAGACGCTCGGGATGCTTCTGACCCGGCGTCTTGAACGGGCCAAGGCGCGTCCACTCGGCTTTGTCGCAACGGACTATGCGTTGACGATCTGGGGCATGCGCGACATGGGCCGCATGTTCAAGAAGGGCGAACTGCCGCTGGCCGAGCTTTTCGACGAGGACATGCTGGGCGATGACCTCGAAGCCTGGCTGGCGGAAAGCTGGATGCTGAAGCGCACGTTTCGCAACTGCGCGCTGATATCGGGCCTTGTCGAAAAGCGTCATCCCGGGCAGGAGAAGACGGGCAGGCAGGTGACGGTTTCGACCGATCTTATCTACGATGTCCTGCGCGAGCACGAGCCGGATCACATTCTTATTCAGGCGACGCGGGCCGATGCGGCGACCGGCCTTCTCGACATTCGCCGACTTGCCGATATGCTTGGGCGAATCAAGGGCAATATCGTTCACAAGGATCTTGATCAGATCTCGCCGCTTGCCGTTCCCGTCATGCTGGAAATCGGCAGGGAACGCGTTCCGGGCGAGGCGCATGAGAGGATCCTCGAGGAGATTGCCGACGAGCTTACCCGCGAGATGGAACAGAAGTGAATCCGGCATTCCACACAACGAAGACAGCACTCCACGGCTCGGCGCAGATTGCCGTTGCGGGACATCCGGCGATCGGGGATCCCTCAGGCGCGCTGTATCTCGAAGACGACCGTGTCCTCATCGTTTCGGATCTGCACTTCGAGAAGGGATCGTCGTTCGCGCGGCGCGGCATGATGCTGCCGCCATATGATACAGCGTCGACGCTCGCGGCGCTTGCCAAGGTGATGGCGCGCTATGATCCGGCCTGCGTCATCAGCCTCGGCGACAGTTTTCATGACGGCAAGGCCGCGGCGCGCCTGCCAGAGGTCTATGCGGCGCAGCTTGCCGCATTGATGGCGGGGCGCGAATGGATATGGATCACAGGCAACCACGACCCCGAACATCCGGCCGACCTTCCGGGCGAAACCTTCACGGAACTTGCATTCGGCAATCTCATTTTCCGCCATGAGCCCTCGAAATTCGCGTGCCGCGGCGAAATTGCCGGACACCTCCACCCGGCAGCCAAGGTGGTGCACCGCGGCCAGTCAGTGCAGCGGCGCTGCTTCGTCAGCGACCATTCGCGGCTGATCATGCCGGCATTCGGCGCCTATACGGGCGGGATGAACATCATGAGCCGCGCATTCCACGGCCTCTTCGATATCCATGCCCTCACCGCCTATATGCTCGGGCGCGCCCGCGTCTACGCGATGGCCGGCAAGGCGCTTTATCTTTAGATTGGCAACCGCCCATCCTCTTTCAGCGTGTCGAGCACGATAGCGGTTTTGACATTCTGAACTGATTCATGCGGCAGCAATACCTCATTGACGAAAGCGGAGAGCGCCCGCAGATCAGGCGTCACTACCTTGATAAAGTAATCCATTTCGCCTGTGAGCGCATGGGCCTCCATCACTTGCGGCAATCTCGAGATAAGGTCGGAGAAGCGCCGGGCGTTGTCGCGATTGTGTGTCGCGAGCGTCACCGAAATAATGTTGACGATGCCAAGGCCGAGTTTTTCGCGGTCGATCTCCGCGCGGTAGCCGCGAATATAGCCCTCCTCCTCAAGGCGAGACCGGCGGCGCGAACATTGCGAGGGCGAGAGATTGATCTTTTCCGAAAGTTCGTTGTTTGTCAGCCGTCCATCTTCCTGCAAGCTGAACAGTATCTTGCGGTCAAGTGCGTCAAGATGCTCCATTCGTGCTCCTTGTAACGCCAATATGCATACAACGTGCATTATTTACGCCCAGACGGCGTTGAAATGCAAGCACCATGCAGCTGATTTGCGCGATAATGAGGGTGGTACATGGAGGATGATATGGGACCGTTTCCGCACGACGCACCGAAAGCCGCAATCACCAAGGCAAACCCAGCTGGCACCGACGGATTCGAGTTCGTGGAATTTGCCCATCCCGAGCCGGAAAAGCTCGAAGAGTTGTTCGCACGCATGGGCTATGTGCCGGTTGCGCGCCACAAGAGCAAGAACATCACAGTTTGGCGCCAAGGCGACATCAATTACGTTCTCAACGCCGAACCAAATTCTCATGCGACCAATTTCGTCTCGAAGCATGGCCCTTGCGCCCCTTCCATGGCCTGGCGCGTGGTCGATGCCAATCATGCCTTCAATCACGCGGTCGCCAAGGGTGCGACCCCGTATGAAGGCGAGGACAAGACCCTACACGTTCCTGCCATCGTAGGGATCGGCGGTTCGCTTTTGTACTTCATCGAAACCTATGGCGAGCGGGGATCGGCTTACGACGCCGAATTCGAATGGCTCGGCGAACGCGATCCGAAGCCGGAAGGCGTCGGGTTCTATTACCTCGACCACCTCACCCACAATGTCTATCGCGGCAACATGGACAAATGGTGGGCATTCTACCGCGAGCTCTTTGGCTTCAAGCAGATCCACTTCTTCGATATAGCCGGGAAGCTGACGGGGCTCGTCTCCCGCGCGATCACGTCGCCTTGCGGAAAGATCCGCATCCCGCTCAATGAATCGACGGACGACAAGAGCCAGATCGAGGAGTATCTGCGGAAATACAAGGGCGAAGGCATTCAGCATATCGCGGTCGGTACCGAGGCGATTTACGATGCTACCGACAAGCTGTCCCTAAACGGGCTCAAATTCATGCCCGGCCCGCCTGAAACCTATTATGAGAAGTCGCACGAGCGTGTGCAGGGCCATGACGAGCCGATCGAACGCATGAAGACGCACGGCATTCTGATCGACGGCGAAGGTGTCATCGATGGCGGCATGACGAAGATCCTTCTGCAGATTTTCTCCAAGACCGTGATCGGCCCGATCTTCTTCGAGTTCATTCAGCGGAAGGGCGACGAAGGCTTTGGCGAAGGCAATTTCCGCGCCTTGTTTGAATCGATCGAGGAAGACCAGATCCGGCGCGGCGTCATCAAGATCGAAGCGGCGGAGTAGGTATAGATTGGAGCTTTAAAGATCCGCAGTCCACATTTATATTGGATGCATTATGAAACCAGCGATAATCGCCCCTATTATACCAGCCGATTTCCCGCAGCTTAAGCAGCTTGCCTGGAACCGCGATGTTGCGCGCGCGATACCGGCACAAGAAGCGTTTGAAATCTACGAGCGCAATTGGCGCTTCGTCGATACGGATAAGCTGACGGGACCTGAAGCGGATCTCATCAAAGATTTGACCGATACTTTCGGCAATGGCGTATTGCTGAATTCCTGACTTTCGGATCCATGCTTGCTGCTGCATAGTACCAATGCACAGCGAGAACAAAATATGACCGAACTAAAAAGGGCGGAACACCGCGTTATCCTTGAGGCGCTGCGCCTGATGGATGCTTCGTTTCTGGCGACCAACCAATGCTGGTTCGGTGGTGGCACGTCAATCGTCCTCAAACTGGGCGAATATCGGCAGTCGCTGGATGTTGATTTCCTTTGCGCTGACCCGGACGGATATCGCGAACTGCGCAGCGCAGCCGTCGAGCGTGGTATTCGCGCGTTCTTTCCAGCACCTGTCGAACCGCTGCGCACATTTAAAATCGATCAATACGGATTGCGAACCGCGCTACGGCATAACGAACAGGTGATCAAATTCGAAATCATCCGCGAAGCGCGGATTGAGCTGCGTGGCCATGTCGATACGGAGCTTGGACTACCGATGCTTGTCGAAGAGGATTTGTTTGCGGAGAAGCTCCTGGCAAATGCCGACAGGTGTCACGATCGCTCCGTTGCATATCGGGATGCCATCGACCTTGGCATGCTCGTGCACCATCATAAAAACATACCCGATAATGCGATCGCCAAGGCCGAAGGTGCCTATGGTGCCGACATTGTCCGCAAGCTCGCGTGGGTCGTTACGAAATTGAACTCGACCGGCGAATTGCAACGTGCAAGCGAAGTCCTGCAAATGGAAATGACCGATGCGAGGAGATCTATCCGAGCTTTGACGGGCGAAGTCATGCGTCGCTGGCCAGACCAAGTCCAAAACCCTATCGGATCTTTCAGCGGCGTCTAATCTCCGGACACTTTTCCCAACGCGGTCCCGAAACCGATGACTACAGATAACCGCGAGACCCGTCCGGCGATTAACCAGGTAATCCCGGCCTCAGCCGATCAGGATGCGCCGCGGCAAAGGCACCGATCGCATCGCAACGGGCAGCGATGGCATTGACGCGCTCCAGACTTTCGATTTTGGCTCCCCAGCGCTTCGCATTGAAGACCTGCGGCACGAGGCAGAAATCGGCCATGGAAGGGGTATCGCCATGGCAAAAGTGCCCGGTTTCGGGGTGATCGAGCATGGTCTCGAATGCGCCCAGACCTTCAGAGATGAACTTATGCATCCAGTTGCGCCGCGCCGCTTCATCGCCCCCTGCAAGCTGCATGACATGCGATGCCACACCCAGATTGCAGACGGGATGGATTTCCATCGCGATTGCGTAGGAAAGCGCGCGAACCCGTTGTCGCCCCAAAGGATCGTCAGGCAGGAAGCGAGCCTCGGGGTGGGATTCGTTGAGGTATTCGATTATCGCAAGCGACTGCGTCATCATATGCCCGTCGATGGCGAGCGTCGGCACGAGCCCCTGCGGATTGCGACAGAGGTGATCGATGCCTTTATGCTCCTGGTTCAAGAGGTCGACCGGCACCCTGTCATACTCAAGCCCGAGCATGTTAAGGGCAATGCGCACGCGGTAGCTCGCCGACGAGCGCCAATAATCATAGAGGATGGCTTTAGCGCTCATGGCGGGTCACCTGCTGTTCGATGGCGCCGAAGATCGAATGGCCGTATGGGTCTTTCATCTCTATGCGAACTGTGTCACCGAAACGCATGAATGGCGTTCGCGGACTGCCGGTGGCAATCGTCTCGATCATGCGGATTTCGGCGATGCACGAGTAGCCGGCGCCATCCTCTTCAATGGGTTTGCCCGCTTCGCCGTCAAGCTTGTTTGACACCGTCCCCGATCCGATGATCGTGCCGGCGCAAAGCGGGCGTGTCTTCGCCGCATGGGCAATCAACGTCGGAAAATCGAACGTCATGTCGATGCCGGCGTTGGCGCGGCCAAAGGGCCGGCCGTTGAGATCGACGCAGAGCGGCAGGCGCACCTTGCCGCCATCCCAGGCTTCGCCGAGTTCATCGGGTGTGACCGCCACGGGCGAGAAGGCCGACGACGGCTTTGACTGAAAAAAGCCGAACCCTTTGCCAAGCTCGGCCGGAATGAGGTTGCGCAGGCTGACATCGTTGACCAACATGATCAGGCGGATCGCGGCTCGCGCTTCGACGAGACCCGCGCCCATCGGCACATCGTCGACGATGACCGCAATTTCGCCCTCCATGTCGATGCCATAGGCTTCGTCGGCCATGCGGATGGGTTCGCGCGGAGCAAGGAAACTGTCGGACCCACCCTGATAGATGAGCGGGTCAGTCCAGAAGCTCTCGGGCATCGGCGCATTGCGCGCCTTGCGGACCAATTCGACATGATTGACATAGGCTGAACCGTCGGCCCACTGGTAGGCGCGCGGCAGGGGCGACAGCGCATCATGTTCGTGAAAGCGCTCAAGAGGAACGGCGCGCAGTTCAAGGCTGGAGGCAAGCGCCGCGAGGTGCGGGGCGATACGCGACCAGTCGTCAAGCGCGGACTGCAACGTCGGCGCGAGGAACGAGGCATCGGTATAGTAGGTCAGATCTTTCGACACGATGACCAGTTTGCCGTCACGCGTTCCATTATTGAGAGAGGCAAGTTTCATTTACTTTACGATCTCCTCCGACCAGTCGCCTTCCGGCGTCCCGTTGAACCGCTTGCGGAGACCTTTCCAGCAGTCGGCGTAATTGTCTTGCAGCGTCGGTGTATCAGCTGCATAGCGGGTAACGTGCTGGGGGAAGCGCGTCTCGAACATGAAGGCAAGCGTGTTGTCCAGCCGCTGCGGCTTGAGCTCCACCGTGGATGCCTTGTTGAACCCCATCGTGTCCGGTCCATGCGGCAGCATCATGTTGTGAAGGCTTATGCCGCCAGGCACGAACCCCTCCTCCTTGGCATCGTATTGACCATACACCAGCCCCATGAATTCGGACATGATGTTGCGGTGGTACCAGGGCGGCCGGAAACTGTGCTCGGCAACTAGCCAGCGCGGCGGGAAAATAACGAAATCGACATTGGCCGTTCCCTCCTCGCCAGACGGCGCGGTGAGCACGGTGAAGATCGATGGATCGGGATGATCGAACAGGATCGCTCCGACCGGCGAGAACGTGCGCAGGTCATACTTGTAGGGCGCATAATTCCCGTGCCAAGCCACGACGTCCAACGGGGAATGATCGAGTGTCGTCTGATAGAACTTGCCGCACCATTTCACATGCAGACGGCAAGGAACTTCCTTGTCTTCGAAGGCTGCAACCGGTGTCTTGAAGTCGCGCGGGTTGGCCAGGCAGTTGGCACCAATCGGACCGCGATCCGGCAGGGCGAATTTTGCCCCGTAATTCTCGCAAATATAGCCCCTGGCCTCGCCGTCAGGCGCCGACACCTTGAACATCATCCCGCGTGGGATCACGCAGATTTCCGAAGGTTCGATTTCGATTTTGCCCATCTCGGTGAAAATGTTGAGCTTGCCCTTCTCGGGCAAAAGCAGCATTTCGCCATCCGCATTGAAGAAGTAGTCGTCGTCCATGGCAGTATTGAACGCGTAGACATGTGCGGACATGCCCACCTGACCGTGGACATCGCCAGCCGTGGTCATGGTGCGAATGCCATCAATAAAGTTGATGGAATCGCGTGGCATTGGCGTCGGATTCCAGCGTAACTGTCCAATCGGCAATTCATGGTCATCGAGGTTTGGCGCGGTCTTCCAGTGCTCGCGCTTTGCCGGCGAAAATCGCCCGCTATGCTTGACCGACGGGCGAATGCGATAGAGCCAGGATCGCTCGTTCGTGCCGCGCGGCGCAGTAAAAGGGGAGCCGGAAAGTTGCTCGGCGTAGAGGCCGTATGCGCAGCGCTGCGGCGAGTTTTGTCCCTGCGGCAGGGCGCCTGGAAGCGATTCCGTCTCAAAGTCGTTGCCGAAGCCCGGCATATAGTGAAGAGCCATGATCGAACCTCCAATTTAGTTGCAATTGTGACGATCTATTTTGTAACTATCAATGACAATCGGGATTGTGGACATGGACAACAACAACGACATCGACCCGCCGCTTATACTGGAGGCGTTCACCCCATACCGTCTCAACAAGGCGGCAGAAGCCGTGAGCCATCGTTTCGCGAGCCTTTACCGGGATCAGTATGGACTGACACGGCCGGAGTGGCGAACACTTGCAACGCTGGGCCAGTTTGGCACCATGACCGCCACGGCGATCGGGACTCATTCGTCAATGCACAAGACGAAAGTCTCGCGCGCCGTGCTTGCCCTCGAACAGCGGCGCTGGCTGTTCCGGAAGCGCGATGAGACCGACCGCCGTGTCGAGAATCTTATGCTGACCCCGGCCGGGCGGAAGGCCTATCTCGACCTTGTGAAAGTTGCGCATGACTTCGAGACTGAATTGCTGCAGCAACTGGGACCGCGTGGAGCAGCAGCGTTGAAGCATGGCCTCGAGGCGCTGGAAAACCTCGCGGGATAGCCGCTGGAAGCGGCGCCGCAATTGATTTAGGCAACGATCTCGCATATATGATGCGTGATGTTTGATGCGTGATGAGGGGCGAGACGATGCGAACAACGCTTGCAATTGATGATGATGTCCTCGCAGCGGCCAAGGGCCTTGCGGAGCGCCAGCGCAAAACTGTAGGTGAAGTTATATCGACACTCGCCCGCAAAGGTCTGCAAGCTCCAACGGCACGTCAAGCGACGCGAAACGGCGTGCCGCTCCTACCGGCAGGCAACAATTCCACGCCGGTAACGATGGAACTGGTGAATCAACTTCGCGATGAATTGCCGTGACGGCATATCTCCTGGACGTCAATGTGCTGATTGCACTATTCGATCCCGCACATGTCCATCACGATCCTGCACATGAGTGGTTTGCTGATATTGGGCGGTCCAGTTGGGCCACTTGCCCAATAACCGAGAACGGTGCGATCCGTATTATCAGCAGCGCCCGCTACCCTTACTCACCGGGCACGCCAGCCGCGGTTGTTGCGCTTCTGGCCGGATTACGTGCCATTCCGGGTCATGTCTTTTGGCCAGATGACATCAGCTTGATGGACAATTCCATTGATCCGTCGCGGCTGTTGAATGCCGGTCAGGTCACGGATACATACCTCCTGGCGCTTGCTCAGGCACACCAAGGGAAATTGGCGACCTTTGATCGGCGCCTCGTAACCGATGCGGTACGGGATGGCCGAAATTGTCTGCATGTCATTGGCGAACGAACCACTTAGCTCTTCAGCCTGTACCCCGTCCTGAATATCCAGCGCAGGATCAGAATGCACGCGAGGAGAAACACGGCTGTCATGACAAGGCTCGTTCCGATATGCACATCTGAAAGGCCAAAGAAGCTCCAGCGAAACCCGCTGATAAGATAGACCACCGGATTGAACAGCGTCACGGTCTGCCAGAATGGCGGCAACATGTCGATCGAGTAGAAGCTACCGCCGAGAAATGTCAGCGGTGTGATGATCATCAGCGGCACGAGCTGCAGCTTCTCAAAGCCATCCGCCCAGATGCCGATAATGAAACCGAACATGCTGAAGGTTACCGCTGTCAGCACCAGGAACAGCAGCATCACGAAGGGGTGTTCGATGCGCAGCGGTACAAAAAGCGCCGCAGTCGCAAGGATGATCACCCCGAGAATGATCGACTTCGTCGCCGCAGCCCCGACATAGGCGATCACGATCTCCACGTAGGAGACAGGTGCCGAGAGGAGTTCGTAGATCGTGCCGACGAACTTCGGGAAATAGATGCCGAACGACGCGTTGGAAATGCTCTGCGTCAACAGCGACAACATGATCAGGCCCGGCACGATGAACGCACCGTAGCTTACGCCGTTGATCTCGGGGATACGGCCGCCGATCGCCGAACCGAAAACCACGAAGTAAAGGCTCGTCGACAGAACCGGCGAAATGACGCTCTGCATGAGCGTGCGCCAGGTGCGATGCATTTCGAAGAGATAGATCGCCTTTATCGCGTAAAGGTTCATTTGCGTTCCCTCACAAGGTTGACGAAAATTTCCTCAAGCGAGCTTTCCCGCGTCTTAATATCGCTGAACCGGACACCCGCCTTGTCGAGATCCTTCAGGAGCGCCGTAATGCCCGTTCGTTCCTTGCGGGTATCGTAGTGATAAACGAGTTCGCTCCCGTCGGGCGAAAGTTCAAGCCCGTAGGCCGCCAAAGCTTCGGGTATTTCCTCGCGTTTCTCCTGGAGAAGCAGGCGCAACTCCTTCTTGCCGAGCGACCGCATCAATGCGTCCTTCTCCTCGACGAGAATGATCTCGCCATGGCTGATGACGCCGATTCGATCGGCCATCTGTTCGGCCTCCTCGATATAGTGCGTCGTGAGGATGATGGTGACGCCCGATTCGCGCAGCGCCCGCACCACATTCCACATGTCGCGCCGCAATTCGACATCGACGCCAGCGCTCGGCTCATCGAGAAAAAGGATTTCCGGCTCGTGCGACAGCGCCTTGGCGATCATGACGCGCCGCTTCATGCCTCCCGAGAGCGTCATGATCTTGCTGTCCTTCTTGTCCCATAGCGAAAGTTCCTTGAGGATCTTCTCGATGTGTGCGGGATTGGCCGGCTTGCCGAAAAGGCCGCGGCTGAAACTGACCGTCGCCCAGACGGTCTCGAATGCATCCGTCGTCAACTCCTGCGGCACGAGACCGATCTTGGAACGCGCCGCGCGGTATTCCTTGATGATATCGTGACCATCGGCGAGGATTGTGCCGGAGGTCGGATTGACGATGCCGCAAATGGTGCTGATCAGCGTCGTCTTGCCTGCGCCGTTCGGGCCGAGCAGTGCGAAGATTTCACCGTGGCGGATATCGAGATTGATATTCTTCAGCACTTCAAAACCGGACTCATAGGTTTTGTTGAGGCTGGAGACGGAAATGGCTGAGGACATGAAGCTTCCCGGGGAGGACTTTGGGTTTGAATGCGGCGAGCGAAACGAAACCCTTTGGCGGAGGTCACCAGGGGAATGGTGTTCCTTATATGGGGTTAAGGCGGGATTTTCAAACCACCTCTCCTGACATTCGGCGTCAGCAGAGCGCAGGATCTGGCTAATCGAGAAAAAGGCCCGGACGATACCGGGCCTTCAATTGTTAAGCCTGTTCGCCGCGCACTTCCTTCATGCTCGGCAGGAAAATTGTGAGCAGGCCGAGGAAGGGCAGGAACGAGCAGATCATGTAAACGTAGTCGATGCCCTTGTTGTCGGCGACGAAGCCGAGCACCGCCGCCGCTATGCCGGCCATGCCGAAGGCGAAGCCGAAGAAGATGCCGGCAATCATGCCGACACGGCCCGGTACCAGTTCTTGAGCGAAGACAACGATCGCAGGGAAGGCTGACGACAAGATAAGGCCGATCAGCACCGTGAGGACGCCTGTCCAGAAGAGGTCCGCATAAGGCATGATCAGCGTGAAGGGCAAGACACCGAGAATCGAGAACCAGATCACGGCTTTCGTGCCGATCTTGTCGCCTATCGGCCCGCCGACAATGGTGCCGACTGCCGCTGCGCCAAGGAACAGGAACAGCATCATCTGGGACTGCTGCACCGAGATCCCGAACTTGTGGATGACATAGAATGTGTAATAGCTCGATATGCTTGCGAGATAGATGTTCTTGGAAAAGACAAGCAAGGTCAGGATGATCAGCGACATGGCAACTTTGCCGCGCGGCAGTTTGAGTTGCTTGCTTGCAGCCGGCCTGTTCGCGTTGGCCTTGCGATAGCGCTGGTACCAGTTGCCGACCTGATAAAGGACGATCATTCCGATGAGGGCCGCGGCGGAAAACCACGCAATACTCTGCTGGCCGCGAGGCAGCACGATGAAAGCTGCGAGCAGCGGACCGAGTGCGGTACCGAAATTGCCTCCCACCTGAAAGAAGGATTGCGCAAGACCGTGGCGGCCGCCCGAGGCAAGACGTGCCACCCGCGATGATTCCGGGTGAAAAATGGATGAACCAATGCCGATGAAGGCTGCGCCGGCAAGAAGCATGGCGTAGTGGGTTGCGACCGAAAGAAGTCCGAGGCCGACGAGCGAAAACGCCATGCCAACCGGGAGCGAATACGGCATGGGCCGCTTGTCGGTATACGTTCCGACAATCGGCTGCAGCAGCGAGGCGGTGACCTGGAAGGTCAGCGTCAGAAAGCCGATCTGCTTGAAATCGAGACCGTAATTTTGCTTGAGCATCGGATAGATCGCGGCAAGTAGCGACTGCATCATGTCGTTGAGCAAATGGCAGAAGCTGACGGCGAAAATTATCGCAAAGACGGTCGTGTCAGCGGAGGTCCGCTGTGCGGGCAAGGTCGTATCGGTCATCAAGGCGTTCCATCGAAAAACAAGGGCGTCGTCGCAAGGATTGCCCCGCCCTTTTTCAAACTGATATATCGGTTGCCATCAACCTGCTTTCGTGGTTTGGTCCAATTCTTTCGCAAGTGGGCCAAAACATGCGTTACCAAACCTTCGTTGCGCGTAATGCCGCCGGGTTGGAGCTCGAACAGTTGCACAGGTTGCGGCTGCAATGGCTGGAGCAGGCCGAGGGTGATGTTTTCGCGCTGGCCACGCTTTATCCGTCAGGCCACCACATTCCCGACCACCACCATATCCAGGCGCAATTGCTCCACGCAATTTCCGGCGTCGCGATGGTGACCACGAAATTCGGCCGCTGGATGGTGCCTCCGCACCACGCGCTGTGGCTGCCGGCCGGCGTCGAACACGCGGTGGACATGCTTGGCGATGTTTCGATGCATTCGATTTATGTGCGACCGGATGCCGTGGCGGGATTGAAGGATCACCTGCACGTCGTCGGCCTGACACCGCTGATGGACAATCTCATTCGCGAAGCAGTCGCCGTTGCGCCCGAGAGGCAGGCGGAGGAACGCACGATGTTCGTCATGGGACTGTTGTTGCATGAGATTCCGAACCTTGAGGAGCGCCCACTTGGCCTGCCGTTTCCCGAGGATCGGCGGCTTGCCATGCTCTGTCGGGGTTTCCTGAAAGATCCCTCACCGCACACCAATATCGACAATTGGGCGGACCGGCTCGGCATGAGCCGGCGCACGTTTACCCGTATGTTCCGCCGCGAAACAGGATTAAGCCTCTCGACGTGGCGTCAGCAGGCCTGTCTGCTCGCGGCCCTGCCCCGCCTCACCGAGGGCGAACCTGTGACCAGCGTCGCACTCGATCTCGGCTACAGCGTTCCTGCCTTCACAACCATGTTCAAACGCATGCTGGGCGCCCCGCCGCGCCATTATCTTCACTCCGCCGCCTGAACGCGGGGGCCCGGAACATAGTTGAGGATCGGACCCAGCCAACGCTCAACCTCTTCAACCGGCATGGATTTGCGGTTCGCATAGTCAGCCACCTGGTCGCGCTCCACCTTGGCAACGCCGAAATAATAGGATTCCGGGTGAGCGATATAGATGCCCGACACGGATGAGCCCGGCCACATCGCAAAGCTTTCCGTCAGCCGCACGCCAATCTTGTCTTCCGCGTCAAGCAGACGGAACAGCGTATCCTTTTCTGTGTGGTCCGGCTGCGCCGGATAGCCGGGAGCGGGACGGATGCCGCGATAGGGCTCGCCGATAAGTTCATCCGCCGCAAATGTCTCTTCCGGCGCATAGCCCCAGAATTCCTTGCGGACGCGCTCGTGCATGAGTTCGGCAAAGGCTTCGGCAAAGCGATCGGCGAGCGCTTTGACGAGGATCGAGGAATAATCATCATTCGCCCGCTCGAACCGTTCGGCGATGGCGATTTCCTCAATGCCTGCCGTGACGACGAAGCCACCGACATAGTCTTGTGCACCGCTTGACACCGGCGCGACAAAATCAGCAAGAGCGAGATTCGGCCGGCCATCGCGTTTTGAAAGCTGCTGGCGCAGCGTGAACAGCGTTGCGATCTCCTTATCGCGGACGTTGTCGGCAAAGAGGCGAATGTCATCCCCGACGGACCCTGCGGGCCAGAACCCGATGACGGCCTTTGGATTGAACCATTTCTCATCGATGATCTTTGTCAGCATCGCCTGCGCATCCGCAAAGAGCTGGCGCGCCGCTTCGCCTTGTGCCTCGTCCTGCAAGATAGCCGGGTAGCGACCCTTTAGCTCCCAGGTCTGGAAGAAAGGCGTCCAATCGATGTAACGGGCAATTTCCGCAAGATCGTAATTTTCGAAAACGCGAGTGCCCGTAAATTGCGGCTCGGGCGGTACATAGGACGACCAGTCAACCTTATGAGCGTTGCCGCGGGCCTTCTCTAGGCTCAACCTTTGCTTGTCGGCTTCGTTGCGGGCATGCACTTCCGCAACTTTCTCATATTCCGCGCGGATCGTATCGACAAAGCCGGGCTTGGCATCCATCGACAGAAGGTTCGAAACGACACCCACCGCCCGGCTTGCATCGGTCACATATACGGTCTGGCCATTACTGTAGCGCGGATTGATCTTGACCGCCGTATGCACACGGCTCGTGGTTGCGCCTCCGATCAGCAGCGGAACTTCGAAGCCCTCGCGCTCGAGTTCAGACGCAACATGGACCATCTCGTCGAGCGAGGGCGTGATAAGGCCCGAAAGGCCGATAATATCGACATTCTCGTCGCGCGCTGTCTGCAAAATCTTCGTTGACGGCACCATGACCCCGAGATCGATGATCTCGTAATTGTTGCAGGCGAGGACAACGCCGACAATGTTCTTGCCGATGTCGTGGACATCGCCCTTGACGGTCGCCATCAGCACTTTGCCGGCACTTTCGCGTTTTCCCGATCCGCCATTGGCAAGCTTCTCTGCCTCCATGTAGGGCAGCAGCACGGCGACGGCCTGCTTCATGACGCGGGCGGATTTCACTACCTGCGGCAGGAACATCTTGCCGGAACCAAACAGGTCGCCGACAACGTTCATGCCGGCCATCAGCGGTCCCTCGATGACGTGAAGCGGGCGCTCGGCCCGTGCGCGCGCTTCTTCAGTGTCGGCTTCGATGAATTCGGTTATGCCATTGACGAGCGCGTGTTCCAGCCGCTTTTCGACGCTCCATTCGCGCCAGGCGAGATCGCGCTCGCGTGCTTCCCTGCCGGCCGAGCCCTTGTAGCGCTCGGCAAGGTCGAGCAGGCGTTCGGTGGCATCGTCCCGCCGGTTGAGAACCACATCCTCGCAGGCGTCGCGCAATTCCGGATCGATCGATTCGTAAACCGCCAATTGTCCGGCGTTGACGATACCCATGTCCATGCCGGCCTGAATGGCATGGTAGAGGAAAACGGCGTGCATCGCTTCGCGCACCGGTTCATTCCCACGGAACGAGAAGGAAAGATTGGAAACGCCGCCGGAAATATGAGCGTGCGGCAAGGTCTGCGTGATCTGCCGTGTGGCTTCGATGAAAGCGACGCCATAACCGTTGTGTTCTTCGATGCCGGTGGCGACCGCGAAAATATTCGGGTCGAACACGATATCCTCGGGCGCGAAACCAGCCTCACGTGTCAGGAGTTCGTAGGCGCGCGTACAAATCTCCACCTTGCGCTTGAGCGTATCGGCCTGGCCCTCGGTATCGAACGCCATGACGACGACAGCCGCCCCATAGGCGCGAACCTTCCTTGCATGAGCGATGAAGGCGTCTTCACCTTCCTTCATTGAGATCGAATTAACGAGCGGCTTGCCTTGGACACATTTGAGCCCGGCTTCGATCACGTCCCATATCGACGAATCGATCATTACCGGCACGCGTGCGATGTCGGGTTCGGCGGCGATCAGATTGAGGAAGTCGACCATGGCCTTCTCGCTGTCGATCAGTCCCTCGTCCATGTTGATGTCGATGATCTGCGCGCCATTTGCGACCTGGTCGCGCGCAACATCGAGCGCCGCCGGCAGATCGCCTGCGGTAATCAGCTTCCGGAACTTCGCCGAGCCGGTAATATTGGTGCGTTCGCCAACATTGACGAAGGCGATATCCTTGGTCAGCGTGAATGGCTCCAGGCCGGATAGCCGCATATGGGTTTCGGTCTCGGGAATGGCGCGCGGCCGGTATTTGCCGACCGCTTCGGCAATGGCTCTTATGTGTTCCGGAGTCGAGCCACAGCAGCCGCCGACAATATTCAGCAGGCCGTCCTTGGCGAACTCTTCGAGCTGCGCCGCCATCGCTTCAGGACTCTCGTCATATTGACCGAATTCATTCGGGAGCCCTGCATTGGGATAGGCGCACACGAACGTATCGGCAACTGCCGCGATCTCGGCCAGATGGTCGCGCATGGCGCTCGCCCCGAGCGCACAATTGAGACCGATAGTGAAGGGCTTGGCATGACGTACGGAGTACCAGAAGGCGGTCGGCGTCTGTCCCGACAGGGTGCGTCCGGAAAGATCTGTGATGGTCCCGGAGATCATGACCGGCAGGGTGATTGTCTTTTCCTCGAAAACTTCCTGCGTCGCGAAGATGGCAGCCTTGGCATTCAGCGTGTCGAAGATCGTCTCGATGAGGATGATGTCGGCGCCACCGTCGATCAATCCCCTCACCTGTTCGGCATAGGCCGCTCGCAGGGTATCGAACGTCACCGCGCGGTAGCCCGGGTTGTTCACGTCAGGCGATATCGATGCCGTGCGGTTCGTCGGTCCGAGCGCGCCCGCAACGAAGCGGCGCTTGCCGTCCTTCTGCTCCGCCTTCAGCGCGGCGCGGCGCGCAAGCCGGGCGCCATCGCGATTGAGCTCATAGACCACGTCCTCCATGCTGTAGTCGGCCTGGGCGATCGTGGTCGAGGAAAAGGTATTGGTCTCGAGTATGTCGGCGCCGGCCATGGCGTAGGCGTAGTGGATGTCTTCAATCGCCTGCGGTTCGGTCAAGATGAGAAGATCGTTGTTGCCCTGGAGGTGGCAGGCGCAATCGGCGAAGCGCTCGCCGCGAAAGTTTTCCTCCTTCAGGCCGAGGCCCTGGATCTGCGTCCCCATGGCGCCGTCAAGGATAAGGATTCGCTCTTTTGCTGCCTGCGTCAGCGCTGCAAAAACCTCGGAACCGTCGCGGGGTGCCGCTTCCGGGCCGAGCAATTTTTCGCCAATGGTTCCAGATGCAATACCCATGACTCGAAATGCCTCATAATGATTTTTAGAGAGGCGCCACGGTCACATAAAGATATCTTTATGTCAACAAGTCAGTTCTAATGGCGGCAAAAAATGTCGCAACGCCGCGCAGGCGCGCACCATCCTGCCGACGCGGCCCTCGCGATGCTCGTCCAAGACATAGGAATCGCTCGGTTACTTGTTGAGAATGAGTTTGCCCTGGCGCGTGATCTTCAACCGATACAAGGAGCCGCCATGTTCGATACCAACTTCCTTATTGCCTTTGAAAAGCACTTCACTACCTAGAACGCGGAATTCAGGCGCTGATGGCTGGACAGGCGCGGCAGGCCGCGAGACAGGATTTGGAAGGCGGACCTGAAGGTCGATGATCTGGCGGCGGGACATTTTGAGCCTCTCGTTGAACGGCAACCCGCGTCGGTCGCCGTTCAATAAACTTGATAACTATACTCATATTTAATCCGAACACTCAGATCAAGTCAATCAGTCGAAAGTCAGACAACATCGCTGGACCCGGATTTCAGTCAAAAAGAAAGGCCCTTGCGGGCCTTTCGATCGCAAGCTGGACAGACCAGCCTTAATCAGAACGGTGAATCCGGGAAGTAGAATTCCTTGGCGTTGTCCTTGGTCACAAGGGTTGCGTCGAGGATGTACTTGCCGCGCACCGGAACCTGATCGTAGAAGTTCGCAACCGTCAGTTCCATCGCCGTTGCAACCATTGATGGTGGGTAGAGAACGTTGATCGGGGTCATCTTGTCGCCGTCGGCAACGCGCTTGATCATGTCCTTCATGCCGGCGCCGCCGATGACCATCTTGATGTCGGTGCGCTTGGCCTGATCGATGGCTTCGAGCACGCCAACCGCCATGTCATCGTCCTGGCACCATACGGCGTCGATCTTCGGGAACTTGGTCAGATAGTCCTGCATGATCTTGAAGGCATCATCGCGCGACCAGTTGCCGAACTGCTTGTCGAGAACCTTGATCCCGCTGCCGGCAATCGCATCGTCGAAACCCTTCTGGCGCTCTTCATCGATGACGATCGGCAGGCCGCGGATGACAACGACATCGCCGGTCTTCAACGTATCCTTCAGGTATTCACCCGCGACGCGGCCGAGCTCCGGATTGTTGCCGGCAACGTAAAGATCCTGGATCGTCGGATCGGAAAGAGCGCGGTCAACGACCGTCACGAAGACGCCCTTTTCCTTTACCGCGCGGATCGGATCGGTCAGTTCGTCCGAATTGTGCGGCAGGGTTACGAGCGCGTCGATGCCTTGTGTGGTCAGGTCTTCGAGCGCGTTTGCCTGCGCAGCACCGTCCGGCGAAGTCTTGATGGTGATCTTCAGGCCTGGGTGAGCGGCTTCTAGAAGCTTGGCGGCCCGTTCTGCATGATAGACGACGCCGCCGGTCCAGCCGTGGTCGGCCGCAGGTATAGAGACGGCGATATTGACCTTCTTGTCCTGCGCGTAGGCGAAGGTCATCGTCGAAGCGAGCGCCGCTCCAACAAGACCGATCAATAGTTTACGCATTTGTCTTCTCCCAATTTTCTGCTCGGGCCTTGATTGCGGCGCGGTGGGTGGCCCTGTTCCCCCGTCCGGTCTCGTTGCGGTGGCCCTGCCACCGGTTTGCCTCTGCCAGCGTCACGCCTTCTTCTTCTGCAGCGTGCGCTGCACCAGCATGGCGATGATGATGATCGTGCCCTGCACCGCACCGATCAGGTATTCACTGACAATGTTGGAGAGCACCATGATGTTGCCGACGACTTCCAGCATGAAGGCGCCGCAGATCGTTCCCCAGATGCGGCCGACGCCGCCGCGCAGCGCCGTACCGCCGATGACGACGGCAGTGATCGCCTGCAATTCCCACAGCATGCCCGTTGTCGTCGTCGCTGCGCCGAGACGCGGCACGTAGACGACGACCGCGATGGCGACGCAAATGCCCTGAAGAATATAGGTCATGGCGCGTACGCGGTTGACATGAATGCCCGAATAGCGCGCGACGTCTTCGTTCGAGCCAACAGCAATCACGTGGCGGCCAAAGGACGTCTTATAGAGAATGAAGGCGCCAAGAACGCCGACGATGATAATGATCCAGACCGGTATCGGCAGGCCGAGAAACACGCCGGTGTAGACGGGCCGGAACATGTTGCGCATCGCGATCGATTTCATGGCGATCGAGCCGCCATCCGCCAGCCACACGGTCACGGAACGAAAGATCGCCATGGTGCCAAGCGTTACGATGAAGGGCTCGATCTTGCCGATGGTGATGACAGCACCATTGAGCAGACCCGCCAGCGCACCGACGCCGATGGCAACAACGACGCCTGCCGCAAGCATCGCCATGTCGCCATCGACCGCACCTGAATTCAGGAACAGGATCATGATGCCGGCGACGAGCGCCGCCATCGAGCCGACCGAAAGATCGAGCCCGCCCGCGGAAATCACGAAAGTCGCGCCAACGGCAATGATGGCGATGAATGACGAGCGCGTTAAGACATTGAGCAAGTTGTCGATCGAAAGGAAGTTCGGGTTGACGAGCGCGCCGAGGACGAACAGCGCCGCCAACGCCAGGAATGGCGCAACCGCCGTCTTGTCGAGATCCGCCAGTTTGCGGCCAAAACCGCGTGTGTCGGTGATTACCTTGGTGTCGCTCATGCGTTCCCCGCACTGTAAAGCTCTGCTTCGTTGATCTTGACGCCGGTGGCGTAGACGACGATTTCGTCTTCCGTCATCGCGTCGCCGGTAACCTCGCCGACAATGCGTGATGAACGCATGACGAGAATGCGGTGGCAGATGCCGATGAGTTCCTGCATTTCGGAGGATATGACGACGACGGATTTTCCTGCCTTCGCGAGATCGGCAATGAACCTGTAAATCTGTTCCTTGGTGCCGATGTCGATGCCACGCGTCGGTTCGTCGATGATGACGATGCTCGGCTCGAGCAGCATCATCTTGGCAAGGAGCAGTTTCTGCTGGTTGCCGCCTGAAAGCTGTCCAGCAAGGAGGTCGCGGCGGCGCGCCCTGATGTCGAAATCAGCGATTGCCTTGTCGAGACTCTTGTCCTCGCGCTTGCGCTCGATGAGCGGCCCGTTGGTAAATTTGCCGAGCGTCGCCAACGTCAGGTTGGTGCGCAGGTCTTGGGCCAGCAAGAGGCCTTTGCCCTTGCGATCTTCACTCAGGTATACGATGCCCGCTGACATGCTGTCGCGCACGCTGTGAAACTTGACCGGCTTGCCATTGAGTTTGACCTCGCCATGGGCAGTGCGCAGGCCGACTAGACCCTCGAACAATTCCGTGCGCCCGGCGCCGATCAGGCCTGCGAAGCCGAGGATTTCACCCTTGCGCAAGACAAAGCTCGCATCGCTGGCATAGCCCGGCACGTCAAAATTCTTTACCTCGAGAACGTTTTGCCGCGTCGCAGTATCCTCGCGTTCGGGATAGAGCTTCGACATGTCGCGCCCGACCATGAGGCGCGCCATGTCGACTGGCTGCAGTTCGGCCGCATGGCGGGTTGCAATCAGCTTGCCGTCGCGCAACACGGTGATCCGGTCGGCGATTGCCGCGACTTCCGGCAGGCGATGCGAGATATAGAGCACGGCGACGCCCTTGTCGCGCAGATCGCGGATGACCTTGAGCAGGGCTTCCGTCTCGAAGGGCGTCAGCGAGGCAGTGGGTTCGTCGAAGATGACGACACGATGCGGCACCTGCAGGGCGCGCGCGATCTGGACCAACTGGCGGCGGGCAATCGATAGCCGCGCAATCTGCGTCGTCGGCTCAATTTCTGCACCGAGGCTGCGCACCGCTTCTGCGGACTGACGGTTCATTTCGCGGTCGTTGACCATCAGACCGCGCTTCAGTTCCCGGCCCATGAAGATGTTCTGGGCAACCGTCAAATCCGGCGCGAGCAAAATCTCCTGGTGGACGAGCACGAGGCCGCGGTGTTCTGCATCTACGGGACCGTTGAATATGACGGGCTCTCCGTCAATCGCCACCGCTCCACGCGTCGGCGAAAGGTGGCCGCTCAGGAGCTTCATCAGGGTCGACTTGCCAGCACCATTCTCGCCGATGATGGCATGCACCTCGCCCGGCATGACCGACAGGGTTATATCGGTCAGGACCTCGACCGGGCCGAATGCCTTGGCTATGCCACGCGCCTCGAGGACGGGGAGCGAAGTGCTGGTCTCTCCTGTGGGTGCCACGCTCATGATTGGCACCTCCCTCTGTCCTGCCGATTGCCCATCACACCTTCGTCCAGACGCCGCCGGCTTTCGACGATTTCACCGCGGCTTCGATGAATTCCATGCCTATGAGACCATCTTCCACGGTTGGGAATACTACATCCTTTGGCGCCTTCTTGCCGGTGCGCGCAGCGATGATGGCCTGCGCCGCCTCGCTGTAAATATTGGCGAAACCTTCCAGATAGCCTTCAGGATGGCCGCTTGGCACGCGCGTCAGGCGCGCCGCCTCGGGCGAAGCCCCCGCCCCGCCCCGGGTCAGCAACTGCTTGGGCTTGCCGAATGGCGTGTACCAGAGATAGTTCGGGTCGGCCTGGGTCCATTCGAGACCGCCCTTGGTGCCGTAGACGCGCAGCTTGAGCCCGTTTTCGTTGCCGGGCGCCACCTGGCTTGCCCAGATCATGCCCTTTGCTCCACCGTCAAAGCGGAGCAGGATTTGCACGTCATCGTCGAGCACCCTGCCCTCGCCGAAACTGGTCAACTCGGCACATAGCTGCTTGAGCTTCAGCCCCGAAACGAAACAGGCAAGATTATACGCGTGCGTGCCGATATCGCCGATGGCTCCGCCAGCACCCGAGCGTTTCGGATCGACGCGCCATTCGGCCTGCTTGGAACCCGTGGCCTCGGTCTTTTCGGTCATCCAGTCCTGCGGATACTCAGCTTGCACCACGCGCAGGTCGCCGAGCAGACCCTTTGCCACCATGGCCCGCGCCTGTCGGATCATCGGGTACCCGGTGTAATTGTGGGTGAGGATGAACAGCTTGCCGCTCTTGCCGGCAAGCGAGACCAGTTCCTTGGCTTCCTTCACCGTCGTCGTCAGCGGCTTGTCGCAGATGACATGAATGCCGGCCTTCAGGAATGCCTTGGCGGCTGGCGCGTGCATGTGGTTGGGCGTGACGATGGAAACCGCCTCGATGCCGTCCGGCCGCTTGGCCTCCTGCTTGGCCATATCCTCGAAGGAGGTGTAGGCACGCTCCTCGGCGATGCCGATCTCGCGTGCCGACGCCTTGGCTCGTTCCGGATCGGACGACAGCGCGCCGGCGACCAGCTCATATTGATCGTCGATACGCAAGGCGATGCGGTGCACCGCCCCTATGAAGGCGCCTTGCCCGCCGCCGACCATGCCGATGCGAATGCGGCGTGACGCCGGCTTTTCCTTCGATGCTCCGATGACCATCTCGTTCCCCTTACTTCAAGCCAAGTATGCGACGATTTGCGGCCTCATCGGTGCCGGCTCCGGCAAAGTCGTCGAACGCGCGTTCGGTCACACGGATGAGATGCGCATTTATGAACTCGGCGCCCTCGCGCGCACCGTCCTCGGGGTGCTTCAGCGCGCATTCCCATTCCAGAACAGCCCAGCCATCAAAATCATGGGTGGTCAATTTCGAGAACACCGCGCCAAAATCCACCTGACCGTCGCCCAGCGAACGGAAGCGACCGGCGCGGTTGACCCATGATTGGAACCCGCCATAGACACCCTGGCGTCCCGTCGGATTGAACTCTGCATCCTTGACGTGGAACGCCTTGATCCGCTCGTGATAGATATCGATGTAGTCGAGATAGTCGAGCTGCTGCAGTACGAAATGCGAGGGATCGTAGAGCAGATTGGCACGCGTATGATTGTTCACGCGCTCCAGAAACATTTCGTAGCTTATGCCGTCATGGAGATCCTCCGAAGGATGAATTTCATAGGCGGCGTCGATACCCTGCTCGTCGAGATAGTTGAGGATGGGGGTCCAGCGTTTGGCAAGTTCATCGAACGCTGTTTCGACCAGACCGGCCGGACGCTGCGGAAACGGATAAATATACGGCCATGCAAGGGCGCCGGAGAAGGTCGGCATGGATTTCAGGCCGAGATGTTTTGACGCCCGCGCAGCGCGCTTCAATTGATCAACCGCCCATTCCTGACGCGCCTTGGGATTGCCATGCACTTCCGGTGCTGCAAATCCATCCATCATTTCGTCATAGGCGGGATGAACCGCCACGAGCTGCCCCTGAAGATGGGTGGCAAGCTCGGTGATGGTCAGGCCATGCGCCGACGCCGTACCGGCGAGTTCGTCGCAATAATCCTTGGAATCCGACGCTTTCTTCAGGTCGATCAAGCGCGCATCCCAAGCCGGAATCTGTACCCCTTTATAACCGAGGGATGCGGCCCATCCGCAGATGGCATCGAAGGAATTGAATGGCGCCGCATCGCCCGCGAACTGTGCGAGAAAAATGGCTGGTCCCTTGATCGTCTTCATGAATTCCTCCCTTAAGTCTCCTGCCGTCAGGGCATGTTGTCCCTGAGAAAAATATCGATGCGAATGTGCTCTTGCCCCGGAACGATGGGGCGTCCCTCGCGCAGCGCCGTCAGGATGCGTGCGGTGCTGCGCGCCATATGGCCTGCATCCTGGTTGATAAGCGCATCGACGGTGCCGCGCACCAGATGCCGCCGCGTCGAGGGCGTCAGTTCGTGGGCAACGAAAATCACGTCGGAGACGTGGCCGCTTGCCTCAAGCGCCTTGATCACGCCCGCCTGTCCGCCGCCGGCATTATAGATTGCGACAAGATCCGAATGGTCCTTCAAAAGCGCGCCTGCCGCCGCTTCGACGCGGGCGTTCTCGTCGCGGGCTTCGCGCACCGGCAATACTTCGAGGTTCGGGTACTCGCGTGAAATGATCTGCTCAAAGCCAAACTGGCGTTCGATGTGATCGCGCAGGGCGAGCGACCCCGCGATCATGCCGACCTTGCCCTTGCGCGGCCCGACAAAGCGGCCAATGAGCGAGGCTGCCGTGCGACCGGCAGCAAAATTGTCGATCCCGACATAGTGGGCGCGGCGGGAATTCGGAACGTCCGATACGAGTGTCAGTACAACGACCCCGGAATCGGCGAGCGCGTTGATCGCCTCGGTCACGGCCGGATGATCGAGCGCGACGACGGCGACGCCATCTATTCCGGAAGGAAGGCTTTCCAGCGCCGCTGCAACGGCGACGCCGTCAAAGGTATCGACATGCTCGATCGAAAGTCGCACGCGCTCCTGCAGCTGGCGCTCGCGTGTTGCGCGAAACTCGGCGGCGAGGCTTTGCATGAATTCGTTTTCGCCGGTCGGCAGAATGATGCGGAAGTCGTAGTCACGCACGCGTGCAAGGCGCGAGGCATGTGGGTCCGACAGGAAACCAAGCTGTTTTATGGCCGCATTGACGCGCTCGATGGTGCGTGCATGCACGCCCATCCTCCCGTTCACGACGCGATCAACCGTTGCGAGACTTACACCGGCTTCTCGGGCGACGTCTTCAAGCGTCATTTTCCCCACGAGAATTCTCCTCCGGCTAAAGTCTTAGATCAACCCATTGAGGTGTGCAACTCTTTTTGACTTGTTTTGATGGGCTGTTTGATGTGTCCACAGCGTTGCAGAATCAAATAATCAAATGACACATAGTATGGTCGAATCTCACCCAATGTGTGCCTCAAAAGACAGAACAGCGCGTCGTATCGCCTGATGAGCTAATAAATCGTTTTGGCGGATCAGATTGTTGCACCGGTGGTCATGGGCGGGGTTGCCACTCAGAAGTTAGCGCAAAGGTGAGCCACTTTGCCGTTCGGAGCGCCGCAGCCCGGATCGGTTCTTATCCGTGATACTAGAGTCGGAAGCCGTCAGGCATGCCGTCCGACATGCATCTGCGATTAATCACGCAGAAACTGGCAAAATATGATAGGGAATTAGAATTCCACCGGTGACATCGTAAAGATCATCGAAGCCAGCGCACGACCGAGAAATTCCTTAGCCGAAAGGTTTGCACTTCAGCGATGACTCACGGCTTAAGGGCGCTTCGTTCAACTCGCTGGAAGATGGGGCTTTTCTACGTCAGCGATGGCATTCACAGCCAGGTAGATCCAGTAGACCGACTTCACGGCCAGGCGCCAAATCGCCTGCAATCCGAAGAATCAATGCCGCGCACTGGTGCTTTGATCATGGGAAGTAATCGCAGCGGCCGCATGGGGTGCCAATTGACCCACACACGAGCGGATGCATACATCCAACAGATGCGGCATGAAATATCGTTGCGCCGGCGGCGATGTCGGACAATCGTTGAATGGTTTCCCAACTGATGACCGAGAGACTACAATGGCAAAACCCTCTTCGCGAGAAACCAGCGAACCAACGGGCGACTACATCATCTACGTAACAGAAGCATATAGCCTCAACTCAAATTGGATGCCGACCGCCCGCTATTATTCTGGGACCGTCTTGTTCGAGGCACAGAGCGGCAAAATACACTTCACTCATGTGAAACGCGCCACGCTGAAACGAAGAATGTTGCATTTCTGCATTCCTGACAATCCAACTGCCGACGCTAAAGCTCGGGCTGCCGAACACAAGCGCTATGTTCGCGCGTTGGAACTGTATCGGGAGTACTATAGGCGTACAGGGCAGCGTTACGAACTCGTTCGCGAGACGGACCGGTCTCTGCCCTATCTGCCCGAGGCTCAGCGCTCAAGCTTGCTCGATGAAGGCGCATTGTTGCCCGTCTGGAACGGGGCCGATCGCAGACAGTCCGCTGCTAGAATACTCGACGCGGAAGCGGACATTTGGTGATGAAACTCTTTGGCCACGGCAAGCGCGACGCGAAGGAGATCGCCGTGACAGCGGTCCAGCAAGATTTCTGGCATCGGGGTAGCAAGCTTAATTAGTGAAATTGATGGCTCGCATTGGCTTCAGTCTGCCCGGAGGGCGAAGACCGCTAGTACAATTCCGACGCATATCACCATCAGAGCAATGGCAATGAGGATTGGATGCTCCATAATGGGCATCGTTATCCGAAAACCGGTCGGTAGTCCACGCGAAGTCTGCTATTTTTGCATCCAAACGAGAAACGAACGATGAGCCAAAATGCAGAATTATTGGCGGAGATCGACAGACGGGCACAACCCGCGAAGGCTGCTGATCTCAATAACCGCCATGTGTCGAAAGAAGTGGAGGACATTCACACGCAGCTCCCACACCGCTGTGAGGAGTATATCAAGAGAAGCTCGAAGAAGCGTTGCGAAAGAACAGAATGGGGAGGAATCGCGAGTAAAAGCACCTTTCCGCTGTTCGCCGGATCAATGGGCGTCGGGCCTTTACATGACGCTCCGCCACACAGTGAAAAATATCTATGCCCCTGCCGGACAGGGCTTGATGTATCGGTTTCAAAATCTCACGAAGTTCGTTCCAAGTAATCATAGTGCCATAGATCAAGCATATTTCTGATCATTTCCGTGCATACTCATATACACAACTAATTATCATCCCCATTCGCCTGTGTTTACTGCGAGAGCTGCGGATAGACCGGATTCGGTTCGCCCTCTTGCCACTGGGTGATGACCAGCTCGGAATCGACAGGACGGACTTCCAGGATAAACAAGCCGGTCCGAATTACATCTCCCACCTTACGTTGGTCTAGGTTTCCGCCGCTTAGAGCGCCGCATTGGATCACTAGCTCGTGCCTTTAGTCCTAATTCTCTTGGGACCTAAGTGTTTTTAAAGTCGCAGGACCTTCAGAACTATCAAGCTGTCCTGCGCCTCGCCATCATCCGACCATCGAAACTCGTGCCAATCATGTTGACAATCCCGAGCGAATAGCAGGGGCGGTCAAGAAGAACCAGATCACGGGACAACGCAACAAGCGTCCGCATAAGCGGTGCGGTCAGAATACGCCATCATGGCGATTTCTGCAGGGGTTAAAGGGAGACTAACAAAATGGTAAACTATATCCGTTCCGATCTGGACTTCATTCTCGAGCAGATCAAGATCGCCGAAAAGCACGCCGCATACGTTGCCAATCCCAATGATCCGAACGCTGCGCCGCTCTTCGGTGTGGGCATTGCCGGCCAAGTTGGGTCCGTTCCAGCCTATACACTTAGCCTGGGGCTGCGGACCGTCGACGGTTCTTACAACAACCTGTTGCCAGGACAAGAAACGTGGGGCTCTGCAGACCTGCCGTTCCCGGAATTGCTTGATCCTGCATATCGCAATGCTGATGGCACCCTGTTCGATCCCGATGGTCCCGGGCCGGCTCCGGCGATGCCGACGTCCCCCAACTATAATCCGTCGAACAACCCCAATTCGCTGGTATTCGACTCCAGCCTGCGCACGATCTCCAACCTGATCGTTGATCAGACGCTCGGCAACCCCGCGGCTATCATCAAGGGTTTGCAGGTGGGCGGCTTAGTCGCCGCGGACCTTGCTAATGTGGCTCTCGTGCAGAATATTTATGCCGCCTACAAGCCTTTTGCTGATGCAGAATACCAGGCGCGCGTTGTCATGGAGAACGCAAAATCAGCTGCCAACGCCCTCAGCGACGGCGATCCGCTCACGCCGCCGAGTGCCGCCGAACAGGCGGCTCTCGATGCGCTGGCAACGGCGACGGCTGCGCACGATGTCACCGTAACCGATCTTGAAGCGGCGAGCGTCGTTCGCGATACCGCACTTGAGCCGTTCGGCATCGCCATGGATGGCGAGAACGTCCAGATCACCAACGTCTCGCCCGACGTCGGCCTGTCGGCTCCGTTCAATTCCTGGTTCACCCTATTCGGCCAGTTCTTCGATCACGGCCTTGACCTTGTAAACAAAGGCGGCAGTGGCACGGTGTTCATTCCGCTACAGCCCGATGACCCACTATACGTTGAGGGCAGTCACACCAACTTCATGGTGCTGACGCGCGCTACGGTGGGCCCTGGTGCCGATGGCGTTATGGGAACGGCCGACGACACGCGTCCAGTCAACACCACGACGCCTTTCGTCGATCAAAACCAGACCTATACTTCGCACGCCTCCCATCAGGTTTTCTTGCGTCAATACGCAATGGGCGCGGATGGCAAGCCGCACGCTACCGGCAACCTCATTGAAGGTGGTGGCGCGCAGCCGGGTGGTATGGCGACCTGGGCTGATGTCAAGGAACAAGCCAAGATGCTTGGCATTCTCCTGACCGACCAAGATGTTGGCGCTGTGCCTCTGCTGCGCACCGACGCTTATGGCAACTTCATCCCAAATGCCGCGGGCTTTGCCCAAATCATTACAGGCGTCGGGACCGATGGCATTCCCAATACTGCAGACGACATCGTTATCTCAGGCACGCTCGACGCGCCGGTGCCGCTGACGGGTGCAATTCGCATCAATGCGGCATTTCTGGCCGATATCGCCCATGACGCGGTTCCGAACGGCATTGCGGACGGCGACATCGAAATCGGCCTTCAGAACCCCGGCAACAACCCGGCCGTCTATGATAACGAATTGCTTGATGCGCACTTCATTGCTGGCGACGGCCGCGTGAACGAAAACATCGGTCTCACCGCCGTGCATCACATTTTCCACTCCGAACATAACCGGCTTGCCCAGCATACCAAGGAAGTGGTGCTCGCCAGCAAGGATATGGCATTTATCAATGAGTGGCTCGACGTCGACCTGACGCAGACGCAGGTCGATGCCATCCCGACGGACCCGATTGCTCTTGCAGCTTATGCCGACACCCTGACCTGGGATGGCGAACGCTTGTTTCAGGCCGCCAAGTTCGGCACGGAAATGCAGTACCAGCATACCGTGTTCGAGGATTTTGCCCGCAAGATTCAACCCAATATCGATTTCTTCGTGGTGCCTGACGGCTATCACGCCGACATCAACCCGGCCATCGTCGCCGAGTTCGCTCACGTGGTTTACCGCTTCGGCCATTCCATGCTGACCGAGCAGATCGACAGGCTCGATGCCTCGTTCACCAATGATCAGATCAGCCTTATTCAGGGTTTCCTCAATCCGATCGAGTTCGACTCAGGCCACACCATCGCCGACGGCATTGCTGCGGGCGACATCATCCGCGGCATGACGCGCCAGGTCGGCAATGAGATCGACGAGTTCGTCACCAGTGCGCTGCGCAACAACCTGCTCGGCCTGCCCCTCGACTTGGCAACCATCAATCTGGCGCGTGGCCGGGATACCGGCGTGCCCTCGCTGAACGCCGCTCGCCGCGATTTCTACGAGGCAAGCTCGCATGCGCCTGAACTCAAGCCCTACGATAGTTGGGTGGAGTTTGCCGGTAATCTCAAGAATGAAGCCTCCGTCATTAACTTCATGGCGGCTTATGGCCTCCATTCTTCCATCACCGGCGAAACGACGATCGAAGGCAAACGCGATGCCGCCATGCTGCTGATCTTCGGCGACATGGATATCGACGGCGATGGCATTGTCGACCTTGCGCCCGCTGACCGCCTGGATTTCCTCAACGGCACCGGCGCCTGGGCCAATGTCAACGGCATTACCACAACCGGTTTGGACAATATCGACCTGTGGATCGGCGGTCTCGCGGAAAAGATCCTGCCGTTTGGCGGCATGCTCGGTTCGACCTTCAACTTCGTGTTCGAAGTTCAGCTCGAACAACTTCAGGACGGCGACCGGTTCTACTACCTACAGCGCCTTGACGGCCTGCATCTGTTGTCTGAAATGGAAAATAACACTTTCGCCAAGATCATCAGCCTCAATGCCGACGCGGGCCACCTTCCTTCGGACGTGTTCTCAACCCCCGGCCTGATCCTGGAAGTAGACCGGACCAAGCAATGGAACCCCGGCCTCGGCGAAACCGCCGGCGCGGACGGCATACTGCTTGATGACCCGACCACGACGAATGTCGATGAATCTGCCGACAATCTCGGTAACGATCCGACTGGGGGCAGCATTTTGACCCCGCTGGTGATCCGCAACAATCCCGCCACCCCGGGTGCTGACACCAATTACCTGAAATATACCGGCACCGAACACGTTCTGCTTGGCGGCACCGATGGGGAAGATATCCTCATCGGCAGCGAAGGGGACGACACGCTGTATGCCGACGGTGGCAATGACCGGCTCGAAGGGGGCTCCGGTAACGACTCTTACTTCGGGGGCGACGGTGACGACATCATCAGCGATCTGTTCGGCGACGACATCATCCGCTCCGGCGCGGGGCACGATGCGATCAATGCCGGGGCTGGCGTCGATCTGATCGTCGGTGACGCGGGGCAGGACTTCATCATCCTGGGCGCCGACTTGCTCGACGAAGCCTTTGGCGGCGTCGGCAATGACTTCGTGCTCGGCAGCAAGACCACCGAGCAGACGCTGGGCGGAGAAGGCGACGACTGGATCGAGGTGGGAGCGTGGACCGGCGCGGTCGGCGACGATTTCGACGACCAGTTCCAAGCCGACGCGGTCAAGGGGCATGACGTGTTCCATGGCGACGGCGGCTTTGACGAGTTCATCGGCGAAGGCGGCGACGATATCTGGTTCGGCAGTCTCGGCCGTGGCAAGTTCGACGGCATGTCCGGCTATGACTGGACTACTTATGCCGACATGAACTTCCCTGTCGACGTCGATCTCGCGCGGCAGATCCTCCCCGGCGTACCGGTGCTTCCAGCCAATGTGGCGCTGGATACCTTTACCCAAGTGGAAGGTGCCTCGGGCTCCAAATTCGCCGACGTGATCCGCGGCACCGACGTGACCGCCGCAGATGTGCCGACCGAAGGCTTCCGTGGCAGTGCACTCGACGCCGAAGGCCTCGCCCTGATCGACGGGCTCCAGCAACTGCTGGTCGGCGCGGGCGCGACCTCGTTCGATGCCGAGGGCAGCTTCGTCGGCGGTAATATCTTGCTCGGCGGCGACGGCAGCGACCTCATCGAAGGCCGCGGCGGCGATGACATCATCGATGGCGACAAATGGCTGCGGGTGCGCATCGCTGTGATGTCCACCTTCGACGCCAATGGTCCGACCGGCAACACGGTGCTTAGTTACCATGACTCAATGAAGACGCTGGTTTCGCAGGTTATGTCCGGAACTATCAATCCCGGCCAGCTCAAGATCGTCCGCGATATAGTCTCGACCGGAGATGCCACGCCTGACGTCGACACTGCCGTCTATTCGGACCTGCGTGCCAGTTATTCGTTCTCGGCCAATGCCGACGGCACGCTGGTGGTTTCCCATACCGGTGGCACTGCGCTTGACGGCACCGACATGCTGCGCAATATCGAACGGTTGCAGTTCAGCGATGGCACTGCAATCAACGTCATCGTGGGCACGCCGTTCAGCGACAACGGCCTTCCTCCGCAGGGTACCGGGCCATTGAACCAGCCCGCGCTCGACGGCACGGCACAGGACGACTTGATCATTGGCCTCGCCGGTGCCGACGTCCTCAACGGCAACGCTGGCAACGACATCCTTGTTGGTGGTGCCAACGGTACGGCGGCGACGACGACGACGACGACGTTTGCCGACAACTTCGAGCAGGGCAACAACAACAACAACAACGGCAACGCGAACTTCGCGTCGAACTGGGTTGAGGCCAATGACTCTGGTGGCACGACCAGTGGCCAGATCCGGATTGACGACGGCAACAATGTTCTTCGCTTCTACGGCGGCACGCCGGCTAACGATTACAATGGTGCGCAGATCACGCGGACCATGAACCTCTCTACCGCCTCAACTGCCACCATCACGTACTCGGCTAATCCGGACGGTCTCGACGCCGGCGAAACCGTAACGGTCCAGTTCGCGGCCAATGGCACGAACTTCGTAAACCTTCAGACGATCAGTGGTGACGGCAACGCAACCAACTATACCCATACCGTCACCGGTCCATTTGCGGCAAACGCGGCAATCCGCTTCGTGACCACGGCGATCAACGCGAACGGCGAAGGAGTCAGCATCGACGGCCTTGCCATCAGCTACTCGACAGTTGCTCAAGTAGCCGGCGTGGATACCCTCAACGGCGGACTCGGGGACGACACCTACTCGTTCAGCCTCGGTGACGGCAACGACACCATTAACGAAGCGGTTAACGCATCCAGTGGTGGTACAGCGGATCGGATTTCGATCCTGGCGCCGACCACCGGCATCGATCCAGTGACTCTGTTGCCGATCATGACGATGACGGCGCTCAACGCCAATGACAGCAACACCGCGACGACCACCGGCGACCTGGTCATCAACTACGGACTGGCTGCGGGTAATTCGCAAACGATCACGGTGGCCGGCCATTTCAACGGTGCCAATGCTGAGACGGGTGTCGAACGCATCAACTTCAACGGGGCCACATACGAGGGCTACGCGCTGGGTGCCGAGGATTACCTGATCAACCGGGCGGACCCCAACAACACTACCCGCGTCGACCTGACCGGCTCGCTCGTCAACAATTTCGTGGCTGGCGAGAATGGCACCAATGACACCATCACCGGCGGCAGCGGCAATGACCTGATCTTCGGCGGCACCGGCAACAATACGCTGAACGGCGGACTTGGCGACGACCTTCTGGTTGGCGGCACTGGCACCGATACGCTGGATGGCGGCGCTGACCTCGACACCATGGTCGGCCTGGGCGGCAACGACACCTATATCGTCGATGATGTCGGCGATGTGGTGGTCGAAGCCCTCAATGCGGGCACCGACACGGTGGAAACCCTGCTGGCTGCACTCTCTATCGAACTGATGGCCAATGTCGAAAACCTGACCTATACCGGCGTCGATGCCGACCAGTTCGTCGGTACCGGCAATGCGGGCAATAACGTAATCAGCGGCGGCGATCTTGCCGATACGCTGAGCGGTCTGGCCGGCAACGACACGCTGCAAGGCGGGCTCGGAGCCGACACGATGACCGGCGGCGACGGCAGCGACGTCTACTTCGTGGACGAAGTTGGCGATGTGGTGACAGAGACCTCCGCGCTGGTGACGGACATCGATCGGGTGGAATCCGACGTGACCTTCGTGCTCGGGGCCAATATCGAAAACCTCGACCTCAACGGCGCCAATGCCGACATCAACGGTACGGGTAACGCTCTCAACAACATCATCAACGGCAATGACGGCATTAACCAGTTGTTCGGCGGTGGCGGTAACGATACCCTTGCCGGCAATGACGGCAATGACCTGCTCGACGGCGGCGAGGGTAATGACATCCTCAATGGCGGCGACGACAACGACACCATTATCGGTGGTGCCGGCAACGACACCATTGACGTGGGCAACGGTTTCAACACCATCGTCTATAACGCTGCCGGTTTCGGTGCGGATACGATTGCAAGCTTCGATGCAGCTGGCGGAACTCCCGCAACTCAGGACCGGATCGATCTCAGCGGGCTCGGGGTCACGGCGGCGAATTTTGCCCAACGTGTGTTCGAATCCACTTCTGGCGGTAACACGATCATTACAGTGCGTGAGAATGGAGCGGCCTCGGCGATCCAGGGCACGATCCAGATCAACGGCGTCACCAACGCCAATATCGATATCACGGACTTCACCCTGGCGGCAGCTGCACCTCCCGTGTTCGGCGTCGGCACTGCTGCCGCCAACACGATTACCGGCAACGCTGCTGCAAATACCATTAATGGCCTCGGGGGCAACGACACTTTGAGTGGTGCCGGCGGCGACGATGTCATCAACGGCGGCGAGGGTGCAGACGTCCTCAACGGCGGCGATGGCAACGACACGCTCAGTGGAGGAACAAATATTGCCGACGGCACCTATGCAGATACTTTCAGTGCCGTGGCTTACAACAACAATAACGGGACGCTCAACTTCGCTGGTAACTGGACAGAGACTGGCGACAACAACTCAGCGACGAATGGCGATATTTTTGTCACCAACAATCAACTGAGGTTTGCTGGAACGATCGACACCAATGATTTCATCCAGCGCTCGATCAATCTTACTGGAGCCACTGCACCGACCCTGTCCTTCAATTATCAGGGTAGCGCCACTGGCGAGACCATCGCTGTTGAAGCATTGAATGGCGGTACTTGGCAGTCTCTCGGGACGCTGGGAGGAGCAACCAGCGGCGCATTCGTCGCCGCACTTGATCCGGCCCACTCCGCTATTCGGTTCCGTACGACAAGCGGTTTTGATGCCGCCGAGACGTTCAATATCGACAATGTAACCGTAACTTTGGGTGCCAACAGCGGTGTCGACACCATCAACGGCGATGCCGGTGACGATACAATCATCTGGAACGCCAATGCGGCGGCTCCGTCCGACGGCCGTGACATCGTCAACGGTGGTACCGAAAACGCACTTGGCGATACGTTCACGATCAACGGCAACGCTAGCGCCGAAACATACCGCATCTACACACGGCTGGCAGCGACAGCCGCCGGCATAGCATCGGCGGCGACGGCCGAGATCGTCATCACACGTGCGGTTGGCGCCGGGCCTGCGGTAGTCATCGCTGAATTGGCGGAGATCGAGGAAATCCGCGTCAACGGCGCTGATCCTTCGGGTGCCACAGGAGCGGCCGGCGGGGACAACTTCGAGATCATCGGTGACTTCTCGGGTACTAGCCTGCGGCTCAACACCATCACCATCGATGGTGATGCAGGAGACGACAACATCGATATCACGTCACTCAGCTCGGCTCACCGCATTGTCTTCAAGTCCAATGGCGGTAATGACACTATCATCGGAACCCTGCGTCCGCAGGATGTGGTCGAGCTGCCAAATGGGGCCACCATTGCTGATTATGAGGTGACTATCGAAGACGGTGTCACAATAATGACCAGCGGTGAACATACGATCAAATTCACCGCCCCCGATGGGATGCCGCAGATTGGCAACGACCCGATCGACGATGAAGACGAAGACGACGAAGAAGAAACCGAACTCCCCGGCGGAAATGACGACGAGGAGGATGAGGACGAAGACGAAGACGACGACAGCGACGATCATCACAATGGCGGTGGCGGCTCCTGTGATGATGATGACGACGATGCTCCGGCACCGGGATCAGACTCGAGCGGAACTGGCGCGCCGGTCATAGGGACAGCCAATGCAGATGTTCTGCTTGGAACGATCAACGGCGAGAACATCATAGCGCTTGGCGGCAATGATACGGTCGTTGGCGGGGGTGGCGCCGATGTCATTCGCGGCGATGAGGGCGATGACTTCATCAGTGCGGAAGGCGGCGATGATATCGCTTTCGGCGGTGCGGGAAGCGACGACATCCTCGGCGGAGCGGGTAACGACATGCTCTACGGCGATGCTGGATCAGACCGCATCTTCGGCGATGCCGGCAATGATCTGATCGATGCCGGGTCCGGCAACGATACTGCGCATGGCGGAGAAGGTAACGACATGTTCGTTGCCGCATCCGGCGACGGCGACGACACCTACTACGGTGACGCCGGCAGCGATACGCTCGACATGGCTGCGATCACAGCGAACCTCACAGTCGACCTTGGAACGGGCTTTGCGGGCCGGGGAAGTGCATCGAGCAGTCAATCAGGCAACGACACACTGTGGAACGTCGAGAATGTCGTGACTGGTTCCGGCAACGATACGATCACTGCAAGCAGCGCCGTCAATGTCATCGACGGTGGCGCGGGCAATGACACCTTCCGCTTCCTCTCTGCAGGGGATGCAGACGGAGATACGATCGCCGGCTTCCAGCCCGGAGACAAGATCGATCTTGGTGGTATCGATGCCAATGGCGGCGCGGCCGGGAACCAGTCCTTCACGCTGGTTGCAGGCTCGACACTGAGCGGTGCCGCACAATTGGTTGTCACGCATGAAACCCGCGAGGACGGCGAATATACGATCGTCCAGGGCAGCGTCGATGGCGATAGCGGGGCAGAGTTGCGCTTGAGCATCAAGGGCAACCACGACCTGACCAACTCGGACTTCCATCTGTAGTCCGAGAACCGACGGCGAGCCGCAATAACCGGCTCGCCGCCCTATACAAATATAAAAAAGGGGGCTTGAAATGCGTACTAGACTTTATTCTACCAACCCTGCGGGCAGCACAGCTCGCTTTGATCCCTTCAAGCGCCGCACCGCTGGCGCCGCCGGCGCTTCGGACGCGCGCAGCCCGACAAGGACGCTGCATCTGCCCTGGCTCCCTCTCTATCTCTTCGCGATTTGTGTTTGTCAGCCAGCTTTGGGCCAAGCCGCAGTCACTGCCGCCGTGGTCCTGGCAGTCATGACGGCTACTTCGGAAATACTGACGAAGCGCCTTGTCGCTAAGCGGTCGTTCCAGAGGCGGCTGCGTGGCGAACGATGGTGGAGCCCGACATACTGATTTGAACTGGCAAGCGCGGTCCGCCCGTGGCCGCTCCGCCTAAAGCTTCAACAAGAAACGGTAAGACAAAATGCGCTCGAAAACCCCATTGACTGGCACTAAGCGGAAAAATGCCGAGAAGCTAACGCAAGGCTTTCGCGGGATATTCGTATTTCTCTTCACCACCTCCGGCGTCATCAACATTCTCGCACTGACCGGCTCCTTTTACATGCTGCAGATTTACGATCGCGCCCTGACCAGCGGCAGTGTTCCGACGCTCCTCGCCTTGTCGGCTCTAGCCATTGGTCTCTATTTGTTCCAAGGTATGTTTGATATTATCCGCTCTCAGGTACTGGTGCGTATCGGCGCGCGTCTCGACAGCAGGATCGCTCCGATGGCGCATCAAGTGGCTATCGACATGCCACGCTTTGGTTTTTCAACGGCCGAGGCGCTGGAGCGTGGCCGTGATGTCGATACGGTACGCGGCTTCTTGGGCAGCCAAGGCCCAGTCGCTCTGTTCGACCTGCCATGGATGCCGCTCTATCTCATCTTCGTCTATATGCTTCATCCCTATCTCGGCGCCCTCACCTTTGCCGGCGCATTCATCCTGTCGATGCTGACGATTGCAACCGAGCTGATGACCCGCCGCCTGGCAAGTGCAACCCATCAGGCCGCCATTGCTCGCAACGGGATTGCCGATTCAAACGCCCGAAACGCTGATATTCTGAAGGCGATGGGTTTTGCCGGAAGAGCGGTCGATCGCTTCAATCAAGCCAATCAGGATCACCTCGAACTCCAAACACGCACGAACGACATCAGTGGAACATTTGGAGCGATCTCTCGCGTACTTCGCATGATCCTGCAATCTGCTGTGCTTGGTCTGGGTGCGTGGCTCACGATCCAGGGTGAGTTGTCCGCTGGCGCAATTATCGCCGCGTCGGTTTCTTCAGCCCGTGCTCTCGCGCCCGTCGATCTCGCAATTGGTAACTGGAAGAGCGTCGTCGCTGCGCGCACGGCATTTGGGAGGCTCAAGGAAACCGTCGTAGCATTGTCTTCTATTGAGGCACCGATGGATCTGCCGGCTCCTGTTGGATCGTTGAAGGTTGAAAAGATCACGGTAGCTGCGCCAGGGTCCGGACGGGTGCTTCTTAGTGATGTCACCTTTGAGATCAATGCGGGTCAGGCGCTCGGCATTATCGGACCGAGCGGCGGCGGCAAGACGACACTTGCGCGTGCCCTGACCGGTATCTGGCCAACGCTACGCGGTAGCGTGCGACTGGATGATGCCGAACTGACGCAGTGGTCGGACAGCAAGCTTGGCCAATATCTGGGTTATCTTCCGCAGGATGTGGCACTGCTGGATGCAACGGTCGAAGAGAATATCTCGCGGCTTGAGCCCAAGGTAGACGCACGGGCGATCGTCGAGGCGGCCCAGATCACCGGGATTCATGAGATGATCGTGCGTATGCCGGATGGTTATCGCACGGCGCTTGGTCCGCAGGGTGCCTCACTTTCCGCTGGCCAGCGCCAGCGCATCGGCTTGGCACGTGCCCTTTACCGCAACCCCTTCATCGTTGTCATGGACGAGCCGAATTCCAATCTCGATGGTGAAGGCGAGATGGCACTAACCCAGACGATCAAGGCTATCCGCGAACGCGGCGGTATCGCCATCGTCATAGCCCACCGGCCAAGCGCTTTGGCCGCAGTCGACATGGTCGCCGTCATCCAGAACGGCAAGATGGTGGCTTTTGGACCAAAGGACGAGATTCTCAAATCGTCCACGCCCGCAGAAACAGTCAACCGACCCGCGCCTGCCGCACAAAATGCGCCGCGCGTCACATCGAGGGTTTCAGCATGATGATCGATGTCAAAGGGACCAAAACCACCAAGCCGGAAACGGACGAGTCACATGAACATTATGTCCTGAAGAACCAGGACAAACGCTCCAATGCACCACTGTTCTTTACGGTGTTTCTCACCGGGCTTGCGCTTTACCTGAAAAGCGCATTCCCACGGCTGGGCAGTGACGAGCAGCAAGAAGAAGCCAAGTCTCAAGCGCCGGAGCAGTCTGGGTCGCCTGCGGTTGTGGCAGCTGGCGCTCCCAAAGTTACGACGGAACTCGAAGAAACAGCAAAAGAGAGGTCCGGTTCCGGTGGCCGATTGTTTGGAAGCGGAGACTGGCGCTATGAGCTTTCCGATTCCCCGATGATCGAGTTCCAAAAGCTAAACCTGCCACACACTGTCCTTCTGAAAAAGTTCGGTGGGGTATCGTTCTCGTTCCATGCGGCAAATGACAATGCCTGGCGTGGTGGCAGGGTATCCAATATTGGCTACGGCGGTGGCGGTGGCGGTAGTTCAAATTCCCAGGCTGCGCCTGTGTATGACCTCGACCCGCGCGACGATCCCGAATCTGAGGTGGATGACGAGGACGATGCGGACGAGGAGAAAGCCGTCAATCGTGCGCCCAGGGTCAACGGGCCGGTCTATCTGGCGGACGTCTTTGGGTGTGCGGTCGCCCTGATCGGGCTTTCCGACCTTCTGCGTGGTGCATCTGATCCGGACGGCGATGCTCTCCGCATCGAGAACGTTACCGTGTCGTCGGGGACACTGACGCAGACGCCAAGTGGCTGGTATTTTGATGCGGCGATGCTCGGTCCGGTGACTGTCACCTATCAGATCAGTGACGGCAAGGTGTCGATCCTGCAAACGGCCCAGTTTTCCGTGCTGAAGGCACCGCCGATCATCGGCACCCAAGGCGACGATATCCTCGTCGGAACAAACTGCGCTGACGACGTAGACGGTCGTGACGGAAATGACAATATCGACACCCGGGGCGGCAACGACACGGTCAACGGCGGCAACGGCAATGACCATATCATCACCGGCAGTGGTGATGATCTCATCTTCGCGGGAGCCGGCGACGACATCGTTCTGGCCGGTCTCGGCGACGATCAGGTGTTTGGCGGCAGCGGCAACGACCGTCTGTTCGGGGAAGAAGGTCGCGACACCATCTTCGGTGAAGGCGGCGATGATAGCATCAGCGGCGGAGCGGACGACGACCTGCTGTTCGGCGGCGAGGGCAATGACAGCATTGCCGGTGATCTTGGCCGTGATACCATACATGGCGACGTCGGGAATGACAGGCTGGATGGCGGCGGCGGGAACGATAGCCTCTTTGGCCAAGCCGGAGCGGACGTTCTCGACGGCGGCGCAGACGATGATTTTCTCAGTGGCGGCGATGACGAAGACATCGTGCGCGGCGGCGACGGCAATGATACCGTCGCAGGTGATGTCGATCAGGCAGCCGACCGGTATGATGGTGGCGCCGGCATCGACACACTCGACTATTCCGCAGTCCTGCACGGCAGCACGATCGATCTCGACAAAGGTGCTGCATTCAGTGACGAGATCGGTCACGACACAATCTCGAACTTTGAAGTGCTCCTAGCCGGGGCGGGACAGGATGACATACAAGGCAGCGATGCGGCCGAGGAGATCCATGGCAATGGCGGCGATGACCTGATCGATGGCGGTGGTGGCGCTGACATCGTGTCAGGCGGCGAGGGCGATGATCAGCTGTCTGGTGGAGCAGGAGCGGATAGGGTCAGCGGCGATGCTGGCCGGGATACTGTCACGGCTGCCATGGATGGGGCGGCGGACACCTATGATGGCGGCGCAGGAATCGACACGCTCGACTATTCCGCCGCGTTGATGGACGTGGTTATCGACCTCGTTGCTGCCAATGCCAGCGGCGCGGAAATCGGCAGCGATAGCGTCACCAATTTCGAGGTCATCAAGTCCGGCGAAGGGGATGACGAAATCAGGGGGAGTGGCGCCAACGAAACCCTGATCGGCAATGACGGAAACGATGTGATTTCGGACGGGGCCGGCGAAGACTGCGTGCTGGCAGGCACGGGCGACGATATCGTGCAGGCCGCTGCCGACGGAGACGATGATATCTATCGTGGCGAGGAAGGGTCTGACACCCTTGATTATTCGCAGTCGGCACAGGGCGTGCTTGTCGATCTGAACACCGGTACTGCGACAGGATTTGCGATCGGGAATGATGTGATCTCAGGCTTCGAGCAGGTAATCGGAAGTGCTGCCAATGATCAGATTAACATTGGCACAACTGCAATGATTCTAGAAGGCAATGGGGGTGCCGATACCTTTCAGTTCCAGATCCCTGAAGGCAGTTCCAGCGCCGAGGTTATCCACCAGATCCTCGACTTCATGGTTGGCGATCGCATCGAGATGTCGAGGTATGAGATCTTCGAAGATGTCATCGATAGCCTAGAGGACCGCTTTGAAGATACATACGGCGACGACGCCGACGAACAACCGCTGCCAATTCGGGTGCGCCACGAAGGGACTGACGAACTGCAGCAGACGTTAATCGAGGTCGATATGGACCGCGACGAACACTATGAAATGACAATTAACCTGACCGGTCATCACATGCTGATGATCGTTGAAAATCCTTAATTGAACACGTCGTCTTGACGCGAACGGGAGTGAAGAAATGTTCGGCCGCAAAAAACAAAAAGACCTGGGCCTTGGAACGCAGATCGAGCCGGAAAACACCTTCCCGGTGGGCCCACGGGTTTTTGCAGGTATCACCCTTGGCATGCTTCTGTTCGTGGGCGCAGGAGGATGGGCTGCAACCGCGCAACTGACCGGGGCGATCATCGCGCCAGGCATGGTTAAGGTCGACCAAAATTTGAAGTCAATTCAGCACCGCGATGGTGGCATCATCAGTGAGATTGCGGTCAAAGAAGGTGATTTTGTAAGCAAGGGTCAGATTATGCTGCGGCTTGACGATGCCGAAACCAAAGCAGAGCTTTCGATCGTCCGCACGCAGCTCGTCGAATTCATGGCGAAACAGGCAAGGCTCATGGCTGAGCGCGATAATCTCGATGCGATCATGATGTCAGCAGAACTAACCGCACGAACCAATGATTACCCCTACGTGTTCTTTGGTGAGAAGCGTATGTTTGATGGCAACCGTCAAAACCGCGAGAGCCAGAAAGAACAGCTAATCCTTGGCATTGATCAATTGGGTGAGGAGATCAAGGGGCTCGAAGCGCAGCGCGATGCAAAGATCGACGAGATCGCACTGGTGAAGACTGAACACGACAAGATCAAGGGGCTGACCGACAAGCGGCTGATCGAGACTTCGCGCAAGTATGTCATCGACCGGGAAATGGCCAAGCTGTTGGGAGAACGCGGAGAGGTCGAAGCCAATATCGCACGGGCCAAGGCCCGCATGGGTGAAATTCGCCTGCAAATCATTGCCATAGACGAGACTGCCCGTACCGAAGCACAGCGGGAACTCTCCTCCATCGAACCCAAGCTCTCCGAACTTCGGGAACGGCGAGTAGCCATTGAGGATCGGCTGGCGCGAGCCGATATTCGTGCGCCGCTGTCAGGTACCGTCAACGAACTCGCGGTCCACACCATCGGCGGTGTCATAACGCCAGCTGAGAAGCTGGTGACACTCGTGCCGGCCGACGCGGCACTCAAGATCGAGGCAAAATTATCTCCGACGGATATCGACCAGTTATACGTCGGCCAACCGGCAAAATTGCGCTTCTCGGCATTCAACACGCGTACGACGCCAGAACTGCATGGCAAGATTGCCTATGTTTCCGCCGCGACCAGTAGCGACCCAACAACAGGCCAGGTCTACTATCTGTGCGATGTGATCGTTCCCTCGGAGGAGCTTGAAAAGCTCGGCGACAGCAAGCTCATGCCTGGCATGCCAGTCGAAGTATTTGTTTCGACGGAACAGCGCACGGCCATGTCCTTCCTGTCCAAACCCCTCGCGGATCAATTTAATCGCGCTTTTCGCGAACAGTAAGGAAGAGGCATTAGGAAAAACATCTGCGTGCGGTCAGTCTCCAACGTTAAACGAACCTCAACAAATTGGGTTTGACCGTACCACATTTTGAAACCAAAGCAGCAATCTCGCTGGACGCTATGCAGTATACCAGAACGAGTGGCCGCATCATTTGCTAGGATCAATGCTTCTCACAAAGTTTAGTTTGTGAAACGTTAGCTGTAAACTATCCTTGCAAATGGCTATTTTGGCCTCTCGAGTTATTGAAGACGTGCAACGCCACTGCGACCATCATCTTCATCCAGTTTGTTGCGGTTTATTGTCACCCAAGGCAAGAGCAGGTTCGGAAGTGAGGCAAGGGTTATGTCGGGTCAAATTAAGGTCATCGTAGTAGACGATTATCCGTAATTCCGGACCGGTATCATTCAAACTATCTGTACTGACGAGAATATTACGGTTGTGGGCGAAGGATCAACGGCCGAGGACGCTATCCAACTCAGTTCTCGCTATGCTCCTAATATTGCACTACTGGACATTTCCATGCCAGGTGGTGGAATCGAGGCCGCCAAAAAGCTATTGACGTCGACTAGCCTGACTAAGGTCATATTTCTTACTGAGTTGGAAGCAGAAGACAAAGTATTGGCGGCCATCGACGCTGGCGCCGTGGGGTATCTTCTGAAGGATACCAGTGCTACCGACCTTGTATCGGCGATTAAAATAGTAGCTGCCGGCGGATCCTTCATGTCGCCAATCATTGGATTCCGTGTCGTCGCTCACCTAAGACGACCTTCGGTAGCAGACGTGCTTTCCTCCCTGTCCCCCCAAGAGGAGCGTACGCTTCGCCTAGTCGCGAACGGATTAAGCAATCGGCAGATTGGCGACATCCTCGGGATCGTGGAAAAGTCTGTCAAATCGCATATGACGAATGCAATGGCAAAGCTCGGAGTCCAAAACCGCGTGGCTGCAACCATTGTTGCCCGACAAGGCTGGGGCGAATCGATGGTTAACAACGAGGTGGAAGTTAACTCTGATCATGTGGGAACAAAACGAGTAGTTCGGCCGAGCAACCTTGACAAAAGAGTCGTTGATTAGAAGTTATCCCTGCTCGATGACGGCAAATCGCGAACGCCTTCATAGGCGGCGGAGGCAATTAATCCGAAAGCTGATAATGTGAGAACGGTTGTCAGACCGAACGCGCGGTCGTCCTAAGGAAGCTACGAAGCAATCGTTTTCTCGTCCGCTTTTGGCATTCCGCGATTTTGCTAGAACGTCTGCATCGAAGGCGCGTAGCCGCTCAATTGCAAACTTTCAAATTGGAAACATTCCATTGATACGTGCAGCCACACAGTGAGCGGGGCCGCACGCGCTCAGATCTCAGTGTGCTCCGCTAGCTCCAGTGCATCCTCGATGTCAACAGCAGCCCTCACCGTGAAGGATCTGAATTCACTCCTTGGCGTGACCTGTTCGACGTCGACAACGGCCATATCCGATATTTCGGAGACGCCAAAAACGCCGGGCGGCGACCCAGCCCTGGCTCCACGCAATAGGGTTTTGGCAGAGTCCCAAGCGCAAATTACATCAGTGTTTGCCGACTTCGCCCAACTATGCCCAGTCAATCGGGCGAGCCGCTGCCCGCCCCAACGCGTGAGTTCTCTACAATCCCGAACAAGTGGTGCTTCAAGGTTTCCCTGATTGTCTGGACAATGAAGTCGAGAACGGGGATCATGAATAGCCCGACAACGGTGCCAGCAATGAGCCGCCAAACACGGTCGCTCCAATCGAGCGCCGGCTTCCTGCCCCTGCGCCCGTCGCGATCACCAGCGGTATAACCCCTAATATTGAAGCCGCAGCCGTCATTAGCACCGGACGAAACCGTTCGGAAGTTCCGGCAATGGCCGCTTCCATCGTGCCCATTCCCTCTTCCCGCCGTTCCTTTGCGAATCGGGTAGGATTGCGGACTGACTGGTTTTGGCGGGCGGTAATGGGTTAGCTGCCGTTTACCAGGAAATCGCTTTCCCCTAGTAGAGAAACATGGGTCTCCTAGAGGCAGCCGCGACACCCCTGCGCCGTTCCACCGCATGTTTCGCTCGCCTCGTGCCCGCAACCAGCGCCCTCGATGAGGTCGACATTGGGTTCCGTATCAATCCACCCTCGCGCCAGGCCCGTCCTCAAAGTCTCCGTCAAGGCGAAATCATGGTTCGCGCAATATTGCCATGGCGGCCTCAAGCCCGCTGGCTTTAACAGGGATACCGAACCCCTCCAGCCCCAGCTGCAGGGCGCCGAGGGTGGCGATCAGCATGAGATCATTGAAATCACCAAGATGACCGATCCGGAACACCCGGTCCCTCAGCTTCGCAAGTCCATTGCCGAGTGGCAGGTTGAAACGTTCGACCATATAGGACCGGAATGCATCGGCGCTTGCGCCGTCAGGCATGACAACCGCCGTAAGCACATTCGACTGGTGATCCTCTTCGACACACAGGACCTCGAGACCCCAGCCGGTAACAGCGGCGCGGGTTGCTCGTCCGTGACGAGCGTGCCTTCGAAACACCTTGTCCATGCCTTCTAGGGACAGAAGGTCCAATGCGGTGCGCAAACCAAACAAAAGGTTGGTAGCTGGCGTATAGGGAAACTGGCCCGATGCAGTTGCCGTTGCCATCGCGGCCCAGTCAAAATAGGCTCGCGGCATCTTGGCCGTGGCTGCCGCCTGCCACGCCTTCGGACCAGCAACGTTGAAACCCAGACCCGGCGGCAGCATCAATCCTTTCTGTGATCCCGAGACGGTGACATCCACGCCCCACCGGTCGTGCTCGTATGGAACGGAACCCAGAGAACTGATCGTATCGACCATGAGCAGCGCTGGATGTCCGGTCGCATCGATCGCCCGTCGGACCGCGACGATGTCGCTTGTCGCGCCCGTCGAAGTCTCATTGTGGACGACGCAGACAGCCTTGATCTCCTGTGTTGTGTCGCGGACCAGCCTTTTACTGATTGCTTCGGGATCAGCCGCATGTCTCCAGTCACCGTGAAGGAGCTCGGCGCCGAGGCCAAGTCTTTCGGCCATCTCGAACCACAGAGTGGAAAAATGCCCGGTTTCCGCCATCAGCACCCGCTCACCCGGAGACATTGTATTGACCAGTGCGGCCTCCCAGGCTCCAGTGCCTGAACTTGGAAAGACGATAATGTCCTCGCGCGTGCCAAAGACCGGTCGCAGATCCTCGAGGAGATTTCTGGCAAACGCGGCAAACGCCAGTCCGCGGTGATCAATCGTAGGCCTGGCAATGGCATGCAGAACGGCGGGCGGTACATTGCTCGGTCCAGGAATCTGCAGGAGCTGCCATCCCGGATAGTAAGTCTCGGTATTGGCCATTCCGCTCATCATGAAGCTCCCATTTTCGTGGTTGTCCGAGGACGCCCGTCCGCGATGACGCAGCCGTGCGGAGGGGCCACGCCGTCAAGCACGGCAACGACACATTTGGCCGCGACCATGTTGGTCCGGGCAAGACCTTCAAGAGATGAGGCGGCGGCGTGCGGCGTCGCAACCACGTTCGCCAAGGAAACAAGCTCGAGCGTGACGGCCTTGAAATCGGGGACGCCTTCACTGACGAAGACGTCGAGCCCCGCCCCGGCAATTTGCCCCTCCTTCAGCGCATGGAGCAGTGCTCTATCGTCGACGAGACCGCCGCGTGCGGTGTTGACAAGAATTGCTCCGGATTTCATCAGCTGCAGCGCGGCTGCATCAATCAGGAACCGTGTTTCGGGCGTCAGTGGAGTATGGACAGTGACATAGTCGCTCAGCCGTAAAAGCGTCGGCATATCGACATAGGTGATCCCATTAGCCTCACCGTATCCCCGATCGGGCCGCGGATGGTGTGCCAGAATTGTGACCTCGAAGCCCTTGAGACGCTGCACGACGCTTTTGCCGATGCGCCCCAGCCCGACTATACCGACGGTCTTGCGATAAAGGTCAGAGCTGGTCAGGATCGACAAGTTGCCGGCAAGCATGCGTTCCTGCGATTCGCGTAGCCGCCGGGCTACGGCGAGCATCAGACCGATCGTATGATCGGCCACGGACGCGTCGTTTCCTCCGGCACCGATGGTAAGGACACGGCCGAGATCCCTGACGGCGGCGACATCGATGCGTTCGTATCCGACGCCGCGGCGCGAAAGGACCTTGAGGTCAGGAAGAGCGGCCAGCAATTCACGCGTGACAACGCCATGTCCGACGATCCACCCGTCGGCACCCTGCAGCAGGGCTGCAAGTTGTTCACGCGTCAGCGCCCCCTCGTTCCGGCCGTCCTGCCACTTTACGATTTCGACATCGCACCGGCACGCGTTGAGGAATGCCAGCGCTTCGTCGTCAAAGAATGGCGGCGTGACAATGACCCGCCGGTTCGTGTGTTCCATGCTGTCCCCATTTGACACCAGACGGCCTCGGTTTACTCGCTACAGAGACTGGCCGGGGTCACGCGGCCATCGACCCCGCCGCGATCGCGCGCCCTTCCCGAAGTACATCCTCTACGCGGCGCACATCGATCAATTCAGCGACCTGATGGGGATATTTCGCGTCATCGGTGATCGGCCTGATGCGCTCGCTATAGGACTGGAGAAGATCGATGGCTTCGGCAAGTGCGGCATCACTTGCCGACACTCCTTCCTGTTTTGCTCGAGCCCACAGGCAGACACGCGCGCAAGCCTCGAACCCTTCGACATAGGTCACGAACAGACCGGCCTGGTCAATCAGCAGTTCGCGCAATTCCGCAGGCAGCGAGGGATCGCCCTGCCGAACCTTTTGCGCGTATGCGTTGACACGCCTTACCGCTTCGGCCTTCTCCTCAAGCAGAGATTGGATGCGCTGGGGATCGAGTTTCAGATCGCCTGCCCGCGAGGGGTCCCACGCGATGAGACTGTGCTTGGTTTCCATCGTCCACCATGCTTTCTCGACACCACGCGGAAAGAAGCTGCTATCGGCAAACATGAAGTCGTCGATATAAAGCGCGCGCTTCAATATATCCCAGGTTTCATCGAGAGCGGATGCGAGCCAAGACGCAGCTTCGGTGGGCCAGCCTTGTGATTGCAACCAGAGCTCGCAGACACGCGCCGTCGCCACATCGTCCCCACTCGTCAGCATGGCGGCGGCGATGAGATTTGTTTCGTTGATCGTATCGATTGACCACCAGTCGTTCACGCGTTCCCATTCCACCCTGAACACGCCGCCGGTCACACCCCTCGCCTCGCCATATTCCATGCGATCGCGAAGATCCGAACCGACGTAGCCGGGCACCACTGCCAGGCCGTAAAACTGCCCCATCGTATCGTATTCGAGCCACTGCGCCCGATCCCTAAGCCGCCCAATCGCGGAATTGTGCGGGAACGTCGGGTAGAAATCATGCGGGGTCACCTTGATGCAGAACGCAATGTCCTTGGGCGTGCGATCCATGGCAGCGATCAGCGGCTCATGGTCCTGGGGCTTGTAGGCGAAATCGCGGACAGCCATGCGCTTGCCGTGCTTTTCGGACGGCTTCCACATCGAAAGGATGATGTTCTCGTACCAGTCTGCGAGCGGCGTCCGTTTGCACAATTCGCACTGGCATTTGTTCTGAGCCCGCGAAGCCCGTCCCTCCGGTGAGCCGGCGCTGATGATCAGGCCCGAGAGCTTCGGATAATCGCGATAGAGTTCATCGACCGAGTTTTCGAGAAATTCATACCAGAACGGCTCCGACGGACAGACATTGCCGTCCTTGATGAGATCGGGGCGCATTTCGAGCACCTCGTCAGGAAAGCCAAGCTGCTTGATCTCCAGCCAGACATCGATCCTGCGATGGGAGGCCAGATTGAGGATGTGCTCGAAATAGACCCGGTTGTTGAGGATGGCATTCTCTCCACGGCGCGCGGGGGCACTCTTCCATTTCGCATAGGGATCGAAGTAGACCCTGGGGTATAGAATCTTCTGCAGACCATCGGTCTCGTGCAGCACCAGCGCTGTCATGCCATGCTTTTCGATAAAGTCGAGGGACTTGAGGATCGATCCTCTCTCCCACATCCGCATGCCGCACAGTTCAAGTCCGCGAAAATCGAAGTTCATTGATATCTCCATCTATTTGACGGCGCCGGAGGTCAGCCCGCGCAAGAGGAACTTGTGCAGGGCGAGCGAAAACACGAGTATTGGCAGGATGGTGAGGAAGCCACCCGCGGCGATCATGCCCCAGACGAGAGTCTCCTCGCTTTGCATATAGCCGAGGATGGCCACTGGGGCCGTAACGGCGTTGAAGTTGGTGAGGACCAGCGGCACCAAGAAAGCATTCCAGGTGTCGATGAAACAGATGATGCCTACGGCAACCAGTCCTGGCGCGACGAGTGGCAGCACAATCCGGAAGAAAGCACCCGGGAGACCGCATCCGTCGAGGAGTGCGGCTTCCACCAGCTCGTTGGGAACATTGCGCAAGAAGCCGCGCATGACCCAGACCACCAGCGGAAGCCTAACTGCCGCCTCAAAGACGATCAGCGTGATGACCTGATCCGTCATTCCCAGCGCGCGGGCAGCAAAGAAGATCGGAATTATCGTCGTCACCGGCGGAAAGCTGCGGGGTATCAGGATGAGAAAGAACAGCAGCTTACGCAGGCGAAACCGGACCCGGGTGAAGGCAAACGCCATCATCGTGCCGATGAAGACCGCGATCAGCGACGACCAGAATGCTACGTTGATCGAGTTCATGTAGTATCGGCCGAATTTGCCGTCGGCGAGCAGGCGCACGTAATTGTCGAGCGTCGGCGTAAACAGGAACCGTGGCGGCTGCGCCAGCAGGATGTTCGCGGGCTTCAGCGACGTGATAAGCATGTAGTACACCGGGAACAGCGAAAGGACGAACAAGAGGATCACGCCGATGGCGATGCCCATTGTACCGGTCGGAATTTCTTTTTTGCGTCTGGCCATCCCAACCTCCTCAATCGAACTTTATGAACCGCCAGTACAGCGAATAGGCGGCGACGAGGATGAAGATGCAGACGACGACCATCGCCCCGGCATAGCCCATCTGGAAGAACAGAAAGGCTGATTTATAGATGTGTAGACTGACCGTTTCGGTTGCCGTTCCCGGCCCTCCGCCCGTCATTACGAACGGTTCGGCAAACAATTCGAACGCATCCATGGAACGCAGAATTATCGCGACGATCAGCGTTTCGCGGACCATGGGTATCGTGATGTGAAACAGCTGCTGGGCCGGCGACGCACCGTCGACCTCCGCACTCTCGTAGAGATCGTCGGGAATCATCTGCATTGCCGAGAGGCACAGGAGAAACATGAAGGGTGTCCAGTGCCACACATCCGTAATGACGACGGAGAGCATCGCCATGGCGGGCGTCGTCAGCCAGCCGACCGCGGGCAGGCCGACAAGCCCGAGAAGCCAGTTGAGTGGACCGACGGAAGAATGGAACATGATCGACCAGATCACGCCCACGATCGATGGCGTGATCACCATCGGCGTCAGGATGGCGGCACGCAGCGTATTCTTCAGGATCAGCTCGCGATGGACGAAGAGAGCGATGACGAACCCGAAAAAGAGTTCGACGGTGGTGGCGACGACGGTAAATGTCAGCGAGCGCCAGATTGAATCGATGAAAGGCTGATCGTTCCAGATGTCGATATAGTTCTGCAGGCCAATGAATTCGGGCCCATAGGGCTGGGTGAGATCCCAGTCTGTGAAGCTCAGGAACACTGTAAAGAGTGCCGGCAGGATCCGCAGCGACACGAGATACAACATGCCGGGGAGCAGAAAAAGCAGGAGAAAAATCCGCTGCTGCCGCGTGATTGTCATGCGGTGCTCCCTGTCCCTGCCTGATTTTCCAGCCTGGAGGCATTCAGGGCAAGGATGCGCGAAAGGTCGGCATGCAGCACTTCCAGGCGCTCGCTGCCGAGAGCTGTATAGGTGGTATGGCGGAAATCGGTGGTATGGCGGTATTGACGGAAATCCGCCGCAAGCTCGAGGAGGCCATCGAGCCTCTCCTGCAGGAGGCGGCGTGCCTCGGGGCGAAATCCGGAGGGTTCTTCGTTTTCAGTGAGATACTTGGTCAAAATGCAGGCCTGGCCAATCTCGCGGAACCCGCGGATATAGCGGCGAAATACATCGATGCGCTCGACGAGGTCCTGATAGGCAGCATCCGTCATTGCCGTGGGCCTGCGCTTGACGACATCCTCTAGTGCATCGACACGCCGTAAGGCCTCCTCCTTCTCCTCGAGGATGCGGCGCACATTAGGTTCATCCGCATCCATCGCATGTTCCTTCGCCGGGTCCCAATCGCGCAGGCTGTTTTTCTCCTCGGCCAGCCACCAGGCATGGGCCAGGCTCACCGGGTAGGTGCTGGAGTCTGAGAAGACGCAATCGTTGGTATAGAGCGCACGCCGGATAATCTCCCAGGAATCGCCCAAAAGTTCGATTGACCAGGCCACCGCCGCGTCGATCTCGGACCCGGTGGCATCGGGCTTCAGATACTGTTCGCCCACGAGCCAGTCCCGATAGATCGTTTCCTTGGCAGTGTCCTCGGCCACCGCAAGTTCGGCGACCGCATAGAGGTTCAGCAGATTGGGCGTATGAAACACCGAATGGGCTTCCAGTGCCTCCCAGTCGGTACGCACGAGCACCCCTTCAACGCAGTGCGATCGCGCATAGCCAAGCCGGTAGCGTGTATCGTCGACCATATGGCTCGGGCCGATGCCCCAGCCGTAATATTGGGCCATGACCTCGAACTCCACCCATTGCCGGTGCGGTCCGACATTGCCGATGCGGGCATTGTCGGGAAACGTCGGATAATAGTCGTGCGGCGTGTTCTTCAGGCAGATGATGACATCTTCCGGCAGTTCCTCCATCACCGTTGCTATTTCGGTCTGTGTCTGTCGGTCGAAGACGAAATCCCGCACGACGAGTGTCTTGCCGGCTGCCTTGATGGGACGGTACATGGCATTCAGCAGGCGCCGATACCAATCTTCGGGCGGCGTCGAGGCGCACAGGTCGCATGTGCAGCGATGACCCGAGATGGAAAGCCGGCTTTCCCGGGTGGCAGGGGCCGTTATGATCCCCGCTATATTGTCGAAATTGTTGAAGAGATCCTTATATTTCTGTTCGATGAACTCCATCCACACCGGTTCGTTCGGACAGAGCCTGCCGTTCTTGAAGACTTGGGGGTTGAGTTCGACGATGGAGTCGTGGAACCACAACTCCTTGTTTTCAAGCCAGACCTGCGTCCCCTGCCTGTCGGCGAGCTCGATGACGCGGCGCAAGTAGTCGCTGAGCTGCATCGGCGTACTGCGCCCGCGGGCGACGTATTTGTAGAGGTCGCGGTGGATGACTCTGTAACGATCAAAGATGTTCTCGAAACGCTGCCCCTTGGCGAAGACACCGGCCGGATAGACCAGCTGATCGATGATTTCGTTTCGGTGGAGCACCAGCGCCGTCATGTTGTTGTCCTTGATGAAGGCGAGCGATTTCCTCACCCAATCGAAGTTCCAGACATAGTGGCTGTTAAGCTCCAGTCCGCGGAAGTCGAAACTCATCATTGGCTCCTTCGATGCAGTGGATTTGGCTTGAAATAACGGGGACAAGCCGCAATGCGTTCATGATGGAGTCAGCTGATCGACCGGGTTGGTCGACGCGCTGGCGCAAAGCAGTCTGGTCAAATCCGTGTGGAGAACTTCCAGTCGTTCACTGCCAAGACCGATATAGGTCGTGAACCCATGATCAGTCCGCTTGCGATAGTCGCGAAGTTCTGCCGCGAGATCGAGCAGTCCCTGGAGCCGCTCGCCGAGCATGCGGCGCGCATCCTCTCGAAAGGCCGATTTTTCGTTATTTTCCGTCAGGTATTTGGTGAGGATACATGCCTGGCCGATTTCACGGAACCCGCGCACGTAGCGTCGAAACACTTCTATCCGTCCAACGAAATTCTCGTAGGCCGCATCGGTCAGTGCGCTTGGCTTGTGCTTGATCACATCCTTGAGGGCCTCGACACGCCGCAGCGCCTCGTCCTTCTCCGCAAGGATGCGGTGCACGTTGGGCTCGTCCGCATCCATCGCGTGCTCCTTGGTGGGGTCCCAGTCGCGCAGACTGTTTTTTTCCTCCGCCAGCCACCAGGCATGGGCAAGGCTGACCGGAAACGTGCTGGAATCCGAAAATACGCAACTGTTGGTGTAGAGCGCGCGTCGAACGATCTCCCAGGAATCGCCGAGGAGCTCTATTGACCAGGCGACCGCCTCATCGATGTCCGCTTCGCCGGCATTGGAGTTGAGATAGTTCTCGCCTTTCAGCCAGTCGCGGTAGATCTCCCGCTTCGATGTTGCATTGTCGTTGGATAGAGCGGCAGCCGCATAAAGATTGAGCACGTTCGGGGTGTGGAAAGTCGTGTGACCCTGCAAAGCCTCCCAGTCGGTCCTGATCAGCACGCCCTCTACGTCGTGCTTAAGGGCATAGTCCAGGCGATAGCGAATGTCATCGACCATATGGCTCGGCCCGACGCCCCAGCCATAGTACTGCGCCATAACATCATATTCGATCCATTGGCGATGGTTTCCGACATCGCCAATGCGTACATTGTGCGGAAACGTCGGGTAATAATCGTGGGGTGTATTCTTGAGGCTTATGATGACGTCATCGGGCTGTTCCTCCATCACCGTCGCGATTTCAGTCTGGGTCTTTAAATCGAATACGAAATCGCGCACCACCAGTGTCTTACCCGCTGCCTTGATGGGTTTGTACATCGTCTTGAGCAGGCGTCGATACCAGTCTTCCGGACGCCTCGACTTGCAGAGAACGCATGTGCAGCGGTGACCCGAGATCGAGAGCCGGCTTTCACGGGTGGCGGGAGCGGTTATGATACCGGCAATGCCGTCTATGTCGGAGAAGAGATCCTCGTATTTCGTGTTGATGTAGTCCCACCAGACCGGCTCGTTCGGGCAAAGTGCTCCATTCTTGAAAATCTGGGGATTGAGTTCGGCGAAGACATCGTGGAACCACAGTTCCTTATTTTCGAGCCAGACTTCCGTGCCTTGCCGGTCGGCGAGTTCCAGAATGCGTTTTAGGTAGTCCCGGCGCATGTTCGGGACGCTGCGATCGCGTGCTGCGTATTTGTAGAGTTCACGGTAGATGCCCCGATAGCGATCGTGGATGTTGGCGAAATTCTTTCCCTTGGCGAAGATTCCCGCTGGATAGGTGAGCTTGTCCACGATATCGTTCTGATGGAAAACGAGGCTGGTCAAACCGTGTTCGCGGACGAAACGCAGCGCTTTGTTGACCCAGTCGAAATCCCAGACATAGTCGCTATGTATTTCCAGTGCTCTGGTGCGGAAAGCAGGCATGACATCTCCTGTGAACGGAATGCGGTCGTCCGTTGTTCAGTCACGCGGCGGCCAGGCCGCGTGCAGTTTCAGCTTGGGGGTATGATCTATTTGGCGAGGGAGCCCCTCACCTTGTCGAGAGCCTTCTGCGCCTTTGCCTGCGCTTTCTCGAGCTCGTCGGGAATCTCGCCTCCTATCAGGATCTGCGATATCGCGTCGCTCACTGCATCACCGATTTCCGATGAAGCAAGGATGCAGGGATAGGGCATCTCCTGCGCGTCCGAGAGCGCATCGGCTCCGCCATTGGCGACGTCGATCAGATATTGAAGGTAGGGCATTTCGCCCTTTAGCGTTTCGAGCGCAGCGGTGCGGGAGGGCATGAAGCCCGGGGTCTTGCGTGCCATGTCCACCTGGCTCTCGAGGGATGATGCCGCCTCGAGGAGCTTGTACGCAGCCTCCTTGTTCTTCGACCGGCTGAAGATGGAGATCACCGCCGGCCCGGCACGATAGGGATGTTTCAGGCCGCGGGCATTGTTGTCTTCCGTGGGGGGATAGGTGTAGCCGACCTGTTCGGACGTGATCGCTCCCTCGCCCTTACCCATCGTATACACGACGCGGTCGAAATACTCGATATTCATGGCGACGCGACCGGCGGCGAACAAGGCCATGGTTTCTCCGCTCGCCATGTTGATGTGGTCCGGTGGCCAGTACGGGATGAGCGACTTGTAGTATTCCGCCGCCTTTATGCTTTCAGGTGAGGTCAGCCCGGCCTTCATGGTCTTGGGATCGCAGACCTGGGCGCCGAAGGCCATCAACTGGTTCTCATAATCGTGCCAGAGGAACGTCCCCTTCTTGTTGGAATTGATGAGACCATAGGAATCATTGTCCAATACCTTGCCGGCAAGCTTCTCCCCCTTCTTGCGCGTGAAGAAGGCTGCCATGTCGTGATACTGTTCATAGGTCACCGGCGGTTTCAGGTCGTAGCCGTACTTCGCCTTGAACGCCGCCTGCTCCTCCGGATTTTCGAAGAGGTCCTTGCGATAGGCCAGCGCCTGGTCACTGGCCGCTATCGTGAGCCCCATGATGTGATCGTCGAGCATTACCGCCCCGCGGCCGGATTCGCTTATGCCATCCCAGTCGAGCAGCTTCTTGTCGCCATACTTTGCGATCAGAGGGGCAAGGTCATCGAAAATGCCCTGATTGTACCACTGGAATGTGCGCTGTACGCCACCGGAATAGACGAGGTCCCAGGTATCGGCCCCGGCGACATAATCCAGGACCACTTTCTTCTGAAGCTCGTCTGTGGTGAGCTTGCGGATCTCGACATTCATGCCCCAGGCGGCGCCGATCTCCTTTATCTTCTCCGAAAAAGCATCCTGCGACGCATTGCTCGACGTCAGGAATCGAACGGTGACGCCCTTGTACGGGCTGTCGGCAGCCTCGGCCCAGTTGGTGCCGGAAAAGGCCATTCCACAAATTACGGCGGCCAATATGCCGCGGCGGGTCATTTCGAACATCATGCAACTCCTCCCAGTTGAAGATTTCTTCGTTCGGGTGTTCTCCCGATTTTGTTTCTCCTAGATGCGAACCCCGGTTTTCTGATCGAACAGATGAACCGACTTAAGATCGAAGCCGAGCGAAATGAGGTCGCCGGCGGCAACGCGATTTGACCTGTCAACCGTCAGGCAGAGCTGGTGCTCGCCTGACGTTGCGAGGACCTGATAGTTCGGCCCCATCATTTCGACGAGCGTAACCCTGGCTTCGAGAGCGTGTGGGCCGCCTATTACGATGTTCTCCGGGCGGACACCGTACGTCACCGGCATTCCGGTCTCGCCATTCCCCCCCTGCGGCACTGGCAGGCGGACGCCTGCACCGAGGTCCACCCAGGCCTCCTCTGCCGTTCGCTGTAGCGACCCTTTCATCATGTTGATGGGGGGAGAACCAATGAAAGAGGCGACGAAGGCGTTGGCAGGCTGGTCATAGAGCTCTGTTGGCGTACCGAACTGCTCAACAATGCCATCGCGCATGACAGCTATTCTGTCGGCCATGGTCATGGCTTCGACCTGGTCGTGTGTCACATAGATGCTGGTGGTCCGCAGTCGTTCGTGGCGCAGGCTGATCTCGACGCGCATCTGTGCACGCAGCCGTGCATCGAGGTTCGAAAGGGGCTCGTCAAAAAGGAAAACTTGAGGTGCACGCACGATCGCCCGGCCCATGGCGACACGCTGCCGCTGGCCGCCCGACAGCTCCTTCGGGAAACGTTCGAGATATTCCTTTAGACCAAGGGTTTTGGAGGCCGACGCCACACGTTCTTCCACGACCTCTTTCGCCGTGCGTCGCATGCGCAATCCAAACGCCATATTTTCGCGGACGTTCTTGAGTGGATAAAGCGCATAGCTCTGGAACACCATCGCCACGTCCCGGTCGCGCGGCAGAAGGTTGTTGATGACCTTCTCGCCTATCTTGATTTCGCCTGACGTGACGTCCTCGAGGCCCGCGACCATTCGCAAAAGGGTGGACTTCCCGCAACCAGAGGGGCCGACGAGCACTACGAACTCACCATCCTTGATGTCAATCGAGACGCCGTGCACCACCTCGAGCGCACCAAAAGACTTGCGAACGCTACTGATGCCGACCGGCGCCATGCAATCACTCCTCCCCTGTCCTTGTGGGGTCGGGTGCTGCTCCTCAATAGCACCGACCCGTTGACAGGCTGCACGCTGGCGCGCATTTATTCCAATAGTATTTTGTGCACTGCCCATAAATACAGGTTATGCGATGTTGAAGTTGCGCGAACTTGAGATTTTCTATGCTATTATGCGCGGCGGCTCGATCACCGAGGCGGCGCGCCTTCTTGGCATTTCTCAGCCCGCGGTGAGCACAGCCCTGCGCTATGCCGAGGATCAACTCGGAATGCCACTCTTTCGGCGCGCGCATGGCCGCATCGAGCCTACGCCGGAGGCGTTGAGCCTGCTGCCGGAAGTGGAAACGCTTTTCCAGAAGTTCGAATCCATCCGCAGGTACGCCGAGGATCTGCGCGAAGCCCAGTCTGGGCTTTTGAGCATGGCGTCGACGCCGTCCCTGAGTTACTCCTATCTCGCGCCCGCGGTGAAACGGTTTCGCGAGCAGCACCCGAACGTTCGTGTCGTCATGAATATCACCAATTCCCGCCGTGTCGTCGAACTCGCCAATACTTCGCAGATCGATATTGGTGTCATTGCCAGTCCCTTCAATGCGCCGGAATTAACCGCGGAAGACCTAACTGTTTCCGAGTTGCGCATCCTGGTACACAAGGATCATCCGCTGGCGCGCCAGTCAGTGATCCGGCCGCACGACCTCAAACGGTATTCGCTGATAACCAACACACATCATTCGATATACGATGCGGTACAGGCGACATTTCGCAGTTGCAAGGTCGACCTTAACGTTGCCATTGCTGTGAACCATCATGTTACTACCTGCCTTCTCCTCGATACGACGACAACGGTCGCGCTGGTCGATCCGTGGATGCCTGTCGATGTCTTTCCCGATCTCGTCCAGAGAGATTTCGTGCCGCGGATTGAGACGAGCGCCCGCGTCGTATGGTCGGCTGCCCGGCCGATGTCCCGCACCGCTCAGGTGTTCGTCGAGGAATTGAGAGGAGGAATTGCATTGGAGCACGATGACCTGCGACTCAGGAGAAGAGGCGGATCGCCCAAATCTGGCGCTGTTTAAGCGGCTTCTTGACGCCAACCTTTTGGCCAGCGTTCCATGCCGGACGTCCTAGTGCGTTAGGATCATATTGTGCAATAGCCATTTTCGTTCTCCTTCGACCAACATTGGCCGCAAGAACAACTCATGAGAACACTGTCGGGGCCGACGGCCGACCGTCCGCTGCTAGGACACCCCACACGAAAAGCGGACATCAGAGCTCTGCCGCCGGGGTTTGGGATTGGCCAAAGCGGACATTTTCCCGCCGTCGCAGGTGCGCGCATCAAAGGGTAAGCATTGGTGTGGGCGAAGAGGCGGTGGGGTCCTCGCGTGGGTGAAAAACTCGCGCCGAGTTGAGAATGGCTTTATTCCGCGATGCGTTTAGGCGGGTATGGTGATTCATCGGCACCAATTGAAATTCGCGATTATATGGACGTATTTCGATCGACAGCGCGGAGGCGAGTTTGTCCAAGTGCGACGCTGTCCTTATAAACAAATGCGCTGGCGAACAGGGATGCTTCGGTCTAAGCTAATTTACTCATTTCGAATCTGGAGTTTCTGATGCCGCCGTTTCCTGCCGAGGTCCGTTCCATTCTTAACCGAGTAATGGGTTCGTCGCCCGCTGATTTGCGGCTCGTCGCCCAGCGACTTCATGATCATGCGCTCGAAGAACGTATGTCGGGAGAAGAGTTACGATCTGCGTTGGAATTGCTCGGCTATCGCACTGTCGTGGAATTCTGCGCTGAGTTGGGCATGCCAGCGCACGTAGCCGAACGCTGGGAGCGTTTCGGCGTGTCCATCGAGATGAAACAGGTATTTGCCTACCTTATTAGCCAGCGCAAGCGCTTTGCCGAGGCTGTCGAGGAGTTTGAAGCCATCACCCATGTCGGGCTTAAAGATTTTCTGCGCAGCCGGGGCATAGTTTAACCTATCAGGGCAGTAGCCGTTTGGCTATCGGTTATGAGGACCCGTGCGGGCACGACTTTCAGCGCCGCCTTAATGGCTTCGACTTTGGAACTCCCCCCCGCTGCAATGACCACATTTGGTATCCGAGCGACAATATCGAGGTCAATGGCCATCACCATACGATTTATCATATGGTCTACCAGCTTGCCTTCCCTGTCGATGAAATAGCAAAGAATGTTGGCAACTGCGCCTTGGGCCTTCAGGGGATCAACCAGTTCGTTCGGCACGATGCCGTGCCGGAAGATCGTTGATTGCCGCGAAATGTCACCCACGGTCAGAAGCGCGATATCTGCTCGAGCCGCCCGTTGGCGCACCTCCTCGAGGGTAGGCTGATGCCAGAGGGCCTCGCGCAATAGCTCATCGTCTACGATGACCGGCGCTGTGATCTGATAGCTGTCGATGTCGAAAGCCTCGGCCACTTTTGCTGCAACAATGGACGGGTTGATCCAACGCGAATGGGCGAGGCTCCCAACGAGCGCAACCACAGCCGCATTCGATAGCTTTCGACGCTCAATAAATCGGATACTTGCAAAAAGTGTTGCGCCGCCGCCGATCGCGAGTGTCATGCCATCCTGCATTTGTTCGCCCAGATATTGTGCAACGGCATGCCCCAATGCGGTTTCCAGGTGCTCATCCGAACTCGGGGTCGGAATAACAATTGCCGAGGCGAGGCTCCATTGAGCCTCGAGTCTTCGTTCCAGAGCGATCTGCTCTGCCGTGGCAGTATTGATCGTTGTTATGACCAACCCCTCGGCAGTGCAGGCAGCAAGCGTTCGCATGACCTTGACACGGCTGACCTTGAGCTTGTCGGCAATCTGCTCTTGGGTCATGCCTTCAACATAGTACAGCCAGGCTGTCTTCACCTTTATGTCGGAGGAAACGATCGGGAGGGCTTCAGCTTCCATGGGCCGCTTTCTTTGTGTTGGCCGTTTCGTTTTACATCAAAACTGTTCAATTGTCATTGACATGAAACAAATGAACATTGATTATATGTTCAAGCAAGGGTGTTCATGGGTTACGGCGCCTTTGCATGGAGGATTAACTGACAAAGCGTTTGCGCTTGTCGCAAGAGAACCCGGGAGGAAATTAACATGAACAAGTTGATGCGCATTGCCATAGGCGTGCCGGCCTTGTTGGCCGCCTCGATGTTTTGGGCCTCGGCGCAGGCTGAATCGCTGATGCTATATACCTCGCAACCGGATACCGATGCGGCCAAGACGGTGGAAGCTTTCAAGAAAGTCAATCCTGATATCGACGTGCAGGTCTATCGTTCGGGTACGAGCGACATCATGAGCAAGCTTGCAGCGGAGTTCTCGGCCGGCGCGCCCCAAGCCGATGTGCTCCTCATTGCCGATGCGGTGAGCATGGAAGGCTTGAAGAAGCAAGGTAAGCTGAAGGCCTACGAGAAAGCTAACGTTGATGGATTTTCTACGGATTCTTATGATCCGGAGAAGACCTATTTCGGCAGCAAGCTCATCACCACCGGCATCGCCTATAACTCTGCGGCCACCGCCAAACCAGAACATTGGGCAGATCTCGCTAAGCCGGAATACAAAGGCATGATTGTCATGCCCAGCCCCCTCTATTCGGGAGCAGCCGCTTACATGCTCAGTGGTTTTGCCGCAAAACCCGAACTCGGCTGGGACTACTTCGAAAAGCTCAAGGCAAACGAAGTCGTGAGCGTACGTGGTAACGGCGCTGTATTGAAATCGGTGGCAAGCGGCGAAAAGCCATACGGCATTCTCGTGGATTTTATGGCACTCAACGCAAAGGCAAAAGGTTCACCCATCGAGTTTGTATTCCCGTCTGAAGGCGTGCCGGCTGTGACTGAGCCAGTGGCAATCATGTCCACGGCAAAAAACGTCCCTGCAGCAGAAAAGTTCGTCGATTTCATCCTTTCTGATGACGGCCAGAAACTCGCTCTAAGCCAAGGGTATCTGCCGGCCAAGCCCTCGGTTGGTCGCCCTGCCTGGCTGCCGGAAGGCATCAAAGTCACGGTCATGCCTATCGAAACTCAAAAAGTTCTCGAAACGACGGACGTCGACAAGCAAAAATTCTCGCAAATGTTCGGCGGCTAAGGAACAGCATGTTAACGCAGACCAAACAGCGTCAGGGCATTGACATGGCCCTGATCGCAGGGGTGACGCTTGTCGTCGCGACACTATCCATCCTCCCCATGGGACGGTTGGTGTTCGAGCTGGTAATGCCTCAGGGTAGCTTCTCGCTTCGCCCGATCCAGACGGCGATGGGCAGTTCGACTACCTGGACGGCAACGTGGCATTCCCTGCAAGTTGGTGTCGGAGGCACGTTACTCTCAGTCGTGCTGGGGACCAGCGTCGCTTTGCTGGTCAGCCTGACAGACGTACGCGCCAAGAGCCCATTCGTCTTATTCTACGTTGTTCCGCTGCTTATTGCACCGCAGGTAACGGCACTGGCCTGGCTGCAATTGTTTGGACCGGCCAGCCCCTTCCTCAAGCTCGTTGGCTTAGCACCAGCACTGGGTAGCCGGAATCCCCTTTATTCGACAACCGGCATTATCGTCTTGCTTGGTGTCCAATATGGTCCGCTGGTGTTTCTGATGGTGCGTGCGGGATTGCGAAAGCTTCCCCGCGAGTTGGTAGAGGCCGCACTTAGTTCGGGTGCAGGCCGCCTTACGGTCTTACGCACGATTATCCTACCGCTCATGACGCCATCGATAATCGGCGCGACGGCGCTTGCTTTTGTATCGTGTGTCGGAAATTTCGGTATTCCTGCTTTCCTGGGAATTCCTGCAAACTATCTGGTCCTGCCAACACTTATCTATCAGCGGTTGGCCGGCGGTGGTCCCGCCGTCTTGTCGGAAGTTGCTGTGCTTTCGTTCCTGATAGGACTGATCGCCATCGCCGGTATCCTGGCACAGGACTACACGTCACGCCGCCGAGATTATCGGATAGCGTCAACTTCATTGCCCGCTGCTCCGTTCGAGCTTGGGGGTTGGCGCATCTGTTTCGAAATTTTGATGTGGTCACTGATCGTGGTCGTTCTTATTTTGCCTATTCTCGGCCTGTTCCTCACGTCGCTTGTTTCGGCTTACGGCATACCGCTGAATGCGAAGACGGTAACGTTGGCTAACTATGCCTTCGTCATGTTCGACCACACTGCAGCAAGCCGTGCCTTTCTTAACAGCTTTGGTCTCTCGATAGCTGCGGCTCTTTTCGCGGTGGTGCTTGCCGTTCCACTCGCTTACCTCGTCACCTGGCGTGTACGGTGGTGGACAAATTTCCTGAACCTTTCCGTGGAATTGCCCTATGCCTTGCCTGGAGTGGTGCTTGCCATCGCCTCCCTTCTTCTGTTTTTGAAGCCATTGCCGATTCTTGGGGTGCAGATTTACAATACGATCTGGATCATCTTCTATGCATATCTGGCGCGATTTCTAGTGCTGGCGGTCCGTCCGACGATCAGCGGCTTGCACCAAATTGACCGTTCACTTGAGGAAGCAGCGCAGGTTGCGGGTGCAAAGCTGCTCTATCGCATGCGCTCGATCATCTTTCCGCTCGTCGCCCCAGCGACACTTGCGGGCGGAATATTGATCTTCATGACCGCGTTCAGCGAGTTGACCGTGTCGGCATTGCTCTGGGCGTCAGGCTCCGAGACGATCGGCGTCGTGATCTTTTCGTTCGAACAGGGCGGTGATTCGAATTACGCGGCGGCCATATCAGTCCTCACCGTCGCTTTAACCTTCATTCTCATGCTGTTCACCAGTCTTTTTGCGCGGCATCTTCCAGCTGGAGTGCTCCCATGGCGGGATTAAAAATCAACAATGTGTCGAAAAGTTTCGCCGGGTTCAACGCGCTAACGAACGTATCGTTGGACGTGCGCGACGGTGAATTTGTCGCGATCCTTGGCCCTTCAGGTTGCGGCAAGACGACGTTATTGCGCTTGATCGCTGGCTTCGAGAAGGTCACAGAAGGCACTGTTACCGTCGACGGCAATCTGATGTCGAGCCCGTCTATCAACATACCGCCGGAATCGCGCAGAGTTGGAATTGTCTTCCAGAACTACGCTTTGTGGCCTCATATGACCGTTTCGGAAAATGTGGGCTACAGCCTCAAGGTCGCCAAGGTCCACAAGACCGAAAGACACCGGCGTATTGAGGAAGCGCTTGCTCTCGTCGATCTAAAGGGTTTTGGCGATCGCCGCCCTTCCAACCTTTCCGGAGGTCAAAGACAACGTGTGGCGTTGGCGCGCTGCCTTGTTTCTGCGCCATCCCTTGTCCTGTTCGATGAGCCACTCGCCAATTTGGACGTTCATCTTCGCGCCTCGATGGAGGACGAATTCGCATCATTCCATAAACGGACTGGCACTACGATCGTTTATATTACCCATGATCAGGCCGAGGCTATGGCGCTCGCAGATCGGATTGCCGTGATGGACAAGGGAGTTCTCGTCCAATTTGCAACCCCGCGCGAACTTTACGAACAACCCGCTACCGAGATGGTGGCATCGTTCATCGCGCAGGGCATGGTCTTCCCGATTGAGATTCTATCTGCGCAAAATGGCAAGTGCAGAGCGCGGATGCTCGGACACGACGTCCAGCTTCGATGCAGTTCGGATCAAAAGGTCATTGCTCCGGCCAATGCCTGCATACGGTCGGCAGACATTGAATTGGTCGAAACCGGTGGCATTCCCATTGAAATCCAACGATGCATCTATCGCGGCGGCGGTGCCCGTATCGAGGCGAGACCGTTGGACGGGTCTGATCTGGAACTCCATTTCGATCTTCCTGAACCGAAACGACTCAAAGCTGGTGATCGAATACAAATTCGCGTCATATCAGGTTGGGTCATTCCGCAGGAGTACGTATCGTGATCCGCGTCGATCTGTTTGGCGGATTTGGCGAAAAAGGCCGTACCAGCGTTGGCATAGCAACGCAAACCACGAGCATAGTGTGCGATGTTGGTATCAAGGTTGGCGCTGTGGGCAGGGAGTATTACCCGGCTATCGACGATGATCAAATTTCCCGGGTCGATGCACTCTTCATATCGCACGCGCATGAGGATCACATTGGCGGCCTGAGTTGGCTTCAATCCCGGGGCTTCCGTGGTCAAGTTTATATGACGGCCGAAACGCTGTCGGAGGCGCCGGCCATGCTGGAACAGTATGCCGGCAATGGGAGTGGTCGCTCATTTCCTGTCAATCTGCAAGGAATCAGGACGTTTTTCGCGGGCGATGAAATAGATGTCGGCGATATTCGCATCGCGACCGGCCGTTCGGGCCACGTTCCGGGCGGCGTCTGGTTTGGTGCCGAAGCAGGTGGGTCGAACGTCGTCTATACTGCCGATGTTGTCCCCGAGAGCAACGTCCTTGCGATGGATGCGATCTCCAGATGTGATCTCCTGGTTCTCGATGCATCCTACGGTGCGGATCCGATTTCCGGAAATGAACGCAGCCAGGCTATTCGCGACTGGATCGGCAACCGGCAAGCGGGTTGCTTACTCCCGATCCCTCTGTCGGGCAAACCCCTCGAGCTAATGGCAATATTGCAGGGACGGTTCGCCATACATGCTTCGATGCGCGAGCCAATCGCTGCTCAGATCGCCGCAAGTGACGCATTCTTGCCCGGTATCGCTCCGGTGCTGCAAGCGTGCCTCAATAGGGCGCTCGATTGGCGCGAAGAAGCCCCATTTCCGGATTGTCCTCTCCTCACATATGACGGCATGGGAAGTGCTGGTCCCTCGGTGGGAGCGATCTGTCGGGCGGCGGAGCAGAATTTGCCCATTCTGCTGACCGGTCACATACCTCCCAATACGCCGGCGAGTAGGCTCTTCTCGGAGAAACGTGCCGAATGGATACGACTGCCTACGCATCCGACCAGAGACGGAAGCGTGGCGATTTGGGAGAGTGCCGGCCGTCCGCCGGTTCTGGGGCATTCTTGCGTCGTAGAGACGCTTAAGGAACTGAAAACTTATTTGCCGAAACTGGATGTCACCGCCAAGTCGGGACAGCGGCGTATTGTATGAAGCCCGATGTTGACCTGGAGCACTTTATGAGAATTCTTGTTTGTAACGACGATGGTATCGACGCGCCGGGGCTCGGAAAGTTGTGGGAAGCTGCGCGACTGGTGACCGATGACGTATGGATCGTCGCTCCGGATGGAAAACGTACAGCCGCAAGCTCGTCGATCACCATTGCTCGCCCATTGACGATGCGGCAAGCTGGCGAAAGGCGCTATTCCTGCTCAGGCACGCCAGCCGACTGCGTCGTTACCGCAATGAGTTGGTTGTTCAATGACCAGCCCAAGCCTGATCTGGTTCTTGCAGGCGTTAATGACGGTCGCAATGTCGCTGAAGATCTTGCCTACTCCGGTACACTGGGCATCGCCCGCGAGGCGACTTTCTGGGGGATTCCTGCGATTGGCTTTTCAAGAGTCAAGGAGCCACGTCAAACGCCCGCCGATATCCACTGGCTAACCGGCTTTATCAGGCGGGCATGGGAAGAGCGAAGCAAGTGGGCCGAGGCTGGACATTGGCTCAGCGTCAATTTGCCGGCAGACTTGCCGGCGTCGATCAGACAACCCCGTATCGGACGTGACAAGATTGGGCGGAGCGCTGACGTCCTCAATGAAGAAAATGGCGTCACCACGCTGATCGTGCCACGTGGCCGCGATCACAGCTCCTCCAAGGGGGATGAGAACGATCTCATTGATTTGGGTCATGTATGCGTAAACCGCCTTAACTGGTTCGGCGAGAGTAAGCTGGATCAAGGCTTCGTTGGGAGCCTGGCAAATTGATTTGTACGTGCACGCGCCATTGCTCTGCGGTCTATGCACTGAAGGAAAACATGAGGTGAACGGCTCTTCGGTTTTGTTGCACCTTGCGGGCGCGGTGGCGCTGCTACTTTGGGCAACGCGCATGGTCCGCACCGGTGTGGAGCGGGCGTATGGTGAACGCATGCGACAAAGCCTGCGCGGTGTCCTGCACAACCCTATGCTTGCCGCCCTTTGGGGCCTGATGCTCTCCATCGCCCTGCAAAGTTCGACGGCGGTGAGCCTGCTCGTCGGCTCCTTCGTCGGCTCCGGCATCGTCAGCGGCATTGCCGGGTTGATGGCGGTACGCGGCGCCGAGGTCGGCTCGGCCCTCGTGGTCAAAATCCTCTCGTTCGATCTGACCCTGCTGGTTCCGCTTTGCCTTGTGGCCGGCACAGCCATCTTCATGTCGACCGAGCGCAGCAACTGGCGGCAGATGGGTCGTATTCTTGTCGGTATCGGTTTGCTGGTGCTGTCGCTCCAGATGACCGGGCAGGCAACCGAGCCCTTGCGCAACAGCGACCTCTTGCCAGTGATCGTCGGTTACCTCGACACCGATCCCGTAACCGCTTTCCTTCTGGCGGCGGTCATGACCTGGCTGTTCCACTCGAGCATCGCCGCGGTATTGCTCGTCGTCACATTCGCTTCCCGCGGCCTGATCCAGCCGGAACTCGGCATCATCATGATCTGCGGCGTCAACCTTGGCTCGTCATTCATCGCCCCAATTCTAACCCGAAATGCGGCGCCGCAAGTTCGCATCGTTCCTATGGGCAACCTTTTGATGCGCGGGCTCGGTTCGGTCGTGATCCTGATCCTCTATCTGAGCTTTAAGCCATCGATTGCGTTCCTGGGCGCCGCGCCGGCCGATCAGGTGATCAATGGCCATATTCTCTTCAACATCATCATCCTCATTGCCGGACTTCCCCTCTCCCATCTCGTTCTCAAGGCCACGAAGGCTGTCGTCGCCATTAACGTTCCAACCGAATCGCCTCGGTCGCTCGATCATGCCGAGCTCAGTGCCCTCGACGAGAGCGTGCTCGACACGCCGAGCCTTGCCCTTGCGAATGCGACACGCGAGGCGGTTGCCGTCTGCGAGACGGTTGAAATCATGCTGCGCGGCATTATCGATCTTTATGAAAATCCCGACCAGGCACGGATCGACGAACTCTCGGCGCTCGATGACAAGGTCGACCGCAAGCACGCCGCCATCAAGCTCTATCTCGCCAAACTGACGACGCGGAAACTGTCGGATTATGAGGTGGGCCGGGCGCGCGAACTACTCGGCGCCTGCGTCAAGCTCGAACAGGTCGGCGACATCATCGTGCGCAACATGCTGGCGCTCGTGCAAAAGAAGATGGACCGCAAGCTTCAGTTTACCGATGAAGGCTGGCGCGAACTCAGCGATTTCCATGCAAGGGTTCTAACCAATGCGCGGATGGCGTTCAACGTCCTTGTTTCGCGCGATCGCGAAACAGCACATCAGCTCGTGCTTGAAAAAGATCATCTGCGGGATGTGGAAAAGCAAACCAGTGACCGGCATTTCAGCCGCCTGCGCGAAGGCACGCCGCGCAGCCTGGAGACGAGCTCCATTCACCTCGACACGATCCGCGACTTAAAGCAGATCAACTCGCTGCTCGCTTCGATGGCTTACCCCGTGCTCGAGGAGCAGGGGCTGTTGAATACGACACGTCTGCGAGCGCTGTAAGGTCGAAACATACCGTATCTAAACCTAAGTTGCGACCTGAACTTAGCCTCAGAAAATATTCTGACATCTGCGAAGTATTGCGCTGGATTTCCACGACGTCTGCCGTGTAAAGGTTGCTGATGACCAATCGTGAACAACGACCGCTGTTGGCGCAACTTCGACCCGCGTTGTCACTGCGTGTTGTCCGCTTTGCAGCGATAGCGACCGGTGGCTCGATGGCCATTATGGAGGCGCGTAGCCGCTCAATTGCAAACTTTCAAATTGGAAACATTCCATTGATACGTGCAGCCCCACAGTGAGTGGGCTGCAAGCGCTCAAATCTCAGTATGCTCCGCTAGCTCCAGTGCATCCTCGATGTCCACACCAAGGTACCTGACCGTGTTCTCGATCTTGGTGTGCCCCAACAGGATTTGAATAGCGCGAAGATTGCCTGTCGCCTTGTAGATCATTGCGGCCTTGGTGCGGCCGGCTGATGTTGGCCTATCAACCAATGGAAGCCTGCGCTGCCATGGTTAGAATATGGTGAAAGATGTATGCGTTTCCAATGGGCTACTTAGCTGATAATGCCGCTCGGTGGGCTGTACGTTGGAGGCGTGACGGCTTCTACAACGACATCTCATGTTCCTTGGCGCGCCATAAGGCATCGATCGCTGCCGGAATTTCCACCAGATTATTGAGAGGCCCAGGGTTAGCGCCGTTTTGTCCTATCTGGACTATCACGAGTCGGAGGTAACCGATGAGTTCGCTTATCGCCTGATCGATCTCCTTGACGTGTTGCACTGTCTTGATGCTCAGTGGGCCTTTCGAACCCTGCATAATCTGCGTCGCGATCACCGGCTCGCTGCCGCAAAAATCTAACAATCCTGCGGTGCCGATAACGATCGCAGAGCAGGTCGAGTCGACCCACGGATCCTTTGAGGCAGGTGCGACGATCGTCCATTGCCACGTGCGCCCGACCCGCCCATGTAAATGCGTAATGGCGGATCGGGCCACGCCGGACCCGCAAAAAAATAAAGTGCGATTTAATGATTCGGAATCCGGAAACGCCGCCCCTACATTGCGGCCGTGTATGAAGATTATCGAACATTCAAAATGGTGCATGTGTTCGGGAGGCAGCCCGGCCAGTTGGTCAGCGTGACGTCCGCGTACGAGCGGCCTTTCCAGGAGCAGAATCTGACCAGTCTGCGGAAGGTGCGGTTCCTGCTGAGCGGTGACGCGACTTTCGAACCACGAAACTTTATGAAGATGTTGTAACTTCACAAGAAACTTATTTTTGGAACATCTTCATTACAAATGCCATTTGAACGACATGAAAACAATTGTTGGAATGTCCACATTCTTTCTGATCGTTTCCGTCATCGTCGGTGAAGCTGCAGAGGTAACACCCGACGCGATCAATTCTGCTTCACTTTCCACAATCACTGCGGGGCCCGCTTCCAAATCAATAGCTGATCCCGATCCAGCGATCGTCCGTCTGCAGGTTCTCCTAGACCGCGCAGGTGTGTCGCCGGGGGTGATCGACGGCCTTGATGGAACAAACGTCACCAAGGCGGTGATAAGTTTCGAAAATATGATGGGGATACCTCCGGACGGTGCGATCGACCCCGATGTCGTCAGCAGGCTGGAGACAGGGGGCCCGATAATTAGCACCTACACGGTGACGGACGATGACCTGAAAGGTCTCGTGGACCATATTCCCGTGGACTACGGCGAAAAGGCGAAGATGCCCAGCTTGGGATACACCAGCGTCGCCGAAAAACTGGCAGAGCGTTTTCACATGCACATCGACCTGTTGACTACGCTCAATCCAGGTTCAAATTTCGCTTCCGGGGATACGGTCCAGGTGGCGATGCCCGGTCCCCCGCGCCATGGAAATGTGGTCCGCATCGAAGCCGACAAGACCGCTGGGCAGGTCACGGCTTACGACAGGCGCGACGTCATACTAGCGGCATATCCCGCGACAGTTGGCAGCGAGGATAATCCTTCTCCAAAGGGTACGCACAAGGTGAAGGGCGTCGCGCGGATGCCGGTGTTCAGATACAATCCAAAGGTCAACTTTAAGCAAGGGAAGAACAATAAGATACTCACGATCCCCAAAGGCCCCAATGGACCGGTCGGAACTATCTGGATCGATCTAACCGAGCCAACATACGGCATTCATGGAACGCCTGATCCCGAACTTATCGACAAAGTTGGATCGCATGGCTGCATTCGTCTGACCAACTGGGACGCCGAGGAGCTAGCTGGAATGGTGAAGCCTGGCGTTGTTGTACGGTTCGTCAACTAAGTGTTGATATTCAGATCGGCCCTTTAGCGAGTTAGCGTTTTCTGTATGACGTTGTTGGTACGCTCTTTAGGTCTGTGACGCACGCTACCCTCCAGATAACTTGATGAAATCTATCGAGCAAAGCGTTCGGCTGAAGATTCGCTTGCCGTAGAGGTGCCTCGCTTCGGCTGTCCATGGAACCGAAACGGTAGCAGGCCTCCCCCTAGCTTCGAACAGAACGTTTCAATTTTAATAATTTCATCTGTTACACGTCTTTTGCCGCAACTGCGTTCGTTCGCGATTGCGCCCGGTTATGATGACGCTGGCACCTTCGGCGCGCTCGCCGGGCAGTATCCAGCCCGATACCGGCGCTGCCGCCGATGACGACGACAGTCTGGCCAAGCAGTTCGGGTTCGCGTTGCGCGGGGATGGTTGTAGTGCTCATGCCTCCTCCGATAACAGCTTTCAATCCGCCCGTACGTGCATGTGCTCCATATCGATCGACCCAGGGACCTGACGAACAAGCGCCGGCATGCTGCCGCGCGTTCACGCTATTCTACTGCAGCGGCCCTCCTGGCCTGCTCCGCCGTCAGGTAAGCAGCATACCAGTTCGGCCAGTTCTTGTCGCATCGCCCGCCAGTCCGCTTCGGGCGCGGCCTTGTCCAACGGCCTTCGGACGCAGAACAAGCATCGCGATTTCCGGCGCCACTTCTCGTTCATTCCGTTGAATCGAAATCATCCTCCCGGGCATTCAGGATGGAAACCAGTGTGTGCAGGCCGACATCCAGCTGATCCATTGTCGGCGCACCTAGTGCCAGTCTGACAGCGTTCGGCGCATGGCCGGGGGTGACGGCGAAGGTTGTGGAAGGCGTCAACGCAATGTCGCGCCTGGCTGCCGCAGCGACGAAAGCCTGCGAACGCCAGTGCGGGGGCAGCACCAGCCATAGATGATAGCATTTTCCGTTGGTCTGGATTTCGAAACCCGAAAGACGATCGACTGCCAGTTTTTGGCGGGCGCACGCGTCGAGTCGCTTCAATCTTGCAAGCTCGGCAATGGTACCGTCGCCCATCATCCGCTCAGCGGCCGCAAACGCAAATCCTGATGCAGTCCATCCGCCCGAACGCACGGATGCCGTGACGCTTTCACGCAATCGTGGCGGCGACACGATAAAGCCCAGCGTCAGGCCCGGGGCGACCTTCTTGGAGAGACTGTCGATGACAATGCATGTGTCCGGCGCGAGTGCGGCAAGCGGCGGCTCATCGTCAAGGAAACCGTAGACATTGTCCTCGATGATCGGAAGCCCAAAGCTTTCGACCACGCGCAGGAGATCGATCCGGCGCGCCGCGGTCATCGTCATGCCTAATGGATTCTGGATCGCCGGCTGAACGTAGATTGCCGAGAGATGGGCGTCACGGTGCGCCTTTTGCACAGCGTCAGGCCGGACACCGCCTTCGTCCATCGCCAGTGGCACCAGTGTAATTCCCAGCCGGGCGGCAATGCCCTTGATAAACGGGTATGTCAGGGCCTCCACACCGCAACGGCCGCCCGTAGGAACAATTGCGGCGAGCGCTGCGGCGATACTCTGTCGTCCGTTGCCGGTGAATACGAGTTGTTCGGGAGTCGGGGACCACCTGCCCTGCGACAGGTATGCAGCTCCAATGCTTCGGACCGCTGGGGTTCCGACGCTGGTCGCCTGTCTCAAGGCGGCGTCGAGCGCCGCAGGTTTCTCCAGGCCAGCGAGGCTTCTTCCGATGATCGCGGTCTGATTGGAGAGCATCGGGTAGTTGAACTCGAGGTCAATTCGGATCCCGCGCGGCTCAGTCAATGCTGCCGCCCCGCGCCGGGCATCGCCGGAGATGAAGGTGCCCCTGCCGACTTCGCCGACGACAAGGCCCCTGCGCAATAGCTCGGTATAGACTCGGCTCGCGGTCGAGACGGCGATCTTGCGATCATAGGCAAAGCTGCGCTGCGGAGGCAGGCGCTCGCCGGGCTTGAGAGTGCCATCAGCTATTTCTCCGGCGATGATGTCAGCGAGCTTCAGATATTCCGACATCTATTGCTCCGAGAACAATGTTTTAATTGCTCCGAGCAACATGTCGGAACATAATGGCCACGTCAAACCGGATTGCACCGGGAATTGCCAAGGTCTGCGGTAATGAGAACGCTACGGCGCTTAACAAGCGCTGATGGGCGGCGGAGCAGGATTGCCGCACAGCAATAGCTGGAGGTCAAAATGTCTACAGCCCTTTCAACCATCGGTAGGCCGGCGGGAACAAAGACGCACGGCTCATTTCTTCGGGCATTCAACGCCTGTTGGCAGCGGATCGCTCGCTATTTCGTCCATCGCGCCGCCATTGCGAGCCTGTGCGAGCTCGACGACGAAGCACTTCGGGATATTGGCATCGCCCGCTCCCAGATCAAAGGGGCGGCCTACGGCTTCGTGACCAACCCCAACGGGGCGAGGAGGTGATGATGGCCACCCCGGTTACACCGGAGCTGACCGCTGCCACGATCCTGGTCGTGTTTGCCGGTGTATTCCTGATCAGCTTCATGAGAGGAGCTTTCGGAGGCGGGTTCGCCATCGTGGGTATTCCGCTGCTGTCGTTGGTGATGGATCCAGTCACCGCCGGCGGTCTGCTTGCGCCTTTGTTCATCGGGATGGATCTTTTCGCGCTGCGCTACTGGAAGCCCTCGACATGGTCGAGGCCGGACCTTGTGCTGCTCCTGCCGGGGCTGGTGATCGGCATCGGGTTCGGCTATGGGCTTTTCCGCTTCCTCGACCACCGGGCCATCGCGATCGTGATGGCGGTGATCACCCTGATCTTTGTCGGTCTCTGGTTTGTCAGGGGCGGACAGGTGACGAGGCGTCCGCGTTCGACAACAAAGGCGATCACTGCGGGTCTTGCCTCAGGAGTGACCACGATGGTTGCGCATTCGGGCGGACCGCCGCTTGCGATGTATCTGTTGCCCCTCGGGCTCAGCAAGGAAATCTACGCGGGAACAACGAGTATGTTTTTCACAGTCGGCAACGCGACCAAGGCGGTGCCGTGGCTGCTGCTGGTGAGGCCGACCGCGGGTGTCTGGGCATTGATGGCGATTGGTCTGTTGGCCATCCCCAGCGGCGTCTGGCTCGGGTGGCTGCTGAACGGAAGGCTGGACCAACGCCAGATTTATCGCGCCTGCTACGGATTGTTGGTTCTAACGGCGTTGAAACTGATGTGGGATGGCATTTCCGGATATCTCCCGTGAGCTGAAAGGCCGGCGTAGCGCTACCTCCGGAACTTTGAGAGCGCACGCGAAACTGCCGAGTCGTCAGTAAGAGCAAACGGCGTCTAGCTGGGAGCCCGGAGACTACGAGCAGTGGACCATCCCAGCCCCTCCCAACGAAACATCGTGAGAGGCCCTCATTTCGCGCGCGGCGAGTGGGGTGGCGAGTGGCACCCAGATTTCGCCCCGAAAGCAGGATACATAGTCGCCAAGGAACATTGGAGTGGCTGGCAGAAGGGGATCACCCATGTTATCGTGGTCGGGTTGCTGGCCAATACTCGTATCGAAACCACTGCGCATTATGCACCAGAGCTTGGCTATCATCTGACCTTGGTCCGCGACGCGACGGCAGCGCTCTGGCATGATATGATGCACGCCGCGCACGAACTGAGTGGTCCTACCTGCGCCCACGCAATCATGGGCCCGCGGAACTGATCGTAGCTTTGTCAGCATCACATCCGAAGGAGACGAGGCCATGACCAGGCTCATCACGGCCGCTGCTGCTATCACGGCCGTCACCGTCGTCGTCTCGGGTGCATTCCCCCAGACTGCGATTGCGCCAAAGGCAACAACTGCCCCCGCATCCAAGGCCACGGAAGACGCATCGATCCGGCCATTCAGCGTTCACGTTCCGGACGAGGCCCTTAATCAGCTGCGGCGCCGGATCCAGGAAACGCGCTGGCCCGATAAAGAGACGGTAGAAGACCAGTCCCAGGGCATCCAGCTTGCGAAACTCAAGCCGCTCGTCGAGTATTGGGGCACCGGCTACGAGTGGCGCAAGGCGGAGGCGAAACTGAATGCCCTGCCGCAATTCGTCACCACAATCGATGGCGTCGACATCCACTTCATCCATGTCCGCTCCAAGCACCCCAACGCGCTGCCAGTGATAATCACTCATGGCTGGCCGGGATCGGTGTTCGAGGAACTGAAGATCATCGATCCGCTTACCAACCCGACCGCTCATGGCGGCACCGCCGACGACGCATTCGATTTGATCATTCCGTCGATGCCGGGCTTTGGCTTTTCCGGCAAGCCGACCGGCACGGGCTGGGGTCCTGACCACACCGCGCAAATCTGGGCTGAGCTGATGAAGCGTCTGGGGTACACCCGGTATGTCGCGCAGGGCGGGGACTGGGGTTCGCCGGTCTCCAGCGCCATGGCTCGCCTGGCACCGGCAGGATTGCTCGGCATCCACATCAACCTTCCGGCGGTGGTGCCACCCGAGGTGGCCGCGGCCCTGGCCTCAGGCGGGCCAGCGCCAGCGGGATTGTCCGACCAGGAGCGCTCGACTTTCGATGTGCTCAGTGCCGCTGCCAAGATGGGCAACAGGTCTTATGCAACGATGATGGGCACAAGACCGCAGACGATCGGCTACGGCATCACCGACTCGCCTGCCGGTCTCGCCGCGTGGATGCTCGGACATCCAGGCTTTTCGACGTGGACATACAGCACCGACGATCCCGAAAAGTCTCCTGACGAGGTTCTGGACGACATAACGCTGTACTGGCTGACCAATACCGCGACCTCGTCCGGGCGTCTCTACTGGGAATATGGCGGTGGGCGGAGCCCCGCCCTCTCGGCCGGAGAGATGACTTCCGACATCTTGCTTCCCGTCGCCATCACGGTCTTTCCTGGCGAAAGCTATCGAACTCCGGAAACATGGGCCCGTCGCGCCTATCGGAACCTGAGCTATTTCCACGAGGTCGACAAGGGCGGTCACTTCGCCGCGTGGGAAGAACCTGAGTTGTTCAGCGCAGAGCTTCGTGCCGCGTTCAAGCCGCTGCGCTGAATTGTCAGTCTACGACCTTCTGTCTTGAGCAGGATAAATGCGATCGAGACCGCGGGGGCCTTGAGCTTTCGAGGTCGTGTATCGAGCGCGGTGGCAGCACGACCTTTTGCGCCATTTTGCCGGACGACCGATTTTTATGAATTCCTGATATTTTGCCTTGAAGCCGGAATAGAAAGCCTATCCGACCCCATGATACCTGTTGCCACGTACTCAACAAAGGAGTGCCTGGATGTCTGAGCGACTAACGAAAGTAATATCCCGCTACCAGCCGACCGTCGACTTTAAGCATGTAGTTTGGCGGAACTTGCCAACTTTTATCGCCCTTGCCGTCATCGTGGCGGTTTGTGTAGCGCTCCGCGTTTGGGTCGCCTTCAACCACGCGATCTGAGCAAGCCGCGATCTTCCGATCCCGACACAGTCGGCTCGACGCAAGTATCGCTGCGATCACAATCGATGAGCAAATCCATGATAAACACGAGAACCGAGCAACCCTCACGATTAAAGGGCGTAATGACCGCCCTCATCACCCCCTTCAACAACGGAGCCGTCGACTACGACGCCCTCGCCGCCCTTGCGGATTGGCAGATTCAATTCGGAATCAGCGCACTGGTTCCTTGCGGGACGACCGGCGAAGCCCCCACGCTTGCCTGGGACGAGCGGCTGAAAATCATCAGGACCTGCGTAAAAGCCTCGCGCGGACGGGTGCCGGTGATCGCCGGAACCGGCACGAACAGTACGGAACTGACGATCGCCCATACCTTGGCCGCCCAATCCTGCTGCGCCGACGCTGCGCTGGTCGTAACGCCCTATTACAACAAGCCGAGCCAGGATGGCATTGTCCGTCATTTCGAGGAGATCGCAGGGCGCGTCGACCTGCCTATCATCGTCTACAATGTACCCTCGCGTACCGGCATTGACCTGTCGCTGGGGACGCTCGCGCGGCTTGCCGAGATCCCCTCCATTATCGGGCTCAAGGACGCGACGGGCGAAGTCCGGCGTGTCGCGGAAATGCGCCGCGCATTCGAAGACCGTTTCATTCTTTTGTCTGGGCATGATGCGTCGTCGCACGCCTTCAACCTTTCGGGAGGCGACGGGACGATTTCCGTAACTGCCAATGTCCTGCCGCACGTCTTCGCCGCGTTGCACGATGCATGCCGGAAACACGACTGGTCCACCGCCAATTATATTCAGCAGCGGCTGATGCGGGTCTATAAAGCGTTCGACCTCGACACAAATCCCGGCCCCATCAAGTACGCCCTGAAATATCGGCGCGGCATGAATGACGAAATGCGTCTGCCGCTCGTGCCTGTTTCGGCGGAGACGGCGGAACGGATCAGGATAGCGCTCGACCGAATGGGCGATCCGGGCAGCGATGTCCCGTGCGATCCAGCCGATGCGATTTTCGGCGCGGACGAAAGGCCAATCGAAAAACCAGCACAGCCGCTCAACTGGCGGATCTGAGCAAGCGACCCTTCATTAAACAATGTTGCATCCGCCAGGCCTGCGCCTGCCAGCTGCTGAAAGCGAAGATCATGCGATACCCACGTAAAAGCCACGATCGTTTTAGAACGTGCACCCGTTTTCTCGTTGGTCGAAATCTGGAAGGATGCTGGATCGTCTGCGACAGGCAGCGTCTGGTCGGCGGACTGTTTGCTGACAGGGAATCGGCCCTGCACTTCGCGGTTACCCAGAGCGAACACCGGCCCGAGGCCGTGTGGTGCGCCAACGATGATGATTGTCTCCTGACCGATCCGTGGCAGGATCTCACCGCTCCCGCGCCCCGTCACTCCAAGCGCGCCTGATGTCTTGGATCACGGAATGGTCGGAACAACCACCGTGAGCTTATCCCCGACCATGCGGCGGCATAATCGGCGTTTTGATTGTCACCGCACTGATCATAGCAGCCGCCTTCCTCACCCCGCCCCGGTCGCCGTCCAATCGGGAACAAGGTTATTGGGCCGGAGGACCGGTGGTTTCCTCGGTTCCTCGACAAGACCGTCATAAAGCGATAGTGCGTCCTCCGCCGATCTCATCCCCTTAGGCATCCAGGCAAAGCAGGCACGAAGATTGAGCTGTTTGCTTGTTGCAAGATCCGGCGTCGGAAGAACGAAGACCAGGTCGACCGGCGCGGTCCGTCGATCGATTCAAACTCGATGGGTTCTCACCCCGGTAACCAACCCGCAATTGTATTCAGCCTTAGAGTTTGATGCCTGTTCGAGATTTTTGATCAATCAGGAGTTAGTGAAGGTCGAAGGCAAAACATCCACTATTACAACTTAGGACGTGACTTCCTCTTGTTCATCGACATGAAGAAAGTCGGTATGCAGCGGCCAACCCATCTGGAACCCGCCCAGCTCGATAAACCCCTGATGCAGCGTGCCTCCGGCGTCGTCGCTGTTTGTATTCTGGAAACGGGTGTCAATAAACGACCGCAGCGTGCCAAGTTCTGTTTCGGAACGCGCATCAAAACGAATTTCGGCGCGGGTGCGGACACGCCAGGTATCATTTCCGCCTGCACCAACGGGGCCACCGGTAAACACGTTGTCCCCGCCGGAAAACTCAAAGCGCAGGTAACCGTTGACCTTGAGGCATGTTTCGGTTCCCGGGATATAGAAGAAGCCCGCTCCGTAGGCATCGCATACCCGGACATATTCAACAGGCTCGGGCTCCGCAACGACCACCGCATCCGCTGCATAGGCCGACGTCGTCACGAGTACTGCACCCGATATCAGAAAAAGCCTCCGAATAGCCATGCGATCCCCCATTCTCTGCCAACTAGTCAGCAAGATACGTTCGAGCACTTCGCGCAGATTCCACAATCATATCATCAGTCGGCCCATCCAAAGTGTCTCCGCTCAGCCACACCCGGTGGTCCATCGTACCAAAGGCGAGGTGGACATTCGTCATTCGCCAATCGTCATCAATGCGACGAGCACGGGCCCCCACGCAGTGAGAAGAATATTACCAATGGCATAGGGCACCGTATAACCGAGAGCAGGAATACTACTCCGAGATTCATCTTGAATCGCCCGGAGGGCGGCCGTGATAGTTCCTGCACCGGCACAGGCGCCAAGAACAATAAGGGGGTTCATCTTGAGCATATAGCGGCCAAAAAGTATCGCTATCGTATGCGGCAGCAACGCCGATACCAGCCCCACCATCACAAGACTCAAACCGGTTTGTTGGAGCCCAGAGAAGAAGCTGGGCCCGGCGTTGATGCCAACTACACCGATAAAAATGCACAGACCGACAGTGTCGAAGATCCAGATCGCCGGCTCCGGGATTCGGCCGAAAAATGGGTGCACAGACCGAAGCCAGCCAAAAACCAGCCCCATGATCAGCGCCCCTCCGCTTGCAGTCAGAGTTAGCGGGATACCGCCAACGGTTACCGACAAAAGGCCAACAAGCCCCCCAAGCACGATGCCTGTCCCAACAAAAATCATGTCCGTCGCCATAGTTGGGCGGTCTGGATAGCCTAATTCCTTTGCGGCCCTCTCAACCTCCGGCTTAGTGCCGATCAGACTGAGCACGTCTCCACCATCGATGGTCGTCTTTGCAGTAACGGGCATCTCCTGTCCGGCCCGTGTAAGCTTCCGCAGAAACACGCTCCGAGTGAATTCGAGTTGCGCCAGTTCTCCAAGCGTTTTTCCAACCGCAAGCCCACGCGTAACCACGACATCCAGCACTTCGACCGGTAGGTCGAGCAGAGGCTTGTCGTCTACTTCCGGGCCGACGATCTTCCCGCTGTTCACGTGTATTTCCTGTCGAGCAAGTACGGCCACGACATCACCCTCGCGGATGACCGAATTGGGAAGCGCCTCCACGATGCCTCCGTGGTGTCGGATTCTTGCGATGAACACGCGCGAGCCTTGCGGCAAGGCTTCAAGTTCTGCCACCGTCTTGTTCACGAGTTTTGGATTGGTGACACGGTAAGCACGTAGATCGAACAGTCTTGCTCCCGAGGTCACGCCAAGTTCCAGTTGCGCGGAGCCTGCCAATGCGGTGCCTTGCATACGCATCCCTTCGTCGCGCAGGTTAACTCCCATCAGTTTGGGTCCGATTGTAGGGAGAAACCATACAAGGCTGGCGGTTCCAATGAGGTATGTGACTGCGTAAGCCACTGGAATATTGTTCAGCAGGCTAACTCTCTCCGCTTCGGGAATAGCCAGGCGCTGAATAGCCTCCCCGGCCGTGCCAATCACCGTCGATTCTGAAAATGCTCCTGCAAGCAGTCCGGCGGCCGTTCCGACGTCGTACCCAAGCAGCGTCGCAAAACCGAATGCAGTGAGCAAGCATGCAACGCATAAGACCAAGGTAAGCGCCACCTGTGGAATTGCGTCCTGTTTGAGCCCGCGGAAAAACTGCGGTCCGACCTTGTAGCCGGTTGTAAACAGAAAAAGATCAAAGAAGATGACCTTCACAATCGGTGGAATCTTGATATCGAGCTGTCCAATCAACACCCCCGCCAAGAGCGTCCCCACCACGATTCCGAGGCTGAAACTTCCGAGCTTTACCCGTCCAATCAAAAAGCCAATGGCCAGCGCAAGGAAGATTGCCAGTTCAGGATTGTCGCGCAATGCTTGTACAAAAAAAGCCATCCCCTACTCCTGCCCATTGTCAAGCTCAAGGAGTCAACGACCAACCTCGGATCGAACCCGCCGTGGGCAAGCAGACGCGCCCACAGGCGCTTATCTTAGTGCCTCAGTTTGGTAGAGATGACCTCCGGCTTTAGCAGTTTGAGACCGCGCGCTTTCTCGTAGCCGTGAATCTCCTTCACATCGAGTTTGCGCATGAACTCAATTGTCTCCTCTGTGATCACTTGACCCGGCACCATGATCGGGAAGCCGGGTGGATAGGGAATTACGAAGTTGGCGGACACCATTTCCGGCCCCTCGCGAAGGCGACGATTACATTCTTCTCCATGCAAAGGAATGTATTCACAGCCCGTGGCATCGTAAGCACCGTAGAAAGCTGTGCGCATATCGCCCTCCGGTGTGGCACGCCCCGCGTCTTGTCGAAACGCTTCATGGAAATGACTGAAATTCGGTAGGTCAGGCACGTCCGTCATTAGCGACTTGACGCGAGCGGCCAGCGCGTTTCTTTCGCCATCGCCGCCCCGCGCAAGGCGGGTCTCGACCCCGTTAGAAATCTCCAGGAGCACGCGAACGAGTTGCGCCACATCGCTCCGTGTATTGTTGATATTGGATTGCAGCAGAACCGAATTGCGCGACGTTTTATTGAGCTGAATGTCGTAGACATTGGCCAGCAACGCCTTGAACTCGGTTCCATCGAAACCTGCCGTTCCACAGACAAGCGTCATACGCGTAGGATCGAGGCAGAATTCGTCGTCGTGCATGCTGCGCACCTGGCTGGCCCAGGTTGTGTCCGGCGCCAGAAAATCCACAAACCCACTCTCCCGGTACTGCGCGGGGATCATGCCGTCAGCACCAAGCATATGGAAGTATTTCGAGATTATCGGATGTGAATTGACCGCACGCCGGATAGCAAGCGAGATCTCGATGGCGTTGAGCACGAGGCCGTAGCCTTCCAATTCCATTTGCCGCCGCGCTACGTCGAGACTGCCGATCAGTTGCTGGTTGGGGCTTGTCGAAGCATGCGTAAAGATTGCTTCGTGAAACTGCGACTCAACTGTGTAGAAGTCGACGTCTTTCACGAGAACCATCGAGCCCTGGCGCAGCGCTGACATGGATTTGTGCGTCGAGTTGGTCTGGTAAACGCGAATACGAACCTTCCGCGGGTCCGGGAGCAACCGCGTCGTTAGCAGTTCGTCGACGGTGGGGTCAGACCCAAGTTCCTGCTGTTGTTTTTCGTAGGCCTCGACCGCGGCCAAACCGTGAATCCATGTTTCAATTGCGGCAGCGGCGCCCATTGCGGTGCGAGGACGCAATACCGGTGAGAACCGCGCGAAGCCGAACCACGCCTCATCCCAGAGGAATACGAGGTCCGGTTTAATGGCGAGGCACTCCTCCATGACCCGACGCGTGTTGTAGATGTGGCCGTCAAAGGTGCAATTCGTGAGGTCCACCATTTTGACACGGTCAAGTCTGCCTTCGGCCTTCAGATCCAGGAGTGCCTTTTTTATGCTCCTGAGGGGTACCGCACCATACATCGAGTATTCTGTCATCGGGAATGCATCAACGTAGAGCGGTTGCCCGCCGGCAAGTACAAGCCCATAGTGGTGGGACTTGTGGCAGTTTCGGTCGAGAATGACGATGTCGCCGGGCGCGACTATCGCCTGGTGGACCATCTTGTTCGACGTGCTTGTGCCGTTGGTTACGAAAAAGGCATGGTCCGCGCCAAAAGCCCGCGCGGCCATTTCCTGAGCGCGCTTGATATTGCCTGTCGGCTCCAACAGGCTATCAAGTCCGCCCGTTGTGGCACTGCTTTCCGCAAGGAAAAGGTTGATACCATAAAACTCCCCCATATCGCGGATCCAGTCAGACTTGAAAACTGACTTTCCTCGAGCGAGCGGAAGCGCATGGAATGTACTTATCGGGCGCCGCGCATATTTCTTGAGGTTGTCGAAGAACGGCGTCTCGAAGCGGTCTTGAATCCCCTCAAGCACCGACAGGTGGAGTTCCAACGGTTCTTCGATCGCATAGAGAACGCGACGGATGGATGCCGACCGTGCATCGCCCGCCAAATTTTCTACCTGGCGGTCAGACAGAAGATAAATGTCGAGGTCTGGTCGCAGACGTTTCAACGAGTTTGCCAAGAGCAACGCCAGATCAGCGTCCTCCGCTCGCGCCCCATCCAGTCCGAGGCCGGACAGCACGCTGCGCAACACCGGCGCCGAATGTCGCGAAGCGTAGTTAAAGCCCTCGAAGATCGTAACCGCGGCAATATCCGGATTGATGATCGCAGCGCAGATCGCATCTTCGAAGCTGTCTACCGGGACAATTTCGTAAATAAACGCGTCCTCGGGACGTCGCAGGTTGCGCAACTGCGCGATTTGATCGGCAGCTTGCGTTGTGGCACCCGGCGCAACAATCAGCATTTCGAAGTAGGGGCGCTTTACGTCACCGTGTCTGAGCGTGGGCGGTAGGACATCAGCCGGCGTATCGACGACTTCCTCGGTCGTTCGCCACTCGGCAGGATCATACTTGAAGTCACGCGTGACAATCGCGGCCGAAACGCGTCGCACCAAATCAGTAAAGCCAACAGCATCGCCTCCCCGCAGCCTGTCGCTTAGCCTCGCCATGAGCGCAGAGCCTGGGAATGCGTGAAACCCTTCAATGGGGCCTAACTCTGCAAAGGCAGCTTCGGCCGCGTTCTGATCGGCTCGCCCTACCGACCATGCGCGCGCTGCGGCAACAACATCGCGCCACCGGTCTGCGCGTTCCGCGGGCATCGAGAAGAAGTGGTCTATCCGCTGCTCAAGCATCTTCGCCGGTTTCGGCATCGCGGTATCTCCCGTGCCTATGGTTTTGACTAGTTCATTCGTCTGGGCGAGCGAGTGGGCTGACGTCATGCAGAGGAGCGTCTCTTCAGCCACTTCACTATGCCTCCGTCGAGCGGGCGCTTTGCCCGTTTCATGCAACTTAGAGTGTAGACCGATGTGAACGCTAATACGTGTAGCATCGTGTAATATACGGCGCCCACTTACAGACCAGGCCAGCAAAGCCGTACGTTTCCCGGGATCGTCAAGCCCGCTTTTCGGAGAGAGTTGAGACGGTATCGAAAGCGGACCGCGACGAGATAAGGCAGTGAGTGAAGTGCCCAGACAGTTATGCAGCCCGGATAGCGCTCGAAGCCCGCTTCAACCAGCTCGGGACCGAAGTATGGGTTCTGTAAACCTGACCAAGATATGCCTGGGTGTAAGTACAGGCCTGGACACCGACCGGAGGTTATTGTGAGAGGTGGGCTACGTCGCTTCGAAAAATAACACCGTAGGGGTGCGCCAGCGCCGTAGCCATCGAACCAGCGATGTCGTCTTGAAGTTCAAACAGGTTGTGCGGGTGGATATCTTCTCGTAGCTTTTCTTCCAAAGAATGGAACCATCGGCACGATTGACGAGACGCGTGCTTAGCCGAAGCTTCTCGCCTTCAATACGGACAGCCGCTTCGAGCACAACGGTTGGGTATGAATCGGCGATCGTGCCGGATACAACGACGATTTCCTTGAATTTCGGGAGTGAATATGAGTCCTGATCCGCTGCAGACGATCCGTGCCATTGTAGACGAGGCGCTGGAAGTTCAATCGCCTGATTTCGAGGTCATGTATTCGGCGATTAGCCGCCCGTCGATTCCGCCGGACAATCTGCTGCGTGCCCTGTTGTTGCGGGCCTTTTACGATCCGCTCTGAGCGTCAGTTCATGGAGCAGGTGGACTACAATGTGTTGTTCCGATGGTTCGTCGGCTTGTCGATGGACACGCGGTTGGGACGTCACAGTATTCATCAAGAACCGAGCGCCTCTTGGCGGACGGACGTCGCCGCCAAGTTCCTAGTCGCCTTGCTGAGCCAGTTGCGGGTTAAGGCTCTCTAGTTGTCAGACGAGTTCTTCTCGGTGGTCGGCACCTTGATCGAGCATGAAGATGGTCAATTTTCAATCGGAAAAGCAAAGCCAGCCTTCACTCGATCCATGACGACCATGGTCTTGAAGCCCTTGATATCGTGGTTCTCATAGAAGAACCGCCGCGTGAAAGCCTCGTAGTCCTCCATATCCTTTGCCGTGATCACCAGGATGAAGTCTGCGTCGCCCGTCACATAGTAGCCGATCATGACTTCCTTGGTCATACGGATCGCTGTCTTGAACCGGTCCACGATATCCGCCCGTTCGCGCTCCAGGGAGACAAGCACTATCATGGTGATGCCGCGCCCGACGGCCTTCGGCGACACGATCGCCACGTCCGCCTCGATCACGCCCTCTTCACGCAGCCGTTTCAGTCGTCGCTGACATGCGGTCGGCGACAGGTTGGCGATCTGCGCCAACTCTTCCGACGTCATGCGGTTGTTTTTCTGCACTGCATCAAGCAGTACCCTGTCAGCTCTATCAAGTTCACCCATGCAGAACTCCGGCGAAAGCAAATCGATAATCGCATATTTTCTGCATCAAAAAGGAAGTCAACGCAGAAATGCGATGCGAAGACGCGAGTACACTTCCTATGAAGACAATCCGGAGCAACTATGAACCGTACCGCCGCTGCTGCCTTGACCAATCTGTCACGACCTGATCTGATCGAACGTCGGGCCTTTCTGGATGGCACCTGGGCCGCGCGCGAGAGGACGCTGGACGTCGTCGATCCTGCGACGGGAGAACACCTCGTTGATGTTGCGGCTTGCTCGCTTGAAGATGCCGATGACGCCGTCGGTGCGGCGGGAAAGGCATTTCTCGACTGGAGGGACAGACCTCCCGTTGAACGGGGCCAGGTCCTTCGGGCCTGGGGCAAACTGATGCGTGACAACGCACGGGATCTTGCAGTCATCATGACGGCCGAACAGGGCAAGCCTTTGGCGGAGTCGCTTGGCGAGATCTCCTACGCTGCCAATTTCCTCGACTGGTTTGCCGCCGAGGGCGAGCGCGCCTATGGGGAAACAATTCCGAGCCATCTGCCCGCTAGCCGGCTTTCGGTCCACATGCAGCCGCTGGGGGTGACCGTCGCCATCACGCCCTGGAACTTTCCCTCGGCGATGATCACCCGCAAGGCGGGCGCAGCCTTGGCCGCCGGCTGCGCGATGATCGTCAAACCCGCTCCGGAAACTCCCCTCTCGGCGCTCGCCCTGGCGAAGCTGGCCGACGAGGCCGGCATGCCCGCCGGCGTATTCCAGGTTCTGACCGGCGAAGCCGAGCCGCTTGCACGCCGGCTTCTGGAACATACGCAGGTGCGCGCCTTTTCCTTCACCGGTTCGACAGAAGTCGGGCGCATCCTGCTGGCGCAATCGGCTGCTACCGTCAAGAAAGCTTCCTTGGAGCTCGGCGGGCACGCACCCTTCATCCTGTTCGACGATGTCGAACTCGCTCAGGCTGTCGAAGGCTGTATCGGTGCCAAATTCGCAACCTCGGGCCAGGATTGCCTCGCCGCCAACCGGATTTACGTTCAACGCGGGATCTATGATCGTTTCGTCGAGGCCTTCGCCGAGGCGACGTCTAAACTCCATGTCGGGCACGGTCTTGAAGACGGGACCGATATCGGCCCGATGACACGGAGGTCGGTGGCGGAAAAATGCCGCCAGCAGATCGCGCAGGCGCTTTCTGCCGGCGCGCGCCTTGTCTGCGGCGCGCAGGAGAGCCCACTTGGCGCCAATTTCGTCACACCGACCGTGCTGGCCGATGTGACCGACGACATGACGATTGCTCGCGAGGAAACTTTCGGACCGGTCGCCGCGATACTACCGTTCGACGACGAGCGGGATGTAGTCGCGCGCGCCAATGCCACCGAAATGGGGCTGGCGGCCTATGTCTACACGAACGATCTCGGCCGCGCGATGCGCCTTAGCGACCGGCTCGAATACGGCATGGTGGCGGTCAACACCGTAAAATTCACCGGCGCGCCCATCCCCTTCGGTGGCTGGAAGCAATCCGGACTCGGTCGCGAAGGCTCGCGCCACGGCCTCTCCGAATATCTCGAATCAAAATATGTTTGCTTCGGCAACCTCTCTGCCTGAAAGGAACCTGTCATGGCCATAGACGTCACTCGGATTGCAGAGATGGACCGCAATTCGGTCCTGCATCCCTTCACGAAACTCAATGACTTCGCCAGCGGCAAGATGGGCGATCCGACGATCGTCGAGACCGGCAAGGGCATCCGCATAGAGGACGCGCTTGGCAATCAGCTGATCGACGGCTTTGCCGGCCTCTATTGTGTTAATGTCGGCTATGGCCGCACCGAGGTCGCCGAGGCAATTTCGCGCCAGGCCTATCGTCTCGCCTACTACCATTCCTACGCCGCGCACACGACGGATGAGTTGGCAATCCTTTCCGATCGCCTCGTGAAGATGGTGCCGGGCAAGATGAGCAAGGTCTTCTATGGCATGTCCGGTTCCGATGCCAATGAGACCCAGGCAAAGCTCGTCTGGTACTACAGCAACCTTCGCGGCAAGCCGAACAAGAAGAAGATCATTTCCCGCGAACGCGGCTATCACGGCTGCAGCGTCGTCTCGGGATCCATGACCGGCATGAGCTTCTACCATGACCACATGGATCTGCCGCGTGCGGGCATCCTCCATACTGGCGCTCCGCATCATTATTGGGGAGCGGAGGCCGGCGAGACGGAGCTCGAGTTTTCCAAGCGCCGTGCCGAAGAACTCGAGGCCCTGATCCTGCGAGAAGACCCTGAGACCATCGGGGCCTTCATCGCCGAGCCCGTGCTCGGCACCGGGGGCATCACGCCGCCGCCGCAGGGATATTGGGAAGAAGTGCAAAAAATCCTCAGGAAATACGACATCCTGCTGATCGCCGATGAAGTCATTACCGGCTTCGGGCGAACCGGTTCCATGTTCGGCTCGCAGCACTACGGCATCGAACCGGACCTGATCACCGTCGCCAAGGGCCTTACTTCAGCCTATTTCCCGCTCTCGGCCGCCATCGTCGGCGAGAAGGTGTACAAGGTCATGGAGGAAGGAGCAGATCGCGTCGGAACCTTCTCCCACGGATACACCTATTCCGGCCATCCGATCGGTGCTGCAGCAGCAAATGCCGTTCTCGACATCGTCGAGAAAGAAGACCTGCCGGGCAATGCGCGGGCGGTCGGCACCTACTTCCAGGAGGAGTTGAAGGCGAGGTTCGCCCAGCTTCCCATCGTCGGCGAAGTGCGCGGAGTGGGCTTGATGGGTGCGATCGAATTCGTCGCGGATCGCGATAAGAAGACGCGTTTCGCGCCGGCTCTCGCTGTCGGCGCACGCGTCTCCAAGGCGGCTCGCAATCGTGGCCTGATTGCCCGCGCCATGCCGCATGGCGACATCCTGGGTTTTGCGCCGCCGCTCGTCACCACAAAAGCCGAAGTCGACGAAATCGTCGCCATTGCAGAATCTGCCGTCCGATCGGTCATGGATGAGCTGGCACAAGCTGGCGAAAAAATCTGATCCCGGCATGTGCCGGGCTGGATTCGCTCTCCCGGCACATATTCGGAGCCCAAAAGCCCGGCAATTGCGCTTATCTTCAAGGCAATTGCCGCCGCGTCGTGCAAAACGCTTCATCTTTATGGATGAAGCGTGCATAATGTCATGAAATTATAGCTCTAATAACGAGACAATTTCATGCGCCGCCAAGCCAATCCGCTTGCCACCGACCCGAGCCCTGCGACGAGGCCGGTGGTGTGGCGACCAAGCCTCGCCAAACAGAAGGGCGAGACTAAGCACGCGGCACTGACCGAACGCATCATCGCCGATATCGATGGCGGCCTTCTCAAGCCGATGGACCGGATGCCCACACATCGCGACCTGGCGCGCGATCTCGGGCTTTCCGTGCAGACCGTCAGCCTTTCCTACAAGGAGGCGGAACGGCTCGGCTATCTGAGCGGCGAGATCGGCCGCGGCACCTTCGTGAAGGCGCGCGTGACTGATCGTGCCGGTCGAATGATGCTGGATCATAGCTCCAACGAAGTCCTCGACCTGTCCATCATTCGCGGTGTCTATCTCGAAGAGCATGAAACCGCATCGCGAGAAATCTTTCGCGAGATGGCTGAAGGGAATGTCGCCGATTTCATGCGTCCCTGCCGCCCGATCGCAGGTCTCGACCGTCATCGCGAGACCGCACGGATCTGGCTGCGCACGCTGGGCGTCTCCGCCGATGCCGGACGCATCCTCGTGACCAACGGTGCGGCCCACGGCATATTTCTCGCGCTTACCTGCATCATTCGTTCCGGCGATGTGGTTCTTTGCGAAAATCTCACCGATCACGGCATTATCGGCCTCTCCAACATACTCGGCTTCAGCCTGAAGGGCCTGCCCACCGACGAAGAAGGTATCCTGCCCGACGCTCTTGAAGCCGCGTGCGCATCAGGTGGCGTTCGAGCGCTCGTCTGGATTCCGACACTCAACAATCCCACCGGTCATGTCGCAGGCGCCGCCCGACGACATGAAATCGCCGCGATCGCAAAGCGTCACGGTATCTTTGTCATAGAGGATGAGGTCTATCGGCCGATGATCGACGAGGATTTGCCCTCGATCGCCGAAATGCTGCCCGATCTCGGCTTCTTCGTCACGAGTTTCACCAAGACCGTGCTGACCGGGTTGCGTGTTGGCTATCTTGTCGTGCCCCCCGCCTACTCCATTCGTGCGGCCTCCATCTTGCGCGTATCGAGCTGGAGCGGCACCTATCTGACCGCCGAAATCGCCACACGTTGGATCGAAAACGGTACGGTCCAGCGGCTGATCGGTATCCAGCGCGGCGAAATCCGAACCCGCCAGGGAATCACGACAGACATTCTGGGCGATCACATCGCTTCCAGCCATCCGCTGTCGCCTTGCGCCTGGCTGAAAGTGCCGAAGCACTGGGCGGAAGACGGACTGGTGCGTTCGCTCGCCAACCAGAATGTCGCCGTAACGCCATCCGAGCCCTTCGTCGCCGGCCCCGGCCATGGCGGCGGCATCCGCATCTGCATCGGCGGCCGCATGAGCCATTCGAGCCTCTCTAAGGCGCTAACGACGGTGCGCCAGGCGTTCGAGCAATTGCCGCCCGTCTACGATATAGGTTCGATCGGCTGAGGCTGTCCTCCACAATCATTGAATCATGACAATATAATAATTGACATGATTTTACTTCGCTCGCAACATGACAATCATGACGAGCGCCAACCTGCCCAGAACTCCCGACCAAGCGATGCTGCCGGTTACGCCGACGGATATCGAGCAGGCTGCGGCGCGCATTGCCGGTCGGTTGGAGCCTACGCCCCTAGCGCACTCCGGCACACTGTCTGAACGCACCCACCAGTCTGTCTATCTCAAGCTCGAAACGCGCCAGCCGATCGGGGCCTTCAAGCTGCGTGGCGCAATGAACGCCATCCTGTCGCTCGATGATGCCGAGCGGAAACGTGGCCTTGTCACCGCCTCAACGGGCAATCACGGCCGTGCCGTAGCCTATGCCGCTCGGGAACTCGGCTTGTCGGCCACTATCTGCATGTCGTCGCGAGTTCCCGCGAACAAGATCGAGGCTATCCGCGCACTCGGCGCCAAGATCCGTATCGTCGGCGTCTCGCAGGACGATGCGCAGGAGGAAGTCGAGCGCCTGGTTCGAAGCCTTGGCCTCGTTTCAATCCCGCCATTCGACCATGTCGATGTAGTGGCCGGTCAAGGGACGATCGGCCTGGAAATCGTCAAGGACCTGCCCGATCTCGCAACCGTGCTCGTTCCTCTCTCCGGCGGCGGCCTGGTCGGCGGCATAGCCGTAGCCGTCAAAGCCGCGAAACCACAGGTACAGGTTATCGCTATCTCCATGGAACGCGGCGCGGCCATGTATGCGGCAATCGCAGCCGGCAAACCGGTCGGGATCCGCGAAGAAGAGACGCTGGCGGATTCCCTCGGCGGCGGCATCGGCCTCACAAACACCATCACCTTCCCGCTCTGCCGCGACCTGCTCGATGACATCGTGCTGCTGACGGAAGCCGAGATCGCCGCTGGCGTTCGCCACATGGCACGAGAGGAATACGAAGTCGTGGAGGGTGCCGGAGCGGTCGGCGTCGCTGCGATCCTCGCCGGGAAGATCAAACTTTCGGGACCCACCGTCATCATCGTATCGGGTGGCAATATCGATCCGGACACCCATCGGCAAATCGTCGAGGGGACCGCAGCATGAGCCGGATGAGCATCCTCACGGAAAGAGATCTTCGCGCGGCTGTCAGGCTCGACATTTCTGCGGTCGACTGTATCGAGCAGGCCTTTGCCGCGCTCGCCACCAAGGCAATCGCGATGCCGCCGATCCTGCGTCTGGACATTCCGGAATTCCGTGGCGAGGTAGACGTCAAGACGGCCTATGTGCCCGGTTTCGACAGCTTTGCGATCAAGATCAGCCCCGGCTTCTTCGACAATCCCAGGCTTGGCCTGCCGAGCCTCAATGGTCTGATGATCCTCTTCAGTGTGAGAACCGGACTGGTCGAAGCCCTTCTTCTCGACAATGGCTATCTGACGGACATTCGAACGGCTGCGGCCGGAGCGGTCGCCGCACGGCATCTATCGCGCGAGGACGCTGCCGTCGCCACGATCTTCGGAGCGGGCATGCAGGCGCAACTGCAACTTCAGGCGCTGATGCTGGTGCGGCAAATCAGGTCCGCACGCATCTGGGCGCGCGATCACGCGAAAGCGCTAACGCTCGCGGCCGAATTTTCCCACGCCCACGGCATCGACGTCGTCGCCATTGCCGATCCGCATGAAGCCGTACGAGGCGCGGACATCGTCGTCACCACGACGCCGGCGGAAAAGCCGATCCTGATGGCCGACTGGCTGGAGCCCGGGCAGCATCTGACCGCGATGGGATCGGACGCCGAACATAAGAACGAGATCGATCCGGCCGTCTTCTCCTGCGCCACCTATATCGCCGACCGCATCACGCAGACGCGCATTCTCGGCGAATTGCATCATGCGATCATCGCAGGCGCGGCACAGCCCGACCAGCCCTTTTCCGAACTCGGCGCCGTCATAGCCGGCAAGGCACAAGGCAGGACCGGTGCGAATGACATCACCCTCGCCGACCTTACTGGCACCGGTGTGCAGGACACCGCCATTGCCAATCTGGCCGTCACCCGCGCGAAAGATGCTGGAAGCGGTCAGGTCATCGAAAACCAATTCAACACGGGAGATGCAGTGTGAGCGTGACACTGAGCTTTACGCGCGAGGAATATGCCGAGCGCCTGTCCAAAACCCGTCATGCCGCAGAAAAGGCCGGAATCGATCTTCTGATCGTCACGGACCCGTCCAACATGCACTGGCTTACCGGATATGACGGCTGGTCCTTCTACGTGCATCAATGCGTGCTGGTCCCGCCGATGGGCGAGCCGATCTGGTACGGCCGCAAGCAGGATGCCAATGGCGCGAAGCGCACCGCCTATCTGAACCACGCCAATATCATCGGTTACCCCGATCACTACGTGCAGTCGACCGAGCGTCATCCGATGGATCTCCTGTCGCAGATCATCGACGAACGCAAATGGTCGGGTCTCACCGTCGGCGTCGAGATGGACAACTATTATTTCTCGGCTGCGGCCTTCGCATCGCTGCAAAAGCATTTGCCGAATGCCCGCTTCAAGGATGCTGCGGGCCTCGTCAACTGGCAGCGCGCCGTCAAGAGCCCGACCGAAATCAACTACATGCGCAAGGCGGGCAAGATCGTCGAGCTGATGCACAAGCGCATTGTCGATGTCGTAGAGCCCGGCATGCGCAAATGCGATCTCGTCGCCGAAATCTACGATGCCGGCATTCGCGGCACATCCGAATTCGGAGGCGACTACCCGGCAATCGTACCGCTTCTGCCCTCCGGGGCCGACGCTTCGGCCCCCCACCTGACCTGGGACGACAAGCCGATGCAGTCGGGCGAAGGCACGTTCTTCGAGATCGCCGGCGCGTACAAACGCTATCATTGCCCGTTGTCGCGAACCGTATTCCTGGGAAAGCCTACACAGGCCTTTCTCGACGCGGAGAAGGCGACGCTCGAAGGCATGGAAGCAGGCCTTTCCGCCGCAAGACCGGGCAATACCTGCGAGGACATCGCTAACGCTTTCTTTGCCGTCCTGAAGAAATACGGGATCATCAAGGACAACCGCACAGGCTATCCGATCGGTCTGTCCTATCCGCCGGATTGGGGCGAGCGCACGATGAGCTTGCGCCCGGGCGACCGTACGGAACTGAAGCCCGGCATGACCTTCCATTTCATGACAGGCCTCTGGCTGGAAGACATGGGACTGGAAATCACCGAGAGCATCGCGATCACGGAAACAGGTGTCGAATGCCTGTCGAACGTGCCGCGCCAGCTCTTCGTGAAGGGCTGAGACCGTGCTGATGAGCGTGTCCCGCCCTTCGCCCATTGCTCCGACCGTCGATTTCGACGCCAAGGGGGTGCAGCACGGTCATCTGCGGCTGCCCTACAGCCGCGATGACAGCGCCTGGGGTTCGGTAATGATTCCGATCTGCGTGATTGCCAACGAGGAAGGCCCGACTGCGCTGCTAACCGGTGCCAATCATGGCGACGAATATGAAGGACCGGCTGCCTTGCTGGAACTGGCACAGACACTCGATCCGTCGCAGGTGAGCGGGCGCGTGATCATCGTCCCGGCGCTCAACTATCCGGCTTTCCGCGCCGGTACGCGCACCTCGCCGATCGATCGCGGCAACCTCAACCGGAGCTTTCCGGGCCGTCCGGACGGCACGGTGACGGAGAAGATCGCCGACTACGTGACGCGCCATCTCATTCCGCTGGCCGATATCGTGCTCGACTTCCATTCGGGTGGAAAGACGCTCGACTTTCTGCCCTATGCTGCGGCTCACGAGCTGCCGGACAAGGACCAGGAAGCCCGCTGCTTCGAAGCGGTTGCCGCCTTCTCGGCGCCCTTCTCGATGAAGATGCTGGAGATCGACGCGGTTGGAATGCTGGATACGACGGTCGAGGAAATGGGCAAGACTTTCGTCACGACCGAGCTTGGCGGGGCCGGCACGGCAACCGCCCGCTCCATAGAGATCGCACGCAAGGGCAGCCTTAACCTCCTGCGCCACGCCGGCATCCTGAAAGGCGAGCCGGATGTCCGTCCGACCCGTTGGCTGGATATGCGGTCGGACGATTGCTTCACTTTCGCGCAGGACGACGGATTGATCGCGTTTGTCCGTGATCTCGGTGATCCGGTCAGATCCGGCGAGACCGTTGCCCGCGTCTACCCGCTGGGCCGGACCGGCATCGCCCCTGTCGAATACAGCGCCGTCATGGATGGCGTTCTTGCAGCACGCCATGTGCCCGGCCTCATCAAGGTCGGCGATTGCCTTTCCGTCATCGCGACGATCACGGAGAACATCTGACCGGAACAATCGATGCGAGATCCGAAAACGGACCGCCGAAACTTTAACCAGAGGAGAATGACGAATGACTATGACGAAAATCGCGGCGCTTGGCGCCATTGCACTGTCCATCGGCGTCACGACCGCCAGTGCCCTCACCGTAGAGGAAGCCAAGTCGCAGGGCTATATTCGCGCTGCAACGGCGAACGAAGTGCCCTATTCCTACATGCAGCCGGACGGAACATCGGCCGGAATCGGTCCCGACGTCGCCAATGCGGTCCTCAAGTCCATGGGCATCGAGGAGGTCAACTGGACCGTAACGCCCTTCGGAACACTCATTCCCGGTCTTAAGGCCCGTCGCTTCGACTTTGCAGCCGCAGAGCAGAACATATCGCCAGAGCGCTGCAAGCAGGTCGCCTTCACCGAGCCGAACTCGTCGTACGGCGAAGGACTGCTGGTCAAGAAGGGCAATCCCAAGGGCCTGACCACCTATGCGGATATCGCAAAGGATCCGTCACTGAAGGTCGCCGTCGTTTCGGGTGCAAACAATGTCGACTTCCTGCGCGCCGTCGGCGTCAAGGACGAGCAGATCGTCTTCATTCCGGCCAACGCGGATGCGATTCCGACGGTGCAAAGCCGGACCGATGCCTATGCGGCGACCGAGCTGACAGTTTCGGAGCTCGCCAAAGGCCAGGCCAATGTCGAGCAGGTCACTCCCTTCAAGGATCCGGTCGTCAAGGGAGCACCGGTTCGCAATTACGGCGGCTTTGCCTTCCGCCCGGAAGACAAGGAACTGCGTGACGCCTTCAACACTGCCCTGGTCGCCTTCCGCGAGACAGACGATTATAAGAAAATCCTCGGCAAATACGGCCTTTCGGAACAAAGCATCGCCGCAACCGCGCAAAAGAACGTCGCCGACCTTTGCGCCGGGAAGTAACGGCAGAAGGCGCTCGGTCGAGAGTCGGGCGCCATCCGCAATAACCGGGAGACTTCCAGATGGACTGGACAGCCTACCTGCCGATGCTGTGGCAAGGTGCCGTCGTTACTATGACAATTACGCTGGCCGCCATTGCCATCGGCGTCCTGCTTGCTTTTGTCTTCGGCATTCTGCGTGTCGAAGGTGGGCCGATCCTGTCGGCGATAGCGCTCTGCTATACGGAGGTGTTTCGCGGCACTTCCCTGTTCGTCCAACTGTTCTGGTTCTATTATGCGCTGCCGCTGGTCGGCCTGAGCTTCGATCCCATCACCACAGGCATTCTGGTCCTGGCTGCCCATGCCGGCGGCTACGGCGCGGAAATCGTACGCGGCGCGCTTTCGGCCGTTTCCACGCAGCAGCTTGAGGCCGCTCGTGCACTGAATTTCGGTCGCTTTCAGACGCTGTTTCGCATCTCCCTGCCCCAAGCGGTTGTCGAGATGATGCCGGCTTTTGGCAATCTCGCCATCGAAACGCTTAAGCTTTCGTCGCTGTTGTCGCTGATATCGATCGCCGATCTCACCTTCGCGGCCCAGTCGATCCGCAACATCACGCTGGATAGCGCCAGTATCTATTCGATCACGCTCGTCTGCTACTTCGGCATGTCGCTCTTGCTGATGGTCGCTATCCGCATCATCGAGCATTTCGTGCGGCGCGGCGACGTCTTCCCCCGCGCCCGCCATTCGTGAGGATCTTACCATTATGATGTACGGCTACGAATGGGACACAACGAACTGGATCACTTATACAACCTCGATCCTGCCCATCATCCTTATCGGTTTGACAGTCACGTTACAGGCGGCGGCGGCGGGCTTTGCAATTGCGCTGGTGCTTGGCCTGGTGTTTGCGCTGTTGCGCCGCAGCCGCATCAAGGTGATCTCCTGGACGACCGCTTTCATCGTCGAGTTCCTGCGGGACACGCCGCTGCTGGTGCAGCTGTTCTTCCTTTATTACGTTCTGCCTGATTTCGGCGTCGTTCTGCCCGCCTTCCTCACCGGCGCGCTGGCGCTCGGCCTGCAATACGCTGCTTATACCTCTGAGGTTTATCGAGGCGGCATAGAGGCGGTGCACCGTGGCCAATGGGAAGCGGCAACCGCCCTCAATCTGACGCGGATGCAGACCTATCGCGATGTGATCATTCCTCAGGCGATACCGCGAATCGTGCCTGCCATGGGCAATTATCTCGTTGCCATGATCAAGGAAACGCCCGTCCTTTCCGTGGTTACAGTTCTAGAAATGATGGGGCTCGCCAACATGATCGGCGAACGCACTTTTGAATATCTCGTGCCCCTGACGCTTGTCGGCCTGATCTTCCTTGTCCTGACGTTGATCTGCTCGGCTGGCCTCCACCGCCTGCAGAAAGCCCTTCCAAAAGCGGGAATACCCTTGCGATGACCAATAATAATGATCAGCCCATCATCGAATTTTCCGACGTCACCAAGCGCTTCGGTATTCTGACTGTGCTCGACAATTTCAATTTCAGCGTCGCGAAGGGAGAAAAAGTGACACTGATCGGCCCGTCCGGCTCCGGCAAGTCGACCGTTCTGCGCGTGCTGATGACGCTCGAGCCGTTCCAGGAAGGCAGGCTGACACTTGCCGGCACGCCTTACCACGAGCCGGGCGGCAAAGGCCGGTTCCAGGCCTCGGAAAAACACCTGCGCCAGATCCGCAATCACGTCGGCATGGTCTTCCAGAGCTTCAATCTTTTTCCTCATATGACCGTCCTGCGCAATATTGTCGAAGCGCCGGTTCGAGTCTTGGGGATGGCGCGGGCGGAAGCGGAAGCGCGTGCAATTGAACTGCTACAGATGGTGGGGCTTGCGGAGAAGAAAGACCACTATCCGGTGCAGCTTTCCGGCGGGCAGCAACAGCGCGTGGCTATTGCCCGTGCGCTTGCGATGCGCCCGCAGGTTCTACTTTTCGATGAACCGACGTCAGCGCTTGACCCGCAATTGGTTGGGGAAGTCCTCTCCGTCATTCGCAGCCTGGCGCACGAGCACGACTTGACCATGCTGCTCGTCACACATGAAATGCGCTTCGCGCGGGAAGTATCCGACCGCGTCTGTTTTTTCGACAAGGGAAGCATCTGCGAACAGGGAACGCCGGAGGAGATATTCGGCGCGCCGAAAGAGGCGCGCACGCGTGAGTTTCTGTCTTCGGTTCTGGGATAATCCCAGTTGTAGCCTTTTAGAGAAACCTACGGTCTTGAAGGGAATCGAACCGACGACCCCGTGATTAACTAGCTTCTATTGGCACTAAGTTTTTAGTCCAAGCAACTACTTGCTATCCGGATGGCGCCGTTGAAACCAACAGATGACTCGATGTGGTAATGCCATTTCCAACGGCGGCCACAGCAGACTGGCACTAATCCCCTTGCTGCAATCCATTCATCTCAAATGCTTCAGTATAAATGACCGATTTGGGGCGAATCCTGCTATATCGGCAGCTTCAAACGAATGGGGGAATGGCTCCGGCGATTGTACGGTTCGTTGATAAACAGACGCTTCGGTTTAAATGCGAATAGATTTCGAAGTTAAGGAAGGCGCCATTGTCCGCGTACGTCTTATGTTGCGGTCCACGCCGTAGCGATGGATACGATCCGCATCTTGCGTATTTTGCACAGCGGGCACATGTGGCCAGACGAGATCAGTTTTGTTTGTCGCTGTGGTTACCCTGAAGGGCCAGGTGTCGAAGAACAAACACAAGTGCGGCGTCAGCAACAAGGCCCCGCGTCGTGCCAACCATCATTTCATAAGGACTGCCTCCCGTGATAGCCGATTTGTCGGGTAATTAGATTTTACCAATATCGGCGCGCCAGGGGGTTTTGCGGGTACCCGGCTTCTTTGCAATAGAACTATCAGGCTTTGGCAGTGCAACTGTGCGCCGGTCGCTGCAACGTATGCTGCTCATCGCAATCGTTGCCCCTCTTCCGCAGGTCCATCTAGAAAGGTTCCCAGTACTTACCTTCACCGGTGGTAAGATCGTTTTTACAATTTGAATGTTGGAGGAACGCTAATGCCTAACAACTTTCGCGAGGGAATCTATCGTGCCGAGTTTGATACACACTCAATGCAGGGAATTGGCTTGGTGGTTCTTAGAGACGGTCGCGTGTACGGTGGAGACACTTTGATTTATTACGTTGGGACCTACTCGCTTTCTGGAAATTTCATTACTGCCCAAGTTAAGGCCCGCCCATTTAAAGGAATGACCTCTGAAACCATTGCATCCGTATTTGGAGGCGATGAAAACGGGCTTGAACTGGTGGGCGAGATTAGGGGCGATCCCATTTCTCTGAGTGGCAAATCTCAGAATTCTCTCGGCAACGACATAGAGATTAAGCTAAACTTCTTGCACGAGTGAAGTTACCGGCATAGCCGTAAGTATCTGCTTGGCCGCTTTCTCCATTGGCAGCCCATCAACGCTGGCACAAACGATAAATGTTACTGCCGAGATGGTTTCAGGCCGCTGTCTATTCTATGCCTTTGCGGCAGTGGGGCTTGTTGTCACATCGTGGCTAGTCCTCATTTTTGGCACCGGGAGGTCACGGAACGAACTTGGAGCCTGTTCGTTGAGCGTGCAAGAGAAACGGAGGACGTGCAATGGGTATCGAGCAAGCCCCTACGGAAAAAGGGAGGAAGGCTGCACGAGGTTTGAGGAAGAGCGCGGCAGAAGATGAAAAGAAGGTGGAAGCCCAGAAAGGTTCTGACCTAGCCAAGGGCGCGGACCGTTTTGAGGAACGTTCTAAAAGCTCCGACGGGACTAGCGCGGGTACAAAACAGCGGCTCTAAGCTGACGCGACTTGGACGAACTCTCCAATAATACGATTACCATCGCGCATTGGACTGAACCGCCGATATGCAAACGACAGTCGAAAAGTCACGTGTACTCATCCATACCTGAACACTATTTTGGACGGTGTTTGGCCGGCATAGTCACTTGTTGCTGGGCATGGTGTGAATCCCGCCACCTGGATAGCACTGATTTTTAAGTCTCGCTTCGATGGTACACACCCTGCCGGTAAGGATCGGTCGCTAACCTGGTAATCGACCGCATCCGATCAGGATCAAGCCGAGCACGATCATAACGTCAACAGCGACGGGCATTGTCCAATGAAGCGCCCTGGCATCGGCTTGCGCTGTTGGAACAGTGTTCTCTACCCCGCGTTGTTCGCTCAGTGCAAAGGAGAACCCAGATGAACAAGCTTTTAGTGACTGTTGCCTTGTTAATGATGTCAACGCCGACGTTTGCCCAGACGGCGGCTGAAAAGACCGGCGTCAACTCTCTGATCGGGGTGGCCCCCAAAACGGAAGATTTCGTTATGGAAGCTGCCACCAGTGACATGTTTGAAATCGAGTCCAGTAAGCTCGCCGCGGACGGGCTGACGATCCTACCAAGGTTTTCGCCAAGCAGATGATCGCGGACCATCAGAAGACGTCGGCGGAGCTGAAGCAATTGGTTG
>NZ_JMLL01000013.1:0-315458 GCF_000686005.1 Phyllobacterium sp. UNC302MFCol5.2
TCATGGTCGCTTCAGCCAAAGCAAATACCACGAAAGACTGATCCGGCGGGTTAGTGACGCTTATGAAGGCCGCGTGCATTATGAGAAACGCACATATTCGACAGGAGCAATTCTTGACGCCCGAGCAATTTAAGGAATGCCTTTCACTCTTGCGCTGGACTCAGATCGACCTTGCTGCGGCATTGGAATGCGACATTTTTCTCACGAACGCTTGGGGCAACGGGCTTGAGCCGATCCCGGCGGATATTTCCGCGTGGCTCGAGAAACTCGCTAAGGCTCACCACAAAGCCGGTATTCCCGATGCATATAGGGGCGCAGTGCTGAAGATGAAGGTGGGAGGTTAGAAAGGAGGCCTTTACCCGATTGATCCGCGAGGCTTTTGTGGTCCCGGTGTTAATGAACTGGCGCAAACGTGACAGCTCAACTTCGAGTTGGCACCGTTTGTCTTTGTGGACTGCGAGAGGCCCGATTAGCGGTCCAATAATTGCGGCCTCACAGATCAGACTATCCGTCCGAGCCACGCTGTCCCGCCGCATCGGGAGGACGTTCTTCCACTCAGAGGCTAAGGGCTCCGTTCATTGCAGCATTTATCAGGTATGTCAGCATGCCGAAATGTTCGTTGGCGGCTTTGGCCTATTGTGGCACCCGAAATGATTTATCAGATGATGAAATTCGCCCCCGGTGCCGCCATGGCGTTCGGGGGGTCTTTTCTTTCAGCGCCCGATCGTCTTTATGGATGCAGCACTACCTTGATTACGCCATCCTCTTTGTCGCGCAATTTCTTATACAGGGGCGGCGTTTCGGGATTCCGAATCAATAAATTTATTTATTGGGGGAACAGTCGCCTTGTCTGGACGCCGGCTCCGGCCAGTCTTGGTGGTTCAGTCGTTATTGGAAATTGACTTTGTCTACTCTCTCGGCAATCGCGCTTGAATTCATATTCCACCCCGTGATTTCGTTGTATTTCTGTAATAAAGTGCAATTCGTTCAATAGTGAGTGCCAATGTTAAGTAAACTCCTAGTATTATCGACGTTGTCTTAATAATTAAAATATAAATTGAATCACGCGTTGTTATAGAGAATAAACTATTCTTGTTACCGACGCCCAAAAGTAATATAACAATAAACAGCAGCATGCATAATAATAACCATTTTGTCGGCCACGGATTATATATGATTGTATCCTTTCTAAATATCAGCATAATTGACTGCCATAATATGAGAATCCACACAAATAATCCAAGAACAGATTACATCGCAAAAAACATACATTTCTCATAAGTCGTATAATCTGAAGTTATGATCTCGTTTTGATTTATATAATTAATTGGCCCTATGTAGAAAATTGCTCTAACAGAAATGAACTTACATGCAATATCAGGATAAGAAGATAAGTACACACCTACACATAAAAGAAGTATTGGTATAACTAGAAATCCGATAAAGATCGGCTTCAAGTGTTCTCCATACGCTGTGATTAACTGCTTTTCAATTGTCATCGGTCCGTCACCTGTTGTCGCTAGGGAGACTATTCCGCCGCCAAATCATCATCATGATGGAACCCCGCCTCGTGAATATACAAACTCGGATCGGGCTGCTGGCGAACCTTCACATTGGCGGCTTTTGATCTCTATCATAGGTAAAATGTTCGGTTGCGGTATCGCCCGATTCAACACCATAATCACGCACAACGTTGAAGGTCCGCTCCACTTTGAGGAGCTTACCGTTTTGCTTGGATATCCAGGCCTTTGCGATCGCGAAATTCGGTTCGTAGCGCCAATCACCGGTTATGGTGATAGCAGCGGTTCCGCCCACGTCTTCGTCAGCCTGGCGCCGGCAACCATAAAACCGCGGAACGTTATTCACCATGGATTGCAACATATCCCGGTATTGCCTTGTCCACGCACCACCTGCCACTTTCCAATACCTGTTAATTCCATCCCACCGTTCTTCCGAATGTTGTTCAGGAGGCTTACCGGGCCTCTGCACATATATCACCTCCTGATAGCGGCTGGTGTTCCTGGTTTTGTCATAGGCCGCCAGGAGATCATGGCAGTCAGGATCATAGTTCGGATCGCCCGCGCGTGCGGTCTCGGCAGTGACCAACAAGCTTAAAGCGAGTGCGGGAATCAAAGCAGATTTCATAGGATGTCTCCCCTGGAGCAGCTCTAGCATCGGAGCTTAGGACCAGCGTAATCGCTAGTGCGCAAAGGTTTCGAAGCATTTGATTTCCCCAACTCTTTTCCCTCATACAAGCTTTTTTCTGAGTTCCTCAAAAGAAAAATCTGAGCTCCCTCTGGGAGGCGTCAAGGTTATTCTCTGCAGGGGGCAAGCAGACTAGCGCCCTTACTAGCGAATCTGTTGCGGGACGCGACTCCGTGGACGCCAACGGCTCTTCTTGCGGTCCTCTGGCGTGAGCCATTCGGCGCACCAGGCAGCCTGAAACACCTCGGCATTCGCACGGCTCGAGAAACAATAGACGCTGTAGTGAGCGGTTTCTTCATCGAAATAAAAGTGATGGCCGAGGGCGGATGCGCCGAGCTGCACAGCTTGGCCGCTGATGGCCCAGAGATGCTTTCGCATCTTCGCATCGTTCTTCAGCATGACCTGGTGCGGATAGTAGCGATCGACCATTGTCTTGGTCAGTGCGCCGCGACTTCGGCTCATTGAGGCGTCCTTTCAGATGCCCGTGCTCGCCCATCCCCGAACAGGGTTTTAAGAGTTTCAAATTGTGGTTGGACGGTCGTCGCTGCCGAATGTGTTCTATAAATGTTCTGGTTGGTCGCAGATGTCAATCTGGCCCGAAATAAAAAGCAACGCTATTGAAACCTGCCCCGTCGTCGTGCTCTTCTACATAGTTGTCAACACGGGGGTGGCATGCCGAACGGACTGCACTTAATCGCAAATGCCATCACCGCAATATGCAGCCTCATCTTAATCGTTAGCTTGTGGCGCAGAATCGCAAGGCGTGGGGACTTCTGGGCCGATCAGTACTATTCTTTCGGCAGGAGAGACCTTGATCGCAACCCTTTTATAACCTTCAAGCGAATGCGCGACCACAGGCTGCCGATCATATTGCAGGAATTCAAAGCGTTCTACGCTTCCTCACTCGGCAAAGCTGTCTGCTTTCTCGCAGCTGTCTCGTTGTTCCTATAGACCGCCGCATTTGCCGATGTCGCCGACATGACCAGTGCGAGTATCGGAACTTTCATTTGCCCTACGAAGACAACCGGGATCGCGTCAACAAGAAGCGCGTCATCTGGCGACCAGTGAAGAGTGAAGAGCGTAACGACACGATTCGGTGCGACGATAGACAACCGGGTATGCGACTGAAAGCGAACTGGCGCTCGCGACAGGTTCAACTCGGGGCGAACGTATTTGTAGGGCGTGATAGGCCAAATGAGCGGCCAATAGCTATTTCTTGGGCGCTATCCGGGGCAGCCTGCCGTTTCCCAGCAAGTCGAGCATGAGATGATACGCTGCTGGATTGGACTGCTTGAGAATGTCATGCGGCCATTCCTGCGGATCACGCTTGCCGGCCTCGGTTGTCAAGAAGTGCGCGAACCTATGCTCAACCCAGTCTATAGCCTCACGCATGGTCAGGCATGAATCGGTGGCTGCATTTCCGATCTGCATGTTTACAGACCAAACACTGAGGTTGTCCGAATCCCTGTTGCGAAAGATGCGCGCGATCGTGATGTTCTCGACGTAGGCGCAGAAGTCGTGATGAAGCTCATCGCCACCGATGACCCTGCGTTTCCAAGTGATGTGCATAACCGAGCATACCATCGCCTTGCGGAACGTCCAGTGAACATCCGGTGGGACTATGGTGGGACTTTTTGTGCCGTAAGGTCCCACCGTATGCCTTATTTTCCATATTTGTTCTTTTTGTCGCTTTGTGCTCTTGCCTTCTCAGGGCGAAAACTCTAGTGAAACCAGCGTCCAAGAACGGACGGAGCGTAGCGCAGTCTGGTAGCGCATCTGGTTTGGGACCAGAGGGTCGCAGGTTCGAATCCTGCCGCTCCGACCATTTTCAGTGAAGTTGCTGCTGGAGTTCGGCAAAAGCCTGTAATATATCGGCATTGCAGACAAAGGGATTCTTCGATGGCAGCGCGCATTTATCGTCCAGCAAAAACAGCCATGCAGTCAGGGAAGGCGAAAGCCGACACCTGGACGCTCGAATACGAGCCGGAACAGCCCCGCAAGGTTGAGCCGTTGATGGGCTATACCTCGTCGCGCGACATGAAGAGCCAGATTCGCCTGACTTTCGAGACCAAGGAAGAGGCGATTGCCTACGCGCAAAAAAACGGCATCGCTTTCACGGTACTGGAACCCAAGGAAACGCGCCGCCGCGCCGTCTCCTATTCGGAAAACTTTCGCTTCGACCGCAAGCAGCCCTGGACGCATTGATTTACTGAATTTTGCGCCTGTCCGCCGGGATGGGCGCGCCGATACCAAACGGTCCCGTAGCTCAGCTGGATAGAGCACCGGCCTTCTAAGCCGACGGTCGCTGGTTCGAATCCAGCCGGGATCGCCAAAATTAGTGCCCGGGCGAGCACGAGGACGAGGTAGCCAATGAACCGCCTTTTTGAGCCCGAGCGTTCTGAATCTGCTGCCAATCCGGTGGGCCGGGATGTTTCAGACAGCGGCCGCACTGTCCCAGAATCCACAGACACTTCTAAGCTGATCGCCTTCTATCTGCCCCAGTTTCATCGGGTGAAGGAAAACTCCGCTTGGTGGGGTCCGGGCTTTACCGAGTGGACCAACGTTGCGCGTGGCCGGCCCAATTTCGACGGCCATTACCAGCCGCATATCCCGCGCGAGCTCGGCTTCTACGATCTGTCCTATGTGGAACCCCTGGCGGAACAGGCTGCTCTGGCGCGTCAATATGGCATCCACGGCTTCTGCTTTTACCATTACTGGTTCAGCGGGCGACGCATTCTTGAGCGTCCCGCAGAAAACTTTCTCAAATCGGACATCGATATTAAGTTTTGCCTCTGCTGGGCCAACGAAAACTGGACCCGCACCTGGGACGGCGACGCCAGGAGCGTGCTTCTCGAACAGAAATATGCCGAAGGCGACGATGAGGCCTTCATCGCAAGCCTCATCGATTACTTCAAGGACGATCGCTATATCAAGATCGACGGCAAACCGCTGCTTGTCGTCTATCACGCCAAGGAAATTCCAAACCCGAAGAAGAGTTTTGCCGTCTGGCGCGAGTTTGCGAAGCGGGAGGGGTTTCCGGACCTGCACATTGCCGCGGTGGATTTTTATGATATCTCGGCGCCTGAAGAGTGCGGGGCCGATGCACTGGTCGAATTCCCGCCGCACAAATTCATCGGTTCGGAAAGCCGGCCCGACCGGTCACCGGTCACGACCAATCCGGAGTTCTCCGGCCGCTTTGTCGACTACCGCAAGATGGTGGCCCAAAGCGTCAACCGGCCTGTGCCCGCGTTTCGGCTTTATCGTGGAATTATTCCAAGCTGGGACAACACAGCGCGTCGCCAGAACACGGCAACGACAATAATAAATTCCAACCCGTCACTCTATGGCAGATGGCTGCGCTATTTGCGGGCCTATAGGCGAACCGAGTTTGACACGGGCGAAGACAATTTCATCTTCATCAATGCCTGGAACGAGTGGGGCGAGGGGTGTCATCTCGAGCCCGACCAGAAGTGGGGATTGTCGTATCTTGAAGAAACGCGCGGCTCGTCCTTCTACAAGCGTGATGACGCAGCAGAACAGTCTATCGAGGCCGCGCGCTCCTCTGCGATCGAAACTCTGACCCAGGCCTTTCTGGACTCAGACCCTGCCACCGACGCCAGGACGATTGCCGAGAAACTTTCAGACTACCGGCCTCCCAGCCAGTTCACCCGGAAATTGTCCGGCATACTGGTGAGATGGCCTTGGCTGCACCGCACGGTCAAGACAATATTCCAAAAGATCAATGCGTGATCCTTGTAGCCATCCGGCTCGGCGCGTGCCACGAAGCTCGCGCCAAGGCTGGTGTCGCCGCCGTCCATGTTGTGGACAATAACCTGCTGGCCAAGCAGACCGGACATCTTGGCCGCGATCACGCGGGCAACAACATCCGTCGAACCCCCCGCAGCAAACGGCGCGACCAGCGTGACCACATGATCCGGGAAACTACCTGCCGCTGCTGGCGCGTGGAAGGTATACGACTTTGGATCGCAATCGCCTGCTACGTTCACGACTTCGGTTAATTACCCGACCCTACGATATACTAGATCGAAGTCGTGCGCCCAGTACGTGCCGTCTTGCGAGCGTTGCCACGAACCTTTGATCGTGTTTCCTCCGGTGTCGAACGTACCGACATAGCGTTGAAAGAAACCCGGGGAACTGCGCCAAAGCTTCCACACGCCGTCAGCCACCGTCATGTTGACGACGCGGTGTACGTGCCGCGCATCGGTGTAAAGCATCGTGAAAAGCCCGGTCGCATCATCGAGCCCTATGATGGACGTGATAGGAAACGGAGAGTTTTCCGTCCATTCACGCGGAAGGCTCGGCGCCATCTCCGCGTCGGCCCGCTGGATCACGAACTGCCTGTTGGCCAGCCATTCAAAGCGGGTATGACCGCTGGCCATGGGCTTGCCGCCAATGGTTGCGTCCGTGCGCCACTCTCCGATAAAAGGGATCAAGCGCTCGAGCAAGGCATCGGACATTATCGCTCCCCCGTTTTCGCCTCCTGCTTTTGGACCAATCCCGCCAATTGTCGCGAGATGCGCTGCGTCATCGCTGACCTTATTGGTGCGACCGTCCCGACCCACCCATATAGGCGTCGCCGCCGCGCGGCAGGTAGATCTTCTGGTCCCCGTAACCGCCGTCGTTATTCGAGGACGGACGGGGATTTGATGGCGGGTTGACGTTCGGGCGGTTGTTGTCGCTGTTGCTGTAATGGCGGCGGTCGTCATTGCCATTGCGATCGTAACGGGAGCGATCGTATCTGTAGCGATCATACCTGTAGCGGTCATTCCGGTAAGGGCTATAGCGGTAGCCGTTATAACCGGGGCCATCATAAAATCCGCTATAGACGGTCGTCCCGTAATAGCCGCCATATCCGCCATAGCCGCCGTAATAAGGACCTGTCGTCTCGACGCAGCCCGAAAGAAAAACCGCAGAGAGACCCGCTGCTGCAGCCAGCGTCAAATATCTGATGGACATAGAAGTCTACCTCCCATACGGACCCGTTATTCTATCACTGTTCAACAACTGCGCGCCGGAAAAAGTTCCAGCGCGAAGTGCAACGGCTCGCCGTCCAGTCAAAGAACCTTCGGTCCCATTATTTCTTGTGTGATCTTTGTACGATCGACCTGCTGAACGCAGGCTGAATGGTTTCAACAGTCCCAATAGGCCGGGAATCCGAACGCCTTGCGCAGATGGTCGGCAAGCGCCCTCAGCTTGGCCGAAGGCGTGCGGCCTTCGGGATGGGCGATATAGATGTGTTCGGCCGCCGCCGCCACGCCGATATCGATAACCTGCAATTGCCCGGCCTTGATCGCTTCGCCGGCGACGAAGCTCGGCAGCATTGCTATCCCGATCCCGGCAATGGCGGCGTCGCGCATCGTGTCGCCATTGTTGACCCTAAGCCCGATCCGGCCACGAACCGTCGTCGCGGTGCCGTTCGTTGGGAAACTCCAATCGGCCACGCCGCGGTTTGCATAAAAAATACCTTTGTGCTGGTCGAGCGATTCGATCGAATCCGGCGTTCCATACCTTTCGATATAAGCGGGCGATGCGACGAGCACGCGCTGGCTGCTCGCCAGGCGCCAGGTGATGAGACGGGAATCAGCAATTAAACCGTGGCGTATGACGGCATCGTAACCATCTGACGCCACGTCGACGCGGCGGTCGTCGAGATCGAGAAAAAGCTCGATATCGGGATGCGCTTTGAGAAACGGGAAAAGGGCAGGGCCGAGATGCATGCGCCCGAAAGTTACGGGTGCGGAAATGCGCAACGGGCCCACCAGCAGGCCGCGCCGCTCGGCCATGTCGGCTGCCGCATCCTCCACCTCACGCGTAATGCGTGCCGCGCGCTCGAGGAAGGCTGCGCCATCCTCGGTCAGGGCAAGACTGCGCGTTGTGCGATGCAGGAGCACAGCCCCGATCTGACGCTCCAGCTCCGCAAGCCTTTCACTGACGATCGATTTTGATAGCCGCAGCCGGCGGGCGGCCTCACTGATCGAGCCTGCTTCGGCCACGGCAACAAAGGTTGCAATCCCCTCGAGCTTCATCATTGTTCGATAATATCCGAAAATGCCTTCCTGAATATTCAAGTTAATCCGAACGTTTAGCGAGCGCCATACCTGCCGAAGCCCCGGGCCGGGCTTGCTGATCCCGACATGGCTGCCAAACTTGGCCAATTCGACATTCCTCACAACCAACACCTCGATCAATGCATGCATTGGAACGCTTTAAGGCTGAACGCCATTGATTTGCCGCGACATGAGGCGGTAATGAGAAGATCAATTTTCTGAACCTGTCTTCATTCCGGAATTTCAATGGAAACCAAGGCCAACTATTTTCTTGTAGCTATATTCTTGCTTGCGGTGAGTTTCCTCGCATTCGGCTTCTTTTACTGGATCGGGCGTTATGGAGAGACGCGAGAGACTGCTACGCTAGAAATCAGGGTTCCCGGATCCGTGACTGGCCTTGCTGCCAATAGTCCGGTCTATTTCAATGGCTTGAAGGTCGGGCAGGTGCGTCGATTGTATATCGATTCGACCAATCCGGACGCCGTGATCGTCCAGACCGACATCGATGCGACAACGCCGATTACGCGTTCGACCGTTGCGACGCTAGCGTTCGAATTGCTGGCAGGCCGCGCCTATATCGAGTTGAAAGGCGGCAAGGCCTATGAGCCGAAGCTTCTGGAGGAGGCGGAAAAGGAGGATACTGTTGCGCGCGTCGACATTGACCCGACATCGTTGAAAACGCTGGTTCAGACCGCGCAGGACTGGATTGACCGCGTCGACAAGGCAACGACGGCGACCGAGAAATACATTGCGGACACCCGAGGGGCATTTGTCGAAGGCATCAACCAGGCCAAGGCGGCGACAGACAAGTTGGCTGCCAGTACCGATCTGATCAATAAATATGGCGAGCGTGCAAAAAGCCTCAATGAGATCACGCATGATGCGCGTGACGTGATCGCCCGCATCAACGAAGCCTCCGTGAAAATCGACAATGCCCTGGCGAAGGTCGATCGCGAATTGTCAGATGAAAAAGGCAGTGCCGTCAGCGACGCACGCGCCAAGCTTGAAGCCTATCAACAGCAGGCCAAAACCCTGGATGCTCAATTGGCGTCCATCTTGAAGAACATCGGCAGTTTCACCGGCACGAAGCTGCCGGAGGTGCAGAAATTCATTTCGGCGAGCCGCCGATCGGTCGACAGCATCGACAGGGCGGTTTCGGATTTTGCAGATGATCCCAAGAAGCTGTTTTTCGGTGAGGACAGCAAGGTTCCGGAATTCGAGGCTCCGCGCTGAGCGCTGGCACGCTCACGAGGCGTAATACATTCCGGCGATATAACTCGTCGCAGCGATAGCAATCAGCACGACCGCGAGCGGCCAATAGAGATAGGCTTTGAATTCACCTTCAAAGCAGCGTGTGTTGTCATCGAATGTGGCTGGAATATTCGCTGCGGGGGTCTTTGCCCTCTTCTTCAACGCGATGAACGGCACAACTACTCACCTTCCGAACTGACGGCCCAGATACAAGACTATTGGTATAATGATCAGAAAGATGATGAGGTAACCCCAGATTGAAGTGAGGTAGGGCGCGTAGTCCTCTCGTTCCTTCCGTTCATCCTCCTCATCCATTGGTGCCTCCCACATCTGCCCGTGACACAGTGATTAAGAGGACTTAGAGCCAACTAATGAATGCGGCTCAGGTCGCATCAAGCCATGGTGGCAGGTTGAAAACAATTCAACAATTCAGGCTACGTCGTTAGATCAAAAGCGGAAATGTGCACTAGTTCGAAAGTGTATCGCCGCTAGGCCAGTCCGGGCGCACGAGCAACATCAACCGATTGCGTCAAGGCTGCGCCTGTTGAGCCCGGCGACATAACAATCGTGGCGATAATAGCAAGGTCTGGCAGAGCTGCAACTTCAACGGGTCAACGCCGAAGTCATACGACCCTATGGTTGCAGAGACAAACGTGTATTGAAATGATTGGGGTGGCGGGCTTCGAATGCCCCGCACTCGCCCATCGTAAGCAATCCAGCACGTCTTAGCGGGAAGCACGCAATTTTAACCTGCCAGCAAGCCGGCAGGTCAAATATTTTAGATTTTCATTGTCGTCATGCCGTGTGCTGTTTGAACCTGCGATGAGTGAAACCACCCTTGGCGCGCCTCAAAATATCCGAAAGCTTATTGGGGCTTGCGGGCTTCTTTGGCATCTCTTCGCGGACTTTTTGTAGAATTTGTTGGCTCGCACAACTGGCATTATGGGGCAGATGAAGCGTCACGTCGCCCATTTCGTCACTCCCTGGAGAAGAGCAAATTACCTTCCGTTGGTCGGAAGGCTGAAAGCTTAATTATCGCCTAAGCCGATATGTGTACGCCTAGTTTCGTGCTTATACAACTAAGATCAATGTTGGCGGCAGTCACATTCTGCGTTTGTTATTCAACATGCCGTGAAAAACAAGAATAGGATACCGGTCAAGCAGCCTAGACCGGCTCTTTTAGTGCATTTTTCAAGCTTGCAGCGGATGGAACCGCCGCAGGGAAAGAAACCCGGCGATGATGAAAAGTACAAGCACGATCCCCTGGCTGATTGCGAATGGCGGTTCCGACTGCGTGGGCGCGAGTGCGTTAAGGGCCGGGATCTTCTGAAACGATTGCGCGACAAGGACGAAAACGTTGAGGTAGAGCGACACGATCGCGCATACCACATAGACCCAGCGCCACGATCCCGCGAGGCGGAATGCATAGAGGGCGGCGATTGCCAGAATAAGAAATACCATCGAGATAATCCCGACGCCAATCGCCGGGGTGAAGCCGTTGAATGGGAACAGAAATCCGGTCACGCTCGTGGCGACCGTCGTCAGCAGGAAGATAAAGGTCCAGCCCGGCCAGTTCTCCGACTTGAGCAGGCCCGACAGGACGACCAGTCCTGTCACGATGCCAATAAGGCTCAAGATCACGTGGAACAAGGTAAATGGCGTCATACCCAGAATCATTATGGTCCCCTCAACTCGTGATTGTATGGCGTGGAATCAACTTCACACAACGAAACAATTTTTACAAACAAAAGTAAATCGGACGCGTCTTCTTCAAAAATATGAGTGTAGCTCTCAATATTTAAGCGTGGATGCTGGCAGGAGACTTGCTTTTTCAGTAAGGGGGTAGGTTAACCGGCACATTTCCTGCGGTCGATCGAACGTGTCATCGAATCGACCTGGCCCTGCAGCGGCCCGGCCTGCTTCTGGTTATTGGTGCGATAGTCGGGAAGGAAGGGCCCAAGACCCACGATGATATTGGGGTCCTGGTAGCCGGCGCCATTTGTCAGGCGGCTGACCTCGGCCATCTTCTGGTTGCGCTGAGCGATCAGAGCCGCGCAGTCTGTCGTATCGTAGTTCAGCGACGAAATCTTCTCGTTGTCGAGTTGGCCCTGGATGTTGCCGCAACCGGCAAGAACTACGGTAAGGGTGATCACCTGAAGGTGCCGTATCGTCATAAGTCAAATATCCCCGATCGCGAAGCAGCGCGGACATGAATGGGCTAATGGCGATGTTTTGGCAAGATGGGTGTCCAAAATCTCGCGCAACGCAGACGTCATGAAGTGCGCGACATACTGAATGGCGACCGCTCGACCAGCAACCGCCGGGGGTGATGCCGAGGCGGCTGCACCATGATCGAGCTCAGTCGACAATCAGAACGCGCTGGCCGACGCGATTGGTCGGAATATCCATTATCGTGGTTATCCGCGCGCTTTCGTCGTCAAATACAACACAGCGATGGTAATGAGTTGCAAGAAAGCGCAAAAAACTTGCGGTCTGGCCCGGTTGGGCCGGATTTGGTGACATGACCACGTAAATGGGGATGCTCTGCCGCATGACCTGGAGAAGGCCAAGGCACGCCATCGTCTCGTAACCCTCAATGTCGATCCAGACGAGGCCCAACTGGTTTGTGGGGACACGTGCATCGTCCAATATAGTTTGGGCCGTGTTGACCGTGGTCCGCAGCGGCATGTCCGATGCATGTTTTTGCCTGACGCTGCTCGTGAGGCTGTCCGTTCGGTTAACATGGAAATTGATCATGCCATCGATCATGCCGGCGGCGCAGGGAATCTTGTCTACAACCCCATCGAGATTATTGTCGGCAAGCTTTCGAACGAGCGCACGGAAATTTTCGGGTTCCGGCTCAACCGCCAGCACACGCGTAAATGCACCGCACGTGGCGAGTTCGCTTGTGGTGTCACCGCGGCCGGCGCCGAGTTCCAGCACGGTGGAATTGCGGCGCAACGCGCCAACTCCATCGAGTATCCGGCACACCATGGCTACGTCGCCGTGACACCGCACTTCGAGGGCGGCCTGGACAGCGCTCGGTAGTTTATCAATTCCGCGCCCGCCAGACGACCGAAGAAATTCGGCCGCAAACAACCGCAGCGCCGTCAGTGGGCCGAGGCGAGGTTTCTTTCTCTGGAAAGTAAAAATAGATGTGGATATCAGCTCCACGTATTCATCGAAATACATGACCTTTAAATCCGAAAAAATCTAAAAAAGAAAAAAGCAATGATCAAATTCTTACTTAAGTTCGGTTCCATCGTCAAATGGTTCTAATTGATCAATTCGGGCAGTGATTCCTGGCCGGAAACGGGGTTCTCATTTCGCCGTTCACGGCCCAGCGGGGGGGCGCGTGTTAAATTGGGCAAATGGCGGAAATGTTTTTGATCAATAACATGCGAGCTTTCCCTTATACAATAGATAAGAAAAGAAGGTTAAAACTGTCGGGAAATCTGGATTTAATCCGATATGCCTAGTAATTTAGTATGGTATCGCAGTTTGCGCTTGCTGAAACCGTCGTTCCGCCCTTATGATTCTACTTCCGGGAGCCCCCGGTCGTGCAACCCAAAGAGTGAGGAGACAGGAATGCCTGGTTTGCTGCACCCACTTCACGACGGCCACGCGCCGATCATATTGCAAAACGCCTTCCAAGACGCGATCGATGCACTTGAGGACTGGGAACTCGGCACTGATGAACCGGTAATTGACGTTAACGAGAAGCGGGTCGCGATCAGTACCGTGTTCCGCCGCCTGTGGACTTGCACGGACATTCTTCCGGCACGCACATTGGACGTCATTGAAGATCTATTGCCGTTGCGTTCAGCTGAATTCAAGGTGGGCACTTCGACCTATGCCGATGCCGCCTATAGTCTCTGGCAACTGTGCTTGCAAAAGCGCGCCGCGAGCTATGAGATGCGTATCTAGTTTCAAGTCAAAGAATGTGGTCACCCGCCGGTCTCGCCGGCGGGTGATTTTTTTTGAAGCGTCAGCCGCCGTTTTTGGCCAGCCAGCTTTTCATCTGTTTGATTTCCGCCTCCTGTGCCGCGATGATCTCGCCAGCGAGTTTACGGATTTCCGCATCCTTCCCGTATTCGAGTTCAATCTTCGCCATGTCTATTGCACCCTGGTGGTGCGCGATCATTCCCCGCACGAAATCCTCGTCGGCCTTTCCCGTGAACTCGATCGCCATATCCTCGTGCATTTTGGCATTGGCCGCGGCAAAGGCTTTCGACGGGGCACTCTGATCGCCGGCGGGCTTTGCGGACATCTCATGCTGCATCTTCCCGTGCGTATTGTGGTCCTGGGCGATAACGGGCGTAGCGGAGGCCATGCCGAGAACCAGCGCTGTCGTATATACTCTGTTCATTGTTGTAACTTTCCTTGGGCCAGCAGAAATCATGCGCGAGGCTTTGGCCCGGCTCACCTGCGCGTCAATTGCGAAAAATGTTTACGATCAGAGCTTGGGGGGACGTGGCAGGGGCGCGGGTATGCCGTTGACGAGCGGCAGTTGCCGGTCGCGTGGAATGACGATTCGAGGCTTTGCGGCAACTAACACCATGAGTGCCGTTGCTGGAACGCCGATACAGGCGGCGCAGGCGGCAAGATGGGGCGCCGGGTCCTGCGCGCAATGGTTTTGCCCATCACAGTTGCGCTGGTGATCGATGTGCCGGGCCGCTGGCGTCTCCAAACCGTGGTGCTGCGTCCCGATTTCCGCGGCGAGCCGTCCGGGTGCGGCGAATACCGGCACCCACCCAATGCAAAGCGCAGTTATCAGCGCGAAGATCGCAGCGAAGCGTTTCATCCGGTCGTTCTAACAAGAACACCGCATGAACTGAAATCACTTCTCTTCACGTCGTTCACGCGGTTCTTGCTGCCGCAAGCGCATTTTCGATATCGGCAATCAGATCGGCAGGGTCTTCGAGCCCGATTTGGAGGCGGATCAAGGGGCCGGCATAGTTTTTTCCGGTGATGACCCGCCCGCCTAGATTGACGTGGACGGCAAGGCTCTCATAGCCGCCCCAGGAATAGCCGAGACCGAATATCGTCAGCGCATTGAGGAAGGCGTGCGCCTGGTTCACCCCGCCAGCGATGACGATTGAGAACACGCCGCCGGCGCCGCCGAAGTCGCGTTTCCAGAGGACATGGCCGGCATGGCTTTCAAGCGCCGGATGGAGAACTTCGACCACGCCGTCCTGCCGCTCCAGCCAATTGGCAATTTCGAGCGCACTCTTGGCATGCCGTTCCATGCGCACGCCCATGGTCCTCAGGCCCCGCAGGATCTGGTAGGCATCATCACCGCCCACGCAAAGTCCGAGGGCGGTATAGGCAGCGTCGAGCTTCTTGAAGCATGCCTCGGTGGCGGAAACCGTCCCCATCAATATGTCGGAATGTCCTGATGGATATTTCGTCGCCGCGTGAATCGTTATGTCGACGCCGAAATCGAGCGCCCTGAAATAGAGCGGCGTTGCCCAGGTATTGTCCATCATCACGATGGCGCCGGCAGCATGTGCCTTTTCCACGATAGCCGGAATGTCCTGCACTTCAAACGTGTTGGAGCCCGGTGATTCGGTGAAGACGACGCGAGTATTCGCCTTGATCAGCTTTTCAATGCCGGAACCGATGAGCGGATCGTAATATTCGACCTCGACACCGAACTGCTTCAGCATCGTGTTGCAGAAGTGCCTTGTATTGCCATAGCAGCAATCGACCATCAGCAGGTGATCGCCAGGGGCAAGAAAAGCGAGGAGGGGGAGCGTTACCGCTACCAGTCCTGAAGGGACGAGCAATGTTCCTGCCGAGCCCTCGAGTTCGTCGATTGCGCGGCAAAGCGCATCCGTTGTCGGCGTTCCATGCGTTGCGTATGTGTATTTCTGCCTGTGGCCCGCCATGGTTTCAGCGTCGGGGAAAAGCACCGTCGAGGCATGGACGACGGGCGGATTGACAAAGCCATGATAGTCGTGCGGATCGTATCCACCATGTGCCAATCTGGTATTGATGCCCAGTTTCGCCGGCTTGCCCGGTTGCTTGTCCATGAGTTCGTCTCCACATCTTGTCTGTCTGGTGGGAAGTCGATAATCCGGCAGCGCGCCGGTTGCAACAGGGAGCGTCGAAAGGAAATATGACGGATCAGCTTCAGGACCGCCCCTCCGGCTTCGTGCGCGCGGGCCAGTCTGTCATCCGCTTTCTGCGCCGCATGAATGCGCCCGCTTATCCGGCGACCGAACCCGCCTGGACGCAAGGAATGACCATGGCTGCGGTCATGATCGTCTTCGTCATTCTCTTGCTGCACCCCTACGATGAGTGGCTGTCGCGCACGCTGTCATCGCACGGGCGCTTGCGCGAGGCGCGTCACCTGACCGACATTGGTCTTTCTCAGTGGTATCTGATTCCAGCGTTTGCCGTCGCAGTTTGCCTTATCGGCATCGACTGGTGGGGCCTTGCCCGGACAAGAAGAGTTCAGTTCGGCTTGATCTATTCGCAAGCGACATTCGCGTTCTGGGCGATCGCTCTTTCGGGTATTTTCACCAATATCGCAAAGTTTCTGATCGGACGCGCCCGGCCGAAATTCATCGATACGCTGGGTCCAAATGCCTTCTCGCCCTTTGTGTCGGGATATGATTTCGCAAGTTTTCCGTCGGGCCATTCGACGACCATGGGTGCCGTCGGCGCGGTGCTTGCATTGTGGTTTCCGCGCTGGCGGGTTGCGATCATCCTCGCAACGATGTTCATCGCATTTACCCGCATCCTGGTGCGCGCCCACTATCCTACCGATGTCGTGGCCGGCTACAGCGTCGGCTTTCTACTGACGGTTGCCCTTGCAAGGTTCCTCGCAGGGCGCCGCACTGCCTTTGTTTCTGACGGCCGATTCTGGCCCAAAATCCGCTTTCGCGACAATTTTTGGTGAGCGGATCGCGATTTGCACAGCGAATAATCAGAATAATCGCTTTGAGGGCAGGTTAACGGCCTGTTTTGCAATATTCTCAAGCAAAGATTGTACCTTGACCAAACAGACAGAATGGCCTTCGATGCAGCGGTGAATGGGAGAGGTATTGGGCCCTTTTTGGGTATGGGGGTTACCTGCCAATATCGTACTTTTCCTCTCTGGGAACTAAGGGCAATACAACCAAAGGGTACACTTGTTATGAAAAATCTTGTTTTGAAGGGCACGCTTGCTGTTTCGGCGCTCGTTCTGTTGGCGACCGCTGCCTCCGCCAGCACACTCGACGACGTCAAGAAGAAGGGCTTCCTCCAGTGCGGCGTCAATACCGGTCTTGCCGGCTTCGGCGCTCCGAATGACAAGGGCGAATGGTCCGGTTTCGACGTCGATTATTGCCGCGCGGTCGCTGCTGCGATCTTTGGCGATGGAACCAAGGTAAAGTTTACGCCTCTCTCGGCGAAGGATCGTCTCCCGGCATTGCAGTCCGGCGAAATCGACGTTCTGATCCGCAACACCACATGGACGCTCAGCCGCGATACGCAGGGCTTCGATTTCACTGGAGTCAACTATTTTGACGGCCAGGGCTTCATGATCAATTCGAAGAAGCTGTCGGGCATCAACTCGGCCCTGCAGCTTTCCGGCGCTTCGGTTTGCGTACAGGCCGGCACCACAACTGAGCTCAACCTGGCTGACTATTTCAAGGCGAACAAGATGGAATATAATCCCGTCGTGTTCGAGAAGCTCGAAGAAGTCAACGCGGCTTATGATTCCGGCCGTTGCGACGTCTACACTACCGACCAGTCCGGCCTTTACTCCATCCGCCTGACGCTCTCGGCGCCGGACGACCATGTCGTTCTTCCCGAGATCATCTCGAAGGAGCCACTTGGTCCGGTCGTACGCCAGGGCGACGATCAGTGGGCGGATATCATTCGCTGGACGCACTTTGCGCTGCTGACCGCCGAAGAACTCGGCATCACCAAGGCAAATGTCGAGGAACTGACGAAGAGCGACAGTCCGGAAATCAAGCGCGTTCTCGGCCAGGAAGCCAATACCAAGCTCGGGACGGACCTTGGCCTCACCAACGATTGGGTGGTCAATATCGTCAAGGCAGTCGGCAATTACGGCGAAGTCTTCGAGACCAACATCGGCTCGGGCAGCAAGCTCAAGATTGCCCGCGGCATCAATGCACAATGGAGCAAGGGCGGCCTGCAATACGCGATGCCGATCCGCTGATTAACTCATGCTCAAATAACATGGGGCGAGGGGGCATTGCCTCCTCGCCCTCGACCATAAAACAATAATAATAAGAATAAAAACGAATGAATCGAGGGGTCAATGGCATCGCAGGACATAACGCCTGTCGGAAGATCGAGCGCCAAGGCGTCGCTTCTTTACGATCCGAAAGTTCGCGGACTTGTTTTTCAGGTACTGACGGTTGTCGTCATCGCGGGTCTTATTTACTGGATTATCAACAATACCATCACCAATCTTCAGCGCGCTAATCTGGCGTCTGGCTTCGGATTTCTGGACGGCCGTTCCGGTTTCGACATCAGCAGCAGCCCGTATCTGGCCTATTCGAGCGATTCCACCTATATCAAGGCGCTTTGGGTCGGCATCCTCAATACGATCACGGTCGCCTTCGTAGGCATCATAACTGCGACGATCATCGGCTTCGTCATCGGTATCGGGCGGTTGTCGCATAACTGGCTGATCCGCAAGATCTGCACGGTTTATGTGGAGATATTCCGCAACATTCCGCCGCTTCTGGTCATCTTCTTCTGGTATCTCGGCGTTCTCTCGGTGCTGCCTCAGGCGCGCCAGAGCATCCATCTGCCGTTCAATACCTACCTCAATAATCGCGGTTTCTTCTTTCCGTCGCCGGTGTTTGGCGAAGGCGCATGGCTTGCCGGCGTGGGCCTCATCGTCGGTATCGTCGGCGCGCTCCTCGTAAAGCGCTGGGCACGCAGGCGCCAGATGGTCACCGGGCAGCAATTTCCGGTTGGACTGACGGCACTTGCTCTGATCGTCGGCCTCCCGCTGCTCGCCTTGCTGGTCAAGGGTTTTCCGCTATCGTTCGACTATCCCGTCCTTGGCTCGTTCAATCTCAAGGGCGGCGCGCAAATCGGCCCGGAATTCATGTCGCTCTATCTGGCGCTGTCGTTTTATACGGCGTCCTTCATTGCCGAGATCGTCCGCGCCGGTATTCGCGGCGTGGGCAAGGGGCAGTCCGAGGCCTCCCATGCGCTCGGGCTGCGTGCTGGTCCAACGACCCGGCTTGTCATCGTTCCGCAGGCGATGCGCATCATCATTCCGCCGCTGACGAGCCAATATCTGAATCTCACCAAGAACTCGTCCCTGGCTGTTGCGATCGGTTATCCCGATCTCGTGGCGGTGGGCGGTACGATCCTCAACCAGACGGGACACTCGATTGAAGTGGTTGCGATCTGGATGGTGGTTTATCTCGGCATCAGCGTTCTTACGTCGATCTTCATGAATTGGTTCAACGCCAGAGTGGCACTGGTGGAGCGCTGATCATGGATAATAATCTAAGCTACGTTCGCACCGAAATGTTGCAGGAGCAGACCCCGCCGCTCGGAGAGCGAGGCATCATCCGCTGGATGAGAATCAATCTCTTCGCGACGCCGATGGATACGGCGCTGACCGTATTTGCGCTGCTGGTGATCGCCTGGTTCCTGCCCGGCATCATCAACTGGCTGTTCGTGAACGCCGTCTGGTCCGGTCCGGACCGGTCGGTCTGCTCCACGGTGGCGCAGGGCGGCATCCAGCCTGAGGGCTGGTCAGGCGCGTGCTGGGCCTATGTGAACGCCAACTTTAGCCAGTTCATGTATGGGCCCTATCCGATCGATCAGCATTGGCGCGTCAATATTGTCGCGATCCTGTTTGTGTTGCTGCTCGTGCCGCTGCTCATTCCGAAGGCCCCGTACAAGGTTGCCAACGCCATCGTCTTCTTCTTCATCTTCCCGATTGTCGCCTTCTTCCTGCTTGTCGGCGGCTGGTTTGGCTTGCCTTATGTGGAGACGGCCAATTGGGGCGGACTATTGGTAACGTTGACGCTATCCTTCGTCGGCATTTCAGTATCGCTGCCGCTCGGCATTGCGCTTGCGCTTGGGCGGCGCTCAAAGATGCCGGTAATCAAGATGCTGTGCGTCATCTTCATCGAGACGATCCGCGGCATCCCGCTCATCACCGTGCTCTTCATGGCAAGCTATATGCTGCCGCTGTTCCTGCCGCCGGGTGTATCCTTCGACAAGTATCTGCGTGCTCTGATCGGCGTTGCGCTCTTTGCTTCGGCCTATATGGCGGAAGTGGTGCGCGGTGGTCTGCAGGCAATTCCCAAGGGCCAGTATGAGGGCGCAGATTCGCTGGGGTTGAGCTATTGGCAGAAGACCGGGCTCATCATCCTTCCGCAGGCGCTCAAGCTGGTCATTCCGGGCATCGTCAACACGTTCATTGGCCTCTTCAAGGATACCAGCCTTGTAACGGTCATCAGCATGTTCGACCTGCTGGGAACCGTGAAGCAGCACTTCGCCGATGCCAATTGGGCATCACCGCAGACCCCCATCTCCGGCTTGATTTTTGCCGGTTTCGTATTCTGGATTTTCTGTTTCGGGATGTCGCGCTATTCCATCTTCATGGAAAAGCGGCTCGACAAAGGACATAAACGCTGAGGAGCACCCCATAATGACAACCGAAAACGTTGTTGACCCAAATGAAATCCACGTCGACCGATCGCTCTTGCACGTGTCGAAGACGGACGTGGCTGTCGATATCATCAACATGAACAAGTGGTACGGGGATTTCCACGTCCTCAAGGATATCAACCTCAAGGTCATGCGCGGCGAGCGCATCGTCGTTGCGGGGCCTTCGGGATCGGGCAAGTCGACCATGATCCGCTGCATCAACCGCCTCGAAGAACACCAGAGCGGCAAGATCATCGTCGATGGCATTGAGCTTACGAACGACTTGAAGAAGATCGACGAAGTCCGCCGCGAAGTCGGTATGGTCTTCCAGCACTTCAATCTGTTCCCGCATTTGACAATCCTCGAAAATTGCACGCTTGCGCCGATCTGGGTACGCAAGATGCCGAAGAAGAAGGCGGACGAGGTCGCGATGCACTATCTCGAGCGCGTCAAGATTCCGGAACAGGCCAACAAGTATCCGGGCCAGTTGTCCGGTGGCCAGCAGCAGCGCGTTGCTATCGCCCGGTCGCTGTGCATGAACCCGCGCATCATGCTGTTCGATGAGCCGACTTCGGCGCTCGATCCGGAAATGATCAAGGAAGTGCTCGACACCATGGTGCAACTAGCCGAAGAGGGCATGACCATGGTGTGCGTTACTCACGAAATGGGATTTGCCCGCCAGGTTGCCAACCGGGTGATCTTTATGGATCAGGGCCAGATCGTCGAACAGAACGCGCCAGCGGAATTCTTCGACAATCCGCAGCACGAGCGCACCAAGCTGTTCCTCAGCCAGATCCTGCACTGACGAGACAAATGTTGAAAGCGGCGGCCTCACGGCCGCCGCTTTGATTTGTTTCATCGCTCTGAGCGGTCGTCCCGGGCATCTCCGCCGTCATCCTTGGGGCCTCCGCCGTTATCCTCGGGCACTTGTCCCGAGGATCCATTCTTCCTTTTGCGGGTAGATATCGCGTGAGTGGATCTGCGGGTCAAGAGCCCCGGAATGACGGGGACCGGCAGCTCAAGCGCCGTGCCACAACGGCCGCCGAACTATCAGCCACGCTTTTCCGGATCAAATCCATAGAGCCAGTCGAAGCCCTCGACGAACTTATCGGCTGGTCGATTGCGAAAGACGACGTTGCGGGCAAGCGCAATCGGTCCTCTTGCATGGTAGGCAAGCTGGTTCAATGCGCCGCGTCGCACCACTGCACCGACCCGTTTCGATCGTGCCTTGCTGAACTGATCGAGCGCCGTCGTCCATTTCTTGCCGTCGGTGGCAAGCGCAGCCGCCAGCAGGCAGGCGTCTTCAATGGCCATGGCCGCGCCCTGTGCCGCATAGGGCGTCATGGCGTGGGCGGCATCCCCGATGAGGACCACGCGCTCCTCGATCTTGAACTGGCATTTCTTCATGGCAAACAGCCGCCATGGCGTCCAGGGCCGGCCGGCCCGCATCAGGTCGCAAATCCCTTGATTCCACGCTGCGAACGCGCGGATGAAATCCTGGCTGGCATTGTTGGTCCGCTGGTCGTCCCAGCGGCGGCGAATGTTTCGATCCGGTGCAACGGCCACGAAATTGATCACCTGTCCGGAGCGAATGGGGTAGGCGATCAGGTGGGCATTGGCGCCGGTCCAGGCCACGACATTGGTGCCGGGAGGCATCAGCGCAGCAAAGGCGGGCGGCAATTGATCGACCGCGACCGAAGAACGCCAGGCGATCGTTCCCGTGTAACGGGCGCGGTCGGTGTCCGACAGAGCGGTGCGCATGTCCGACCATACGCCGTCGGCGCCTGCGAGCAGCGCCCCGCGATGTTCTTCGATGCGGTCATGATACTGGACCCGAACCAAAATGCCTTCGGTGTCCGACTTGTATTGCGTCACCGTCGATTGCAGCTGGATCGCAATGTTGGGACGGTTGCGCGCCTCGTTGAGCAACGCATTTTGCAGGTCGGCGCGGTGGCAAACGATATAAGGCGCGCCCCAACGCTGTCTTGCCGTTCCGCCGATCGGCAGATGCAGCAGATTTGCGCCGCTTCGCCCGTCCTGCAGGCAGATGGCCTGCGGCTCGACGGAGGCATATTTCAGCCGTTCCAGCACACCAAGGCGATCGAGAAGGCGCGTGGCATTGGGTGAAAGCTGCAGGCCCGCGCCGATCTCGGCAAGCGTCGCACTCTTCTCGAAAAGCTGAACCGAAAAACCCTTGTCGCTCAGGGCAAGCGCGAGCGTCAGGCCGGCAATGCCGGCCCCCGCAATAATGATCTGGTCAGGATTGGGAATTCGCCTGTTACGTTCTGTCTTGAGATCAATCAGGGTCGGGCCAGAGGACATCCGGATGGAACCAGTTTCTCCGTCCGGGTTCAAGCAGCCCTGTCGACGTAGATGCAGCCTTCCGGCACCGTCACCTCGGCAGGAAGCGAGGGATCGTAGCGGTAAAGCGTCGAGCAATAGGGGCAGACCTTTTCGTTATCGTCGCCAAGATCCAGAAATACGTGCGGGTGATCGAACGGAGGATTGGCGCCGACACACATGAATTCCTTCACGCCGATGCTGATCGCTGCATGACCAGCGCTGTTCTGGAAATGAGGGATGCTGTGTCCAGCCATATTACGCTCCTGACGACTCGCCGCTCAACGCGCCTTGGCGCAATTGACTTCTCTTTCCCTAGGGTTTGTATCATCCTGAATGCGATTTCAAGACGCTTGCAAACAATCTGTCAAAACACCGCATTAGTTTGCCGTTGAGACATGACCGTATATTCCGTTGCCGGTATAGTGGCAGCCAGCTTTTGATTGGAGAATAAATATGAACGAACAGGCGCCCCTCATTCCGCAACCGGTGGAGAGCGTCGATCTGCCCGATCTGCCGAAAAGCGTCGATCGGTTCGTCAATCGCGAGTTCTCGTGGCTGCAGTTCAATCGCCGCGTGCTCGAAGAAGCCCACAACGCGCACCAGCCCCTTCTCGAACGGCTGCGTTTCCTGTCGATCTCGGCCGCCAATCTCGACGAGTTTTTCATGGTTCGAATCGCGGGGCTGGCCGGTCAGGTTCGTGCCGGCGTCTCCGATCGCAGCGACGACGGGCGCACCCCGCAGGAACAGCTCGATTTCGTGCTCGAAGAGGTTGGACGCCTCCAGGCCGCGCAGCAGATCAGGCTGACGGAACTGCGCGCCGAAATGCTGAAGGAAAATATCGAGATCGTGCGGCCGGACCGGCTGACCAGCGCCGAACAGGCGTGGCTCGAAGATCACTTCCTCGAAACCATCTATCCGGTGCTGACCCCGCTCGCCATCGACCCAGCGCACCCGTTTCCATTCATCCCCAATCTCGGATTTACCATCGCCATGTTGCTTAGCCGCAGCAGCGACAATCGCCCGATGACGGCGCTGCTGCGCCTGCCGCAGGCGCTGAAGCGTTTCATCCAGATTCCCGACGAGAGCGGCCATTTCCGCTTTCTGACACTGGAGGATGCAATCAGCCTCTTCACCGGCCGGCTGTTTCCCGGCTACGAAATCAAGGGGGCAGGCACGTTCCGCATCATCCGCGACAGCGATATCGAGGTGGAAGAAGAGGCCGAGGATCTGGTGCGCCTCTTCGAAAGTGCGCTGAAGCGCCGCCGCCGCGGCCAGGTGATCCGCATCGAGTTCGACGACGAAATGCCGGAATCGCTGCGCAGCTTCGTTGCGACCGAGCTTGGCGTGCCGGACAATCGCATCAGCGTGCTCGAAGGCCTGCTCGCCCTCAACATGATGTCGGAAATTGTCGGCATACCGCGGGCCGACCTCAAATTCGTGCCCTACAATCCGCGCTTCCCCGAGCGTGTCCGCGAACATGGCGGCGATTGCTTTGCGGCGATCCGCGAGAAGGACATCATCGTTCACCATCCTTACGAATCCTTTGATGTCGTTGTCCAGTTCCTGCGCCAGGCCGCCGCCGATCCCGATGTCGTCGCCATCAAGCAGACGCTCTACCGCACATCGAACGACAGCCCGATCGTGCGCGCGCTTATCGATGCGGCGGAAAGCGGCAAGTCGGTGACGGCCTTGATCGAACTCAAGGCGCGGTTCGACGAAGAGGCGAATATCCGTTGGGCGCGAGACCTGGAGCGGGCCGGCGTGCAGGTGGTCTTCGGCTTCATCGAGTTGAAGACGCACGCCAAGATGTCGCTTGTGGTGCGGCGTGAAGAAAACCGGCTGCGCAGTTACGTGCATCTTGGCACCGGCAACTACCATCCGATCACGGCGAAGATCTATACCGATCTCTCGTTCTTCACATGCGAGCAGGCCATCGGGCGCGACGTGGCGCAGATTTTCAACTACATCACCGGCTATACACCGCCATCAGGGGAAATGCGCATTGCCGTTTCGCCGATTTCGCTGCGTCCGCGCATCCTCCAGCACATCGCCGAAGAAATCGAGCACGCCAAGGCCGGACGTCCGGCTTCGATCTGGATGAAGGTGAATTCGCTGGTCGACGCCGAGATCATCGACGCGCTCTATAAGGCGAGCAAGCACGGCGTCGAAATCGACCTGGTCGTCCGCGGCATTTGCTGTCTGCGCCCGCAGGTGCCGGGACTTTCGGAAAACATTCGTGCGAAATCGATTGTCGGCCGTTTCCTCGAGCATAGCCGCATCTTCTGCTTCGGCAACGGCGAAGGATTGCCGTCCGAAAAAGCACTGGTCTATTTCGGTTCGGCCGACATGATGACACGCAATCTCGACCGCCGCGTGGAGACGCTGGTGCCCATCACCAATCCAACTGTGCATCAACAGGTTCTTTCACAGATTATGCTGGCCAACGTTCTCGACAACCAGCAGAGTTACGAGTTACTAGCAGACGGAACGTCGCGCCGGATTGAGCCGGCCGAAGGTGAAGAAGCTTTCAACGCGCAGGAATATTTCATGACAAATCCCAGCCTTTCCGGCCGTGGCAAGTCTCTGAAATCCTCGGCACCTCGACTGATTGCCCATCGCAAGCGCTCGAAAAGAAACAAGGCTGCATGATCTCCGCTGCACAGGGACGCGTACAGGGGCGCCAGCCGGCCGCAGTTATCGACATTGGCTCGAACTCAGTGCGCCTTGTCGTTTATGAAGGCGTCAACCGCTCGCCCACTGTGCTGTTCAACGAGAAGATTCTCTGCGGTCTCGGCAAGGGTTTGGTCAAGACACACAAGCTGAATGCCAAGGCGGTGCAAAGCGCGCTGCGTGCGCTGCGCCGCTTCCGTGCCCTGGCCGATCAGGCGGGAGCGGTTTCGCTCGACGTTCTCGCAACGGCCGCAGCGCGCGAGGCAGAGAACGGCTCGATGTTCATCAAGGAAGCCGAGGCTCTGCTCAAAGAACCTATCCGGGTGCTTTCGGGCCGCGAGGAAGCGTACTATTCCGCCCTCGGCATCATCTCGGGATTTCACGATCCGGACGGGATTGCCGGCGACCTCGGCGGCGGCAGTCTCGAACTCGTCGATGTCAAGGGGCATCAGATCGGCGACGGGATCACACTTCCGCTTGGCGGCTTGCGCCTGCAGGACATGGCAGATGGTGATCTCACCGCAGCAGTGACGATAGCACGGAAGTATCTGGCTTCCGCCAAGCTTCTGGCCAATGGCAAGGGGCGCACCTTCTATGCAGTTGGCGGCACCTGGCGAAATCTCGCCAAGCTCCATATGAGCGCGACGCACTATCCACTGCATGTCATGCATCATTACGAAATTCCGTTCGAGGAGGCGCAGCGCTTCCTCAAGCTCGTCGCCGCCGGCGATCTCGATTATATGCGCGGCATAGAGGACGTCTCGAAAAACCGCCGCTCATTGCTTTCCTATGGCGCAATTGCGCTGCTCGAAACCATCAAACTGATGCGTCCGGCCCAGGTTGTATTCTCGGCGCTTGGGGTACGCGAGGGATTTCTCTATTCGCTGCTTTCTGAAAGCGAGCAACTGGAAGACCCGCTCATCTCGGCAGCCGATGAACTGGCGGTACTTCGCGCCCGCTCGCCTGCCTATGCGCGCGAGCTTGCCGAATGGACCGGTGGCGCCTTTGCCGCGCTCGGGTATGACGAGACCGAGGACGAAAGCCGCTATCGGCGCGCTGCCTGCCTCGTCGCGGATATCAGTTGGCGCGCCCATCCGGATTATCGCGGCTCGCAGGCCTTGAACATGATTTCCAACGCCGCCTTTATCGGTATCGATCACCCCGGCCGCGCCTATATCGCCCTTGCCAATTTCTTCCGCCATGAAGGCATTACCAATAGCGTCGCCGATCCGGACCTAGCGGCAATTGCCACGCCGCGCTTGCTCGAATATTCGCGCATCCTCGCGGCGGTCATGCGCATCGTCTACCCCTTCTCGGCCTCGATGGCCGGGGTGGTGCCTTACCTGTCCTGGAAGGCGACGGCAAACGGCATCGATCTCGTCGTCCACAAGTCCAAGGCCGACCTAATCGGCGACGTGCCGGAGGGGCGGCTGCAGCAACTGGCGAAGCTTACCGGTAAAAACATCCGGATGACGATCGGCTCCTAGTTCTCGGAGCCGACCCTAACCGCAAGGCAATTGGCGATTGACCGTTAGATCGGCGCGGCCGTTGCCTTCTTGCGCGCGGGCAGCGTCATGGCTGCGACCCCGGCAATGACGCAGACGAGCCCCAGCCAGGCGGTCGAGCTCAGGCTTTCCCCGAGAAAGAGCACGCCGATTCCAACCCCGATCGGCACGCGCAGATAGGCTTGCGACGTTGTGCTGACCGATCCCAGCGTATGGACGAGGCGGAAGAAGATCACGAAGGCGAGGGCGGTCGAGAAAACCGCAAGGCCAAACAGGGCTGCAATCGACGCGGTTGACGGTACGATCGTCCACGGATGGTCGACGACAAGGCTCAAGGGTATGAGCATGACCGCACCGCATATCATCGAGCCCGCCGCCGGCATCATCGGGTCCATCCCCTTGAAGCCGCGGCCGAAAATAGCTGCGCACGCATAGGAAATTGTTGCCGTGACAATTGCGAGTTGCGAGACAAGTTCCTTGCCGAGGCCGTTGAAGGCTTCAAGGCCAATGATCAGGCTGATGCCAACGACGCCAGCAGTGACGCCGAACACCTTGCGGGCGGTCACAGGTTCGTGCCGTGTGATGAGCACGGTGAGCAGGAACGTGAAGATCGGGGTCGTCGAATTGAGGATCGTCGCAAGACCGGCGTCGACGGTGATTTCCGCCCAGGCAACCAGGGTAAAGGGGATGACACTGTTGATGCAGGCCTGGATGAAGAAGCGCTTCCAGACGTCCGGATCTCGCGGCAGTGCGAGACCGCGCATCTTGATGATGGCGAGCAGCAGCGCTCCGGCAATCAAGGTGCGCGCGGCAATAAATGTAACGGGCGGTATGGTTTCCACGCCGATCTTGATGAAGGTATAGGAAGCCCCCCACAGCGTGGCAAGCACCGCGAGAAGGGCAATCTCTCTGGCAAGCGGCGGGGTGGTCGAAACGGCGGGACTGGACATGCGTGGTTGCCTAATATGTGATGTGATCATGCCGGGACGTTAGCTGCACCGCCAAAGCGATGCTACGATCACGGCCGAACCATCGCTTACTCTTCTGGCCAGGGAACGGCCCGAATCTTCCTGTTTTCGAATTTAAGGCAAAGCGATCCGTTGATCAGTTGCAGCGCCTTTTCGCCAAAAACCTCGCGCCGCCAGCCCTGCAGCGCCGGAATGTCGTCGACGTCGCCCTCGGCGGCGATCCGGTCGATCTCGTCGGTTGTCGCAACCACCTTCGCGGCGACACCATGCTCCTCGGTGACAAGGCGCAAAAGCACCTTGAGGAGTTCAGCGGCAGCACCGGCGCCTTCCGGCGACTGCACGGATTTCGGCAGGCGCGGCATGTCTTCCTTCGGCAGGTCGAGCGCGAGATTCACCGCATTGAGAAGGCCGGTCGCCATGCTCGATCGTTCCCAGCCTTTCGGGATCGTTCTGAGGCGTGACATCGCCTCCGCATCGCGCGGCTGCTGCTGCGCGATCTCATAAATCGCATCGTCCTTGAGCACGCGCCCGCGGGGCACGTTGCGCTCGCGCGCCTCGCGTTCGCGCCAGGCCGCAACACTGCGCAGAACCGCGAGTTCCTGCGGCTTGCGCAGGCGCATCTTCAGCCGCTTCCACGCATCATCCGGATGCATGTCGTAGGTTTCGCGCGCCGTCAGGATTTTCATCTCGTCAAGCACCCAGTCGGTGCGGCCCTCTTCCTGAAGGCTCTGCTTCAGATGAAGATAGATGTCGCGCAGATGCGTCACGTCGGCGAGCGCATAGTCGAGCTGCTTTTCGGAGAGCGGGCGGCGACGCCAGTCGGTAAAGCGTGACGATTTGTCGATTTGCGCCCCGACGATGCGCTGAACCAGCTGATCATAGGCAATCGCATCGCCAAAACCGCATACCATGGCCGCAACCTGCGTGTCGAAAACCGGATGCGGGATGAGATTTCCGAGGTGGAAGATGATTTCGATGTCCTGGCGCGCGGCATGGAAGACCTTGACGATCTTCTCATCGGCCATCAGCCGAAAAAAAGCAGCAAGATCAAGGCCCGGCGCCAGCGCATCAACGATCGCAGTATGATCGGGCGACGCAAGCTGAATGACGCAGAGTTCCGGCCAGAAGGTGGTCTCCCGGATGAATTCCGTATCGACGGTCACAAAATCGGATTGCGAAAGGGCCGCGACAGCCTGCTCGAGTTGGTCGGTGGTTGTAATCATGCTCATAAATTTTCTATAGCGAATGAGAATGCGTTTGTCTCCGCCCCGATCTTGACAAATCACCCTCAAAATGCGCTTGTCCGCCCAAATTCTTGGCTCATGCCGGGGCATTTCCCACGCTTTTCGGCAACCAGCATAAATTCAGAGGCACATACCATGCACCGTTACCGCAGCCACACCTGCGCAGCCTTGCGTAAATCGGACGTTGGTTCGACTGTTCGTCTATCCGGCTGGGTCCATCGCGTCCGCGACCACGGCGGCATTCTCTTCATCGACCTGCGCGACCACTATGGTCTGACGCAAATCGTTGCGAGCCCGGATTCGCCAGCATTCAAATTGGCGGAAACTGTACGCGGCGAATGGGTTATCCGCGTCGACGGTGAGGTCAAGGCCCGTACCGACGATACGATCAACCCGAACATGCCGACCGGAGAGATCGAAATCTTCGCCCGCGAGATCGAAGTGCTGTCGGCTGCCAAGGAACTGCCGCTGCCGGTCTTCGGCGAGCTCGACTACCCCGAAGACATCCGTCTGAAGTACCGCTTCCTCGACCTGCGTCGCGACACGCTGCACAAGAACATCATGGCGCGCACGAAGATCATCTCGGCGATGCGCCGCCGCATGTCCGAAATCGGCTTCACGGAGTTCTCGACGCCGATCCTGACGGCCTCTTCGCCGGAAGGCGCGCGCGATTTCCTCGTGCCGAGCCGCATCCATCCCGGTAACTTCTACGCCCTGCCGCAGGCGCCACAGCAATACAAGCAGCTCATCATGATGTCGGGCTTCGATCGCTATTTCCAGATCGCGCCGTGCTTCCGCGATGAAGACCCGCGCGCCGACCGCCTGCCGGGCGAATTCTACCAGCTCGATATCGAGATGAGCTTCGTCGAGCAGAACGACGTGCTTTCGACGATGGAACCGGTGCTGCGCGGCATCTTCGAGGAGTTTGCCAATGGCAAGCCGGTAACGCAGGAATTCCCGCGGATTTCCTACGATGTTGCCATGCGCAAATACGGCTCCGACAAGCCGGATCTGCGCAACCCGATCGAGATGGAAGCCGTCACCGAGCACTTTGCCGGCTCGGGCTTCAAGGTTTTCGCCAACATGATTGCCAATGATCCGAAGGTCGAGGTCTGGGCCATACCAGCCAAAACCGGCGGATCGCGCGCATTCTGCGATCGCATGAACTCGTGGGCGCAAGGTGAAGGCCAGCCCGGCCTCGGCTATATTTTCTGGCGCAAGGAAGGCGAGGCGCTGGAAGGCGCCGGACCGCTTGCCAAGAATATCGGGCCGGAACGTACCGAAGCCATCCGCACGCAGCTTGGCCTCGGCGAGGGCGACGCCGTGTTCTTCGTGGCGGGCGACCCGAAAAAGTTCGTCTCCTTTGCCGGCGCGGCCCGCACCCGCGCGGGCGAGGAGCTCAACCTCGTCGATCGCGATCAGTTCAAGCTCTGCTGGATCGTCGATTTTCCCTTCTTCGAATGGCTCGAGGAAGAAAAGAAGATCGATTTTGCCCACAACCCGTTTTCCATGCCGCAGGGCGGCATCGATGCGCTGGAACACCAGGATCCGCTGACGATCAAGGCGTTCCAGTACGACATGGTCTGCAACGGCTTCGAAATTGCCTCGGGCGGCATCCGCAACCACCTGCCGGAGACGATGGTCAAGGCGTTCGAGGCCGTTGGTCACTCGCGCGAGACGGTGGAAGAGCGTTTCGGCGCGCTCTACCGGGCATTTCAGTATGGCGCTCCGCCGCATGGCGGTATGGCGGCCGGCATCGACCGTATCGTCATGCTGCTCGTCGGCGCCAAGAACCTCCGCGAGATCACCATGTTCCCGATGAACCAGCAGGCCTACGACCTTCTGATGAACGCACCTTCGGAAGTGTCACAAGCGCAGCTGCGCGACCTGCACATTCGCCTCAATCCGGTGAAGAAAGAGGTTTAAAACACCTCATCTAAGTGGTTTTGAATACAGAAAAGCCCGGCAGCAATGCGGGGCTTTTTGCTATGCCACAAGAGCCCTCGGCGAACGTTGCGTTTCAGCGTTACGGAACCTGGGTCCCCGGGCCCTTGTCCCGAGGATCCCCGTCACGAAATGCTACTCGGTCGCGGTGACCGTCACCCCGAGCGTCTTGATCAGCGATTTCGGATCGGCCATGCCGCCCGCCGCGATAATGGCGAAGGGCACGGGCTTTGCCGGCATCGCCTTGATTTCGATCGTTTTCGGGTTGTCGAGATAGGTACTGGTCGCCTGGGCGAGCGCTTGCGCGAAATCGGCATTCTTCAACTGCGTTGCGGCCATCGGAATGATCATCTTCGCCTGATTGATCAGGTCGGAACGCTTGGCGCCCTGCTGCTTGGCGACATAATCAAGTGCCTTGTAGGTCAGCGAAGCATCGTCGAAGCGGATCGCAGCGCTGTTGAAGCTCAGTTGCTGCATGAGGCCGAGCATGGCCATGCCCTGCGCATCATCGGGCTTGCCTTCCATGTTCTTGGTGGCTTCCTGCAAGCCCTTGATGAAATCGAGCGTATAGCCGGAAATGTCGAGCTTGATGCCGAGTGTACCGGCATTGTCGGCGATATAGTCCATCTTTTCGATGTTGAGCCGGCCATCGGCCATGTTCCAACTGCCGCTCATGTCGATCTTGCCGGTGAGCGTCTCATAGCCGAGCGCCTTGAGGGCGTCTTTCGTCTTCGGGTCTTCCACCGTCGACAGATCCGCCTTGAAGCGTTCCACGTTGGAGGTGAAGGTGACGGGGGCAGACGCGGTGATCGGCGACACGGTGACCGTCAGATTGTCGGCGTTGAAGACGTCCTTGCCCTTTGCGTTGACGTCGAAATGCTTGATTTCCGCTTTTTTATATTGAAGGATTTTGGCGAGCGGATCGGTTGAGCCTTCAGGAGGCAAGGTGATTCCAGCAAGGCTGATGCCGCTGACATTGACCTTGCTGCCGGGTTCGCCTTCAGGGGTGAAGTTGATGTCCGGGATTGTCAGCGAGCCAATCTTGAAACCACCGCCGGGCGCATCGGAGACGTCGGTCAACGTCACGTCGCCGGCGCTGAAACTCTCCTTGACGCCCGCAGTCGATACTTTTGTATCCTTCAGGACGACAGTCGAGCCGTTCGTTTCCACGCTGCCATAGTCGAAGGTGCCGCCCTGTTCGGCATAGACGGCCTTGAGACGTCCTGCGACAGCATTTCCATCGACCGCATAGGCCGATCCGGCAAAGATGATCATGAGAGCAGAGGTGGCGCCGAGGACGCGCAGGCTGGAATTCAGTTGCATTGAAGCCATGAGTTGATCCCTTCTGTTCCCGTATTCGAAGCGTGCAGCAGCGGCAAAACTATGGCCATCACCGAGGAGCTTTGCTGTTAAAGGGCGAGAAGGTCAGATTTGCAGATCGAAAGCAAGAGCTGTGCGTCCGGCAAGGCCAACTGGCTGTGATCTTGGCGAATCATTGCTTGCCGCCGAATCGGCGAGTTGATAACCCATTGACATGGGAAAAAGCGTGATTCCGCCAGACAATGGCGATGAAAATGACAATAATATCGAGCCGGTCGATCTGAAGGCGGCGCTGGAGGAGCGCTATCTAGCATATGCCCTTTCGACGATCATGCATCGCGCGCTGCCGGACGTACGCGACGGGCTGAAGCCGGTGCATCGCCGCATCATGCATGCCATGCGGCTTCTGCGCCTTTCGCCGGACCAGTCCTATGCCAAGTGCGCTCGTATCGTCGGCGAAGTCATGGGTAAATTCCACCCGCATGGCGACCAGTCGATCTATGATGCGCTGGTGCGCCTGTCGCAGGATTTCGCCGTGCGCTATCCGGTCGTCGACGGCCAGGGCAATTTCGGCAATATCGACGGCGATAACCCGGCGGCGATGCGCTACACCGAAGCGCGGATGACCGATGTCGCCATGCTGCTTCTTGAGGGCATTACCGAGGACGCGGTCGATTTCCGGCCAACCTATAATGAAGAGGACGAGGAACCGATCGTCCTTCCGGGCGCATTCCCGAATCTGCTCGCCAACGGCTCGTCCGGCATCGCCGTCGGCATGGCGACGTCGATACCGCCGCATAATGTCTCGGAGCTTTGCGCCGCCGCGCTGCATCTGATCAAGCATCCGGACGCGAGCGTCGAGGACCTGATGTCGACGGTGGAGGAGGAGGACCCGCTCAAGACCAAGGTGCGCGGTCCCGATTTCCCGACCGGCGGTATCCTCGTCGAAACTCCGGATGCCATTCTCGACGCCTACAAGACCGGTCGCGGCGGTTTCCGCCTGCGTGCCCGCTGGGAGGTTGAGGATCAGGGCAGGGGCACCTGGAATATCGTCATCACCGAGATTCCGTATCAGGTGCAGAAGTCGCGGCTGATCGAGAAGATCGCCGAACTCCTGATCGCCAAGAAATTGCCGCTGCTCGACGATGTGCGCGACGAATCCACCGAGGACGTGCGCCTTGTCCTCGAACCGAAGAGCCGGAGTGTCAATCCGGACATCCTGATGGAATCGCTGTTCAAGCTGACGGAACTTGAAACCCGTTTCCCCTTGAACATGAACGTGCTGTCGAACGGCAAGGTGCCGAATGTCCTGTCGTTGCGCGACGTTTTGAAGGAGTGGCTCGAACACCGCAAGGATGTGCTTATCCGGCGCTCGCGGCACCGGCTCGGCGAGATTGAACGCCGTCTCGAAATTCTAGGCGGCATGCTGATCGCCTATCTCAACATCGATGAGGTCATCCGAATCATCCGCGAGGAGGATGAGCCGAAACAGGAGATGATCAGGCGCTTCGAACTCACCGACGTTCAGGCCGAAGCCATCCTCAACATGCGGCTTCGCTCGCTGCGCAAGCTTGAGGAGTTCGAGATTCGCAAGGAATTTGACGGTCTCACAGCCGAAAAGCGTGAAATCGAACAGCTCCTCGGTTCCGAGCCCAAGCAATGGCAAACCATTTCCTGGCAAATCTCGGAAATGCAGAAAAAATATGCGCCGGATACGCTGCTCGGCAAGCGTCGCACCACATTCGCGGAGGCGCCGCAGCACGACCTGACCGATATTCATCATGCGATGATCGAGAAGGAGCCGGTCACCGTCGTCGTCTCCGAAAAGGGCTGGCTGCGCGCCATGAAGGGGCACCTTGCCGATTTCTCGGCGCTGACCTTCAAGGAAGGCGACAAGCTCAAGCTTGCCTTCCATGCCGAAACAACGGACCGCATTCTAGTCCTCACCACTGGCGGCAAGTTCTACACCATCGGCGCCAACAGCCTGCCGGGCGGGCGCGGCCATGGCGAGCCGATCCGCATCATTGTCGACATGGAGAACGACCAGGACATTGTCACGGCCTTCGTGCATAGCCCCGAGCGCAAACTGCTGCTGTCCTCGCATGTCGGCAATGGTTTCGTCGTTCCCGAGGCCGAGGTGATCGCCAATACCCGCAAGGGCAAGCAGGTGATGAACGTCAAGGCGCCCGACGAGGCGCGCCATTGCATTCCGGTTACTGGCGATACGGTTGCCATCGTCGGCGAAAACCGCAAGATGCTGGTGTTCCCGCTGTCGGAAGTGCCCGAACTCGGACGGGGCAAGGGTGTACGGCTGCAGCGCTACAAGGATGGCGGCGTGTCCGATATCCGCATCTTCGCCATGGCGCAGGGCCTGACCTGGCAGGACGCCGCCGAGCGCACCTTCAGCCGAAGCGAGACCGAACTCCTTGAGTGGATCGGCCCGCGCGCAACCGCCGGACGGATGGTGCCGAAGGGTTTCCCGCGCTCTGGCAAGTTCGCTTGACCAAAAAAGGCCACTGTCTCCGATAAACGAGAATGATCTCTCGCATATTGACGGCCAACTAGCATTCGTATAAATGAGAGAGAACGTTCTCTCTCATTTCGGTGGATCGATGGTTGATCAAATTCTGCCCAAGCAGGCAAGGAGCGCTTCCGACGACGACGCGGAAGGCTCTCATTGCTTCGTGGCGAAACTCTTCGGCAAGCGCGCGCGCAATCGCGAAGCGCAGGAGGAGCGTATTCTCAACGCCGCAATGAGCTGTTTCATCCGTTCTGGCTTCCGTGGCGCGTCGATGAACGATATATGCTCGGAGGCAGGCATGAGCCCGGGTGCGCTTTACCGCTATTTTCCTTCCAAGGAAGCAATTATCGAGACGATCGCGGCGATGCATCGCCAGCAGAGCAATGAGATCCTCGATCGCATGCTGCAGTCCAACAATATCATCGATGCGATTACCCAGGTCGGCACCGACCATGTGCGCAAGATGTCGCTGAACGATAGCGGTCCGGGCCCGGCCGATTCCAGCGCGCGTCTTTTTGTCGAGGTACGGGCCGAGGCGATGCGAAACGAAACCGTCGCGGCAACCTGCGAACTGCACGAAGGGATGATGCGCGAAAAGCTGCATGCAGCCCTCGAAGCTGCCAAGGCGCGGGGCGAAATCGATCCGATCGCCGATATGGATCTGGTAGTCGCATCGCTGGCCGCCATGGGCGAGGGGATCATCATGCGCAACTTTCCGGCCCAGGGCCTCCCGGTCGAGGCGCTGGAGCCCGTGTTCCGTGCGCTCGCGGTAGCGATGCTGCGCCCGACAAGTTCTAAGATTTGAAGATCGCTCCAACTCGAGTTTTCCCGATGAGCCGTTACAGCAAAAAAGTTCTTGTTTCCCTGGCTCTCGTGTCGAGCCTCTCCCTGTCCGCCATGGCGGGCGCGATGGCTGAAGAAAAAGCCGCTGCCGCCGTCCCCGAGACTAAAGCGCCGGTCATCAATGTCATACCCGCGGGCAAGAGCGAGATGGTCTCGACCATCACCGTCAACGGCACCATCGTGCCGCGCCAGGAGGTTGCGGTCGGGACCGATGTTGCCGGCCTGCTCGTCCTCGAACTCAACGCCGATCAGGGCGACGTGGTGAAGGAGGGCGACATTCTTGCCCGCCTCGACAAGTCGGCGCTGCAGATACAGCTTGCACAGATCGATGCCCAGCGGGCTCAGGCCGACGCTTCGATTTCGCAGTCGGAGGCCCAGATCGTCGATGCGGAGATTGCCGTGCGCCAGGCCATGGAAGCGCTGGAGCGCGCACGTGCCCTCTCCAGCAAGGGCATCAACTCTAAGATGGAGCTCGACAACGCGACCAACGCGCACGACAGCGCCAATGCCCGTCTCAACACCGCCCGTCAGGCGCTGGTCGCCACCCAGTCGCAGTTGCAGCTTGTCGCCGCGCAGAAGCGCGATGTTCTCCTGCGTCTGGAAAAGGCCGACGTGAAGGCACCGACCGCCGGCGTCGTGCTCAGCCGGAATGCGCTGCTTGGCGGCATTGTTTCCTTCAATGCAGGACCCTTGTTCCGCATTGCGCGCGACGCCCAATTCGAAGTCGCAGCCAATATTCCGGAAGTCGATCTGCCTCGCCTCAAGGAGGGGATGCCGGTTTCGGTCCGCGTCTCGGGCATGGAAGAATCGGTGTCCGGTCGCGTGCGCCTCATTTCGCCGGAAATCAATGCAAGTTCGCGCCTTGGCTCGGTGAAGATCACGCTTGAGAAGAACCCGGCGATCAGGCCCGGTAATTTCGCCCGCGCCGTGGTCGAACTCACACGTCGCGACGGCATCAATGTTCCGCTCTCCGCCGTGGTCTATCATGGCCGCACCGCGCTTGTGCAGGTCGTCAAGGACGGCGTCATCGAAAGCCGGACGGTGGAACTGGGCATTCGCAACGACCGCGCCGTCGAAGTCCTCAAGGGATTGGCGGAAGGCGAGGAAGTCGTGGCCCGCGCTGGAACTTTCGTCGCCAATGGCGACCGCGTAACGCCGGTTCGCGTTACCGACGAGGCCACGGGGGCCATCAAATGAACTGGAACATTTCTGCCTGGTCGATCCGAAACCCGGTTCCCTCGATCCTGCTGTTCGTGGTGCTTGTCGTTCTCGGGCTGATGGCTTTTGCCAAACTGCCGATCACGCGCTTCCCCAATATTGATGTGCCGCTGATTTCGGTTTCCGTCACCGACCCCGGCGTCGCACCGACCGAACTTGAAACCCAGATCGCCAAGCGGGTCGAGGATTCGGTTGCGAATATAACCGGCGTCAAGAACGTCACCACCAATTTGACGGAAGGCAATTCCACCACGCTTGTCGAGTTCCGGCTCGAAGTCGACACGCAAAAGGCACTCGATGACGTCAAGGATGCCGTGTCGCGAATTCGCGACGACCTGCCGGCGACGATCAAGGAACCGATCATCAATTCGGTCGATGTCGAAGGATCGTCGATCCTGACCTATGCTGTCTCGGCGCCGACCATGACATCGGAAGAACTGTCCTGGTTCGTCGATGACAAGATCATCCGCGATATTCAGGGCCTCAAGGGTGTCGGCCGCGTTGAGCGCTATGGTGGCGTTACCCGGGAAATCCGCGTGTCGCTCGATCCTGACCGGCTGACGGCGCTTGGCGTTACCGCCTGGGACGTGAACCGCGCGCTGAAATCGATGAATGCCGACCTGACCGGTGGGCGCGGCGATCTCGGTACCATGCAGCAGACGATCCGCACCCTTGGTGCATCGCGTACGCTTGACGACCTGCGGGCCGTGGAAATTCCGCTCGCCGGCGGCCGTTCGGTGCGCCTCGATGCCCTTGGTACCGTCAGCGACTCCTTCGAGGAGCCCAAATCTTTTGCCCGGGTCAACAACCAGACCGTTGTGTCCCTCGGCATTTTCCGCGCCAAGGGCGCCAGCGATACCGATGTCTACGCGCTCGTCCAGGCGCGGATGGATCAATTGAAGGAGAAGTATCCGGACGCGCGCTTCAGCATCATCGACAATTCGGTGAACTACACCTACGGCAACTATGAATCGGCAATGAGTTCGCTGGTCGAAGGGGCGCTGCTGTCGATCATCGTCGTGTTCCTGTTCCTGCGGAATATTCGGGCGACGCTGATTGCCGCGATCGCCTTGCCCCTGTCGGCCATACCCACCTTCTGGGCGATCGACATGCTGGGCTTCTCGCTCAATCTTATCAGCCTGCTCGGCATCACCCTCGTCACCGGTATCCTCGTTGACGACGCCATCGTCGAGATCGAGAACATCGTCCGCCATATGCGCTCGGGCAAGTCGCCCTATAGGGCATCGCTCGAAGCCGCCGACGAGATCGGCCTCGCCGTGATCGCGATTTCGGTGACGATCATTGCCGTCTTCGCGCCGGTCAGCTTCATGAGCGGCATTGCCGGGCAGTATTTCAAGCAGTTCGGCCTGACGGTCGCAGTCGCCGTATTCTTCTCGTTGCTCGTCGCCCGCCTGCTGACGCCGATGATGACGGCCTATCTGCTGCGCGACGGCAAGAGCCTGCATCATGGCGACAAGGAAGCCGGCTGGATACGCGGCTATACGCGGTTCCTCGGTGTAACCTTGCGCTATCGCTGGCTGACGCTGGTAAGCGGTATTGGACTTTTCGCGCTCGCCATCTGGGCAATGGGCTTCCTGCCCTCCGGTTTCGTTCCGCCACAGGACGAGGCGCGGGTCGCCGTCAGTCTCGAACTGCCGCCCGGCGCGCCGATCGACGAGACGCTGCGCGTGACCGACGCTGCTTCGCTCAAGGTGCGCGAGATTCCCGAAGTCCAGCAAACCTATGTGACCGGTGGCTCGTCGCCGACGGGTTCGCTCGATACGCGCCGTGCAACGATGATCGTCAAGCTCAGCCACAAGAGCGAACGGAACCGGACCCAGAAGCAGATCGAGGTCGATATCTTCAATAAACTGTCGGAAGTGCCTGATCTCAGGGCAAATTTCGTCAATGATCGTGGCGAGCGCGAGTTTGCTGTCGGCGTTATCGGCAGCGATGGCGATAAGGTCAGCGAGCAGGCCCGCCTGCTGCAGAGCGGGATGACCGCGACAGGCAGTTTCCAGGCGGTATCGTCGACTGCCGCGCTTGACCGGCCGGAAATCATCGTCACGCCGCGCATGGACAAGCTCGCCGAACTCGGCATTTCGACTTCGCAGGTGTCAGACGCATTGCGTGTCGCGACGCTGGGCGATCTTGATGCGAACCTTGCCAAATACACGATCGGTGACCGGCAGATCCCGATCCGCGTGCAATTGACCGAGGAAGCGCGCCGCGATCTTTCGATCCTCAGTACGCAGACCGTGACGACCCCGGCGGGCGTGGTGGTGCCACTCGAATCCATCGCCGATATCAGCTTTGGCCAGGGACCGTCCTCCATCGAGCGTTTCAACCGCGAACGCCGCGTCGTTGTCGGCGCCAATATGGCGGGCGGCAAGGAGATCGGCGAGGGGCTCGATATCGTCAAGAACCTTCCGGCTGCGAAGTCGATGCCCCAGGGCGTGCGCATCCAGGAGACGGGCGATGCGGAAGTCATGGGCGAGGTGTTTGCCGGGTTCCGCGATGCGATGATCATGGGCCTCATGCTCGTCTTCGTCGTGCTGATCCTGCTTTTCGGCAGTATCTTCCATGCCTTCACCATTCTGATGTCGCTGCCGCTGTCGATTGCCGGCGTGGCGGTGGCGTTGCTGCTGACCAACAATTCCGTGTCGATGGCGGTGGTCATCGGTATCCTGATGCTGATGGGTATCGTGACCAAGAACGCGATCATGCTCGTCGATTTCGCGGTCGAGGAGGTCAAGCATGGCGTTGCCCGCAACGAGGCAATCATCGATGCCGGACGCAAGCGCATCCGCCCGATTGTGATGACGACCATCGCCATGTCTGCCGGCATGCTGCCCGCCGCCATGGCTTTCGGCGATGGTGGTGAGTTCCGCGCGCCGATGGCGATTGCCGTTATCGGAGGTCTTCTGGTTTCAACGGTTCTGTCGCTGGTCTTCGTTCCATCGTTCTATACGATCATGGACGATGCCAGCCATTGGATGGGCCGCGCCTTCCAATGGTCGTTCCGCCCCAACAAGCCCGACGAGCCTGAGACTGTTGCACACGGCGAGTTGGTTCACGTGCAAGGACCGCGGCCGATTATCGTTGAGGCCGCGGAGTAACGATGCGGCAGCAGTCCGATATCTGCGGAAGCGACGGGATAATTCTCAAAGTCAGGGCATAGTCGCTTAGATCACACCGGATGCCGCAGGGCTCCTAATCGCGCTATTCGGCGGCTGTGGTACATCTGCCAGAGCGAGTGGCAGACGAGGGCGGTGATGATAATCAGGCCGCCAACAAGGGTCGGATCGCTCGGCCGCTCGGCAAAGATCATCCACACCCAGATCGGCGTCAGCACGGTTTCAAGCAGATAGAACATCGCGACTTCGGGTCCGGAGATGAACTTCGGGCCGGTGGCAAGACAAAGGAATGCCAGCGTCGTCACGACAGCGCCGTTGAATATGATCCAGCCGGGCACTGCGACCGAATAGCCGTTCTGGGCAACCATGAACGCCGCCACCGTCATGGGCAGCGCAGTGCCAATGATCGCGGCAAATCCCATGTCCTTGCCGGAGGCACGGCTGACCGTGATTGCCGATGACAGGATAAAGGTCGAGAGCAGGGCGACCAGATCGCCGAAGAGATGGCCGGAGGAAAGCCCTTCGCGCACAATGATGCTGACGCCGACCAGCATGAAGAACATGGCTGCAAAAGTTGCAGGTTTCGGCCGCTCCTTCAGGAAAATCCAGGACAGGAGCGCCGAAAACACCGTGTTGAGCGCAAGAATGAACACGAGGTTTGCTGTCTTGGTATTGTAGACGGCAATCATGAAGGTGATCGAGGTCAGGCCGTAGAGACCGGCGACGACATAACCGACGGCGCCCGGAACAATCGGCCGCCACTTTCCCGTCGCAAGGCTCCAGATCAGCCAGATGAGGAAGGCGCTGATGAAGGTCGTTGCGCTGCGCAGCAACAATGTCGACCAGGTTTCTCCATGGCCAAGCCGCAATAGCGGAATGTCTGCCGTCAGGATAAGGCCGCCAAGGCCGGTTATGAGCAAACCCTTGCGATGGTCGAGGTGAAGCTGGGACATGCGGCGTTTCCGAATTGTTTTATTTGCCGCATGCCAGGGCAGTGTTAGGGCAGGCTGGATCGATCAGTCTTGGCGTTCCCACCCCTTGGGGCCGAGATGCTCCTGGGGCTTGTAGCGAATCTTGTATTGCATCTTGCGCGAGCCCGCCACCCAGTAGCCAAGATAGACGTGGGGAAGTCCGGCGGCGGCGGCGCGCTGGATATGATCGAGGATCATGAAGGTGCCAAGCGAGCGGCTGGCGTGTTCGGGATTGAAGAACGAATAGACCATCGACAGGCCATCGCCCATGATATCGGTGAGCGCGACGGCAATAAGTTCGCCTTCGCCCTTCTTGGTAATGAATGAGTCCGGACCGCGGCGTCGGTATTCGATGATCTGCGTCGGCACATGCGTGTCCTCGATCATCATCGCATAGTCGAGAACCGACATCTCCGACATGCCGCCTTTGTTATGGCGGGCATCGAGATATTGCCGGAACAGAGCATATTGCTCGGTGGAGGGCTCCGCGTGGTGAATATTGCCGATCAGGTCGCGGTTGCGATTCCAGACGCGGCGCATCGACTTGTCCTGCTTGAACTCGCCGGCAAGGATGCGCACGGAAACGCAGGCGCGGCAGTTTTCGCAGGCAGGACGGTAGGCGATGTTCTGCGAGCGGCGGAAACCGCCTTGCGTCAGCAGATCATTGAGCTCGCTGGCGCGCCCGCCGACAAGATGCGTGAAGACCTTGCGCTCCAGCTGCCCCTCCAGATAGGGACAGGGCGAAGGTGCTGTCAGGAAAAACTGTGGTGACTGCTGTGGTTGGTGCGTCATTCCATGCCCTGGGACGGTCTTCAATAGCTAATAGAATCGTATGACCGTCCGAAACGTCAATTGAATAATATTGTATTCAGCAATGAAAGTCTTCGTCCCTGTAGTATTGCTCAATTCGCACCGCAGGCAGCCCCGGTCCAGCTATGGCTGACAGCATCGAATCTGCCGTCCTTCGATGCGCCCCAACGTCCGTTGAATTGCTTGTAGTCATCAGAAAAATGAAGGTCGAGCCGGCCGGTTCCATATTTGTCGGTCCAGATCAGCGACCGCGAGGTTCCGGTGCCATCGTCCTTTTCAGCAAGCTTGCCGACAAGCCGCCCCGCGGAATCGCCGGCTTCATAGGTGCCGTTGATGTGGCCCGACTTGTCGACGTTCAATATCGTCTCGACGTCGCGATAGTCGCCGTCTGAAATCATTTCACCGCAATAGCGGCCGGCCGGCGAAGCGGCCACACCCGGAATCGTGCCGAGCCCATAGATTGCGAGCGACGCAAAAGCGAGCGCGGATAAACGCATTTTCATCATTTGTACTACCTTGAAAGTGGCCCTCGAAACGCGAAGGCCCTGGAATTATTGCTGCTGAATAAGCCTCGAAATTAGCTGTACGCGCGGACGACAACCGTCCCGAGAAGAAGGTCGTGCACAGTTCGCTTACGGTCGAGGAAGAATGTTGCGAGCAGGATAAGCGGCGTTAACACCACGTTCAGGCCCCAGAACAGCACAGTATGGACGACGGCGAGCAGGCCGTCGACCTTCTGGCCGTCGAGCCGTTCGAGCTTGATGCCCATCATCTGCATGCCCTTGGTCGCCTGACGTCGCCCGCCAAGGGTCGTTGCCACATAGGCGAGGGCGACGGCGGGAAACATGATGCCGTAGAGCGTCCAGCCAAGGCCGAGCGTCGCGACGCCGAGAATTGCAATGAGGAACGCCACCGGAATGCAAAGAAAGAACACGATCACATAGTCGATGAGGAAGGCGAAGGCGCGGCTCGTCCGCACGCCCTGATAGAGCCGCCAGTCATCAAGGCGGCTGGTTACGATTTCGCCATCAAGCGTTTCGGTGTTCATTTCGTTTTCCGTTTCAAACCGGCGACAGAATGCCGTTGCGCTGAAATTGGGAACTCGGGAATGAAAAATCAAGGAGCAGTCAGGCGCCCGCCTTTAGCCGCTCGGCAACGATCGGTGCGAAATAGGTGAGAATTCCGTCGCAGCCCGCCCGCTTGAACGCGAGCAGCGTCTCCATCATGACCCGCTCTTCGTCGATCCAGCCATTGGCGCCCGCGGCCTTTATCATCGTGTATTCGCCCGACACCTGATAGGCGAACGTCGGCATCGCGAAGGCATCCTTCAGCCGGCGGATAATATCGAGATAGGGAAGGCCGGGCTTGACCATCAGTGAATCCGCACCCTCAGCCAGGTCCTGTTCCGCTTCGCGCACTGCCTCGTCTGTATTGGCGGGATCGATATAATAGGTCTTCTTGTCGCCCTTGAGCCGGCCGGACGTTCCGATGGCTTCGCGGTAAGGACCGTAAAAGGCCGATGCAAACTTGGTCGCATAGGCCATGATGGCGACATCCTGGAAGCCGTTGTGGTCGAGTGCCTCGCGGATGGCGCCGATACGGCCGTCCATCATGTCCGACGGCGCAATGATATCGGCCCCGGCGGCCGCCTGAAGCACGGCCCCCTTGGTGATCTGTTCGACGGTCTCATCATTGACGATAATGCCGTCGCGCAGGATGCCGTCATGCCCATGGCTGGTGAAAGGATCGAGGGCAACGTCGGTGATCATGCCAATTTCCGGCACTGCATCCTTGATGGCGCGGGTCGCGCGATTGATGAGATTGTCGGGGTCGAGAATGCCCGAGCCCGTCTCGTCGCGCAGCGCCGGATCGATATTCGCAAAGGTGGCGATTGCCGGAATGCCAAGTTTTGCCGCGCGCTCCGCTTCCCGAACCGCCATGTCAACCGAAAAGCGCTGGACCCCCGGCATCGCGCCAATGTCTTCGCGCCGGTTTTCGCCCTCGCACAGAAAGATTGGCCAGATGAGGTCATTGACTGTCAGCTGGTTTTCCTGAACGAGCCGCCGTGACCAATCGGCCTTGCGCATCCGGCGCAGGCGGCGGCCTTGTGTAATTTCATCCACGGTCCGGCCCTGGGGGCCCGCGAAAGCTGGGTATTTGTTCATTGTTGCCTTGACCCGCCATAGCGGGCATTTCCTCTGTTTGTAATGGTTCTAACAGGGAAGCAGCCGTCTACCAAGATATTTGGGATGATGTGGGATCCATTGACGCGGCACGCTTGAGTTTCCTAACCTCGCATGCTCAAGCTTGGAGGGGCGAATGGAAATCGACTTTGGTGGGGCGGGCCAGGTGCTGTTCGAAAGACGCGGCAAGGCCGGGCTCATCCGGCTTACACGGCCGAAAGCCCTCAATGCACTGACGCAGACGATGGTCAATGCGATGCACCGCGCCCTCGTCGCCTGGTCAACCGATCCCGACGTCCATTGCGTCATCGTCGAGGGCGAGGGGCGGGCCTTTTGCGCCGGCGGCGATATTCTGGAGGTTTATCACGCCGGCAAGGCGGGAGAGCCGCTCTACGAGTTCTTCGCCGACGAGTATCGCCTCAATGCCTATATCCGGCATTTTCCCAAGCCATATGTTTCCCTGATCGACGGCATCGTCATGGGTGGCGGCGTCGGAATATCGGTGCACGGTTCGCACCGGGTCGTCACCGAGAATGTCCTCTTTGCCATGCCCGAAGTCGGCATCGGCTTTTTCCCCGACGTCGGCGGCAGCGCCTTCCTCCCGCATCTTCCCGAACATTTCGGCACATATCTCGCCCTGACGGGCAATCGAATCCGGCAGGGCGACTGCCTGCAGAGCGGGATCGCTACCCACGCGATCAAGGCCGAAGACAAGCAGAGGGTCAGGCGCAGCCTGATCAGGACCGGCAAGCCCGAAGTGGCCTTACGGGGAAAAACTATCAACCCGGACTATGAAACACCTGAGAAAACGCGCGATATGATAGGCGTGCTCTTCGATTCGGAGACCTTGGGCGGCTGCCTCATCCGGCTCGCCGCCTCAGGGGTCAACGGAAACGAATGGGCGCAGCAGATCCTTGAACTTATCAAGACCCGTTCTCCGACCAGCCTGCACGTGACGTTCAGGCAGATCGCCGAGGGCGGGCATCTTGAAATGGATCAATGTATGCAGATGGAGTACCGGATATTGTCGCGCATGCTCGAAAACCATGATTTTTACGAAGGCGTCCGCTCGCTTCTCGTCGATAAGGACAACGCGCCCGTGTGGCAGCCGGCTTCGATTGACGAGGTGACCCCAGAGATGGTGGACGCCTATTTCGCCCTCCTCGGTGAGCGTGAACTGAAGCTGGCATGAACGAGAGGCCGACGCATCTGCCATTCGACCCGACGCTGACGCAACTGGGCTTTGTCTGGTTCCTGCGGCTCGTCGCCATCTACTGTATCGTGGCGGGCATAGGGTATTGGGCGCAGATCAGCGGTTATTACGAGGGCATGCTGTGGCGCTTCGACCTTATGCCGTGGCAATGGAAAGTTGCCTCGGTATCGCTCGCGGTGCTCTATCCGGTGGCAGCGACAGGGCTCTGGATGATGGTCTCCTGGGGCCCGGTCATCTGGTTCGTCGCCGCGCTCGGCGAAACATTGATGTTCACGACTTTCTCCCGATATTTCTTCTACAAGCCTCAGATTGCCATCATCCACGGCGGCGTGGCGCTACTCTATATTGCCTTCAGGATCCTGCTGTTCGTGCAGAAAAGACGCCAGGCCAAGCCCAGGCGATAGGGCGCTTTTTAAGGCGTAAGTCTTCATTAAGCCTGAAATTGATTGAGCCGAGGTAAGGTACTGTTAAGTCTGTGTTTTAAGTCGAATTTTATGCGTATTCGATAGTGTTGCCTCAACGGTGAGAAAAATACACCGAAACAACAGTGAGGCAGGTATTATGAACAACACACAGAGAAAGTCTGGTGAGAACCAGCGTTCGACACCCAGTGATACTGCGTTGCGGACACTTTATCTTGAAGCACTTCAGTTGGTAGAACGTTTGCATCGACGTTTGCTTGACGTCGTCAAGGATGAATTCGACCGTAACGGCCGCAGCGACATCAACGCTATCCAGGCATTGCTGCTTTTCAACATCGGCAATGCTGAACTGACGGCCGGCGAACTGCGCAGCCGCGGCTACTATCTAGGCTCGAACGTTTCGTACAATCTGAAGAAACTGGTCGAGCTCGGCTTCATCTCGCATGAACGGTCCCGCACCGATCGTCGCTCCGTTCGGGTTAGCCTGACGGACAAGGGGACGGAAGTCGCGGAACTGGTGGCGGGTCTCTACGAGCGCCATATCGCGTCGATTGAACATGTCGGTGGCATCAAGGCGGAAGAATTCCAGTCGATGAACAAGGCCCTCCAGCGTCTCGATCGCTTCTGGAACGACAGCATCGCCTACCGCATGTAAGCTCTAACAGTGTCTCCACTGCAAAAGCCCGGCTTCGCTGCATGCGAGGGCGGGCTTTGACCATTGTTCTGTGGGGTTCTTCAAGCCTGTGCGTTTCCCATGGCCTAGGGTCATTAATCCGCCATAATGGCGTGGAAATCGACGAAGTCATTGCATGCTCAGCGAAATACGGCGGACAGCTGGAGAGGCGTGGTCGGCATCACGATTGCGCGATCAGTGTTAAAATTGCTGTTTGTTAAAGTAGTTGCTGGTAATTCTGGATAATCGTAACCGCTCATCTTGCGTTGCAGGTGGCACTGGCCGCAGTACTTCCAAGGGTTGGACACAATATGAAGAAATTCGGATCATCGGCAATTGATCGCCGCGCATTCCTGCGAGGCGTGGCAACTGCTGGTTTCGCCGCGGCAACAACGTCGGCATTCGCCCAGCAGAGCGATATCGGCGAGATTCTGGCGGCGCCGCGCCGCGGTAACTGGGATGATCAGTTCGACGCGCGCTCGACATCAAAGGGCAAGGTCGCAAGCTTCCAGCCGATCGCAAGCCCGGAGACGGCTTCCTTCATCCAAAACGCCATCAACACCTATAACCAGATCGTCAGCAATGGCGGATGGCCGCGCGTCGATACCACGGTCAAGCTGCAGCTTGGCGTCGTCGACCCTTCGGTCGCCGTCATGCGCAAGCGCCTGATGATCGCAGGCGATCTTTCAGAGAGCGCAGGCATCTCCAATTCGTTCGATACCTATGTTGATGCCGCTGTAAAGCGCTTCCAGGCCCGGCACGGTCTGCCGGCCGATGGCGTCATGGGGCAGTATTCGCTGGCTGCGATGAATGTCCCCGCCGATATTCGCCTCGGACAGCTGCAGACCAACCTCGAACGTGTTCGCACTTTGGCCGCCGCCGACCAGGGCCCACGTTACGTCATGGTCAACATTCCGGCTGCGCAGCTCGAGGCAGTGGAGGGCGGCCGCGTCGTCCAGCGCCATACCGCAATCGTCGGCAAGATCGATCGTCAGACGCCAATCCTCGATTCCAAGATCCACGAGGTCATTCTCAATCCTTACTGGACCGCGCCGAAGTCGATCATCGAAAAAGACATCATTCCGCTGATGCGCAAGGACCCGACTTATCTGACGCGCAACAAGATTCGCCTCTTCGACCAGCAGGGTCAGGAAGTTCCGCCGGAACAGGTCGACTGGAATACGGATGATGCCGTCAAGCTGATGTTCCGCCAGGATCCGGGCAAGATCAACGCCATGTCATCGACGAAGATCAATTTCCCGAACCCCTATGCCGTCTATATGCACGATACGCCTCAGCAGGGCGTATTCAACAAGTTGATGCGCTTCGAATCGTCCGGCTGTGTCCGCGTCCAGAACGTGCGCGATCTAAATGTATGGTTGCTGCGCGATACGGCGGGCTGGGATCGCCAAACAATGGAAGCGACCATCAAGACCGGCGTCAACACGCCGATCAACGTCAGTAACCCGGTGCCGCTGCACTTCGTCTACGTGACGGCGTGGTCGACCGGCGACGGGGTCGTTCACCTGCGCGACGATATCTACGAGCGCGACGGTCAGGCCGCGCTTTCTATCGGCACGAATACCTGAGCGATTTGACCTTTGGATTAGTGGAAAGACCGCCTTCGGGCGGTCTTTTTTTCTGACGAAGGCAATGTGAATTCTCGTGCCCAACTCTCCGTCATCCTTCGGGCTTGTCCCGAGGATTGACCTTGGCGAAGCCCGGATTAAGCGGGCCCACCTCATTTCCACATCCATGGCGGTTTCCGGCTATTGCTTTTCGTCTCCCGGCCATTGGCCTTGCCGGTTTAAGTATGATAATGCGCCGCAATCACGTAACTGTTCCCACCGGCAAATGAGGTTGAGACACCATGTCGAACGCAGATACCTTTTTCAACGCACCGCTCGAAGAGATCGATCCGGAAATCTTCGGCGCAATCCGCAAGGAACTTGGTCGTCAGCGGCATGAAATCGAGCTGATCGCCTCGGAAAACATCGTCTCCCGCGCCGTGCTCGAAGCCCAGGGCTCGATCATGACCAACAAATATGCCGAGGGGTATCCGGGCAAGCGCTATTATGGCGGCTGCCAATTTGTCGATATTGCCGAAGAACTTGCCATTGAGCGCGCCAAGCAGTTGTTCGGCTGCGAATTCGCGAACGTTCAGCCGAACTCCGGCAGCCAGATGAACCAGGCCGTGTTCCTGGCGCTGCTGCAGCCTGGCGACACGTTCATGGGCCTCGACCTCAATTCTGGTGGCCACCTTACCCACGGCTCGCCGGTTAACATGTCCGGCAAGTGGTTCAACGTCGTTTCCTACGGCGTGCGTGAGGACGATCACCTCCTCGACATGGACGCCATCGAGAAGAAGGCGCATGAGACCAAGCCCAAGCTTATACTTGCGGGCGGCACGGCCTATTCGCGGGTCTGGGACTGGCAGCGCTTCCGCCAGATTGCCGATTCCATCGGCGCCTACCTCATGGTCGACATGGCGCATATCGCGGGTCTCGTTGCTGCCGGCGTGCATCCTTCGCCGCTTCCGCACGCTCATGTTGTAACAACCACCACGCACAAGTCGCTGCGCGGTCCTCGCGGCGGCATGATCCTCTGCAACGATCCCGAGATCGCCAAGAAGATGAATTCCGCCGTGTTCCCCGGCTTGCAGGGCGGGCCGCTGATGCACGTCATCGCCGCCAAGGCAGTCGCCTTCGGCGAAGCGCTGAAGCCGGACTTCAAGACCTATGGCAAGAACGTCGTCACCAATGCGCAGACGCTTGCCGAGACGCTGAAGAAGAACGGGCTCGACATCGTTTCCGGCGGTACCGACAACCATCTGATGCTCGTCGATCTGCGCCCCAAGAATGCGACCGGCAAGCGCGCCGAGGCCGCGCTGGGCCGCGCCAACATCACCTGCAACAAGAACGGTATTCCGTTCGACCCGGAAAAGCCGTTCGTGACGTCGGGCGTTCGTCTCGGCACGCCTGCCGGCACGACACGCGGATTTGGCCCGGCCGAATTCACCGAAATCGGCAATCTCATTTCCGAAGTGCTCGACGGTCTCAAGGTCGCGAATTCCGATGAGGGCAATGCCGCCGTGGAAAAAGCCGTGCAGCAGAAGGTCATCTCGTTGACCGACCGTTTCTCGCTTTACCCCTACCTCGGCTAAGGCGCGCGCCGGATTGATATGGATGGGCGGGGGGAACGTGGCGGATCGAACGGTCCGTTCACAGTCCTCTCCGCCCGACCGCTTTTAACTTCGCAAGAAAATCATTATCTTCGAGCTCTGTCTCTTGCGAACATGAAGTTGTTCAGAAAGCTCGTCGATGCGTTGTCCCTATTGCCAATCCGAAGACACCCAGGTGAAAGATTCCCGTCCTGCAGAAGACGGAGCGGTGATCCGGAGAAGACGTGTCTGCTCGGTCTGCGGTGGTCGCTTCACTACCTTTGAGCGCGTGCAGTTGCGCGATCTGACGGTCATCAAGAAGAGTGGCCGCAAGGTTGCCTTCGACCGGGACAAGCTCATGCGTTCAGTGGAAGTTGCGCTGCGCAAGCGTCAGGTCGATCCCGATCGCGTCGAGCGTGCCGTCTCCGGCATCGTACGCCAACTCGAAAGTTCGGGAGAACCGGAGGTCGCGTCCGACGAAATCGGGCGGCTGGTCATGGATGCGCTGAAAGGCATCGATGACATCGCCTATATCCGCTTTGCCTCGGTCTACCGCAATTTTCGCGAAGCCAGGGATTTCCACGATGTGATCGATGAGATCACCTCTGGCGACACGGTTGCCGAACGGGTCGAGGAAGACTGAACAAATGGCGGCATCCGAGCTTGACCGCCGCTATGTGGAAGCGGCGATACGCCTTTCGCGCACGCATCGGGGCCTCACGGGAACCAACCCATCAGTAGCCACCCTCATCGTCAAGAACGGCGTGATCGTCGGGCGTGGGGTAACCGCAATTGGTGGACGCCCGCATGCGGAGACGCAAGCCTTGGCCGAAGCTGGCGATAAAGCCCGCGGCGCAACCGCCTATGTTACCCTCGAGCCCTGCGCCCATCACGGGAAGACGCCGCCCTGCGCCAATGCGCTGGTAACGGCCGGTGTGACCCGCGTCGTTGCTGCAGCCACCGACCCTGACGACCGGGTATCGGGAAAGGGCTATGCCATCCTGCGCGCTGGCGGTGTCGAAGTGGAGGAAAACGTCATGGCGGCGGAGGCGGCAGACTACCTCGCAGGCTACCTCATTCGGTCAGCGACGAAACGCCCCGAAGTGATTCTGAAACTTGCCCTTTCCAGCGACGGCTACATGGGTAGCGCGGGCGAGGGGCAGGTGCCGATCACCGGCAGCGTTGCACGCGCGCAGGTGCATCTGATGCGGGCTGAATCCGACGCTATTCTCGTCGGCATCGGCACAGTACTGAGCGACGATCCGCAATTGACCTGCCGGCTCCCCGGCCTTGAAGCGCGCTCGCCGATCCGCATCGTGCTCGACAGCCATCTGCGTCTGCCGGTCGACAGCGAACTTGTGCGAACGGCCGCGAACGTTCCTGTCTGGGTTGCGGCGCGGGCGGATGCTGATCCAGCCAAGCGCCGGGCGCTCGCTGCCGCAGGCTGCAGGATATTGGCGACCGAGACCGATTGCGGCGCAACCGCCCTGCCGGAGCTCCTGGAGGACCTTGCTGCTCAGGGGCTTTCAACCGTGATGGTCGAGGGTGGAGCGGCGGTCGCGACGTCGCTGCTCGATGAGAACCTCGTTGACAGGATTGCGCTCTTTGAGGGAGCGGTTGTGATTGGTAGTGAGGCGGGGGTTGCAGGTCCTGATCTCAACCCCCATATCGCGCGTGATTTCAAGCAGCTGAACGAGTTTCGCTTTGGGGAAGACCGCTATCGCGAATATGTCAGATCGACCTAGGAAAACATGAATGTTCACAGGTATTGTAACGGATATCGGCCGGATCGGTCAGGTAAAGCCGCTCAACGAGGGCGTGCTGCTGCGCGTTGAAACCAATTATGATCCCCAGACGATCGAAATCGGCGCATCGATCGCCTGTTCCGGCGTCTGTCTGACTGTAACCACCTTGCCGGAAAAAGGTTCGAATGCCCGCTGGTTCGAGGTCGAGGCCTGGGAAGAGGCGCTGCGCCTTACCAGCATAGCCGGCTGGAAAACCGGCTCGCGTATAAATCTGGAACGATCCTTGAAACTTGGCGATGAAATGGGAGGACATCTCGTCTCCGGGCATGTCGATGCCATGGCGGAACTCATCAAGCGCGAAGACGAGGGCGATGCCGTCCGGTTCACGCTTCGGGTTCCCGGGCATCTCGCGCGTTTCATAGCGCAGAAGGGGTCGGTTGCCCTGGACGGCACGTCATTGACCGTCAACGGCGTCAATGGCAACGAGTTCGACGTGCTCCTTATCCGCCATTCGCTGGAAGTTACGACCTGGGGCGAGCGCAAGGTTGGCGACAAGGTCAATATCGAGATCGACCAGATGGCGAGATACGCCGCACGACTTGCGGAATACCCGAAATCGGCCTAGGACCAACGCCACCTCATTTCCGTTGGAGCAATCATGTCCAAAAGTCAGGCGCATGCGCCACATCTATTGATCGTGGAAGCACGATTCTATGACGATCTCGCCGACGCGCTGCTGGCTGGCGCCAAGGGCGCCCTCGACGAGGCGAACGCGACCTATGAGGTAATCACCGTGCCGGGTGCACTGGAGATCCCGGCCGTCATTTCGTTTGCTCTCGATGCTGCCGTCGAAGGCGGCAGGGAGTATGATGGCTTCGTCGCTCTCGGGACGGTTATTCGCGGTGAGACGTACCATTTCGATATTGTTGCCAATGAATCGTCGCGCGGCTTGATGGATCTTTCCGTCAATGAAAGCATTGCCATCGGCAATGGCATTCTCACGGTCGAGAATGACGAACAGGCGTGGGCGCGTGCAAAGCGCGGCGAAGGCGACAAGGGCGGCTTCGCGGCGCGCGCTGCATTGACCATGATCGCCATCAAGGAAAAGCTTGGAGCCTGACGATGCCTTCCGCCAAAGACGGGCATAGCCCTGCCGCAAAGACCGCCAACAAGCGTGGCGTTGCCCGCCTTGCCGCCGTGCAGGCACTTTACCAGATGGACGTTGCCGGTACGGGTGTTCTCGAGGTCGTTGCCGAATATGAGGCGCACCGCCTGGGCAAGGAAGTGGACGGCAACCAATATCTCGATGCAGATCCGCAGTGGTTTCGCGGTATCGTCTCAGGTGTCGTCGCCGAGCAGAAGGTCCTCGATCCGCTCATACATCAGGCACTGCTTGAAGACTGGCCCCTGTCACGGCTCGATTCGACGCTTCGCGCCATCTTGCGCGCCGGGATTTGGGAATTGAAGGACCGGGTCGATGTGCCGACGGCCGTCATCGTCTCTGAATATGTCGACATCGCCAAGGCGTTCTACAATGAGGACGAGCCGAAGCTCGTCAACGCCGTTCTCGACCGGCTGGCATTTGAGATTCGCGGTGCAAGCAAGGGCGTAAAGGGCCCGCAGCGGTAAAGGTGCGGCCCTCAGCGGTCGCGCGGTTTGCGCCGTTGGTTGCGATCGACAACGTAGAACGCAAGCAGGGCGAAGAGCACGGCGCTGACCGGCGCTATGAAGAACGAAAGCATCTGCAGCGTCGTCATGGTCTCATCCTCGTGAGGAAAGTGCTCGCCAAGTAATGTAGGGTGAATGCGATCACAACACAAATTGCGCTGACAAATGCGAGAAATCTTGTCGGTCCGATTGTGCCGTTCAGACTCGAAACGAGTGGAGCGAATCCACCTACCGCGAAAATCGCGACACCGAGGCCATTTAAAAAGGTCGCAAATAACTTCACGCGTTCATTATAGATCACGTTCAAGGCCAACTCATTCAAATGAATTCTTTTGTTAAGATTGATCACTCCCCCTACTGTTCGCAATCCCTACTTTCGTCGCGCATTCCGCTAAGTTGCGAAAGACCTTGACGGTTTCGCATTTGCTTCGTTACTCCTTACACATACGGTCGCGTCTCTGCCGGCCTGGCAGATTTCGAGTGCCGTACCGAACCTGACCCGGGGAGGGGTTTTCCGGTCAAAATCTGAGGGAGTGGCATGACAATACTATTTCTGGTCATTGCCTGCGGTCTGCTGTCTATCGTTTACGCTATCTGGGCCACCAAATCGGTGCTCGCGGCGGACCAGGGCAATGCGCGCATGCAAGAAATCGCCGGTGCGATCCGCGAAGGTGCACAGGCCTATCTCACACGTCAGTACACCACGATCGCCATTGTCGGCATCGTCGTCTTTGTCGCCGTCTGGTATCTCCTGAGCGCGACGGCCGCCATCGGCTTCCTGATCGGCGCGGTGCTTTCCGGCCTTGCCGGCTTCATCGGCATGCACGTCTCCGTCCGCGCCAATGTGCGCACGGCGCAGGCTGCATCCCGCAGTCTGGCTGCCGGTCTCGAGATCGCCTTCAAATCGGGCGCAATCACCGGCATGCTCGTTGCCGGGCTCGCGCTTCTCGGCGTCTCCGTCTATTTCTGGGTCCTGACCGGTCCGCTCGGCCTTCCTGCAGCTGATCGCGCGGTAATAGACGCCCTCGTTTCGCTTGGTTTCGGCGCTTCCCTTATTTCGATCTTCGCCCGCCTTGGCGGCGGCATCTTCACCAAGGGTGCAGATGTTGGCGGCGACCTCGTCGGCAAGGTTGAAGCTGGAATTCCCGAAGATGATCCGCGTAACCCCGCAACGATTGCCGACAATGTTGGTGACAATGTCGGCGACTGCGCCGGCATGGCTGCCGATCTCTTCGAGACCTACGCCGTGACGATCGTTGCCACGATGGTGCTTGCCGCTATTTTCTTCGGCGCGACACCTGTGCTCGGGCAGGTCATGCTGTATCCGCTGGCCATCTGCGGCGCCTGCATCATCACCTCGATTGCCGGCACGTTCTTCGTAAAGCTCGGTGCCAACAACTCCATCATGGGTGCCCTCTACAAGGGCCTGATCGTGACGGGGCTCTTGTCGATCGTCGGCCTCGCCGTCGCAACGTCGATGACCGTCGGCTGGGGCGAGTTTGGCACCGTGGCCGGGCGAGCTATCACCGGCACGAACCTCTTCTTCTGCGGTATTATCGGTCTCGTCGTAACCGGCCTGATTGTCGTCATCACCGAATATTATACCGGCACCAACAAGCGTCCGGTGAATTCGATCGCCCAGGCATCGATCACCGGTCACGGCACCAACGTGATCCAGGGCTTGGCTGTTTCGCTTGAGTCGACCGCTTTGCCTGCGCTCGTCATTGTCGGCGGCATCATCTCCACCTATCAACTCGCCGGCCTCTTCGGAACCGGTATTGCGGTGACGGCGATGCTCGGCATTGCCGGCATGATCGTTGCGCTCGATGCATTCGGCCCGGTAACGGACAATGCCGGCGGCATCGCCGAAATGTCGGGCCTCGATCCGGACGTGCGTAAATCCACCGATGCTCTCGACGCCGTTGGCAATACGACGAAGGCCGTCACCAAGGGCTACGCCATCGGCTCTGCCGGCCTTGGCGCGCTGGTGTTGTTTGCAGCCTATAGCAACGACCTTCAATACTTCATCAGCGAAGCCAACAAGGAAGGCGCGACTGCATTCAGCTACTTCAAGGGCATCGGGGCGGTCTCCTTCGACCTTTCCAATCCCTATGTCGTCGCAGGCCTTATCTTCGGCGGTCTCATTCCCTACCTTTTCGGCGGCATTGCAATGACAGCAGTCGGCCGTGCGGCGGGATCGGTGGTCGAGGAGGTGCGTCGCCAGTTCCGGGAAAAGCCAGGCATCATGCTCGGCACCGAACGGCCCGACTATGCGCGTGCGGTCGATATTCTGACCAAGGCGGCAATCCGGGAAATGGTTGTTCCCTCGCTGCTGCCGGTGCTTGCGCCGCTCGTAGTTTACTTCGGCGTGCTGCTGATATCGGGTTCCAAGGCCTCCGCGTTTGCCGCGCTCGGTGCTTCGCTGCTCGGCGTCATCATCAATGGCATCTTCGTTGCGATATCGATGACCTCGGGTGGCGGTGCCTGGGATAATGCCAAGAAGTCGTTTGAGGACGGCTTTGTCGGCAAGGACGGCACCCGCCACATGAAGGGCTCCGAGGCACATAAAGCGTCCGTCACCGGCGATACCGTTGGCGATCCATACAAGGATACGGCAGGTCCCGCCGTCAATCCGGCGATCAAGATCACCAACATCGTGGCCCTGCTGCTCTTGGCCGTGCTGGCCCACTGACACCTGCCAGCGAAAACGAAAAACCCGCGAAGCTGCTTCGCGGGTTTTTCATTTGTGCCTCGCAAGAGCGCGGTCGCCGGATCAGTCCGGGGCGCCACCGGTTGGCGTGCGGCCGGCGCTCGGCAGCGCGCTTGGAGTCTTGCTGACACCCTGCAGCATCTGCCCGAGGAAGGAGAGGTCCTTGCCGCCAGTCGGGGTCGTGCGCGAGATGAAGTCGAAGACCTTGCCGTCCTGCAGACCATAATTGGAGATACTGGAAACCTTGCCATCCTTGTCGAAATAGACCGCAAGGATACGCCGGTCAGTCACGCGAGGCATCATGAAGGCAACTGAACGCTGACGCTTCTGTGAAATATAATAGAAGACTTCATTGTCGAAGGTCGCGGTGGTCGACGGGCTGCCAAGTGACAGGATGACCTGTTCGCGGCTCGAGCCAACCGGCACGAATTCGAGCGCCTTCTCGTCGAGAACATAGCCCTGCGTCAAGGTCTCTGTCGGTGCGAGCTTGAGGGCGGCAGTGTTGCAGCCGGACACCCCGGCAGCCAAAATAAGTGTTCCAACGAGAACGCACTCACGCGTACGCTCGGTCTTGAAAATCCGCTGCAGCAACGACATCTCCATTTGAATCTGGGCGCAAGTCTTTCGCTGCCCGCAGAAACTCGGTAAACCACCTTGAACTCCGATGCAACACGGCAAAAGTGCTGCGAGGAAGACTCAAGTCAAGGCACAACTCTATGATTCTCAGTCTATTTAGCCGCAAGGCCAAAGCAAATGAGGCGATTACAATTGCCCTCTACGATGCGATCGTGGCAGCGGCGCGGCAGCCCTATTTTTATTCTGACCTTGAAGTGCCGGATACTCCGCTCGGACGCTATGAGATGTTGTCGCTGCATGTTTTCCTGTTCATGCGCCGCATCAAGGACAGGGTCCCCGCGCTGAAGCCCGTTGGCCAGGAGGTTACCGACGAATTCTTCCGCGATGTCGACCATTCGCTGCGCGAACTGGGCATCGGTGATTCCGGTGTGCCCAAGCGCATGAAGAAACTTGCGCGCATGTTCTATGGGCGCATCGAGTCGTATGATCGCGCATTGGAAACGAATGACCATCCGGCGCTCATCGCGGCGCTCGCCCGCAATGTGCGTCCGGACAGTGAGGGTTGGACAGGCGCGCCCGCGCTAGCCGCTTATGTCGAACGCACGGTACGCCACCTCGATGGGCAATCGGATGATGATATCGTGGCCGGCAGGGTTACGTTTCCTGATGCCAGCACCGACGATACGCCGCTTCGATAGGAGGAAATGCGATGTCGAGAAACTTGGATGGAACCCTCAGTTATCAAGTCTCAGTGCAGCGGCTTCCGCAGAAAGGCCTCAACGTCAAAATCGAGGCGGATAAGAAAGAGCGTGACGCCATGCGCGATTTTCACGAGTTGGAAGATGTTAAATCCTTCAAGGCGGACCTGCAGGTCGTACCGTGGAAGAAGGATGGGATCCGCGTTCGCGGGAAGGTACAGGCGGAAATCGTCCAGGCTTGCGTCGTGACGCTTGAGCCGATCGAAACCAGGATCGATACCGACATCGACACGCTCTTCGTACCGGAGAATTCGCGACTCGCACGTCTTCCGCTCGATGAGAATGGCGAACTGATCATCAGTGCGGATGGCCCTGACATACCTGAGACATTTTCCGGCGATAAGCTCGACGTTGGGGCAATCGCAGAAGAATTCTTCGAATTGGCTGTCGATCCTTATCCGCGCAAGGAGGGCGTGGAGGCTGCGCCGCCCCTCGTTGTTGACGTCGGATCGGACGATGAGGAAGACGTAAAGCCAGCCAACCCGTTTGCGGCTCTCAAGGATTGGAAACAGAAGACTTGATCGCTATCTCATCCTGCGGGTAGATGGTGTCGGGGAGTTGAGACAAGACCAAGGATTGGGACGAGTATTCAAGCTTATTGGGTCGAGCGCGCCTGTGATTGGGCAGAAATCAGTTGTGCGCCTACGCAAAATGTCTATTTTCCCCGAGTCTTTTCAAAGAACGCCATGCACAGGCACTGAACCAGACAGGACAATCGAGAGTGATCAGAATTTCCATTGACGCCATGGGCGGTGATTTCGGTCCAGAGGTCGTCATCCCCGGCATGGCAACGGCGCTGGAGCGCCATCCTGACATCAGGTTCGTGGTCTTTGGGCGTGAGGCAGAGGTGGCTCCGATCCTTGCCCGCCACCAGGCATTGTCCAATGCATCGACCCTGCATCATTGCGACGTTGCTGTACGCATGGATGAAAAGCCGAGCCAGGCCTTGCGCAACGGGCGTTGGAAATCGTCTATGTGGCGGTCGATCGAGGCGGTGAAGACCGGCGAGGCGGATGTCTGCGTTTCGGCCGGCAATACCGGCGCCCTGATGGCCATGTCGAAATTCTGCCTGCGTACAATGGCGAATGTCGAGCGGCCGGCGATTGCCGGTATCTGGCCGACCCTGAAAGGTGAGAGCATTGTTCTCGACATTGGTGCAACGATTGGTGCCGACGCCCAGCAGCTTGTCGATTATGCGGTCATGGGCGCGGCGATGGCCCGGTCGCTTTTTGAAATCAAGCGTCCGACGATCGGCCTGCTCAACGTAGGCGTTGAGGAGATCAAGGGACAGGACGACGTCAAGGATGCTGCGCGCATCTTGCGCGAGATACCTTTGCCCACGCTCGAATATTACGGTTTTGTCGAAGGCAACGACATCGGCAAGGGTACGGTCGATGTCGTCGTGACCGAAGGGTTCGCCGGTAACATAGCCCTGAAAGCGGCTGAAGGCACGGCCAAGCAGTACACCCAGTATTTGCGTGATGCGATGAACCGCACGCTGATGGCGAAAATCGGCTACCTCTTTGCCAAAAGCGCTTTTGATCGCATGCGGGAGAAGATGGACCCGCGCAAGACCAATGGCGGCGTCTTTCTCGGTCTCAACGGGGTCGTCATCAAGAGCCATGGCGGTACCGACGCTCTTGGCTTTGCTTCGGCGATCGACGTCGGCTATGACATGGCCCACAACAGGCTTCTGGACAAGATCGCGGCGGATCTTACCCATTTCCATAAGAGCCCGGTCGGTGTTGCTTTCAAGGATGAAACCGAAAGCGACGCCGAGGTTGAAATAGAACAGGGAAGTAAATGATCCGTTCCGTTGTTAAAGGTATAGGGGCGGCCACACCGGCGCGCCTGGTAAAGAATTCTGATCTCGAAGGCATTGTCGAAACTTCGGACGAATGGATCGTCCAGCGCACCGGCATCAGGCAGCGCTACATTGCGGGTGAGGGTGAAACCACCGCATCGCTGGGCGAGGCAGCAGCGCGCGCCGCTCTCGATAATGCGGGCATGACGCCGGCAGATATCGATCTCATCATTCTCGCAACATCGACTCCCGACAACACGTTTCCGGCTACGGCGGTCAATATCCAGGCCCGGCTGGGCATGACGCACGGTTTTGCATTCGACATGCAGGCGGTCTGCTCCGGATTCGTCTACGCGGTTGCAACAGCCGACCTCTATATTCGCGGCGGCATGGCAAAGCGCGTTTTGGTGATCGGCTCCGAGACATTCTCGCGCATCCTCGACTGGAATGACCGCACGACCTGTGTGCTGTTCGGTGACGGCGCCGGTGCCATCATCCTTGAGGCCAATGAAGGCCGTGGGCTTACCTCCGATCGCGGCGTGCTGACGGCCAATTTGCGCTCCGACGGCTCGCACAAGGATAAGCTTTACGTCGATGGCGGACCGTCGACGACCCAGACTGTCGGCCACCTGCGGATGGAGGGCAGGGAGGTCTTCAAGCATGCGGTCGGCATGATCACGGACGTGATCGAAGCCTCGTTTTCCGAGGCAGGAATTACTGCCGAGGACATCGACTGGTTCGTGCCGCACCAGGCCAACAAGCGCATCATCGACGCCTCCGCAAAGAAGCTGCATCTGGCCGAAGAAAAGGTTGTCATCACCGTTGACCGGCACGGAAATACATCAGCCGCTTCAGTACCCTTAGCACTCGCGACGGCTGTTGCGGACGGGCGTATCAAGCAAGGCGATCTCGTGCTGCTCGAGGCCATGGGCGGGGGCTTTACGTGGGGTGCAGTTCTGCTACGCTGGTAGCAGGACGACCGGGTCCGTGGATTGGCCGACGAACTCTTCCAAGCTGCTTGCCCGATCGGTTTTCATCCTATAACTTCCGCTATCACCTGGTAGATTTGCAACAAACGAGAGCTTTGAGATCGTATGGGGGGTAAGACCATTACGCGTGCTGATCTGGCCGAGGCGGTCTACCGCAAGGTAGGACTTTCGCGAACGGAGTCAGCTTCACTCGTCGAAACAATCCTCGATGAGGTATGTGACGCAATTGTTCGTGGCGAGACAGTTAAATTGTCGTCGTTCGCCACGTTCCAGGTAAGGGACAAGAATGAACGCATCGGGCGCAATCCGAAGACCGGGGAAGAAGTCCCGATCCTGCCGCGCAGGGTAATGACGTTCAAGGCATCCAACGTGCTCAAGCAGCGGATTCTCCGCTCCCACCAGACACGCAAAAAGAAATCAGCCTGAATTCGGGCGATTCCGCAACTTTAAGCGTCCTTTTACGCGAGATTGCTGTGAGGTAGTCTCGCGTTCCGCTTGAATTATGCATTGCAAATCGCTGAAAATGGAGGTCGAATCAGATTTTCTCCTGAAAGGGTGAAAACATGGACAAAAGCCCCGACGCATTCAGAACCATCAGCGAAGTCGCGGAAGACCTCGATCTGCCCCAGCATGTCCTGCGCTTCTGGGAAACGCGGTTCACGCACATAAAGCCGATGAAGCGCGGTGGGGGCAGGCGCTATTACCGTCCGCTCGATGTCGACCTTCTCAAGGGTATCCGCCATCTCCTTTACGATCAGGGCTATACGATCAAGGGCGTTCAGCGTCTTCTGCGTGAAAACGGAACTCAGTTCATCATTGCGCTTGGCAGCGGCGATACGGCGGCAGCGGAAGCAATAAGCCAGCAAAAGCAGGCCAATGCCCGCCAGGAGGAAGCGCTAGCAGCCGAACAGGATCGGGTCGATGCTGCGGAGGAAGCCGCGGTCATGGGAACGCCGAAACCTGCGGCCCACGGGCGCCGGCTCTTCGGCCTGATCAAGGGCGAGGAGGAAGGGCCTGTTGCGGCCGATGGCAAGCGCCTCTCCAAGGACAACCGCACGCTTCTGCAGGAGACCTTGTTCGACCTCTTGGAGTGCAAACGTCTGCTCGATCAGGTTCGATAAGCCCACAAAAAAAGCCCAGCTTTCATCGGAATGAAAGCTGGGACTTGGGGGTTGGGCCGTGGGGTGCGGCCTTGCTGGTTGGGAACCAGCACCTATTAAATGCCTATCTGGCGGATTGGTTCCGAAGAACCCTCATAATTTTTTAACGCGCCAGCATGCCGATGATGACGCCAAGTCCGGCGATGATCATCAGCGTTGAAACCGAGTTCTGAGTTGGCGTATCGGCGATCTGCCGCGCCTTATGCCCGAGGCCGATAGCAGCACGACGACCGCGCTCCCGCAGATCGTCGAGCGTCGATGTCTCGTCATCATCGTCGTCGTCACTGAAATCGTCGAGCAGCTGCACGCCCTTGTCAGCCAAAGTTTGGGTTATGGCGGCAAGATCGCGCTTCAACTCGGCAATTTCGGCCTTGAGGCGAACCTTGTCCGCCTCATTCTCAATAGTTGTGTCATCCATGGCGCTTCGGTCCTTCTATCGCCGAGCGAGCAGGCCGACCAACACCGCTGCGCCAGCCAGGATTGCGATGGTAGCCACGGGATTTTCGCGCGCTGTGGCGGCTGCATGTTTCGCCTGCTTCGTCGCAATGCGCTTTACTTCATCAAATCGTTCGCTGGTCAAATCAGGAAGGCTTGCGGAGATCTTGGAAATTTCTTTGCGCAGGGCAGCGATCTGCGCCTCGACATCACCTTGAATATCGTCCGCATTCTTTGAAAACATTGCCATTTTTGGGAGCTCCTATTACTGACAGAGCTATAACGACCGCGCCTCGCGAATGTTCCGCGCTAATTGCCTGCGCGCCCGTCGTTTTGCTCTTTCATCCCTGGGTTTTACCGCGCTTCAACCCAGGGTCGAGAACGAAAACCTACCGCCACATTGCCCGCATTTTTGCGGCGACATCGACGCGTTGGCTGCGAACATCCTTGGCGCGCGCCTCCTGATCCCGGTTGTGCACCGGCCACGGCCGGTTCTCAAAATATTGCAGCAACGTTGCCGGGATGAAGCGCGTGCGTGATGCGTAGACATGACGATCGCCGCGTGAATTCTGGCCGTGCGTGAAGAAACGCTGCGGCAGGATGAGGTGGAGGCTATCCTTGGCGCGCGTCATCGCCACATAGAGCAGGCGGCGCTCTTCCTCGAGTTCGGCCGTCGTTCCAGCGCCAAGGTCGGACGGAATGCAGCCATCGACAGCATTGAGGATAAATACGGATTTCCATTCCTGTCCCTTCGCGGAATGGATCGTCGACAGGATAAGGTAGTCCTCGTCAAGCAGCGGAACGCCCGATTGGTCACTCGTCGCATCCGGCGGATCGAGGGTGAGTTCGGTGAGGAAACGCTCGCGAGACGCATAGCCCGCGGCGATCTGTTCGAGTTGCAGCAGATCCGTCTTGCGTATTTCGGCATCCTCGTGAATGCGGTCGAGATGCGGTTCGTACCAGGCGCGCGCACGCTCGAGTTCGGCAGGCCAGCCGGTCGTTCCGCGCTTCAAGTCGTTCAGCGCATTGACGAAAGCTGACCAGTCATTGCCCGCACGGGGAGGAGGGGCGATCTGCGCGAGCGCGCCGAGCGGATCGGGCTGCTCGGCCATTTCATCAAGAACGCGGCGCGCCGAGGTCGGACCGACGCCTGGGATGATCTGCATAAGCCGGAAGCCCGCAACGCGGTCGCGTGGGTTTTGCGCAAAACGCAGCAAGGCAAGCATATCCTTGACATGGGCGCTGTCGAGGAACTTGAGGCCGCCGAACTTGACGAAAGGAATGTTGCGGCGCGTCAGTTCGACTTCCAATGGGCCGCTGTGGTGCGACGTCCTGAAAAGCACGGCCTGCTGTTTCAGCAAGGTTCCCGTTTCGCGATTTTCGAGTACCTGTTCGACGATGTAGCGGGCCTGGTCCGCCTCGTCCTTGACGGTCACCATGCGCGGCCGTTCCGCCGACTCGCGCTCGCTCCAGAGGTTCTTGGTAAAGCGTTCTCGCGCCAGATCGATCACGCCGTTGGCTGCGGCAAGGATCGGCTGGGTCGAGCGATAGTTACGGTCAAGGGTGACGATACTCGCCTGCGGGGTGAAGGTGGCAGGGAAATCCAGGATGTTGCGTACGGTCGCTGCGCGAAATGAATAGATCGATTGCGCGTCATCGCCAACGACGGTCAAGCCGACGCCCGCCGGCCGCAAAGCCAAAAGAATCGAGGCCTGCAGCCGGTTGGTGTCCTGGTATTCATCGACGAGAACGTGATCCCAACGGCAGCCCATATCTTCCGCGAGCATCGGATCGCCGACGGTTTGCGCCCAGTAGAGCAGCAGGTCGTCATAATCGAGTACGTTCTGCAGCTGCTTGGCTTCGACATAGGCGGCAAAGAGCTCGCGCAGCTGTTTCTCCCACCCGGCCACCCAGGGAAAGAATGCCTGCAGCACCTCAGCGAGCGGTACCTCCGAGTTGACGACGCGCGAATAGATGGCAAGGCATGTTCCCTTGGTCGGAAAACGGCTTTCCGTCTTAGAGAAACCGAGTTCGTGGCGAACAAGGTTCATGAGATCGGCGCTGTCTTCACGGTCGTGGATCGTGAAATCGGGATTGAGGCCGATCTGTTCGGCATAATCGCGTAGCAGGCGCGCGCCAATGCCATGAAACGTGCCCGCCCAGGCCAGCGCGTCGGTCAAGACTCCGGCATTTGCGCCCAGCACCTGCGTACAGATACGCTCTACCCGTCGCGCCATTTCCGAGGCAGCCCGGCGTGAGAAGGTCATCAGAAGAATGCGCCGTGGATCGGTACCTTTGACGATGAGATGCGCCACGCGGTGGGCAAGCGTGTTGGTTTTACCGGATCCGGCGCCGGCAATGACAAGCAACGGCCCGCCAATGGTCGATGGAAGCAAGTCTGTTCCATATTCGACGGCAAGCCGCTGTTCGGGGTTAAGTTTCTCCAGATAGGCAGCGCCCATAATCCCTCATTGCGGCAGGCCGGTCGGCTGCGTTGCGGCAGCGGTGAGTCGTTGCGCAAGACTACTCCAGCTTGGCCTGCGAACAAATGAAGAACTTTCGCGTTTGGCGTGCAGTCGCGAGAATATCGACGGCAAAGGTGAATTGAGCCGAAGTGGCTAATCGTCGAATGCGGACGGCCCCTAGGGGACGTCCGCATTATTCGTGTCATTCACTTGGATGATGCGCTTGCTTCATCGCCTGAACCTGTTGGATCACCTGTTGGAGGTTATAGCTCGCCGGGTCCTGCATTGGCGGGAAGTCGATATAGCTCTGGAGTTCCTTGAGCCACAATGCCTGGCCGATCGGGAGCATGTTCCAGTCGTAGACGTAGGCAGTCGCCGGAGCCGAGATTGCCCCGCCCATACCGAAAAGCGTCTTTATCTGATCGCCGACAGAGGTTTCGAACGGGTCGCGCTTGATATTGACGACCTGTGTCCAGCTATACGGAATGACACCGGTCAGGAATCCCTGCGGAGCATCGGATACCATCGCGAAGTACATCTTCCAGTTCTTGTAGCGGACGGCTGACGGGTCTTTGCCGGAATAGTAGAAAAATGTATCGCGGGCCGACTTGTCCGACGTTCCTTCAAGATAGTCGCGCTGATTGACGCCATCGAGTGTGGTCTTGGTAATCCCGGGATATGTTCCCTTCTCGATTTCGCTCTTCAATTCATTGCCTTTTGGACCGCCAGCAATGTCAACGAGGGTCGGCAACCAGTCGAGGGAAGCGAACATGTCGTTTTTCACCGTGCCGGGCTTGATGTGGCCGGGCCAGCGCACAACGAGCGGCGCCCGCATCCCGCCTTCCCAGGTCGACAGCTTGCCACCCTTGAAGGGTGTAGTACCGCCGTCAGGATAGGTGATCGTTTCGGCACCATTGTCGGTGGTGAATGCAACAATCGTATTATCGAGTTGTCCCATTTCCTCGAGCTTCTTGAGCACGTAGCCGATGTTGTCGTCCATCTGCTTCATGCCTGCCTCGTTTACACCCCAGTCCTTGCCGCCGGGTTCGCCGACCATCCCGAGATACTTGTCGGAAAGCACGGTGGTTATGTGCATTCTCGCGGGGTTGTACCAGACGAAGAACGGCTTGTTGGTTTTCTTCGGATCGTTGCGATCAAGGAAATCGATGACGTGGCTCGATATTTCCTCGTCGACCGTCTTCGAGCGCTCCAGTGTCAGCGGGCCCTCGTCGGTGCAGGTCTGGTTGGCGCCGGTGCCATCCGAGGATTTGCAAGCCAGCACGGGTCGTGGCGGCATCAAGCACGTCGACGTTTTCGGATCGACCGCAGCTGGGTCTTCCTTGAGACCAGGGATTGGCGTGTTCCGGCACGGCGGGGCTATCGTCTGCTCGGTCGGGGTCTTGTTGATATCAGGGAAACTTACCCCCTGCATGGCATCGAGGTGATAGAGATAGCCCCAAAATTCATGGAAACCGTGCGCTGTCGGCAAGGCGTCCGTATGATCGCCAAGGTGGTTTTTGCCGAACTCACCCGTGTTGTAGCCGAGGTCGCGTAGAAACCATGCGAGCGATGGAGTGCCTGGCTTGAGGTAAGACGGGCTGCCGGGCAGTTGTGGCGGTATCATGCCCGTTCGCAACGGGTGCATTCCGGTGAAGAAGGCGTTGCGTCCTGCCGTGCAACTCTGCTCGGCGTAATAGGTCGTGAACATTGCGCCTTCATTGCCGATGCGATCGATGTTGGGCGTTTCTCCAACCATCAGACCGCGGTGGTAGATGCTCGGCTGCATCCAGCCAATATCGTCCCCCATGATGAAAAGGATATTGGGTTTGGCGTCCTGCGCGTGTACTGCCGCCGTGCCAGCCAAAAGGCCACCGGCAACAGCTATCGCTGCCGTCATGCTCTTCAGTGTCGTTCTCATTCTTCTACTCCCTCGAAGGGCCATTGCAGGATGGCCAAGGCGCTGAAAGGACAAGTTCGACGCAAAACGCGGTGATAGAGCTGACAATGGCGATGTGAGCCACGTGCCGCGCGCGCGTCTCTGTTCCCGGTGGCGTTTTATGCGAGCCGGGCCTGGGAAAAGAATAAAGCTGTCTTCGATCATTCACGCGACGGTGGCAAAGCCCGATACTGCCTTGCGGGGCATTTGTTCGCGCGTAATCAGCACCATGACGCCGGTGTGGCTGGTTTGGAAGTAATTTACAGTAGTATACGTCTGGCGGACCGCGAGCCGCTCAAGATGCGACACCAGCCTGGATTGAGACCGAACGCACGTTCTTGAGCTTAGAGCGGTCCAGGCGCCCTAGATAATCCGCAAACGCGTCGAAACGCCAGCCTCCCGTCGGGCTCGAGCACGAAGGGGTCGCGTACGTGATGTAAGCAACTAACCGCCGACGAACGTGACCGTCTCGGCGAGTGGCGCGCGGCCTGTACGGGGGTAATTCACCGTGGGGTCTTCGTAACCTATCGACATGCCGCAGAAGAGGATGAGACCTTCTGGAGGTGACAGGGCCTCCGCGACCGACTCGCGAACCTGCGACCACGCCATCTGCGTGCAACTGTGCAGTCCTTCGGCGCGGAGCAGTAACATCACGGTCTGCAGATACATGCCGACGTCAGCCCATTGGGGCAGGCCCAGATCGCGGTCGATATAGCAGAACAGCGCGGCCGGCGCACCGAAGCAGTTCCAGTTGGCAATGGCTGCCCGCTGGCGCGCCTCCCAGTCCTCGCGCGCAATACCGAGCGCGCTGTAGCGCTCCTTGCCGAAGGCGGATCGCCGCTCGGCGTAGGGGGACTTCAACACGGACGGGTACATCTCGTACTGTCGCTCGTCCCACGGGTCGCCGTGGGCCACGCGCTCGACGGCGTCGGTCTTGAGTTCAGCCAACGGCGCGCCGGTCATCACATAAGTATTCCACGGCTGGATATTCGATCCGGACGGAGCCCACGCCGCGGCGGACAGCACGCGCTCGAGCAATTCCCTCGACACAGGCTCGTCTTTGAATCCGCGCACCGCCCGTCGGCTCGCAACTGCCTCATACACATCCATGATCGCCTCCATAACGCGATGCGTTTTTTACTTTTTTTGCAATGGAGGTTGTAATCACACCGTGGTCTGGGAGGCGTAGATCAAACGTTTAGCGGCCTCATGCGAGTGAGGGCATCGCCACCCACCCTTGGTCCTATCGAGCATCGCCAACATTAGGGGTTTCTATGTTCTTACGCGCTGCGTTGTCAGCCTGGCCCAGTTCAAGCTGCCGAATTATTTTCATCACCGCGGTTGAAGACCAATTGTCCGCGGATGGAGGATGAAAGGGCGAAATATCCAGAAGGGATGCTATGTCCCGTGAAGTCAGCTTCGGATTGGCTGATCTAAGGCTGGAAACAAAATCGGAGATCCTGGTCGCTTGATCGCGCTTGTCGGGCTTGGGGCGATACCGCTTTCGAGGTGGCTGCATGGCTGTTGGGGTCTTGGGGCAAAGTGATTCGGAGATGGGATTCTGTCGGCTCACGACGATCCACACAACCTGATGCCGAGGGATTCTTGGTGGAGAAGGTAGCGATCATGCACGGCGTCCCATTGGAGCGTCGTGGGACATTTGGTGCCGGTCTAATTCCACGGCGTGCATTAGTGTGCAGTTTGTTCTTTTTCTTACGTTTGGGGTATTGCTAAAAAAAGTCCAGTAATCTAGGGCTTTCAGCGGTTCGGAGTGTAGCGCAGCCCGGTAGCGCACTTGACTGGGGGTCAAGGGGTCGTGGGTTCGAATCCCGCCACTCCGACCATTATCTCCACAATAGGTGTTGAGCAGCTCGTCCCCACGGGCGATTTCGCCGCATGAATTTCGTGGGCAATTCCGCGCGGCAGGTCAGGACAATTCCCTGATGAGTTTCAATCTGATCGCCAGTGCAAAATCCTCGAACTTTCGTATGTTCATTACAAACCGTTCGGAACCGAGGATGACCCGGTCGTTGTAATAATCCGCGAGATCGGTCTCTTCATCGGAGATCGCCAGAGCATTGATGGTAACACCCATCTCCTGCGCACGTTGGCGTGCCTGAAGCAGGGAAACCGAGCGCCTCCGTCGTGGTCTCGTCGTTTCCATGCCGTCGCCGGAAATATCTACGATCCGCCGTCTCGCGCACGCATGCGATCCCGACAGGAGTTCGAGTGCCACCCAAAGTCCGTCACCTATATCGGTGTTGCCGAAGACCACCCGCTCGCTTTTTTCGATCTCGTCGGCAAACTTTTGCGAAGGCTTGATGCCGTCCATGACGGCCCAGTCGATGATCTGCGCTGGAAACTCGCCGTCTCCCCAAAAGACCGCTGCAACCGCCACGGTGCCGGATGCCCTTATGGCAGACAGGACCTGCCTGTCCCGGAACGCAGCGACGATCGCGGATTTTTGGAATTCGTATTCCTCGTCGCTAATGCTGCCTGAGCCATCGACCGCCAGCACCAGCGCAGTATCGACGCATGCGTGCGACCGCGAAGAAGTGACGATGGCAGCCAAGGTCACCACCGCAAAGAGCAACGCCTTATGCATGGACCACCCCCGTGGTGCGCTCTGACGGAAGCCGGCATCGTAACATGCACGATGGACGAACACTCTCCCCCCAAATGGGTTAAAGGGGCGGGCGACGCATTTGGACAAGTCGGCAAAAAATTATGAGTGGTTCAAATTGTAGTGGTGCGATTTAGCAATTTAAAAACCTCGGCATTGTACAAGCGCTCTCATGGAACACTCACCAAACTACTACGTCATCGGTCTCACCAGCATGCTGGTCCTGTGGGTATCGATCCTGATGCTGCTGCGCACCGCGGGCATGTAGCCTCTGCGGGCACGTCGGAGGCTTGATCCGCCTGCATTAGCGTCGGCCGTCGCTTCGACGTGGCGTTACTTCCAGACTTCGATCTTCGCGATCTTGTTGTCCTTGGTCATCGTCAACTTATATTGCTCGAACCGGGTCTTGTCGTCGCAGGTGACGCGCACGACCGTCGGGCCCGTCGAAGACAATACCTTGTCGACATAGGCGTTCGATACCTGATCGCACCAGAATCCCGCGTTGCGGATCGCGCGGGCGGTCCGGCGCTCCAGCATGTTCTTTTCCATCGTTTGCGCCTCAGCCAGGTTTGCGATGCAGAAGAAAGCAACGAGAGCCGCAAAGATGAATTTCATGCTCTAACCCCAAGCAAAAGTGGATCTATTCAGGTGGAGATCCGACCGAACAGGCTATTGCCGTCGCCAAGAAGATGCTCGGCACTATACCCAATTGCAACGATGTTACTGTAACAACTTTGACGCGGCACTTTATTTGACCGAACATCGGACGGGCAACCAGGGTGCCTCCCTCCGATTGCCCCACCCGAGCGGGCCCGGCAATTGATGGCTGATCTCCCTTGCCAGCATGCCCGCTTCGGCGGGCGATTCCGGGTTCGCTCGGGTGCATTGATACAGCAATTTATTCGTAAGGCAGTTCGGCATATTGTGGGGCATAGTGAGAGAAATTTTGTTGGGGGCGGATTGATGGGTAGTGTCGTGTTTCGGGTATGGGCTGCGAGAGCGCTCGCGCTCCTTGCACTGGGCCTGATCGCCTTCATAGGCTGTGCCGCAACTGCCCGCGCGCAGACAGCGCCTGCGCCGCCTCCAGCGAAAGTCGAACAGATTTTGAAGCTCCTCGATGATCCCGAGGTCAAGGCGTGGCTCGAGAAAAAGAATGCCGCGCCGGCAACGGAAGGGTCGATGGGCGCGTCGGCGAATGATTTCATGAAGTGGTCCAACGCGATCCGCGCGCATTTACGTGGGATCGGCGAGGCTATTCCGGAAGTGCCGGGTGAGTTCGAGGAAGCCAGCGACACGATCATGACCGAAGTGCATGGTCGCGGACCGGGGGCCATCCTCGTTCTGTTCGCGGGCTTTGCCGCGCTTGGATTCGGCGCCGAGTTTATTTTCCGACGCCTGGTTGGCCGTGCCCATGAACGCAGCCTTGCCAACGTCACCGAGGCCCGTACCACCGCGCGCCATCACGTAATCGGCAAGGCGATATTCATCGCCATTGCGCCGCTCGTTGTCTTTGCAATCGCCAGCGTCGGCGCTTTTCTTGCTTTCACCTGGCCGCCACTGCTTTCCCAGTTGGTTCTACCATTGCTGATTGCGCTCATCGCCTGGCGCGCCATCATGCAGATAACGGCGGTCCTTCTCGGCACGCACCGCGCCTATGCGAGCGACGGCGTGCACCCGCAACTGCGCTTGATCCCCATGGACGACGTCAAGGCGAAATTCTGGTATCCGCGCGTCGGTGCATTTGCCTTCATTTTCTTCGCCGGTTGGGCTTTGGCCGGCCTGATGGACGTTCTGAATTTCACGCCGAACGTTCGAAGTCTTCTGGTCTACATTCTCGGCCTTGGTCTGCTTGCAATTGGGATCGAAGCAGTATGGCGCCGCCCGGAAGCGCAAACGGAATCAAAGGTCTATCGTTTAAAGGAATGGTTGCTCACCTTCTACTTGTGCGTCCTTTGGCTGCTTTGGATCGCGGGCCTCGGCCTTTTGCTCTGGGTCGGTATCTACGCGCTCGTGCTTCCCCCGATCTTGCGGGCGACGAGCGCCATCGTTCGCTCCTTCTTCGGGAGCGATGAAGAGGCGGCCAAGTCACGCAGTGCGATTTTCGAAGTGCTCATGGAGCGCGGCGCGCGAGCCATAGTCATTATCATCGCGGTCGCCTGGCTCGCATCGGTTGCAAGGTTCCGCGCAAGCGGCCTGATGGGCGACGAAAGCGCTACGCGCCTCATTCGTGGGGTCTTGAGCGGCGTCGTCATTCTGCTTGCCGCCGATCTTCTTTGGCAATTGGCGAAGGGCCTGATCAATCGGCGTATCGAACGTGCACGCATCGAAGGCGGCGACGAGGCCGAGCTTGCCCGCAGTGGCCGTCTGCTGACACTCCTGCCGATCCTGCGCAATTTCCTCGCCGTGCTGATCGTGACTATCGCGGTCATGATGGTGCTTTCCGGCCTCGGCGTCGAGATCGGGCCATTGATCGCCGGTGCCGGCATCTTTGGCGTTGCCATCGGATTTGGCTCGCAATCGCTGGTGAAGGATGTCATCAGCGGCGTCTTCTATATGACCGACGATGCGTTTCGTGTTGGCGAATATATCCAGAGCGGCAGCTACAAGGGCACTGTCGAGTCGTTCAGCATTCGATCGGTAAAGCTGCGACACCACAGGGGTCCGATCTTCACGGTTCCTTTCGGCACGCTCGGCGCGGTGCAGAACATGAGCCGCGACTGGGTGATCGACAAGTTCCTGATATCCGTGAACTACGACACGGACATTGCCAAAGTCAAAAAGGTGGTGAAGGGGGTAGGGGCTGCCTTGCTCGACGATCCGGAAATGGGTCCACAGATCATCGAAACCGTAAAGATGAAGGGCGTCGAAGCCTTTGGCGACTACGGCATCAACTTAAGCTTTGCCATGATGACCAAGCCGGGGCATCAATCCACCATTCGCCGCCGCGCTTATGCGATGATCCGCGAAGCCTTTGCCGAAAATGGCATTGGTTTCGCTTCTCCGACCGTCCAGGTTGCCGGAAACGAGGATCACTCCGCGACCTCCGCCGCGGCCGCCCGCGACACGTTGAACCGCAAGAAGGCTGCAGAGGCAGCGAAGGCAGCTGAAGGGGAAGGCTGAAGCTTAGTTCGGTTCAGGGCGCAATAGTGTCTGCACCGATACGCTTGCGCCGCATGATGACGGCATCGACCGCAAATTCAGCCATTGCCGTTGCGTCGCGGTTGCCGATGATGAATGCCGCCCGGACGAAACGTGCGAGCGTATTGAACTCGGGATCATTCTTGTCTGAAAGTCCGAGCCTCTTGGCGGCATTGTCGAGGGCGAACTGCATGAGTTCGCCGTCCACTTTCGAATAGTTTGGATTGTCATCGTCGAAAAAGGTCAACGGCGGTCCACCCTCGATATTGGCGTCTCGTATCCCCCGAACGCCTGGAGAAGATTTATAAATCAAAATGTTTAAATTGCCACAGCCTTATGCCGGAAAACTCGACCTTCGGTTCTGGTAGCGCGTTTCCAGCGCGACGCAGCCCCAGATAATGCCGACAAGCAGCCAGAAATGGCGCCAGTGGTCGGTGTCGATGATATTGCCGATTGCCACATGGGCGACATAGGCGAGGTAGGCGCACAGCAAATAGGGCTGCCACGGCCGCTCGCGAAAGAGAATTCGAAGGCCAAATCCGAGCGTCAGCATGGTCAGGGTCAGATAGCTGATGAAGCCGATCCAGCCATAGTCGAGCGAAGCCTTCAGCCAGATATTGTGCGTGTCTTCGCCGAAGATTGGGCCGAACTCAAGTGGACCGATCCCGAGTGGGCGATCGATCGACATCAACAGCCCATACCAATGGCGGGCAAAGCGTCCGAACTGGGCTTCATCATAATCCTGGACCAGCTGCGCGCGCGCCGTGAAGAGCTCGGAGACACTTGGTATCTGCAGGGCGATGAGGACGGCAAGCAGAACGGACACGACCGCAAGGCCGGCAAGCACGATGATCCGCAGGCGAAATTTCGGGCTGGGGTTGCGAATGAAGAGGACGAAGGCAACGCCCGCGATCATGAACACCGCCATGCCCCAGGCCGCGCGCGAGAAGGAAAGAAATACACCGAGCGTAATGATCAGGATCGGAACGAGCCGGACGGGCAGGGCGCGCAGATCGCCGACCAGAACGCCGTGAACCAGCCAGGCAAGCGGCAGCATCAGGAACGGCCCGAAGACGTTGGGGTCCTGGAATGCGCCCATGGCGCGGCCGTAGCGGGTGAATATGTCCGCACCGGGAAACGCGTCGAAATAGCCGAGAATGCCAAGCAGCGACGTGCATACCGCTGAAAGAATGTAGGCCTTGAACATCATCGACAGGATTCGTTCGTTGGCATTGATGATGGCAGCGTAGAAAACGGCGGTGAAGCAAAGAAACAGCGACACGGCAATATACATAGGCGCCGTCTTCAGTTCGGGCATCTGGCCCATGGAAATCACGCCGCCGACATTGAATACGACAAGGATCGCCAGCAGCACGGCAACGGTGCGCGACAGCCGAAGGCCGAAAAGCGCCCAGATGCCGATAAGCCCGGCCATATAGAGTTCATAGGGCGCTGGCTCGTCGATGACGAAGCCGCTCAGAAACACCCCAAGCCCCACAGCAAACGTCGAAATAAGCCCGATCAGGGCGCGGTTCTTTAGCGCGTGCTTCGCCTTGTCAGCTTCACTCGTGGTTGTGAGTGCGCTCAATAGGCGTTGTCCGTGTTAAGGAGGCGGATCGGCGTCAGGAACAGGATCTTGAGGTCGAACCAGAGCGACCAGTTTTCAATGTAGTAAAGGTCGAACTCGGTGCGCATCTTGATCTTTTCATCGGAATCGACCTCGCCGCGCCAGCCATTGATCTGGGCCCAGCCGGTGACGCCGGGCTTCACCCGGTGGCGGGCGAAGTAACCGTCGACGACTTCATGATAAAGAAGATTGCGGGTGTGGGCGTAGACAGCATGCGGCCGCGGGCCGACGAGAGAGAGCGTGCCCATCAGCGAATTAAAGAACTGCGGCAGTTCATCGATCGAACTCTTGCGGATGAAACGGCCAACGCGGGTCACGCGCGGATCGTCCTTCACCACGGCGTTGCGGGCGGTCGGATCGCACATGTCGGTGAACATCGAACGGAATTTCCACACCTCTATCAACTCGTTGTTGAAGCCGTGCCGCTGCTGCTTGAAAATCACCGGACCCTTGCTCTCGAGTTTGATGGCGATTGCCGTGCCAATGATGACCGGGCTGAAGATGATAAGTCCCAATAGGCTGAAGAAGATGTCGAAGGCGCGTTTTGCCACCGAATCCCAATCATTGATCGGCTTGTCGAAAAGGTCGATCATCGCGACCGAGCCGATATAGGAATAGGCGCGGGGCCGGAACTGCAGGTGATTATTGTGCGCGGAAAGCCGGATATCGACCGGGAGCACCCATAATTGCTTCAACAGGGAAAGGACGCGCGCCTCGGCCGTGATCGGCAGCGAAACAATGAGCATGTCGATATGCGCGATACGGGCGAACTCGATGAGTTCGGCAATATTGCCGAGCTTGGGATAGCCGGCGACGACGGCAGGCGAGCGCTTGGCGTCGCGATCGTCGAAGACCCCGCAGATGCGAATATCATTGTATGGCTGCTGTTCGATCGACCGGATCAGTTCCTCGGCCGGCTTGCCGCCGCCGACGATCACCGCGCGGCGTTCCATCTTGCCGTTGCGGGCCCAGCGGCGGATCAACCTCGACATGACGAGGCGAAAACCGACAAAGGCGACGAGCGCGGTCACATACCAGGCCCCGAACCAGAGGCGCGAGAAATCCTCGGAGACCTTGAGGAAGAAACCAGCCAGCGAGATCAGGGCAAAAGCACCGGAAATGCTCAAGACAAGGCGGCCGATCGTATGAAACGGATCGCGCATGACCGCAAGCTGGTAGCTGTCCGCAAACTCGAGAAAGAGGATGCTTAGCGTTGCCGTTGCGAATATCGCGGCTGTGTAGTGCATCAAAGAATTCGCAGGCGAGCCGACATAGATGATGAAGACGGCAAAACCGACAAACGCAATGATTGCGAATTCGATGATGCGCATGACACCGCTGATCATGACGGGAGAATTGGTATTGCGCGCATATTGGGAGGCAATGGCGTGAGCGATGGGGCTCAGTTTAGCCTTCTCCTCGACCGGCTTGGCGGGCCGCGAAGCAACGTTGCGCACAGCATCGCGCGAAAACCCGTGGTCGGCTTTTCTGTCTTTCATGATTGACCCTGAAGTTGTAGCGGCCCTAATTAGCACGGATCGCCCTGAAATACAGAAAAGAAACTAATCTTATGTTGCAAGTGCCGAGAAGTACTCGGCCTCCAGGCGTGCGGCCATGTTAGCTACGCCGAACTTCTCGCGAAGGGCGTGTCTATCGGGAAGCAGCGACTTGAAAGCAGGAAGATCGCCGATGGCGCGCGTCATGGTTTTCGCCAGCGCCTCGGCGTTCGGCTCGACGAGCGCGAGCGACGTTTCGCCAAGAATTTCAGGAATTCCGCCAACCCGGCTGGCGATGACCGGACGTCCGGCGGCAAGTGCTTCAAGCACAATATAGGGCAGGGCCTCGGCACGCGAGGGAATGACAACCACCTTGGCGAGCCTAAAAGCTTCGCGCGCCTTCATGGGCATCAGAAAGCGAATGTGCGAGCCCAAACCGTCCCTTTGCGCCTGCTCGACTACGGCGGCGCGATCTTTGCCATCCCCGATCGTGACGGCTCTCAACGTGTGTCCGGATGCGGCGCTTGCCTGCGCCAGCGCGCTTATAAAAATATCCGGTCCTTTCAGTTCGCGAATCTCGCCAATGAAGAGGAAGTCCGCCGCATCGCCGTCCAAAGGGACTGGTTCGAACTCGCTGTCCTTGAGGCCATTATAGATCAGTGCATGTCCGCAGCGCGGGACACCGATCTTCTTGGAATAGACGCCTTGCTCATAGGCCGAAACGAATATGATCCGGTCGGTCATCCGCTCCAGCAGCCGCTCAACGCTAAAAATGACGCGCCCCTGCATGCTTGCGGGATCGAAGTGGAGGCTCCCGCCGTGAGGCGAATAGAAGCGCGCGACCTTCGTGCCGGTAAACCGCCGCAGCATCGATCCGAAAAGGCGCGCATAGGTGCCGCCTTTTGCGCCGTGGCCATGGAGGACATCGGGAGCCATCCTGGCGATGATCTTGTAGGTGCGGAACGCGGCAATGGCATCGCCGGGACCGATCTGGCGTTGCATGGCGATCCGCTCGAGGCCAAGTTCAAGCTTGCCGCGCATCTCGTCGAGCAGCGCTTCCTCGAAGGCGCCGCCAGTGGACGCGTCACAGATGACGCCAACCTTGTGCCCCGCGGCCACCTGCGCATCGATGAGGTCGCGAACATGACGGAATATCCCGCCGACGGGAGCGCGAAAGCAGTGGACAATCCGCAGCGATTTCTCGTTCGTCATGACAGGATCAGAAGAACCGTTCGCGCACGTAGAGCGTGTCGCCGGGCAGCACCTGTTCGGAAATGATGACGCGGCCGGTCAGGCTCTCGCCATTGATCTGACGAGTAATGTCGACATCCGCCTGGTTAGCGCGCGGCGTGAACCCGCCGGCAGCGGCAATCGCCTTTTGAGCGGTCATGCCGGGAACGTAGGAATATTGGCCAGCTGCGCCGACTTCGCCCATGATGAAGACAGGACGATATCGGTCGATCTCCACTGCCACGTCAGGATCGCGCAAGAAGCCTTTGCGAAGTTTGGCGGCAACCGCCGCCTCGATCTGTTGTATCGTCTTGCCGCGGGCAGGAACGCTTCCGACAAGCGGAACCGATATATAGCCGGCCTGGTCCACGCTATAGGTATTGGTGATACCCTCCTGATCGAAGACGGTCAGACGTATGCGGTCGCCGGCATCCAAGAGGTACGGCTTGTTGATCGCTGCGTTGAAAGCAGGGGGAGCCGGCCGGTAACTGGCGCATCCACCGAGCGTCATCGATAGCACGCCAATGGCGACCATTAAGATCTGTTTGCTGGACACGGCCTGAACCCTAACGACAGTTGCAACGAGAATTCTCGATTCTTGCTGGGATTATCAATTCATTAGGGTTAATGGCTGGTAAAATATCGGCAAAGGCCGGCGCTTCATGTGCTTAAGAATAGTATGCCTCAATTTGATCATGCATTCGCAGCAGATATTCTTAACGCGCTGGTTACCATAGGCATTTACCATGTCGCCGATCGAAGTGGAGTTGCATGAATGGCCGGGGCGAGCACTGTCGGTAACGATGTAGACATTGATATAGGTGCCTTGTTCGCCAGCCTTTGGCGAAGCAAGTGGCGCATCCTCCTCGGCTCAATTCTGCTGACGGGGTTGGCATTTGCTGCCTTGTCGTCCGTTTCGCCAAAATATCGGGCGGAAACACGGATACTCATCGAGACGCGGGAGTCGATATTCACCCGTCCGACGACGCAGCAGGCGGACGATCGGGCGGTCATCGATCAGGAGGGCATCAAGAGCCAGGTCGAGGTGATCAATTCTTCCGATCTCCTGAAGCGCGTCATCGTCAAGCTCGACCTCGGCAAGAATCCCGAACTTTCCGCTGGAGCCGAGCCATCGGCAATCGGACGCTTCTTCGGCGAGGTGGGTATTGGCAAGAACCCGGACGTAGAGACCCGCGACGACTATATTCTTCAGGGCGTGCGCGATCGGCTTGTCGTCTATGCAGTACAGAACTCACGCGTCATCGTCGTCCAGTTTTCGTCAAAGGACCCGGCGCTCGCTGCCGCGGTCGCCAACGCCATTGCCGACGAATATATTGCCACTCAGCAGGCATCGAAGTCGCAATCGAACGAAGACGCCACGGGCTGGCTGCAACCTGAAATCGACGATCTCAGCAAGCGCGTTAAGGAAGCCGAGGCCAAAGTCGCAGCTTTCCGCAGTTCGTCCGATCTCCTTATCGGCCAGAACAATGCCGTGCTTGCAACGCAGCAATTATCCGAGCTTTCCTCGGAATTGTCGCGTGTTCGTGCCAATCGCGCTGCGACCGAAGCAAAGGCCGAAAGCGTGCGTACGGCGCTTGCCAATGGTGCAGCTGTCGAAACGCTGCCAGACGTGATGGCATCGCCCCTGATCCAGCGGCTGCGCGAGCGGCAGGTGCAGCTCAACAATGACATTGCCGACCAGTCATCCACGCTTTTGAGCGGACATCCGCGCATCAAGGCATTGCGCTCGCAGCTTGCCGATCTCAACCAGCAGATCCGGCTCGAAGCCCGCAAGGTTCAGGGCTCGCTCGAAAGCGAGGCTGAGACGTCGCGCCTGCGCGAAGCCCAACTGATGCGCTCGCTCGATGAATTGAAGGCGCAATCGTCGAGGGCCGGCGAAGAAGAGGTGGAGTTGCGCGCGCTTGAGCGCGAGGCCACAGCCCAGCGACAATTGCTCGAATCCTATTTGACCCGCTACCGCGAGGCCTCGTCGCGGATCGACCGCAGCTCGATGCCCGCGGATGCCCGCATTTTTTCGCGGGCCGACCGGCCAATCGAGCCCTATTTTCCGAAGATTTTGCCGATGACCATTGCGGCATTCGTCGCGTCACTGCTGTTGCTGAGCATTTTCACCCTGCTGCGTGCGCTGTTTACCGGAGCGGCCCTGCGCCCTGCTTACAATGCGCAGGAGGCCCTCCCGGAACCCGTGCCTCCCGCACTCCCGCTCAGTCCGGCGACGCTCGCGATTTCAGGGCCGGAAGAAACCCCGCTTCGAGCAATCGAAACTGCGGCGGAGGAGGCACTCACTGTTCCGGTGCAACCGGACTATTCGGGCGTTGCCAATGTGGCCGCCCGGCTGATGGCAAGTGGGGCGGCGCGAGCGGTCGTTGTTTCCCCGGAGGGCGATGAAGCTTCGGCCCTGACCATATTGCTGGTCCGCGAGCTTGCCGACCGCGGCGTGCGGGTCATCCTCATCGACATGACCGGCTCCGGCGAGATTGGCCGTTCCATGCTCGACGAGAAGAACCTTCCGGGCATTACCAATCTGCTCGTATCCGACAAGCATTTCAGCGATGTGATCCACCCTGATCACTATTCGCAGGCCGAGGTCATTCCGCTCGGCAATCACGACCCGGCCAAGGCAATGCAATCGGTTGGTCGTCTGCCCATGATCCTCAATGCCTTGCAATCGGCTTATGATCTTGTCGTGATCGATGGTGGTGCGGCCACCGTCAAGGAGTTGAAACATATCATAGCCGACGGCACCGAGCTTATCCTCTGCGTCGTCGACCCCGATGATCCTGATGTGGTGGCGACAGCAAAGGCGGTGTTTGACGCCAAGCTCCTGCAGCCGGAACTTCTGACCGCATTCAACAAGGAACAGTTGCGGCTCGATGGCGGAAGGATTGTTCGCTCTGCCTAGAGCTCGGCCCTGCTAGGATTGGCCGCGGAGCTTCGCGCGGGCCGTCTTGACCATCGCCCAGACTTTTTCGTTCTGCTTGATCCGGCGCACCACTGAGCCGCGTGCACCGAGATAGAGCGAGAACAAGCGTCCCTTGGCAGTCAAGCTGATGTCATTGTCGTAGGTTGGCGTCTCGATTTCGCTCCAGCTGCGCTTGTACGGCTCGTCCCCGATGCCGAAACTATAGATGGCGAGATCAGAGCCGCAGCTTTCCTCGATATCCTTATAGAACAGGAATTCACCCGGGCTCGTACTGACGAGTTCGTCGTCGGCGATCCCGACGAAGTCGATGAAGGTCATTCCCTTGGCGTGGGATTTGCCGAGAACCGCCCGATATTTGCCTTTGACTTCCAGAGCCCGCAACTGAAAACGCGGCGAGGCGGCATTTGTTTCGTCGGCAAACAAGCGGTGAAAAAACTCCTTAACGCCCTTCGGCTCATAGGTGTTCGTGATGCCTGCCCGCGCCAGGCGATCAGACTTCCAGGCAAAATAATCGTCGAGCATGTTCCTGCTTTCGGCGGCGCTGGCAGCCGTGACGATCTTGAAGCCCCCTGCGTCGTCATAGCGCCGGACCACGTGCCGATGCTTCTTCATCTTTCGCTTTGAATTGTGGCGGTTGAGGACGGTCTCGAAACTGCCATCAAGCCGGATGGCGAGGCTGATATTGGGGTTTGTGCGATGTTGCAACTGCATAAGTGGATTGGCAGCCCCGGCAAGCTCGGGGAGCTGGCGTGACAGCGTAACGATGTCGATGTCGGGCCTCGCCCTGTGCAACGCCTGAAAGAGACCGTTGAGATCGTCTTGAGTGATCGAGAGCGTGGGTAAAAGTGCGGGAAAATTGCAGTTTGCGTGGGGTCCGCCGACATAGCACGCAATGCGCAAGCTTCCTCGTCGCTCGACCTCCAGCGGCAGGAGGAGTACAGGGGCGCCGTCCATTAAAAGTGCCGCAACGAGACAATCGGAATTGGCGGATGATTGCCAGCAGGAGAACCACTGTGCAGTCTGCGCAGCGCCCGCGAGAAACTCACCTGCAAAGGCATTCCATAAAGTCGTTGCTTCGCTGGCATCGACAACGATTCGAGGCACAAGCCGGGAAGGAGCCATATTGTTTTCCGTCGGGGAGAAAGTTAAAGAGGACTCATTGATCAGTATTTTTTAAACATTTAGGTTGCATGAATTCCTGAAAACAACCCTCCGATTATTCTTGATTAGCGTAAATTGGTGAAAGAATGGTCCACACGGCTGATTTATTACGCAAAGCCGTGATGCGACTGGCTTGGCATAGTGGTTTCGCGCAAGGCGCGCGCAATCGCTTTGGCGGGCTTGGTTCGATCATCATGCTGCACCGCGTCCGTCCCGATTGCATAAGTCCGCTCGGTGTAACACGCTCGCTGTCCATCACCCCCAAATTTCTCGACGAGATTCTTGTCTCGCTAAAAGCGGAGGGCACCGAGTTCGTGTCGATGGACCAGATGGCCGATCGCGTTCAGAACGGCGTTCGCAGCGATCGGCGTTTTGTCGCGGTAACGCTTGACGATGGCTACAACGACAATCTTAACCATGCATATCCCGTGTTCCAGAAGCATCACGTCCCATTTACGGTCTATGTGGCGCCGGGCTTTATCGAAGGCGCAGCGGTGCTCTGGTGGGAAGTCGTCGAAAAGCTGGTCGCGCAGACGACACACATCAAGGTGCCGGGAGGGCCGGAGTGGCGCTGCTCCACGGTCCTTCAGAAACGCGCTGCTTTTCATGGCCTTATGCGATATTTCTCATATACATTGACGGAACTGGAGCAATTGCCGGTCCTGCGCGAAATGTGCACCGAGGCCGGTATATTGTGCGGCGTTGCGGCAGATCAGGACGTCATGACCTGGAAGGAATTGCAGCAAATTTCGGCCGATCCCTTGTGCACGATCGGCGGCCACACGGTGCACCACTACAACCTCAAACGTCTGACCGCCGGCATGGTCGCCCAGGAAATGCGCCAATCGGCTGATATGATCGGCGATCATCTCGGCAAACGCCCTGTCCACTTTGCATTTCCCTACGGGTCCGCCAAGGCGGCCGGCAGGCGTGAAGCGGAGATAGCGAAGGACGAGGGCTTCGTTTCGGCGGTGACGACGCGCCATGGCACGATCCATGTCGAACACCGAACCAATCTGCATGCACTGCCACGCATATCGATCAACGGTCGCTTCCAGAAACTCGTATATGCCCAGACGATGATGAGCGGGGTGACGACACCCATTGCCAATGCCGGGCGCAGGGTTGTGCAGGGCGATTAATGCCGCGCCAGGCTCAGGCCTTCTTCTTCGGCGCCTTTTCCATCCAGCTGATGATGAACATTGCCGGGACGACCCACAATATCCCCGTGCCGAAGAAATAGAGGAGATGGATCCAGGGGCTGGCATTGGCGAGGAGGGCAACCGCGAAGACCGTCGCGATGATGGCGTAGACACATACCAGCGCCACGAGCAGAAATGTACCAATAAGTTTCTTCAGCCGGACCGGCATCGCATTCTCCAAGTTCAGCGCTTCCTGTAGCGCCTAAAAACCCGATCGAAAAGTCAAAAAGCCCGCCATGCTGGAAAAACGCGACGGCGTGTCGCGCGAACCCAGCTTGTCTTCGCCACCTTTATGCGGCACCTATCCGCGACCGACAGGAGTATGCGATGACCGATCAGACAATCAGCGCCGGCGCGATCAGCCTCATTCAGGATCGCGAAGCTCGCAACCGCCAGTACGTGCGGATCTGGCTTTATCTGGTCCTTATTGTCCTCGCCACGATCGTCATCGTCGGCGGAGCCACGCGCATGACCGGCTCCGGTCTTTCGATCACAGAATGGAAGCCGATCCACGGCATCATTCCGCCCCTCGGTCACGACCAGTGGATCGAGGAATTCGACAAGTATCGCCAGATTCCCCAGTACGAACGGCTGAACAAGGGCATGAGCCTTTCCGAGTTCCGGCAGATTTTCTGGTGGGAATGGGCGCATCGCTTTCTCGCACGCAGCGTCGGCTTTCTCGTCGCCTTGCCGCTTGCCTTCTTCTGGCTCACCGGCCGTCTGGAGCGCCGCCTGAAGCCGCGCATGGTCGGCATCCTCGCCCTCGGCGCGCTGCAGGGTGCGGTTGGCTGGTGGATGGTGGCGTCCGGGCTCGTAGACCGCATCGACGTCAGCCAATATCGTTTGGCCACCCACCTGACGCTCGCCTGCATCATCTTTGCGGCGGTAATGTATGTGGCGCGGGGTCTTGCCGTATATTCCGAAGCCCCGGCGAAGCGCGCGATCCAGCGCTTTGCCGGCTGGTTTGTCGTATTGGTATTCATCCAGATCTATCTTGGTGCGCTCGTCGCGGGTCTCGACGCGGGACTATCCTATAACACCTGGCCGTTGATGGATGGCTCGATGGTTCCGGGCGATCTTTTCCCGATCCAGCCGATCTGGCACAACTTCTTCGAGAATCCGAAGACGGTGCAGTTCGTCCATCGCTGCTTTGCTTATTTCGTCTTCCTCGTGGCGATCTGGCAGGCCGTCTCAGTCAGCCGCAGTGCACCGGGCACGACCCATGCACGCCGCGCCGTGCTTCTCGCGGTGATTGTCGCGCTGCAGGCGGCGATCGGCATCACGACGCTCTTGATGATGGTGCCAATCGGCCTTGGCCTTCTTCATCAAGGCTTTGCAATCGTTCTGCTCGGGTTTTCGGTCGCGCACTGGCGCGCCACAAAGGGCAGCTATCCACATGAGACCGAGGTAATCGCGGGAAGATAGCTGATCATCGCGCCCAGAGTTGTGCGACTTCGCGGAATTCGTGGATGACGGCGTCGGCGTGCAGCAGGATCAGTCCGTCCGATTGGGCTTGTGCCACGAGCATGCGGTCAAACGGATCGGCATGGGCCCATTCGAGCCGGCCCGCCAATTCTGCGTGTGCGGTCGACATAGACAGCGGCAAAAAGCCGTTAGCTTCGATGGCGGCGTGGGCTGAGCCGTTGAAGCGCAATTTACCCTTGGCGCTCTTGATTGCGATTTCCCAAACGGATGCTACGCTTACATAGACTGTATTATCAGGGTTTGCGATGACCGCTCGCGCCGTAGCGCCCATCTCTGAGGCCCCGGCATCCCACCAGAGAAGCACGTGGGTATCGAGCAGAAGGTTCATGCGTTGCCGCCACTGAAGAGCTCGACAGTCTGATCATCCACAGCATCGAAATCCTCCGCGATATAGGATATTCCGAGTGCCTTTGCCGGGTGCCGTGACTGTTTCTGTTTCGGCAATGGTCCCAGTCTGGCCAATGGCACGCCGTTCTTGGCGATCACCACTTCTTCACCAGCCGCTGCACGGTCAACAAGGTTGGAAAGATTGGTTTTTGCGTCATACAGATTGACTTTGTTCATTGGCGGCTTCCTCTTGACTAACTTGACCAATGTAAGGCCCATAGGGCGCTTGGTCAAGTTGGTCAGGCACGAGATTTTGTACGGAACCGTTTTCCGCGAACGGGACTCAGTGTAGTTCTTGGCTGCCGCTCGCAAGAAGCGGGACAACATGTGGAAACGAATAGAATGACCCTAAGTGCGAGACGCTCACTGGCCGCTGTCAGCGCTCTCGGCGTTTCGCAAATCATCAGCTACGGCACGCTCTATTACAGTTTCAGCATTCTGGCGCCGGCGATGGGCGAGGAGTTTGCGCGCTCGCGCGAATGGCTGTTCGCTGCATTCTCCGGGACGCTGCTCATCGGTGGCATCATTTCACCCTGGTCGGGACGCTGGGCCGATCGTTTCGGCGCGGGGCGGGTCATGACGCTTGGTTCGCTTGCTGCCGCAGTGTCATTGCTGGTCTGCGCCTGGGCCCCAAACTGGAGCATCTTTGCTCCTGCGTTGGTGACGACGGGCATCGCCACGCCGTTCATTCTTTACAACACGGCCTTTGCGGTTCTCGTGCAGATCGATCCGCAAGCGGCTCCTCGCCGAATTACGCTACTGACGCTCATTGCCGGTTTTTCCTCGACGCTGTTCTGGCCCTTGGCGACAGGGCTCTTGAAATGGTTCACCTGGCGCGAAATCTTCCTGTATTACGCCGGCCTCCAGCTCTGCATCTGTTTTCCGATCCATTTCTGGCTATCCCAGATGACCAGACGATCGCCGATGCTGAGACCGGAGGCGTCATCTGATCCTGCAACCTTCGATGCCGGCTCCTTGCCTCTGGCAAGCCGCCGTTCTGCCCTCATTCTCATTGCCAGCGGCTTCTCATTCGGAAGTTTTGCCCTTTCCGCTATGCTTGTGCACCTCGTTCCTGTTCTGGCGGCGGTGGGGCTCGGCACGTCAGCGGTGCTGGTCGGCACGATCTTCGGGCCGTCTCAGTTTGCAAGCCGTCTCGTCAACATGGTGCTCGGTCATCGGTTCTCGGCGCTCGCCGTGGCTATCCTCTCCACGGCCTTGATCCCGCTTGCATTCCTCATGCTGCTCCTGCCGCCGCCGGTGCCGCTGATCGCCGGCGCAGTATTGTTCGCGATGCTTTTCGGCATGGGCTCGGGACTGAACAGCATTGTCCAGGGAACGCTCCCACTCGCCCTGTTCGGGCATCGAGGTTACGGTGAAATTCTCGGCAAGATCACCGCTGCGCGCCTGACTGTGTCGTCAACGGCGCCCTTTATTTTCGCGTTTATCCTTGAGCAGTTTGGTCCGCATGCGGCGCTCGCCATTGCCGCCTTTGTCGGCTGTTGCGGTGTCGTCACCTTCCTGATGGTCGCGCGCCTTGTACGCCGTTCATACCAGTGAAGTGAGTACGCTCCGTACCGCCCGCGCGACGGCCAGACTGCGCTCGGCCTCCTCGAAATTTTGATCTTCCGTGTGCCAGGAGGCGGAAAGTGCCGCGTGGACCATGGCATAACCGAGAATGGTGCGAATGTCGCGATCGAAGGCGCGCGAAAACGTCCGCGCCATGGTCGCGACGCGCGTCTCGCTTGCTCTCAGATCCTGACGATCCAGCGGGTTGTAGAACATGTTGGCCGCGTCATACATCGGATCGCCGAGAAGGCCCTTGGGATCGATGATCAGCCAACCCCTGTCGCCAAAGAGAATGTTTTCGTGGTGGACATCGCCGTGCAGCGGCTGCACGTTCATTGGTTTGTTCATCAACTCGTCTGCGATCCGTGCCGCCTCCACGAACAGGCTGTCGATTCCATTGCTGTGGTCGCTTTCCGCCTTGGCAAAGAGGCTCGCAAACTGCTGCCGGATCGGGTTGAGGTCTGGCGCGAACGCTCGGTCGTCGTGCGGCGTGTCCAGGAGTTTGCGCAACACCTCGACGGCGATCGCGGTTGCCGCTTCATCGCCAAATTCGTTGAGATGGTCGAGAAGGGTGCGTCGGCCGGCATATTCGAGCAGCAGCAGGTTGTCCTTGATCGCAAGGACGCGGATCGCGCCGCTGCCGTCGTGCCAGTCGAGGTAATGAACGCCGGGCAGTTCGTCCTTCATGCCGATCGGCGTCAAAGCCTTGACGATGGCCGGCGTTCCATCAGGGAGCCGCACCTTGGTAATGCGGCTTGTGGGCGTTTCGGCGAGAAGTTCAGGGGAGGAGACGTTCCACTCGGCGGGAAACGTCTCATTCACCGTATCACCCATGGCCGATCATGAGATCGAGGTTCTGCACGGCCGCGCCGGACGCGCCCTTGCCGAGATTGTCGAGGAGCGCAACCAGATTGACCTGTCCCTGATCCTCAGAGCCGAAGACGAACAATTTCATGATGTCCGTGTCCCGCAATTCTTCGGCGTCGAGCCGTGCAAGTTGCACGCTTTCGGCAAGCGGAACGACCTGGACGATATCCTGGCCTTCATAGTGTGCACTCAGGGCAGCCTGGATGTCGCCCAGCGAAGGATTGCCATCGAGGTCGGCTGTGAACAGTGGCACCTGCACGATCATGCCTTGTGGAAAGCGTCCGACGCTGGGCGAAAACAGAGGACGGCGCTCGAGGCGGCCATGCATCTGCAGTTCCGGCACGTGCTTGTGCTTGAGCGGCATGGCGTAAAGGAAATTGTTGGCCGTGATATGGTCCGGGTTGGCCGCGTCCTCCATCTGCGCAATCATCTGCTTGCCGCCACCGGTGTAGCCGGAAACAGCGTTGACGGTAACCGGATAGTCGGCGGGTAGAATGCCGGCATCACGCAGCGGCCGCACCAGCGAGATCGCTCCGGTCGGATAGCAGCCGGGATTGGCGACGAGCCGGGCGTCGACGATCTTCTGTCGCTGCGCGCGGTCGAGCTCGGCAAAACCGTAGGCCCAGTCGGGATGCACGCGATGTGCCGTCGAGGTATCGATGATCTTGGTCGAATTGTGCCCTTCGAGGATTGAAACGGCTTCCTTCGAGGCGTCGTCCGGCAGGCACAATATGGCGACGTCGGCCTCCTTCAGGTAGTCGGCCCGCATATCGCGGTTACGACGTTCGGCTTCCGGAATCGACAGGACCTCGAGATCGTCGCGGCCAGCAAGGCGCGTCCTGATCTGCAAACCTGTTGTGCCGTGTTCGCCGTCGATGAAGATCTTGGGTTTCATGTCATTGCCCTTGGAAGCTTTGAATTCAGATAGTTGGCGAGAAAAGCGGATTCAATGTCTAAGCTGATCGCGATCAACCTCGTCGCGCTTTCTTCTCCGCCAGCATACCAAGGTAATACATCGCGATTGTGGCACCTGCGATGGCGGTCACATCCGCATGATCATAGGCAGGCGCGACTTCGACCACGTCGGCGCCGACGATGTTGAGTTCCGTCAGATGCCGCAGCACCGAGAGGATCTTCGCCGAAGACGGTCCGCCGGCAACGGGGGTTCCTGTGCCCGGCGCAAAGGCCGGGTCAAGGCAATCGATGTCGAAGGTAAGGTAGACCGGCTTGCCGGCGGTGCGCGCGATGATCGATTTCGCGATCTCCGCAGCCGAAAGTTCCTCGACCTCGTAGCCATAGACGATCTTCAGGCCGCAATCGCCCGGCGCATGGGTGCGAATGCCGACCTGAATCGAATGGGCGGCGTCGATCACGCCGTCGCGCGCGGCGCGGCCGACGAAAGAACCGTGATCGATGCGCTTGCCATCATCGTACCAGGTGTCCTGATGCGCATCGAACTGCACGAGCGCGACCGGTCCGTACTTCGCTGCGTGGGCTTTCAGTATCGGCCAGGTGACGAAATGATCGCCGCCGAGCGAAACGAGAAAGGCGCCAGACTTGATGAGCTTGGCGGCTTCGCGTTCGATGGTAGCGGGCGTCTTCTGGTGGTTGCCGTAGTCAAGCAGGCAATCGCCATAGTCAATGACGGCAAGATCAGCGAAGAGATCGCGATGGAACGGATATTGCGGGTCATTGTCGAAAATCGCCGACGCGCGACGGATCGCCTGCGGACCGAAGCGTGCGCCCGGCCGGTTGGAGACCGCCGAATCGAAGGGGATGCCCCACACCACCGCTTCCGCGCCGTTGAGGTTTTTCGTATAGCGGCGGCGCATGAAGGAGAGTGCGCCAGCATGGGTCGGATCGCTCGCCGCGCCAGTCAATGCGCGCGCTGTGAAGGCGTGGTCGATGGATTTCGATGGCATTGAATTCTCCAGGCAGGGCAGAGGGGCTAAGCAAGGCTTTTATTCGATAACCGTCATATGCCTGCGACCGCAACAAAAAAGCGGACCCGAAGGCCCGCTTTCTGTTCTTGTCCAATTGAAGTGCCGAGATCAGCGCTTCGAGAACTGGAACGAACGACGGGCCTTGGCCTTGCCGTACTTCTTGCGTTCGACAACGCGGCTGTCGCGGGTCAGGAAGCCGCCCTTCTTCAGTACGCCGCGCAGAGCGGGTTCGAAGTAGGTGAGGGCCTTGGAAATGCCATGACGAACGGCACCGGCCTGACCGGAAAGACCCCCGCCGGCAACGGTGGCGATGATGTCGTACTGGCCGGCACGGTTGGCAGCAACGATTGGCTGCTGCAGGATCATCTGCAGAACCGGACGTGCGAAATACTTGCCGTATTCCTTGTCGTTGATGACGATCTTGCCGGAACCCGGCTTGATCCAGACGCGGGCAACCGCATCCTTACGCTTGCCGGTCGCATAGGCGCGACCCTTTGCGTCAAGCTTCTGGACATGGACCGGCGCTGCGGCAGGCGTGCTGGCGGCAATGGTGCCGAGAGCTTCGAGCGAATTGAGCTCAGCCATTCTTATGCGCTCCTTTTGTTCTTGCTGTTCAGCGCGCCGACGTCGAGGACTTCGGGAGACTGAGCTTCGTGCGGGTGGTTGGAACCAGCGTAAACGCGCAGGTTCTTCATCTGGCGACGGCCGAGCGGTCCGCGGGGAACCATGCGCTCAACAGCCTTTTCGACGACGCGTTCCGGGAAACGGCCTTCGAGGAGCTGACGGGCAGTGCGTTCCTTGATGCCGCCGGGATGGCCGGTGTGCCAGTAGTAAACCTTGTCGGTGAACTTCTTACCGGTGAAGACAACCTTGTCGGCATTGATGATGATGACATTGTCGCCATCGTCAACGTGCGGGGTGAAGGTTGCTTTATGCTTGCCGCGCAGGCGGTTGGCAACGAGAGTGGCGAGACGGCCGACGACGAGACCTTCGGCGTCAATCAGGATCCACTTTTTCGTCACTTCTGCCGGCTTCTGAGAGAAGGTAGCCATTGTGTTCGTCCTTGAGATCATCCTTCACGAAGGAAGGCTTTTCTTGTTGCTTGCGTTGCGCGAAATTCGAAAATTCCGGCAACAATGAAAAGCGGCGGGAAACGACCCACCGCAGTCGAGAGGTTCAATATAGGTCCCCGGCAAACACGTCAAGCACTAGATTTCGCCATATTTAGCAAAACAGTGTTAAAAAACAATATGTTAGAAAAAAGGTATTATATTACCGCATATTTTGGCTCTCGCGGTGCCCGCCCCAAGCTGAAATGCGCCAGGTTGGGGTCGTGCCCGCCAGCGCTTGCAGCAGGCACGCAACCCGCCAGTCAATGCTCGTTCGCGTGCGCGCCTTGCGCCTGGATTATCGCATCCGCTTCCTTGCCGTACATTTCCTCGAAATGGTCGAATGTCTTGGCGAACGTCCCGATGCCCTGCGTTGCCGAGCGCAATGTGCGCGCAAGTTCATCGAGTGCGCTGCCCGGAATGAGGGCCCGGAATATATCCCAACCCTTGGCCTTGTCGTCGCGGTCGAACCCGAGCACCTGTCCCTTGAAGGACGATATGATCGGCACCAGGCTTCCGGAATAGATCGAGGGGATCTTGATCTCGACCCGATAGATCGGCTGCATCAGTACGGACGAAGCCTGGGCAAGCGCATCGCGCACACCCATCTTTCCGGCCGCGCGGAAGGCGAATTCGGAACTATCGACCGAATGGTGCTGGCCGTCAGTGAGCGTTACACCGACATCGATGACCCTCAGCCCCAGGGGACCCTTGTCCATGGCTTCCCGCGCACCTGCCTCGACCGCCGGTATAAAGTTGCGTGGCACTGCGCCGCCCTTGACCGTTTCGGCGAAGCTGAAGCCTTCACCGCGCCCATTGGGCCTGACGCTCAACTTCACGTCGGCAAACTGTCCGGCTCCGCCCGTCTGCTTACGGTGCCGATAGTGGACATCCGATGATTTAGAGATCGTCTCGCGGTAAACCGGGCTCGGTGGTTTCTCGCTGACATCCACGTGGAAGACTTCGGCCAAGGTCCGGCAAATGTCACGCAGATGGACGGGCCCCTGGGAACTGATCAATTGCGCACCGGTTCCTTCTTCCTGGGCAACCTTGATGCCGCGATCGGTTTCGGCCAATTTTGCCAGTGTTTCGGAGAGCTTGGTTTCATCGCGTTCGCTGCTTGGAACCAGTATGCGCTCCATCATTGGTGTGGGTGCATTGGTCCAGTTCGGGGCGTCGACGGCTGCATCCGCGCCAAGCAGCGAGGGGACGGGCAGGTGATCCGACTTGACCGTCGCAAAGACATCGCCCGCCGAGGCGGCACCCGAGGCAATCGGCTTTCCGGTGCCCGGATCCTGCACCGGGCCGAGCCGTGCGCCCGCTAGCATTGTGCCTTGCTTCAAGCCATCCGTGAAAGCGCGGACGAGAACGGTCTTGCCGACATTCTGGCGGTGGTAGGCGTGAAACCCGACGGCGACCAGAGCGCTTTCGGAAATGCTACCCCCAGCCGATAGCCGCTTTCGCAGCACGTCAGCCTGCGGCGCTTCATGGCGGAGCGCCTTCATCAGGCGCATGATGCCGTTGCTATGGCTTGCGGCCCCGACGAGCACCGGTATGATCCGGTTTTCGCGCAAGACCCGTGACGAGATCGCATAGACGGCATTCGTTGCCGGTTCACGGTCTTCGATCAATTCCTCAAGCAGCCAGTCGTCAAATTCGGAGAGGTGTTCAAGCAGTTCGGCGCGCGCTTCATGTTCGCGCTCGATAAGGTCTGGAGGGATTTCGATCAACGAGGATGGCTGACCCTCGCGGTAGCGCCATGCGCGCTCGGAAATCAGGTCGCAACTGCCGACGATTTTGTCGCCCTCGCGAATGGGAATCTGGCGAAGAATGAGTGTGTGATTGGAGTAATCCTGCAGCGCGGCGACAACGTCGCGGAGCCTCCCGCGCGGCTCATCCATCTTGTTGACGAAAAGGATGCAGGGCGTACCCGACGCTTCGATCGCGCGCAGGTATGGCGCAGCAAGTACGGCTTCTTCCGGGTTCGTTGAGACGCACAGGATGCAGGCATCGCTGGCGAGAAGAGCGTGGTGGGCATGAGCAATCGCTTCGCCTGATCCGGGCGTGTCCAGCGCGCACCACGCCTCGCCACCGAACTCGAATTCCGTCAGGCCAAGTCCATAAGGAGAAACAGATTTTCGTGGGGAACCTTCAAGTGAGCCGAGTTTGTCCACGAGCGTGGATTTTCCGGTTTGCGAAGGTCCGAGTACCGTAAAGCAGCGCATGGCGATCCTCCCTCTGCCAGCATCACAAAATCTCCGCTGGGAGGATGATGCCCTACACGGGCCAAAATCGCTAGGTACACGCGCTGATTTAGATGGTTGCCTGACCCGGCTCGAGGCGTTCCTTGCTTAGTACAGTCTCCCGCCGTTCGAGAAACTGTTTCCATCTAAACAAGAGAAGCGCCCTAATATTTCGCCGGCACATAGAGTTCGGGCGGCAGGACCTTGCGCTCGTAATCCGGATTGAACACGCGCTCGGGAAGGGCGATGTCCTCGTGCGGCACCTCCTCGTAGGGGATGCGGCTGAGGAGGTGATCGATGCAGTTGAGCCGTGCGCGCTTCTTGTCATTGCCCTCGACGATGTACCACGGCGCTTCGGGAATGTTGGTGCGGGCGAAAGTTTCTTCCTTGGCCTTGGTGTAGGATTCCCAGCGAACGCGCGACTCTAGGTCCATCGGCGAAAGTTTCCACTGTTTCAGCGGGTCGTGAATGCGCATAAGGAAGCGCATCTGCTGTTCCTCGTCGGTGATCGAGAACCAGTATTTCACCAGCCTGATCCCGGAGCGAACCAGCATGCGCTCGAACTCGGGCACGTCGTGGAAGAATTCCTGCACCTGGTCTTCACCAGCAAAGCCCATGACACGCTCAACCCCGGAGCGATTGTACCAGGAACGGTCGAAGAGCACGATCTCGCCGCCTGCCGGCAGGTGCGGCACGTAGCGCTGGAAATACCACTGGGTCTTTTCGCGATCCGACGGAGCAGGCAGCGCAACGACGCGGACGATACGTGGGTTGAGGCGCTGCGTAATGCGCTTGATGACGCCGCCCTTGCCAGCAGAATCGCGACCCTCGAAGATCACGACGACCTTTTCCTTGTGATAAGCCACCCAGTCCTGAAGCTTGATCAGTTCCGACTGCAGGGAGAGCAGGGCACGGAAGTAGTCGATGCGCGGAATTGAGGGCGGATGCGACTTGCGATAAATCTTGCGGATTTCCTCCGAAAGCGCCGGCTCGGAGAGTTCCAGCTCGTAATCCTCGTCGAGCGTGTCGGCTAGCTCGGCCTCGAGCCAGTCCTGTGCATCGGAATGTTCCTTGGAATTGTTCATATCGCCTCTCCGGGATTGGCCAACTGACGGCGGAGCACATTTTGCTACTGTGCCGTCGGTTATGCCACGCCCTCATGAAGGATTTTTGAAACAATTGTGAACCGGCGCGAGGCCCTGTCGCTCCTCTATGCGGGCGACAGCACGGCGGCCTTGTCGTGTTCCTTCAATCCGAATACGTCGAATGGTCGCTCAAGCCCGCGCAGCCTGTGCGAGCCAAGACTTTCGAATTCGTTGCCGCAATCGGCCATCTCCACGAACGCCTTCGACAAAAGGACCGGACGCTTGATTTCCTTGGTCAGGCTCTCGAGGCGCGAGGCGATATTCACGGCCGGGCCGATCACAGTGAAGTCAAGCCGGCTGCGCGAGCCTATATTGCCGTACATCACATCGCCGACATGGACCCCGATGCCATAGCCGAGCGGGTTGCGGCCCTTGCCAACGAGATCCTCGTTAAGCGCCGCAAGCGCGGTCTGGGCTTCGTTGATCGCCTGCAGCAGATTGCGGCAGGCCAAGGGATCACTCAGCGGGAATATGGCAAGCAGCCCGTCGCCCATGAATTTCAATATTTCGCCGCCATGGCGGGCGATGGGCTCGGACATTGCGTCGAAGTAGCCGTTCAACAATTCGATAACGTCGTCGCGCGGCCAGAGATCGGATATTCCGGTAAAATCGCGCAGATCGCAGATCAATATGGCAGCGCCGACCGTTACGCCGCTGCCGCGCGTCGTGGCGCCGGCAAGAATCTGTTCGCTCGCGTGCGGGCCGACATAAGTTTCAAGCAGCGTGCGCGCGAGGCGATTTTTCAACCGAATTTCGCTGACGAGTGCGAGGGCGGGCAAAAGGTCGGTAAGATAGGCCACGTGTTCGTCGCTGAAACCGCCCGGCGCGTCGGCGGCAAAGGTGACGACATGTTCCTTGCCGAGGGTGTGGTAAAGCGGCCATGCGATATAGTCGGTGAGGCCTTCTGACCGCAACTCGTTATAGAGCGGGTAGGTTTCCCCGCTATCCTCTTCGAGTCGCCACCTGATTTCGCGCACGCCACTCCTGATCTGGTCGATCGGGCTGTTGCGATACCGTTCGGTTTCCTCGATGCCGTAGCCGAATGTCTGGATATCGGCCTTGTCCAAGCCGGTCTTCCAGAGAATCCGTGCGCCGAGCCACTGGGGATGATGGGTTCTGAGATGCAGCGTCGAGCGGGCGACCGGCACGCCGTCTTCCATAAGGCGATTGCACAGCTCGACGAAAATATTGTCGATGAAGCGTTCTTCACGGGTTGCATGCACGAGCCAGTCGAGCACCTTGCGCCGTTTGGCGGGCCAGGCCAGGTCACCAACGAGCGGAGGAACAGTGGATAGGGCTTGCATTGTGAATTTCTCCGTCATCGTTAGTCCAGGCTACACCCTTAAATAGAGCGCGGACCGATGGATTAAAGCAGAGCTGGTAAATAATAGCACTCGACCTTGTTCCTGCAGGCCGGCTTCGCGCTCACCCATTTGAGCGTAATGGCCTCTGCCTCCTACCTGCGATAAGATGCGAGAAGGAGTGACATTGTGCTCCGGGGAAAAACGGTGAAATGGAACGTCACCTAGCTGCCGTGCTCATCGCCGACGTTGCCGGCTATGGCCACTTGAGCCAGATCGATGAGGAAGGAACCCGCGCAAGGTTCCAGAGCGATCTGTACGAAGTCTTTGAACCCAAGATTGCCAAGCACCACGGCCGTCTGGTCAAGACCATGGGCGACGGGGTGCTGGTCGAATTCCATAGCGTCGTCGATGCCTTGCGCTGTGCGGTGGAGATCCAGCAGGAGAAAGCAAAGAGAAACGCAGGAGAACCCGCCGGTCATCGTCTGGATTTTCGCATCGGCGTCAATCTCGGCGATATCATCGTCGAGGGCGACGATATTCATGGCGATGGCGTCAACATCGCGGATCGCATCCAGGCACTTGCCGAGCCTGGCGGCATCGCCGTCTCCGGAACCACTTACGATCACGTGAAATCGCGACTCCCCGTCGGCTATGTGTCTCTTGGCGAACAGAAGGTAAAGAGCATTGCCGAACCGGTACGCGTCTATCGCGTCGTGCTCGACCCATCCGCTGCAGGCAAGACGCTTGGAGCGCCTAAAAAGAAGCTCAGCTGGCGGGTGCCTGCCGCAGCCGCGCTCCTTGTGCTCGTCCTTGCCGGGGGAGCGCTGTGGTTCAAGCCCTGGACCCTGATATGGCCAGCGATGCCGGTGCAGCGTTTTGCCTATCCCTTGCCCGACAAGCCGTCGGTGGCCGTGCTGCCGTTCATCAATGTCAGCGGAGACACTGAACATGATCATCTTGCCGAAGGCCTGACGGATGATCTCATCACCGAACTTTCGAAGGTATCCGGCCTCTTCGTCATCGCGCGCCATTCCGTGTTCGCCGTCAGCACCTCGGCAAACAAGATACAGGACGTCGCTTCGGAACTCGGCGTGCACTATATTCTTGAAGGCACCCTGCAACGGGCGGACACCCGCCTGCGCATCAACGTCAAGCTGATCGATGCGGTAACGGGCCTTTCCCTCTGGGCCGAGCGCTACGACCGGCAATATGCCGATCTCTTCGCCGTACAGGACGATGTGATCGGCAAGATCATATCCGCGCTCGAGGTGAAGCTTAGCGAGGGCGAACGGGACCAGCTCGCGCGCATCCCGACCGACAATCTCGAAGCTTACGACTATTACATGCGGGCTGAGCAGGAGGGGTTTTTCTATGCGGATGTCGAGACTTACCGGCGAACCCTGTCATATTATCAAAAGGCGATCGATCTCGATCCACGCTTTGCCAACGCCCATGCAGGCATAGCGCGCGTCGCCGTCGACGTATGGCGCAACGACTACAATTTCCTCTGGTCGGCGGCGGTCGCGCGCAAGATTGCCTATGATGCGGCTGGCGAGGCACTGAAGATCGATCCCAACAACGCCCGGGCCCATACCGTGCTTGCGCTGCTGCAACTCGTCGATGGCCGTGAAGTGGAGGCGCGGGAATCCGCCAACCGGGCGGTCGCAACCCAGCCCAATGACCCCGAAGCTGTGGCAAACCTTGCTCTCATTCTTGCGCAAACCGGCAGCCGCGGGCAGGCGGTGACGGAAATGGACCGCGCGTTGCGGCTCGACCCGTCGCCGGAACCCAGCTTCAAACTGCTTGCGGGGATTGTTTACTACACCTCGCGCGAGAACGAGCGTGCGATCCCCTTGCTCGAGGCGGCGCGCGATTCTCTTCCCCGGGCGGAGCCGGCGCGCGAATATCTCGCCGCCGCCTATGTCGATGAGGGGAAGCTGACGCCGGCGGCTGAAGAAAAGGCGAAGTTGATGACGCTCTTCCCGGACGCCAACCTGACCTATTACAGCTATCTCTACGATTACTGGCAGAAGGAGGATCTGGACTACCATCTTGCCGGCTTGAAGGCCGCGCGGGTGCCGCAATGGCCCTTCGATTTCCAGGGAAATCAGGCCGACCAATTGAGCGAATCCCAGTTGAACGACCTGGTCAACAACAAGAAATGGGCCGGCAAGCACCGGAACGGTACGCAGTTCGTCCAGTTTTTCGACAGTGCAGGCAATACCGCCTATCGGAGCGCCAATACCAGCATCACGGGCGCCGTTGAAATCCAGGGCAACCGGCTTTGTGAAAAATACCCGGGGTATTTTCGCGACCGCACCGTCTGCGGCTATGTTTACCGCAATACGACAACGGACGAGCGCGACTTGGATTATATCCAGGTCACGCCGCAATCCTTGAAGTATTTTTCCGTGGCGCCCTTATAGCAAAGATCTAGTTGGCTGGAGCTTCCCAATTCTTGTCCTGCTTTTCAGAGACAAGTGTCTGCTCGACCTCCGACCAGTGCTTTTGCGAGTCGGTAAGCTTGGTCGGGCTTTTCTCGAAGCCCTCTGCCGTACCGGGGTCGTAGCTGATGTAAAGCTTGCCCTCGATTATGCGCCATGCCTTGGGATCGATGTTGGTCGTTACCGTGCCGAAGGAAACGCCGTCAGCGCAATAGCCGCCATATTGCGGGGCGTATTTGCCGGGATCCGCCTTGAACAGGTCGCGGTTTTCGGCGTTGGCAAATTGCCAGGTCGCGCCCAGCCAATGATATGAATATTGCGGGTTGCCTTGCACGGCGTCATGCTGGGTGAAGTAGGCGACCGGATCGTACCCTTTTATCGCCACGTCTCCGAAATATCCGGTGTTGACGAATTCCTCGGCCACAACGGGCTGTGCGAACGAAAGCATGCCAATGGCCGCTGCCAACGCTATCGCGTGTCTCCGCCTGTGATCTGACATTCCAATCCTCCAATTCATGAATCTGGACGGCCCGCAACGTCGCGCTATTTGCGCTTGGTGCATTCGTCGTAAAGCCGCTCGCCGACAAGGTCGGCCTTCTGGCAGACAGCACCCGCCTTGATCAAAAGGTCGGCTGCATCCCAATGTTCACGCCAGCCCGCCTGGCTTAGAGGCGTGTAGCCATTCCGTTCCGTTGCCTCGACCTCGGCCTTGTTCGCCAGGAGAAATGCAACGATATCTGCATGGCCCTCCTCGGAGGCGGCATGCAGGGGCGACATGTGATAAAAGTTCTTCTGATCGTTGACTGCAGCGCCCTTCGAAACGAGCAATTCCACCACGTCGAGATGGCCGCCATAGGCAGCAGCGTGCAAAGCGGTCAGGCCGCCCTTGTTACGGATCTCGATATCGGAACCACGTTCCAATAATAGCACGACCACATCCTTGCGACCATTCAATGCAGCAATGACCAATGGCGGTTCGCCCGTTTCATCGGGTTCGCCCACCTTTGCGCCCTGGTCGATCAGTTGTTTCGCGCGAGCGACATCCCCGTCCCTGGCAGCATCGTGCAGCGGACCCGCCCATGCGGCTGTGATCCCAAGCAGGATACCTAGAACGGAACCATAAAGAATCTTCATCCCACATCCTCCGCCCTATCTCGGATTCTCTTGAGCGGAATGACGATAAATTATCACGGCGATACCCACCGGACAAGGATTAGGCTTTTGCTTCACCCGAAAGGCGCTGTTCGAATTGTAACAGTTACGTACTTCCAGTTGTGCCGGCCGCGAGCGTTTATAAGTGAAAGTTACCTGTTGCCGGGAGGGGTCGCCGTGGGAAATTTCACAAAATCGGGATGGGTTCGCGTTCATGGGCTCGCCAGGGTTTGGGCAATTCTTTTCGTCTTTCTGCTCCTAAACGCGGGTTCAGCCCTTGCACAGTCCGACCCGCTGCCGTCTTGGAACGATGGGCCAAACCGCACAGCCATCGTCGATTTCGTCAAGCGCGTCACGACCGATGGTTCGGCCGATTTCGTAGCGCCAGTAGACCGCATTGCCGTCTTCGACAATGACGGCACGCTATGGGCAGAAAAGCCTGTGCCTTTTGAACTTTTCTTTGCCTTGGACGAAGTCAAGCGTCTGGCGCCGGAGCATCCCGAGTGGAAGGACACGGAGCCCTTTAAGTCCGTTCTTGCCAACGATCTCGCCGGGGTCGAGGCCTCCGGCATGAAAGGCATGCTCGAAATCATGGCGGCGACCCACGCCGGTATGAGTACAGAGGCATTTTCAAAGACCGTCGCCGACTGGTTTGCCACGGCAAAACATCCGGTCCGTCAAAAGCCCTACGGTGAACTCGTCTACCAGCCGCAACTCGAATTGCTCGCCTACCTGCGCGACAATGGTTTCCGCACCTTCATCGTGTCGGGCGGAGGCGTTGAGTTCATGCGCGTCTTTGCCGACAAGATCTATGGCGTGCCGCCCGAGCAGGTGATTGGTTCCTCCGGTGTCGTTAAATATCAGCTTGGGGCTGACGGGAAGCCTGAGTTGATGAAGGAACCAAAGGTCGAATTCATCGATGACGGTCCCGGCAAGCCCGTGGGTATCAATCGCTTCATTGGACGCTGGCCAATCATGGCCATCGGCAACTCCGACGGCGACCGGGAGATGCTTGAATATACAACCGCAGGAAGCGGTGCGAGGCTGGCGGTCTATATCCATCATGACGACGCCGAGCGCGAATATGCCTACGACCGCACCGACAAGCTGGCGAAGTTCGACAAAGGCTGGGATGAAGCAGTCGCAAAGGGCTGGCAGGTCGTCAGCATGAAGAACGACTGGAAGGTTATTTTCCCGCCGTCAAAGTGAAGCGAGGCGGCGACGGCCTGCCTGGTACCAGCGAGGGACGAGCGACGTCAGGCCCGAACAGGCGCGAGCGATTTCAGGGTGTTGCAACGACCATTGCTTCAGCGCTCGTGAGGCCGGGCTGCGTTCAAATGAATAGTGCCGGGATCTGTCATCGATCGGTATGCCAAATTCCCTGGCAAGCAGTTCCACATCCTCATCGAGGAAGAGGGGAAGCGATATGAGCGGTTCGGAATTTCTGCAGATGGCGTAATAGCGCCTCCCTGGGACCTTCGACAGCACCAGATGCGAGCGCAGCGGGGCGCCATAACCGAAGGTGCGGCTCTCGAGCAGTTTGAGGTATGGACCGTCAGCGTGGACGGTACCGGTAAATGTGCGACCGCAAATCTCGATACGATAGAATTCGTGTCTGTCCGGCATGCAGTTCTCCTGACATTCAACCGAGGGTCTGACGCAGGGCACGCATAATGAGTAAGACGAATCATTGGCTTGCGGATGGATACTGATCGAACCGCCGGTTCGCCGCATCACCCGTGAGGGTGAACCACGGCAGTTTTCACAGCGGTTACCCAGCCATTGCATGCTATGCTGGCGGTTAAAACGTGCATGACTTTCCCTTACCTCTCATGGAGGCGATGATGGACGTAAAATCTAAACCGACGTGCCGGCTGGTCAAACCGCATCACACCTACGGCGGCAAACAGGGACTGAATTACTTTGAAGGAATAGCCGCCGAGACGGTCGGATCGACGGGAATTTGCATGCATATATTGACGATTCCTCCGGGCGCGAGGGCCAAGGCGCACATGCACGAGGCCCACGAGACGGCGATCTATATGCTGTCGGGCGAGGCACATACCTGGTACGGCGATGGGCTCAAGGAACACATTGTCGTCCATGCGGGCGAGCTTTTCTATATTCCTCCAGGCGTGCCGCATCTGCCGGCCAATCTCAGCAACACGCCTTGCACGGCAATTATTGCCCGCACGGATCCAAACGAGCAGGAAAGCGTTGTCCTTTTGCCGGAACTCGATGCGGTCGTGCCCTAGCAGCATACGCGTGAGCCGGAGGTAATGTATTTCTGCCTGTTGGATCAATTGGTTTCGGCAATGCGCTGCGCTATCTTGGCTGCCATGGCGTGACAGAATCGGAGTGCGGTATGAGCGTCTCAATGGAAGTGGTGATGGAAGTCTCAGCTCCGGTAAAGCGGCGGAGCGCGTTCCTCGCCGCCTGCATGTTGACAGGTTGCACTATATTGCCGCTGGGACCTGCGTTGGCGGCAGATTGCGGTTCCACCGCAGCGCCGGGTTTGGACTGGACCGATTGCACAAAGCGCAACATCATGATTCCCGGCAGCGAACTCGAAGGTGCCAAGCTCTTCAGCACCGATTTTGCCTCTACCGATCTCAGCAACTCCAACCTCAAATCGGCAAACCTGGAAAAGGCGACACTGGTGCGGGCTTCGCTGGCCGGTGCCGCAGCTGAGAAGGCCAACTTCTCCAAGGTCGAGGCCTACCGCAGCAATTTTACCGGCATTTCCGCTGAAGGCGCCAACTTCGCCAGTGCGGAGCTGCAACGATCCGGGTTTGCTAAGGCCAAGCTGACGGGAGCGAACTTCGAAAAGGCCGAGCTTGGACGCGCCGATTTCGATGACGCCGTCCTGACCGGCGTACGTTTCTCGCTGGCCAATCTGTCCCGGGCTGACCTTAGTCATGCAACATTTGAAGGACCGATCATCTTCGACCATGCCTTCATGTATCTGACGCGGATCGAGGGGCTCGATCTCTCGGCGGCGCAGGGGTTGGAACAGGGACAGATCGAACTCGCCTGCGGTGACGCCAAAACCAAATTGCCTCCCGGCCTCAACCCGCCGTCGGGATGGCCGTGCCCGCCCGACGATCGCGACAACTGAGAAATCGCCTCAACTATGGCGTACTTTCCAGGCGAGCTGCGCCAGCGCCCCTCCGACGCTGATCAATTGGATGCCGAGCAGCAAACCGATGAGCCAGAGCGCTGTAACCGGCAGGCTTATCAGCAGGAACAGCGACAGAAGAATGCCTATGATGCCGCTGACGAGAACCCAACCCCAATGCGGGAAGGGCCGGATCGTCAGGGAGAAGACAACCTTCGATATGCCTTCGATCATAAAGAAGACGATAAGCAGCAAGGTCACTGTAACGAGACCCTGCGCCGGATCGCGCAGGAACAGGAAACCGATCAGCACGGCAAGGAAGACGGAAATGAGCTGCAGCCAGAAATTCGGGACATGGCGGGCATAGAACAGCCCTATGCATTGCAGGATGCCGCTGAAAATAAGCAACCAGCCAAGCAACAGAATAACCGCGACGGATGAGAACACCGGATAGATGATCGCCAGAACGCCCGCAACGACGAGCAATATTCCTTCGATCAGATACCACAGGGAGTACCGCTTGACGGTCGCCCGCATGGCTTCCCGATAGACTTCAGCTGCTTGATCCAATGACATCGACATCGTTGCTCTCCAGATGGAAATTGATCGACTGAAATGTGGCGACTTTCGCGAGGTTACGCTGTCGGAACAAGTACGTAACAGTAACGGTGCGTGCGGAGAGCCATCATCAGGATCTAATCGAGAGGAAACTGCCGCCTGACCCATTCGCTCTTCGGCACGAGGCTACCCATCGCGTAGCTGAAAGCGACCACCTTGGTTCCCTCATTATCGACCTTGCAATGGAAGTCGAGGTCGTACCAGTTAGAACCGTTGCGGAACGCACCACCGATGGCATCGAGTGTCGTGGCGGTATAGCTGCTTCCGCTCGCACCAAATGGAACAAGTATGTCCGTTCCCGGCCTCTGGCGGCGGATTTGTTCCAGCGCCTCTATCATGCACACCTGCTTCATGCGCTGTCGCGGCGGCAACCGCCCGAGCGCCTGCATGACGCGCGGATCGAACAGCGCCCCGGCGGAGTAGAGTTCGCGCGCCACCACAAGTTTGCCGCGTCGCGATGCGGGCTTGGCCGCAGCCGGTTTCTTGCTTTCATCCGGTTTTGGCGCGGTAGACGCGGTTGGAGACGGAGCCGGATTCGGCGCGGCAGCAGCATTCGCCTCGGATGACTTGGCATCGGCCGCAGCAAGCCCGTCCGGGCTTGTCCGGTCCGGTGCGCTCGGCGCGGCTTCTGTCGGCTTTCCACCCGCAGCGGCCTTGTTTTCCGGTTCCGCAGGCTTGTCAGTCGGGTCTTCGACAGGATCGCTCGGCGCAGACGGAGCCGGTTGCGGCTCCTTCACGTTCTGGTCGGTCTTTGCGGCAGCAGATTCGAATACCTCGACCGGTTTGGCAGGTTCAGCCGTTTCAGGCGGCTTCTCCTGGGGCTTGGGGTGCGGCGGTGCCGGTGGCGGCGGAGGTGGCACAAGTGTCACGTCTACCTCCTGCGGGGGCGTTGTGACCGGCGAGGGCATAGGCAATCCCAGCACCAGCAACAGGATCACGCCTATATGCACGATCGCGGAAAGGGGCGCGCCCCATCCCAATCTTCTTGACGATTTTTCCGCGAACTCATGCATCGACTGTTTCCCGATCAATCGGATCCTAAAAGTTCAGCATGAGCGGCGCAACTTCCACGCGCTACGAACGTTTAGCCCCCGATCAGGCCGGACAAACGAGCAAGGCTGCAGGCAGGATGATCCCGCCCTGGATGCAGCGCTCTCACGATGGCGTGAGGTGATGACATCGCGTGGCGCAGGCGAAAAAAATCATGTTATGCCTTTAGCTCCACGAAGACACCAACTCAAGCAAGCACAAGCGTTGCAAGCCAGATGCGGAGTTCGCCATGATTACCTTCAAGCTAAATGGACAGGAACGGACTTTCGACGGGGATCCCGATACCCCACTGCTCTGGGTCCTGCGCGATTTCGAAAAACTGACAGGCACAAAGTACGGTTGTGGCATCGCCCAGTGCGGCGCTTGCACCGTCCATCTCGACGGATCGACCCGGCGCAGCTGCATTACGCCGATCTCGACGGTCGATGGATCGGAGGTCATCACCATCGAAGGCATCGAGGGCAAGGAAGCGGAGGCGGTTCGCAAGGCATGGATCGCGATAGACGTTCCCCAATGCGGCTATTGCCAGTCAGGCCAGATCATGTCCGCCGTGTCGCTCTTGCAATTGACGCCGAAGCCCACCGACGAGGATATCGACGGTGCGATGGCCGGTAACATCTGTCGCTGTGCCACCTATCACCGCATCAGGCAGGCCATCCACAACGCCGCCGACACGATGGAGGGTTGAGCCATGACCTTTAATGCTCTCACAACGACTCGGCGTTCCTTTCTCGCCGGCGCTGGCCTCGTCATCGGATTCACACTCGCGCCGAAAGTTTTCAGCGCGTCTGCGCTAGAGGGCGTCCAGGCGGGAGGCGACAAGAGCCTTTCCCAGATCAACGCCTTCATAAAGATCGGCACTGACGACACCGTTACCGTGCTCTCCAAGCACATCGAGTTCGGCCAGGGACCGTTTACGGGGCTTTCGACCATCGTCGCCGAGGAACTCGATGCGGACTGGAGCCAGATGCGCGCGGTTCATTCACCTGCCGACGACAAGATCTACGGCAATCTGGCATTTGGCCTGCAGGGGACGGGCGGCTCCACGTCGATCGCCAATTCCTATGACCAATTGCGCAAGGCGGGCGCAACGGCGCGCGCCATGCTGGTTGCCGCGGCGGCTGCCGAATGGGGTGTTCCCGCAGCCGAGATCACGGTTGAAAAGGGCCGCATCAAACATGCGGGGTCCGGCAAGGAAAGCGGCTTTGGCGCATTTGCCGACAAGGCTGCCACGCAGACCCCTCCCGCTGAGCCGAAACTGAAGGAGCCCAAGGACTTCGTACTTATCGGGCAGGAATTGCCGAAGCTCGACACGGTAAGCAAAACCAATGGCACGGCTGTGTTCACCCTCGATATTACCGCCGACAACATGCTCTATGCTGTCGTCGCCCATCCGGACCATTTCGGTGCGACCGTCAAGTCGGTGGATGACGCGGCAGCGCGCAAGATCCCCGGCGTCCTTGACGTCAAGACAATCCCGCAGGGCGTGGCGGTCTATGCCGAGAACACATTTTCCGCCTTGAAAGGCCGCGACGCGCTCACGGTCGAGTGGGACCTGTCGAAGGCCGAAACACGTTCAAGCGACCAACTCACTGCTGATTTTGCCAAGCTGTTCGGTACCGATGGGCATGAAGCCGCCAACACCGGTGACGTTGAAAAGTCGTTCAGCGGCAACGGCGTACAGACCCTCGAAGCCGACATCGTCTTTCCATTCCTCGCGCACGCGCCGATGGAACCGCTCGATGCGGTGTTTATCAAGGCGGCCGATGGATCGGTCGATGTCTTTAACGGCGCGCAGTTCCCCACGATGGACAAGAAGGTCACCGCGCAGGTGCTCGGCCTCGATCCTGAGAAGGTGCGGGTCAACACGCAGCTCGCCGGCGGAAGCTTCGGTCGCAAGGCGCAATTTGGCTCGCCCTATATCGCCGAAGCGGCGGCAGTTTTCGCCGCAACCGACGGAAAGCGGCCGATGAAACATATGTGGACGCGCGAAGACGACATTCGCGGCGGCTTCTATCGCCCGATGTACATGCACAGGATGCGCGGCGCGATCGACGCGAACGGCAATGTTGTCGGTTGGGATCAGACAATCGTCGGCCAATCCATAATGGCCAAGGCGGACCTCGACGAAACCTCCGTCGAAGGAGCGGCGAACCTGCCCTATGTCATACCGAACCTGCGCGTCATCTCGCACAATGTTTCCCTTGCCGTGCCGCCGCTTTGGTGGCGGTCGGTCGGTCATACGCACACGGGCTTTGCGGTCGAAACCTTCATGGACGAGCTACTGCAGAAGGTGGGCAAGGATCCGGTCGAGGGACGGCTTGCGCTCCTGAGCAAGGAGCCGCGCCATATGGAAACCTTGAAGAAGGTTGCCGAAATGGCCGACTGGGGTTCCGCCGTGCCTGAAGGGCGCCAGCGCGGTGTTGCGGTGGTCAAGAGCTTCGGCACCTATGTCGCGCAGATCGTCGAAGTATCGACCGGCGATGATGGCGCGCCGCGGGTTCACAAGGTCTGGTGCGCCGTCGATTGCGGTGTGGCGATCAACCCCAACGTCATCAAGGCGCAGATGGAGGGCGGCATCGGCTATGGCGTCGGCGCGGTTCTTTTCGACGCTGTCACATTAGGCCAAGGCGGCAAGATCGTGCAGTCCAACTTCCACGATTACCGTTCATTGCGCATCAACGAGATGCCTGCGGTGGAGGTCGCGATCATCCCTTCAAGCGAAAAGCCGACGGGCGTCGGCGAACCCGGGGTTCCGCCTGTCGGGCCGGCCATTGCTAACGCCTGGCGCCGCCTCGGCCATGGCGCCGTGCGGCGGCTGCCGATCGTCAGTATCGGCTCGGTTTGAGGGGGCGCGCAATGAACAGGAACCTCGCTTACGTCTCCGTGGCGGTTGCCATCAACGCCGCCCTTGCCGTCTCGAATATCTCGATGGCGCAGGACAACCCGGTGAACGCCCTGAAACCGGCATCTGCCTTTCAGGCTATTGCTGATGAAAATCAGCGCTCGGTGGCGCTTTTCGAAGAGGCCGGCAAGGTGATCCAGCATCCGCGCTGCGTGAACTGCCATCCGGCGACCGACAGGCCGCTGCAGTCGATGTCGATGCATGTGCACCAGCCGCCGGTCACGCGGGGCGAGGCCGGCATGGGCGTCCCCGGCATGATGTGCAGCACCTGCCATGGCCCGGAAAACGTCAAGGTTGTAGGGCAGGCCGAAACCATCAAGAGCATCCCCGGTAATGGCAACTGGCACCTGGCGCCCATCGAAATGGCCTGGGAGGGCAAGTCGCTCGGTCAAATTTGCAGCCAGATCAAGGATCCGCAGCGCAATGGCGGCAAGACGCTCGACCAGATTGTCGAGCATATGGCCCATGACGATCTTGTCGGATGGGGCTGGCAACCGGGCGAGGGACGTGAGCCCGTGCCGGGCACGCAAGCCGAATTCGGCGAGTTGATCCGCGCCTGGGTCGAGACGGGCGCTGCTTGCCCGTCGTAGGCATGCGCCAATCCGTTATTTAGGTGGAATAGAATAGGTCGATGTGGCGTGGGCGACGAGTTCGCCGCTCACGGCGCTCGTCATGGAGATATCGACGACAGCTAGACGTTTGCCAAGCTTTAGCACGCGTGCCGTGGCGTCGATTGCGCCAAGTTCGGGCTTGCGCAGGAAATTGATGTTGAGATTGATCGTGACAGCGAGCGCTACGGGACCGATCTGCGCGAGGATTGCTACATAGGCCGTAAGATCGGCGAGGGCGAAAAGTGTCGGCCCCGACACCGTTCCGCCGGGCCGCAGATGACGGTCCTTCGGATCGAGACGCATCGAGGCGAAGCCCTCACCTGCGTCGGTAACGATGAATGTCATACCGTCAGCATTTACCTGCGGAAATTCACGTTCCAGAAACGATGTCAGCGCTTCGACGTCCATCAACGGTGCCACAATAGCCCTCCCGATTGTTTTCTTTAGCATTTCGCTGCTATTTTCAAACTAAGCAACTGCATCGTCTTGACAAGGATGAGCGCATGAAACCGCCGGGATTAGTTGTTGCATCGTGCATCGCCGCACTCGTCTATGTCGGGGTGCTCGCTACTCAAAACCCGCCGCCGCCCATGCAGGCGATCGAGCCGTTCAGCCTGCCGGAACGTCCCGTTGCGCTGACGGAAGACATGATCACGCGCTTTCTTTATGGCTTCGCACCGGTTGCGGCCCGGGCGAGGGAGGTAAACGGGCAGGGTGAGGCGGCCCAGCGCCAGGCGGCGCTTGATGAGACAGCGGCCGAATTCGGCTTTGCCAACTTTACCGACTGGGTAAACACCACCAACACGATCATGGTGACCTATCATTGGGCGACCAATCCCGATCCGCGCCTTGAAGTAGAAAAGGCGATTGACGCCATTCCTGCCATGACCAATCTTAACGATCAGGAAAAGGCTGATATGATCAACGGCTTGAAGGCGGGTCTTGCGCGGGTGGAAAGCGCGAGGCCCACGCCAGAGAACCTCGCAATCGTCCAGCGCCATCTGCGAACGCTGAAGCCGTTCTATGATCTTTGGGCACCGCCAGGCCAATAATCCAAGAGGAGTTCGATGGGAGAAATTCACGCCATCCGCAAGGAAGAGCCCATGATCGCGTCGGAACTGTCGGACGGCATTCTGCTGCTGACTTTGCAAAATCCTCCGGCAAACGCGCTTTCACTTGCCATGATGCAGATGCTGCTCGACCTGTTGCGATCTGCGCGCGAGGACGAACGTGTGCGTGTGATCATCTTCCGGTCCGGCCTCAAGCTTTTTTCCGCCGGGCACGATCTGAAGGAAATGACCGCGCATCGGAGTGACGAAGATCGTGGCCGCGCCTTCTTTGACGCCACCATGCGCCTCTGTGCAGAACTGATGCAGGAAATCGTCCGGCATCCGCGCCCGGTGATCGCTGCTGTCGATGGGCTTGCGACCGCGGCGGGGTGCCAACTCGTCGCATCGTGCGATCTGGCGATCTGTTCCGACAAATCGACATTCTGCACTCCGGGCGTCAATATCGGGCTCTTCTGTTCAACGCCCATGGTCGCCCTTTCACGCAATGTATCACGCAAGCAGGCGATGGAAATGTTGCTCACGGGTGAAACCATCGATGCGTCGACGGCGCGCGAATTCGGCCTCGTCAATCGCGTCGTGCCGCAGGAGTATCTCAATCAGATTGTCAGGAAATATGCGCAAAGCATTGCAGCAAAATCGCCTTTGACCGTGAAGATCGGCAAGGAGGCATTTTACCGTCAGCTCGAAATGGGGCTGACCGCAGCCTATGACTATGCGGCAGGAATCATGGTCGAGAATATGCTGGCGCGAGACGCAGAAGAGGGTATCAATGCTTTTATCGAGAAGCGTTCGCCCGAGTGGAAAGGTGAGTAACCCCTCATGGACCACAACCACTATTCCGACAGTTTCATTCGCCGCATCCTGACTTCGGTCAAGACCATAGCCCTTGTCGGTGCGTCTCCAAATGAGTCGCGCCCCAGCAACACGGTGATGCAGTTCCTCCTCGCCAAGGGTTACAAGGTCTTTCCGGTCAATCCCGGGCACAAGGGCAAGCAGATTCATGGCCAAACGGTCTACGCCCGCCTTGCCGATATTCCCGAGCCGTTCGACATGGTCGATGTGTTCCGCAATTCGGCGGCGCTCCCCGCACTCGTCGATGAGGTCCTGGCGCTGGAGCAGCGCCCGAGAGTCTTCTGGGCGCAGGTTGGGGTGCGCGACGAGGGTGCGGCGCGCAAAGCCGAAACGGCTGGTCTGACTGTGGTAATGGATCGCTGCCCGGCCATCGAGTATGCATTGCTCGGTCTCGATCAGGGGTGAGCCGCCGGTTCGATTTCACCGAAACCATTGTCCAAGGCATTGGAATCTCAAGCTTGGGCTGAAATTGGTCGGTGTTGCTTTGCAAACATGCGCTGTAGGCTCCAGCGTCGTCATTCCATAGTTTGCCCGATTATCCCGACAGGAGGAACACCATGGCGCATCGCGCACCCGGAATAGAAACACTTGCCGTTCACGCTGGCGCCAAGCCCGATCCTGCGACAGGCGCACGCGCGACGCCGATCTATCAGACGACCGCGTTCGTCTTCGAGGATGCTGACCATGCAGCGTCGCTGTTCGGGCTGAAGGCTTTCGGCAATATTTATTCGCGCATCACCAACCCGACCAATGCGGTGCTGGAGGAACGGGTCGCAGCGCTGGAGGGGGGCACCGCCGCGCTGAGTGTAGCTTCCGGTCATGCGGCGCAGCTTCTGGTCTTCCACACCCTTCTGCAGCCGGGCGACAATTTCGTTGCGTCGAACAAGCTTTATGGCGGCTCGATCAACCAGTTCGGCCAATCTTTCAAATCGTTTGGCTGGCAGGTGCGCTGGGCGGAGGGCGACGATCCCGCCTCGTTCGAAGCGCAGATCGATGATCGTACACGGGCGGTGTTCATCGAAAGCATCGCCAATCCGGGCGGGATCATTACGGATATTGCGGCCATCGCCGAGATAGCCCATCGCCGCGGCATCCCGCTCATCGTCGACAACACGCTCGCGTCGCCCTATCTCATCCGGCCGATCGAGCATGGCGCCGATATCATTGTGCATTCCGCCACCAAGTTTCTCGGCGGCCATGGCAGTTCCATGGGTGGGATCATCGTCGATTGCGGCACCTTCGACTGGTCGAAATCCGGCAATTATCCCCTGCTGTCGGAGCCGCGACCGGAATATAACGGCGCCGTACTCCACGAAACCTTCGGCAATTTTGCCTTTGCCATCGCCTGCCGCGTTCTTGGCCTGCGCGATCTCGGTCCGGCGCTTTCGCCGTTCAATGCGTTCCAGATCCTCACGGGTATTGAGACCTTGCCGCTGCGCATGCAGCGCCATGCCGAAAATGCACTTACGGTCGCCACATGGTTGCAAAGGCAGGAGGGGGTTGCGTGGGTCAGCTATGCCGGCCTGCCCGAGGACGCCTATCACGCATTGCAGCAGAAATATGCGCCTAAGGGCGCTGGTTCCGTTTTCACCTTCGGCCTGCGCGGCGGTTACGACGCCGGCGTCAAATTCGTCGAGGCGCTGCAACTCTTCTCGCACCTTGCCAATATTGGCGATACGCGATCGCTGGTCATCCATCCAGCGTCCACCACCCACCGCCAGCTAAGCGACGAACAGAAAGTCGCGGCAGGGGCCGGGCCTGACGTGGTACGGCTTTCCATCGGCATTGAAAGTGTTGAAGATATCATCACCGATCTCGAACAGGCATTGAGCAAGGCAGGCTAATTCCATGGGGCACTTCGTTAAAATCGGCATTGACGGAATCGAGCCGGAACTCGGAGCGCCTGCGGCGGACCGGGTCGTTTCGGGTAACCCGCAATTCCGCACCTGGAACGCCGACGAGGCGGATGGCGGCCTCTATGCCGGCATCTGGGAGGCGACGCCGGGCAAATGGCAGATCGTCTATGACGAGTGGGAGTTTTGCCACATCCTTTCAGGCCGCTCCATTGTCACCGAGGAAGGTGGCGACCCGCATCACCTCGGTGCCGGCGACAGTTTCGTTTTGCGCCCGGGATTTCGCGGAACGTGGGAAGTCCTGGAGACGACGCGCAAGGAATATGTGATCAGGCTTTGATTACCAGGTGACGTCGAGCCTTTCGAGCCCGTGGAAATGGTAGGTGTTGCGATAGCGCGGCACGTCGCGAAACCCCAGATTGGGTAACCGGTCGAAGAGCACCTTGAGCGCCACCTGCAGCTCAAGCCGCGCCAGCGGCGCGCCGATGCAAAAGTGGATGCCTGCGCCAAATGAGAGATTTTTCTGGTCCGTGCGGTCGGGCCGGAAAGTCTCGGGCGATTGAAAGACCAGCGGGTCGCGGTTGGCAGCGCCGAGCATCAATCCGATTTGGTCGCCGGGCTTGAGCTTGATGCCATCCCCGAGATCGATCGACTCATAGGCATAGCGGGTAAACATGTGGAGCGGTGCGTCGTACCTGATGCATTCCTCCACGGTTTTGGCCGTGGTTTCCGCATCGGCCAGAAGGCTTGCGGGATGTGTACCGCTTTCAAGGATGGTCTTAACCGCATTACCGGTCTGGTGCACCGTTGCCTCATGGCCGGCGTTGAGAAGCAGGATGGCAGTTGTAATGAGTTCGTCTTCGGTCAGCTTTGCCCCGTCTGCCTCCGCCGCAAGTAAGAGGCTCAAGAGGTCATCGGCCGGTTCTGACCGGCGCTTGCCGGCATAGTCGCGCAGAAATTGCGAGAACTCTGCCGCGGCGGCGTTCGCGCTTTCTTCCGACTGATGGGTGCGGCCATGCATATACATAGCTACAATGCGGTGTGACCAATCCAGAAGTTGCGGCGCGGCTTGCGTCGGCACGCCAAGCATTTCCGCGATAACAGTCACGGGAATAGGCGTGGCAAATTCCGCGATCAGGTCGGCTTGGCCTCTTGGCTCGAACTTGTCGATCAGATCGTTTGCCAGCGCTTCGATGCGAGGGCGCAGCCGCTCCACCTGACGCGAAACGAAAGCGCGATTGACCAGCGTGCGCAACCGCGTGTGGACCGGCGGCTCGAGTTCAAGCATCGAGAACTTCTCGATGTGATCAAAATCAATCAGATGCGAACGGTCCCCGGCTCTGCCTTGCGAATCGGCATCGCTGTGCCGCTTTTCCCGACCGAAACGCCGATCACGCAAGAGCCGGTTGACGGCCTCGTACCCGATGAAGCACCAGAATCCGTAGTTCTCCCAGAAGAAACTGGAACCTGTCGCATGGAGGTGCGCATAGGCCGGGTAGGGGTCCTGAAAGAAGCTCGGGTCCAGCGGATCGAGCTGCAGATGGCGGTGTTTAGGATCGTGGCGAAACGATGCGGGGAGGGACATTGGCATTTTCCATGCGTGATCAGGGGTTGAGCATTCACTACATATCGTTTCATATTTCAGCCCCCAAGACTGATACAGGAATCCCACCATGAAAATCACCATTGTCGGCGCTGGCATCGCCGGATTGTCGACGGCTTGGTCCCTGACCAAGGCCGGCCATCTGGTCACGCTCCTTGAACAGGGCCCGATCCCCAATCCGCTCGCCGCCTCGGGCGATCACCACCGCATCATACGGCGGGCCTATGGCAAGGCCTGCGGATATGCCGACGCCATCTCCGAAGCCTACGAGGCCTGGGACGAGCTTTGGCACGATATTGGGACGAGCCACCTTGATCCACGCGGTTTCATTTGCGTATCGCGGGAGGCCGGCGATGACACGGATGAATATCGTGAAGGGCTTGAGCAGGGAGGCTATCCGCTCGAAATCTATGAGCCCCGGGATGCCGTTGAGCGCTACGCCTATCTTGAGGAAGGCACGTTCCGCTACGCGTTCTTCTCGCCGGAGGGCGGCGCGCTTCATTGCCGAAAAATCGCAACGGACTTGGCGCATTGGCTGCGCGAAAAGGGCGCGAGGGTCATGGAAAACGCCCGGGTCGTTTCGGTCGACACGGATTTGGCCACAGTTCGCCTCGCCGATGGCACAGTCATCGAAGCGGATCGCGTGATCGTCACCGCAGGCGCCTGGGTCACCAAACTCTTCCCGGAGCTTGCAACAAACCTGACAACCTATCGCACCGCCGTTGTCTATCTCGACCCGCCTGCGGACTTGCGGTCAGCATGGGAGAATTCGCCCGTGGTCCTCGACGTCGGTGGGGGTACTGACGGTTACATCATACCGGCAAGCGGCGGTGGTGGTCTCAAATTCGGAACCGGGCTTCACAAGCGCCGGAGCAGCGACGCTGATCTCGACCGCGTGGCGGCTGAGGGCGAGGGCGAGGCCATACGCGCTCATTTCGCACCGCCGATGAAGCGGCTTTCGGAGTACAGAGTGGTGGACGTGGTCACCTGCGCTTACACGTTTACCGCCGATGAGCGCTTCTTCGCTTCGGAAATCGGAAAATGCCTTGTCGTTTCAGCCTGTTCCGGCCATGGCTACAAGTTTGGTGCGGCTGTCGGCAGGCGTGTCGCCCGCTCCCTCGACGATGGCAGCCTGCCCTTGCTGCAACGCTGGCTGCGCGCGGAAGCGGCATGATCGCTGGCAACCCGCCCGGCATGGTCACGCGAGGATCTTGCGGAAACGGGTTGCGAAGCCCTATGTATCGAAAGTGTCATCCACGAATCTGGGGCATGCCCCATTATTCTCAAAACGCTGAGGCCCACCGATGAGAGATCCAATCGAAACAGCTATGAACCTCGTGCCTATGGTCGTCGAACAGACCAATCGGGGCGAGCGGGCCTATGATATTTTCTCGCGCCTGCTGAAAGAACGCATTATTTTCATTACCGGACCCATCGAGGACGGCATGGCGACGCTGATCTGCGCGCAGCTGCTTTTCCTTGAATCGGAAAATCCGAAAAAAGAAATCAACATGTATATCAACTCCCCGGGCGGCGTCGTCACCTCCGGCATGGCGATCTATGACACGATGCAGTTCATTCGCCCCGCCGTGGCAACGCTCTGCTTCGGTCAGGCCGCGTCGATGGGCTCGCTCCTGCTGACGGCCGGCGCAAAGGACATGCGCTTTGCCCTGCCGAATGCGCGCATCATGCTGCACCAGCCTTCGGGCGGTTTCCAGGGACAAGCCTCCGACATCGAGCGCCATGCCCAGGACATCATCAAGCTGAAGCGCCGCCTCAATGAAATCTACGTGAAGCACACGGGGCGTGATTATGAGACGATCGAGCGCACGCTCGACCGCGACCATTTCATGACGGCACAGGAATCACTTGAATTCGGCTTGATCGACAAGGTGCTTGAGTCCCGCGAACTTCTGGAAGGCGAGATAAAGTAACCGGCTAATTCCCGCATCGGGGTCTGAAATGAACATTTTTTGACACCGATGCGGACTTTCTGCCACACAACCGGCTTGCATAGAGGCCAACAGACGCTACGTTAAGCCATTGTGAGTTAGGAAGCCCGATCTGCATACGTCTATTCACTTCCGTCGGTTGGAAGTGACGGTCCTGAGAGAGCGGGGCCGATACTGAAAGGAAACTGCAATGAGCAAAGTCAGCAACGGCGGCGGCGATTCCAAGAATACGCTTTATTGCTCGTTTTGCGGAAAGAGCCAGCACGAAGTTCGCAAGCTGATTGCGGGCCCGACTGTATTCATCTGCGATGAATGCGTCGAATTGTGCATGGACATCATCCGCGAGGAAAACAAATCCTCGATGGTGAAATCCCGCGAAGGCGTCCCGACGCCGCAGGAAATCATGGCTGTTCTCGATGATTATGTCATCGGTCAGAGCCATGCCAAGCGTGTTCTCTCTGTCGCTGTGCACAACCACTACAAGCGGTTGGCGCACGCATCGAAAAACAATGAAGTCGAACTGGCGAAGTCCAACATCCTCCTGGTTGGCCCGACCGGTTGCGGCAAGACCTATCTGGCTCAATCGCTTGCACGCATCATCGACGTGCCATTCACCATGGCGGACGCGACGACGCTGACGGAAGCTGGTTATGTCGGCGAGGATGTCGAAAACATCATCCTCAAGCTGCTGCAATCTGCCGACTACAATGTCGAGCGGGCGCAGCGCGGCATCGTCTATATCGACGAGGTCGACAAGATCAGCCGCAAGTCCGACAATCCGTCGATCACCCGCGACGTGTCGGGCGAGGGCGTGCAGCAAGCCTTGCTGAAGATCATGGAAGGTACGGTTGCTTCCGTCCCGCCGCAGGGCGGCCGCAAGCATCCGCAGCAGGAATTCCTGCAGGTCGACACGACGAACATCCTGTTCATCTGCGGCGGCGCCTTTGCTGGTCTCGACAAGATCATCTCGGCTCGCGGCGAAAAGACCTCCATCGGCTTCAGTGCCTCGGTCAAGGCTCCGGACGATCGTCGCGTCGGCGCGATCTTCCGCGAACTCGAGCCGGAGGATCTGTTGAAGTTTGGCCTCATTCCTGAATTCGTGGGCCGCCTGCCGGTCATCGCTACCCTCGAGGACCTTGATGAAGTCGCTCTGGTGCAGATTTTGTCTGAACCGAAGAACGCCCTGGTCAAGCAGTATCAGCGCCTGTTCGACATGGAAAACGTCGAATTGACGTTCCACGAGGACGCGTTGAAGGCGATTGCCAAGAAGGCGATTGCCCGCAAGACCGGCGCACGCGGCCTGCGTTCGATCATGGAGAAGATCCTGCTCGACACGATGTACGAATTGCCGACGCTCGACGGTGTCCAGGAAGTCGTCATCTCCGGCGATGTGGTGGAGGGCAATTCACGCCCGCTCTACATCTATGCCGAACGCAAGGAAGAGAAAGGCAATGTTTCCGCCTGATCGCGGAGAGATTGGCCGCTAAATGCGAAAGGCTCCGCACACATGCGGAGCTTTTCTGTTTTATATGTCGGCTGAATTGCGCTAAAGGTTGCATGAGGTTGGTTGACACCATCGAGCGCTGTTCGAAAGGCAATGAAGAGCAGACGGCGTATGTGGATGATTTCCACGATAATCACACCATCGCACCCTAATTGTTGCCTTGCGGAAGATTGCGCTCCGAAATTTGCAGGAGCAGGATAGATTACGATTCTGTGATTGTGCTTGGGGCCGGGATGCTTGAAACAGGCGGGCCGCCACTCCAAGTAATGAGGTAAGCCGCACAACCGGTAGTACGCCGCTCATGCTGATCCCCGAAAGTGGACGCTTTTTGGAATGATCATGCAACCCATGGGTACCCGGGCGTGGCGATCTGGCCAGATGGCCTGAGAAAGGACATGAAATGACGGTTGCAAGCAAGAAGACACCAGCGGGTGGCCAGAGCGGGCTTTATGCCGTTCTGCCGTTGCGCGATATCGTTGTCTTCCCCCACATGATCGTTCCACTCTTCGTCGGCCGCGAAAAGTCCATTCGTGCGCTTGAGGAAGTCATGGGCGTCGACAAGCAAATCCTGCTTGCCACACAGAAGAACGCTGCGGATGATGATCCGCAGGCCGACGCGATCTACACGGTTGGCACGATTGCCAACGTGCTGCAGCTTCTGAAACTGCCGGATGGTACGGTCAAGGTGCTCGTCGAGGGCATCGCCCGCGCCGAAATCACCGGTTTCAGCGATCGCGAGGAATATCACGAAGCCACTGCCGTAACGCTCGCAGAACCCGAGGAAGATCCTGTCGAGATCGAAGCGCTTGCGCGTTCGGTCGTCTCGGATTTCGAGAATTACGTCAAGCTCAACAAGAAGATTTCGCCGGAAGTCGTCGGCGCCGCCGGACAGATCGAGGATTACTCGAAGCTTGCCGATACGGTCGCCTCGCATCTAGCGATCAAGATTCCCGAAAAGCAGGACATGCTTTCGATTCTTTCGGTGCGCGCACGGCTTGAGAAAGCCATGTCGTTCATGGAATCGGAAATCTCCGTCCTGCAGGTGGAAAAGCGCATCCGCTCGCGCGTCAAGCGCCAGATGGAGAAGACCCAGCGCGAGTACTACCTGAATGAACAGATGAAGGCGATTCAGAAGGAACTCGGCGATGGCGAAGACGGCCGCGACGAGGCAGCCGAGCTGGAAGACCGGATCAAGAAGACCAAGCTCTCGAAGGAAGCGCGCGAGAAGGCCAATGCCGAGCTTAAGAAGCTGCGGCAGATGAGCCCGATGTCCGCCGAGGCGACCGTCGTTCGCAACTATCTTGACTGGCTGCTGTCCATTCCGTGGGGCAAGAAGTCGAAGATCAAGAACGATCTCAACCTCGCCGACGAGATCCTCGATGCCGAGCATTACGGGCTCGACAAGGTCAAGGACCGTATCGTTGAGTACCTCGCCGTGCAGGCGCGCTCGACCAAGATCAAAGGTCCGATCCTCTGCCTCGTCGGTCCTCCCGGCGTCGGCAAGACCTCGCTTGCCCGCTCGATCGCCAAGGCGACGGGGCGTGAATATATCCGCATGTCGCTCGGCGGCGTGAGGGATGAGGCCGAGATCCGCGGTCACCGCCGTACCTATATCGGTTCGATGCCCGGCAAGGTCATCCAGTCGATGAAGAAGGCCAAGAAGTCCAATCCGCTCTTCCTGCTCGATGAGATCGACAAGATGGGCCAGGACTTCCGCGGCGATCCGTCCTCTGCGCTGCTCGAGGTGCTCGATCCGGAACAGAACTCCACGTTCATGGATCACTATCTCGAGGTCGAGTACGACCTGTCGAATGTGATGTTCGTGACGACGGCCAATACGCTGAATATTCCAGGCCCCTTGATGGACCGCATGGAGATCATCCGTATTGCCGGTTACACGGAAGATGAGAAGCTGGAAATCGCCAAGCGGCACCTGTTGCCCAAGGCTATTCGCGATCATGCATTGCAGCCGAAGGAGTTTTCGGTTTCAGAGGGTGCGATCCGCGCTATCATCCGCAACTATACGCGGGAAGCCGGTGTGCGCAGTCTCGAACGTGAACTGATGAAGCTCGCCCGCAAGGCCGTCACCGAAATTCTGAAGACCAAGAAGAAGGCGGTGAAGGTTACGGAAAGCAACATCGACGACTATCTCGGTGTCGAGAAGTTCCGTTTCGGCCAGATCGACGGCGAAGACCAGGTCGGTGTCGTAACAGGTCTTGCCTGGACCGAGGTGGGCGGCGAATTGCTGACCATCGAAGGTGTCATGATGCCCGGCAAGGGCCGCATGACAGTAACGGGCAACCTGCGCGATGTGATGAAGGAATCGATTTCCGCAGCGGCTTCCTATGTCCGCTCGCGCGCGATTGATTTCGGCGTCGAGCCGCCACTCTTCGATCGCCGCGATATCCACGTGCACGTGCCGGAAGGCGCAACGCCGAAGGATGGACCCTCGGCAGGTATCGCGATGGTTACGGCCATCGTATCGATACTGACGGGCATTCCGGTTCGCAAGGATATCGCCATGACCGGCGAGATCACGCTGCGTGGCAGGGTCCTTCCGATCGGCGGCCTCAAGGAGAAGCTGCTTGCCGCGCTGCGCGGTGGCATAAAGACTGTTCTAATCCCTCAGGATAACGCCAAGGACCTGGTGGAGATACCTGATAATGTGAAGAACGGCCTCGAGATCATTCCGGTCTCGCATGCCAACGAGGTGATCAAGCACGCGCTGATCCGTCAGCCGGAGCGGATCGAGTGGACCGAGCCAGCACATGTGCCGGCTGCGCCTGTCGAGGATGAAACGGCAGCGCAGGTCGCTCACTAAGCGAACGCATAAACAAAAGGCCGGGCAAGCAATTGCCCGGCCTTTTTGATTCGGCGCTTGAATTCAGATAGCGCCGCCGAGAATACCGAGGCCAGCGGCAGCGGCGATCGCTCCGACGATGCGCACCAGATTGGGACCGAAGCGCTCGCCAAATTTGGCGGCCCCGAGACCCAGGGTGATGCCTGCAAGGTGAAGAATTGCGGTGGCGGCGATGAATCCGGCGCCGTAGGCGTACCCGGCAACATTCATCGGCATCTCCGCGCCATGCGCATGACCGTGGAAGGTGGCAAACAGACCTGCGAGGGCAACGGCAACGGCGACTGGCGTCCTTACCTCAAACGCAACAGCGGCGCCGAGCACGATTACCGATGCTGCAATGCCGACCTCGACGAACGGCATGCCAAGGCCGGCAAAGCCCAGCGCAGCGCCGGCGCTCATCATGCCGATAAAGGCAAGGGGGAGGAGCCATAAGGCACGCCCGCCCATCTGTACGGCGAGGATCCCAACAAGCACCATGGCAAGGATATGGTCGAGCCCGGTTAAAGGATGGGCGAATCCGTGCGTAAATCCGCCTGTATCTCCGAGGCCCACATGGGCATGGGCAAGGGACGGTAATAGGCTGGCGGCAAGGGCAACGGCGATTTTGAAGGTGCGGAGGGCTGGCATGTTCTGTTCCCGTGTTTCAGCGTTCTTGGAAGGAGGCTGAAGCCATTGTTGCCGCAGATGGGCCGCGAGAGAAAGAGGAAATGCTGACAGCGGCATAAAATCAGCGGTCATCGCTGTCGTGATCGCCGGTCTCTCAGATACGGTTTGGGAGATGGAATGGTGGGCGATGAGAGACTCGAACTCCCGACATCTTCGGTGTAAACGAAGCGCTCTACCAACTGAGCTAATCGCCCTACTCAAAGGGTATGGACGGAGCGTTTATGCGTTTAGCGCGATATTGGCAAGAGGGTTGCGACACTTTTATGATTTCCGCGAAGAGTTTTTCACATTCGCATTTTTCCTGTTCGGTTGTGCTTGACACACCCCCGCGAACCCCTTAAACGACCGCTCACGCCGGACGAAATGTTCGGCACGAAAGTGCGCGGGTGTAGCTCAGTTGGTTAGAGTGCCGGCCTGTCACGCCGGAGGTCGCGGGTTCGAGCCCCGTCACTCGCGCCACTTTTCTCTCAAATAAATCAATTAAATAGCTTACCGCTGGAAGAGCGGAGCTCTGGCGAGTTTCAACTTTTATTTCCCCACGAGTTTCAACTTTTTGATCTCATTCTGTTCTAAAAGCCTTTTTGCGGCGTCCAGTCTTGCGTGACCCATCCGCTGCTTGCCGTCAGGTTGACCGGCATATAGGTCTTTTGCAGCGTCTTGTTCTAATCGATGCTGTTTCCCATTTTCACAGCAATACATGAGCATAAAAACAATCCTCCACTTGGATAAGACCTCGTATCGATGACCCGGCAATTGAGAAGTTGGGAGAAGGCAGGAACTCAGCATTCTCGTTTCATTGCTATTTTCGGATGATGGTGCGAATGAAGAACAGATCGCGGTAGCGGCCAGTCCACGCCATAGAATGGCATCAGGCGCAAGCTGGCGAATTTCTGTGGTCAAGCCGTTGCCCGCAGCGGGGGCTCGGAAAGTCGCTAGGCACCCAGTTTCATAAAATCATAAATTGCTCAGAATCACGATCTGGTATAGCTCGTTCTCAAGATTTGTTGTTTTGGGTGATGAATGGTAAGGGTCGGGTATTGGGTGAGGGTGGTTGCAACTGCCGTTTTTGGAGTGTTGCTTTCATACGTCATCCGACTGAAGTTCACACCTATCGCCGATGGTTTAGATCCCAGTTGGATAGCGGGGGTTTCCGAGGCACAATCAGGTGGGCTGCAGTTCGGCCCTGACATTCGCTTTACCGTCGGCCCATATCTGAACGTACTCTATAAATATTACCAAGGGGACTTTTCAATCGCGGTGTTCGCGGGTTCGGTGATCCTGATTGCATATGGTGTTCTCACTTCGTTCAAGTTGTTCACCAAGGATGCGGTTTACACGACGATTTTTATCCTCGCAGCTCTGATGAGCACCGTTTTCGTAGATTCCATACTCAATATTCTGCCGCTGTTCGCTGTGTACGTGGTAGGAAGAGACGACAAGCCTAACACTTGGTACATTGCAGCATCGGCCACTGCATTTTCGATTATTGCTCTGACAAAGTTTTCCGCCTTACCTGTCATAATATTAGCCTCACTGTTAATCGACTTCATTAGGCTTTCTCGCCGTCAGGCTCCGATCTGCTCAGTTTTATTTCTTGTGGCTTTGGTCCTGGCCATGTTCCTCGCGGGGATGCAAATTGGCAGTCTCCCGGATTACATGGTGTCCAGCCTGGATGTGTCAGCCTCTTACTCTGATTCAATGAGTACGCCGGGCTCTTTCAAAGAGATATCGATTTGGCTTGTCCTCGCCATGTCGGGAGCAACTATTTTCGCCCTGGATCAATTGTTTAGGTTAAAGCCCTTCACGATTGGGAAGTTCATCCAAGTGTCGAGCGCCCCGGTTTTGCTCTTCATTATTTTACTTCTCTCATTGAAGCACGGGTTTGTCAGGCACGATCTGCATTCGCTTATCGCATGGTCAGCCCTAATCTTGAGCATTGGCGGCGCCATTTTTGTGGCTAATTCCAACGTCAGCAAAATTGCCTTGGCAGGTATCGTTCTATGTTCAATCGTGTGGACGCACACCTATGCAAACTTTGACGCTATCGGCGACCGATGGTCGATCCCAAGCATCCCAACCCGCCTATCTGCAGGCTTGTCGGAAGTTGGCGAGATTGGAAGATTTCTGCGGAATCCGGCTCGATGGGCAGACGATCATGCGGAGGCACAGTCATCCGCAAAGGCGCGCATAAAGGCAGCGAAGCCGATGCCTTTGATTGAGGGCACGGTCGATGTCATACCCAATATTCAATCTCGCGTGATCGCATCGGGTATGCAGTACACCCCCAGGCCGACCATTCAGGAATATGCCACGTACTCGACGGCATTGATCGAGGCAAATCGCGAATTTTTCAAGTCGACGAGAGCACCTCGTACAGTTCTTTTTGGGATCGATCCGATAGATCAGCGGCTGCCAGCTTTTACTGAAGGAGCGCTTTGGCCTTTGTTTTTGGAAAAATATGAGCCGACAGACGAAAAAGACGGGCTCGTGGTTCTAAGGCAACGAGCGCAAGCATTGCCGGAACTTACCGGGGCATTTAGTACGGCAACGGGTCGCATTGGCGAAAAGATAGACCTTCCTAAGGATGACTCCGTTGTTTTCGCAAAAATTGAAATCAGGCATACCCTCATTGGACGAATAATAAGATTATTATTCAAGACACCTGAGTTGCACATAAAACTGTACTATGCCGATCGTGAACCAGAGGTTTTTCGGTTTATTCCGGGTATAGCGGAAAACGGCTTTATTCTATCGCCAGTTATTAAGTCGGTTGGAGAATTTGTTGACATAGCGACAGGGGTGGAAAACCCCGTTGGCTCTAACCGCCCAGTAAGCTTTGAGATTCTTCGTCCAAATTGGCTTGGCCGATCCTACGTACCTGAATTTAAGGTTCAGTACGCCAAACTCGACACCCATCCTTTGGCTGCCGCGTCAACCGCGAACGCTTTTTTGAAGGCCAGAATCAAGGAAACTGGACAGAAAGTTGTTCGCCCACAGCCCAACTGAAGTAAAAATAGACGTATCGGGTCACAAAGTGCTCAATGTTAAATTTGGCATGCGCGATGGGTCGTGGCAGGGAGGCACTACAGCCGGAGTATGTTTCGGGGCAGAAATTTCTGGTTCAACTCCCTTGTTCAAACGGTGTCTCACGCCTCTTACTGAAGAGCAGGATCGCGGCGAGCACGCCGCGAGCATCGAACTGTCCGAAGCCACACAATCAGTGAAGCTGCGTACCGAATGCGTCGCGGCGTGTGACTGGGGATGGTCTTACTGGTCGCTTATTGATGCCCAATAGAGCATCGATAAGATTGGTCACGGCTTCTCGGCAACTACAAGAAATTGTTTTCCAAAAAAAAGCCAGAAGAAAGGCATGCGCAGGTATGCTTTTATAAGCAGGTCGTGCGTAGGCTGTTTGTTTGCCATTGTGAAGGGTAGAAAGCGATCTGTCACCGAAACGATCTTGTAACCGTTCATCGCGAGGCCTTCCGCCAGGGACACATCGGAGAGAGGCAGATAGTGATCGTAAAAGTCCCAGTACTCTTTGTAAGCGTAGCGAATATTGGGGCCCATAATGATGAATCGCCCGCCGGGTTTTAGAACCCGCAGAATTTCTTTGAGGACAGCGTCACACACCTTTTTGTCCGGAAGGTGCTCAAGAAAATTTGACGTAAATGCGCGATCAAGCGAGTCACTTGGCAAGTGGCCAAGATCATCAGCCATTGATGGCGTGAAGGATACCGTGGGAAGAAGGTGCTCCGCCGCATCTGGGTTAAGATCAACCGCGTATTTTTCCCGAACGTTGATGTTGTTGATGAACTCGCCATATCCGCAAGCAAGATCGAGGATAGACCCATCCGCAAGCACGAGGTCGTTGAAATACGAGCTGCAAAGCGTTTTCCATACCCGGTCCCTTTTCGCGAGGCCCGTTTCTATGAAGCGCTTCTTGTAAATCTCTGTGACGTTGGCTGCAGACTCTAAGGCCATTCGATGTCCCCTATTTTCATTGACCATAGCCTAATTGATGAAGCACCAGATCACAACCTAAGGTGGCTGGCCAGTCGCATCGGCGCCTTGGGATCGAGCAGCGGGGCAGGATGAAGTCGAATGACGCCGGTGGGGAGGAGACAATCTTTTGCCGAGTCTGAAACTTGCGATTGGGTCTGGCCTCTACAGCGCTCGCTCCGGCAGACGTCCGCCTTTGCCAATAACGGTCATGGCGGTCTATCGGCATCATCGTCTTGCAAAACGCGCGTGCAAATTCGCACCAGCGCGCCTGAGCCATAACGGGACCACCGCTCGGTATATGGTTCGGAGATTCTCCAGAAAGTCCGCCGAGGCTGATACATCGCGTTGCATTTTACCGATCTGTTGGCTCATCAGCGCGGTGCGCGTATCCATCAGGGATGCACTGGCGTCTTGACGCTCCGATAGCGAGACCATGTGAGCAAGAAGCTCCACCTTCGTTTGGTGAAGCATGTCGCCGATGGACTTGTATTCGGGCATCCACTGCATTTCCGAGGCAATCCGATACCACAACCGCTTTTCAGCGGTAACAGCGAGTTCCTGTGCCCAGGTCCGTTGGCAAGCCCAAGTTCATTGGCGTCGGCCGGGGCTGCCTTGATGGCCTTTCGATAAATCTGTTCATACGCCCCAACATAGTGATCTGCCGGCGCCTCCCGCCGCAGATAGTCTGTTACAAGCGCGGCGTCGCTGGCATCATATTGATCGATCGCTTCGCTGGGGGCACCTGGGGCCGGTCGGGCCCGCGGAGTTGAAGGCCGGGGGATATAGCCAAACGGCTATTCCTACCCCCAAAAGGCTGTAGACGAATTGCAGGCTCTTCTTTTTCGCCGTTCGCCTTCACAATAGCGGACAATAAGAACCATGCGCCCGCGTGTTTTGTCGGGACCGTGCGTGTAAGCGGAGTGGAGAGACGTCATGGCGGATAATCGGCCCGTAGCGGAAGAAGCGCTCAATCCGAGCGTCAATCAAAGCATGATCCCGGGTTCCGCTTCGGGGCATCTGGCGCTCGTGCCAACATGGCTTCCGCTCGAAGTTCTTCCGAGCAGTTCCGCCGGCAGCGGTGGCGATGGGATCGCCATCGGGCTCATATCGGCCGATCCGCTCGCGATCTTTACGCCTTCTAATGCTGCCATCGCTGGCCCTCATTCCTCGGCCGACGCCAATCAGGGTAACAATGCGCTGATGAATCAGCACGTTACCGAAATGGCCGGCATGGGCGGAGACGGCGGAAGCGGCAATGTCGTTTTGAATGGCGGGGGCGGCGATACCGTGAACCACGCCGGCACCGGCGGCAACGGTATTTTCTACGGGGGCATGGTCAGCTCTGACGTCGGGGTCTTTGCTCCAGTCAATACGGCCGTATCCTGGGGTTCAGGCTCGCATGCGTCCGCCCATCAGGACAACAATGCCCTGTTCTTGCAGGGCGCGACCCAGATCGGTGGCATCGGCGGCGATGGCGGCGACCACAATGGTGCCATCACCAACTCGCCCGGCGGTGCTGGAACGGCGCTCACCTATAGCGGCGATCTTTATGCCGGGCACGGTGGCAACGGCTATTTCATCGGCAGCATGATCGATGTGAACGTCGCTATCTTTTCGCCAATCAACATCGCCGTTGGCGCAGCTGGCGGATCGGCCGAAGCTCACCAGACCAACAATGTTGTTTTTGATCAGGGTGCCGTGCAAATCGCCGGCATTGGCGGAGACGGTGGCGGCTTCAATTTAAGTTCAGATACGATCTTCACCGGTTCCGGCATGGGCTCGGGAGGCGGCGGAGGCTCCGGTTATTCGAACGGCAGCATCGTCGATGTCAATGTCGGCTATTTCCATCCTGTCAATATTGCCGTTCCGGCGGGCGGCACCGCGGACGCCCAACAGATCGACCACGTGCTCTATGACCAGCATGCGCTGCAGATGGCTGGCATCGGCGGGCATGGCGGCGAGGGTAACCTGACGGTCGATCACGCCTCACTCGTGGACGACATCATGTCGTTCATGCACGCTTAAAGTGCGTTAGCCCACAAAACAGACAGGGTTTTTTCTGAAGACGGCGGGCATTGCGCCCGCCGTCTGCAGGTCGTTTTGGCTGGACGGCAGGATACATCCTTTTGTCCGTTCCCGGACTACATACCACTCTTCGAAGCCACCCCGCCCAAAGGAACATCCCCGAATATCTAGCTAGTTCGCCGGCCCGAACGCGAGCACTCTTATGGGGCGGTTATCTTGCCTGGCGGAGACTGCTGGGTACCGGGCCGTGGGAGAAACACGGACAAAAACTAAAGTAGAGGAGTAAAATTATGCCTATTCCACAATTGTCTGACACCATCCAGCTCAATCATTCCGATGCAGGCGACGCCAATGCCGGCAATGGCGGCGATGGATACAATGAGGGCACGATCAACTTCAGCCCTACAGCCTATTTTGAAGCCTCACAGACTGTCGAAGGCGCACATACCAAATTGTACAACGGCGATGATGTCTGGCAGAAGGCCGATTGGGAAGCTGGTGGCGGCGGGCAGGGCGGTAACGCTTCGGCCCATGATGGCTTCCTGGCAGCGATCACCAATCTCGGTGCTGGCGGTGCAGGCGGCGACGCAACATCGAACGGCAGCCAGTCCAACACTAGCGGCGGCAACGTTGCAGCGGTTTCTGCTGCCACGACCGGCAACCAGCTGAACGAACTTGCTGCTGATCAGCACGGCACGATCCTTGCTGGCGTCGGCGGCAATGGCGGTAACGGCAACAATGCACTCGGCGGCGATATTTCCGCAGCCGTTGTTCACACGGATCCTGAAACCACAACGACGACGGTCAACAATGCGCTTGATCATTTCGTCAACGTGCTCGGCTCGATCGACCTGCACGATCTGGGATCATAAGCAGACCCCAGGAGGATCGCCGGTATATCCGGCGATCCTGCCTCTCCGAATGGTGTGACCACGCGTCTGCCTTGTCAGTACCCTGCGTATTGAGACCCCGATAATGACAACGAACATCACACAATCCCAGCGCCAACCGACGCATCTGGTCCTCGCGCTCCGCGCCTGTGCCGGAGCCTTCGGGCTCGTCTTCGTCTATAGTTGCGGCTACAACCTTTTCCTGCTGGCCCCCTCGGTCTACCTCCTGCAAATTTACGATCGCGTGCTGTCGAGCCGTAGTGCCGACACGCTGGTGATGCTGACGTTGATCATTGCGGCGGCCGTGGTCGTGGGTTCGGCGCTCGATATTGTGCGCCGCGCCGCGCTGTCGCGGATCGGCAGCTGGCTCGATCATCGGCTTCGTCCGATGGTACTGACCGCGTCATTCGAATACGCTGCGCGCGCCGATACCGGAACAGCCACAGATTGCTATCGCGATCTTGCCTCGCTGCGCCAGTTTCTCGATTCCCCCGCAAGCGCTCTGCTCTTCGATGTGCCCTGGGCGCCGGTCTTCCTGCTTCTGCTCTTCATGGTGCACCCTTTGCTTGGCGCTATCGGCCTCGTCAGCGCCGTATCGCTGCTGCTGCTTGCGCTGCTGACGGAATTTGCGACACGCGAACCTCTGGCGCATGCGAATTTCGCGCTGGCACGCAGCTATTCCAAATTCGCAACCGCCCTCAAATACATACAGGTCATCCGCTCGATGGGCATGCAAGACGGCGCAGCGCAAATCGTCTATCGCGACGCCGAACTTGCCCGCAAGGCGCAGGACAGCGCCATGCACCGGACCGAAATCATCCTGGCATTTTCGAAATCGATCCGCACGCTGACGCAGATCCTGGTCATGGGTGCTGCTACGTGGCTTGTTCTTGAAGCCAACAGCAGCCCCGGTATCATCTTTGTCGCAAGCCTTCTGCTTGGCCGCGGGCTCGCGCCGGTGGAGGGGGCAATCGGCGCATGGCGGTCATTTGCCTTTGCCCGCAATGCCTTCAACCGGTTGAACAGAATGCTCATCGCCGTCCAGTCTGGCACCGATGCCCGCATCGTGCCGGTACCGGAATCGAGCGGTCTCGTACTCGACAATGTTGGCTACAAGCTGCCGTTCAAGGAAAAAAATCTGCTGGAGGGCGTGAATCTTCGACTAGCGCCTGGCGATTGTGTCGCCTTGATCGGTGCGTCGGGTTCCGGCAAATCCACCCTTGGCCGTATCATGGCAGGCGTCCTGCAGCCGACAAACGGTTGCGCGCTTCTCGGAGGCGTCGATATATCGGCGCTGCGGCTTTGCGGTGGCGCCGGGCATATCGGCTATCTTCCGCAGGATATCGAACTCTTTGGCGGTGCCATCAGAGACGTGATCGGGCGCCTTGACGGTGGCGACGCCAGCAAGGCCATCGAAGCGGCAAAACTTGTCGGGTTGCATGACACCATCATGCGGCTGCCGCAGGGCTACGATACCGACATCGGCGACGGCGGTGCCTTGCTTTTGCGCGCGCAGCGCCAGCAACTTGGATTGGCGCGCGCTGCCTATGGCAATCCCTCATTGGTCGTGCTCGACGATCCGAACTCTAGCCTCGATTTTGACGGTGAGCGCGTATTGTTCAACGCCATCGAGCGGATGAAGGCGCGCCGGATGACTGTCGTCATCATCACCCACCGCATGGGGCTGCTGCCCGTGACCAACAAGATTGCGATCATGCGTAACGGTACGGTCGACGCCTTCGGCGACAGCGATCACATCTACGACACCTATCTCCAGCCGCTGTCACCGGCAGGGACACAAGGATAGAGCCATGGCCCTCGTTCAATCCGAGATTCCGTCACGTATGACCGGAGCACTGAGCGTGATGCGCCGGACCGCTCTAGCCGGCACGAGTCTCAAAAGGCTGCTCAGCTATTCGCCGCAAGGCACGCAGGTCAACACCCTGTTGGCAGCGCCGTCACCCATGTCACGGCTCCGCAGGGTCGCCCTGGTCGGCAACCTCCTGATCGGGGTCTTCATCATCGGCTTCGGCACATGGTCGATTTTCGCACCGCTCAAAAGCGCAGCGATCGCATCCGGGCTGGTCGAGCCGGAGTCGAGCCGCAAGACCATCCAGCATCTGGAGGGCGGCATCGTACGCCAGATCCTTGTCAAGAACGGCGATGCAGTAAAGGCGGGGCAGGTACTCTTCCAGCTTGACGACACGAAATCACGTTCAGAGCGCGACAGCCTCCAGGGCCAGCTCTGGGATGCCAAGGCGAGTCACGCTCGCCTACTCGCGGAGCAAAAGAACCTCGACCGTGTCGTGTACCCCATCGATCTTGAAGAAGTTCGCCACAACAACCCATCGGTTGACGGCATCCTCAGCGGTCAACAGCGGATATTCGAGACGCGCAAACAGGTCCTCCAATCCGAAATTGCGATCACGCAAAAGAAGATGGAGCAGGTGCAGGAGGAAATCACCGGGCTTACGGCGCAAAAGGCTGCGCTGACAGAACGGGTCGAGATCGCCCGACAGGAACTCGAGACCGTAACGCCGCTCGCGATAAAGGGCCTCGAGCGCAAGAGCCGGCTACTGGTTCTTGGCCGGGAAAAAGCCGATCTCGATGGTCAGTTCGGTGAGGTCACCGCGCAGATTTCCCGCGCCTACCAGGTCATCAGCGAAAGCCAGGCATATCTGGTCAAGCTCGAAAGCGATCGCCTCAACGAGGTTTCGCAAGGCATGCGCGACACCGAAACGCAGATCCTGCAGCTGAGCGAACGCCTGCGCGCCATCGACGATCAATTGACGCGGACCTCGATCCGCGCGCCGGAAGACGGCACGATAATGGATTTGCGTGTCCATACGACGGGCGGCGTCATCGGTGAGGGGCAACCCTTGGTCGATCTCGTGCCGCGTGAAGACAAGCTTGTCGTCTCGGCGCGGGTGCGGCCGGAAGACATCAACGTCGTTCATCCGGGCCTGCAGGCGCAAGTCCACCTGCTTCCCTACAATCAACGTCGCGTTCCGCTGCTCAAGGGTATCGTCGAATACGTTTCGGCCGACCGTCTTGTCGACAAGCAGACGAGCCAACCCTATTACGCCGCGACCATCAGGGTGACCGACGAACGGCTGGCTAAGATGCGCGATGTAGAGCTCGTTCCGGGCATGCCTGCCCAGGCTCTGATCGAGACCGGCGAAAACAGCGTTGCATTCTACGCGCTGCGTCCCCTCATCGACAGCTTCCACCGCGCGTTCCGCGAAGACTGATATGGGCGTGGGACGGATCAATTCGGGCGGAACACCATGCCGGGTTGTTCCGCCGCATCCGCTTCGCCGGCAGCGGCCATCGAAGGATCGTATCGATGGGTAAGAGAAAGTTCGACGACGATCAAATCACAGGCATTCTGAAAGAACACCAGGCCGGAACGACGGTGGCCGAGGTTTGCCACCGGCACGGTATCAGTGAGCCGACATTCTATCGCTGGCAATCACTGCAGTTCAAGAATGTCGGGTTCGACGCCAGAAGACTGAAAGCATTGGAAGAAGAAAATCAGAAGCTCAAGAAACTGCTCGCCGAGACCATGCTGGCCGCGGCGACGCTGAGTGAAATGCTTGAGAAGACCTCACGCGGAAATGCCTAGAAGCGATTCTACCCAAAGCCTCAGTTGGCCCTGACGTCCTGGTCTGCCATCGTCCTTTGGCCAAGGCGCGCAACGACTTCCGTACGGTTCTGGACCTGCAACTTGCGCATGATGTGCTGCAGATGCATTTTCACCGTGTGGCCCGACAGGTTGAGTTTGCCAGCGATCACCTTGTTGGGGTGTCCACACTGCAATTCTGCGAGAACATCCGCCTCGCGCGGCGTGAAATCGGCTATCGTCAGATAATCGGTATTGACGCTGATCACCTTGCGCGGCTCGTCCGCAGGCCCGCTGGGCGCGATGATTGCGCGACTGCGCGAAGGTGAGGCAACAAGCGGATGCGGGTAAAACACGCCGCCCGCCAATACAAGGCGCATGCCCGCGAGCGCAACATCGAGAGGAATGGATGTCGTGAAATAACCACGAATGCCCATTTCGAGCGCCTGCGAAGCCACGAACGTATCGTCAGTATTTGATAGAAGTGCGATCGAGGCTTCGGGGAAACGTTCCCTGATTGCGTCGAGATCGTCGTTGAGGCTGGTACTGTCCAGTGTCCGGCCGGCAAGGTCGAGTGCGATAAGCCGCACGTCCATTCCCAGAGCACTATCGAGAGTCTCTATTGAGACCATATCGATAAAGTCCCAGCCAGCGAGCTCATGTTCGAGAAGTCTGACTATTGTCGTCCTTGCCAGTGTATGTTGCTCTATGACGATTACAGTCGGCGCATTACGCGCCTTACGGCGTTTTGTGTCAGAGTTAATGGACACTTGCAGCCCCCCTTGGATTTTTTGCAATCCATTTGCAACACATATTATTCCCGTTCGTGCGTCATGTCATGATAAAAAGGGGATTAACTCCAATCTGGACATAGGTATGCCTCCATAGGGCTATATCCTTTGGCTGATATCCAATGGTGCGGGGCGCTTTCCCGGTCGTTGCGTCAGTGCCAGTTTCTGTTATTGCGCGCGCCGTGAAGGCTCGCCTGATTGCTGGTTCGCAGGCCGCAATCGTAATAGCCCGAAGCACATGAGCGTTCCGTCCGCCACATCGCGTTATAACGCGCGCGCCAGTCGCCTTTGGCACTGCTGCAGCCCATAAGCAGGCAAGCTGTAATGAGTGCGGCGATGGCTCTTGCGACTGTCATGCATTTCTCCTTGCCCTGGAATGAGCTTGTCTCGGGTGGCACGGAACGTGGTAACGCGCTGCATACAGCCTATGCAACTTATAATCGTAAAGACAGGCGTTCCGGCTAACAAAGTCTTGGGCTCTCGATGACGCATATGTTATCTTAGATATAAAATCTCTATTCAGGGGTGGGACGTGTCGCCGGCCGTTACCCGAAAACAATGCTGATAGAACCCGCTACCACTTGCAACTGCGAGGGGTGTTGCGCGCGACGGAGTTTCGCTGTCCGGGCGACACGCGGGCGAGCGCCATGTCGTGAGATGCCTCATGGCGGCATGAGAGGGAAACGTTAAGGCGTCTCGCGTCCAGCGAGACTAACCGGCACGGGAGGGCCGGCGCATGGGAGTGGAACAACATTTTCTTTCGGAAGATGAACGCGGCTTTGCGGGATTCTTTCCCGAGCATGCCAAGCTCGGGCAGATCGCAACCGGTCTTGTCTGGGCCGAGGGGCCTGTGTGGCTGAATGATATCCAGGAACTGCGCTTCTCAGATATCCCCAACAACCGGATGATGACATGGTCAGAAACAAAGGGCGCGCGGGTTTTCAGGCAACCTTCGCAACGTGCCAATGGCCACACGCTCGATGGCGACGGCGCAATGGTATCCTGCGAGCACGGCGGGCGTTGCGTCAGCCGAACCGGCACGGATGGCGCGTATGAGGTTCTTGCAACTCACTGGCAGGGCAAGCGGCTGAATTCGCCGAACGACGTTGTGGTCAAGTCCGACGGCTCGATATGGTTCACAGACCCGCCCTATGGGATCATTTCGGATTACGAGGGCATACGAGCCGACCGCGAGATCGACGGCAACAATGTCTATCGCATCGATCCTGATACCCGCGCCGTGGAATTGGTGGCCGATGATTTCGACAGGCCCAACGGACTTGCCTTTTCGCCCGACGAGAGCGTCCTTTACATCGCGGATTCAGGCCGGGCCGGCGGATTTGGTTTCGGCTTCGATGATACGCGCCCACATCATGTACGCGCATTGGATGTCGTCGACGGCCGCAAGCTTGGAAAAAGCCGGGTTGTCGCGGTTATCGACATAGTGCCGGATGGATTGCGTGTCGATACGGAGGGCCTTCTGTGGATATCCGCCGCGGACGGCGTCCATTGCTATACGCCGGCGGGCGGAAGGCTCGGCCGCGTTCTGGTCCCGGAGGTTGTCGCCAACCTGACGTTTGGCGGACCGTCCAAATCACGCCTTTTTATAACGGCGACGAGTTCGGTCTACGCGGTGGAGACCAGGAGACAGGGAGTACAGGCACCGTAATCGGCAGGCAACGACAATAAATCAACGGAGGAGGAGCAGAAATGAGCATGATCCTAAAGAGCATGATGATTTCGACAGCAGTCAGTCTGATGATGAGTGTATCCGCCTATGCTGCGGGCCCCGAGGTCGTAAAAGGCCCAAGCAAGGATGCCGAATGCTTCAAGCCGCAAACGTCCGAGACCAAGTTTTTCCAGTGGCCCAAGAAAGAAGGTCCCTATCGCATAGCCCTTGCCAATGGATTTATCGGCAATACCTGGCGCATCCAGATGATCCAGACCGCCAAAGCCTATGCCGCCTTGCCCGAAGTCAAAGCCAAGTTGAAGGAATTCAAGGTCGTCTCAACCGGGGATGATGTCGCCGCACAGATCGCTGCCGTCGATAATTTCATCAACTCCGGCTACGATGCGATTGTTGTCAACGCGCAGAATCCGACCGCCTTCAAACCGGTGATCAAGCGCGCCAATGCCGCTGGCGTAGTACTTGTTGCATTCGACAACACACTCGATACGGATGAAGCCGTCAATGTGAATGTCGATCAGAAGGGCCTCGGTGAACTGTGGGGCAATTGGCTGGTCAAGAACGTGCCAGGCAACAAGGGCAAGCTCCTCGAAGTGCGCGGGGTCACCGGTACATCGGTCGACCGTGATCGCCATGAGGGCATTCAGGAAGTCTTGAAGAAGTCCGGCGGTCAATGGGAAACGGTGGAGGTGGTCGGCCGCTGGGATGACGGCACCGCCCAGAAGGTCGTTGCTGATGCCATCGCCGTCCACAAGCATTTCGATGGTGTATCGGTACAGGGCGGCTCGACAGGTACGGTCCGCGCCATGATCGACGCGAAGCATCCGTTCGTGCCCGTCGGCGGCGAAACCGAGAATGGTTTCCGCAAACTATGCGCCGAACATTCGAAGGATGGGCTGAAATGCACCTCCGCCGGGACCGGGCCGGCCCAGGTCGCGGTTGCCATCAAGACGGCGATAGCCGCGCTTGAGGGCGAGGTCGTGCCGCAGTCGATCTCGCTGCCACTGTCGATTGTCGAGGATCCGAACTTCAAGGACGGCGACAGCTACTATGCGAAGGAGAGCGACAACTTCTTCGTCGGCAATTCCTTCCCGACCTGTGGGATCAACTTCTCGGCGCAGGAGATCATGGGCCAGACGAAGGCTGACCAGTAAGCGGCACCAACCGGGGCGCATTCGCGCCCCGGTAAACTCGCGTCTTGGAGGAGGATGACGTGTCGCAACCCGCGCCCATTCTGGAAATGAAGCATGTCTCGAAAAGCTATGGTGGCATAGCGGCCTTGAGCGAGGTGGATTTCGTTGCCTATCCCGGCGAGATTCACGCCATTCTCGGTGAGAACGGCGCAGGGAAATCGACGCTGATAAAGATTGCCGCCGGGGTGACAGACCCGAGTGAAGGCGAACTCTATGTAGAAGGAAAGCGAGTCGATTTCCGCAACCCGACCGAGGCAATGGCGGCGGGCGTGGTTTGCGTCTTTCAGGAATTGTCGCTGCTTCCCGATATGACTGTCGCCGACAATCTTTCAATCGTTTCACCGCCGATGCGGGCGGGTTTGATCGATGCGCGCGCACAGCGCGAACGGGCGCGTGAACTTTTGGCGATGATCGGCTGCGACGATATCCATCCGCTCGAACTCGTGCGCAACCTTCCCTTGTCGCGCCGCCAGATGGTCGAGATTGCCAAGGCTTTGGCAAAACGGCCAAAGCTTTTGATCCTTGACGAAGCGACCTCGGCGCTTACCGCCGCCGACGTGGAACGTGTCTATGCGATCATCCGTAAACTGCGTTCCGAAGGTGTTGGCATACTCTACGTGTCGCACCGGATGCATGAAATTACTGCGCTTGCCGATTGCGCGACGGTTTTCCGTAATGGACGCAAGATCGAGACGTTTGGCATCGGCGAGCGCTCGATGGACGCCATCGTCCAGATGATGATCGGCCGTGAACTCACCCACCACTATCCCGAAAAGCCCGCCGCCGATCTTTCGGCGCCCGTGGCTCTGTCGGTTCGTAACCTTTCCTGGGCGGAGCAATTGAAGGACATCTCTCTCGACGTTCGCAAGGGCGAAATCGTCGGGCTGGGCGGATTGGATGGCCAGGGCCAGCGCTCGCTGCTTTTTGCATTGTTTGGCGTTTTGAAGGGCGTATCGGGAACGGTTGAGGTTCTGGGCAAGCAGCAACGGCTGTCCGGCCCGCGCGCGGCCCTGCGGGCAGGGCTGCCGCTCGCCCTTATCCCTGAAGACAGGAAAACAGAAGGGCTGATGCTGCCGATGAACATTCGCGACAACATCAGCCTTGCTTCGCTGTCGCGGTTCCAAAAAGGGCTTCGCTTTGACCGCAGCGCAGAACATGCGGCCGTCGAGCAGATGATCAGAAGCCTGAAGATCAAGGTCAGCGATCTTGCGGCCGCCGTCAGCACGCTTTCCGGCGGCAACCAGCAAAAGGTCGTGCTGGCGAAATGGCTCATGACCGGGCCGGGGATCATTCTCTTGAACGATCCGACCCGTGGCATTGACGTTGGCACGAAGCAGGAAATCTACAAGCTGCTGCGCGATCTTGCCGATAGCGGCGTCGCAATCCTCTACTACTCCACAGATTATGCCGAGCTTATCGGCTGCTGCGACCGGGTGCTGGTGATGTATGGCGGCAGGATAGCGCGCGAACTTTTCGGTCGCGATCTCAACGAGCGAAATATCATCGAGACAGCGCTGAACGTGAATGGCAAGGAGCAGGCCGCATGAGCAATCTTCGCCATCATATCTCGCACAATGCCGGTCTCCTGGGCGCGATTGCACTCTTCATTTTGATGTTCACCATATACACCTCGAACCATCCGGTGGGTCTGAACGCCGCTGTTGCCGCAACGGCGGCGAACAAGGCGGTGCTACTCGCACTTGTTGCCATGGCCCAGACCCTGCCAGTGTTGACGCGCGGGCTCGATCTTTCTGTCGGGATGATATTCATCCTTGCCAATTGCCTCGCCTCGGCGATCGTGGTCGGCACATTGGGCGAGGGGCTGCTCGGTGCTGTGGCCGTCCTTGCCGTCGGGGCCGCGGCTGGCTTCCTCAATGGTGCCATCGTCGTCTGGGGCAGGCTTCAGCCTATCATCACCACACTCGCCACGGGGGCGATTTTCTACGGCATCGCGCTTTACATCAGGCCGGGCCCCGGCGGAGATGTGCAGTCCGACCTCGCGGATTTTGCGACCGGCCAGCTTTTCGGAGTGATTCCGACCGCATTGGTTATTCTCCTGGCCGTTGTCGTGCTGGTCTGGTTGCCCTATCGCAGCTCGGTTCTCGGCCGCGCGGCCTATGCCGTAGGTTCAAATGAGCAAGCGGCGTATATGTCGGGCGTGCCGGTCCAACGCGCCAAACTGCTCGCCTATACGCTCGCGGGTTTTCTCGCCGCACTTGGCGGCCTGATGCTGACCTTCAACACCTATTCGGGAGAGGCATCCGCGCCGATAGCCGGCTCCTATACGCTGAACTCGATCGCTTCTGTTGTGATCGGCGGAACGTCGCTCTTTGGCGGATGGGGATCCGCCATCGGCTCCATTTTCGGGGCATTCGTGCTTCGCACAATCGAGGATCTGCTTTTCGTCTTCAATCTCGATCCGCTCTGGCAGCCATTGTTTCAGGGCGTCGTGCTCCTTGCCGCCGTCAGCCTCGGCGCGATCCGCGTGCTGCGCATTCGCAACCGGCTGGAGCTTTTCGCATGAACGACCAGAAGCTTCAGGCCGGCACTGTCCCGATCCTCCGGTTTACACTCGACCGCTCCGTCATCATTGCGTTCGGCTGCATCATCTTGATGCTGCTTGGCGGCGCACTCTACTCGCGCGAGTTTCTTTCTCCGGAGTATCTCCTGCAGCAACTGCAGATCAGCGCGTTTCTTGGCATTATTGCCTCCGGCGCAATGATGGTCATTCTCATCGGTCACATCGATCTGTCGATACCCTGGACAGTTACGCTCGGAGCCATGATGGCGACGGCTGTCGCCGGCTGGTTCGGCGACATCGGCAATGTCGTCGCGATTCCGGTCGGCGTGCTTTGCGGCGCGCTTGTGGGCCTGCTCAACGGACTCGGCGTCGCCTATTTGCGATTGCCGTCGATGATCTTCACCTTGGGCATGAACGCGGTCGTCCAGGGTCTCATGGTGCTGCACACCGGCGGCTTCGCACCGCAGGATCATGCAACCGACGCGATGCACTTCATGGCAGTCGGGCGCTTGTTCTTCGGCTTTCCCAACGCGCTTTTCATCTGGATCATCGTCGGCGGGTTCACCACCTATCTTTTAACCCGAACCGCCTTCGGGCGCCGGGTCTATGCGGTCGGCAATCGCGAATCGGCGGCATATCTTTCAGGCGTGAACACCAATGGCGTCATCATCTGGTGTTTCGTGCTCTCCGGTGCCGCGGCGGCTTTTGCAGGTGTTTTATTGGCCGGCTATTCGACCAAGGCCTATCAGGCGATGGGAGACCCCTATCTCCTGCCGGCCATTGCGGCCGTTGTGCTTGGCGGAACAAATATCCTTGGCGGCAAGGGCAATTATCTCGGCACGATCGCCGGCGTTATCCTGATAACGCTGCTGCAATCGATCCTGGCTGTGATGCAAATGCCGGAGGCAGGGCGCCAGATCATCTACGGCGTCGTCATTCTTGTCATGTTGCTCGGTTACGGACGCGGCGAGATCGACCGGAAATAGTCAATGAAATAATATTACTAGCGGTTGTATTCCTCGACGAGGCTTTCGACCTTCGCCTCCCCATCGGCGAGAAGCTTGATGCAGTCACCGCGCTCTACCCGGGTCGCGGGTTTGATGGTGCCGTTCTTCAGACCGCTATCGAGATCTGCAACGTCCTGCATACTGTAGGTTGTGTTTGATTCCAGCCGTTCGATCCAGCGCCGGGTCGAGTCGCGCTTCGACCTGTATAGTGGATCGCCGCATGCATAGGACAATCTGAGCAGATCGAACTGGGCCTGCATGACGGCATCACCCTTGTCTACCTTGCCAGCAGTCAGGGCCAAGCCCAGCAGTATCGTTATCAGCATGCGCAAGTCCCCCGAGTCACGCGTTTCACAAAACGCTAACCTAGGGGTAAAAGCCGAACAACCTAATCGGATGGGTGATGCGCAACTACATCCAAAGGACTAGATGGGGATGTGTGGCTCATGAGTGAGGCCCAGATTGCCACACAGCGTTTGATGCCATGGACGATACTGGGCCTCGATCGGGATATCTGAAACGCGTTCAAATAACGCTCCCGACACTACAATAACGCGGAAACCAGACATTGGTTGCGCACTTAGAGCTATTTTGAGAAAAATGAGGCTCGACAATGCGCCACTCATGTCGATGGCAATCGTCGAGCCTCCATGGGCCGGGGGAGGGCTTAGATCCACCCTGATACTTTCGATTTAGGCTGTCAAATCACATTCCGGTACATATCACCGGAAATTGTCACTTCCGACCGTGACCGTGGCTCCACCGCTTGACCAGATAAACAAGTGTTCCAGTCCAGGCTACTGCCGTAAGCATCGCCAGGATGAGAGCAAAGTGACTGTTCATTGCTGCATAAGTCCTTCTTGAATGGAGCCGGCCGAATATCAGCAAACGTTCGTGGAGCCAACCCCTTTGTGACCGCGATCTGTCCGACTCACAAAATTGTCATGCCATGCAATCCACTAATCAAACGCATTTCAACTGCTTTGGTTCAATACGAACCGAATTCTACTGTAAGTAGATCTTAAATGGTCCCGGGGAGCCTCCGGAACCATTCCTATTGCCCCGCATTCTTGTGCTATGCGTGATCAATCCTTTGAACATGTAATGATCAAATCACCGCGCTCCGGCACGATTATGAACGTGTCTTCGGTTAAGCAGGCTGCGGACCTGTTGAAGCATCGCTGGACGAAACAATGCGGCCCTCTCTACGAAGAAGCAAAAGCCGTATGTGCCAAGGCTTTGGATGGTGAAGCAACCGCCAGAGCGGCTCGTTTCGCATTCGTTGAAGCAGCCAAGGAAGTCGATGCGTTCGTCGAGGAAAAGACCGAAGCGTCAGCCGCCCACCGTCCAGCCAACGACAAGGTGAACGCCGCAGCCTTTTCGGTTGAGGACGAGGCGGCCCAGCCTCACATCACGATCGGGCAAGGTGATTGATTCAACCGGACGGCGAGGCGGACACCCTCTTCGCCGGCTTTCGCACGCTTAACTCGCAGTTCCAGCGGAAATGCATCGCTGCATTGCACAATCGTCATTTGTTTAACGTGCTACGCTATGCAGGATCGGTACTTTCTCAAGACTCGCGGTCCTTCCCATGCCTTTGCCGATTCTCGCCTTAGCTATCGCCTCGTTCTGTATTGGAACGACCGAATTCGTGATCATGGGCCTGTTGCCTGAGGTTGCTGCTGATCTCGGCGTTTCCATTCCGCATGCAGGCCTGCTGGTGACAGGCTATGCGCTCGGCGTCGTCGTCGGTGCACCCATCATTGCCATCGCCACGGCATCGCTGCCGCGCAAGCCCGTACTCGTCGGACTTGCCATGCTGTTCGTCATTGGCAATTTCCTTTGTGCCATCGCACCGAACTACTGGATGCTGATGGTCGCGCGCGTCTTTACCGCCTTCGGTCATGGCGCATTTTTTGGTATCGGTTCGGTCGTTGCGGCAAATCTCGTTCCCCGGCACAAGCGCGCGAGCGCGATTGCGCTGCTCTTTGCCGGCCTGACGCTTGCCAACATTCTCGGTGTACCGTTGGGGACTGCACTTGGCGAAGCCTATGGCTGGCGTTCCACCTTCTTTGCAGTTGTCGCGATCGGCATCGCCGCCGTCATTGCCATCGCCTTCCTCGTTCCCGCAGCGAAGGATACGGACAAGGGCACGGGCATCCTCAGCGAAATCAGGGTGCTCGGCAAGTTGCAGGTATGGCTTGCCATGCTGATATCGGCGCTTGCCTCGGGCAGCCTGTTTGCGGTCTTCACCTATATCAAGCCAATTCTGACCGACGTCTCTGGCCTTCCGGCCTCGTCGGTCACCTGGGTGCTGCTACTCTTCGGTGCGGGAATTACGCTCGGCAATATCCTGGGCGGCAGGCTCGCCGACTGGAAGCTGATGCCGACGGTGATTGGCTCCCTGCTTGCACTTGTCTTTGTCTATATTGTCTTTGCCGGGATCAGCACATACCAGTTTGCCGCGATCGCCGGCGTCTTCCTCTGGGGCCTGATCTTTTTCATCGCCATTCCGCCCCTGCAGATGCGCGTGGTGGAAACGGCTGGGGACGCGCCTAATCTTGCGGCTACGCTCAACCAGAGCGCGTTCAATGTAGGCAATGCGGCGGGAGCGTGGATTGGCGGCGTCGCGCTGACATTCGGGGTCTCCTATCAGAATTTGCCTTATGTGGCTTCGCTATTGGCCGCGACCGGACTTGCGGTGGCAACCTGGTCGATGCTGCTCGACAGGAAGCAGTACCGCGAAAAGGCCCTCAGCGAAGAAGGGCAGGGCCTCGGTCTCGAGCCTTTGGCAGGTGTTTGAACCAACGCTGCTGTAGCCTGTTCGGTGCTGAGGCACGGGCGCTTGCGCCCTGTTGGCGTGCGCTTCAGGGATCGCGGCGTTTAAGGGGTTAAATCGTTTATAGGACCGAATGTCGCAGTCAGATATCTCTCGCCCCGCAGGCTCGAAAGCGCGGGCCACATTAACATCATTCTAAAGAGGCATTCGCAGCCTATTTGGCGCGAAAACAAGGCAAAACATGCAGAAATTGACGATTTTGGAGCAAGTGGACACTGCGGAAGCTGGAACTTGCGAACAGATTTGCGGCCATCGTCGCACTTGCGCCCATGGCGCTAACGCGCTAACCCTCGCCGCATCGCACCATCTTCCGGGATAGTGTGATCTGTCGCGTATAAGTGGCAGTCATGTGCATAACATGGCATTCTTGTCAGCCTGAGTTCACAAGGCGGAAAAAGACGGATCATGAACGAGCTATTAAGTTCCTACCTGCCCATCGTTATCTTTATCGGGGTAGCGCTGGTAATCGGTCTGGCACTGTTGGTTGCGCCTTTTCTGGTCGCATACAGTGCGCCGGATCCGGAAAAACTGTCGGCCTACGAGTGCGGTTTCAACGCGTTCGACGACGCCCGCATGAAGTTCGATGTGCGGTTCTATCTCGTTTCGATCCTGTTCATCATCTTCGATCTGGAAGTGGCCTTCCTGTTCCCGTGGGCGATATCCTTCGGCAAGATTGGCTGGTTCGGCTTCTGGTCCATGATCGTGTTTCTCGCCGTTCTGACGATCGGCTTTATCTATGAGTGGAAGAAGGGAGCGCTGGAATGGGATTGACCGACGGCACCACCACCCTCGTTGCACCAAAACCCAAGGGCATCCTCGATCCCAACACCGGCAAGCCGATAGGTTCGGATGATGCATTCTTCGGCGAAATCAACAATGAACTTGCCGACAAGGGCTTCCTCGTCACTTCGGCTGACGCGCTGGTAACCTGGGCGCGCACCGGATCGTTGATGTGGATGACGTTCGGCCTGGCGTGCTGCGCCGTCGAGATGATGCACACGTCGATGCCGCGGTACGACGGCGAGCGTTTCGGCTTTGCGCCGCGCGCTTCCCCGCGCCAGTCGGATGTCATGATCGTTGCGGGCACGCTTACCAACAAGATGGCGCCGGCGCTGCGCAAGGTCTACGACCAGATGCCTGAGCCGCGCTATGTCATCTCGATGGGCTCCTGCGCCAATGGCGGCGGTTATTATCACTACTCTTATTCCGTGGTGCGCGGCTGCGACCGTGTCGTTCCTGTCGATATCTATGTGCCCGGCTGTCCGCCCACCGCGGAAGCGCTTCTTTACGGTGTTTTGCTCCTGCAAAAGAAGATCCGCCGCACCGGCACGATCGAGCGATAGGAGAGGGCGATGTTCGAAGAAGCCTTGGGTGAACTCTCCCGCCATCTCGGCGAACAGCCGACACTGGAAATAAAGTCCGCCGAACTCGTCTATGGCGAGCTGACGATCGAGGTTGGCGGCGACAAGCTGATCGATACACTGACGTTCCTGCGTGACGACGTACAATGCCAGTTCATTTCGCTGATCGACATCAGCGGTGTGGATTATCCGTCACGCGAGTATCGCTTTGACGTCGTCTATCACCTCTTGTCCCCGCGCCAGAACCTGCGCATCCGCGTCAAGGTCGCAACCGACGAGGATACCCCGGTTCCCTCAGCGACAGCGGTCTATCCCGGTGCCGATTGGTACGAGCGCGAAACCTACGATCTTTACGGCGTGCTCTTTTCGGGTCATCCGGATCTTCGCCGCATCCTCACCGACTACGGCTTCGAGGGGCATCCGCTGCGGAAGGATTTCCCGCTAACCGGGTTTGTCGAAGTGCGCTACGACGACGAGATCAAGCGGGTCGTTTACGAGCCTGTCGAACTTCGCCAGGAATTTCGCAATTTCGACTTCCAGTCGCCATGGGAAGGCACGGATTACGTGCTGCCGGGTGATGAGAAGGCGAAGACAAATTGAGCGTGTTGATGAGACTGTGTCTCCCATCTCGCGGAGCAAGCGATGACTGAACATAGCGTCCGTAACTTTAACATCAACTTCGGTCCGCAACATCCTGCGGCGCATGGCGTTTTGCGCCTCGTGCTTGAGCTTGACGGCGAGGTAGTGGAGCGCGTCGATCCGCATATCGGCCTCCTGCACCGTGGCACCGAAAAGTTGATGGAAGCCAAGACCTACCTGCAGGCCGTGCCCTATCTCGATCGGCTCGACTACGTGGCTCCGATGAACCAGGAGCATGCCTATGCGCTTGCCGTCGAGCGCCTGCTCGAGATCGAGGTGCCGAGGCGTGGTCAGCTCATCCGCGTGCTTTTTTCCGAGATAGGCCGCATTCTATCCCACCTTTTGAACGTGACGACGCAGGCCATGGACGTCGGCGCGCTGACGCCGCCGCTCTGGGGTTTTGAAGAGCGCGAAAAGCTGATGGTGTTCTACGAGCGGGCCTGCGGCGCGCGCATGCACGCCGCCTATTTCCGGCCAGGTGGTGTTCATCAGGACATCCCGGATAAACTCGTCGAAGACATCGGCAAATGGTGCGATCCGTTCCTTCAGACAGTAAAGAACCTCGACGATCTGATCACGCCAAACCGCATTTTCAAGCAGCGCAATGTCGATATCGGCGTCGTTACGCTTGAGGATGCGTGGGCATGGGGTTTCTCCGGTGTCATGGTGCGCGGTTCGGGCGCCGCATGGGATCTGCGCAAGTCGCAGCCCTATGAATGTTACGCCGAGATGGAGTTCGATATTCCCATCGGCAAGAATGGCGATTGCTATGATCGTTATCTGATCCGCATGGAGGAGATGCGCCAGTCTGTGCGGATCATGCGCCAGTGCGTCGACCTTTTGCTTGGCAAGGAGCGTGTTGGTCCGGTATCGAACACCTCGGCTAAGATCGTACCGCCGAAGCGCGGCGAGATGAAGCGCTCGATGGAAGCGCTGATCCATCACTTCAAGCTCTACACGGAAGGCTATCACGTCCCCGCCGGGGAGGTTTATGCAGCCGTGGAAGCGCCCAAGGGCGAGTTCGGCGTTTTCCTCGTCTCGGACGGGTCCAACAAGCCGTACCGCGTGAAATTGCGCGCACCAGGCTTTGCCCATCTCCAGGCCATGGACTTCATGTGTCGTGGCCACATGCTCGCCGACGTATCGGCGGTGCTCGGCTCGCTCGATATCGTATTTGGTGAGGTTGATCGTTAATGTCCGTCCGTCGTCTTGCAGAAGATAATATCCAGCCAGCGGCATTCGCGTTCAATCGCGAAAACAGTGCCTGGGCCGAGAAAGCGATTGCCAAATATCCGAAGGGGCGTGAGCAGTCGGCTGTTATCCCCTTGCTGATGCGCGCGCAGGAGCAGGATGGCTGGGTCACGAAGGCAGCGATCGAACATGTCGCCGGCATGCTCGACATGCCGCTGATCCGCGTGCTCGAAGTCGCCACCTTCTATACGCAGTTCCAGTTGAAGCCGGTCGGAACGCGGGCGCACATTCAGGTATGCGGCACCACGCCATGCATGCTGCGGGGAGCGGACGAGCTCAAGCGCGTCTGCCAGCACAAGATTCACCACGAGCAGTTCCACACCAACGAAGCCGGCACGCTGTCGTGGGAAGAGGTCGAGTGCCTTGGCGCGTGCGTCAATGCTCCGATGGTCATGGTGTTCAAGGACACCTATGAGGATCTGACGCCGGAACGCCTCGAGGAAATCATCGATGCCTTCGAGGCTGGCAACGGAGTCTCGGTCCCGGTAGGACCGCAGATTGACCGCATCTTCTCGGCACCCGAGGGCGGCCTCACATCGCTGACCGATGGAAATGGTGCCGCCACGCCGAAGAGCGCAGGACAGGCTGCCCCGGATAGCGCATCCATACCGCCGTCGAACGCGGCAAAGCCCGTTACGCACGACGAAACGACCAATGCCGCGATCAGGTCGCCATCAAGGGTGAAGGCCACGAAGGCGGCCGAGGATGCGACGTCGAAGCCGGCAGCAAAGCCTGTTGCTGCACGTACCATCAAGAACCCTCCGATCGCGGAAGGTTCGCTCGGTGAGAAGCCTGACGTCCAGCGCGTAGATATCGCCGCAAAGCCTGTTTCGCTGGAAGACAAGAGCCGGCCGGCTGCAATCGAAAGACCGGCCGTCATTGACGATCTGAAGCTGATTGCAGGCGTTGGACCGAAGATTGAAGATATCTTGCATGAGCTTGGCATTTTCACCTTCGCCCAGGTTGCTGCCTGGAAGAAGGCCGAGCGGGAATGGGTCGACAACTACCTGAATTTCAATGGCCGCATCGAGCGCGACGAATGGGTCAAGCAAGCCAAGGCTTTGGCCAAGGGCGGCGAACCGGAATACATCAAGGTTTTCGGCAAGAAGCCGAGATGATCAATTTGGCGGCTGCCTTGAGCGCCCGCCTAAAATGGACGAAGAGAGTAGGACAGGTGCGAAATGCTCGCTGACAAAGACCGCATCTTCACCAATATTTACGGCCACAAGGACAAGTCCTTGAAGGGCGCGATGAGCCGTGGCAATTGGGACGGCACCAAGCAGATCCTCGAAAAGGGTCGCGACTGGATCATCAACGAGATGAAGGCATCGGGCCTTCGTGGCCGTGGTGGCGCGGGCTTTCCGACCGGGTTGAAATGGTCGTTCATGCCCAAGGAAAGCGACGGACGGCCGCATTACCTCGTCGTCAATGCCGACGAGTCCGAGCCCGGTACCTGCAAGGACCGCGATATCATGCGGCACGATCCGCATACGCTGATCGAAGGCTGCCTGATTGCCGGTTTCGCCATGGGAGCCAACACCTGCTACATCTATGTGCGCGGCGAATATATCCGCGAGCGCGAGGCGCTGCAGGCGGCGATCGACGAATGCTACGATGCCGGCCTTCTCGGCAAGAACAACAAGAATGGCTGGGACTACGATATCTTCGTCCATCATGGCGCCGGCGCCTATATTTGCGGCGAGGAAACAGCGCTTCTCGAGAGCCTCGAAGGCAAAAAGGGCCAGCCGCGCCTGAAACCGCCGTTCCCGGCGAATATGGGCCTTTATGGCTGCCCGACCACCGTCAACAATGTCGAATCGATCGCTGTTGCGCCGACGATCCTGCGTCGCGGCGCGGCGTGGTTCTCCGGTATCGGCCGCCCGAACAATGTCGGCACCAAGCTCTTTATGCTTTCCGGTCATGTGAACAAGCCATGCACCGTCGAAGAAGCCATGGGCATTACCTTCCGCGAGCTCGTCGACAAGCATGGCGGTGGTATCCGTGGCGGCTGGGACAATCTTCTGGCGGTCATTCCCGGCGGCGCTTCCTGCCCGGTGGTTCCGGCAGCGGACATTATCGATTGCCCGATGGATTTCGACGGGCTGCGTGCGGTCAAGTCGTCATTTGGCACCGCAGCCGCGATCGTAATGGACAAGTCCACCGACATTGTTCGCGCCATCGCCCGTATTTCCTACTTCTTCAAGCACGAAAGCTGCGGCCAGTGCACGCCTTGCCGCGAAGGCACAGGCTGGATGTGGCGGGTGATGGAGCGCATGGTTACCGGCAACGCGCAGAAGCGCGAGATCGAGATGCTGCTCGACGTCACCAAGCAGATCGAGGGTCATACGATCTGTGCGCTTGGCGATGCCGCGGCATGGCCGGTTCAGGGCCTCATCCGCAGTTTCCGCCCTGAAATTGAGCGCCGCATCGACGAGTTTTCCCGCACTGCCTCGCCGAGCCCTGTGCTCGAAGCGGCGGAATAGGTGGAAAGGCCGATGGCAGACAACGCAAAACATCGCATCGACACATGGACAGCCTTGATGCCGAACCACACGGTTGCGGCAGTCAACCTGTTGACGCCGTCGCTGGGCGCGGCCGCCGCCGCATCCGCAATCGGTCTTGGCATTGCCAGCCAGATGTGGGGTTTCTGGGCCGGTGCTTTTGCCGGGGCGTTTGATCTGAACCTGAAGACGGCGGAAGCCGGTGCTCCGCGCGTTGCAGCGGACGTCGATGATCTGAAGACGATCATTCGCGGCAAGACCGCCGCGGCACCCGCTAAGCGGCTTCAGGTACCCGTAGAGCCGCAGGTTGTTTCAGTTGAAACTGCAATTGCCGCGAAATTGGCTCCGGCCGTGACGACTGGGGCCGACGATCTGAAGCGGATCGCGGGCATAGGGCCGAAGCTTGAGCAGGTCTTGAACGGCATGGGAATAAGCACCTATGCGCAGATCGCCGGATGGACGGCGGACGAGATCGCGAAGGTCGATGACGAACTCAAATTCGGGGGGCGCATTGTGCGCGACGATTGGGTTGGCCAGGCAAATCGATTGAAGGGGAAACCCTGAACAAGGTGCGCGCCGGTTGTTACCCGGCACGTTGAGAATTAAGGGCATTTCGGCAACTGCGGAAATGCCGGACTGGAATGCGGTATGTTCCGCGAGGTTGGACGGACGATGGCAAAGATCAAAGTCGACGGTAAGGAAATAGAGGTACCGGATCACTATACGCTTCTGCAGGCTGCGGAAACGGCGGGTGCCGAGGTTCCGCGCTTCTGCTTCCACGAGCGTTTGTCGATTGCCGGCAATTGCCGCATGTGCCTGATCGAAGTGAAGGGCGGACCGCCGAAGCCGGCAGCCTCCTGCGCCATGGGCGTGCGCGATTTGCGCCCCGGTCCCAACGGCGAGACCCCGGAAATCTTCACCAATACCCCGATGGTCAAGAAGGCCCGCGAAGGCGTGATGGAATTCCTGCTCATCAACCATCCGCTCGATTGCCCGATCTGCGATCAGGGCGGCGAATGCGATCTGCAGGACCAGGCTATGGCCTTCGGCGTCGATTCCTCGCGTTATCGCGAGAATAAGCGCGCCGTCGAGGACAAATATATTGGTCCTCTCGTCAAGACGATCATGACGCGCTGCATCCATTGCACCCGCTGCGTCCGCTTTACGACGGAAGTTGCCGGCATTTCCGAACTCGGCCTGATCGGCCGCGGTGAAGATGCCGAGATCACCACCTATCTCGAACGGGCGATGACCTCCGAACTCCAGGGCAACGTCATCGATCTTTGCCCGGTCGGTGCGCTGACCTCGAAGCCCTATGCTTTCCAGGCTCGTCCCTGGGAGTTGAACAAAACGGAATCCATCGATGTGATGGATGCAGTCGGCTCGGCGATCCGCGTCGATACCCGTGGCCGCGAGGTGATGCGCATCCTGCCGCGCGTCAACGAGCAGGTGAACGAGGAATGGATTTCCGACAAGACGCGCTTCATCTGGGATGGCCTGCGCACGCAGCGCCTCGACCGTCCCTATATCCGTAAGGACGGCCGTCTCGTTGCCGCGACCTGGCCGGAGGCCTTCGACGCGATCAGGGTCGCCGTTGCCAAGACCGACGGCAGCAAGATCGGCGCCATTGCCGGCGATCTCGCCAGTGTCGAGGAGATGTATGCACTTAAGGCGCTGATGGCGTCGCTTGGCTCGGCCAATTTCGACGCACGTCAGGACGGCTCGGCGCTTGCTACGGCGGGCGGCCGCGCTTCATACATTTTCAATCCGACGATCGACGGGATCGAGCAGGCCGATGCGATCCTCATTATCGGATCAAATCCGCGTTTCGAGGCATCGCTGCTCAACGCCCGCATCCGCAAGCGCTGGCGTGCCGCTGGAACGCCGATCGGCCTGATCGGCGAACAGGCCGACCTGCGCTATAAGTACGAATACCTTGGCGCCGGCGCCGAGACGCTTGCCGATCTTGCGGCTGGATCGATGAATTTCCTGTCGGTTCTGAAGACGGCCAAGAACCCGATGATCATCGTCGGGCAGGGTGCTCTGTCGCGCGCGGACGGCCAGTCGGTATTGGGACTTGCGGCAAAGATCGCCGCTGAAGCCGGAGCCCTACGGGACGACTGGAACGGATTTGGCGTGGTGCATACCGCTGCGAGCCGTGTCGGCGCGCTCGACATCGGCTTCGTGCCGGGTGAGGGCGGCAAGACGGTAGCCGAGATGCAGGGCGCGATGGATGTTCTGTTCCTGCTCGGCGCCGACGAACTCGACTGGTCCGGCAAGGACAAGGCATTCACGGTGTACATCGGCACGCATGGTGATCAGGGCGCGCACAATGCCGATGTGATCCTGCCCGGCGCGACCTATACGGAAAAGTCGGGCACCTATGTGAACACCGAGGGCCGCGTGCAAATGACGAACCGCGCCGGCTTTGCGCCAGGCAACGCCAAGGAAGACTGGGCAATCCTGCGCGCTCTATCCGACACACTCGGCAAGAAATTGCCGTTCGACTCGCTCGCGGCCTTGCGCTCCGGCCTCTATGCGGAGTATCCGCATCTCGCTTCGGTCGACTCGATCGAAGCCGGCAATCCTGCCGATGTCGAGAAGCTGGCGAGTACAATCGGCGCAGTCGAGAAGACGGCCTTCATCTCGCCGGTCAAGGATTTCTACTTGACCAACCCGATCGCACGCGCCTCTGCCGTCATGGCCGAGTGCTCGGCGCTCGCCAAGGGCGGCTTCAAGCAGGCGGCCGAGTAGGCGGGAAAGAGACTGATATGGAAGAGATTTTCGCAACCTACATCCTGCCGCTGCTGATCATCCTCGGCAAATCACTGCTGTTGCTGGTGGTGATGCTGCTGATCATCGCCTATCTGCTTCTGGCGGATCGCAAGGTCTGGGCGGCCGTGCAGTTGCGGCGCGGCCCCAACGTCGTCGGACCGTTTGGTTTGCTGCAGTCCTTCGCCGACCTTTTGAAGTTCGTCGTCAAGGAACCGATCATCCCCTCCGGCGCCAACAAGGGCATTTTCCTGCTTGCGCCGCTCGTATCGTCGGTCCTTGCCATGGCGGCCTGGGCTGTCATTCCGGTCAATGAGGGCTGGGCGGTCGCCAACGTCAATGTCGGCATCCTTTACGTCCTCGCCATTTCGTCGCTCGAAGTCTACGGCGTCATCATGGCGGGCTGGGCATCCAACTCGAAATACCCGTTTCTCGGCGCACTGCGCTCGGCCGCGCAGATGGTGTCCTACGAAGTGTCGATCGGCTTCGTGATCGTCACCGTCCTCCTTTGCGTGGGTTCGCTCAACCTGACCGACATTGTCATGTCGCAGACGACCGGCCTCGGCACGATGATCGGTCTGCCGAATACGTTCCTCGACTGGCATTGGCTCGGCCTGTTCCCGATGTTCATCATCTTCTTCATTTCGGCACTGGCGGAGACCAACCGTCCGCCGTTCGATCTGGTCGAAGCTGAATCGGAACTCGTCGCCGGCCACATGATCGAATATTCGTCCACGGCGTTCCTGCTGTTCTTCCTCGGCGAATATGTCGCCATCACCCTGATGTGCGCGCTGACGACGATCCTCTTCCTCGGCGGCTGGCTGCCACCCGTCGATGTGTGGTTCCTGAACTGGGTGCCCGGCGTCATCTGGTTCCTGCTCAAGCTGTTCCTTTGCTTTTTCATGTTCGCCATGGTGAAGGCTTTCGTTCCGCGCTACCGCTATGACCAGTTGATGCGCCTTGGCTGGAAGGTATTCCTGCCGATCTCGATCTTCATGGTCGTCGCCACCGCGGCCTTCCTCAAAATTACCGGCCTGACGCCTTAAGGAGAACGAGCATGGCACAACTGGCACAAGCTGCTAAATCGCTCCTGCTTCTGGAATTCGTCGGGGCATTCTTCCTGTCGATGCGGCAGTTTTTTGCGCCCAAGGCGACGCTAAACTATCCGTACGAAAAGGGACCGGTTAGCCCGCGCTTTCGTGGTGAACATGCGCTGCGCCGTTATCCTAACGGCGAAGAACGCTGCATTGCCTGCAAGCTGTGCGAGGCGATCTGCCCGGCACAGGCAATCACGATCGAGGCTGGTCCGCGCCGCAACGACGGCACGCGTCGCACGGTTCGTTATGATATCGACATGGTGAAGTGCATCTATTGCGGCTTCTGCCAGGAAGCATGCCCTGTCGACGCGATCGTCGAGGGGCCGAATTTCGAGTTCGCCACGGAAACACGCGAAGAACTCTACTACGACAAGGAACGTCTGCTTGCCAACGGCGATCGTTGGGAGCGGGAACTGGCGCGCAACATCGCGATGGATGCGCCCTATCGCTGAATATGAACTGCGCGCATGTGTCTTGGCCGTTGATCTTCAACCGGCGGGGAACATGCGCTAAGAGGCTTGAAAAATTGAAAGATCATTTGGCCGGAACGGCAAACGATCCGTTTGAATTGGCAGTTTTATCTGCCGGGTTTAATGGCAGGACGACCTGCCGGAATGGAAATCGGGGGAACCCATGCTGACAGGTATCGCGGCGGCGTTTTTCTATCTCTTCGCCTTCATCACTGTAGCCAGTGGTTTCATGGTTATTGCTGCACGCAATCCCGTGCATTCCGTGCTGTTCCTGATCCTCGCCTTCTTCAATGCGGCCGGTCTATTCCTGCTGACCGGCGCCGAATTCCTGGCGATGATCCTTCTCGTCGTTTATGTCGGCGCTGTGGCGGTGCTCTTCCTTTTCGTCGTCATGATGCTGGATGTGGACTTTGCCGAACTGAAGAGCGGAGCGCTGCAATATGCGCCGATCGGCGCACTGGTCGGGCTCATCCTGGCCGCTGAGCTGATCATCGTTCTTGGCGGTTCGATTTTCGCGCCGACCCTGACCGCATCGCCGGTCCAGCCGACGCCCGATCTTGCGACCCGCACCAACACTGCAGCGCTCGGCGACATTCTTTATACGGACTACATCTATTTCTTCCAGATTGCCGGGCTGGTGCTTCTGGTTGCGATGATCGGCGCCATTGTTCTGACGCTGCGGCACAAGCCGAACATCAAGCGCCAGAACATCGCGCAGCAGGTGGCTCGCACGCCTGCAACGGCCATCGAGGTCAAGCAGGTCGAAACCGGCAAGGGTATCTGACAGGAGCGTCATGATGGAAATTGGTATCGCACATTATCTGACCGTCTCTGCCCTGCTGTTCACGCTCGGGATCTTCGGCATCTTCCTCAACAAGAAGAACATCATCGTCATCCTGATGTCGGTCGAATTGATCCTGCTTGCGGTCAATCTGAATTTCGTGGCGTTTTCCGCCGCTCTGCACGATCTGGTCGGCCAGGTCTTTGCGCTGTTTGTCCTGACCGTCGCCGCCGCCGAGGCAGCCATCGGTCTTGCTATTCTCGTCGTGTTCTACCGCAATCGTGGATCGATTGACGTAGAAGACGTCAACATGATGAAAGGTTGACGGGGGCATGCTGTATCTGGCGATTGTCTTCCTTCCGCTGCTCGGCTTCCTGATCGCCGGGCTTTTCGGCTCCGCTATCGGCGCGAAGGCGAGCGAATATGTCACGACCGGCTTTCTGATCGTCTGCGCCATCCTTTCGTGGATCGCATTCGGCTCGGTCGCCCTTGGTCATACCGAGGCGTTCAAGATTCCTGTGGCGCATTGGGTCGAGTCTGGTTCGCTGAGCTTCGACTGGTCGCTGCGCATCGACACGCTGACGGCGGTCATGCTCGTCGTCGTCAATACGGTCTCGGCGCTGGTTCATACCTATTCGATCGGCTACATGCACCATGACCCCGATCGCCCGCGCTTCTTCGCCTATCTCTCGCTCTTCACCTTTGCCATGCTGATGCTGGTGACGGGCGACAATCTCGTCCAGATGTTCTTCGGTTGGGAAGGCGTCGGTCTTGCCTCGTACCTGCTGATCGGTTTCTGGTACAAGAAGCCATCCGCCAATGCGGCCGCCATGAAGGCGTTCATCGTCAACCGCGTCGGCGACTTCGGTTTCCTTCTCGGTATCTTCTCCTTGTTCGTTCTGTTCGATACCGTCCAGTTCGATACGCTGTTCGCATCTGCCGCGCAATATCTGCCGGCAGAAGGCGCCGCAACTGACGGCAGCCAGATCGTTCTCAACTTCCTCGGCTATACGCTTGATAAGCAAGGCGCAATCACGATTGCCGCGCTCCTCCTTTTCATGGGTGCAATGGGCAAGTCGGCGCAGTTCCTGCTGCACACCTGGTTGCCGGACGCCATGGAGGGCCCGACCCCGGTTTCAGCGCTCATCCATGCCGCAACGATGGTCACCGCCGGCGTTTTCATGGTCGCGCGCCTGTCGCCCATCTTTGAACTGTCGCACACGGCGCTGATGTTCGTCACCTTCATCGGCGCAACGACCGCGTTCTTCGCGGCCACGGTTGGCCTCGTCCAAAACGACATCAAGCGCGTGATTGCCTATTCGACCTGTTCGCAGCTCGGCTACATGTTCGTGGCGCTCGGCGTCGGCGCCTACGGCGCAGGCATATTCCACCTCTTCACGCACGCCTTCTTCAAGGCGCTGCTGTTCCTCGGCGCGGGCTCGGTCATCCATGCCGTTTCGAACGAGCAGGACATGCGCCACATGGGCGGACTACGTAAGCTCATCCCGACAACCTACTGGATGATGATCATCGGCACCGTTGCCCTGACCGGTCTCGGCATTCCTGGCACGCTGATCGGCACCGCCGGTTTCTTCTCGAAGGACATGATCATCGAGTCGGCCTTCGCCTCGCACAATCCGGTGGCGAACTACGCCTACATTCTTCTTGTCATCGCCGCTGTCTTTACCAGCTTCTATTCGTGGCGCCTGATTTTCATGACGTTCCACGGCAAGCCGCGCGCCAGCCACGATGTCATGCATCACGTGCATGAATCGCCCTATGTGATGCTGGTGCCGCTCTTCATTCTTGCGGTAGGCGCACTCTTTGCCGGCGTGATGTTCCACGAGCACTTCTTCGGCCACGAATATGCCGAGTTCTGGAAAGGCGCGCTGTACACGGCTCCGGGCAACGAGATTCTCGAGGAACACCACCACGTGCCGTTCATCGTGCAGCTGTCGCCATTCATTGCGATGGTCGTTGGGTTCCTGGTCTCGTGGCAGTTCTATATCCGCTCGCCGGAAACACCCAAGCGCCTCGCTGCCCAGCATCCTGGCCTTTATCAGTTCCTGCTCAACAAGTGGTATTTCGACGAGCTCTACGACTTCCTCTTCGTGCGCCCGGCGAAAGCCCTCGGACGGTTCCTGTGGAAGCAGGGCGATGGCTGGCTGATCGACGGCCATGGACCCGATGGAATTTCGGCACGCGTCGTTGACGTGACCAATCGCGTCGTGCGGCTGCAGACGGGTTACCTTTATCACTATGCGTTCGCGATGCTCATTGGGGTCGCCGCACTCGTCACCTGGATGATGCTCGGGAGCAACTTCTAATGACCGACTGGCCAATTCTCTCGACCGTTACCTTTCTGCCGTTGGTCGGTGTTCTGCTCATCCTGTTCATCCGTGATGACAGCGACTCAGCGCGGACGAACATCCGCAATGTGACGCTGTGGACGACGATCATCACGTTCCTGCTGTCGCTGCCGATCTGGTACTATTTCGATAACAGCCAGTCGGGCTTCCAGTTCGTCGAAAAGACTGCGTGGCTCGACTCGGGTATCTCGTACCATATGGGCGTCGACGGCATTTCCATGCTGTTCGTCATCCTGACGACGTTCCTGATGCCGCTATGCATCCTTGCAAGCTGGGACGCCATCCAGAACCGCGTCAAGGAATACATGATCGCATTCCTCGTGCTGGAAACGCTGATGATCGGCGTCTTCTGTGCGCTTGATATCGTGCTTTTCTACGTGTTCTTCGAAGCCGTTCTCGTGCCAATGTTCATCATCATCGGCGTTTGGGGTGGCAAGCGTCGCGTTTATGCAAGCTTCAAGTTCTTCCTTTATACGCTGCTCGGCTCGGTGCTGATGCTGCTTGCCATCATGGCGATGTACTGGCAGGCCGGCACGACGGATATTCCGACCCTGCTCGCCTACAAGTTCCCGGCCTCCATGCAGACCTGGCTGTGGCTGGCATTCTTTGCCTCCTTCGCCGTCAAGATGCCGATGTGGCCGGTCCATACCTGGCTTCCCGATGCGCACGTCGAAGCGCCGACCGCGGCTTCCGCGATACTTGCCGGCATTCTGTTGAAGCTCGGCGGCTACGGTTTCATCCGCTTCTCGCTGCCGATGTTTCCGCTCGCCTCCGCCGATTTCGCGCCGCTGATCTATACGCTCTCGGTGGTCGCCATTATCTACACGTCGCTCGTCGCCCTGATGCAGGAAGACGTGAAGAAGCTCATTGCCTATTCCTCGGTCGCGCATATGGGCTATGTGACCATGGGCATTTTTGCCGCCAACGAGCAGGGCATCCAGGGAGCATTGTTCCAGATGCTGTCGCACGGCCTCGTGTCGAGCGCGCTGTTCCTTTGCGTCGGCATCATCTATGACCGCACCCATACCCGCGAGATTGCGGCCTATGGCGGCCTCGTCAACAACATGCCGAAATATGCCGTCGTCTTCATGATCTTCACCATGGCGAATGTCGGCCTGCCGGGTACGTCCGGGTTCGTTGGAGAGTTTCTGACGCTTCTCGGTGTCTTCCGCGTCAACACGTGGGTGGCGATGTTCGCGGCAAGCGGTGTTATTTTCTCTGCGGCCTATGCGCTCTGGCTTTATCGCCGCGTCATCTTCGGCGTGCTCGACAAGGACAGCCTGAAATCGCTGCTCGACATGACGACGCGTGAGAAAGCCGTGGTCTATCCGCTGGTCATTCTGACGATCTTCTATGGCGTCTACCCCATGCCGATCTTCGATGCGACGGCAAGCTCCGTGCACGCCATCATCAATCAATACAATAATGCGCTGTCCTCGGCCGCCACACTGGCGCTGAAATAGCAGGAAGAGGCCTAACCGACATGATTGCCAACTTGACGCTTATGGCTCCTGAACTGCTCATCGCGGGCGGCGCGCTCGTGCTGTTGATGATCGGCGCGTTTTCCGGCGAGCGGGCAAACGGGCTGGTTGGCGGCCTTGCCGTTGCACTGCTTCTCGCCGCACTCGCGCTTGTCGTCATATTCCCGCAGGACGGCCATGTTTTCGGACGCGCCTTTGTTAGCGATCCTTTCTCACGCTTCATGAAGGTGTTGACGCTTGTCGGTTCAGTGGTGACGCTGGTGATGTCGGCGGGCTTTGCCAAGGAGCAGAAGTTCGACAAGTTCGAGTTCCCGATCCTCGTCCTTTTGGCGACGCTCGGCATGCTGCTGATGATTTCGGCCAATGATACGCTCTCGCTCTATCTCGGCCTCGAACTGCAGTCGCTCGCGCTCTACGTCGTTGCTGCCATCAATCGCGACAACGTCCGTTCGACCGAAGCTGGTCTCAAATATTTCGTGCTTGGCGCTTTGTCGTCCGGCATGCTTCTCTACGGCATTTCCCTGGTCTATGGCTTTACCGGACACACCGGCTTTGGAGCGATCGCGCAGGCGCTCAGCGGCGGCGAACGTCAGCTCGGCGTCGTCTTTGGCCTCGTTTTCATCCTGGCTGGCCTTGCCTTCAAGATCTCGGCCGTCCCGTTCCATATGTGGACCCCTGACGTTTACGAGGGTGCACCGACACCGGTTACGGCTTTCTTCGCCTCGGCGCCAAAGATGGCGGCGATGGCACTTCTGACCCGCGTCGTCAGCGAGACCTTCCAGCCGATCACCCACGATTGGCAGCAGGTCGTCGTTTTCATTGCCATCGCTTCAATGGTGCTTGGTGCGTTTGCGGCCATCGGCCAACGTAACATCAAGCGGCTGATGGCCTATTCGTCGATCAGTCACATGGGTTACGCGCTCGTTGGTCTCGCCGCCGGGACGGTTGTCGGCGTACGCGGCGTTGCCATCTACATGCTCATCTATCTCGTCACCACGCTCGGCACCTTCGCCTTCATCCTCGCAATGCGACGCAAGGACGGCAATGTCGAGCAAATCAGCGATTTGTCCGGGCTCTCGCGCACCAATCCGATCATGGCGACGATCCTGACGATCCTGATGTTCTCGCTCGCAGGCATTCCGCCGCTCGCCGGCTTCTGGGGCAAGTGGTACACCTTCCTTGCCGCGATGCAGGCGAACCTCTACGCGCTGGCGATCATCGGCATCGTCGCCTCGGTCGTGGGCGCATACTATTATCTGCGCATCATCAAGATCATGTGGTTCGATGAACCGGCGGGTGCTTTCGTGCCCATGGCCGGCGAGTTGCGCCTCGTTCTTGGCGTTTCCGGCCTGCTGGTCCTGTTCTATGTCTTCGTTGGCGGACCGGTCAGCACCTATGCGGAAGCCGCAGCGAAAACCTTCTTCTGACGACTATGGGCTTTTCCCTATCGCCCCTGGCCCAGCAAAACTTCTATCGCCTTGAAGCCTTCGAGACGATAGGTTCAACCAATGCCGTGGCGTTGGAGCGGGCACTTGCGGGTGACCCCGGAAAGCTCTGGATTGTTTCCAAGCAGCAGGAAAGCGGGCGCGGACGGCGTGGGCGCGCCTGGGCGACATCGCACGGCAACCTCGCGGCCTCGCTGCTGCTCACCGGTGCATTCGACCTGAAGGCCGCGGCGACGCTCGGCTTTGTCGCGGGCCTTGCACTGGCCGACGCACTCGACGCGGTCTGCCCATCGACTGTCTTCTCGGTTGGCCTCGACGGTGCCGGCAATCACGGTCCGACCAGCGCACCGCTGCGTGTCGAGTTGAAATGGCCGAACGATCTGCTTGCAGGCGGGGCAAAACTCGCCGGTATCCTGCTCGAGTCCACCCAGCTTGAGGCCAATCGTTTCGCGATTGTCATTGGTATCGGTGTCAACGTCGTGGCATACCCTGACGACGTGCCTTATCCGGCAACGTCGCTTGCCCGCCTTGGGGCGGATTGTAATGCCGAAACACTGTTTCTGGCGCTGTCCGACGCCTGGCAGGAAAACAGCTGGGTTTGGAACGAGGGACGGGGACTTGCCGAAATTCGCAAGCGCTGGCTGGCACGTGCGGCCGGCCTCGGCAGCGAGGTCGCTGTGCGAGTCGACGGCGCGGTCCTGCGTGGTATATTCGAAACCATTGACGAAGATTGCCGTTTCGTCATTCGCGACAGCGAGGGCGAGCGCATAAAGATCGCCGCTGGTGATGTGCATTTTGGTGCGGTGGCGTCCGCAAGGGCTGAATAGAATTCGGCTATTAGGAGTATAGATGGCGAATTCCGATCAAGCTGAGCTTGTTTTCCTTCCACTCGGCGGTGTCGGTGAGATCGGAATGAACTTGGCCATGTACGGCTACGGTCCGGCGCATAAGCGCGAATGGGTGGTGGTGGATATGGGCGTCAGCTTTGCCGGCCCCGAACTTCCCGGCGCCGATCTCATTCTGCCAGACATCCGGTTCCTGCAGGCCGAACGCCAGAACCTCAAGGGCATCGTCATCACCCACGCCCATGAAGATCACTACGGGGCGTTGCTCGATCTGTGGCCGCTCCTCAATGTTCCGGTTTTCGGCACTCCCTTCACCGCCGGGCTGCTCGAGGCCAAGCGTCATGCGGAGCCCGGCGCGCCGGACATTCCGGTAACGATCTATCGCGCCGGCGAGACATTCAATGTCGGCCCATTCGAGTTCGAGGCGCTGTCGGTGACGCATTCGATCCCCGAGCCGGTATCGCTCGCGATCAGGACACCGCTTGGCACGATCATCCACACTGGCGACTGGAAGATGGATCCGGAGCCATCAATGGGGCCGCTGATCAATGAAGCGCGCTTCCGCGCCATCGGCGATGAAGGCGTCCTCGCCATGATGTGCGATTCGACGAATGCGCTGCGCGAAGGCGAATCGCCTTCCGAGCGCGAGGTGGGTGAGAGCCTGCGCAACATTATCGAGAACGCGCGCGGCCGCGTCGCCATCACGACCTTTTCGTCGAATGTCGGCCGTATCCGCTCGATCGCCTTGGCCGCACGCGATGCGGGAAGGCAGGTATTGGTGCTCGGCCGTTCAATGAAGCGCATGATCGATGTCGCCAGTGAGCTCGGATATCTCGACGATGTCCCCGAATTCCTGTCGGAAGACGATTACGGCTTCATTCCGCGCGAGAACATGGTGATTATCCTTACCGGCAGCCAGGGCGAACCGCGCGCCGCGCTGGCCAAGCTCGCCCGTGATGAAATGCGCAGCGTCGCGCTTTCTGCCGGCGATCTGGTGATCTATTCGTCCCGCACGATCCCCGGCAATGAAAAGCCCATCATCGAGACCAAGAACCTTTTGATAGAGCAGGGCATCCAGATCATTTCGGATGACGACCAGCTCGTGCATGTTTCCGGGCATCCCCGTCGCAACGAGTTGCGGCGGATGTATGAGTGGGTGCGTCCGCGCATCCTCGTGCCGGTGCATGGCGAGGCGGCGCATCTCGTCGCCCAAGGTTCACTCGCTGCCATGGCCGGCATCCCGGAAGTGCCCCAGGTGCGCAATGGCGACATCTTGAGGCTCGCGCCGGGCAGGGCCGAGATCATCGACAAGGCGCCGTTCGGCCGGTTGGTCAAAGATGGCAAGCTCATTGGCGACGAAGAAGAGGTGGGTATCGTCGAACGCCGCAAGCTCGCCTATGTCGGGCACGTTGCCGTATCGATGCTGCTCGACGACAACTACAACATCATTGAAGATCCGGAGATCGTGCCGGTGGGGCTGCCGGAAAGCGACGATGAGGGCGAACTGCTCAAGGACTTACTGTACGATGCGGCAGTAAGCGCCGTACAAAGCATTCCCCGTGAAAAGCGCAGGGATCTGGCGATGGTTCGCGAAGCAGTGCGCCGCGCTGTACGGGCGGCAACAAACGAGGTCTGGGGCAAGAAGCCGGTGGTTACCGTCTTCGTGACCCGCCCATAGGACAATCCTTATGCTGGGCCGTCTCAACCATATCGCCATTGCGGTGCCTGATCTGGCAGCAGCGTCGGCGACCTATCGCAACACGCTGGGCGCCAAGCCAACCGAGCCGCAGGTGCACCCGGAACACGGCGTGACGGTGGTCTTCATCGATGTCGGCAACACGAAGATCGAACTGCTGGAACCGCTCGGGGCCGATTCGCCGATCGCTGCCTTCCTCGCTAAAAATCCCTCCGGAGGCATGCATCACGTCTGCTACGAAGTGGCCGATATCATTGCCGCCCGCGATCATTTAAAAAGTGAGGGCGCCCGCATCCTTGGCGATGGAGAGCCCAAGGTCGGCGCGCATGGCAAACCCGTTCTCTTCCTCCACCCGAAGGATTTCAACGGGACACTGATCGAACTGGAGCAAGAATAATGCCTATCGCGACGGCCATGGCAGTCTATTTCATCTTGTGGTGGCTGACATTGTTCACCATGCTGCCGATCGGCCTGCGCACGCAAGGCGACGAGGATGACGTGACGCTGGGTACGCCAGCCAGCGCCCCGCACAAGCATCGCATGGGCAGGGTCTTTCTTCTGACGACGATCATTTCGGCGGTGCTTTTTGGAGCCTTCTACGTCGTGAACCAGGAATACGGCTTTGGCGTCGATAGTTTCCCGGTCTGGTTCCCGCAGGCAAAATAGAAATTCAGGTCATCAACTTCAGTTTTGCTGGATAGAAACGCCACTTTCGCCAATTTTGAGCTCGACGGCGGGCTTGGTCTCTTCGCGATAAATGTAGATTCCTAATCCGATGACGGCAACGAGAAGTGCTCCGACGATCAGGTAAAGGCCATTGCGATTATTCAAGATCATTTCCTTTTGGTTGTGATGGAGAGACTAACTAGAGAATTTAGAGGGCTTTGAATATTAGCCGTTGGTCTGATCCAGCGCGTGCGGCGCGGGTGTTCCGGGTTCATTGCTTCCTTTTAGGGGAAAGACTGCCAGCAGGCCGGCAATAATGAGTAATGTCAGAAGCGCTGCAATGAACAGGGTCTGCAAGTTCATAACGGTCTCCAGTTTGCCCTATCAACCAGCGCGGCGGCGAAAAGTTCCGCGATTAGAACGCCTTTTGCGCTTCTTCAGAATTGTTCCGGCGGAAAAGAATCTTGATTCGCCGGCCCTGTCGCCTGAAACGGCGTCTGAAAATCCTGCCTCGTACCGATCTCCGGGGATGTTCGATAAACGTAAACTGGCTAAGAACTTTGATTGGGTGTTGAGCGACATGGCAATCAGCGGCGGCTCGAAATTGAATCGGCCGAAGAGGTAGGTTAACAGAGCCGAAAATGCAGCAACAAAAAGCGACTGCTTAGAATTCGATTTCAGAATAGCAAGCAAGTATTTGAATCTGCGTTTAAGGACAAAAAAAATGCAAGGCTTTCACCTTGCATTTTAAGATCGCGTCCGACCTGATCCACTTGCGTGGCGGCTGCGTGTTATCGCGCCACAGGTCACATCCTCCCAAGACTTTGACCGCGTAGGAAAGCAGAATTTTTCTTACTTTCTCCTTATGCCGAAAAAAATAGCGGACTGCCTGCGAAATGTCACGAAAAATATTCGTTGCCATCACATTTTGCTTACATTTCCAGCAGGATCATGAATCTTCGATAAATCAGTAGCTTCTTCGCTCCTGCTTACGGGTTTCCAATCAGATGCGAAGCAGTTAAGTAAACTTTGCTGCTCGCTTGTCTTCTTTCGAACTACGAGAAACGCAGCGTGATTTTGACGGGTGTATGATTCCCTCCCAGAAATCGAACACGATTTATGGAGTTATGCGCTACCTTGCACTTGGTTTTGCCTGATTCTTAAAGCACTCAGGCTGTATTCAATTTGGTGATCTTCAATGCGGCTCTCCCGGTACTTTTTGCCCATCCTCAAAGAAAACCCCAAGGAGGCGGAAATCGTCTCCCACCGGCTCATGTTGCGCGCCGGGCTGATTCGACAGGAGTCGGCCGGTATCTACGCATGGCTGCCGGCGGGTTTGAGAATTCTCAACAAGGTGAGCAATATCATCCGCGAGGAGCAGAACAGGTCCGGAGCTATCGAGCTCCTGATGCCGACCCTTCAATCGGCCGATCTGTGGCGTGAAAGCGGTCGCTATGACGCCTATGGCGACGAGATGCTGCGGATCAAGGATCGCGGCGAACGCGATATGCTGTACGGGCCGACAAATGAGGAAATGATCACAGAGATCTTCCGCGCCTATGTGAAGTCTTACAAGGACTTGCCGCTCAATCTTTATCACATCCAGTGGAAATTCCGCGACGAGCGCCGTCCGCGTTTCGGCGTCATGCGCTCGCGCGAGTTTCTGATGAAAGACGCCTATTCGTTCGACCTTAACTTCGAGGCAGCGAAGGCCGCGTATAACCGCATGTTCGTCGCCTATTTGCGCACGTTCTCGCGCCTCGGTATCCAGGTCATACCCATGCGTGCCGATACGGGTCCCATCGGCGGTGAACTCAGCCACGAATTCATTATCCTTGCCGATACCGGCGAAAGTCAGGTCTTTTGTGACCGGGCTTATCTCGACCTTCCTGTACCGGGTTCCGATACGAATTTCGACAATGACGATGAAATCGCCGATATCGTAAAGCGCTGGACGACGCCCTATGCAGCGACCGACGAAATGCATGATGAGGCCGCCTGGGCCAAGGTCGGAGCCTCCGACCAGTTGGCCGCTCGCGGTATCGAGGTCGGTCACATCTTCCACTTCGGCACGAAATACTCCGAACCAATGGGCGCCAAGGTTAGCGGCCCCGATGGAAAGGATCATCTCGTATCGATGGGTTCCTATGGGATCGGCCCTTCGCGCGTCGTCGCTGCCATCATTGAAGCCTCGCACGACGAGAACGGCATCATCTGGCCGAAATCCGTAGCGCCGTTTGGCGCCGGCATCGTCAACATGAAGCCGGGCGACGCAGCTTGCGACGCGGTTTCTGCCAAGATTTACGAAGCTCTGACCAATGCCGGGCTCGATCCGCTGCTTGACGATACGGACGACCGTCCTGGCGCCAAGTTTGCGACCATGGACCTGATCGGTCTGCCGACGCAGATTATCGTCGGCCCGCGCGGCGTCGCTGCTGGCGAAGTCGAACTCAAGGATCGCGCAACGGGCGCCCGCGAGACGCTCAGCGTCGAATCGGCGATCAACAAGTTTGCAGGACCCCATGACTGAACAGACTGCGATGACCGGTTCCAAGCCGTTCTCCGCCTATGAGCGGATGATCGCCTGGCGCTATCTTCGGGCGCGGCGCAAGGAAACCTTCATTTCGGTGATTGCCGGGTTTTCATTCACGGGGATAATGCTGGGCGTTGCGACGCTCATCATTGTCATGGCCGTGATGAACGGTTTTCGCAGCGAACTGCTGACCCGAATCCTCGGTATCAACGGCCATCTGATCATGCAGCCGATCGACCGGCCGCTCGATGATTACGATGCGGTGATAAAGCGTGTTGACGGCGTCTCCGGCGTATCCTTCGCCATACCCGTTGTTGAGGGCCAGGTGCTTGCAAAGGGCACTGTCGGCGCAGGCACGGGCGCTCTGGTGCGCGGCTTGCGCGAGGAGGACATCGCCAAGCTCAAGCTCGTTGCGACGAATGTGCGGCAGGGGACCTTCGAGGGGTTCAATACGGCAGGCGGCGTCGCCATTGGCACGCGCATGGCCGAGAATCTCGGTCTCGGCCTCGGTGACCGCCTCACATTGATTTCTCCCGATGGCGATGTGACCCCGCTCGGCATGGCGCCGCGCGTCAAATCCTATCCGGTCACCGCCATCTTCGAGATCGGCATGTCGGAATATGATGCTTCGATCGTCATCATGCCGCTCGAGGAAGCGCAGCTCTATTTCAACCAGGAAGGCAAGGTTCAGTCGCTCGAAATCTTCGCCGACAATCCCGACAATATCGATGCGCTGAAGAAGCCGATCGAGGATGCTGCGCAGCGGGCGCTCATGCTAACCGACTGGCGTCAACGCAACCAGACCTTCTTCTCCGCGCTTCAAGTCGAGCGCAACGTAATGTTCATGATCCTGACGCTGATCGTGCTCGTCGCAGCACTCAACATCATCTCCGGCCTGATCATGCTGGTGAAGGACAAGGGGCATGACATCGCCATTCTCAGAACGATGGGAGCGACGCGTAATTCGATCCTGCGCATCTTCCTGATGACCGGCGCCGCCATCGGTGTGACCGGCACGCTCGCAGGCGTCGTGCTTGGCGTGGTCGTTTGCCTTAACGTGGAGCGGATTCGGGAATTCTTCTCCTGGCTGTCCGGAACAACCCTGTTCAATCCGGAACTCTATTTTCTCAGCACGCTTCCGGCCAAGATGGACTTCAACGAGACGTTTTCGGTCATCCTCATGGCGCTGGTTCTATCATTCCTTGCAACCCTTTTTCCCGCCTGGCGCGCAGCCAAGCTCGATCCAGTTGAAGCCCTGAGGTACGAATAGATGGCAGCCGGTCCCATTCTTCAACTGACGGGCGTCGGCCGTCGGTACAATGAGATCGACCGCGAATTGGTGATCCTCAACGACGCAAATTTCGCGCTGGGCAAGGGCGAGATGGTGGCCCTTGTCGCACCGTCGGGCGCCGGCAAGTCGACCCTGCTTCATACGGCCGGACTTCTGGAGCGGCCCGACAGCGGCGATGTGATTCTTTCCGGAAGGTCGTGCGGCACGCTTTCTGATGAAGAACGTACCGCAATCCGCCGCAACGACATTGGCTTCGTCTACCAGTTTCATCATCTCCTGCCGGAGTTTTCCGCACTTGAAAACGTGATGATGCCGCAGATGATTCGCGGTATGAAGCCAGGGATAGCGGCTGAGCGGGCGCAGCAGCTCCTCGATTACATGAAGGTCGGGGCGAGGGCTTCGCACCGGCCGAGCGAACTTTCGGGCGGCGAGCAGCAGCGTGTGGCGATCGCACGTGCGGTCGCTAACGCGCCGCTGGTGCTCCTGGCTGACGAGCCTACCGGCAATCTCGATCCTGTTACCTCGTCCTATGTGTTTGAAGCTCTGGAGGCGCTCGTTCGCCAATCCGGGCTTTCGGCGATGATCGCGACACACAATTTCGATCTCGCCCGCCGCATGGACCGGCGCGTGACCCTGAAGGACGGTAAGATCACCGATCTTTGATCCCCCGGGGATTTTCGGGGGCCTGACAGTCGCGTCCAAAATGAAGCGCGCGGTCAAATAATCCTGTTCAAATGCGCTTCGCTGCGGACATCGTTCATCTTCTCTTAAGATTTTGCAAACCATAGCGCCAACCCGCGCTCTGGTTCGCTTGACTTTAGAACAAAAATAGAACAAAACATATACATAGAGACAACGAAGAAGGGTTTTACCGATGAGCGAACTTTTCCAGGACGTCATGTCATTCGTTACTGTCAGCCTTTTCATTGCCACTTTCGCAATGTGGGTCAGCGTAATCTGAAAATCTGAGATCGCGCGGCAAAGCGTCAGCCCGCGCGATCTTGCTCTATCCACTGTTGCGGTCGGGCAAGAACCCCAATACGGGTGGACACCGTGTGGCGCTTGTTCGACTATGCCGCAGCGGTGAATCAGTTCTCCGTTCAATATCCGGAGACGACAATTGGCAGACGGGCAGGGCAATAGCGGCGGCAAGGCAAACGCGCAGGCGCTGCGATTCGTCCACCTGAGGGTTCACTCCGCCTATTCGCTGCTCGAAGGCGCATTGCAGGTTCCCAAGGTCATCGACCTTGCGGTTGCCAGCAAGTTTCCGGCGCTGGCAATCACCGATACGAACAACCTCTTCGGCGCACTCGAGTTTGCGCAGAAGGGTTCGAAAGCAGGATTGCAGCCTATCATCGGTTGCCAGCTCGACATTGCTTTCCACGACCAGGCCGAAGAAAGCCGCAGCGCCAATCGGCGCGAGGCGCTTGGTCTTGCCCCGTTCGTACTGATCGCCGCCACCGAGGCTGGCTATGCCAATCTCGTTCGCCTCGTGAGCCGTGCCTACCTTGAATCACCTGCTGGCGATCCAATTCACATAGCGGCGGACTGGCTTCCCGGCAGAACCGACGGCATCATTGCCTTGACGGGCGGACCGGAGGGGCCGATCGCCAAAGCGATCAAGGACGACCGCAGTGACCGGGCCCGCCAGCGCCTGAGCCTGTTGCGGTCGCAGTTCGGGGATAGGCTCTACGTCGAATTACAGCGACATGCGGGGTACGATCGTGCTCTGGAGGCAGCGCAGGTCGAACTGGCCTATGAGCTGGAATTGCCGATTGTAGCGACGAACGATGTGTTCTTTTCAAAAAGCGAAGACTACGAGGCGCACGATGCGCTGCTTGCCATTGCCTCGGGTTCGCTCCTTTCCATCGACGACCGGCGCCGCCTCACGTCGGACCACTATCTGAAAAGCGAAGCGGAGATGGTGGCGCTCTTCGCCGATCTGCCGGAGGCAATCGAAAACAGTGTCGAGATAGCGCTGCGTTGTTCCTATTATCCCAAGAATCGCGCTCCGATCCTGCCGCGCTTTACCGGCGAAAGCGATGATCCCGATGCGGCCCTCCAGGCGGAGGCCGATGAACTCGCCCGGCAGGCGCGGGAGGGTCTTGCCCAGCGTATCCAGCAACAGGGTCTGGCTGAGGGCCATACGCCCGAGCAATATGCAGAACGACTCGAATACGAGATCTCGATCATCACCCGGATGAAATATCCGGGATACTTTCTCATCGTTTCTGACTTCATCAAATGGGCAAAGGCCCATGACATTCCGGTTGGGCCGGGTCGCGGCTCGGGTGCGGGTTCGCTCGTCGCCTATGCGCTGACGATCACCGACGTCGATCCGTTGCGCTTCTCACTGCTGTTCGAGCGCTTTCTCAATCCCGATCGTGTATCGATGCCCGACTTTGACATCGATTTCTGCCAGGAGAGGCGCGATGAAGTCATCCGCTATGTGCAGGGCAAGTATGGCCGCGATCAGGTGGCGCAGATCATCACGTTCGGAACACTGCAGGCCCGCGCCGTGCTGCGCGATGTCGGGCGCGTTCTCGAAATGCCCTATGGCCAGGTCGACCGCCTGACCAAGATGGTTCCGGCCAACCCCGCCAACCCGGTTACGCTGTCGAAAGCCATCGAGGATGAGCCGCGTCTTCGCGAGGAGCGCGACAAGGAGCCGGTGGTCGAGCGGCTGCTCGATATTTCGCTCAAGCTCGAAGGCCTTTATCGCCACGCCTCTACTCACGCAGCCGGTATCGTCATCGGTGACCGGCCGCTGTCGGAACTCGTGCCGATGTACCGCGATCCGCGTTCGGACATGCCGGTCACCCAGTTCAACATGAAGATGGTGGAAGAAGCGGGGCTCGTAAAGTTCGACTTCCTCGGCCTTAAGACGCTGACCGTGCTGCAAACCGCGGTCAACCTCGTCAAGCGGCGCGGAATCGCGGTCGACCTTTCCAATCTGCCGCTTGAAGACAAACTGACCTACGAGATGCTCTCGCGCGGCGAGACGGTCGGCGTGTTCCAGGTGGAAAGTACCGGCATGCGCAAGGCGCTGATCGGTATGCGGCCGGACCGGATCGAAGATATCATCGCGCTTGTCGCGCTCTATCGCCCGGGTCCGATGGAGAACATTCCGACCTATAACGCCCGCAAGAACGGCGACGAAGAGATGGCGTCGATCCATCCGAAGATCGACCATCTCGTCAAGGAAACGCAAGGCGTCATCATCTACCAGGAACAGGTGATGCAGATCGCGCAGGAAATGTCCGGCTATACGCTGGGCGAAGCCGATCTTTTGCGCCGCGCCATGGGCAAGAAGATTCGCGCTGAAATGGATATGCAGCGCGTGCGCTTCGTCGATGGCGCGGTCGAGCGCGGCGTGACCAAGCCGCAGGCCAATTTCATCTTCGATCTTCTTGCGAAATTTGCCGATTACGGCTTCAACAAGTCGCATGCGGCGGCCTATGCGATCGTGTCGTTCCAGACCGCCTATATGAAGGCGCATTATCCGGTCGAATTCCTCGCCGCGTCGATGACCTACGATATGTCGAATACCGACAAGCTCAACGACTTCCGGCGAGAAGCTGTTCGGCTGGGTATCGAAGTGGTGACGCCCTCGGTCAACACATCCTATCGCCTGTTCGAAGTCGGCGAGAACCGGATCTATTATTCGCTCGCGGCCATCAAGGGCGTCGGCGAGGCGGCCGTCGATCATATCGTCGAAAAGCGTGGCGCCACACCCTATGCCAGCCTCGAGGATTTCTGCGAGCGCATCGACCCGCGCGTCGTCAACCGACGCGTTTTCGAAAGTCTGATCAATGCCGGCGCCTTCGATTGTTTCGGCCGCGAGCGCCCCGCGATGATCGCCGGCCTCGACCGCATCATCGGCCATGCGCAGCGCACCCAGGAAGACAGCCTGAGCGGGCAGGCGGATATTTTCGGCGGCATGGCCTCGGGCGCGCAAACGCTGCAACTGCCTGCGGCAGCGCCCTGGCTTTCGGCGGAAAAACTGCGGCGCGAATACGAGGCGGCAGGGTTCTACCTTTCTGCCCACCCCCTCGACGAATACAGGCCTATCCTCGAAAAGCTGCGCGTGCAGACCTGGCTCGAATTTCAGGCGGCGGTCAAGCGTGGCGCCAATGCGGGGCGGCTGGCGGGCACGATCACTGCCAAGCAGGAGCGCAAGACGAAGACCGGCAACAAGATGGGAATCATCCAGTTCTCGGATTCCTCCGGCCAGTTTGAAGCCGTACTCTTTTCCGAAGCGCTGTCGCAATATCGAGATTTGCTCGAGCCCGGCAAGTCGGTCGTGGTGACTGTCGGTGCGGAGGATCGTCCGGAAGGGATCAGCCTGCGCATCCAGACCGCGCAGTCGCTGGAAGATGAGGCAACGCGCATGCAGAAGGCCTTGCGGCTTTACATGCGCTCCAGCGCGCCGCTGACCTCCATCGCACCCTATCTTGCGCCGCAGAATGACGGCCAGGTCGTCAGTCTCGTACTGATCAAGGAAAACGGCGCGACTGAAGTCGAGATCGAGCTTCCCAATCGCTACCGGGTCGGACCGCAGGTTGCGAGCGCAATGAAGGCCATTCCGGGCATCGTCGAAGTCGAGATGGGGTAGGGTCGCTCACTCCAGTTCCTCGGGCGAAGCCTTGGGCGGTGTCCTGATCTTGCCGAACGTATAGCCGGTTTCGACGGCATTGTTGCCGAACTTGCCCCGTAGTTTGTCGATGGCGCCCTCGGCCACGGCGCGCTTCGTAGCTTGCACGTCGACCAGATCCTTCGGGTCGGCTCGTCCGTCATCGCTGAGATCGCTCACGCCTATGCCGATTAGGCGAAATCTCGTACCATCGATTTCTTTTTCAAGGAGCGAGCAGCCGGTGCGAAAGATGCGATCGGCAAGCTGCGTCGGATCAGCGAGCTGGCGATTGCGGGTGCGCAACTTGAAGTCGCGTGTCTTGAGCTTGAGCACGACCGTGCGACCCGCAATGTCGGCCGCTTTCAAACGGCGCGAGACTTTTTCAGATAGCGAGCGCAGGATCGCTACAAGTTCGTCCCTGGTTCCAATGTCTTCGTTGAAGGTCGTTTCCGCCGACACGCTTTTGCTCTCACCATTCGGCTCGACGCGCCGAGTGTCGAGGCCGCGCGAGAGCCGGAAGAGCCGTTGGCCCATCGTGCCGTATGCCGCCATGAGCGGGCCGAGCTCCATGGTCTGCAACTGGCCGATCATGCGGATGCCATCCTTCTCCAGTGTCGCGGCGAAGGCCTTGCCGACGCCCCAGATCATCGTCACCGGCTTGTCGGCAAGAAAGTCCTTCGCTTCGGCCTCGCCGATGATCGAGAACCCGCGCGGCTTGTCGAAGTCGGAAGCGATCTTTGCGAGGAACTTGCAGTAGGAGAGGCCGACGGAGACAGAGAGCCCGATTTCCCGCTCCACGCGGTTTGAAAACTTCGCCATCACCCGCGCCGGCGGATCGTGATGCAGCCGTTCTGTGCCCGCCAGATCGAGAAACGCTTCGTCGATCGACAGCGGCTCCACCATCGGTGTCAGATCGCGCATCATCTGGCGTATCTCTCGGCCGACGCGGACGTATTTCTCCATATCGGGTGGAATAACGACCGCGTTCGGGCAGGCCTCCAGTGCCTTGAACATTGGCATTGCCGACTTCACGCCATGGATGCGCGCAACATAGCAAGCTGTTGAAACGACGCCACGTTTGCCTCCGCCGATAATGACGGGCTTGTCGCGAAGCTCAGGATTGTCGCGCTTTTCAACCGCGGCATAAAAAGCATCGCAATCAACATGGGCGATGCTCAGCCTGTACAGCTCTGGATGACGCAGCAGGCGCGGACTGCCGCAAACGTGGCAGCGGCGGCCTTCCGCGCGCTGGGCGGCCATACAGTCACGGCAAAAGCCATATCGCGGATCGTTGAGGGAGGCCATGATGCTCGGAACATAAAAGGAACATCGCCAGCTTACCGAAGCGGCTGAGTCCGCGCAATATCGCGCTGGCGATTATGAGCCGGTTACATCTCCTGGGTGCGTCCACCGGGAAGCAGACGAAGCGCAGCCTGAAAGGTGGCGGGGTCGGTTCCGTTCGTCTCGCAGAATTTCATCAGGGTGGGCTCGTGACCAAGATAGAATTGCAAAACGCCGGCGAGAAAGCCTGGCTCGCCTGCCGCGGCGCGGATTTGGTCGGCGTTGATCCCGGTCAGCGCGAGGAAGCGGGAAAGCAGCTCGCTGTCTTGCGCCAGAAACACCAGGGCGTCGATCGCGAATTGCTGCGCGTCGTCAAGAGAGAGCTGATTTTTCATCCGGATATGTTCCTCAATGCCGCACATTGCGGTCGATCTTTCTGCTGCACCCGCAACCACATGCGGTTGAATATGAGCAAAAGAAGTTGTTGAATAAATCCTTGGTTAAACATGATCGACAGCATATCTGGATTGGTGTGCGGAGTTACCTTTTCATCAATCATCCGCCGATATCAAATGTATCCTTGGAGCGGAGTTGCTGCTGATCTTTGTCTCATGGAATTCGGCAGGTGGCATGCGCCTTCGAGCATGGTCAACAGGAATTTGCCAATGGTCAAGAAAGTCATGATCGTCGAGGATAATGAGCTGAACATGAAGCTCTTTCGCGATCTCATCGAAGCCAGCGGCTATGAAACCATCCGTACGCGCAACGGGCTGGAAGCGCTCGATCTTGCGCGCGAGCATCGGCCCGATCTCATCCTCATGGACATACAGCTGCCGGAAGTTTCCGGGTTAGAAGTCACCAAATGGCTCAAGGCCGACGACGATCTCCACGTCATCCCAATTATCGCTGTCACCGCCTTCGCCATGAAGGGGGATGAAGAGCGCATCCGGCAGGGCGGTTGCGAAGCATATATCTCAAAACCGATCTCGGTGCCGAAATTCATCGAAACCATAAAATCTTATCTTGGCGACGCGTAACCGTCAGTTCGGAGTAGTGAAATATGACGGCCCGCATTCTTGTCGTTGACGATGTACCCGCAAATGTGAAGCTGCTGGAAGCGCGGTTGACGGCGGAATACTACGAAGTCGTGACCGCTACCGACGGCTATGCGGCGATCGATATTTGCGAGACCAGCAACGTCGACGTCATCCTGCTCGATATCATGATGCCCGGCATGGACGGCTTCGAAGTCTGCCGCAGGCTGAAATCGAGTCCAGCGACTGCCCACATTCCGATCGTGCTGGTCACCGCGCTCGACGGCGAGAAGGATCGTATCACCGGCCTCGACCTCGGCGCGGATGATTTTCTGACGAAACCGGTGAACGACCTGCAACTCCTCGCGCGGGTGAAAAGCCTGGTAAGGCTGAAGAACCTGACTGACGAACTGCGGCTTCGGGTGGCGACGACGCGCGATGTCGGGCTCGAATCGATTCTGCGCTTCCCGGGCAAGGACGGTGGCAACAAGAAAGCGCGCGTACTGCTCATCGACGAGCGGCTGGAAAGCGCCGAGCGCATCCAGTCGATCCTTGGGGTAACTGCGGTCGTTGATGTCCAGATTGACCCGCAGACCGGCTTCTTCGATGCGATACAGGGCAACTATGATTGCTTGGTCATATCGTCCAATCTGTCCGATTTCGATCCGCTGCGCATTTGTGCCCAGCTGCGTTCGCTCGACAATACGCGCTCGCTGCCGATTATCCTTATCGCCAGACCGGGTGAGGAGACCTTGATCCGCCGCGCCCTGGAGCTTGGCGTCAATGACTATGTAATGCGTCCGCTGCATCCCAACGAACTTTTGGCGCGGCTGCGGACGCAGTTGCGGCGCAAGGCCTATCATGACGGTCTTCGCGCGAGCGTCGTCAAGACCTACGAAATGGCGGTGACCGATAGCCTGACTGGCTTGCACAACAGGCTTTATCTTGAAACGCATCTGGCAACGCTGTTCAAGCGCGCGGTGGAGCGGCGTCGGCCGCTGTCGGTGCTCATGACCGATATCGACCGCTTCAAGCTGATCAACGACACGCACGGCCATGATGGCGGCGATGAGGTGTTGCGCGAGTTCGCCAAGCGCCTGCGCCGCAATGTTCGCGGCAGCGACCTTGCCAGCCGTTATGGCGGCGAGGAGTTCTTTATCGTCATGCCCGACACTGATACGTCAATTGCCGCCGTCGTCGCCGAGCGTATCCGGCGCGAAGTCGCCTCCACACCGTTTCCAGTCAATAAGAATGCGATCAGCGTGCCCGTGACGATCAGTGTCGGCATCGCCAGCGTGCTGCCAACCGGTGACAGCGTCTCAGCGCTCCTCAAGCGCGCCGACGATGCGCTTTACGATGCCAAGGCCGCCGGCCGCAACCGTGTTGTCTCAGCCGCCGCCTAGTACGCCTCTATCCGAACAAGAACACCCGGTTGCAAACAAAAATGCCGCCCTGGAGGCGGCATTTTGATGATCTGGATAACCCAAGATTACTTGATCTTGGTTTCCTTGAATTCAACGTGCTTGCGCGCAACCGGGTCGTACTTGCGGAAGGACATCTTCTCCGTCTTCGTACGGCTGTTCTTGCTCGTGACGTAGAAGAAACCGGTGTCAGCGGTCGACAGAAGCTTGATCTTGATATTCGCAGCCTTAGCCATTTCAGTTTACCTGTTCTGATTGTTGAGGACCGCTATTCAAATCCAGCAGCGTGGCTATAAGCGGAAATTCGGCCGGACACTTAACCGAATGGCGCCGAAAGTCAAGCCCACTCGATTGGCTCACGGCACACTTCCTGCAAATCGACCCGACACGCGCGGTTGTCGTCATCATCGGTAAGTGCCCGCTGTTCGAGTGCATGCTCGGACGCATATGCGTGCCGGGTGGCAGCTTTTCAAATGACGAAATGGCGAAATTCCATTAAAGGTAGCTCCCGGACACACGCTTAAGTTGAAACTGGCAATTGCAACTGGCCCGGCGCGCGATTCGCGGGTTCGGATCCGTCCATCTGGACCATGTTTAGTGGAGAATTTCACCAATGAAAGTTTCACTTCTGACTGTCGCGATGATTTTTGCGATACCCGGTCTCGGCTTGGCACAGAGCAATTGCGGCGATCTGACCAATCAGACCGAAATGAACGTGTGCGCCGGGAAAGCTTATGCAAAATCCGACGCCGAATTGAACAAGCTCTATAAGGAGATCGAGGCGCGGCTCAAAGACGACACGGACACGACAAAGCTTCTCGTTTCAGCGCAGAAGGCATGGGTGGCCTTCCGCGATGCCGAATGCAATTTCTCGAGTTCACGCGTATCTGCCGGTACCGTATATCCGTTTGTCTCCAGCTCGTGCCTCGACGGCATGACACAAATGCGCATCGAGAGCCTGAAGGGCTATCTCAAATGTACGGATGGCGATCTGGATTGTCCGGTGCCGGCGGCAAACTGACGGGGTTGGGGGCGGGGTAAGCGTGGCTGAAACGCAATGCCGTCACCTTTGTTACTCGCGCACTACAGTCTCCGGTGCCAGACTGGCTCATGACCGCATCGATTGCCGCGCGAAATAGCCGCGGCATTGCCAGGATCAGGAGGAATTAACATCATGGCTTCATCTATCAAAGGCGGCAGCGCCAGCGGCACGACCGGAATGCATACGCCGTCAGTCGTATCGCCCCAGGAGTGGGGAGCAGCGCGCGAAAAGCTGCTCGTCAAGGAGAAGGATCACACAAGGGCACGCGACGCCCTTGCTGCCGAGCGCCGACGCATGCCGTGGATGTCAGTCGACAAGGAATATGCTTTCGAAGGACCTGACGGCAAGGTCAGCTTGCGCGACCTGTTCGATGGCCGCCGGCAGCTGATCGTCTATCGCGCCTTTTTCGAACCCGGCGTCTTTGGCTGGCCGGAACATGCCTGCCGAGGCTGCTCGATGGTGGCCGACCAGGTGGCGCACGTTGCCCACCTCAATGCTCGCGACACGACGCTTGTTTTCGTCTCGCGCGCGCCCCAGGCGGATATCGCACGCCTGAAGGCGCGGATGGGCTGGGAGATGATACCCTGGGTCACGGTCACCGACGGGTTCGATGCGGATTTCGGCGTCGACGAATGGCACGGGACGAACGTCTTTTACCGTGACGGCGATCGTATCTTCCGTACATATTTCATCAACAATCGCGGCGACGAGCAGATGGGGGGTACCTGGAACTACCTCGACATCACGCCGCTTGGCCGGCAGGAAGTCTGGGAGGATTCGCCCAAAGGCTATCCGCAGACACCCACCTACAAATGGTGGAACTGGCACGACGCCTATGTGCCGAATGCCGCGCCCGACAAGAAATGGGTCGAAGTCTCGGATGCAGGCGAGGCGGCGTTCCGCAACAAGGAATGAAGCGGTAGATACAGAACTGGTCGCCGGGTTTCAGTCCCGGCGAGCCAGAAGCCTCGATCCGACGAGAAGCGCGTAGAAGGCAAAGAACACGGCGAGGGTGATCGAAAAGCCTTTGGGCCCGAGGACATCCATGCCGGCGCCAACCGCCTGCGGTCCGACCAGCATGCCGACCGCATAGCAGAAAACGAACGCTGCATTGGCGGAGGCGAGTTCACGGCCGGTCAGTTGCGATCCGAGATGCGCGAGCCCGACCGTGTAGAGGCCGGCAACCACGCCGCCCCAGACGAAAAGCAGGGCGGCGACGATATACCAGTTGCTCGAAATGAACGGCAGAATGCACATGCCGGCAAGCCCGATCAGGGCGCAACAAAGCAGGATCTTGCGGCGATCGTTGACGTGATCGCTGAGAAGACCGATGGGAATTTGCAAAAGAACGTTGCCGAGCCCGATCGTCGTAAGCAGCAGGGCAGCATTGGCTTCGCTATAGCCTATGCGCGAGCCAAACACAGGGAAGAGGGCGAAGCCGCCCGTTTCGACCGCGCCGAACACGAAGACCGCTGCCGTTGCAGTCGGGACCGCCCAGATGAATGGCGCAAAGGGCACATGTTCTTCTTCCTTGAAGTCCGGGCTGTCGTTCCATGCGAGAAGCACGGGCAGTATCGCGAACAGAATGATCCCGAAGCCCACCGCGAAAGGCATGATTCCCGTGCTGCCGATGCGCGAAAACAGCCAGGGGCCAAGCGCAAATCCCATCGAAAGTACGGTGGCATAGATGCCGAGTACCAAACCCCGCTTTTCGGGCGGCGCTGCCGCATTGATCCAGTATTCGGACAGGATGAACAGCATCGTCAAGGCGAAGTGCAGGAAGACACGCAGCACCATCCACATCCAGAAGTCGGTGAAGAAATGAAATCCGACAAAGGAGAAGGCGCCGATAAGAAGCATTCCGATCAGGGTTGGTACGACACCGAGGCGGGCTGCGATCGGAGCCGCGAAAGGCGCAGCGACGATGGACGCAATGCCGGCGACCGCCGCATTCAGGCCGATCATGGTTGCCGAGTGACCGCGACTTTCCAGAATGACGCTGAGGAGCGGAATACCAAGACCAATGGCAACGCCAACGGCGCTGATGGTAGCAATGGCAGCGACGAGTGCGCGCCAGTGGGTCTGAACCTTCACCTGTTCAGCCGTCTGCATTGAATCCATGAATCAAAAGACCTCTCGGACGAATCGTCCATATTTCATGCGGTATTGAATGAGGGCACTGCCGGGCGTAAGCGACGGATTCTCGCCGAGGAGAGTCTCCGCCTCCTTGATGATCAACCGGGTAATTTCGGGAATGTCGAGTTGCCTTGCCTGAGCGAAGGGAAGCCAGCATAGCTCCTCGAGTTCCTGAGACGGACCGGTCGGCTCGGGGAGCGTATCGGCGACGGCGTCGCGAAAAGCAAGGAAGAATCGCGTATCGAACCGGCGCGAGCCGCCGGGGGGCGTGGTCGCCCTCGCAAAATATCGAAGGAGGGACAGGTCCGGGATGATCCGGCGCTCCGAGAATGCCGCCCAGTCCGGATGCTTGATCAAAGACGGATCGTCATGCCGGCGCCCGAGGAGAAGACCGGCCTCTTCATAGGTTTCGCGGATCGCCGCAAGGGCTAGAGCCCGGCAGCGCTGGAAGCTGGGCCTGCTGCCCATGCCGCCGAGAAGCTTCGCCTGGTCGGCCTCCGCAAGTTCCGAAAACGCAGATACCCGCCCATCGAACACTTCAGTGCGGCCGCCGGGAAACACGAATTTTCCGGGCATGAAGACATGGCGCATGTGGCGCTTGCCCATGAGGATCCGCAACTCTGGACCGGAACGGTCGACGAGCAAAAGCGAGGCAGCATCGCGGGGCCTTATGCGGGCCGCGCGCCGCTTGTCAGCGACCGCAGCTTCGTGGTTCTGGCTGTTCACCGCCATGAGGTCACTGGTCCGATGGTTCCAGATCGTCGGTCTCGCCGCCGAAGCCATGCATGTAATTTGCCCACTGAAGGCCGATGATCGCACCCTTGATCGGCTGAAGCAGGGCAATCGACATGATGATGGTCAAGGGCACCCAGATCGCCAGGTGCACCCAGTTGGACAGGATAAAGAGGGTTTCGACTGCGAGGAACCCGCCGAGGACGACGTGTCCGACAATCGTGATGGTGATGTAGGCGGGAAAGTCGTCGGCGCGCTGGTGGGTAAAGTCTTCGCCGCACACCGAGCAATTGTCGACGGACTTGACGAATGCACGGAAGAGCTTGCCTTCGCCGCAATTGGGGCAGCGGCAGCGAAAGCCCCGCCACATTGCCTGTCCCACGGGACGAACGGGCCGCGTCTCGCCAGTGCCTGCGCCAAACGTCTGTATCGTCGTCATCCTCTGCCTCTTCGCCCTCCGCGCGAGACGGTGGATGGGCGCTTCTGGTTTCCGCGCACGAAGCGCTTTGCCTTGTGATGCGAGCGTACCCCGCTTGGTACGGGGTGAGGCTCGGAGAGCATTTCGAACCGCAATGCGCCCGCTACGGGCAATGCTTCTACCAGCCGGACTTCGACGACATCGCCAAGTCTGAAGCCTTTTCCGCTTCGTTCGCCAGAGAGGGCATGGTTGGTTTCGTCGTAAAGATAGTAATCATCACCCAAAGTTGAAATGGGAATAAAGCCGTCGGCACCATATGTCGCAAGCGAAACGAAGAGCCCCGACTTGGTTACGCCCTGCACGCGCCCCTCGAAACTCGCGCCGACCTTGTCGGCAAGATAGTGCGCGATGAGGCGATCCACCGTGTCGCGCTCGGCGGCCATAGCGCGCCGCTCCGCCGTCGATATAAGCGCGGCAATTTCCGCAAGATCGGCTTCTTCCTTCGGCGTGATGCCGTCCGAACCAAGACCGAGCGCCGCGATCAGCGCCCGGTGCACGATCAAATCGGCATAGCGGCGGATCGGGGACGTGAAGTGGGCATAACGATGCAGATTGAGACCGAAATGCCCAATGTTCGCAGGATTGTATTCGGCCTGCGACTGGGATCTGAGCACTACCTGATTGACCAGTTCCTGGCTTTCGCTGCCTTCCACCCGTTTCAATATGTTGTTGAACTGGTTCGGGCGCAGCTCCGCACCGCGCGCCAGAGAAATATCGAGCGTGCGCAGAAATTCCCGCAGCGTCTCCTGCTTTGCCAGCGACGGCGCATCATGGATGCGGAAAATCAGCGGCTGCTTCTTGCGCTCGAGTGTTTCCGCTGCGGCCACGTTGGCCTGGATCATGAATTCTTCAATGAGCTTGTGCGCGTCGAGCCGCGGCGGCACGACGACCTTGTCGACCTTACCCTCCGGCGTCAGCAGAATCTTCTTTTCCGGAAGGTCGAGTTCGAGCGGCTCGCGCGCATCCCGGCCGCGCTTCAGGACGCCGTAAGCGTCCCAAAGTGGTCGCAGGATGGTGTCGAGGATGGGCTGCGTCTTTTCATCCGGTGAACCGTCTATCGCGGCCTGGGCCTGCGGATAGGCAAGCCGCGCATGCGAGCGCATCATGATGCGGTGGAAACTGTGCGATACCTTTTTGCCTTGCGCGCTGAAAATCATACGGGCGGCGAGGGCAGGGCGATCGACCAGTTCCTTGAGCGAGCAAAGATCATTTGAAATGCGCTCCGGCAGCATGGGCACGACCCGGTCGGGGAAATAGACTGAGTTGCCACGCTTCAGCGCTTCGCGGTCGAGTGCAGAGTCCGGCGTCACATAGGCGGCGACGTCGGCTATCGCGACGGTAACGATATAGCCACCGGGGTTCTTCTCGTCGGTGTCAGGCTCGGCATAGACCGCATCGTCGTGGTCCTTGGCGTCGGCCGGGTCGATCGTCACCAGGGGAACCGCGCGCCAGTCCTCGCGATGCTCCATTGTCGCGGGTTTTGCCTTCTCTGCTTCGGCGATGACGCTGTCTGGAAATACGTGCGGTATCTCGTGCTCGTGGATCGCTATCATCGACAGCGCTTTTTCACTGGCCACCGACCCGATGACTTGCGTGATCCGGCCCAATGCGAGCCCATACCGACTGACCTTCAGCACCTCGACTTCAACAAGATCGTTCGGCTTGGCATTGTTCAGCTGCGCGGGATCGATCGAAAGCTCTACCTGGCGACGCTCGACGGGCTCGAGCCGCCATTCGCCATTGTCGAGTTTGCGCAGGACGCCAAGCACTGCATCCTTGCGATGTTCGATCCGCTTGATGACGCGCGCCGTATAGGCATGGCCCGACGCATCGGCACCATGAAAGATACGCGCAAGGACCCGATCGCCGACGCCAGGTGCGGGACCCTTCTGGTTCCGCGAGGCGCGAATGAAGACAACCGGCGGGCGATCATTATGATTGGGGTCCCATTCCGCGGGCCTGGCAATGAGTCCGCCGTCGCTTTCCCGCCCGGTGATATCCAGAACGGCCACGTTGGGAAGGCTGCCGGGGAGAGCGAGACGCTTGGCACGCTTTTCGACGAGGCCGTCGTCGGCAAGATCGCGGAGAATGTCCTTCAGGACAATCCGCGCCTCGCCCTTGAGGTTGAATGCCTTGGCAATATCGCGCTTGCCGGCAAGGTCCGGATTTTCCTTGATAAAGGCAAGAATCTCATCCCGGCTCGGCAAGAAGGATTCGCGCTTGGCGTCTGCGGAACTGGCAGGCCGCTTTTTTCCGCTGGGTGGAGAGATACGGCGTGCCAATTCAGCTTCCTAACTTGCCTTTTTCGCCGCAACCTTTTTGGCCGCCGGCTTCTTGGCGGTTTTTTTGGCAGTGGGTTCCTTCTTGGCGGCAGCCTTGCGCACCGGCGCCTTCTTGCCGCCCTTGGAGCCCGCTTTTTCCGCAATCATGGCAAGCGCTTCTTCGACCGTAACGACAGCCGGATCCTTGCCCTTAGGCAATGTCGCATTGACCTTCCCCCAATTGACGTAAGGGCCATATTTCCCGTCGCGCACCGTGATCGGACCGCCATCAGGATGATCGCCGAGCTGCTTGAGCGCTGCGGGTGTTCCCCTGCCGCGACCGGGACCCTTCGCCTGCTTTTCAGCAAGAACAGTCACGGCGCGGTTGAGCCCGATAGAGAATACGTCCTCGGCGCTCTCGAGATTGGCATAGGTGCCGTCATGGGCGATATACGGGCCGTACCGCCCGATCCCGGCGGAAATCATCTTGGCGGTTTCGGGGTGCTGCCCGACATCACGCGGCAGCGACAATAGGGCCAGCGCTTTTTCGTGGTCGATCGTTTCGAGCGTCCAGCCCTTGGGCAGGCTTGCCCGCTTGGCCTCCTTGCCGTCGCCGCGCTGAATATAGGGGCCGAAGCGGCCGCTGCGTGCAGTGATGTCCTCGCCGGTATAGGGATCCTTGCCGAGAAGCTTGGGCTCGTCGCCGCTATTGCCGTTCTCGTTTGCCACCTCACTGCCGCCGAGCTGGCGCGTGAACTTGCACTCGGGATAGTTCGAGCAACCGACGAATGCGCCGTATTTGCCAAGCTTCAGCGAAAGATTGCCCGTTCCGCACACCTGGCAGATGCGCGGATCGCTGCCGTCTTCACGCGGCGGGAAGACGAGCGGGCCGAGTTCCTCATTGAGCGCGTCGAGAACGTTGGTGACCCGCAATTCCTTGATACCGTCGACGGAGCCGAAGAAATCGGTCCAGAAATCGCGCAGGACATCCTTCCACTTGAGCTTGCCGTCGGAGATTTCATCGAGCTTTTCCTCAAGGTCCGCCGTGAAATCATATTCGACATAGCGCTTGAAGAAGCTTTCCAGGAAGGCGATCACAAGCCGGCCCTTGGCCTCGGGGATAAGCTTGCGCTTCTCGACCGCAATATATTCGCGGTCGCGCAGTGTCGTTATCGTTGCCGCATAAGTGGACGGGCGGCCTATGCCGAGCTCGGTCATCTTCTTGATGAGCGTTGCTTCCGAATAACGCGGCGGTGGCTCCGTCGAGTGTTGGCTGGCTTCGATCTTCTCGCGGGCGAGGGCCTCGCCAGCCCTGATCTCGGGCAGGCGGGCGCTGTCTTCGTCGACATCCTCTTCCTCGCGGTGATCGACATAGGCTCCGAGGAAACCGTCAAAACGGACGACCGAACCTGTCGCACGCAATTGCGCCAGGCGGGAACCGTTCCGCGCCTCGATGTCGACGGTCGTACGCTCGATGTCGGCCGATTGCATCTGGCTCGCGATAGCGCGCTTCCAGATCAATTCATAAAGCCGCGCCTGATCATCATCGAGGAACTTGCGCATGTCCTTCGGATGGCGATTGAAGTCCGTCGGGCGGATGGCTTCATGAGCCTCCTGCGCATTCTTCGCCTTGGTCGAATAGTAACGCGGCTTCTCCGGCACATATTTGTCGCCAAAGACGCGGCCGATGGTCTTGCGTGCCGCCTGAACCGCCTCCGGATCCATCTGAACGCCGTCAGTACGCATATAAGTGATGAGACCTGCGGTTTCCCCGCCAAGGTCCATGCCTTCGTAAAGACGCTGCGCGATCTGCATTGTGCGTGAGGAGGAAAAGCCCAATTGTCCGGATGCTGCCTGCTGCAAAGTGGAGGTGGTGAAGGGCGGTCCGGGACTGCGCTTTATCGGCTTTGCTTCAACGGCGGTCGCCTTAAACGAAGCGCCTTCGAGCATGGCGCGAATCTCACCGGCCTGTTCGCCATTCTTGATGTCGAGCTTGCCGAGCTTCTTGTCGTCGATTGCTACAAGGCGCGCTTCAAAGAGGTCGTTGCGCGGCGTCTTCAAGTGCGCTGCGATCGTCCAGTATTCTTCGCGCACAAACCGTTCGATCTCAGCTTCGCGATCCGCGACGAGCCGCAGGGTGACGGACTGGACACGTCCAGCCGAACGGGCGCCGGGCAGCTTGCGCCAAAGCACGGGCGAGAGGGTAAAGCCAAACAGATAGTCGAGCGCACGGCGGGCGAGATAGGCATCGACCAGCGGCATATCGATATCGCGGGGGTTCGCAATGGCCTCGAGCACCGAATCCTTGGTAACCGCGTTGAATGCAACACGTTTTACCGCCTTTGTACCAATTGCCTTCTTTTGCTGCAGCACCTCGAGCACATGCCAGGAGATCGCCTCACCCTCGCGATCAGGGTCGGTCGCAAGAAAGAGCGTGTCGCTCTCCTTCAATGCCTTGATGATATCGCTCAGCCGCTTTGACGATTCGGAGCTTACTTCCCAGGACATCGAGAAATCATTGTCGGGGAGGACTGAGCCGTCCTTGGCAGGCAGATCGCGCACGTGGCCGAACGAGGCCAGGACCTTGTAGCCCGGGCCAAGATATTTGGTGATTGATTTGGCCTTGGTAGGCGATTCGACGACGACGAGATTCATTACGGATTCGAGCTTTCTGCCCTTGTCTGATTAAAGAAGTGCCGGTTTCGCACCGGTACAGAAGTCTGTGAAATGAACAGGCTTCTGCGCAACGTCAAGGTCTGGGCTTCAAAAATCGACAATTGCAACCACGGGTTGCTCAACGAGCTAATACAATTAATGGTATTGTCGTTTGCGGTGCAAGAGCCCCGGAGATTTTTGGCCGGTTATTTGATGTGTACGTGTGCAAAGTATAAAAAACAAGGACTTAAGTAGCTATACATTAAGCGATTTCTGGTCAAATATAGCGCCATTTCAGCATGGGCTTTTTCAAGGATGTAATTATGAGCGAAAGCAAAATCAATCCAGTCGAGAACGTCAGATTTATTCAGCAGATGCTCGGTGAGCTCCGCACGATGGCCCAAAACACCCGGTTGGACATGTTGGCCTACCTCATCGAGATCGCTTACATCGAGGGCAGCGACCAGTTGCGTCGCCACACGGGCTCGGACTCAGGAATAAACCAGCGAAACATATCCGCCTGAGTGGCGTTGCAAACGTCCGGCAAGATCGAGCTCAAGCAGAATCAGCATGATCAGGGAAGGATGCAGTCCACTCGCACGGATCAGCTCATCGATTTCGGTCGGAACAGGCCCAAGCAGATTGACCACGCGGTCGCGGTCGCTTTCATCAGGTGGGTTGAGCGAAGGGAAATCGATTTCCGGCGCGAGGAAGGCGGGCGGGTCGGCGATCGGTCGATCGACAAGCGGCGTGAGGCCGTCGATCACATCCTGCGTGCAGGTTGTCACCGTCGCGCCATTCTTCAGAAGATCGTTGGTGCCCTTGGCCCTCGGATCGAAAGGTGAGCCCGGAACGGCGAAAACGTGCCGTCCCAGTTCGCCGGCAAGCCGGGCGCTGATGAGCGAACCCGATCGTTCTGCAGCTTCCACCACGACGAGCCCCAGGGACAGTGCGGCGATGATTCTGTTGCGCCGTGGAAAATCCCGCGCACGCGGCTCCCAGCCGAAAGGCATTTCGCTGATGGCAGCGCCGTGTCGACTGGATATGGCTGCGTAAAGGTCAAGATTTTCCGGCGGGTAGGGCATGTCCAGTCCGCCTGCCATGACCGCGACGGTTCCATGGTCGAGGCTTGCTTCATGGGCGGCGGTATCGATGCCGCGCGCCAGGCCCGAGATCACGGCGAAACCCGCTTGTCCGAGGTCTCGCGCAAGCATGCGGGCAAATTTGAGACCCACCAGCGAGGCGTTGCGGGCGCCGACGATAGCAACCGGCGGAAGCCGGAAAACGTCAGGATTGCCCTTGATTGCCACGAGGGGAGGCGGATTATCGCATTGCCGCAAGTAGCGCGGATAGTCGGGTTCGCCGATCCCGACGAAGCGCGCACCGGTTTTAGCTGCGGCTTCCATTTCGCGCATGGCATCCTCGACCGGAGCGATCCGAATCGGGCGGTGCCCGCCACCGCGCCGAACGAGTTCGGGAAGCATTTCCAATGCGGCAGCGGCTGATCCGCAATGGGCTATGAGATCGCGAAAGGTCGCGGGGCCGACATTGTCGCTTCGGAGCAAACGGAGCCAGGCCAGCCGCTGGCTGTCAGAAAGGCGGATGCCTTTCGCGGCGTCGTTCACCCTTTAGATCCGATCTTGCCCTCAGTTCCAGCGATGAGACGCTGGATATTGGCGCGGTGCTTGATGAAGACGATGACGGTAAGGATCAGGAACAGCACGGCTATCTGGTGCAAGCCTATAATATAAAGTGCGATCGGGACAATCGCTGCCGCGACAAGAGCGGCGAGTGACGAGTAGCGCGTGGCATAGGCCACGCCAAGCCAGACTGCGGCAAAGATCAATGCACCCTGCCAGAACAATCCGAGCAGAACGCCCAGATATGTGGCGACGCCCTTGCCGCCCTTGAACTTCAGCCAGACTGGAAAAATATGGCCGAGGAACGCACCGAGGCCCGCTGCGATTGCCGCTTCCGGACTGGCGATCCCGGCGATCAGCACGGCGGCTGTTCCCTTCAACATGTCAAGGAGCAGGGTGGCCGCTGCCAGCTTCTTGTTGCCCGTGCGCAGCACATTCGTGGCGCCAATATTGCCCGAACCAATGCTGCGGACATCTCCGAGCCCTGCCATGCGCGTCAAAATCAGGCCAAACGGGATGGAACCCAGCAGATAGCCGAAGGCCAGTGCAAAGAGAAGAAGCGGAACGCCTGCTGGTCCGCCTGAAAAATCCGACATGCAACGCCCCCCTGGCGGCTTCTAGATAGTGAAGACTGATTTGCCTGCAACGAATGTCTGAATGACGCGCCCCTGGAACCGTGCTCCTTCGAAGCAACTGTTCTTGGAGCGCGACCGCAGATCTTCTTCCTTCACAACCCACGGCTCGTCAAGATCGACTATGGTCACATCTGCTTTGGCGCCGGGCCGCAACGACCCGGCCTCGATGCCGAATATCCGGGCTGGCGCGCTCGACAGCGCTTCGACGATGCGCAGAAGCGGTACATCGCCGTTGTGGTGCAGCCGCAGCGCCGCACCGAGCAGCGTTTCAAGTCCGATCGCACCGGCGGCGGCATCGGCAAAGGGCAGGCGCTTGGTATCGACATCCTGCGGATCGTGGGCCGACACAATAATGTCGATCACGCCTTCGCGCAGCGCCTCCACCATGGCAAGCCGGTCCTCCTCGAGCCGCAGCGGCGGCTGCAAGCGGAAGAAGGTGCGGAATTCGCCGACATCGTTCTCGTTCAGCGACAGGTGGTTGATCGAAACACCGGAGGTCACGTTGAGACCGTCCTGCTTGGCCTTGGCGATGACCTCCGCCGACATGGCGGTCGAGATCTGCGCCGCATGATAAGCGCCTTGGGTAAGGGCGGCGAGCCGCATGTCACGCTCGATCGGGATAACCTCCGCTTCGCGGGGCGTTCCGGAAAGGCCGAGCCAGCTGGCGAATAGGCCCTCGTTCATCACCCCGTTGACGCCGAGGTAGGGATCCTGGGCTTCGTGCGCGAGCACGACACCAAAATCGCGCGCATAGGTCAGTGCCCGTCGCATCAACTGCGTATTGGCGATGGAGTGTCGGCCCTCGCTGATCGCGACGGCTCCGGCTTCGCGGAGCAATCCGATCTCGGTCATCTCCTCGCCGTTGAGACCCTTGGTGACTGCGGCGGCCGGATAGACGTTGACGACCGCTGTGTCGCGCGCGGTACGCAGCACGAATTCGACGAGGGCGACATTGTCGATGACCGGGTCGGTATCGGGCATCATGATCATGGAGGTGACGCCGCCGGCGGCGGCAGCATGACTGGCGGACGCGATCGTTTCGCGATGTTCCGCCCCCGGTTCCCCAATGAATACGCGGGCATCGACAAGACCGGGGAGGACAGATTTGCCCTTGCAGTCGATTATCGTTGCGCCTTCGGCTGTGCCCTGGTTACGAGCATCCGCACCGCTCGCGACAATCCTGTCGCCGTCGATGATAAGGGTCCCGATTTCGTCGAGGCCGCGCGACGGGTCGACAATACGGGCGTTCTGAAGAACTGTCGTGCTCATCCTGCAACTCCCTCCGCATTGCGGCGGGGGTCGAGGAGCGCTTCCATCACGGCCATGCGCACGGCGACGCCCATTTCCACCTGTTCCTGAATAACACTCTGTGAGCCGTCGGCAACGTCCGAAGCAATCTCGACACCGCGATTCATCGGACCGGGATGCATGACCAGCGCATCGGGCTTGGCGTATTTGAGTTTCTCGCGGTCAAGCCCGTGATAACGGAAATATTCGCGCACCGACGGAACGAATGATCCGGCCATGCGCTCGCGCTGAAGCCGCAACATCATGACCACGTCGGCGTCTTTCAGGCCGTCTTGCATGTTGTGGAACACCTCCGCGCCCATGTGGGCAATGCCGGAAGGAAGCAATGTGGACGGTGCAACCACGCGAACGCGGGCGCCCAAGGCATTGAGTAGAATGATATTCGAGCGGGCGACGCGCGAATGCAGGACATCGCCGCAGATCGCGACTGTCAGCCGCTCGACTTTCCCCTTGGCACGGCGGATCGTCAGCGCATCGAGCAGCGCTTGGGTCGGATGTTCATGCGCCCCATCCCCGGCATTGACCACCGAGCAACCAACCTTCTGCGCCAGAAGAGCAGCGGCGCCGGCGGAAGAGTGGCGGATGATCAGGATATCGGGCCGCATCGCATTGAGCGTCATCGCCGTGTCGATCAGCGTCTCGCCCTTTTTGACTGATGAGTTGCCGACCGACATGTTCATGACGTCGGCTCCGAGACGCTTGCCCGCAAGCTCGAACGACGATTGCGTTCGTGTCGAGGCTTCGAAGAAGAGGTTGATTTGTGTCCGGCCGCGCAGAACGCTCTTCTTTTTCTCGGACTGCCGTGAAACGGCAATCTCACTTTCGGCAAGATCGAGAAGCTGCGTTATGTCTTGGGGTGAAAGACCCTTGATGCCAAGCAGATGGCGGTGGGCGAAGGGAGGTGGGAGCGTTTCCAATGTCATAGCGAGTCCCCCCTATAGGCCCGATGCCCCGCTGCTGCAAGCATCGGACCGCGCATATCCTTGTTGATCGCCAACATGGCTGTGAACAATGGAGCATAAAGGTGGCTGCGTCGGCAACGGGCGTCATTTGCTGCTGCTGTCCAAGAGGCGTACAATCACCTCTGCCAGTGACAACGCGAATACAATGGGGGGCAGGATGTCAGATGGCATTATCCCGACACGCGCCGCCATGGAAGGCGGCGGATACTATAATCGCCATTCGGCAATGCAGGCTGCCGGCAACGCGGCGGCCCTGGCGCTGTGGCAATCGGCGGCGAATTCCGTAGCCTTCGGCGACGAACCGCTAGTCATTGTCGACTACGGCTCATCACAGGGCAAGAACTCGATGGATCCGGTGGCAATTGCGATCCAGGCGCTGCGGGCGCGCGCCGGTGAGGAGCGTTCCATCGAGGTGATCCACACGGATTTGCCCTCGAATGACTTCACATCGCTGTTCAATGCCCTCGAAAGCGATCCGCAGAGCTACATGACGGGATCGACGGGAATATTCCCCTCCGCGATCGGGCGCAGCTACTATGAACCCCTCTTTACTCCGGGGCGGGTGCACCTTGGGTGGAATTCCTGGACCATGCAGTGGATGAGCCAGCACCCCGTCGACATTCCCGACCACATTTTTGCCCTTCACAGCAAATTTGAGGACGTTCACAAGGCATTACTCCTTCAACAAGCCCGCGACTGGCGGCTATTCCTGCAGCGCCGGGCCAGGGAGCTGCGCCATGATGGCAGGCTACTATGCCTTTTCCCGGGACGGCCGGAAGACAGGGTTGGCTGGGAGTGGCTGACCAGCGAGTTGTGGCACGCCTTGCTCTCCATGAAGCACGATGGACTTCTTTCGGAAAACGATCTTCTGCATATCAATATTCCGACGGCCCCGCGCAAACTTGCCGATATCAGGGCGCCCTTTGCAACAGGAGATGGCGCGTTTGCCGGCCTGCGGATCGAGCGCTCGGAAATACTGCCTGGGCCGGACTTGCATTGGGATGCGTTCGAGCGCACCGGCGATCCACTACCGCTTGCGCGCGGCTGGACCGGTATGATGCGGGCTTTTTCGGGGCCAACCGTGGCGTCCTCACTCAGCGCCAAACCGAACCGGGCAGCTCTGGTCGATGAGCTTTACGGCAGAATGGAAGCAAGCCTCGCGTCGAACCCGCGGCGGCATGAGCACTTTGTCGCCGTAGTGCTTTTGCACAAGGTCGGTTGAGACGACGGTTTTCTCGCTTGCGGCCGATATCGACTAACGCTGGACACATCATATATTGAGGGAGTTAACCGCTTGTCAGATTCTTGGCACGATAAAGAGTCTGCGCGCACCCGCATGCCGATTGAAACACGAGCGTGCGACTACCACAGCAAGTCAGGACCCGCTACTTGAAAACCCATGATGTCCTCAACCAGACACCGCCGATGAGCGGCCTTAACGCCTACCTCGGCGATCCCTTGCTGATGCAGATCACCAAGCGTTTCCCACAGGAGGTGCGCAAGGAACTGGAACAGAACGGGCGCTTCGTACTTTCAAGCGATGCACAGGATTTGGCGAGGCTGGCGAATGCGGAAACGCCGAAGCTGCGCACCCATGACCGACAGGGCCGGCGCATCGACGTCGTCGATTACCATCCTGCCTATCATGCCTTGATGCGCCGGTCGGTGTCGCAGGGCCTGCATTCCTCGATATGGGAAGACGGAAAGACGGAATCAGGCGTACGCCATCAAGCGCGCGCCTCGCGCTTCTACCTTACGGCCCAACTCGAGTGTGGCCATCTATGTCCGCTGACAATGACGAGCGCTTCGCTCGCGGCCCTGATGGCATCGCCCACGCTCTATCGCGAGTGGTCGCCGCTGATCCTGCCTCGCAAATATGATTCCAGCAACAAGTCGCCGGCAAAGAAGGCCGGTCTCACCCTCGGTATGGGGATGACCGAGAAGCAGGGCGGCACCGACGTTCAGGCCAACACAACGCGCGCCGAGCCGGATGGGAGCGGCTTTTATCGGATCACCGGCCATAAATGGTTCATGTCAGCGCCGATGTCCGATGCCTTCCTCGTTCTAGCGCAGGTCCGCGAGGGACTTTCATGCTTTCTCGTGCCGCGCATCCTTCCGGACGGAAGTTCGAACGGGTTCCGCTTTCAACGGCTGAAGGACAAGCTCGGCAATCGCTCGAATGCGTCGTCGGAAGTCGAATTCGAGAGTGCCCTTGGGCAGATGATCGGCAATCCAGGAGAGGGCGTCAAAACGATTATCGACATGGTGACGCTCACCCGGCTTGATTGCGCCATCGCTTCGGCAGGCCTGATGCGTGCCGGACTTGCGGAAGCGGTGCACCATGCGCGCCACCGCGTTGCGTTCGAGACGACGCTCATCGAGAAGCCGCTCATGCTGCGCGTGCTCGCCGATATGGCCCTCGATGTCGCGGCTGCCACGGCGCTTGCAATGCGCCTGGCGCGGGCATTCGATAATGCTGCCAAGGATCGCAGCGAAGCCGCCTTTGCCCGCGTCATGACCCCTGTGGTAAAATACTGGGTGGCAAAGATCGCACCTGCGATGCTCTATGAGACGATGGAGTGCCTCGGCGGCAACGGTTACATCGAGGAAGGCAATCTCGCACGCTACTATCGCGAGGCCCCGGTCAATGCGATCTGGGAGGGCTCGGGCAATGTCATGGCACTGGATGTTGTTCGCGTTCTCAAACGTGGTCCGCAGCTTTTCGATGAAGTGCTGAACTGGATCGGGGCCCAACTCGGACGGGGCGGCCAGGGCACAGTCGAAGTGCTGCGCGCAGCCATGCGCGTCACCGAGAACGATGAAGGTGCTGCCCGTATTCTGACCGAGCAGCTTGCACTGGCGGCGGCCGGTGCGGAACTGCGCTATCTCCATTCGGAAGATATAGCTGACGCCTTTATCGAAACGCGGCTCGGCGGCCAGTGGCGCACGACCTACGGCATGCTCGACGCGCGCCACAACGCCAAGAACATCGTAAATTCGCTTTATCCGGGCGCTTCCTGATTCTCAGGGGAAGCCGCAGAACCTTTGACCGCGCAGTGCACGCACCGCGTGCAGCATCTTCATTGTCAGAAAAATTGGAAAGTGACGCACAAAATGCATCCCGAGCGCGCACGGGGGCTCGCTAATAGCTTCAATTTGAATTAAATTTTTGTAAATTAACCTTAACAAACGGTTTACATTGCGGTTCACTTCTTAAACGATAACACTGTCGTTCGAAATTGCACTGCAAATTCGTAGGGTTAAGATAAAGTGATTATGAGCTTCCCTTGGAGGAGTTACTGAATGCGCAGCTTCCTGATTTTCTGGGCGGGACCGCTGACTTTCCTTTGGGGATGGTATTTCCTGTCATATTACGATCTCAGCATGGGCATGTATTTTTTCAGCCGTGAGATGCATGACCTGGTGTTTCAGATTTACGGGCAGGCGCTCGGCATAGCGCCGGAAAGCATTCCACCTCTGGTTGCGCGTGCTTGTATCATCGACACCGGCCTGGTCCTTGGCCTCATCGCTTTCCGCCGTCGCCGCAAGATCATTGCTTGGGTAAAGGAATGGCGCGCAGCGCGGGCTGGCTATGGGAAGGAACTTCCGTCAATATCGGTTTCCTGACGCAGCGCCCGCAGGCGGTCCAACGCGCCCTGCAAGATAAAGGATGCAGCGGCTGAATCGATGCGGTCGGCCCGCTTCTGGCGCGATACGTCCATTCCGATCAGAACGCGCTCGGCCGCAACCGTCGACAGACGCTCGTCCCAATAGACAAATGGAAGTTCCGTCAGCTTTTCCATATTGCGCACGAAGGCGCGGGTCGCCTGCGCCCGCGGACCTTCGCTGCCATCCATGTTTACCGGCAGCCCGATGATAATGGCGCCGACATTGTCGGCATTGAACGCTTTCAGCAAATCCTGAGCATCGTGCGTGAACTTGCTGCGTCTCAATACAGGGCGTGGGTTGGCAAACGAGAAGCCGCGATCTGAAATCGCGATGCCGATCGTCTTGGTCCCAAGGTCAAGACCGGCGAGCGTCTTACCCTCCGCCACGCGCGTCTCAAGTTCTTCAATTGCCAATACCGTCAATTTGATTGCTTCCTGCACTTGCAATGCGGATCGATCGATCGCTTTAATCCGGCACACCTGACACATACCGCTTCTACGGCAGCGTGGCGAGCATCCAGTGAATGAAGGGATAAAGACATGAAAATTACCTGGCTTGGCCATTCGGCTTTCCGGCTCGAAACCACAAAGAACACGATTCTGATCGATCCGTTCCTGAACGGGAACCCCGGCGCCAAGGGCGTGGACATCAAGGAAGCGACCAAGGGCGTCGATCACATCATCCTGACGCATGGCCATGGCGATCACGTGGGCGACACGATCGCGCTGGCCAAGGAAACCGGTGCACTCGTCACTGGCAATGCCGACCTTGTGTCCTGGCTCTCTTCAAAAGGCGTCGCCCGGGTCGATCCTACCAATACGGGCGGTACCGTTTCCTATGACGGCTTCACCGTCACCTATGTCAACGCATTGCATTCGTCGGCGCAGTTGACCGAAGACGGCGTGTCGCATTCCCTCGGCAGCGCGAACGGCGTGGTGCTGCATTTCGATGCCGATCCGACGCTCTATCACATGGGCGATACCGATATCTTCTCGGACATGGCGCTGATCAACGAACTGCACAATCCGCAGATCGGCATTCTGCCGGTTGGCGACCGTTTCACCATGGGTGGTGCGGTGGCGGCCCTTGCTGCGCGGCGCTATTTCAAGTTCGAGCACGCCATTCCCTGTCATTACGGCTCGTTTCCCATAATCGACCAGACCCCGGAGAAATTCGTGGCCGGAATGGAAGGTGGTGAAACTAAAGTCGTAGTTCCGACAACGAATCAGCAATTTACCATTTGAATTGAAGTTGCTAGATCAACGCTGGCTCGTATCGACGCCTGGAGAAATGACGTGCGCAGACTGCTTTTTGCTTCCCTCTTGATGACATCGGCCTGGCCGGCATTCGCTCAAACCGTCGATGCGGATGGCGCGAAGGCGCTCGCCGATACGCTGGCGAAATATTTCGGCCGGTCCGCGATCGAGGGCAAGATCGTGAACGTTGCGCCCGCCGGGGATAACTACCGTATCACCTTGAGCCTGGCGGAGCTTTTCAAAGGAATGCCCAGTCGCGGCATTAATGGCGATTTTATTAGCTCTGACCTGCTCGCCCGGCCGCTGGCCGACGGAACGTGGAACATATCGACTGCAACCCCTCCTGATTGGATCGACACGTCAACGTTTACGGGGTCGACGTATTGGTCGGTCAAGAATGCCCAAATGAACGGTGTTTTTGACCCGAAACTCGGTACATTCAGCAAGTCCGATTTTTCCTACGATGGCATGAAGATGAGGGTGGCGGCCGGTACCCAAGCCGCCGACGTGACTGCCGGCCCGGTGAAAGGCCAATTGAACGGGATGGCAAATCCTGCCGGCGGCGTCGATATGGGTTATACTCAAACCACAGGTAACTTCGTCGAAACGATCTCGCTGAAATCCCCGCTTCCAGCGGCACCGGATGATGGCGCTGTTACGCCGGCGCCGACCCTTCCCGCACCGCCGTCGAAGGTGGTTTTCAGCAGCGGGGAAGTGACGTACTCAGCGGATGCCAAGGGCGCACGCAATCTCGAAATTCTGGACCTATGGGCTTATTTTGTCGCCCATTCCGACACGAAGACGCTGACCGACCCGCAGCAGGCGGAACTGAAGGGCAAGATCCTTGCGGTATTGCCGATCTGGGAGAAATTGACGGGGACATATCGGTTCGCTGGGCTCGATATCGATACGCCGCTCGGCAAATTCACAGCCAAGAACATCGTGCAGGAAGTGGATTTCGACGGTGTCGGCAAGGACGGTGGCTATCACGTTGCGCTTCGCACCAACGGCCTCACCTATCCACCCTTGCCCATACCCGATTGGGCCAAGCCGTTATTGCCAACCGATGTCGAACTTGCCTTTGGTGCGGAAAGCGTTGATCTGGACACGCTGGTGAAGGCCGCTGTTGCGGATATGGATTTGCGCCGCGACGAGCCGTTTTCCGATGCATTTGAATCAAATGCCGCTGCGGCCTTTGTGACCAATCCGCCCAAGGTGGTTATCGACAAGAGCATGGTTCGGACCGCCGAAAGTGAAATCACCGTGGAGGGCGAAGTATCCTTTGCCGGCATGAAGCCGACAAGCCGCACCACTTGGGAAATGGCCGGATTCGATGCCGCGCTCGATCGGCTGAACAACGCCGCCGAGCATGAGCCAGAGGTCAAGAATTACGTCGTCTTTGCCAAGCTTGCGAAGGATTTCGGCACGCAACTGCCGAACGGGCATATGCAGTGGATCGTCGATCAACAGGCGGATGGGTCGGTCAGCGTCAATGGCAATCCTGTCAAGGGACCCGATCCGGTCGCAACACCCGACGATGATGACGCGCTCGATGGAACGACGCTCGACGACAATATTATCGATCCGGATGCCGGGAGCGATAGCGATGACGCGAATGCTCCGAAGCAATAGGCCCGTTTCACTGCGTCTTGTCCGTTGCGCTCGGGCGCGACGGACACTATAGCTCTGGAAGAAAAACCCGAACTTTAGGAAGTCCCATGTCTGTCGACGTATCCACCGTCAAGCGCGTCGCGCATCTCGCCCGGATTGCCGTGAGCGAAGCCGATGTTGAGCGCATGACCGGTCAGCTGAACGCCATTCTCGGCTTCGTGGAACAACTTGACGAGGTTAACGTCGAAGGTGTCGAGCCGATGACGTCGGTAACGCCCATCGCGATGAAGAAGCGTCGCGACGAGGTCGATGACGGTGGCAAGGCTGCCGATATCGTCGCCAACGCGCCGATCCACGAGGAAAATTTCTTCGTCGTTCCGAAGGTCGTGGAGTAAGACCAATGGCCATCTCCATAGCCATCGAAACTCCATTGCAGGATGATGTAAGGTCGCTTGTTGCCGACCTTAATGCGCATCTGTTGCCGCTTTCTCCGGTCGAGTTCCAGTTCAAGATGACCGTTGAGGAAATGGCGGGCGCCGATACGACCGTTTTCGTCGCGCGCGATGAATCGGGCTTTGCCATCGGGTGCGGCGCGCTTAAAGAGCATGCAGACGGGCTTGGCGAGATCAAGCGCATGTTTACGCGGCCAACCGTTCGCGGCCAGCGCGTGGGATCGGCTTTGCTCGAGGCGATTACGGCCGTTGCGGTGGAAAGGGGCGTCACGCACCTCGTGCTTGAGACCGGCGTCGGGCCGGGCTTCGACGCGGCGTGGCGGCTCTACCAGCGCGCGGGGTTCACCCGTTGCGGCGTCGTGCTCGACTATCCGGATTCCGAACACAGTGCATTTTACGAGAAGCGGCTGGCGCTGACGCCGGCCCAATAGACAGGACCAGTCTCTGATATGACCGATTTGACCGCTCTCACCATTGCCGAGGCGCGCGACCAGTTGAAGGCGAAGGCGATCACCGCCACGGAACTCACTGGCGCCTATATTCAGGCGATCGAGAACGCGAACGATGCCCTGAACACCTATGTCGCTCAGACGCCGGAAAAGGCGCTGGAAATGGCCAAGGCATCGGACGCGCGGCTCGCGGCCGGGCAGGCTGGGGCGCTTGAAGGCATTCCGCTCGGCATCAAGGACCTGTTCGGCACCGAAGGCGTGCACACCCAAGCAGGTTCGCATATTCTCGACGGCTTCAAGCCGCACTATGAATCGACCGTCACGGCAAATCTCTGGTCCGACGGCGCCGTCATGCTCGGCAAGCTTAACATGGACGAGTTCGCCATGGGCTCGTCGAACGAGACCTCCTATTACGGCCCCGTAAAGAACCCGTGGCGCGCCAATGGCTCGAATCTGGACCTCGTACCGGGTGGATCGTCCGGCGGTTCGGCTGCTGCCGTTGCTGCCCATCTCTGCGCCGGCGCGACGGCGACCGATACCGGCGGTTCCATCCGCCAGCCCGCGGCCTTTACCGGCACCGTCGGCATCAAGCCGACCTATGGCCGCTGCTCGCGCTGGGGCATCGTTGCCTTCGCCTCGTCGCTGGACCAGGCTGGGCCGATCGCACGGGACGTGCGCGACGCTGCGATTCTGCTGAAGTCCATGGCTTCGGTCGATCCGAAGGACACGACTTCGGTCGATATCGCGGTTCCGGACTACGAAGCCGCCATCGGCAAGCCGCTCGCCGGCATCAAGATCGGCATTCCGAAGGAATACCGCGTCGAGGGCATGCCGGAGGAGATCGAAAAGCTCTGGCAACAGGGCATTGCCTGGCTGAAGGATGCAGGCGCTTCGATCGTCGACATATCCTTGCCGCACACGAAATATGCGCTCCCGGCGTACTACATCGTTGCGCCGGCGGAGGCATCGTCGAACCTCGCCCGTTATGACGGCGTACGCTACGGTCTGCGCGTGCCGGGCAAGGACATCGTCGATATGTACGAAAAGACGCGCGCCACCGGCTTCGGCGAAGAGGTGAAGCGCCGCGTAATGATTGGCACCTACGTGCTGTCGGCCGGCTATTACGACGCCTATTACCTGAAGGCGCAGAAGGTGCGCACGCTGATCAAGAAGGATTTCGAGGATGCCTTCCATGCGGGCGTCCATGCGATCCTGACGCCGGCTACGCCATCGGCGGCATTTGGCATCGCCGATCAGGACATGGCGGCCGATCCGGTGAAAATGTACCTCAACGACATCTTCACCGTCACGGTGAACATGGCCGGCCTGCCCGGCATCGCCATACCCGCGGGTCTCGATGCCAAGGGTCTGCCGCTTGGATTGCAGCTCATTGGGCGGCCGTTCGATGAGGAAACGCTCTTTCAGGCGGGCTACGTCATCGAGCAGGCAGCCGGAAAATTCACCGCTCCGAAATGGTGGTAATCAGGCGCGCAACAGAAGCCGACATCGCGGCAATTGCCGCAGTCGGCTCCCGCGCCTGGGCATCCAACATCTTCTCGTTCGAGCCTGAATTGCCGGGCATGCGTTCGCATGTCGAACGGGCGTTTCAGTCCTTTGCCGAAAGTTCCTATCAGCACGTGACGGTTGCCGAAGTCGATACAACCATCGTCGGATGGGGTGCTCGCGAAAAGGATAATGACTATATTTCCGACCTTTGGGTCGAACCTGCCGTTCAGGGGCAGGGCATTGGTTCGCAACTCCTGCGGGTTCTCAAGATGGCGATAGCAGATGCTGGATATGCGAAAGCCCGCATCAGCACGCATGCCCGCAATTCCGGTGCCATTCGGCTTTACCGGCGCGAAGGTTTCGCGATCATCGAACAGGGCCTTGAATGGTCGACCAGCCTTGAGCGCGAAATCGAGAAGGTGCACATGCTGGCGGAGCTTGGCTGATGTTCTTTGCCGCCTCGAAAATCTTCTGGTTCTTTGCGCAGCCGCTCAACTTCTCGATCTTGCTGGCGGGACTGGCGTTTCTGGCAATTCTCCTGTCTCGCAGGCGCCTCGCACTGGCAACGGCTGGCCTGTCGTTTCTTATTCTCGGCGTCGGCGCCTGGACATCGGTCGGCGCACTGATGATGCATCCGCTTGAAGACCGCTTCCAGCGCCCTGTGACCATGCCGGACAGGATCGACGGCATCATCGTCCTCGGCGGCGGCTTCGAGGCCGGAATTAATCTCGTCCGTGGCGGCTATGAGCTCAACGGCAGCGGCGATCGCTTCATCGAGGCGGCCATTCTCGCGCGGCGATTTCCAGAGGCGAAGGTGGTCGTCACCGGTGGTGCGGGTGACCTGATCCTCGACGGAGAAGCGGACGGCGTGACCGCGCCGCGCTTGCTGACTGCTCTTGGCGTCGCGCCCGAGCGCCTTCTGCTCGAATCCAAGTCGCGCAACACCTACGAGAATGCAATGTTCACCAAAGCCATGGTTGACGCGAAGCCCGACCAAACCTGGCTACTGGTTACATCGGCGTTTCATATGCCCCGTTCGATGGGCCTCTTTCGCAAAGCTGGCTTCAATGTCCTGCCGTGGCCGTCCGATTACCGGACTTCGGGCAAGGAGCACCTCGGCATCGCCCAGGACAATGCCCAGGATTCGCTGCAGAACCTCTCTATGGCGCTGCGCGAATGGATTGGTCTCGCTGTCTATCGGCTGACCGGACGTATCGACCAACTGGTTCCCTCGCCATGAAGGTGGACGTCCTTATCATCGGCGCCGGGGCTGCCGGCATGATGTGTGCCATTGAAGCGGGAAAACGTGGACGTTCAGTGCTGATCATCGATCACGCCGCTGCGCCCGGCGAGAAAATCCGGATATCGGGGGGTGGGCGCTGCAACTTCACCAATCTCAATGCCGCGCCGCAGAATTACATCAGCAAGAACCGCCACTTCTGCATATCGGCCCTGCGCCGGTACACGCAGCGGGATTTTATAGCCCTCGTCGATCGTCACGCCATTGCCTGGCATGAAAAGACGCTGGGACAGCTGTTCTGTGATGGCTCGTCCAGGCAGATCATCGACTTGCTCGTCACGGAAATGAAGCGTGCGGGCGTGGAAATGCGTCTACGCACAACGGCAAGTTCAATCGAACCGATCTCCGAAGGCTACAGTATCGACCTCGATGGGCAGAAGGTCAGGTGTGCATCGCTTGTTGTCGCTTGCGGCGGAAAATCCATTCCGAAAATGGGTGCGACTGGATTTGGCTACGATATCGCCCGCCAGTTCGGTATCCCTGTCACGGAGACCCGGCCGGCGCTGGTGCCGCTGACCTTCGACGAGAAGACGCTTGCACCGATCAAGCCCCTCTCTGGCGTTTCGGTCGATGCGGTGGTTACGCATGGACGCACCAGTTTTGCCGAGGCGATGCTCTTTACGCATCGCGGCCTCAGCGGCCCGGCGATCCTGCAGATTTCGTCTTTTTGGCGGGAAGGCGATACGATCTCTGTGGCGATGCTGCCTGGCACCAAGGTCTTCGAGGCCTTGCGCGGCGCGCGCTCGCGCAATGGCAAACAAGCCCTGCAGACTGCGCTGGCGGAGCTTCTGCCGAAGCGACTTGCGCAGCTTATTGCGGAAAACAGCAAGATCGATACGCACCTTGCCGACCTTTCGGACAAGCAACTCCTGGCCGTCGAAAAGGCCGTGAACGATTGGCAGGTCAAGCCGGCCGGCTCGGAAGGCTATCGCACGGCGGAGGTCACGCTCGGGGGCGTCGACACAGACCATCTCGACCAGAAAACGATGGAGGCAAAGTCGCACAGGGGACTTTATTTCATCGGTGAGGTTGTCGATGTAACCGGTTGGCTCGGCGGCTATAATTTCCAGTGGGCCTGGTCGTCAGGCTGGGCGGCGGGTCAGGTTGCATAAACCTGCATAAGCTGAAATTCTGATGATGACTATTTCGCCTGAGGGAGGCAATCATGACCATTCATGCAAGCTGCCATTGCGGCGCCATCAAATTCGAGGTCAGTGAAAAGCCGGCATCCGTAACCGCCTGCACGTGTACCTTCTGTACCAAGCGCGGGGCGCTGTGGGCCTATTACACGCCGGATCAGGTCAAGCTCTCGATAACGCCCGAAGCGGATGCCGTTTACTCGCGCAGAGGCTTCAGCAAACACCATCATTGCCTCGTATGCGGTTGCGGCACGTTCTCGGTACTGCCGACCTGGGTCGACTTAAAGCCGGATTTCGAACATCCGCGCACCAGCGTCAATGTTCGGCTGTTCGACGATTTCGATATCGCCTCGCTGCCGGTCAAAACGGTTGACGGGAGAAATCTCTGGTAAGTCGTTGCCTCCGGTCGAGAATCCTGCTTCCCTGACCCCGGGGCGATGTTTCAGTCAAACTGGGAGGCAGGCCATGTGGATCAATCTGACTGACGTTAATGGCGACCGCGTTACCGTAAATTTCAATCACGTTGTTTCATTCAATCCCTATGGTACCGGAACGCATATTGTAACGATCACGGCCGGGTTGACCTTCTTCGTCAAGGAAACTACTGACGAAATTCAGAAGAAGGTCGGAATTACCGCAAGCTGAACGGTTCCTGAACGACTTTGTCTGTAACGGCCAGCATCTTATCCTGACCGCCTTATCCCTGCATTTCCAGGCCCCTACGATCCCGTGAGCGCAATTTTATTACGCGTGGGGCCGCTTTTACGCAATGAACATCACGCTTATTCATCGGCGGGGAAACTATTCGCAATTTACTGGTTTTATTCAAATATAGGTCAAAATTCGATACAAAGAGTGATTTGTTAAATCGGTTTAGATCCCCTATTTGTATAGCATGTAGCGGACAAATGCGTCTGCTGAGGGAAGAGTACTCTGTTTGACGGAGTAGTTCGAAGTGGAGATGTTGCGGAATGATAACAATAACTAAAGACACATCATCATTGCCAGATACAAATGTACTGAAGATTGCAAACATTGCAAAAGCCAAGCCGACCATGATCAAGGCGACCAAGAAGTTGAGCCAGCCTGGCGAAAGCCGGACAATTTCGCAGATATTGCGCGAGTCCAGCGGCGGTTTTAGCTTCCGCCGTTAAGTTTCCTGCGCTTGCATAATTGGAAGAAGCACGATTACAGCGGAATATTATCGTGCTTCTTCCATGGATTTTCCAAATTCTTGTTGCGCAGCATGCGTAGCGCCCTTGCGACCCGCTTTCGCGTGGAATGGGGCATGATCACTTCATCGACATAACCGCGTTCCGCGGCAACGAATGGTGACAGGAACCTGTCTTCATAACGCTTCGTATGTGCGGCGATCTTCTCGGCGTCGCCGATATCCTTGCGATAGATGATCTCGACGGCGCCCTTGGCACCCATGACGGCGATCTGGGCTGAGGGCCAGGCGTAGTTGATGTCGCCGCGCAGGTGCTTCGACGCCATCACGTCATAGGCGCCGCCATAGGCCTTGCGCGTAATGATGGTGATCTTCGGGACAGTCGCCTCGGCATAAGCGAAGAGCAGCTTCGCCCCGTGCTTGATCAAGCCGCCATATTCCTGCGCGGTGCCGGGCAGGAACCCCGGCACATCAACGAATGTGACGATCGGGATATTGAAGCAGTCGCAAAAGCGCACGAACCGGGCCGCCTTACGTGAGGCATCGCTGTCGAGGACGCCAGCAAGCACCATGGGCTGATTGCCGACAATTCCCACAGTCCGGCCCTCGACGCGGCCAAAGCCGATGACGATATTCTTGGCGAAGCTTTCCTGAATCTCGAAGAAATCGGCTTCATCGACGGTTTTTCGGATCAGTTCCTTGATGTCATAGGGCTTGTTGGCATTGTCCGGGACCAGCCGGTCGAGCGAGTGGTCCGGCTCGTCGGTTGACTGGAAACATTCGATCTCGGGAAGCGTGGCCGTGTTCGAGGCAGGCAGGAAGTCGATCAGCCGGCGCATTTGCAAAAGCGCTACCACATCGTTGTCGTATGCGCCGTCGGCGATGGAGGATTTCGTCGTATGGATCGAAGCGCCGCCAAGCTGTTCGGCGGTCACGGTCTCGTTGGTAACGGTCTTCACCACATCCGGTCCCGTCACGAACATGTAGGACGTATCGCGCACCATGAAGATGAAATCGGTCATCGCCGGCGAATAGACATCGCCGCCCGCGCAGGGGCCCATGATCACCGAGATTTGGGGAATGACGCCGGACGCGAGCACATTGCGCTGGAAAATCTCGGCATAGCCGCCGAGCGCCGCGACGCCCTCCTGAATACGCGCGCCGCCCGCATCATAAAGGCCGACCACAGGGGCGCGGGTGCGCAGCGCCATATCCTGGATTTTCTGCACTTTCTCCGCGTGAGCCTCGGAAAGCGAACCGCCGAATACAGTGAAGTCCTTGGCAAAGACGAAGACCGTCCGGCCGTTGATGGTTCCCCAACCGGTGACGACGCCATCACCCGCAAATTTGGTTTCTTCCATGCCGAAATCGGTCGAGCGATGCTCGACGAACATGTCGAATTCTTCGAACGACCCTTCGTCAAGAAAGATGTCGATGCGCTCGCGCGCCGTCAGCTTGCCACGTTTGTGCTGCGCTTCGATCCGTGCCGCACCGCCACCCTCCCGGGCAATTTTCCTGCGGCGTTCAAGCTCGATCAGCACGTCCTTCATGGCATCCTCCTCACTTTCTTCGATCTGATATCAGGTGAGGAGGGTGCTTGGAAGCTGTTTGTATTTGCGGCACTATCGCGCCGCGGAACGCCCGGAACATCGTGCGCTCCATTGGCCTGACGCATTGACTGCTCAGGACTTTGAAAGTCCCGGCTTACCAGACGCCGGTATTCGGCATAGAGGCCCAGGGCTCCTGCTTGGGAAGGTCGGGGCCCTTCTGAATGATTTCGATCGAGATGCCGTCGGGCGAGCGCACGAATGCCATATGCCCGTCGCGCGGCGGCCGGTTGATCACGACACCCTCGTCGGCGAGCTTCTGGCAGGTCTCGTAGATATTGTCGACGACGTAGGCAAGGTGGCCGAAATTGCGCCCGCCGGCGTATTCCTCAGGGTCCCAATTATAGGTGAGTTCGAGTTCAGGCGCGCGTTCGGCGGCCGATCGTCCCTTGTCTTCCGGTGCGGCGAGAAAGATCAAGGTATAGCGTCCCTTCTCGTTTTCCATGCGGCGAACTTCCTCAAGTCCGAACTTGTTGCAGTAGAAATCCAGCGATTCATCGATATCGCGGACACGGACCATGGTGTGAAGATAACGCATCTTTAGCCTCGGACTTTCTTTCAGGTGGATCGGATGGGCGCTGCAACCATACTCGTAACTTTGGTTGAGGGCCGGGGATGTTTCGTAACACTTACTATTTAGCTCGACAAATTTGTGGCGGTTCGAGCAAGGGTTGTAGATAATGCTCAACAGTTTTGCCTGTGGTTTTCAGTAAAAACAGGCAGATCATACTTGCTCTCTGGCCGCGGTCAGGTGCTATTCTTGAAGAAGAGAATCAGTGGTTTCTTGCAGGAGAGGAGGGGCTCGCTTCATGTCTGACAGACCAGTATCAGCCCGGCAATCCCAAGATAGTGAAAGTTTGAGTGACGGATTGGACCTTATCGAGGTTTCGGGCGCGATAAAGTGGTTTGATGTTGCCAAGGGCTACGGCTTCATTGTTCCCGATAATAGCGAGCTTCCAGACATACTCCTTCATGTGACCTGCCTGCGTCGCGACGGTTTCCAGACCGCGCTCGAAGGCGCCCGCGTCGTTTGCGAAGTCAAGCAGGGCGAGCGCGGCATGCAGTGCTTTCACGTCAAATCCATGGATAACTCAACCGCGGTCCACCCGACGGAATTGCCGCCGGTCCGCACGCATGTGACGGTGACGCCATCGAGCGGGCTCGAGCGCGTTCTCGTCAAGTGGTTCAACCGCACCAAGGGCTTCGGATTCCTGACCCGCGGCGAAGGAACCGAAGACATCTTCATTCACATGGAAACGCTGCGCCACTTTGGCCTGACCGAACTGCGGCCGGGGCAGGTGGTTCTGATCCGCTTCGGCCATGGCGAGAAGGGCCTGATGGCTTCCGAGATTCACCCGGATATCGGCACGCAGTTGCCTGCTTCCCACTGACGCCAGCCATGTCGCGCCCGGCATCGTTTCTCGTCAGCCTGCTTTTTCTCGTATTTGCAGTCCTTCCGGCCCTTGCCCTCGATCAGGGGTCGATGCACCTTCCAATCGACGCCAAGCCGCTGACGATCAATACGGCGCGCGGTGACGTGCCGTTTCGTGTCGAAGTTGCCGATACGGACGAGGAGCGCGAGCGCGGCCTGATGTTCCGCACGGATCTTAAGGACGACAGCGCCATGCTCTTCGTCTTCGACGAATCCCAGCTCGTTACAATGTGGATGGAAAACACGCCGTCTGCGCTCGACATGCTGTTTCTCGACGCCAATGGTCGTATCTCGGCAATCCGCGAACATGCGGTGCCTTTTTCGCGTGACATCATATCTTCGGGCGGCCCGGTTCGCTTTGTCGTTGAGGTGAAAGCCGGTACCGTAAAGCGCCTCGGCTTGACAATTGGGGACAAGGTGCGGCATCCCGCTATAAATGCCATAGGTCATTGACGGACCCAGCCGATGCAATTCTTCGAAAATGACGGACTGAAGCTCGCTTTTCTGGACGAGGGCGAGGGTGAACCGATCCTGCTTATTCATGGCTTTGCTTCATCCTCCTTCTACAATTGGGTGCAGCCCGGCTGGATCCAGACCCTCACTGCAGCGGGCTACCGGGCGATTGCCATCGATAATCGCGGCCACGGCAATTCCGACAAGCCGCACGACCGGTCGCTTTATACCCCCACCTTGATGGCAGGCGACGCCGCAGCGCTGCTCGACCATCTCGATATTCCGCAAGCCCATGTCATGGGCTATTCGATGGGCGCGCGCATCAGCGCCTTTCTGGCGCTCAATCATCCGGAACGCGTCCATGACCTGATCTTCGGGGGACTTGGCATTGGCATGGTCGAGGGTGCGGGCGACTGGTCGCCCATTGCGGAAGCACTTTTGGCCGACGATCCAGATTCCGTCAGCCATCCGCGCGGCAAAATGTTCCGCATGTTCGCCGACAAGACCCAGAGCGACAAGGTCGCGCTGGCTGCCTGCGTGATCACCTCCAAGGAGGAAATCAGCGAAGCGAACATGGCGCGGATAACGCAGCCGACGCTCGTGGGTGTCGGGACCAAGGATGATATCGGCGGGGACCCGCATCGCCTCGCGGCGCTCATGCCCCGGGGCGAAGCCATCGATATACCGAACCGCGACCATATGCTCGCTGTCGGCGACAAGGTCTTCAAGCAGGCGGTCATCGAATTTCTCAAACGGAATCCTCTGTAATCTCCAGGCTTGCAAACCGGAACCCTCAGGATCACTGATCGTTTCTTGCGAGAGCGCCCCGTATGGAGTATGGGAACGCCATCATTTTGAGGATTGTCGGTTCAGTCAAATCGATCAAGGCTTCAATTTTTCTTGGTCGCTGGGTCTGGAAATTGGCGTGTCAAGGAAACACTTTTGCCTTATGCTTCACCAACGAGCATAAAAATTGGCCGAATGCTGGAGTTAGGAAATGCCATCAAGCAGTCCGATAAAGATGACCGGTTCAGTACAGCAGATGGACCCGATCTGGCATGCAATCCGGGCGGAAGCGGAAGAGACCGTCCGTAACGAGCCGTTGCTTTCCACGTTCCTCTATTCGACGATCTTGAATCACCAGTCGCTCGAAGAAGCGGTTATCCACCGTATATCGCAGCGCCTCGACCATCCCGATATGGAATCCGAACTGCTGCGCCAGACCTTCACCACCATGCTGGAGGCCAATCCGGCATGGTCGCAAGTGCTGCGCGTCGATATCCAGGCCGTCTATGATCGTGACCCTGCTTGCACACGCTTCATTGAGCCTGTGCTCTATTTCAAGGGCTTCCAGGCCATTCAGACGCATCGCCTCGCCCATTGGCTGTGGAAGGAAGGGCGCATCGATTTTGCCCTTTATCTGCAAAGCCGCTCGTCATCGGTGTTTCAGACCGATATTCATCCGATGGTGCCGATGGGCCAGGGCGTGTTCTTCGATCATGCAACCGGCATTGTCGTCGGCATGACGGCTGTGATCGAGGATAATGTCTCCATCCTGCAAAACGTGACGCTAGGCGGTACGGGCAAGGAGTCGGGCGACCGCCATCCGAAGATTCGCAACGGCGTGCTGATCGGCGCCGGCGCCAAGATTCTCGGCAATATCGAGATTGGTCACTGCTCAAAGGTTGCCGCGGGTTCCGTGGTTCTGAAGCCGGTTCCGCATAATGTCACCGTCGCAGGCGTGCCCGCACGCGTTGTCGGCGAGACCGGTTGCGCCGAGCCTTCACGCGCCATGGACCAGCTCATAACAAACTTCGACTAAGCGGAAACACAGGTCTCGACGCGGCACGTGGCAGCAATCAGCCCTTTACACGGCTGACTTCTGCGTGCCAAAAGCGCTCAAGCAAATACGACAGGAGACCCCAGTGAAACCCGAAGAACTGAAAAAACTCGACAGCTATTTCAAGCGCACGTTCCGGAACATGGACCTCACTGTCAAGGCACGCCCGCGCAAGGACGATTCCGCCGAGCTTTACATCGGTGAAGAATTTCTCGGCCTCATTTACAAGGATGAGGACGAAGGCGAGCTCTCCTACAATTTCTCCATGGCAATCCTGGAGATGGATCTCTGATCCATCCAACGTTCGGTAAGGAGCATCCATGCCGATATTCAACCTGGATGGACACGAACCTCAGTTCGAGCGCCGCAGTTCGAACTGGATCGCGCCGGACGCCACGATCATTGGCAAGGTGTTTCTCGGCGAGGACGCTAGCATCTGGTTCGGCGTGGTTTTGCGCGGCGACAACGAACTCATCCACGTCGGGCGCGGTTCCAATGTCCAGGAACACGTCGTCATGCACACCGACATGGGCTTTCCCCTGACGATCGGCGAGGGCTGCACGATCGGGCATCGCGCCATGCTGCATGGCTGCACCATCGGCGACAATTCGCTGATAGGCATCGGAGCGATCGTGCTGAATGGCGCCAAGATTGGCAAGAATTCACTCGTCGGCGCTGGCGCTCTTGTCACCGAACGCAAGGAATTTCCCGATAATTCGCTGATTGTGGGTTCGCCCGCCAAAGTGATCCGCACTCTGGACGATGCCGCGATTGAGAGTTTGACGCTGTCGGCCCTTCACTATGTGGAAAACGGCAAGCGCTTCATGCGCGGCATGGAGATCGCCTGACACAAGAAGACCGGCTCCGCTGAAGGAGCCGGCGTTCTGCGTCGAGGTGTCGGTTATTGCTCGATGCTGCCGACCAGGACCTGGCGGTCGTCGTTGATCGAAACCCATGCACCGGTATTGTTCGTCGCCTGGCGCTTCAGGTAGTCATAGCTCGTTTCACTCCATGCCTTGATGCGCGGCTCCAAATTGTCGAGAACATAGTCGCCGCGATCGGTGCGGACCGTCAGCACCGCATGGCCTTCGCCATTCATCTGCCGCACGACGGTGATGAGGAGATCGCTCAGCGGGACGCCAGCCTCATTGATGAGTTTGCGTTTCAAAAGAACGTAGTCCTCGCAATCGCCCTTGGTTGTCGGGTAGGACCAGACCTCGGCCTTTCCCCACATATCCATGTCCGTCGCAGGTTCGATCTTGGCGTTGACGCTGCTGTTGACCTGCACGAGTAGCGCCCATGTCTTCGACGTCAGCGCAACGGGCTGCTGATTGCTGCTCTTGATGTTGCACTCATTCTTGTAGGTCTGGCAAAATTCGTAATGCCCGATCGGCTGCGATGTGCGTGAGCCGGTCTTCATGAACGGCGCATTGGAACTGACTGGATCTGCGCTAGCTGCCAGGCAGGAAGCCAACAGCGCTACTCCAACCAAGATTGTCTTTTTTATCATACCGTCGTCTCCCCGGTTGAGACGACAATGACAGAGAGAGTTTGATCGACCGGAAATGCATGTGAGTAAATATGAATCAAATCGGTAGCAAAAAATAAACGAATTTGACTATAACCATGTATTAAGTTTTATTATTGTTTTATTTAAAGTAGATTATAAATGAAATTTCGAAAGTATAATAGAATTAAACATCGGTTATTGTGAGAAGAGCGTGATTGAAAATCGATTAATATGTTCGGGAAAGGGCTCAGGCCAGCGCCGTGAACAGGCCGCAATCTCGCCAATGATGTTCACCGATGATGAACCATATCGGTAGAATTGTTTGCAGGGCAGGTCAAAATGATCGTTGTGCACACGCGGAATGCCGCGCTCCATTAGCCGTCAGATTGAGGAAATGAACTCAGTGCTCGAGCGCCAAGCCAATGGTATCACGGCTCTGCACCGTGGCAAATTCGATGGCGATGCCTTCTTCGAAATGCCGGACGACCCGGCCACGCATCGTCCCGAGCACGACCTCGCTGTTGAGGGCAGGGCGTATGCGAATTTCCACGGCAGCGCCGGAGATCGACAGGTCGATGATGCGGCAGGGGTACTGGCGCCCGTCGGCCATGGAAAGCGTGCTGATCGGATTGCGCGGCGCAACACGCTGGTGGCGGCGGTCTTCCGGCATGTCGAGTTCATGCTTGTTGGTAAGCCAGGTCAACTGCGCCGCGATTTTGTTCTTCTTGCGGTCGGACGCCACAAGGGAGATCAGAAAGCCGCCACGCACCGCGCGCTCGACCGTACCTTCAATCCGACCGATGTGATCGATGTAGGCGATGACGCGCTCGCCATTATGCGCCATGACATCCGTGGTTAGGATGGCATTGCCGGGTGACATTTCCTCAATCTGGCAGGCGTGCTCGGTCCGGTCTTCGAGCATGAAGCGGCCATAAAGCTGCACCTTCACACTGAAGAATTTGCCCGTGGCGGCAGGGCTATGGCTCGGAACGTCACGGTGGAGTTGCATAAAGGTGTCCAGATGGCGGAATCTAGGAGGTGGGTGGTGCTCATAGACTAGGACACAAGTCTTAATGCCAAGGTAACAACAACTGGTGGTTGCTCATAAATTGCTAACCTCGCCCATTAACGGAGCGAACCGCGAAAGTAGAAATTGCTACGACTTGATCCTGCCGCCTTCGATGACGCGCAGATGCCCGACCTTTCGACTAACCAGTGTGCGCGAGGCGGAAAGCGGGATAGCTGCCTCCGGCGCTATGCCCAAATCAGCCTCGTGCCGGGTTTGGCGCGGGTCCACAAGGGAGACCGTTTGGATGTGATTTTCAACTATTGCATCGGATTCAAGCCAGAATGGCCGGCCGACGATTGTGATTATTCCCATGAGATGACGTTCGTTTGCCTCGCTGGCGAGCGGCAGAAGGACGAACTTGAACAAGGTCTTGCGGCCGCGTGTGCTGCGGCCCTCACAGTCGATCTGAACCGCCGTCTTGCTTGTCATGCAATTTTTGACGAGGCGCAGGATGCTGTTGCGATCTTTGGGCTGCCATAGTGACGCAAAGGGCTGGCGGCCGAGTTCCTTGCCGTAAATCGCACAAATGCGGGTGCCGGCCAGCCGGAAACGGGGTTCGCCCGACCCACTCGACTGCAGGATGAACGTGTCTGGAAGCCGTGCGCCGAGGGCAGCCGGTACAATTTCCCGTCGCTCAGGAGCCGCGCGCGGTCCGCGCAGCCTGTCCCAATAGGCGAAAAGCCTGCCAATATCATCGTGCCGCATGAGATCGATTTTCCGGACGCCGAAGCGATTCTGCTTCTGTCCGCCTGACTCTGACAGGCGCCCTTGAAAGGTGCTACCTGGGAAGTGGCAAGGTCCACCGCGGCTGGCAATTAACGTTAACAATTGGTTTCGATTGAGCGCTGGCTCCGTCTGTGAGACAAAGACCCCATTGGAGATTGCAGATACGAATGCTCATGAAACTTACGGCCGCTCGCTTCCAGCTGAGCGGCCTTTTCTTTTGGTGCTTGCCTTGGCGATGCGCCCCGAACCGGATAGCTTGCCCCGGAAACAATAACGAGGCGGTGCATGAGCGAGCGTGGGGACATCCGAAAAAACACCACCGGCCGCGAGCCCGTTTTCAATATTCCTGGCATCATTCTCGCCATCATGGGCTTGTGCGCGCTCGTCTATATCGCCGAGGCATATGTCCTTGATGAGCAGCAGGCCGACACTCTCCTGTTGAATTTTGCCTTCATTCCCGCACGCTTCTCGCAATATGGCGGGTTCTATTCCCCCTCGGCCTGGCTGACGATGGTTACCTATTCGTTCATGCATGGCAGCTTCGCCCATATTGCGCTCAACATGATCTGGCTTGCCGCATTCGGCTCGCCGTTGGCCGCCCGCATAGGGCCCTTGCGCACAACATTGTTCTGGATTGCCACGGCCGTTGCGGCCGTCCTGACCCATTTTGCCGTCTATCCCGACAGCATGACGCCGCTCGTCGGTGCCTCAGGTGCGGTTTCGGGAATGATGGGCGCGGCCGCCCGCTTCGGTTTTCGTCGGTCGGACTCGCGCAATTCCGCAGCATTCGTCGGCGATATCCTGCCCATCAGCGTTGCCCTGCGCATGCGCTCGGTCATTGTGTTCCTGGGCGTCTGGTTCGTTACGAACATAGTCACGGGCCTGCTTTCCGTCGGGGTGGACAATTCTGCGACAATCGCATGGGAAGCTCATATTGGCGGCTTTCTGGTGGGTTTTTTCGGCATATCCCTGTTTGACAGGCCTGATCGTGGTCGTACGGACGTAGATCTGTTGGTATAATTGCTCAGTAGTTGCAATAAGCGCGACTTACGCGCACGATGAACCTAGACCATCGGATGTAATTGGGGGATTTCGGCGGTCGAATGTCGATTGTGCAAGGAGGATGTACATGACAGTCAAAATGATACTCGAACGCAAGGGTTACGACGTCTTCAATACGAATCCGGAGACCACCCTCGGCCAAGCGGTCGCCATGCTTGCCCAACACAAGATTGGTGCGATTGTCGTCTGCAATGACAAGAGAGCGATAAAGGGCATTCTTTCCGAGCGCGACGTGGTGCGGGCGATTGCCGCGGAAGGCGCCGATGCACTGGCGAAGCCCATTTCGGAGATCATGACCGTCAAGGTCAGCGTGTGCAGCGAACGCCACACGGTCAATCAGGTCATGGAGATGATGACGCGCGGACGCTTCCGCCACCTTCCGGTCGAGAAAGACGGGCAGTTGCACGGGCTTGTGTCGATTGGTGACGTCGTGAAGCTTCGTATCGAAGAGGTCGAGCGCGAATCCGAAGAGATTCGCAGCTACATCGCAACGGCTTGAAAAGGCTTAGAACACCAGCTTCTGCATGCGCTCGAGTTCACCGAGACGCGCCATGGTCTCTTCATAGCCGAGTTTGATCGCTTCGTCTGCGCGATGAAACTCGGCGAGGCCGACATGGCCGATTTTCGGCAGGAGCGCGATATCAGGTGGATCGCCCGCCATACGCGCCCGCGAGATGCGGTCCTGGATGATGTTGAATGCCTCCATCATCACGCCGGTAATTCCGAGCCGCTTGGAAGCTGGACGGCTTGCTGCAATTTCGCCGTCGCCCCTCGCCGAGATAGGACCCTCTGCCGCGTGCTTGATGACCGCAGCGCGTCCGAACTGATCGTAGTGCAGGTTGACCGCCACGACGAGCGGTTGCTCATGTGCGCGGCACACCGATACCGGCACCGGATTGACCAATGCGCCATCAACCAGGGTGCGGCCATTGCAATCCACCGGCTCGAACACGCCGGGGAGGGCATAGGAGGCGCGCATCGCCGTAATCAGGCTTCCGCGTGTAAGCCAGATTTCGTGGCCTGTGTTGATTTCGGTACAGACGGCGATGAAGGGCTTGCTGAGTTCTTCGATCGAAAGCTCTTCGAGGTGGTCGCGTAACCGCCTGTCGAGTTTCATGCCGCCGAACAGGCCATTGCCTCGGAACCGCAGGTCGAGCAGGCTGAAAATGCCGCGCTTGGTCAAGCTGCGGGCAAAATCCTCGAGCTGGTCGAGCTTGCCGGCGAGATAGCAGCCACCGACGAGAGCGCCGATCGAGGTTCCGGCGATCATGGAAATCTCGATGCCGGCCTCGTCGAGCGCACGAAGTACACCGATATGCGCCCAGCCGCGCGCCGCGCCGCCGCCCAGCGCCAGGGCAATGGGTGTCTTCCGCTCTCGCGGCTGCTCTGGTGCGATCAACTGCACGCCCGGGCTATCACTGATGCCGATTGATTCTGCTGCGCGCAACCGGCGCGATGCCCATTCGAGCATGGCACACACTCCTGACGTCGTACTGGCTCATTATCCCTCTGCATTGGTATCCAAAGGATAAATATTGCGGAATTGTGACCCCTTAGCCAACCAAGGAAATAGGATTACAAAGGTCGATAATGGCGGTTACGAGGCATAGAGGGTATCGCGGCCATATTGGCCCTATGGCTAAGTAGGCTCTACTTTGTCTCTAACTGCATTACCAATGCGGATGTTCCATTTGCGGTCACCACCTGACGATAGAAGCAGGAACGGCGACCCGTATGACATGTCGGGCCATCGCCGGCGACCCGGACCTTGAGCCAAAGCGCGTCCTGGTCGCAGTCAGTGTGCATCTCGATGACAGTCTGCAGATTTCCCGACGTTTCGCCCTTTTTCCACAGCGTGCCGCGTGAACGCGACCAATAATGGGCAATGCCTGTCTCAAGGGTAAGGCGCAACGCCTCAGCATTCATATGCGCAACCATCAACAGCTGGCCATCGCCTATATCGGTAACGATGGCGGTGATCAGCCCGGACGCGTCGAAGCGCGGTGCGAACACCGCGCCCTCTTCGTTCTGATGTTTGTCAGCGAGCGGTTCCGAGAAGTCAGTCATAAACGTGACCGGACTATCGGCCTTTGACGAGTGTCATGAACCGGACTTGTTCGTTGACATCGGACTTGTAGGTGCCGGTGAAGGTGGTCGTGGTCGTCGTCGAACCGGACTTGCGGATTCCGCGCATCGACATGCACATGTGTTCAGCTTCGATCATCACGGCAACGCCACGCGGCTGCAGCGAATTCTGAATGGCATTGGCAATCTGCGCGGTCATGCTCTCCTGCGTCTGTAGGCGGTGTGCATAAATATCAACGACGCGGGCGATCTTGGAAAGGCCAACGACCTTCTCGCCATCAGGCAGGTAGGCAACGTGGGCTTTGCCGACGATCGGTACCATATGGTGCTCGCAATGCGAGAAGAACGGGATGTCCTGAATGAGAACAATATCCTCGTAGCCGGCGATTTCCTCGAACGTGCGGCCGAGGACCTCGGCCGGATCCTGTCCATAACCGGAAAACAGTTCCTTGTAGGATTTGGCGACACGTTCCGGCGTGTCGAGCAATCCTTCGCGGTCGGGATTGTCGCCGGCCCACAGCAACAGAGTACGCACTGCGTCTTCAGCTTCCTGTTGAGTGGGGCGTTTCGAATTGTCCTGCTTGGCCGTTGCCGACTGCAAGTTCTTAATTACCGCATCCATCGCGATCTCCCGTAGCCGCCCTCAAAGGAGCGACGAGTTAAACGGCAATACACGATAGTCGTTCTGGCGAACGGACGGTGTATTGAAGCTAGCATTGACGGATTTGCCAACGCCACCAGCATGTTATCGAAAGAGAGAATTTAATCTATTCGACTTTGTGCTGGCCTACTCACATACTATATAGAGATCGAGTATGGAATTCATAGGGTAAAACGATACGGATTGACGCAATTGCGATGAACACTGTGTCGAGGACAGGCATCCATCATGATCAATGACGTTTATAACGGGCGGATTCTAGAATTCGCCGGGAATATTCAACGGGTTGGCCGCCTTGCAGATCCCGATGCCACCGCGACAGCACATTCGAAACTGTGTGGCTCGACGGTTATCGTTGATTTGAAGATGAAGGATGGCGTTGTCTCCGATTTTGCCCATGACGTTCGTGCCTGCGCCCTGGGCCAGGCCTCGTCTTCAATCATGGCGCGACATGTCATCGGCGCGACGGCGCAGGAATTGCGCGAGGTCCGCGATATGATGTTCCGGATGCTCAAGGAAAACGGATTACCGCCCGAGGGTCGCTTCGAGGACCTGAAGTTTCTCGAACCCGTGCGTGACTACAAAGCGCGCCACAACTCCACCATGCTGACATTCGACGCGGTCGTCGATTGCATCAACCAGATCGAAAAGAAGACCGCAGAGGCTGCGGCCTGACCAGCGCCATGTGCGACCAAAAGCTGCGCGATCAAACGCGACCGTCATCCCGCTATAGCAGGAACTGGAACGGAGCCTGGCGAAAAACGCCCGGCCGTCTGCTCGGAACCGGTTTGGTGAGGCTTTACCAGCTCACCCTGTCCGGCTTCATCGGGAATTCCTGCCGCCACCTGCCGACCTGTTCGGAATACGCCTACGAGTCGATTGCGCGCCATGGACTGTGGTCGGGCAGCTGGATGGGTCTTTTCCGGCTGATGCGCTGCGGACCAGGCGGAACCCATGGCCTCGATCCCGTACCGACGACGCTCGAAAGCCGCTATGTCTGGTACATGCCCTGGCGCTACTGGGCGATCGCCTCACGCAAAAGCTGAGGGGTACTTTACGCCAGCCGAAACAGGCTTTAGAAGTCCGCTCGCCGGCAGGAAGTCCGGTTGTTCAACACCACCCGCAATCGTTGGCGGGACTGGATAGGAGTGGTTATATGTCCGAGGCAGTTGCCAAGACTGTGTCCCTGCGTTTCCCCGATGGCTCCCAGCGCGACTACGACGCTCATCTGACCGGGACGGAACTTGCAGAATCGATTTCCAAATCACTGGCGAAAAAGGCGGTCGCTTATGCGGTCGACGGCGTCGTGCGCGATCTTTCCGATCCGCTGCAAAAGGGCGGTGCGGTCGAGATCCTGACGCGCGACGATCCGCGCTCGCTCGAACTTATCCGGCATGATTGTGCCCACGTCCTTGCCGAAGCTGTCCAGGAATTGTTTCCCGGCACTCAGGTCACCATCGGCCCCGTCATCGAAAACGGATTCTACTACGACTTCGCCAAGAACGAGCCGTTCACGCCCGACGACCTGCCGGTGATCGAGAAGAAGATGCGGGAGATCATTGCCCGCAACAAGCCGTTCACCAAGGAAGTCTGGTCGCGCGAGAAGGCCCGCAAGGTTTTTGCCGAGAAGGGCGAGGCCTACAAGGTCGAGCTCGTCGATGCCATTCCCGAGGGCCAGGATCTGAAGATCTATGCGCAGGGCGATTGGTACGATCTCTGCCGCGGCCCGCACATGGCCTCGACAGGCCAGATCGGAAATTCGTTCAAGCTGATGAAGGTGGCGGGCGCCTACTGGCGCGGAGACAGCAACAATCCAATGCTGAGCCGCATTTATGGAACGGCCTTTGCCAACGACACCGATCTCAACGCCTATCTCCACATGCTGGAGGAGGCCGAAAAACGCGACCACCGCCGTCTTGGCCGGGAAATGGACCTCTTCCATTTTCAGGAAGAGGGGCCGGGGGTTGTATTCTGGCATCCGAAGGGATGGCGCATGTTCCAGAACCTCGTCAGCTATATGCGCCGCCGTCTCGACAGCCATGGCTACAGCGAAGTCAATGCTCCGCAGGTGCTCGACAAGTCGCTGTGGGAGACGTCAGGTCACTGGGGTTGGTACCGCGACAACATGTTCAAGGTCACGGTTGCCGGCGATGAAACGGACGATGAGCGCGTTTTCGCGCTGAAGCCGATGAACTGCCCGGGTCACGTGCAGATTTTCAAGCATGGCTTGAAATCTTACCGCGATCTGCCGGTAAAACTTGCGGAATTCGGCAATGTGCATCGCTACGAACCTTCCGGAGCGCTGCATGGCTTGATGCGCGTTCGCGGCTTTACCCAGGATGATGCCCACATTTTCTGCACCGACGAGCAGATGGAGGCCGAGTGCCTGCGCATCAACGACCTTATCCTGACGACCTATGCCGATTTCGGCTTCGAGGGCATTACGGTGAAGCTGTCGACGCGTCCCGACAAGCGCGTCGGGTCGGATGAGCTTTGGGACCGCGCCGAAGCTGTGATGAGCAAGGTGCTCAACACGATCGAGGCGCAGTCGGGCGGCAAGATCAGGACGGCGATCAATCCGGGTGAGGGCGCATTCTACGGCCCCAAGTTCGAATACGTGTTGCGCGATGCCATCGGCCGCGACTGGCAATGTGGAACGACGCAGGTCGATTTCAACCTGCCGGAGCGCTTCGGCGCTTTCTATATCGACTCGACTTCGGAGAAGAAGCAGCCGGTAATGATCCACCGCGCTATCTGCGGTTCCATGGAACGGTTCCTCGGCATCCTGATCGAGAACTATTCCGGACACATGCCGCTGTGGTTTGCGCCAGTACAGGTCGTGGTGGCGACGATCACCTCCGAAGCGGACGATTACGGTGCGCAGGTCGCCAAGGAGTTGAAGGCAGCCGGCCTGCAGGTCATCACCGACTTCCGCAACGAGAAGATCAACTACAAGGTGCGCGAGCATTCCTTGCAGAAAGTGCCGGTCATTCTCGTCTGCGGTATGCGGGAAGCGGAAGAGCGTTCGGTCAATATGCGTCGCCTTGGCTCGCAGAACCAGGTGTCGCTGACGCTGGATGAAGCTATTGCGCAACTGACCGCCGAAGCAACACCGCCTGACTTGGCGCGACTTGCCGCGCAATAGGCTAAAAGTCGAAATATGACGGCGCGGTGACGTTCATCGCGCTGTCACATGATTACGAGAAAATTGTTCAAATTTGTTTCAGCCAAAGGTCTAACGTGCACTTTCCCGAACTCTCCTATGCCAATGACACCCAGTCGCGCCTGACCCAGTGGCTGATCCGGGCCATCGAGGGTATATCGGGCCGCAACTATTATGCGGGCCTCTATGATATCTGGCGCCGGGACATCGTGCCTGCCGGCATCGATGTCTTCTGCCGCATGATGGATCTGATCAATGTCCGGCTGGACGTTCAGGACCAGTGGCCGCCGCGCGATCTGCCGGATACGCCGCTCGTCATGATTGCCAATCACCCCCATGGCATTGGCGATGGTATCGCGGCTCTTGCACTCGCCGAGCAGCTTGGCCGGCCGTTTCGGGTGCTCATCAACAACGATCTCTTGAAGGTGCCGGAAATTCGCCCTTACGCCTTGCCGGTCTGTTTCAATGAAACCAAGGAAGCCATGGCAATGAACATGGCGACACGCCATGAGGCCGTGCGGCTTTTAAAGGAGGGCGTGACGATCGTCGTCTTTCCGGCGGGCGGCGTTGCAACTGCGCCCAAGGGTTTCGGGCGAGCCGAAGACCTGCCGTGGAAGATATTTCCCGCCAAGCTCGTGCAGCAGGCCAAGGCGTCGGTGATACCTGTCTATTTCGGCGGTCAGAACGGCCGTGTCTTCCACCTTGCCAGCAAGGTGTCGATGACGCTGCGCATTTCGCTGCTCATTCGTGAATTCCGGCGCCTATCGGGAAAATCCATCGAAGCGCACGTCGGCAGGATTATCGGCTGGGACGAATTGAAGGGTCTCGAGGACCGCAAGCAGATGCTCGAATACCTCTACAACGCCGTTTTCTCACTTGATCCCAAGTTCCGCCCGGCAACAAGCGCGCTCTAATCCAAGGGCTCTTCGCCATCTGCGGGTTGGCTGGCGCTGGTGGCGGTAGCTGCGCCTTCCGACGCGACGACTTCAACATCCTGGTTGCGGCCGGCGACGACCTTGAAGTCGCGCTGATAGATCTTGTCCTTATTCTTGGCGATGATGACATAGTCGCCCTCGGCCAGAACGATTGACGCAAACGCGCCGACGCTTTCCCTAACGATATCGCCAGACGTGGTAAGCACGGACCAGGCCGTATCGGCCAACGCCTCGCCGCCTTGCTCGCGTACCAGCTTCAACGTCAGCTGCGCCGCCCTGTGCTCGACATTTGCCTCGGTGATCTTGCCGGCCTCGACACGGATATCGGCGCGGATCACGGCATTGGCCGTTCCATAATTGGAAACGATCTGGTAGGTGCCCGTGTTGAGACGCACGACCGAGTCCGGCTTCACATCGGGAATGATGAGCGCGCGCTCGCCGTTTGAATCTTCATGGTCTTCATAGATGGAGAAACGCAACTGATCCGGCGGAATGCGACCGCCACCAGAAAGGACGGCATTGAGTTTGACGCCGCCGGCGTCAAGGATCATCGTCTCCGAGCGTTTGGCGCGCGTCATGGTGATGCGCTTGGTTGCGCCAGCGCGCCCAAACGCAACATGCACGAGATAGCTGCCGGGTGCGAGGTTGAAAGAGGTCGTGCCACCCTTGGCTGTTGCAAGCAAGGCGAGCTTGCCGTCAGCACCGGGCTCGGGAGCGAAGACGCGCCAAACCAATCCGCGGCTGATGGCGCCGCCATCGTCGGAAAGCTTGGCCGAAAGCATGAGTTCGGGTTCGTTGGCCAGCGGGTTGTTGGCGGGAGCCTTGGGATTGGCATATTCGCGCAGATTGGGAATCGTTGGAAGTTCAACCGTCGGCGTCAGCGGCAGATCCGGCGCCAGGGCCTGGGCCAGTGCACCTGGAACATTGATCGCCAGGCCGGCAAACAGGATCGCGATGCGGACATGTCCGCATTTGAAAGCTTTCCGCCCCACCGGGGAATTATTGGCTGCACCCATGTGATGGTTTGATCCGAAGCCGATGGCAATTTCAAGGCTTTTTCGCTATGCCGCACCTTTACTTGGCCCGAGAAACCACCACATTGTCGGCGCATCGCAAAAGCAGGATCATTATGGATACATCTGTGCCCCACTCCGTCATCGAATTCTTGTCGACGCGCAGCTCGACGCCCATTTCAGCGATCGGGCTTCCGGCTCCTTCCGATGGCGAGATCGAAACGATGATCCGCATAGCTTCGCGGGTACCCGACCATGGGCGCCTGACACCGTGGCGCTTCATCGTCTATCGCGGCGAAGCGCGCGAGCGGATTGGCACCTATCTTGCGGCCCTGGCCGAGGAGCGGGAGGGGCCGCTCACCGAACAGCGGCGCGAGCAGGAATTGAAACGCTTTGCTCGGGCGCCGCTGGTCATCGGCGTGATCTTCTCTCCGGTCGATCATCACATTCCTGAGTGGGAACAGTTTCTTTCCTCCGGCGCCGCCGCCATGAACCTTTCGCTGGCGGCAAATGCGCTCGGCTACGCAACGAACTGGATCAGCAACTGGTATGCTTCTGACGAGAAGGGCCGGGCCTTGCTGGGGCTGGCGCCGCATGAGCGTGTCGCCGGCTTCGTTCATATCGGGACCTGCGCCCAGAAAGTCCCGGAGCGTCCGCGGCCGGAGATAAAGGATATTCTTTCCGAATATTCCGGTCCCTGGGAGGGCTGAGACGGAAAGAATCAGGATGTTGACCTGGCACGGGCCAGAAGGCGCTCGGCGCGTTTGAGATGCGGCCGGTCGAACATCAACCCGTCAATGCCGATAACGCCTGCCGACGGTTCGGCCGCGAAGGCATCGACGATCTTCCGCGCCTGGGCGACGGCCTCCGCCGATGGCGTAAAGACTCTGTTGATGATGGGCACCTGCGCCGGGTGGATCGCTAGCTTCGCCGTAAAGCCGTCGCGCTCCGCCTCGGTGCATTCGCCTTCAAGGCCGGCATCGTCGCGGTAATTGATATAAACCGTATCGATGGCGGCGACGTCTGCGGCCGACGCGCCGAGGATGGTCACGGCGCGGGCGAGGCGAAACACGTCTGTATAGGCTCCGGCGTCGTTTCGCGGCGATCGTGCGCCGATTGCCGCCGATAGATCTTCAGCGCCCCAGCTGAGCCCCGCCAGACGGCCGGAACAGCCCGGATAACTGGCGGCAGAAAGCGTCCCGATGGCAGTTTCGGTTATGAGCGCAAGGATCTTCGTCGCCCCTTCTTCTGCGCCGCTGGTGGCTTCATGCACATTGAGCTTGGCGGAAAGACGCGTTACGTCCTTGCCGCTATTGGATTTTGGCAGGAGGATGCCTTCAGGCATGGCGGGCATCACCGCCGCGAGATCATCATCGGCAAGCCCGCTTGCAAGGTCGTTGATCCGTACGAAAAGCCGGGGCGTGTTTTCGGTCCGATGCGCCCGCAGGAATGCCGAGGCGATGTCGCGCGCCGCTTCCTTGCGGGCCGTGCCGACCGAATCCTCGAGATCGACGAGCAGGACGTCGGCGCCGCTTCCCAAGCCCTTTTCCAGCTTCTTTTCCGAGTCGCCGGGTACGAACAGAAGTGAGCGCATCAGGCCGCACCCTTCGATTTCATCATCGCCTGCCGCGTACATTTGGCGACGAGAATGCCGTGCTGGTTGAAGGCCCTGTGTTCGAATTCGACGATGCCGCGGTCAGGCTTGGACTTCGACCGGCGGACCGAGATGACCCGCGTTTCGACGCGCACGGTATCGCCATGAAAGAGCGGAGAGGGGAATGTCACGTCGGTCATGCCGAGGTTGGCAATGGTCGTTCCGACCGTCGTATCATTCACCGATATGCCGATCATCAGCCCCAGCGTGAACAGCGAGTTCACCAGCGGCTTTCCCCACTCGGTCTTCGAAGCGTAATCGAAATCGATATGGAGGGGCTGCGGGTTGAGCGTCATGACCGAGAAAAGCATGTTGTCGCTCTCGGTGACCGTCTTGCGCAGCGCATGCTGAAACACATGCCCGATCTCAAACTCTTCCAGATAAAGCCCGGCCATACGCCTCGCGTCTCCTCTATGTTTTTGCGAGAGACTAGGGCGGCCTGCTTGAGTTCGCAACCTGTCGCGTGGACATGCATGGTTAACGCGCATGGTGAACGGATCGTAAACTTTTTCCCTTTAGAGTTGTGTCCAATCAAGTGACTCGGGGGCGAAGACAGAATGTCCGTTCAGCATTATGTGAAGATGATCGACAATGCCTCGGTGGCGCAGCGCTGCCATGCGGCGGCTGCCTTGGCGCATATCTACTTGCAGCCCGACCTCGAATTCGACGAACGGCGCTCCACCGAAGCGGTGTTGACACTCTTGCTCGATGATCCTTCGCCGAAAGTTCGGCTTGCTCTTGCTGAAGCTTTTTCGACGAGCGCCCATGCGCCGGCTCACATCGTTGCCAGCCTCGCGCGTGACCAGATCGAGGTCGCAACCTATATTCTCGGCCGTTCCGTATTGTTGAGTGACGCCGACCTCATCGATTGCGTCGCCGGCGGCAGCGGCGAAGCGCAGCGCCTGGTGGCGGCGCGCGCCAAGGTTTCCTATCCGGTAAGCGCTGCCATTATCGAGATCGGCGAGGTTGAGGCGGTCGCAGCATTGCTTGCCAATAGCCAGGCGCAGATCGCCGACATAAGTTTTCGCAGGCTTGTCGAGCGCCTCGGCCATGTCGCGGAAATCAGGACGCTCCTGATTGATGACAACCGCCTTCCTGCCGATTGCCGGCATGCACTCGCAGTTCGTATCGCCGAAGCCCTGTGTCAGATGGATATGGTCATGGCTCTTATGGGGGAGCGCCGCGCAAAGCGCATCACCCGGGACGCCTGCGTGCGGGCATCCGTCAGTCTCGTCGCGGCAACGCGCATCGATGAATATCCGGCGCTTATCGAGCATCTGCAATTGCGCGGCGACCTGACCACCGCCTTCGTCATTCGGATTGTCGCTGCTGGAAAGATCGATTTCTTTGCCGCCGTTCTGGTTGCGCTCTCGGGTTACAGTCTCGGGCGCGTGCGCAGCCTCATCATCGATGGACGGCCGGCCGCGCTCGGCGCTTTGCTCAGTGCAGCGGGTTTGCCGGTCAGCACGCATCTTCCGTTAAAGGTGGCGCTCGAAGGCTGGCGTAACGTTGCCAACGGCAGACAGGACGTTGGTTCGCCCGAAATCATCCGTCGCATGATCGAGCATCTGGAGCCAATCGGTCGAGATGCGGGCACGTTTCCCGCCGCCGCAAATGATGATATGCTGTCTCTGCTCAAACGCATCCACCTCGATGCCATCCGGGAAAATGCGCGCGAACAGGTTCTCGCCATCACTGCCGCGTAGGACGTGAATGGAGCATCATCTGCATTTGATTGCAAAATCGCGGCCGCTTGCGAACGAATAGGCCGGCGGTCGTAACCCGAATTGAAGCATTGTTGCTTTTTTGCTCGGACGTGACGGCCCTTTGGGCCGCATCTGATGCATGGATGCCCAACCTTTTCAATATGATGTGATCGCACGTTGAAGCAAAGCACGATGCCGTATCTGGAGCCTGCTGTTTTAAGACAGTATTACTGACCTAATAATTCATGGTAGACTGCGTGGAAAATGTCAGTGGTTGGGAGGCGATGGCATGTCGAATGACGGTCCCCTTGGAGAATTTGGTCCTTTAAGCCTGCATGTGCCGGAGCCGGCCGTGCGGCACGGCGGCGAGCCGGACTTTTCGAATGTGAATATTCCGGAGGCTGGATCGGTCAGGCGGCCCGAGGTGGACGCCAATCCCGAGGATTTCCGCGATCTCGCCTTTTCGATCATCCGGGTTTTGACCCGCGATGGCGAGGCGGTCGGTCCGTGGGCCGGCATGCTGACCGACGAGCAACTCGTCGAGGGCTTGCGCCACATGATGACGCTGCGCACCTTCGATGCCCGCATGCAGATAGCGCAGCGGCAGGGAAAGACGTCCTTCTACATGCAGCATCTTGGTGAAGAAGCGGTAAGCTGTGCCTTTCGCAAGGCGCTTGCGCCTGGCGACATGAATTTCCCGACCTATCGCCAGGCAGGCCTGCTCATCGCGGACGACTATCCTATGGTCGAGATGATGTGCCAGATCTACTCGAACGAGCGTGATCCGCTGAAGGGGCGCCAGCTGCCGATCATGTATTCGTCGAAAGAGCATGGGTTCTTCTCGATCTCGGGCAACCTTGCGACGCAATATATCCAGGCGGTCGGCTGGGCCATGGCGTCTGCCATCAAGAACGACAGCAAGATTGCGGCAGCCTGGATTGGCGACGGCTCGACGGCCGAGTCGGATTTCCATGCCTCGCTGGTTTTCGCATCGACCTACAAGGCGCCAGTCGTCCTCAACATCGTCAACAATCAGTGGGCAATTTCCACCTTCCAGGGTATTGCGCGCGGCGGATCGGGTACATTTGCCGCGCGTGGCCTTGGCTTCGGCATCCCGGCCCTGCGCGTTGACGGCAATGACTATCTCGCGGTCTATGCGGTGGCGAAATGGGCGATCGAACGGGCGCGGCGCAATCTCGGTCCGACGCTTGTCGAATACGTTACCTATCGCGTCGGCGCGCACTCGACCTCGGATGATCCTTCCGCCTATCGACCCAAAACGGAATCCGATGCCTGGCCTCTCGGCGATCCGGTCATGCGGTTGAAGAATCACCTGATTTTGCGCGGCGCGTGGACTGAAGAGCGTCACAAGCAGACGGAAGCCGAAATCCTCGACACGGTTATTGCCGCGCAGAAGGAGGCTGAAGGCCACGGTACGTTGCATGCAGGCGGCAAGCCTTCGGCGCGCGATATGTTCGAGGGCGTATACGAAACCATGCCGCCGCATCTGCGTCGTCAGCGCCAGCAGGCAGGAGTCTGATCCATGGCCCGCAAAACGATGATCGAAGCCATCCGCGACGCGATGGATATCACCATGGAGCGCGACGATGACGTCGTCGTCTTCGGCGAGGATGTCGGCTTCTTCGGCGGTGTCTTCCGCTGTACGCAAGGGCTGCAGGCGAAGTACGGCAAGACACGCTGCTTCGATGCGCCGATCAGCGAGGCCGGTATCGTTGGCGCTGCGATCGGCATGGCCGCCTATGGCTTGAAGCCCTGCGTCGAGATCCAGTTCGCCGATTACGTTTATCCGGCATATGACCAGATCGTCTCCGAAGCAGCACGCTTGCGCTACCGGTCCAATGGCGGCTTTACCTGCCCCATCGTTATCCGCATGCCGACAGGCGGCGGCATCTTTGGAGGGCAGACGCATAGCCAAAGTCCGGAAGCTCTTTTCACGCATGTATCGGGCCTGAAGGTGGTGGTCCCGTCCAACCCGCACGATGCGAAGGGACTTCTCATATCCGCGATCGAGGATCCGGATCCGGTGATCTTCCTCGAGCCGAAACGCCTCTATAACGGACCGTTTGACGGCCACCATGATCGTCCCGTCACGCCGTGGTCCAAGCATGATCTCGGCGACGTGCCGGACGGTCATTATACTGTGCCGCTTGGCAAGGCTATCAAGCGGCGCGAGGGCAAACAGATGACGATCCTTGCCTACGGTACAATGGTCTATGTCGCAGAAGCTGCTGCCGAGGAGCACGGCATCGACGCCGAAATCATCGATCTTAGGACGCTGCTGCCGCTCGACCTCGAAACGATCGTCGAATCGGTCAGCAAGACGGGGCGCTGTGTCATAATTCACGAAGCGACCCTGACGTCCGGCTTTGGGGCGGAACTAGCAGCTCTGGTTCAGGAACACTGCTTCTACAAGCTGGAAGCGCCGGTTGCTCGCGTCGCCGGCTGGGATACGCCCTATCCGCATGCGCAGGAATGGGACTATTTCCCGGGTCCAGCGCGTGTCGGTCGCGCCCTTGTCGAAACGCTGGAAGGATAGGAGCAGAAGATGGGAGAATATGTCATCAAGCTGCCGGATGTCGGTGAAGGCGTTGCGGAGGCCGAACTCGTCGAATGGAACGTAAAGATCGGCGACCTCGTGCGCGAGGATACGGTGCTTGCCGCCGTCATGACCGATAAGGCAACCGTCGAAATTCCTTCGCCCGTGGATGGTGAAATCCTCTGGCTCGGCGGTGAAATCGGCGAGGTGATAGCCATCGGTTCGCCGCTGGTGCGCCTTAAGATTGAAGGTGAGGGTCATGCACCTGAACCGGCCAAGCCCGCCAAAAGCGAGGCTGCAGCCCCGCAGCCGGAAAAGAAGTCCGAACCGGCGAAGGCAGAGATAGAAAAGCCCAAGGCCAAGCCGGCAGCAGTCGCCGAGCCGCCCCGCGTGATGGCGCCGCCCGTCAGCGGAATTGCGCCGCGCGGCGAGGGCGAAAGGCCGCTCGCTTCGCCTGCAATCCGGCTGCGCGCCAGGGAAGCAGGCGTCGATCTGCGGCAGGTAAGTGGTACCGGGCCTGCCGGACGCATCACCCATGAGGATTTGGAGGCCTTCTTCGCCCGCGGCTCGCAGCGCCCCGGCGTTGCGGCGCTTGCTCCGGACAATTCCATCAAGGAGATCAAGGTTGTCGGTCTTCGGCGCAAGATTGCCGAGAAAATGGCGATCGCCAAGTCTCACATCCCGCACATTACCTATGTCGAGGAGATCGACGTCACCGCGCTCGAGGAACTACGCGCGACGCTCAATGCCAAGAAGCGCGCCGAGCAATCGAAGCTCACGATTCTTCCGTTCCTGATGCGGGCAATGGTCAAGGCCATCGCCGACCAACCAAACCTCAATGCGCTATATGACGACGAGGCCAACATCATCAACCAGTATGGCGGCGTTCACATTGGCATTGCGGCGCAGACCCCGAACGGGCTGGTGGTGCCGGTGGTGAAGCATGCTGAGGCGCGCACGCTCTGGGACTGCGCGGCTGAGGTCAATCTGCTTGCGGATGCCGCAAAGACGGGTTCTGCCACGCGCGAACAACTGACCGGCTCGACGATTACCATAACATCCCTTGGCAGCATGGGCGGCGTGGTGACGACCCCGGTTATCAACTATCCGGAGGTCGCGATCATCGGCGTCAACAAAATCATGGTGCGTCCGGTCTGGGACGGGACCAATTTCATTCCGCGCAAGATGATGAACCTGTCATCCAGTTTCGACCATCGCGTCATCGACGGCTGGGATGCCGCAGTTTTTATCCAGCGGATCAAGACGCTGCTCGAAACGCCTGCGCTGATCTTCGTGGAGGGCTGACCTATGAAGGACATTTCCTGCAAATTGCTGGTGATCGGGGCAGGGCCGGGCGGTTATGTCTGCGCCATTCGCGCCGGACAGCTTAACGTCGATACCGTGATCGTAGAAGCGGTCAAGGTGGGTGGAACGTGCCTGCTGGTCGGCTGCATACCATCGAAAGCCTTGATCCACGCAGCCGACGAGTTTGCCAAGGTCGCGCATTTTGCCGCGGGGCAAACCCCGCTCGGCATTTCGCTGAAAGAACCATCCATCGATTTCTCGAAGACCATTGCCTGGAAGGACGGCATCGTCAGCCGCCTCAACAATGGCGTCGCTGGGCTTTTGAAGAAGGCCAACGTCAAGATTGTTACCGGCAAGGCAAAATTCCGCGACGGCAAGACGGTCGAAGTCGAGACCTTGACCGGGCAGCAGATCATTCGCGCTGAAAATATCGTGATCGCCACCGGGTCGGCGCCGGTGGAGATTCCGTCATTGCCGTTCGGCGAAAACATCATTTCCTCGGCCGAAGCCCTCGCCCTGCGCGACGTGCCCGAGAAGCTTGTCGTGGTCGGGGGCGGGTACATCGGGCTTGAACTCGGCACGGCCTATGCAAAACTTGGCTCGAAGGTCACTGTCGTCGAGGCATTGCCAAAAATCCTGCCGCAATATGATGCGGAACTGACACGGCCGGTATCGCGCAGCCTTTCCGAACTTGGCGTCATGGTGCTGACCGGCGTCAAGGCCAAGGGCATGAGCGCCAAGGGCGATGCGCTCCTGATCGAAACCGCCGATGGCAATGACGACAAGATCCCGGCCGACAAGGTTCTGGTGACTGTCGGCCGCAAGCCGGTGACCTCGGGTTGGGGGCTTGAGGAGATCGACATCGACATGGATGGACGCTTTGTCCGCATCGATGACAAATGCCGCACGTCGATGCGTGGCATCTATGCGATCGGCGACGTGACCGGCGAGCCGATGCTCGCACATCGCGCCATGGCGCAGGGCGAAATGGTGGCTGAGATCGTGGTCGGCGAAAATCGCAGCTGGGACAAGCGGGCTATTGCTGCAGTCTGCTTCACCGATCCGGAGATCGTATCGGTCGGCCTTTCGCCGGACGAGGCAAAGGCCGCCGGTCACGAGGTCAAGGTGGGACTGTTTCCCTTCGTTGCCAATGGCCGCGCCATGACTCAGGAAGGCGAGGAAGGCTTCGTGCGCGTGGTGGCAGCCGCAGGTAATCACCTGATCCTTGGCATCCAGGCGGTTGGCAAGGGCGTGTCGGAGCTTTCGGCAGCATTTGCGCTGGCGCTCGAAATGGGCGCTCGCCTCGAAGACATCACTGGTACGATCCATGCGCACCCGACGCAGAGCGAGGGCTTCCACGAAGCCTGCCTGAAGGCGCTCGGGCACGCATTGCATATCTAAACAGGAGCCCCGCCTGCTCGAAGGATCGCAGGTTCTTAACGTACAACACAGGATAGGCCCATCCGGCGCGTCAGCGCCGGATGAAACTCTTCAGGCTTAACCGACGAGCGTTACTTGCCGGCTGCGGTGTCAGCGTCCTTGCGGGCAAGCCATGCCTCGAGTGACGCTTCTTCCGCGTCGTCGATAGCAGCGGCGGCGACTTCGCGCGCAGCGAGCGCATATTCTTCGGCCAATACGGCGCGATCCTCGAGGCGGTCGACTTCGAGCTGCGTCTTCCATTCAGAAATCTGATCGTCCGTTGCCGCCTTCTTGGCATCGACCCAGTTCTTGATCCGGGAGTTTGCCGCTGCAACCGAGGCCTTGCCCTCGTCTATACGGCCTTTCACTTCATCGAGACGGGCACGCACATCCTGCTCGGCATCGTCGACTTTGCCGTCAATTTTGGCTTTGAGACTATCCAGATTTTCGCTGGCAGCGGTCAGCTTGAGACGGAGGCTTTCGGTGAATTGATCAATCTTCTGGCCCATGGCAATTTCCTTAAATAAAATTGTGATCGATTAAGTTGTTGCTCGGCGAATATGAGCTCCGAGACAATGAATATTGCATTGTTATAAAATAGATATGTGACAAGCATCGGAGATGCGGCGCAGTACATGATGGCCCGCGACGCGGGCCAAAAAGAGCACAACCAGATCAGTTCAGCTCAAATATCGAGTTCTTCGACGAATGCCGCGCGATCCTGAATGAACCGGAAACGGGCGTCGGGGCGCGTGCCCATGAGATCGTCCACGGCAAGCTTGGTCTCGTTGATCCATTCCTCGTCGATCTGGACCCGAAGCAGCGTACGCTTGCGCCGGTCCATCGTCGTTTCCTTGAGCTGGTCGGCGCGCATTTCGCCGAGGCCCTTGAACCGGCCGATCTCGACCTTGCCCTTGCCCGTAAACTCGGTCTTCAGGAGTTCGTCCTTGTGCGCATCATTGCGGGCATAGGCGACCTTGCCGCCCTGCGCGATGCGATAGAGCGGCGGCACGCCGAGGAACAGGTGGCCGTTGCGGATGAGATCCGGCATTTCCTGATAGAAGAAGGTGATGAGCAGCGATGCGATATGCGCACCGTCGACATCGGCGTCGGTCATGATGATAACGCGGTCATAGCGCAGGTCCTCATCGCGATATTTCGATCGCGTGCCACAGCCCAGCGCCAGGATAAGATCGCTAATCTGCTGGTTGGCGGTCATCTTCTCGCGGCCGGCGCTGACGACATTGAGGATCTTGCCGCGCAGGGGCAGCACAGCCTGCGTCGCGCGATCACGCGCCTGCTTCGCCGATCCGCCGGCGGAATCACCTTCGACGATGAAAAGCTCAGCGCCGATCGCTCCGGTCTGGCTGCAATCGGCAAGCTTGCCGGGAAGCCGCAGCTTCTTGACCGCGGACTTGCGATTGACCTCTTTTTCCTGCCGGCGCTTGACCCGCTCGTCCGCGCGGTCGATCACCCAGTCGAGAAGCTTGGACGCCTCTTGCGGCGAGGCGGCAAGCCAATGGTCGAACGGGTCGCGAATGGCATTCTCGACGATGCGCTGCGCTTCGACCGTCGCGAGCTTGTCCTTGGTCTGACCGACAAATTCCGGCTCCCGGATGAATACGGAGAGCATTGCGGCAGAGGAGATCATCACATCGTCGGTGGTTATGATCGAGGCGCGCTTGTTGCCGGCAAGCTCCGCATAGGCCTTCAGGCCGCGGGTGAGGGCGATGCGCAAGCCCGCCTCATGGGTGCCGCCTTCGCCCGTCGGAATGGTGTTGCAATAGGAGTGGACGAAGCCGTCGCCGCCGTGCCAGGTCACAGCCCATTCGAGCGCGCCGTGTCCTCCGGACTTTTCAGTCTTTCCCGCAAACATTTCACGAGTGACCTGAAATTCCTTACCAAGCGAGTTGCTGAGGTAATCCTTGAGCCCACCGGGAAAATGAAAAACCGCCCTATCCGGCGTCGGGTCCTTCGGATCCAGCAATGAAGGCGCGCAATTCCAGCGAATTTCCACACCGCCGAAAAGATAGGCCTTGGAGCGCGCCATTTTGTAGATGCGCGCCGGATCGAATTTTGCGCCTTGTCCAAAAATTTCCGCGTCGGGGTGAAACGTCACCTTGGTGCCACGGCGATTCTGAACGTCGCCAACTTCTTCGATCCGGCCGAGCGGGTTGCCGCGCGAAAATCGCTGGCGATAGAGCTTGCGGTTGCGTGCTACTTCGACTTCGAGATGATCGGAGAGCGCGTTGACGACCGAGACGCCGACGCCATGCAAGCCGCCCGAGGTCTCGTAGACCTTGGAGTCGAACTTTCCGCCCGAGTGCAGCGTCGTCATGATCACTTCAAGGGCCGACTTGTCCTTGAACTTGGGATGCGGGTCGACAGGGATGCCGCGACCGTTGTCCGTTACCGACAGATAGCCGTGTTCGTCGAGTTCAATGTCGATGAAATTGGCGTGGCCCGCCACCGCCTCGTCCATCGCATTGTCTATGACCTCGGCAAAGAGATGATGCAGCGCCCGCTCGTCCGTGCCGCCAATATACATGCCGGGACGCCTACGCACCGGCTCCAGCCCTTCGAGAACCTCAATGTCGGCAGCGCTGTAACTATTGTCTGCGGCCTGCTTCTGCGGCAGTTTCGCGCTCGGCACTGATCGCTCGGATGACGCAGGGACGCTCGTTTCCGGACGCGACTGTACCGCCGCCTGGCGTTCGCGGGCTGTCTTTACGACTGCAGAAAATAGATCGTTGCTGTCATCCATGGTCTTGATCGGCCAATTCTATCCCAATTCGAATCACCTGCAATCCTTGCATGCCCCGAGGGGAAAGGCGATGGGAGTTCGCTGTCTGTTCTGGTGTTCACCCACAGGACTATGCCATGCGCGTGGGCGTATCAAGCAACTTTCTACCTCCAACTCACCTTTTCGGATCCAGCCTGCGTCAGGAGGTCCAAGAACGAACATGTCCGGCTCACTCCAGCAATTGATTTTTTCTGCGGAGCCGATATGCCAGCAGTCATCTCGCCCGCCTGCTTCATCCGGAAAGGTCAAAGCCATGGAAAACACGACCTCGCAACAGTTGAGGGGCGTTTCAGCAATGGCCGCGGCCATGTTTTTCCTGCCGATGATGGATGCGATCGCCAAATGGCTTTCGACCGTCGACAGCATGCCGCCGGCGACTGTAACCCTGTCGCGCTTCGTCGTCCAAACCCTGTTGACCCTGTTGATTATCGTCGCGCTCAGTGGCGCCCGTTCGCTGAAACCGGCAAAGCTCTGGGGCAATATGTTTCGTGGCGTTTTGATGGGCATCGGCAGCCTCTGCTTCTTCGCAGCCGTGAAATACATGCCCCTTGCCGATGCAATGGCCGTCTTTTTCGTCGAACCGCTGATGTTGACCCTGCTTTCAGCACTGATCCTCAAGGAAGAGGTCGGCTGGCGCCGGCGCAGCGCTGTCGCGGTTGGGTTTGTCGGCACCCTGATCGTCATCCAGCCGAGCTGGGAACTCTTCGGATGGGTGTCGCTGCTGCCGCTCGCCACCGCGACGCTTTTTGCCTTCTACCTGATACTCAACCGCCGCTATGGCGATGCGGACACGCCGCTCGTCATGCAGCTCTATGCCGGCATCGGCGGCACGATCACCGTTATCATTGCCCTGGTGCTCGGCCAAATCTTCGGCGTGAGCGACATGACGCTTGGCAGACCGACGGCCGGGCTCTCATGGCTGCTTCTTTTCGCGATCGGCGCGATTGCAACCGGCGGGCACCTGCTCGTCGTGCATGCATCGCGTCTTGCGCCGGCGTCGCTGCTCGCGCCATTTCAATATCTCGAGATCGTCATGGCCGTGATCATCGGGCTCGTCGTCTTCAACGAATTTCCTTCTGCCTCGAAGTGGCTGGGCATTGCCATCATTATCGGTTCTGGCGCCTATGTGGTCTGGCGCGAGGGCAAGAAGCGCAACGCAACCGGAGCGACTGCCGAAGAACCTGTTGAGCAAGTGCGCGATTGGCAATAGAAACAGGAACATGCTCCGGGGAGGACTTACGTGTTCAAGAAAATCCTGATCGCCAATCGTGGCGAGATCGCCTGCCGCGTCATCAAGACCGCACGCAAGATGGGTATTGCCACTGTTGCTGTCTATTCGGACGCGGATCGCGATGCGGTGCATGTGGAAATGGCCGACGAGGCCGTGCATATCGGCCCTTCGGCCGCATCTGAAAGCTATCTTGTCGCCGACAAGATCATTGCGGCTTGCAAGGCCACCGGGGCCGAAGCCGTACATCCGGGCTATGGGTTCCTTTCCGAGCGCGCTTCCTTCTGCGAAGCGCTGGAAAAGCAGGGCATTATTTTCATCGGGCCGAAGCCCAGGGCGATCATCGCCATGGGCGACAAGATCGAGTCGAAGAAATTCGCCAACGAGGCGAAGGTCAGCACTGTCCCGGGCTTCCTCGACATCATCAAGGATGCCTCGCATGCGGAAAAGATCGCCGGCGAGATCGGCTATCCGGTGATGATCAAGGCTTCTGCAGGCGGCGGCGGCAAGGGCATGCGCATCGCCTGGGACAAGTCCGAGGTGCGCGATGGTTTTGAGCGGGCAACGTCCGAGGCGCGCAACTCCTTTGGCGACGATCGTGTATTCATCGAGAAATTCGTCGTCGATCCGCGCCATATCGAGATCCAGGTGCTGGCCGATGCGCACGGCAACTGCATCTATCTCGGCGAACGCGAATGCTCCGTGCAGCGGCGCAACCAGAAGGTCGTGGAGGAGGCGCCGTCGCCCTTCCTTGACGAGGCGACCCGCAAGGCCATGGGCGAACAGGCGGTAGCGCTGGCAAAGGCCGTCGACTACCAGAGCGCCGGGACCGTCGAATTCATCGTCGACAAGGACCGCAACTTCTATTTCCTCGAAATGAACACGCGCCTGCAGGTGGAGCATCCGGTCACCGAGCTCATCACCGGCATCGATCTTGTCGAGCAGATGATCCGCATTGCCGCCGGTGAAAGGCTTGGTCTTCAGCAGGCCGATGTCAAACTCAACGGCTGGGCGGTGGAGAGCCGCCTTTACGCCGAAGACCCCTATCGCAACTTCCTGCCCTCGATCGGCCGGCTCACACGCTACCGGCCGCCCAGCGAAGGCCCAGTGGGCAAGGCGATCATCCGCAACGACACGGGTGTTACCGAAGGGTCGGAAATCTCCATGTTCTACGATCCGATGGTCGCCAAGCTTTGCACGTGGGCGCCGACGCGACTTGAGGCTATCGACGCAATGGCCGATGCCCTCGATGCGTTCGTCGTCGACGGCATCGAGCACAATATTCCCTTCCTTGCCGCGCTGATGCAGCATCCGCGCTGGCGCGAGGGCCGACTTTCCACCGGGTTCATAGCCGAAGAATTCCCCGATGGCTTCAAGCCCGTGGTCCCGGCAGACGAGGATCGTGATGTCCTTGCCTGCGTGGCGCTTGCCGTTGAACTCGTGCGCAAGGAGCGTCTCGACCGCCTCAACGATCGCCTGCGGCCGCACACAGGCAAAATCAGGGCCGATTGGGAAGTCCGCATCGGCGACGACTACGTCCCTGTCCATATCGATGCTTGCACGGCCCATCCGCCATCAAAAATGGAATTCAGGCTGCATGGCGAGAAAGTGTTTACGGTTCGCGCCAACTGGCAGCCCGGCGATGCGGTCTGGGACGGCTATATCGGCGAGCGTTCTGTCAAGGCGCAGCTTCGCCCGGTGCTGAATGGCATGCGTATTGACTGGAAGGGCATTTCGGTTACCGCCCACGCCATGCAAAATCACGTCGCCGCACTCGAGAAGTTGATGCCGGTGAAGGTGCCGCCTGACACCTCAAAGCTGCTGCTTTGCCCAATGCCCGGCCTGATCGTGTCGATCAATGTTACCGTGGGGCAGGAAGTGAAGGCCGGCGAAACGCTCGCGATCGTCGAGGCGATGAAAATGGAGAACGTTTTGCGTGCCGATCGCGACCACATTGTTTCGGCGATCAACGCCAGAATCGGCGACAGTCTCGCCGTCGATGCCGTCATTATGGAATTCGCGTGAGGTCCGGCTAGGCCGCCGCGACCTTAACGACTGGTCCAAACACATCCTCGAAGGCGTCCAGCAAGGCGCGATCAATATCGTGCATGTCGACCGGCAGGCCAAGATCGACGAGGCTGGTTACGCCGTGGCCCCGCACGCCGCAAGGAACAATCCCGTCGAAATGTGCGAGATCCGGTTCGACATTGATCGAAATGCCGTGAAAACTCACCCATTTGCGCAGGCGAATGCCAATGGCGGCGATCTTGTCTTCAGCGGGCGAACCATCGGGCAGGGGCGGGCGCTCCGGCCGGGTGACCCAGACGCCGACCCGATCCTCGCGGCGCTCGCCGCGAACATTGAATGAGGCAAGCGTGGTGATGATCCATTGTTCGAGAGAGGTCACGAAGGCGCGTATGTCTTCACGCCGTCGCTTCAGATCGAGCATGACGTAGGCAACGCGCTGGCCGGGGCCGTGATAGGTGTATTCGCCTCCCCGTCCGGTTGCATGGACCGGAAAGCGATCGGCGACGAGTAGATCGGCCGCCTTGGCACTGGTGCCGGCTGTATAGAGCGGCGGATGCTCGACGAGCCAGACCAGTTCTCGCGCCCTGCCGTCGCGAATGGCTGCCACGCGCTCGTCCATGAAGCCGAGGGCGGTGTCATAGTCTGTCAGTCCATCGGTAACGAGCCATTCGACGGGTGACGATTCGCCCTCGGGCAGGAAATCGGGGACGAGGTCGTCGCGAATGGTTCTCATGGTATGAATGCCGGTCCGGTTATCTCTGCCTGCGCCAGAATCGTAGTTCGCTTAGCCGGCGTGGCTTCGTTTCAACGATTGCGTTGGGTGTGCCGCATATGGACCTTTTCGGGCGGAATTTCCAGTCTTGCGCGGCTGCGTGAAGGTTTATGCCGGCTTTCTAAAAAACAATCGGATTATCGGTAGATAGGGCTTGTTTCACCGAAACCTATTTGCTACATGCCGCGAGCCGACTGGTTCGGCTTCTACCACAGAGTGCGGTCGTGGCGGAATTGGTAGACGCGCAGCGTTGAGGTCGCTGTGTCGCAAGACGTGGAAGTTCGAGTCTTCTCGACCGCACCATTTTCTCTCAAATAATTGAATCTTAAGCAAAATATGGCGGCCTCGGCCGCCATATTGCTTATAGATGCCACCCATGAGGCAGAGTTTGGCGAATGATCGAATCTTGGTCACATGAACGTGCTTATAATCGACTTGATTTCACTCATCGGCAACAGAGCCATACAGAATAACGCAGCTAGCCCCAATTGAGCCAACCGGGCGCTTGACGACGCGAAGCCCAGAATTCCAAAGGCTATAGGCAGGCCCCAGCTGCTCTGCAAGCCCAACTGATTATGGTGCAGAAGCAACCAACTAACGATCATGTATCCCGATGCGCGAACTGCGCGTTTTCCGAATTTGACAATTAGATCGACAAATTCCTGATCAAAAGTGTCGCCGTCGGTCATGCCATCCTCCAAACTTGGGACGGCAGGAAGCGTTCAGCGACAAGGAAAGGCCCTGGGCGGAGGCCCAACGTGGACTGGGAGATCATAGTATTTTCCTTAATTCAAAATATAAAAAGTATGCCTCACTCCTCTAGCCAATTTGTGGATCGAGAACAACCATCATGAATCGTGCGCCCGAATTTTTCGCGGACTAGACGTAGCGCTCACACTCGGCCGCCTTAACGATGATTCCGCTCTCCGCGCCATCTAATTATACAACCGTATAAAGTTCTTGCCTTCGTCCGATTGTTGGTCAGAATGGGCCTACGGCTAAGTTCTCGGAGGAAAGTTTCATGCTCGACAAACGCAACTTCTATATCGATGGCGAATGGGTGAAGCCGCTCGAGCCAAACGATCTGGAAGTCATCAACCCGGCGACTGAACAGCCGATTGCGGTTATTTCCGTGGGCACGGCCGCCGATATCGACCGCGCCGTGGCTGCGGCAAAGAACGCGTTTCAAACCTATAGCCAGACGTCTGTGGACGAGCGCCTTGTTCTGCTCGAAAGGCTGCTCGCTATCTACAAGCGCCGCTATGACGAGGTGGCCAGAACGATCACCCTTGAACTCGGCGCTCCTATCACGATGAGTACGCAGCAGCAGGCGGACGTTGGCGTCGGCCATCTTCAGGGCTTCATTGATGCGCTGAAGAATCTCCATATGCGCGAGGAACTGCCGAATGGCGACCTGTTGGTGCGCGAGCCCATCGGCGTCTGCGGCTTGATCACGCCGTGGAACTGGCCGATCAACCAGATTGCGCTCAAGGTCATCCCGGCGCTCGCAACGGGCAGCACATGCGTGCTGAAGCCGAGCGAATTCACGCCGCTCAACGCCATGCTCTACGCCGAAATGATCGACGAGGCGGGCTTCCCGGCTGGCACATTCAATCTCGTCAATGGCGATGGTGCGACTGTGGGAGCGGCGCTCTCCAGGCACAGGGACGTCGACATGATGTCCTTTACGGGATCGACCCGCGCCGGCATCGCCGTCAGCAAGGATGCGGCGGAAACGGTGAAGCGCGTTACCCTCGAACTTGGCGGCAAATCGCCGAACATCGTTTTTGAGGATGCGGATCTCGAGGATCGCGTCGCCGGCAGCGTTCTTGAATGCTTCAATAATAGCGGCCAGTCCTGCGATGCCCCGACGCGCATGCTCGTCCAGCGCTCGGTTTATGACCGGGCCGTGAAGATTGCCGAAGAAACCGGAAAGCAGGCGCGCGTCGGCAATCCTGAGGAGGAGGGTGAACATATCGGCCCGCTCGTCAGCCATGTCCAGTATGGAAGGGTGCAAAACCTCATTGAGGCGGGAATTGCCGAGGGCGCGCGCGTCGTCGTTGGTGGCGCAGGCAAGCCTGAGGGCTACGAGACCGGATATTTCGTGCGTCCGACCATCTTTGCCGATGTCAGCAATACCATGCGTATTGCGCGCGAAGAGGTGTTCGGCCCCGTGCTGGCGCTGATACCCTTCGACACGGAGGAGGAGGCCATCGCCATTGCCAATGATACGCCCTATGGTCTCGCGGCCTACGTGCAGACCGGCGACGCCAAGCGCGCCGAGCGTGTCGCTGCAAGGCTGAAGGCCGGTATGGTTCATATCAACGGCGGACCGCATCGCTACGGCAGTCCGTTCGGAGGCTACAAGCAGTCCGGCAATGGCCGCGAGGGTGGCAGGTTCGGCCTCGAGGACTTCTTTGAAGTGAAGACGATCCACCGTCCATAAGACGGAAGAATGGCTGACGGCTCCAAGCCGTCAGCCAACCAGTTTTTCATCGATTTCAATCAGGTATGGGCTATTGCTCGCCTTGCCTCGCAACAGCGAAGCCGGGAGTTCACCGATATCGCTGAGACGCTCGGCCGGTACGCCATAGGCTTCGGCAATCTTGATATAGTCCGGAGCAGAGGGGCGAACACCAACGGGGTCGATATTCACATCGACCATGGCGCGCTCGATCTCCTGATAGCCCTGATTGTTCCAGACGATGAAGATCATCGGCACGTTTTCATCGACGGCTGCGCCGATTTCACCGAGCACGAACTGAAAGCCGCCATCGCCGACAATGCAGACCGTCGAGGTCTCGGGCTTGCCAAGGGCTGCGCCAATGGCTGCAGGCGGCCCGAAGCCCAGCGCTCCGAAACCTGTGGCAGCGTTGAACCAGCCGCCGACGCGGTCGTGATCGTAATAGAGGTTGCCGGAGTAAATCGTTTGCGTCGAATCGCCGACGATGAGCGAATTGGGCAGCGTATCGCGCAACGTATTGAGCAAACGCACCTGACCCTGGATGCGCGCGCCGACATCGGCCCAGGCCGCGTCGCGCACGCGCTTTGCGCGTTCTTCGCCGCCTCGGCCGTTTCTGCGGTCCGGCAGGGCTGCAGAAAGTGACCCGACGGTTTCCTTCGCGTCCGCTTCGATCGGCATGAATGCGGGCCAGCGATCGAGCTGTCCGGCATCGATGTCGATGCGCACGAAGCGCTTCAATTCCGGGAAGCCGCCATCGGCGTACATGTCATAGTCGGTCGGTCCCATTTCCGTGCCGATGGCGATGACGAGATCGCTGTCGGCTAGGAGCTCGCGCACCGCCTTGAGGCTCGGGCTTGCCGGGATGAGCAGCGGATGCTTGTGCATGATGCCGCGCCCGTTCGTGGTGGCGACTACCGGCGCATCGAGCTTCTCGGCGAGAACCTTAAGGCCGTCCGCCGCAGACTTTGCGCCGCCGCCAACGAGAATGACGGGCCGTTCCGCTGACAGGCAGTGGCGGACCAACTCGGCTATGGTTTCGGTCGATGCGTGCGGCACCGGCGCATCGGAAGGCTCGCGCTGCGCGCCTTCGAGCGGTAGCGCCATGACGTCGAGCGGAATTTCAATATGAACGGGGCCCGGACGACGAGACGCAAAAAGAGCAAAGGCCCGGGCAAGCACGATGGGCAGTTCATCGGGCTTTTCGATCCGGTGCGAGAACATTGCAACCGTCTGCAGCATGGCGCGCTGGTTCGGAAGTTCGTGCAGGTAACCCATGCCCTTGCCAAGCGAGTCGCGTTGGTTCACGCCGGATATGACCAGCATCGGAATGGAATCGGCACGCGCCTGTCCCATGGCAGTGATCGTATTGGTAATGCCCGGTCCGGTGATGACGAATGCGACGCCCGGCTTGCCAGTCGCGCGTGCGTAGCCATCGGCCATGAACCCGGCACCTTGTTCGTGGCGCGGGGTAATGTGGCGTATCTTGGAGCCGGCAAGGCCGCGATAAAGTTCGATGGTGTGGACGCCCGGGATACCAAAGACGGTATCGACGTCATAGGATTCGAGCAAATGAACGAGAGCTTCACCAACCGTGGTCATGCGGATTTCCGTTTCTGAAGGCGTGATGCGAGCCGGACGACGCCGGCACAGGCTGCGTCGATCTTGTCGTCGGCGACACTGAGGCTGAGGCGAAGATAACCGGCAAGGTTTTCCCCGAACGATTCGCCCGGCATGACCGCGACGAGTTCTTCTTCGAGGAGCCGCATCGCAAATTCATCGCCGCTAAGACCAGTGGCGCGGATATCGGCAAGAATGAACATTCCGGCCTGTGGGATCTTGCAGTCGATGCCCGCAACGCCATCGAGGCGGCTGGCGATCGAACGCGCCCGGCGAAGATAGCTTTCACGCATCGTCGATGCGGCGGCTGAAGGCTGGCCGAGCGCATAGGCGGTCATATCCGCGATGAAGGGCTGGCCGCCAAAGAGCATCGATTCGGAAAGCGGCAGCAGGCGGCGGGTAAAGTCCTTCGGCCCGACGCACCAGCCGCTGCGGAAGCCCGGCGCCGCATGCGACTTGGAAATGGAGGAGACCGCGACAGTGCGGTCCGCAAGTTCCGGCTGATCGAGCGGCGAAGCAAAGGTACCGTCGAATATGAGCTGCTCGTAGACCTCGTCGGAGACAATCCAGAGATTGTGTTTCCGGCAGACTTCGCCGATTTCAGCGATTTCCCTGGCGCTGAGTACCGCGCCCGTCGGGTTGTGCGGCGTATTCAACAGCAGCACCTTGGTGCGCGGCGTAATGACCTTTTCCAGGTCGGCCGCCTGCATGCGAAAACCCTTTTCCGGACGCAGCGGCACCGAGACGCGCATTGCGCCGGTTGCGCGTACGACGCCGTCATAGGTCGCATAGAGCGGATCCCCTGTTATGATCTCGTCGCCTTCCTCGGCGATGCCAAGCATGACGAGGGAGAGGGCGGTCTGGGTGCCGGGAAAGCACATGATGTGCTCGGCATCCATCGGGCGACCGGTGCGGGCGGTATATTTGGCCGAAAGCGCGGCCAGTACTGCAGGTTCACCGCGGCCATTGGAATAGCCGGTGCGTCCGGCGCGCATCGAGCGTTCTGCGACATCAATCATATCGTTTGGCGTCGGGATGTCCGGCTCGCCGATGGTGAGCTCGATGACGTCTTCGCCGGCATGCTTCATTTCGCGGGCGCGCATATGCACCGCCCACTTGTCAGAGCCAAGCCCCGCGAGACGATTCGTAACAGACGCATAGCGCATCATGGCGCGCCTCCTTCAGCTTTGAGAGAAATTCCAAGTACGGCTTCGATAGCGCTTATGCCGGTTTCGGCCAACTCGCCATCGGAGAAAATATCGCCGGCCAGGCAGCCTTCGAGCCACAGCCCGTCGATGATCGCATTGATGGCAATGGCGTGGCTGCGGGTGTGGCGCGATTCGGCCGGAGCGCTTGCCGACAGCAGGGCGTCGCGGATCAGGATTTCGAGTTCGTCGCGGAAGCCGAGATAGCCGTCGCGATGTGCTGCTGCCATGGCCGGATCGGCGTGGACGAGCGCAATGAAACCCGCCCAGAGCGAAAGATTGTGCGGGTCCATGATCGGCTGGCCGAGATTGGCGGTCACGAAGGCGTAGAGGCGGGCGCGGGGATCGTCATTCGCGCTTCTGAGAGCGTCGCTCGCCTGCACGGTCATGCGTTGCATGACGGCACGGTAGGCCGCGCCGATCAGTTCATCCTTGGTCGGAAAATAATAGCGGATAAGCCCGGCGGTGACACCGGCGCGTTGCGCAATTTCCCGTACCGTCGCACCGGCAAGGCCGCGCTCGGCCACGCATTCCAGCGTTGCCGCGATAAGATCCTCGCGGCGCTTGTCCTCGCCCTCGCGGCGAAAGCTCTTGCGGGTGGCGGTTTCAGCGTTCATTGGCGCCAGACAGGGCGCGTGAGGCAGGTCGGGCCGCCTTCGCAGGCGATGCAGAGCGCATCGGCCTCGAAGGTTGTGACAGTGCAGCCTGCTGCTTCCATGGCGGCCTTCGTGCCCTCGAAGCCCGCGACGGCAATGACCTCATAGGGTGCTGTCGGCAGGACGTTGAGGTTGAGACCATTGCTGGCCGCAAATTCTGCTTCAGGAGCGGCAACCAGGCGAATGCCGCGCTCTTTCAACAGTTGGTAGAACGCTGCCGGCAACAGCGGCATGTGTACAAGCGCAAGGTCTTCGGCGAGCGGGGATATGATCGACATAAGGTGCAGGCAGGCTTCTTCTCCGTGCCAGAGCGGCAGGTCGAAGCCGAGAACCGTGACGCCAAGCGGCTTGAGAATATCGGCGAGCTGCTCGATCCCCGCCTGATTGGTACGGACCCCGCGTCCAACCGCCAGGGTCTTTTCGTCGACCCAGACGCAATCGCCGCCCTCGACGGTACCGGGCGCCTCGATGCGGCCGAGGACCGGCACATCCATCTGCCGATAGGTCTCCCGGTGCAAGTCCGTTTCCTCAAGGCGCAGGGGCTTTCCCATGCGCAGGATAACGGCGCCCTTGTCAGTCACCAACGATGGATCATGGGTGAAGATGGAATCGGACAGCCCGTCATTGCCGTCGCGTATCCACGTGATCTCCGCGCCCGAACGGGCAACGAGATCGGCAAACACGCGATGCTGCTCGGAAGCCTTGCGTGGATCGAATTGCGGCCCATAGTGCCAGACGTCGCGTTCGGCCCCTGCCATGACGTGGTCCGGCTTGCGCATGATGACGCGCTTCAAGGGGAGGGCCATGGACTGGGAACCGAATGCTTGCATCTGCGCTGCTCTCAAAAAATTGTTTCTGGGAGTATTTATACGCTTGCATAAATAGAGCGCAAGTGGTGTGATGCAGCCAAAGAGGGCAATTTAGACCCTGTCAGATAATGAGGCGGATCAAAGGCTGTCATGACAAGACGTGCAAGCCCAATACGAGCAGGTATCCCGGAATGACGGCGATGGAAGCGGCAACCGTTTCGACGGATCCACTTCAACGGGCGACAGGCGAGCAAGCTGAAGCCATTCATATCGAGAAGCTTCACAAGCGCTTCGGAGCACTCGAAGTTCTGAAGGGCGTGTCCCTGACGGCGCGGGATGGCGATGTGGTCGCCATGATCGGCGGCAGTGGCTCCGGTAAATCCACGTTCCTGCGTTGCATCAACTTTCTCGAAAATCCCACCAGCGGCATTATTCGCATCAATGGTGAAGACGTAAAAATGGTGAGCGACGGCCATGGCGGCCTGCATCCCGCCAACCGGCGCCAGATCGAGCGCATCCGCAGCCGTCTCGGCATGGTGTTCCAGAACTTCAACCTCTGGCAGCACATGACGCTGATCCAGAATGTCATCGAAGTCCCCGTCCATGTGCTCGGCATGAAGCGCGACGAGGCCATGGTCATCGGCGAGCAACTGCTCGAGCGCGTCGGCCTGTCGGCCAAGCGCGACGTTTATCCTGCCTATCTCTCCGGTGGCCAGCAACAGCGCGGCGCAATTGCGCGGGCGCTTGCAATCCAGCCGCGCGTCATGCTGTTTGACGAGCCCACCTCCGCGCTTGATCCGGAACTTGTCGGCGAGGTGCTGCGGGTGATCGGCGATCTCGCCGAGGAAGGCCGGACCATGCTTCTCGTCACGCACGAGATGAAATTCGCACGCGAGGTCGCGAGCCACGTCATCTATCTGCACAACGGCATCATCGAGGAAGAGGGTCCGCCGGAAGCATTGTTCGGATCGCCAAAATCTGAACGTTTGAAGCAGTTTATCCGGACTGTTTCATAAAATAAGCAAGCAACAGGAAACAATCCTGGGGAACATTGAAAGAATGGAGATGAGAATGAAGTCGTTTTTGAAAACAACGGTAGCCGCCGTTGTCCTGGTCGTCGTCGGCATGGGCGCTGCAAGCGCCGAGCAGGTGAAAGTCGGCATCGCTGCCGAGCCCTATCCGCCATTCACCTCGCCCGACGCATCGGGCAAATGGAACGGCTGGGAAGTCGATATCATCAACGCGCTGTGCGAGCAGGCCAAGCTTGATTGCGTCATTACGCCTGTCGCTTGGGACGGCATCATTCCTGCCTTGACCACGAAGAAAATCGACATGATCGCCAGCTCCATGTCGATTACCGACGAGCGGTTGAAGACCATCGATTTTTCCGACAAGTACTACAACACCCCTACTGTCATCATGGGCGCCAAGGGCGTGGAGATGCAGCCGACGCCGGAAGGCCTGAAGGGCAAGATCATCGGCGTTCAGGTGTCGACGGTGCACCAGGCCTACGCCAAGAAGTACTTCGCTTCGACCGCAGCCGAAATCAAGGAATACCAGACGCAGGATGAGGCGAACCAGGATCTCGCCGCAGGCCGCATCGATGCGACGCAGGCCGACTCGCTCGCGCTCGAAACCTTCGTTGCGACCGATGCAGGCAAGGCGTGCTGCGAGATCAAGGGCAAGGTAGCCGATGATCTGGAGATCCTCGGCCCCGGCGTCGGCGTCGGGCTGCGCAAGGGCGATACCGAGCTGAAGGACAAGATCAACGCTGCCATCAAGGCGATCCGCTCAGATGGCAAGTATGACGAGATCTCGAAGAAGTATTTCAACTTCGATATTTATGGCGGCTAAGCTGTCCGGCCGGAGCGGGATAGCCCGTTCCGGCCAACTTGTTCAAAACTCTATCCGATACTGAATCGAGGACGGCTTGGCCGACGCATCGATCCTTCCCGCCGCCATATCCGGCATGTTCGGGCTCCTGTCGCCAAATCCACCGGGGTGGGGCGGCAATCTGCTTCGCGGGCTCTTTCACTCCCTGCAGATCGCACTCGGTTCGTTCGGCATTGGGCTGATCATCGGAACGCTCGGCGCTTACGGCAAGCTCTATGGCGGCCCGATTGTCCGCGACATTGCCGCTATCTACACCACAATGGTGCGAGCAATTCCCGAACTGGTGTTGATCCTGCTGCTCTATTATGCCGGCACGGACCTCATCAATCGCCTATTCGAGGCCCTCGGTTACAGCCGGGTCGATATTAGCGGCCTTGTCGCCGGTATCGTCGTCCTCGGTTTTGTCCAGGGCGCCTATGCAACGGAGGTCTTGCGCGGCGCAATCAAATCCATTCCGCAGGGCGAGATCGAAGCGGCGAGGGCCTATGGCATGTCGCCGAGCCTGATGATGCGGCGCATTACGCTGCCCGCGATGCTCCCGCATGCGCTCCCGGGACTAGCCAATCTGTGGCTGATCGCCACCAAGGATACATCGCTTCTGGCCGTCGTCGGTTTCGCCGAGCTTACGCTCGAAACGCGCCAAGCGGCGGGTGCGACCAAGGCCTATTTCCTCTTCTATATGGCAGCAGGCGCGCTTTATCTGTTCATCACGCTGTTTTCAAACGCCATTATTGGCCGGGTTGAAATCTGGGCCCGACGCGGCATGCCCTCCGTCAAGGAGGCGCATTGATGTCCGAAACGCCTATTGAAGTCCCGATCGAGACTTTTCCGATCCACAAGGAAACAGACGGCATCCGCATCGCAAGCCTGCTGCAGCCGCATCGCATCGTCATGATGCTGATCGGTCTAGCGTTGATTGCGTCCGCCGTTTTCTTCATGCGCTGGGACTGGCTGCAAAACTACGGCGACCTTATCGCTCAGGGCCTGTGGCGGACGATCTGGATCCTGATCGTGACGGTTATCCTGGGCTTCCTGCTGGCGGTGCCGCTTGGACTCGCCCAGGCGTCCGGGCCGGCGATTCTCGCTGTTCCGGCCAAGATGTTTTGCACCGTCATCCGCGGCACGCCGCTGCTGCTGCAACTCTGGCTGCTCTATTACGGCCTTGGTTCGCTCTTCCCGCAATATCCGTGGATACGCGGATCGGAACTCTGGCCTTATTTGCGGCAGGCATGGCCCTATGCGGTGCTGGCGCTGACCTTGTCCTACGCGGGCTATGAGGGCGAGGTAATGCGGGGCGCATTCGCCAGCGTTCCCAAGGGGCAATTGGAAGCCGCACGCGCCTTCGGCATGCCGCGCTTTACGATCTTCAGGCGGATATGGCTACCGCAGGCGATCCATAGGGCGCTGCCGACGCTTGCCGGCGAGGCTGTCCTGCAGCTGAAGTCGACGCCGCTCGTAGCGACCATTACCGTCGTCGATCTTTACGCGGTCGCTTCGCGTGTCAGGCAGGATACGTTCCTGACCTACGAGCCGTTGCTCCTCCTTGCCGCGGGATATCTCGTGATCACCGGCATTATCGTGATGCTCTTCAGGCGCGTTGAAAGAATGATCCCCTCGAAGCTCGGATGAAAAACTCGGGTGTGGCGCAAATTGTGTGAGTTATGTCGCAGCTGTTTTATGCCTGCTGGCGAGCAGATGCGCATAGTGTGGGCAAAGGAACACCTCGCAAAGACGAGAAAATGGGATTCTGGCTTTCGCCGGGCGTCACGCCTTCGGCGGGCATTGTCTGTTTTCAACTCTGCGCGAGATGAAAGGCGATAATGCGGACAGTCGAAACGTTTCCTCAGAATGTCATCGAGCATGCCGATATGGGCATCGTCCTGGCTGATGGTTGCCGGCTTTCGGCGCGGGTGTGGATGCCGGAAAATGCCATCGATAGTCCGGTTCCCGCCATTCTCGAATTCCTGCCCTATCGCAAGCGGGACGGAACGACGGCGCGCGACAATCTCACCCATCCGTATTTTGCCGGTCACGGCTATGCCTGCCTGCGTGTCGACATGCGCGGCAATGGCGATTCCGAAGGGCTCATGGAAGATGAATATTCCGAACAGGAACTTGCCGACGCGTGCGAGGTGATCGACTGGATCGCCGCGCAGCCATGGTCCACCGGCAAGGTTGGCATGATGGGCATATCCTGGGGCGGCTTCAATTCGTTGCAGGTAGCAGCGCTCCAGCCCGAGCCGCTCAAGGCCATTATCACGTTGTGCTCGACCGACGATCGCTTCGCCGATGATATCCATTACAAGGGCGGCCTGCTGCTCAATGAGAATCTCGGCTGGGGCGCAACAATGCTTGCCTATTCCTCGCGTCCGCCAGACCCGGCGCATGCCGGTGCAAAATGGCGGGAGATGTGGCTGGAGCGTCTCCACAACGAGCCGTTCCTGCCAGCTGTATGGCTCAAGCATCAGACGCGCGACGACTATTGGCGGCGTGGCTCCGTCTGCGAGGAGTTTTCGGCGATCAAGGCCGCGACCTTGGCGATCGGCGGCTGGGGCGACGCCTATAAGAACGCCGTCCCGCGCTTGATGGAAGGTATAACCGCGCCGGTCAAAGGCATCATCGGGCCATGGGTACACAAATACCCGCACTTTGCCGTGCCGGAACCGCGTATCGGCTTCCTGCAGGAGGCGCTGCGCTGGTGGGATCGCTGGCTCAAGAATATCGACACCGGCGTCGAGAACGATCCGACGTACCGTGGCTACCTGATGGATTCGGTCCGTCCGAAAAGCTGGTACACGGAACGCAGCGGCTATTGGATTGCCGAAAACGAGTGGCCTTCGCAACGTATCGGCAGCAAGGTGCTTCACCTTGCGGGCGACCGGTCACTGGCGCCGGAAGCGAGCGAAAACTTCTCGCATCTGGTCGCGTCGCCGCAGGATTGCGGAATGATGAGCGGCGAATATTGTGCGATCTGGCTCGGACCGGAAATGCCCGGCGACCAGCGCCGCGACGACGCGCTTTCGCTTTGCTATGACAGGTCCCTCGACGAGGCAATCGACATTGTCGGAGCGCCGGAAATCACGCTTACCCTATCGAGCAACAAGCCGGTGGCCATGGTCGCGGTGCGGTTGTGTGACGTGCATGCGGATGGCGCCTCGACCCGTATCACCTATGGCGTCTTCAATCTCTGTCACCGCCACGGCCATGACAATGCCGAGCCACTGGTGCCCGGCGAGCAAGTGACAATTACCTTCAAGCTCGACGATATTGCCTATAGGGTCCCGGCCGGGCACACCTTGCGCGTGGCTGTTTCGACGTCTTATTGGCCGCTTGTCTGGCCGTCGCCATCCCATGTCAGCCTCAGCATCCACGCTGGCAGCGTGGCAATTCCCTCGCGCCCGCTTGCGACCGGCGACGAGTGGACTTTCCCCGAGCCGGAGGGCGCATCGCCATGGCAGATTGAGACATTGCGCGAAGGTGGCAATAGCCGGACGATCGAACACGATCAGGTAAGCGGCAAGATCACGTTACTGATCGAGGATGATTTTGGCGAGGCGCGCGACAAGGATCATGGGCTGATTCATGGCGGCGTAGCGCGCGAGCGTTGGGAGATCCATCCTGACGATCCGCTGTCGGCCTATGGCGAGACGCATTGGACCGAGATTTCCGGACGCGACAATTGGCGTACGCGCACGGAGACCTACACGACGATGCGATCGGACCAGCACAATTTCTACCTGACGGGGCGTATCGAGGCCTACGACAACGACAATGTCATCTTCGAGCACGACTTCGCAGAAACGATCAAACGAAGCTTCATTTGAGATTCAGATGAGCCGGGGAGGACTATTTAGCAATCAACAGTTGTAATCCACGGGTATCAAGTCACATTATCACAAAAACCAATCCGGGCGCGTTGCGCCGGAGCAAGAAGGGGAACTGGTATGTCTAAAGAACTCGAATATCTCAGCCGCAAGGTCGCACGCGGTCACATCTCCCGCCGCGACTTTCTCGGCCGGGCAGCCGCACTTGGTGTTACGACCGTATTTGCCAACTCCCTCTTGTCCAGTGCTGCACTTGCCGAGGGGCCTGTGAAGGGCGGCACGCTCAAGGCGGGCATGCAGGGCGGTGCATCCACGGACAGTCTTGACCCTGCGACGTGGCAAAGCCAGGTGCCCTACAAATTCGGCCGCCAGTGGGGCGAGCAGCTTGTCGAGATCCAGCCCGATGGCAAGCTTGAGCCGAAACTCGCCGAAGAGTGGGGCTCATCGGACGACGCGAAGGTATGGACCTTCAAGATCCGCAAGGGTGTCCAGTTCCACGACGGCAAGGAAATGACGCCGGACGACGTTGTCGCCACCATGGAACGCCACTCGGACGCGAATTCCAAGTCGGGCGCCCTTGGTATCATGGGCGGCATCGAGAACGTGAAGAAGGACGGCGATACCGTTGTTTTCACATTGAAAGAAGCCAACGCCGACCTGCCGTTCCTGATGGACGACTATCACCTGATGATCCAGCCGAACGGCGGCAAGGACAAGCCCACCGCAGGTATCGGGACGGGACCATACAAAGTCGTCACCGATCAGCCGGGCGTACGTCACATTGGCGAAAAGTTCGCCAACTACTGGAACGGCGACAAGCGCGGCCATGCCGACCAGATCGAAATCATCGTCATCAACGATGCGACTGCCCGTACCGCGGCTCTTCAGTCCGGACAGGTTCACATGATCAACCGCGTCGAGCCGAAGATTGTCGACCTCGTCAAGCGCGTCCCCGGCGTGACCATCCAGAACGTGGCCGGCAAGGGACATTACGTGTTCATTGCACATTGCAACACGGCGCCCTTCGATAATGTGGATCTGCGTCTTGCGCTGAAATACGCCATGAACCGCGAAGAGATGGTGCAGAAGATTCTGCGCGGCTACGGTTCCGTAGGCAATGACTTCCCGATCAACAAGGCCTATCCGCTGTTCTCCGACGATATCGAGCAGCGCACCTACGATCCGGACAAGGCTGCGTTCCACTTCAAGAAGTCAGGCCATGACGGCACCGTTCTCCTGCGCACATCCGATGTCGCCTTCCCGGGCGCTGTCGATGCGGCACAGCTCTATCAGCAGAGCGCTGCCAAGGCCGGCATCAAGATCGAAGTCAAGCGCGAGCCTGGCGACGGCTACTGGTCCGAAGTCTGGAACAAGCAGCCCTTCTCGGAATCCTATTGGGGCGGACGTCCGACACAGGACCAGATGTATTCCACGGCCTACTATTCGAAGGCCGACTGGAATGACACGCGCTTCTTCAATCCCAAGTTCGACCAGATGCTGATCACCGCGCGCGGCGAACTCGATGAGGGCAAGCGCAAGCAGATGTACCGCGACATGGCCATCATCGTTCGCGATGAAGGCGGTGTCATCGTGCCGATGTTCAACGACTTCATCGACGCGACCAGCGCCAAGGTCGGCGGCTGGGTGCCGGACGGCAATCAGGAGATGAGCGGCGGCTATGCTCTGTCGCGCTGCTGGCTGAACGCCTGATCGGCGCCGGGCGGATGAGTGCACCTGTCCTGAAACTGGTGGCCCAGCGCATTGCGATGGGCCTTCTGCTCCTGCTTGCGGTCTCGGTGCTCATCTTTGCCGGCACGCAAATCCTGCCGGGCGACGTGGCCCAATCCATCCTCGGCCAATCGGCCACGCCGCAGGCGCTTGAAAACCTGCGGCGTGACATGGGTCTGAACGACCCTGCCTATATTCGTTATTTGCGCTGGCTCGGCGGGATCCTGACCGGCGATCTCGGGACGGCACTTTCCAGCGGACAGGATATCGCGACGTCGCTGAAGGAGCGGCTATGGAATACGCTGTTCCTGGCATTCTGGGCGGCGGTGGTCTCCATTCCGCTCGCCATCATGCTCGGGCTCTTGGCGGTGCGCTACCGCAACGGCTTCGTCGATAAGCTGATCTCCGGCCTTGGTCTCGCTTCGACCTCGCTGCCCGAGTTCTTCACCGGCTACCTGCTCATATATTTCGTTGCGGTGCGGCTGCAGTGGTTCCCGAGCGTATCGACTGTCTATGAAGGCATGCCGCTCGGCGAGCGGCTGAGCGCGATTGCATTGCCGGTGACGGTGCTAACGCTCGTCGTTCTCGCGCATATGATGCGCATGACGCGTGCGGCAATCCTCAACGTCATGCAGTCTGCCTATATAGAAACGGCCGAACTGAAGGGGCTTTCGCCGCTTCAGATCATTACCCGGCATGCGTTTCCCAATGCGATTGCGCCGATCGTCAATGTCGTGATGCTCAACCTCGCATTTCTCGTGGTCGGCGTCGTCGTGGTCGAGGTGATCTTTGTTTATCCGGGCATGGGCCAGTATCTCGTCGACCACGTGGCCAAGCGCGACGTCCCGGTCGTGCAGGCATGCGGTCTGGTTTTCGCGGCCGTCTACATAAGTTTGAACATCATTGCTGACATCGTGGCGATTGTTTCCAATCCCCGCCTCCGGCATCCGAAATAGGGGGCGCCATGCTGAACGTCAAAGCTATTCCAATCAGCGCATGGATCGGCCTCATCATTACCGCCGTGTTCCTGTTTGCGGCTATATTCGCTCCATGGGTCGCGCCATATCCCGTCGGCGAGACGGTGGGCGACGTGTGGGAGCCCTCGTCGGCCAAGTATCTGCTCGGTACCGATAATCTCGGCCGTGATCTCCTGTCGCGCATGATCTACGGTGCACGCATTACTATTTTCATCGCCGCCATGGCGACGGCCCTTTCCTTTATTCTCGGTTCGGTGCTGGGGTTCGCCGCCGCCGTCGTCGGCGGGTGGTTTGACCAGCTAATGTCACGCTTTGTCGATCTGATCATGGCAATCCCGACACTGATCTTTGCGCTCGTCGTGCTTTCGGTCCTGCCTGCCAATGTGGTCACGCTTATTTTCGTCATGGGCCTGCTCGACGCCACCCGCGTCTATCGATTGGCGCGGGCCGTCGCGGTGGATATCAACGTTATGGACTTTGTCGAGGCCGCAAAGCTGCGCGGTGAGGGGCGGGTATGGATCATATTTCGTGAAATCCTGCCTAATGCGCTCACCCCGCTTATCGCTGAACTCGGGCTGCGCTTTATCTTTGCCGTGCTCTTCCTGTCGGCGCTTTCCTTCCTCGGCCTCGGTGTGCAACCGCCGGATGCCGACTGGGGCGGCATGGTCAAGGAAAACAAGGAAGGCATCGTCTTCGGCGTCCCGGCGGCGCTTATTCCTGCAGCGGCGATCGCCGTTCTCGCGATCTCGGTCAACCTCGTTGCCGATTGGATATTGAACCGGACGACAAGTCTGAAGGGAGGTCGCAATGGCTAAGGCACCAAGGAAGGACAAGACCGGTCTCCTGCTCGATATCCAGAACCTGCGCATCGAGGCCACCAGCTATCCACCCGGTGAGCCGCCGCGTAACGTCGTCATCGTTGACGACGTGTCGGTCAAGCTCGAGCGCGGCAAGGTGCTCGGCCTTATCGGCGAGTCGGGCGCCGGCAAATCCACGATTGGCCTGTCAAGCATGTGCTATGGCCGGGGAGGCGTGCGCATTACTGGCGGGCAAGTGATCCTCAACGGCCGCGATCTTGTCAAAGGTGGCCCGCGCCTGTTGCGCCAGGTCCGGGGCAAGGAGGTCTGTTACGTCGCACAGTCGGCTGCCGCCTCGTTCAATCCCGCCCGCAAGCTTATGGACCAGGTCATAGAAGCAGCGCTTCTGCACCGTATATGTTCGAGGGCAGAAGCCGAGAAGCGTGCGATAGGCTTGTTCAAGAAGCTTGGACTGCCGAATCCCGAGACGTTCGGTCAGCGCTTTCCCCATCAGGTATCCGGCGGCCAGTTGCAACGCGCCATGACTGCCATGGCATTGTGCTCGGAGCCCGACCTCATCGTCTTCGATGAACCGACGACGGCGCTGGACGTGACCACCCAGATCGACGTGCTGGCATCGATCAAGGAGGCCATCCACGACACCAACGTCGCCGCGCTCTATATCACGCATGATCTTGCTGTCGTGGCGCAGGTCGCCGACGACATCATGGTGCTGCGCCATGGCAAGCTCGTCGAATATGGCGATACACGCCAGATCATCAAGGAGCCGCGCCAGCAATACACCAACCAGCTTGTTTCCGTGCATCACATTCCGCACGAGCAGAAGAACCCGAACGATGCGCCTGTGCTGGCGGTCAACAACATTACCGCGGCCTATGGGGGCGGACTGGTCAAGGTGCTCAAGAACGTTACCGTCGACGTCCATCTTGGCCAGACGCTGGCCGTCGTCGGCGAGTCCGGTTCCGGCAAGTCGACGCTGGCGCGCGCCATCACCGGGCTGTTGTCGCCGATGGAAGGGAGCATCACGTTCAACGGGCGCACACTGTCGCCACGCCTCGCCAACCGCACGCGCAACGATCTGCGCGAGTTGCAGATGATCTACCAGATGGCGGATGTCGCGATGAACCCGCGCCAGACCATCGGCACGATTATCGGCCGTCCGCTCGAATTCTATTTCGGCATGCGAGGCAGGGAACGCGATGCTCGTGTTCGCGAACTGCTCGACAAGATCGAGATGGGGACGGGCTTTGCCGATCGCTACCCGGCCGAACTGTCTGGCGGACAGAAGCAGCGTGTCTGCATTGCGCGCGCGCTTGCCGCCAAGCCCAAGCTTATCATCTGCGACGAGGTGACGAGCGCGCTCGATCCGCTGGTGGCCGACGGCATCCTCAAGCTTCTGCTTGATCTGCAGAAGGACGAGAACGTCGCTTATATCTTCATCACCCACGATCTTGCCGTGGTCAAATCCATCGCCGATGCGATCGCAGTCATGTATCGGGGCGAAGTGGTGCGCTACGGTCCGAAGACCGAGGTGCTGAAGCCGCCTTTCGACGCCTACACGGATCTGCTGCTGTCGTCGGTTCCGGAAATGGAGCTTGGCTGGCTCGAAGGCGCGATGAAGAACCGGCGTATGGCGAGCGCCGGGAATTAAATGAAATCAAAGTTGGCCGGGCCAGCGGCTTTGCCCGAGCAGATGTACGGCGGTGACGATCCGCCGGAAGCTTGACCGCGCCCGCTCGACACTGTGGCGGGCGCGCAGATAAGCGTGGATCAGGCCCGGCTCATTGTTCCAGATCGCCTTGCCGCCCGCTGCGAGAATCTTGTCGCGGTAGTGCCGGCCATCGTCCGAGAGCGGATCGCATTCGGCCGAAATGACAACTGTCGGCGGCAGTCCGCCAAAATCCGGATCGTTGAGGGGCGCGAAGCGCGGATCAGTGGACCAGTTGAAGCCGCCACCACGCATATTGGCGTAGTAGACGGTATCACGCGTCGACAGCATCGGCGCTTCGGCGTGAGTGAGATAGGAGCCCTGATCGGTCGCGCCGCCGAGCCCCGGATAGATGAGAACCTGGCCGATCGGTGCGCGGTCATGGAGGCGGACGTGATGGGTGACTGCCGCAGCCAGATTGCCGCCGGCGCTATCTCCGCAAATAATGATTGGAAGATCCGAGGTTACGGCCACGTGTTCGAAGGCTGCGCGGCAGTCGCGGAACGCCGTGGGGTGCAGGTGCTCGGGTGCAAGGCGATAATCGACGGAGACGATGCGAAAGCCCGTTCCATCACAAATTTCGGCGCAGACATCATCATGGCTGTCGAGCCCGCCGACGACGAAGCCGCCACCGTGGAAATAGAGGCAGACGGCTTCGGGCTTTGAGCCGCTTTTGTCATAGACACGGACCGGTATCCGGTGGTCGCGCGCATCGATGAATGCATCCATCGATGACACTGCCTGTGGATAGCCGGCAAAGAATGCGCGGCACATCGTGTTATAGACGTCGCGCTGCTCTTCGATAGTGAGGTCTATCGCGTCCGGGGGATAGAAACTGTTCGTCCTGTCGATGAACGCCCAGGTCTCTTTATCGATCAGGACCGAATAGTCTGTGCTCATCTACCCTTCCAGACAGGTTCACGCTTCTCGGCAAAGGCCTTGAATCCTTCCTGTCCGTCTTCCGAGGCATAAAGAATATCGACCGTGCGGAACTTCCGCTTGGTGATCATATTCATTGCCTGCTGGAATGTCATGTTCTCTGCCTCGCGGGCGACTTCCTTGATCGCGGCGAAAACGAGCGGCGGACCGCTTTCGAGGAGGCGGGCGATCTCCCAGACACGCTCCATCAGCCTGTCCTTGGGCAGAACCTCATTGACGAGACCCCAGCGATGCGCCTCGGCGACATCCATCCAGCGACCGGTCAGAAGCAGGTCCATCGCGACGTGATAGGGAATGCGCTTGGGCAATTTGACCGTCGCGGCGTCGGCCAGGGTGCCGGCGCGAATTTCGGGGAGGGCGAAGCTCGAATGATCGGATGCGAGGATCATGTCGCAGGAAAGCGCGAGCTCAAAGCCGCCGCCGACGGCCATGCCGTTGACCGCGGCGATGACTGGCTTGTTCAGGTCGCGCAACTCCTGCAGACCACCGAAACCGCCGACACCATAGTCGCCGTCGACGGCGTCACCGCCTGCAGCTGCCTTCAGGTCCCAGCCGGCGCAGAAAAACTTGTCTCCGGCGGTCTGGACGATGGCGACGCGCAATTCGGGATCGTCGCGGAATTCTCTGAACGTTTCGCCCATGAGGCGGCTCGTGATCAGATCGATCGCATTCGCCTTCGGGCGGTCGAGCGTGACCTCGAGAATGCCGCCCTCGCGCCTTGTCCTTATAACGTCGTTCAATTCAGCTCTCCCTTTGTGACCAGCAGCGCATCGGCAATCCACGCGCCGTCTCCCTTGCCGCAGACGAGCAGCGGATTGATATCCAGCTCGGATATGCGGCCTGCATTCTTCACGGCAAACGTGGCGATTGCCGCTATGGCATCAATCGCGGCATCAAGATCGGCCGCCTTCCTGCCGCGATAGCCGTCGAGTAGCGGGAACATGCGGAGCGAACGCAGTGCCGCCTCGATATCTTCACGGCTCGATGGCAGCAGCAACGTCGCCGTATCCTGCAGCAGTTCGACGAGAACGCCGCCGGTTCCAAGCGTCATCACCGGGCCGAACTGTGGATCATCGACTATGCCGACAATGAGTTCGGCGACCGCACCTGTTACCATGCGCTCCACGTAAAGTCCTGTTCCAAGGCCGGCAAGGTCATTCGCCGCGCTTCGAACTTCGTCGCTGCTTTTTAGGTTCAGGCGCACCGCATTATGCTCGGATTTGTGGGCGATGCCGAGCGCCTTCAAGGCAACCGGATAGCCGAGACCGTTCGCGATAAGGACTGCCTCATCGGCTGTCTGGCAGCGGCGACCTTCCGGTACGGGGAGTTCCAGCCTGCGCAACAGCGCCTTGGCGTCCGCCTCATCGGGAGAGGCGGGTTCATAAGCGTTTGAACCGCCCGGTGCTGCGACGGGTGCGGAAGCGGCAAGCTTCCAGGCACGGCCGATGAACGCGGCAGCCTCGGCGGCGTCGAACGCTTCGGTGATGCCGCAAAGAGGCGCGATCCCGCTTTCCATCAGCCCGGCCATGTACTCTTCGGGAATGTTTTCGGGCAAGGACGCTACAATCGCTCCCTTGGCGCGATTGGTCTTGAGCGCACTTTCGAAACCGCGCACCGTCGACCACCAATCCACGTCGGAGCAGCGATCCTTGCGGGGAAAATCAAGAACGAGGCAGCTTAAGGCGAAGCCGCCGGAAACCATGGCGGTGAAGGTCTCCGTCAGGGCCGGTTCGTTGTTCCAGATGAAGGTATGATAGTCGAGCGGGTTCGCCACGGCGACGAGCGGCCCGAGCGTTGCCTTGACGCGCGCCCTGTGTTCCGGCGTGAGCGCCGGAAATTCCACCGAGCGGCCCTCGGCGCTGTCTGCCATCACCGATGCCTCGCCGCCTGAACAACTCATTGAGCACAGTGTGTTGCCATCGAGAGGGCCATGAACGTGGAGAAACTTCAACGTTTCGAGGAACGAGGCGATCGAATTGACGCGGGCTATGCCGAGCCGTTTCAGGAACGAGTCGGATGCAGCGTCCGATCCTGCCAGCGAAGCGGTGTGCGAGACCGTCGCCGCGCGTGCCTGCGCCGACCGGCCGACCTTCATGGCGACGATCGGCTTGCCGAGTTCGCGCGCCCGTTTTGCCAGAGCCTCGAATTTCGGCGCTGACTGGAATGCTTCGATATGCAGACCGAGCGCAGTCACGCGGTCGTCTTCGAGAAGTGCGATCGCCATGTCTGGAAGGCCGGTCTGCGCCTGGTTGCCCGCGGTCATGACGTGGGCGATCGGCAATCCGCGGTTCTGCATCGTCATGTTGATGGCGATGTTGGACGATTGCGTGATGATCGCAACGCCGCGCTCGTCGGCAGCAAGCCGGCGTCCGCCGTGCTGGTCAGGCCAGAGCAGGGCGCCGTCGCAATAATTGATAAGGCCGTAGCAGTTCGGTCCGATGATCGGCATGTCGCCTGCCGCTTCAACGAGCTCCTCTTGCAAGCGTGCGCCATCGGCATCGTCCGCGCCGGCTTCAAGAAAGCCCGAGGCATAGCAGACCGCGACGCCGGCGCCGGCATCGCGCAACTGCCGCACGATATCAAGCGTGACGAAACGGTTGACGCCGACAAAGGCGGCATCGGGACTTCCGGGGAGATCGGCCACCGAGCGATAGACCTTGAGGCCGAGGATCTCGTCATGCTTGGGATGGACCGGCCAAATCTCGCCGGTAAAGCCCATTTTCTGTGATTGCCTGATGACTTCGATGGCCTGGAGGCCACCGAAGACAGCAATGGATTTTGGCCGAAGCAGCCGGTCGAGCTTATGCGATGCCATGAAATGCTCCGTTATGCGCCATGCGGGCGGAGCAGGGCACGCGAGATGATGTGCCGCTGGATCTCGGACGTGCCTTCCCAGATGCGCTCAACACGGGCATCTCGCCAGATGCGTTCGAGCGGCAGGTCATCCATAAGGCCCATGCCGCCGTGAATCTGGATGGCTTCATCGGCGACGAAGGCCAGCGTTTCGGTCGCCTTCAACTTGGCCATGGCCATGTCCTGGTCGGTCACCGTGCCCTGGTCGAACTTCCACCCGGCCTCGAAGGTCAGAAGATCCGCCGCCTTGAGCTCGGTTGCCATATCAGCGAGCTTGAACGAAACGCCCTGGAACTTGCCGATCTGCTGGCCGAACTGTTGGCGCTGGGCAGCATATTCAATGGCGTGGCCGAGCGCACGTTCCGCGCGGCCAAGGCACGTCGCCGCAACCTGCAAGCGGGTTGCTCCAAGCCAGGTGTTGGCGACCTCGAAGCCTTTGTGGACTTCGCCGAGGATCGCTTCCTGCGGCAGGCGGCAATCGTCGAATTCAACGATGGCATTGGTATAACCGCGATGCGAGACATTGCGGTAGCCTTCGCGGATCGTCATGCCGGGGTGGCCCTTGTCGACGAAGAAGGCGGTGATTTTCTTCTTTTTGCCGCGCGGCGTCTCTTCTTCGCCCGATGCAACAAAGAGTATGACGAAATCGGCTTCGAGCGCGTGGCTGATGAAATGTTTGGTGCCGTTGACGACCCAGTCGCCGCCTTTTTCGACAGCGGTCGCCTTCATGCCGCGCAAGTCCGAGCCCGCGCCGGGTTCGGTCATGGCCAGGCAGTCGGACTTTTCGCCGCGAATGCAGGGGTAGAGGTATTTCTCTTTCTGCGCATCGGTACCTGCAAGCAGGATATTCGACGGGCGCCCGACGCAGGTCCAGTGCAACGCATAATTGGCGCGGCCGAGTTCCTTTTCGTAGAGCAGCCAGGTGACGGTATCGAGCCCCGCGCCGCCGACTTCGGCTGGCATGTTGGCTGCATAGAGTCCGGCTTCCATCGCCTTCTGCTTGAGCTCCTCAGCGAGTTCCTTGCGCAACACGCCGGTGCGTTCCACCTCCGCTTCGTGCGGGTAGAGTTCGTTCTCGACAAAGGCGCGCGTCGTTTCGACGATCAGCCTTTGCTCCTCCGAAAGACCGAAATCCATGTGCGTTAGTCCTTCTTTTTCTTGGGCTTGTTGGCTTTGGCCTTCTCGGCGGCCTTGGAGGTCGCCGGCTTCTGGGCGAGCTTCGAGAGGCGCTTCGTATAATCCTTGTAGAGGGCGCCCGCGCCCCAGCCCTTGCCCTTGTTCTGGCGCGACAGCGCTTCCATGATCGCCACGAGATTGTCGTCGCGGATGCGTTCGAGTTCGCGGATCGAAAGGCCGTGCGCCTGCTCATCCGACTGGTTGGCGATCTTGTCCACCAGTTCCTCGGTAAGTTCGGGCACGTCCATGAGCTTGGTCCACGGCCAGGACAGGCAGGGACCGAACTGGGCGATGAAGTGGCGCATGCCCGCTTCGCCACCGGCGACGCGATAGACCTGGAACATGCCCATCTGCGCCCAGCGAATGCCGAATGAATAGCGCATGATATCGTCGAGTTCCTCGACGGTGGTAATGTCGTCCTTGATCAGCCAAAGCGACTCGCGCCAGACCGCCTCGAGCAGGCGATCGCCGACGAAAGCCTCGATCTCCTTGCGGATGACCACCGGCTTCATGCCGATGGAGGCATAGAGTTCGCGCGCTTTTTCGACAGCGTCTGGAGAGGTCAGCTTGCCGCCGACGATTTCGACGAGCGGCAGCAGATAGACCGGGTTATAGGGATGCCCTACGACAAGACGCTCGGGGTGTTTCATTGCGGTCTGCATGTCGGACGGGAGAATGCCCGAGGTGGATGAACCGACAATAGCATCCGTCGCGGCATGCTTGTCGATCTCGGCAAGTACCTTGTGCTTCAGTTCGAGCCGTTCGGGAACGCTTTCCTGAATGAAGTCAGCGCCGTCGACGGCTTCCTTTATGGACTTGGCGAATGTCAGCTTTCCTTCCTTCGGCAAGCCGTCCGGCACCATGGTCTTATAGGCGCGGCGAGAATTCTTCATCACCTCGCTGACTTTGCGCTCAGCCTCGGGATCCGGATCGTAGATCGAAACGTCGATGCCGTTGAGAAGAAGGCGCGCCACCCAGCCCGCACCAATTACGCCGCCGCCAACCGCCGCGGCCTTGCGAATTCCAGCCATTCTATCACCAGCCCTTTGTGAGTTTCATGCGCTCGCGGACGTCGTTCGGTCCGAGAATCTTTGCGCCGATGCCTTCGGCAACCTTTACTGCCCGCTCGACCAGTGGGCCGTTGGTGGCAAGCACGCCCTTGTCGAGCCAGATATTGTCTTCGAGACCGACACGGATATTGCCGCCGGCAAGCATGGCCATCGCCGCATAGGGCATCTGGTTGCGGCCGATCGAGAAAGCGGAGAACGTCCAGTTTTTCGGCAGATTGTTGGTGAGGGCCAAAAGCGTATTGATATCGTCGGGCGCGCCCCATGGAATGCCCATGCAGAGCTGGACCATGACCGGATCTTCAAGCAGCTTTTGGTCATAGAGCCACTTGGCGAGAAGCAGGTGGCCGGTATCGAAGATTTCAACCTCGGGGCGAACGCCGAGTGCCGTTATCTGCGCCGCCATTGCCTTCAGCATCGCCGGCGTATTGGTCATGACGTAGTCGCCTTCGCCGAAGTTCATCGTGCCGCAGTCGAGCGTGCAGATTTCCGGACGAAGCTTGGCGACGTGTTCGAGGCGCTCGGTCGCGCCCGCCATGTCGGTGCCGATTGCGGACGGGGGCATTGGCTGCTCGACACTGCCGAGCGTCAGGTCGCCCCCCATGCCGGCGGTCAGGTTCAAGACCATGTCGACGCCCGACGCCTTGATGTGCTCGACGACCTCGGTATAGAGCGCGACATCGCGAGAACCCTTGCCGGTCTTCGGATCGCGGACATGAATATGCGCGATTGCAGCGCCGGCATTGGCTGCGGCAATGCACTCGTCGGCGATCTGGCGCGGCGTGACCGGCACCTTGTCGGAACGACCTGTCGTGTCGCCCGCGCCGGTCACGGCACAGGTGATGAATACTTCGCGATTGGGGGTAAGTCCCATAGCTCTGCTCCCATATTTTTCGTTGCCGTGATCATGCCCCGATTGCCAAGCGATGCTTTGCGATATACGAATTGGAATTGATGAAAAGCGAAACTTCGCCAGTCTTTTTGCCCGACACCAAACCGCTGGATGTGACCGTCCTCGTTTTCAGCGGCGCTTCGCTCATGTGTGTTGCATCGACAATCGATCCGATGCGCGCGGCCAACCGCGTCTCCGGGAACATACTCTTCAAATGGCGAATCGTCTCGCTGGACGGCGAGCCGGCCATGATGACGTGCGGCTTGCCGATTGCGGTTTCTGGTTCATTCGATGCTTCCGTAAAAGGCGATATGTTGTTGGTTATCGGTGGTTTTGGCACTTCAGACATCGCGCGCACGACCTTTACCGCCAACCTGCGGCGCGCCGTCCATCACTATCAGATGATCGGCGGGATCGAGGCAGGGTCCTGGCTGCTTGGCCGTGCTGGTCTTCTCGCCGGGCGCAAGGCGACCACCCACTGGGAGGACATGGAGGAGTTTACGGCGGAGTTCCCGGAATCCGATATCAGGCCCGACCGCTATGTCATCGACGGTCCTGTCTTCACGAGTGGCGGCGCCTCGCCGACCTTCGACCTGATGCTGCATTTGATTCGCTCGCGCTATGGCATGTCGGTCGCCCTCGATGTCGCCAGCGTCTTCATCTATGACGAGGCGCATACGTCGAGCGACGCGCAGCCGCTGGTTTCGTTGGGCCGGCTCGACGATGTGCATCCCAAGCTTGCGGGCGCGATCCGCCTCATGGAAGCTCATATCGATGCGCCCCTGACAGTCGGCGCCATCGCCCGGCGTTGCGGGCTCAGCGCGCGCAGCCTTGAGAAGATCTTCGCAAAAGCGGTCGGCGAGGGGCCCGGACGATACTATCTGCGCTTGCGGCTCAAGGTGGCGCGGCGGCTCATTACCGACACGAAATCGCCGCTGGCGGATATCGCTGCGCGGACGGGATTTTCCTCGGCTGCTGCATTCACACGGACATTCAGGAGTTTCGAGGGTAAGCCGCCAAGCGCTTTCCGGCCGAACCATTGATGTGGGAACCGCCATGGCTCGTCGCTTTTGGCACAGCGGAAGGCGAGGCACCCATGTTTCAAATCCAGCGATCGACAGGCGTCGGCTCGCCAAGAACGAGGACCATAACATGCTAGCAACCAATCGAGACGCTGAACTCTATCATTCGGCGCCCATCCCGATCGAGAAGGAATGGATCGACTATAACGGCCATCTCAACATGGCTTATTACAATGTAGTCTTTGACAGGGGCGGCGACGAATTCCTTTCGGAGCTCGGTTTTGGCCCAACATACGCGGCCGAGCGGAAGCTGACGATCTACACGGCCGAGGTGCACATCTGCTACGTGCAGGAACTCCACCTTGATGATGTCGTGACCGTCACCAACCAGCTCATCGATTATGACAGCAAGCGACTGCACACTTATCTCGAAATCATCCATAAGGATGGCTGGGTTGCGGCAACGTGCGAGGTGCTCTCGCTGCATGTCGACATGAGCGGGCCGAAAGTGACGCCGTTTCCGGAAGACGTGCTGCCCAAGCTTGAGTTTTATATGAAGGAACACGCCCAACTGCCGGCGCCGGATCGCGTCGGCCGGGCGATCGGCATCAAGAAGAAATAGGTTCACCGCCGAATTGTTCGACGAGCCAGCGTTCGAATTGCCGGATTCTGGCCTCGCCGACCCGCTCCTTGCGGCAGATCATGTACCATGCGCCGGGCTGCGGCACCCTCAGCGCGAATGGCGCGACGAGGCGTCCGGCCCTGAGGTCGTCGGCGACCAGGAAATCCGGTGCAACGCACACGCCTTGGCCGTCGAGGGCCGATTGCAAGGCGGCGAGGTAGGTGTCGAACTTCAATGTGACAGCGCGGCCCGTATCGGCGATGTTCGCGGCCTCGAGCCACGTCCCCCAATCTTCCGGCGAGGTATAGAGTGCGAGGCGCGGCACATTGCTCAATGCCTTGGCGTCGCCTCCACCCATGCGTGCCGCCACCTGCGGATTGCAGACCGGAAACATCTCCGCCTTGGCCAGCAACCGGTAGTGCAGATTGAGCCGCTCCGGCCGCGTCGTATGGATGATGCCGATATCGGAACTGTCGATATTGAGCTCCCAATCGAGCTGGCTGGTGCCGATGCGGATGGCCAGATTGGGATTGACCTTGCGGAAATCGGAAAGACGCGGGATGAGCCAGCGTATGGCGAAGGTCGAGTAGGTTTCGATGGCAAGATCGTCCGTCGTGCCGAGCCGATTGATCAGCGCGCTGCCACGCGCGATCTTCTCAAAGGCATCGCGCATGTAGGGGTAGTAGAGTGTGCCGGCGTCGGTAAGCGAAACGCCCCGCGGCAGCCGCTCGAAAAGCTTGACCCCGAGGATCGTCTCGAGTTCCGAGATGCGGTGACTTATCGCCGACTGCGTGACCCCAAGTTCATCACCTGCCAGACGGAAGCTCAGCAGCCGCGCCGATGCCTCGAATGCCCGCAAGGAGCCGAGCGGGGGTATCCGGGGTTTGGACATCATGGCGGAGAAACCTTGTCGAAATCAGATGCGTGAGAATAATTCATGTCTTTATGAGCAACCATCGCTTGAATGCCGCTCAATGCGGAATCATTCTAAACTGCGACGCACCTGAGAAACAATAAGCGTCCAGAAACAATCTTTTTCGGAGAATGAAATGGCGGCGGAACAGGCTTTTGCAGAACTTGCACCGGCTCTGGACAAGATTGATCGTCTGGTGGCCGATCATCGGCCAGGGCATGGCCTCGTGCGCGCCTTCTACATGGATCCGGACGTCTATGCCCTTGATATGGAGAGGGTCTTTCGGCGTCATTGGCATTGCATCGGCCATGCCAGCATCATCCCGAACGCGGGTGATTTCGAATTGTTCAAGATCGACGCCGAAGCGATCATCGTTTCGCGCACCGAAGATGGTTCGATCCATGCTTTCCTGAATGTCTGCCGCCATCGCGGCGCGGAGGTCTGCACCAAGCAGAAGGGCAACGCCCGATTCTTCGTCTGCCCCTATCATGCCTGGACCTATGCCAATGACGGCAGCCTTCGCGCCGCGCGCCTGATGCCGCGCGACTTCGACCGTACGGCGCACGGCCTCAAGAAGCTGCATGTCCGCGTTGCGGATGGCCTGATTTTTATCTGCTTTGCCGACGAACCTCTGGACTTCTCGATCATCGAGCAGTCGCTGCGCACCACATGCGGTCAATATGGCTGGGGCGACGCCAAGGTGGCGTATCGCGAAACCTATGCCGTCGATGCCAACTGGAAGCTTGCAGTCGAGAACTATGTGGAATGCTACCACTGCGGCCCAGCGCATCCGGAATACTCGCAGACCCATGCGCTGGAACAGCCGGCGGAGAAGATCGTCGAACTCAATGCCAAGATGGAGCAGCGCACCTGCGCGCTCGGCATAGACATTGCGACCGGCGACAACTGGCAGAATTCCGCGCAGGGTAAGGAAGCGATCCACACGTTCCGCTATGCGCTCTACGACGGCGTCAAGAGCGGCAGCGAAGACGGATCACCCGTTGCGCCGCTCATGGGCCGTTTCACCGAGTTCGATGGCGGCGTGACCTCCATTCACCTCGGCGGCACCAGCTTCCTCGTCTGCTATCCCGATCATGGCATGATTTACCGCTTCATCCCGAAGACGGTCGATACCTGCGAGATGGAACTGATCTGGCTGGTGCGCGGCGATGCCGAGGAAGGCAAGGACTACGATCTCGAAAAGCTGACCTGGCTGTGGAAAGTGACGACGGCAGAGGACAAGACGATCATCGAACATACGGCGCGGGGCGTACGGTCGAACTATTTTGTGCCGGGCCCGATTGCGCCAATGGAATATAACGAGTTGCGGTACATCCAGTGGTACCTCGATGAAATCGGTCGGGCTTGAACCCGGCCCCGAAAATGGCATGAGACCACGGGAGAATTTACATGTCTGAGTTTCCAACGTCGGCGCGCGTCGTCATCATTGGTGGCGGAGCGGTCGGCGTTTCCGCGCTTTATCACCTCGCCAAGGCCGGCTGGACCGATTGCGTCCTGCTCGAAAAGAATGAATTGACCTCGGGTTCGACATGGCATGCCGCCGGCAACGTTCCAACTTTCTCGGCTTCGTGGTCGGTCATGAACATGCAGCGCTATTCGGCGCAGCTTTATCGCAATCTGGCCGCCGAAGTCGATTATCCCATGAACTATCATGTGACCGGCTCGCTGCGCCTTGCCCATAGCAAGGAGCGCATGCGCGAGTTCGAACGCGTCAAGAGCATGGGCCGCTATCAGGGCATGGATATCGACGTGCTCGGCGTCGATGAAATCAACGGGCGCTATCCGTTCATCGCGACGCACGAACTTGCCGGCGCACTCTACGATCCGAACGACGGTGACATCGATCCGGCGCAGCTGACACAAGCGCTTGCAAAGGGCGCGCGTGACATGGGCGCGAAGATCATCCGCTTCTGCCCCGTGACGGGTGCGCGCCGCGACAAGGACGAGTGGGTGATCGCGACACCGCAGGGTGAGATCCGCTGCGAATATGTCGTCAACGCCGCCGGCTACCGCGCGCAGGAAATCGGCAAGCTGTTTGGCCGTGACGTGCCGATGATGGTCATGAGCCATCAATATCTGCTATTCGACGAAATTCCCGAGATAGCCGCCTGGACGCGCGAGAATGGCCACAAGCTGCCGCTGATGCGCGACGTCGATTCGTCCTATTATCTGCGCCAGGAAAAGAACGGCATGAATCTCGGGCCCTATGAGCGAAACTGCCGCGCACATTGGGCGACGCCGGATGATCCGATGCCTGACGATTTCTCGTTCCAGCTCTTTCCGGACGATCTTGAACGTCTCGACTGGTATTTGAACGATGCCATTGCCCGCGTGCCGATCCTCGGCACTGCCGGCCTTTCCAAGATCATCAACGGCCCCATCCCCTATGCGCCGGATGGCAATCCGCTGATCGGGCCAATGCCCGGCGTTCCCAATGCCTTCGAGGCCTGCGTCTTCACCTTCGGCATCGCCCAGGCAGGCGGCGCCGGCAAGGTGCTTGCCGAATGGGTGACGGAAGGCGCCACCGAGTGGGACATGTGGTCATGCGATCCGCGCCGCTTCACCGGTTTCACCGATCCCGATTATTGCGTTGCCAAGGGACTCGAAGTCTATGGCCACGAATATGCGATCCATTTTCCGCGCCACACCTGGCCTGCGGGCCGCAACAAGAAGCTCTCGCCACTCCATGACCGTATCGCCAAGCTCGGCGGTCAATTCGGGCCTTACAACGGCTGGGAACGCGCGAACTGGTATGCGAGGCCCGGTGACGACACATCCGAGGAAGCGACCCAGACCTTCTCGCGCAATGGACCTTGGCACGAGCGTATTCGCGAGGAATGCCACGCGGTGCGCGACGCAGTCGGAATCCTCGATCTGCCGGGTTTCACGCGTTTTCGCGTGAGCGGCGAGGGCGCGCGTGAATGGCTCGCGACGCTCATTACCGGTATTGTCCCCAAGCCCGGCCGGATCGGCCTTGCCTATTTCGCCGACGACAAGGGCCGCGTCGTCACGGAAATGTCGATCATGGCGATCGACGAAAATCTCTTCTTCCTCATCACGGCGGCCGTTGCGGAGTGGCATGATCGCGACTGGCTGGTCAAGCACCTGCCCGCGGGAAGCGCAATCAGCATCGACAATGTGACCGAGCAGCTCTCCTGCCAGATCGTCACCGGTCCGAAGGCACGGGACCTCTTCAAGGATGTATGCGACGCCGAACTCGACCGGCCCTGGCTGACGCACCAGTCGACGCAGATCGCCGGACGCTACTGCCAGCTCGTGCGCGTCTCGTTCGCGGGGGAACTCGGCTGGGAGGTGCACACGAAAGTTGCGGATACCGCGGCGATCTTCGACGCGATCTGGGAGGCCGGGCAGAAATACGGGATCAAGCCCTTCGGCATGTTCGCGCTCGACTCGCTGCGGCTCGAGAAAGGTTATCGCGCCTGGAAGGGCGATCTTTCGACGGATTATACGCCTCTGCAAAGCGGACTCGAACGATTTGTCAAATGGGAAAAGCCCAACTTCCTCGGCAAGGCTGCGCTTGAGAGCGAAAAGCAGCGCGGTGTGGACAAACGCTTTGTCACGTTGACCGTCGATGCCGGTGATTGCGACGCGCCCTATATGTCGACCCTCTGGCACAACGGCAATATTGTCGGCGAGACGACGTCCGGGGGTTGGGGCCACCGGATCGACAAGTCGATCGCGCTCGGCATGCTCAAGACCGAACTGACCGAGCCCGGCACTGAGATCGAAGTCGAAATCTTCGGCGAGCGCCGCAAGGCTGTTGTGCATCCTGACCAGCCCCTCTGGGATCCCAAGAACGAAAGAATCCGCGCATGAGTTCGCTTCCCACCAAGGCACGGGCCGTCATCATCGGCGGCGGCGTATCGGGCTGCTCCGTTGCCTATCATCTGGCGAAACTCGGCTGGACCGACATTGTTCTCCTCGAACGCAAGCAACTGACGTCCGGCACGACATGGCATGCCGCCGGTCTGATCGGTCAGTTGCGTGCATCGCAGAATATGACACGCCTCGCAAAGTACTCGGCCGACCTCTATGTTAAGCTGGAAGCCGAAACTGAGGTCGCGACCGGCATGCGCCAGGTCGGCTCGATCACGGTCGCGCTCACCGAGGAGCGCAAGCACGAAATTTACCGGCAAGCATCGCTGGCCCGCGCCTTCGATGTAGATGTGCGGGAGATTTCTCCGAGAGAAGTCAAGGAGATGTATCCGCATCTTAATGTCGAGGATGTCGTCGGAGCAGTGCACCTGCCGCTCGACGGCCAGTGCGATCCGGCCAATATCGCCATGGCGCTTGCCAAGGGCGCACGCCAGCGCGGCGCGAGGATCGTAGAGAACGTGAAGGTGACCAACGTTCTGAAGAGGAATGGCCGTGTCGCTGGTGTTTCCTGGTCGAAGGGGGATGAGCAGGGCACGATTGAAACCGATGTCGTCATCAACTGCGCCGGCATGTGGGCACGCGATCTCGCCGCCACGTCGGGTGTGACTGTACCGCTCCACGCCTGCGAGCACTTTTATCTGGTGACTGAGGCGATTGAAGGACTTGGTCGGCTGCCTGTGCTGCGTGTCCCCGATGAATGCGCCTATTACAAGGAAGACGCCGGCAAGATGATGCTTGGCGCGTTCGAGCCGGTTGCCAAGCCGTGGGGCATGAACGGCATCTCCGAAGATTTCTGCTTCGATCAATTGCCGGAGGATTTCGAACACTTCGAACCCATCCTCGAAATGGGCGTCAACCGCATGCCCATGCTCGGGACGGCGGGCATCCATACGTTTTTCAATGGTCCGGAAAGTTTTACTCCCGACGATCGTTACTATCTCGGCGAAGCACCGGAACTTGGCGGCTATTGGGTTGCCGCGGGCTATAATTCCATCGGCATCGTGTCATCGGGCGGGGCTGGCATGGCGCTGGCGCAGTGGATCCACGACGGCGAGGCGCCCTTCGACCTTTGGGAGGTCGATATCCGCCGGGCGCAGCCGTTCCAGAAGAACCGGCGGTACCTGAAAGAGCGTGTCTCCGAAACGCTTGGGCTGCTCTACGCCGACCATTTTCCGTACCGGCAGATGGCAACGTCGCGCAATGTTAGGCGCTCGCCGATCCATGAGCATTTGAAGCAGCGCGGTGCGGTCTTTGGCGAGGTCGCCGGCTGGGAACGTGCCAACTGGTTTGCCCGCGAAGGCCAGGAACCGGAGTATCGCTATTCCTGGAAGCGGCAGAACTGGTTCGACAACCAGCGTAACGAGCATCTCGCCGTGCGCAATGGCGTCGGCCTCTTCGATATGACGTCGTTCGGCAAGATCAGGATCGAGGGGCGCGATGCTTTGGCTTTCCTGCAAAAGCTCTGTGCCAACCAGCTCGGCGTAGAGCCGGGCCGTATCGTCTATACGCAGATGTTGAACAATCGCGGCGGCATCGAGAGCGATCTTACCATTACGCGGCTTTCGGAAACCGCGTTCTTCGCTGTTGTGCCGGGCGCAACCCTGCAGCGCGATCTCGCATGGATGCGCAAGCATCTTGGCGATGAGTTCGTCGTCATAACCGATGTGACGGCAGCGGAATCGGTGCTTTGCCTGATGGGGCCAAAGGCGCGCGAACTGATCACGAAAATCAGCCCGAATGACTTTTCCAACGAGGCCAATCCTTTCGGTACGGCGCGCGAGATAGAGATCGGCATGGGGTTGGCGCGGGCGCACCGCGTGACTTACGTCGGTGAACTCGGTTGGGAACTTTATGTTTCGACGGATCAGACGGCGCATGTCTTCGAAGCCATCGAAGAGGCCGGCCAAGATCTCGGTCTGAAGCTCTGCGGCCTGCACACGCTCGATTCCTGCCGCATCGAGAAAGCGTTCCGGCATTTCGGCCATGACATCACCGACGAGGATCATGTCCTCGAGGCTGGTCTGGGCTTTGCCGTCAAGGCTGACAAGGGTGAGTTCATTGGCCGGGAAGCGGTGCTTCGCAAGAAGGACAAGGGCCTCAAGCGACGCTTGGTGCAGTTCAGGCTGAGCGATCCTGAACCGTTGCTGTTCCACAACGAAGCCATTGTTCGCGACGGCAACATTGTCGGAACCATAACGTCCGGCAATTACGGCCACCATCTCGGCGGTGCGATCGGGCTTGGCTACGTTCCGAGTGAAGGCGAGAGCCCGGACGAGGTCCTGGCTTCCGCATATGAGATCGAGATTGCCGGCGAGCGCGTGAAGGCGGAGGCTTCCCTGAGGCCGATGTACGATCCGAAGGCTGAGCGCGTCCGCATGTAGACTGAGAAGAGAGGCGCGTGGTTGCATCAACCACGCGCCTCGCTGCCATCAATTCATGCTGGTGAGAACGGTTTCGAACTGTTCGAGCGCCCAGTCGACCTGGTCGCGCTTGATGACGAGCGGCGGCGCGATACGGATTGTGTGGCCGTGCGTATCCTTGGCGAGGATGCCGCGTTCCTTGAGTTCGTAGCAAAAACGATTGGCACCGCCTGCTTCCGGATTGAGCTCGATTGCAAGCATAAGGCCGCGACCGCGCACTTCCCGCACGATATTGCTGCGAATGCCCTTGAGCTGTTCGAGGAAGTATTCTCCCTCCTTGCGGGAGTTTTCGATCATGTTCTCTTCCGTGAGAACGCGTAGCGCCGCGCGGGCAATGGCGCAGGCGAGCGGATTGCCGCCGAACGTGCTGCCATGTTGTCCCGGCTTGAGGACGCCGAGCACATCGCTGTTCGACAGGACGGCCGAGACCGGATAAAAGCCGCCGGAAAGCGCCTTGCCGATCAGCGTCACATCCGCCTCTATGCCCTCGTGCTCCTCGGCGAGCAGCGCGCCGGTGCGCCCGAGGCCTGTCTGGATTTCGTCGAGGATGAGCGTGACATTATTGTCGGTGCACAGTTCCCGCACCTTGGTGAAATAGCCTTTTGGCGGAATGAGGACGCCGGCTTCGCCCTGGATCGGCTCGACAAGGAAGCCGACGGTATTGGGGCTCAGCGCTGCAGTGAAAGCGTCGATATCGCCGAAGGGTACGACCTTGAAGCCCGGGGCGAACGGACCGAAATTGTCGCGGGCGGAAGGATCGGTGCTGAAGCCGACGATCCCCATGGTGCGGCCGTGGAAATTGTCGGAGCAGACGATGATCTCGGCGGCATTCTCCGGCACACCCTTGACCTCGTAGCCCCATTTGCGCACGGCCTTGATCGCGGTCTCGACAGCTTCCGCGCCACTGTTCATCGGCAGAATCTTGTGCGAGCCGGTAAGGGCAGCAAGTTCTTCATAGAACAGTGCCAACTGATCGTTGCGGAAGGCGCGGGACGTCAGTGTCAGTTTCGACGCCTGCTCGGTCATCGCCTTGAGGATCTTCGGATGGCAATGGCCCTGGTTGACGGCGGAATAGGCGGAGAGGCAATCGAGATAGCGATTGCCCTCGATGTCCCAGACGTGAACGCCTTCACCGCGTTCCAGCACCACGTCGAGCGGCTTGTAGTTATGGGCCCCGAGACGGGATTCTGTTGAAATCAGATCAGCGGCTGTGTGCAGCAAAATGTCCTCCTAATGCCAAAATCAAATGCTGAGCGCGCCGGCGCTCTGGTCAGCAAGGTTTGGCTTGTCAAAGATCTGCCGGCCGAACAGGCTGGCAACGAGATCGACGAGCAGCAGCGCGCTTCGGCCGCGCTCGTCGAGGAATGGGTTGAGTTCGACCACGTCGAGTGAGCCGACGACGCCGGAATCGTGCAGGAGTTCCATAACCAGGTGCGCTTCGCGGAACGTGGCGCCACCCGGCACTGTGGTGCCGACGCCCGGAGCAAGGGACGGGTCAATGAAGTCGACGTCGAAGCTGACATGCAGAATGCCATTGGCCTTCTGCACACGCTCGATGATGCGGCGCATCAGCTTGGCGACCCCGAATTCATCGATACGGCGCATGTCGACGACATCGATTCCGCGTTCGCGCAGCAGGACACGCTCCGTTGCATCAATCGAGCGTATGCCGAAGAGGTGCAAATTCTCTGGCTTGACGAAACCGCGTGGCTCTTCGCCGAAAACGCCTTCGAGGCCAGGTTCGCCGCAAAGAAGTGCCGCCGACATGCCATGCATATTGCCGGAAGGCGAGGTGGCGGGCGTATTGAAATCGGAATGGGCGTCCAGCCACAGCACGAAGAGTTCGCGACCATGTTCCTCGCAGTAGCGGGCAACGCCGCTCACCGAGCCCATGGAAAGGCTGTGATCGCCGCCGAGAGTGATCGGGAATGTGCCCTTGGTCATTGCGTCATAGGTTTCGCTGCTGAGCATGCGCGACCAGGCGGCAATTCGCTCGATATGGTGGGCGAGGCCATCAACGGCTGGAACCACGGGCAAGACCGGAGGCAGTTGCAGATCGCCGCGGTCCTCAACGGGATGACCAAATTCCTCAAGCGTGCGGACGAGTCCGGCAGTGCGCAAGGCTGCCGGTCCCATGAGCGCGCCAAGGCGACCCGCGCCTTCCTCGATTGGCGCACCGATGATCGTCAGCTTCTGCTTGTGCGTGTCCTCAAAATTGCTGTGCATGTTCATAAACAACCGCCACTTTCGCGTTTGGATGGTCTCGTTCCGAAATTGAAAGAGAATATTATGTCCCGCAATGATTTTGGCATTTCGGCGCGGTGACAAATAGACGGCATCTTGATAGAAATGCGCAAGGAATTGAGCATTTTGCTCAAGCACTTTATGCAGAGTGAGAGCCAAATGGACGACGTGGACCGCAAATTGCTGTCGCTGCTGCGCGATGATTGCCGCTTGCCGGTCTCATCGATGGCGACCGTGCTCGGCATATCGCGCGCTACTGTACGCACGCGCATCGACAAGCTGACCACCGATGGAACGATTCAGGGCTTCACGGTCACGCTCAAGGCCGGCGCCGGGATTTATGGCGTGCGCGCCGTGGCTATGATCGAGGTAGCGGGACAGGGCGCCGAGAAGGTGATCCGCCGCCTGCAGGGCTTTCCGGAGATTCGCGCTTTGCACACAACGAACGGCCGGTGGGATATCGTCGCTGAAATCGAGGTGGAGACGCTGGAGGCATTCGACCGCACGCTTCGCGACATCCGTCATATTGACGGAATCACGTCGACGGAGACAAGTATTCTTTTATCGACCCGCAAGAGCGGATAATCTCAAAGGTTGAAGGGAGATCGGCGCTTGCACGTTCGTGAGATTCCATGGCTCGAACCTGTCGAAGCTGCCGGGCGGCTGCGGCCGTTGGGGGGCATGAGCTTTCTAGACAGCGCCATGCGCCATGACCAGTTGGGCCGCTATTCCTACGTGGCTGCCGATCCGTTCGCGAGATTGATCGTTGCCGGTGGCGAGGTCAGCTGGAACGGCGAAAGGGTCGAGGGCGAGCCGCTCACGGCGATTGCGGACTATATCGGGCGATACCGGATGGAGGTCCAGGCTGGGCTGCCGCCGTTTCAAGGCGGTGCAATCGGCTATTTCTCCTACGAGTTCGGCCGGCTGCTCGAACGCTTGCCTCAGCCCGGAACACCACCACAAGGCGCGATGCCGGACGCCGCCTGGCTCTTTTACGATGTCGTGCTTGCCTTCGATCATGCGGAACAGCGCGTCTGGCTTGTTTCCTCGGGTTTTCCCGAAATGGCTGGGCCGGCGCAGGAGCGGCGGAGCCAGGAGCGCTCGGATCGTATTATCGAGGCGATCAGTCGTTCCGCTGCGCAGCCATCCGTCGAGATGACGGGGCAGCGCATCGCAAGAACCTCATGGCGGTCCAACTTTGAACGCGCCGCGTATATGCAGGCAGTGGCCCGGGTCGTTGAGTACATACTCGACGGGGATATTTTTCAGGCCAACATTGCCCAGCGCTTCACCGCCGAACTGCCGCAGGGTTTCGATCGGTGGCGTTTCTACAAGGCGCTGCGCAAGCGCAATGCCGCGACCTTCGCCGCCTATCTCGATCATGGCGAGATTGTCGTTGCCTCGAGTTCGCCGGAGCGCTTCCTCGTCGCCCGCGGCGACCAGGTCGAGACGAGGCCGATCAAAGGGACAATCCCGCGTTCGTCTGATCCGAATGAAGACAAGGCACTGGCGGAGACTCTTCTGAAGTCGGAGAAGGACCGCGCCGAGAATTTGATGATTGTCGACTTGATGCGCAACGACCTCTCCCGCGTGTGCCGGCCGCATTCGGTGTTGACGCCTGTGTTATGCGGCCTCGAAACCTATGCCAGCGTGCATCATCTCGTCTCGGTCGTGACCGGCCGGTTGCAGGAGGACAAGGGCCTTATGGACCTTGTTCGCGCCGCCTTTCCCGGTGGGTCGATCACCGGCGCTCCCAAGCTCAGGGCAATGGAGATTATCACCGAGATCGAAGGTGAGGCGCGCGGTGTCTATTGCGGCTCAATCGGTTTCATCGGTTTCAACGGCAACTTCGACACCAATATCGGCATCCGTACGGTCTTGTTTCAAAACGGCATGGCGATATTCCAGGCGGGCGGCGGGATCACCGCCCTGTCAGATCCCGCATCCGAGTACCAGGAGACGCTGGACAAGGCAGCGCGCATCTTCACCGTGTTCGATGAGGGCGGGCCGGAATGATCCTCATCATCGACAATTACGATTCCTTCGTCTTTACCGTCGCGCGCTACTTCACCGAGCTTGGCGTCGAAACGCAGGTGGTCCGCAACGATGCGATTTCGGTTGCCGACGTCAAGCGCATGGACCCGGAGGCAATCGTCCTGTCGCCCGGACCGTGTGGTCCACGCGAGGCGGGGCAGTCCATGGCGATCATCGAGGCTCTGAGCGGCGCCACTCCGATGCTTGGCATTTGCCTTGGCCACCAGTGCATGGGCGAAGTCTTTGGTGGCCATGTGGTGCGGGCGCGCGAGCCCATGCACGGCCGCGCGTCGGCGATAAAACATGACGGACGAGGTGTGTTCAAGGGACTGCCAAGCCCCTTCCGCGCCGGGCGGTATCATTCGCTGATCGTTCAGGACCTTCCGGGGGATGGCGACCTTCGCATTACGGCGCGCTCCGAGGCGGGTGAAATCATGGGCCTTGCCCATGCCACTCACCCGACATACGGCGTTCAGTTTCATCCGGAGTCGGTCCTTACGGAATATGGCCATGCCATGCTCGGAAACTTCCTGCGGCTGGCGCGCGCATTCAATGGCGGCGACAGGACGACATAGGCCAGGGAGGGCGACGCTATTTTCGCCTCTTTGTTCGATATTCCTGTTGGCCGTACCGGCAATCGTCCTTTACAACTGCAATCATCATGCGTTGGCGATCGCCGACCGCAAATCAACGGACAATCCGCATTACAGGCAGGAGACAGACCATGCTGCGCAAGACCGATTTCTATATAGATGGCAAATGGATAGCTCCGACGGTCGCCAAAGAGCTGGAGGTTATCAACCCGGCCGATGAACAGGCTTTCGCTGTGATTTCGCTCGGCTCGGCCGCCGATGTCGACAAGGCCGTCACCGCTGCGCGCAAGGCATTCGCCAAATGGAGCGTGACCAGCCGCGAAGAGCGCCTTGAATGGCTGCAGCGCCTGCTTGCCGCCTATCAGGAACGCATCGACGACATGGCCAAGGCCATTTCCGCCGAAATGGGCGCGCCGATCAAGATGGCGCTCGACGAGCAGGCAGCTTCCGGCACCGCGCACATCAAGGCCTTCATCCGTGCCTTGAAGAACTTCGAATTCGAGCGTCCACTCGACGCCCACAACACGTCGTCGCGCATCGTTTACGAGCCGATTGGCGTGTGCGGCCTCATCACGCCGTGGAACTGGCCGATGAACCAGGTTGTGCTCAAGGTTGTTCCGGCGCTTGCTGCCGGCTGCACGGTCATTCTCAAACCGTCCGAACTTGCGCCGATTTCCTCGGTCATCTTCGCGGAAATCATCGATGCTTCGGGTCTTCCGGCCGGTGTGTTCAACCTGGTCAACGGCGACGGCCCGACCGTCGGCGAGGCCATGTCGCGCCATCCCGGCATAGACATGATGTCATTTACCGGATCGACGCGCGCTGGTGTCGCCGTCACCAAGGCGGCCGCTGATACGGTCAAGCGCGTTTCGCTCGAACTTGGCGGCAAGTCTCCCAACATCGTCTTTGCCGATTCGGACGTCGAGGCCGCCGTGAAGCGTGGCGTGGCGCACGTGTTCAACAATACCGGGCAGTCCTGCAATGCGCCGACGCGCATGCTGGTCGAGCGCTCGGTCTACGACACGGCCACACAGGTTGCCGCCGAGACGGCCAAGGCCACCAAGGTTGGCGATCCGTCAGAGAATGGCGACCACATGGGGCCGCTCGTTTCCGAAATGCAGTTCAACAAGGTGCAGGGCCTGATCGAACAGGGCATCAAGGAAGGCGCGCGACTGATTGCAGGCGGTACGGGGCGTCCCGAGGGCTTCAACCGTGGCTACTACGTGCGCCCGACCGTCTTTGCCGACGTCAACAACGACATGACAATCGCGCGCGAGGAGATCTTCGGACCCGTACTCGCCATGATTCCTTTCGACACGGAAGAGGAGGCCGTCGAGATCGCCAACGATACGCCGTATGGCCTTGCCGCTTATATCCAGTCGGGCGACCCGGAACGAATCAAACGCGTGTCGAAGCGGCTGCGGGCAGGCATGGTCCGCATCAATGGCGCTTCCCATGCGGCCGATGCACCGTTCGGCGGCTACAAGCAGTCGGGAATTGGCCGCGAGGGCGGCCATTGGGGCCTTGAAGACTTCCTCGAAGTGAAGGCCATTAGTGGCTGGGAAGACACCGCCGCCTGAAAATAAGCGCAAAGCATGCCCGCTAGTTTCCTTTGGGCATGCTTTGCTCTAACTGACAATAGACGGCGTTGGTCGCCCGTCGCGTTTGACTTGTCAGAAAACGGGTGCGGACAGAATGGATGATCTAGAGACCCTACCGGAGGCCGCGTCCGACAATGATGAATCCGACATCTACGGCGATGACGGTGCGGTAAAAACATCCTATCTCGCCCGTGTCGGCGCTGCGATCGCCGATCGCGACGTCCTGTTCCTGCGCTCGCATGTCGGCAAGCTGCATCAATCCGAACTCGGCCATGTTCTCGAAGCGCTGCATTCGGAGCAGCGCGCCGCACTCGTCGAACTACTCGGTGACGAATTCGACTTCGCCTCGTTGACCGAGGTCGACGAAGCAGTCCGCATGGAGATCGTCGATGCCCTGCCCAACGAGCAGATCGCCGAGGCTGTCCAGGAACTCGACTCCGACGATGCCGTCTACATTCTCGAAGATCTCGACCAGGAAGATCGCGACGAGATTCTGGCGCAGCTTCCGTTCACTGAACGCGTCAGGCTGCGCCGTTCGCTGGGCTATCCCGAGGAAACGGCCGGTCGCCGCATGCAGACCGAGTTCGTCGCCGTTCCGCCGTTCTGGACCGTTGGGCAGACGATCGACTACATGCGCGACAATGACGATTTGCCGGAATCCTTTTCGCAGGTCTTCGTCATAGATCCGATGTTCCGGCTGCTCGGCGCCATCGATCTTGACCGCATCCTGCGCACAAGGCGCGACGTCAAGGTCGAAGAGATCATGCACGAGACGCGCCATGCCATTCCGGCCACGATGGACCAGGAAGAGGCTGCGCAGATCTTCGAACAATATGACCTGCTTTCTGCGGCCGTCGTGGATGAGAACGAGCGCCTTGTCGGTGTTCTCACCATCGAGAACATTGTCGACGTTATCCAGGAGGAAGCAGAGGAGGATATCCTCCGCCTCGGCGGCGTCGGCGATGAAGAGCTTTCGGATTCCGTCGTATCGACATCGCGTTCGCGCGTGCCCTGGCTTGTCGTCAATCTTTTTACAGCAATCCTGTCGGCTTCCGTCATCGGGCTCTTCGATGCCACGATCCAGCAGATGGTCGCGCTCGCCGTACTCATGCCGATCGTCGCGTCGATGGGCGGCAATGCCGGCACGCAGACGATGACCGTGACCGTGCGCGCTCTCGCGACGCGCGATATGGATATCTACAATGCCGGGCGTATCATACGACGCGAGGCCTCGGTCGGGCTCATCAACGGCGTGGTCTTCGCCATTTTGATCGGACTTGTCGCGGGGCTCTGGTTCGGCCACGCCAATCTCGGCGGCATCATTGCGGCTGCCATGATCATCAATATGCTCGCCGCCGCACTTGGCGGAATACTGATTCCGCTGCTCCTGCACCGTTTCGGCGCGGACCCCGCCATTGCCTCTGCCGTGTTTGTTACGACCGTGACCGACGTTGTCGGGTTTTCATCATTCCTTGGCCTCGCCACCTGGTGGTTTGGCTTTAAGTAACAGCAACTTACCTGATTTTGCACTTAAGTTCACAACCCTATACAATCGTCCAATTGACTTTTACGTAATTGCGTGGGCAAAACATTCAATCGATATAGTGGGGGAACTAGCAATAGTGTCGGGTATGCGCGAATATTATTCCATCACCGAATTGACACGCGAGTTCGGCGTATCGACACGGACGCTGCGCTTCTACGAGGACGAGGGACTGATTCATCCGATCAGGCGCGGCCGCACGCGGCTCTTTCGTCCATCGGACCGGCATCTCCTTAAGCAGATCCTGCGCGGCAAACGGCTCGGCTTCTCGATCGCGGAAATTCATGAAATCGTCCAGATGTACCGTGAGCCCCCGGGGGAGATGGGGCAATTGCATCTGCTGATGAAGCGGGTCGAGGAAAAGCGTGGGGATCTTCGCCAGAAGCGCCGCGATATCGAGGAGACGCTGACTGAGCTCGACCAGGTTGAGGAAGCCTGCATCGAGCGTCTCGCTGAACTCGGTGTCAACACTTAGCCACCTCATTGCGGCATGTTGAGCTGGGTGCACAGCCCGGCAATATCCTGCATCTCCGGATCGTTCTGATCCCGCCTTCCGGCGAACGCGTCGTCGAAAATATTGCGCGCCTTGCTCTCATTGATGACGCAGGAGCAGAACTTTTCGCAAAACGCCGCGTCGTTGTCGATCGAGCAACTCTGCACGCAGGCATTGCCGAAGATTTCCTCGGGCGTTGCCACCGCCGGCGGTAAGACATGCGAGATCAGGAATACGCAGCTGATCAGCACGGGTTGATGGATCAGATAGAATGCAAGGCTGTGACGGCCAATGAATTGCAGCGCCCGGTTCAACCAGGCCGGCGCGATATCACCGGCAAGCAGTTTCATAGCACCCGTCTGCTGCATCACCTTGGCAAGCGCCATCCCGAAGAGCACCGCGCCGAACCAGGGGAAGATCGGCACATAGTCATTGGAACGAATCAATACCTCCGAAAGCCCGAGCGGCCAAAACACGGGCGGATCGAATGCCGGCGAAACGAAGTAAAATGGCAGGGCCACGACTGCCACCGCCGCAAGCGCGACGATGATCGCTGGAAGGCTCAGGAAAAGCAGTCCAAGTAGGCTCGCTGCAGCTATTTCATGCAGGATCCCGAAGAATACGAAGCTTTCGGGCGTCATGTACCAGGTGACGAGGGTGATCGCCGCTGCCGCCAGCACGACCTGCGCTAACCGCATGAGGAACGACCGCCATCTTATACCGCGCCCATGGGCAAGAACGAGGCTAAAGCCGACGAGCATCAGGAAAGTCGAGGCAATAATACGCGCGTAGAACTTCCAGGCTCCCTGGCCGGTCGTGCCCGGTTCGAGATAACCGAAGAATTCGAAATCCCAGCCCGTGTGGTAAGTCGCCATGGCGATAAGCGCGATGCCGCGCAGCACGTCGAGCCTGCCAAGACGCGGCTTCGCGGGCGAAATCGAACTGAGGTTGTCGGTCATGCGGAGAATGCTCGTATGTGGTGTGCTATCCCGCGCACGCTATGCGACTTGGCCGGCAAAATCCATTGCATTTCACATTGATCAATCAGGGCTTTTTATTACTTGTTTCAACGGTTTCCATGAAACGGACATAATATGTCGCTCCATCGACGGCCAATGACGGCGCAACGATTGAAACTCGCTGCAACGATCGAATCAATCCCTCCGAAGTCCCTCCGGTGATCAGCCAAGTCCGCTACCCTATCTGGATTACAACGGCCAAGCGTCCGACGGCGCGGGTCTTTGCGATCCTGTTCGGCGTTGAATCGATGGCGCGTGCCATCATCACCAGCGTCGTGCCGATCCAGACCTATGACCTTATGCAGAGCGAGCGCGGCGTCAGTATCCTTTACACCTGCATGTCGCTGTTCGGATTGATCTCGACCCTGTCGATCCCGTTGCTGATCGTCCGTATCCCGCGCCGCTGGGTCTATACTGCCGGCGTGACATCACTGATCATCGGTTGCATGGCCTTTGCCCTCGATACGTTGCCGGGGCAGGCGGCCGGGCTGTTCCTGCGCACCTTCGGCGCGGGAACCCTGTCGATCACGCTCAGCCTCTACATCATGGACCACATCAAGAAGGGCGAACTCGTCCGCGCCGAGTCGGTGCGCATGGCAACGGCGACGATCGCCTGGACCGGCGGACCGTTTCTCGGTGTGTTCCTTTATACGCACGTGGGCATGGTTGCGCCGTTCGTGCTGTCGATCGGCTTCTCACTCGTGCTGCTGGCCTTGTTCTGGTACTTCCGGCTCAGCGACAACCCGGCGCTGCAAAGAGGGCCGAGCCGTCCTGCAAACCCCATTGCCAATGTGCGCCGCTTCGTCGTGCAGCCGCGCCTGCGTCTGGCTTGGCTTATCGCGTTCTCCCGCTCCTGCTATTGGAGCACGTTCTTCGTTTACGGCCCGATCCTCATGGTGGCGACGGGGCAGGGAACGCTGGCCGGCGGTCTTCTCGTCTCGCTCGGCAACCTCTTCCTGTTCGGCTCGATCCTCTGGGGCAAGGTCGGCATGTCCAAGGGCCTCATGCGGACGATTTCCGCGGTCTTCATGCTCCTCGCGGTCTCCCTGATCGGGGCAGGCCTCGCTGGTGAGAAATTCCCGATGATTGCCGCCATCATGCTGCTTGTCGGCGCGTTTTTCTGCGTTGCGATCGATACGCTCGGCTCAGCAACCTTCATCCGCGCCGTCCATCCGCATGAGCGCGCGCAGATGACCGCGGTCTACCGGACCTATCTCGATTTTTCCGAGATATTGCCGGCCTTCACCTATTCGATCATCCTGACGTTCTTCCACCTCGGCGCGATCTTCATCGCGCTCGCCGGGCTCATGGTATTCACATCCTTCTTCGTTTGGCGCTATCTGCCGCGAAGCCTATAGCTCGCTTACGCTGTTGCGCATCAAAACGTCGCGTGCCGTCGAGAAGAATTGCCGCCGCAGCAGGACGATGGCGACGAATGTCGTGGTCGCCATGAACAAGAGCGGATGCAGGAACCATCCGAGATAGCCGATCGAAAAGAAGATGCCGCGCAGGCCGCTGTTGAAGTGCTGGCCCGCCTGAATATTGATGCCCGCCGCGCGGTTGATGCTGGCAAGGACGAGCGGATCATCGGGGCCTTTGTCACGTGCCATGGGCACGCCGCCGATGAGTATCGAGCAGTAGTTGAACAGGCGATACGACCAGGCGAACTTGAAGAAGGCGTAGGCGAAAAGGACGAGAAGCCCGAGTATTTTGGTCTCGAACAATTGCTGGGTCGTCTCGTTGAGAAAAGGAATCTCGTGAAACAGCGTCAATACGCGGCCTGAGGAATTCAGCAGCCCGAAGCAGCCGCCGATCGCAAGGATGGATGTGGAGGCGAAAAAACCCGTGCCTTGCTGCAGGCCGATCATGATGCTGGTGTCGATCATGCGCAACTCGCGTGTCGCCATTGTCGCCATCCACTGGCGTCGCGCTTCGTTCATTTCGTAGGTGAGGGATTTCCTGCCGCCAAAGCCCTTCGCGGTCGAATAGGAATAGACCATCCAGACAACGAAGAAATAGACGAGCGCCACGGCGTCGAGCCAATAGGATGTGTTTTGGGCAGGTTCCATTTCGGTCCTCTGTGACGCGCGGCGGCAATCGCGAATGTACGGAAATTCCGGCGCTTGGCAAACCGGCCGGAGGGTATTTTTGGAACTGCCGCAAACCAGGCGATACGGCGTTTTTCTTTGACTTTTGCAACAGCGCGCCTATGTCGTAGAAACACAACGCAAGGTCGGAAGCTGGCTTTGACGTTTGCCGGCAACCGGCCATTATCAACGGAAGCGATCCAGCTCGGGGTAAGTAACCGCATGTTCCTGTCGGTTTTCGATCTTTATAAAATCGGCATTGGTCCTTCGAGCTCCCACACGATGGGTCCGATGACCGCAGGCGGACTGTTTCTTGAAGAACTCGAGAGCGGCCAGTGGCCACGGCCGAGCGGCGTCAAGGTCGATCATTTGCGCGTTCACCTGCATGGCTCGCTGGCGTTTACCGGCGTCGGCCACGCGACCGACCGCGCAGTCATCCTCGGCCTCTGCGGCTACCTTCCGGCCACTGTCGATCCGGACGCAATGGATACGATGCTTGAGACGGTGAGCCGCACGAAGCGTATCTCGCCCGAGGGACATCCCTCCTACCGTTTCGACCCCGCGACCGACCTGATCATGGACCGGCGCACCCCGCTTCCCGGACATGCGAACGGCATGGCCTTCGAGGCTTATGACGCCGACGAGCGGCTGCTTCTGCGCCGTATATTCTATTCGATCGGTGGCGGTTTCGTCGTCACCGAGGAAGAACTGGAAGCCGCGAAGACCCGCTCCGCGCCAAAGGCTGAAGCGGCCGTCCCGTTTCCGTTTATCAACGCCGCGCAGATGCTGAGCATGGCCAAGGCGAGCGGACTTTCGATCGCTGAAATGAAGCGGCAAAACGAAGAAACCTTCATGAGCCGCGAGGAACTCGATGCAGGTCTCGACCGCGTCTGGTCGGCCATGCGCTCATGCATCGATCGCGGACTTGCGCAGGAGGGCATCATGCCCGGCGGCCTCAAGGTCAAGCGCCGCGCCCGCTATTTGCATGATCGGTTGCAGGAGGAATGGCGGCAGAACCGGATCAATCCGCTCCTCGCCAATGACTGGCTCTCGGTCTACGCCATGGCGGTAAATGAGGAAAACGCGGCTGGCGGCCGTGTCGTGACCGCGCCGACCAATGGCGCCGCCGGGGTGGTTCCCGCCGTATTGCGCTATTATCTCCATTTCCACGAGGATGCGGATGCCGAGGGCATTCGTGACTTCCTTTTGACGTCTGCCGCCATCGGCGGGGTGATCAAGCACAACGCCTCGATCTCGGGCGCCGAAGTCGGCTGTCAGGGCGAAGTGGGTTCGGCTTCCGCCATGGCCGCCGCTGGCCTTGCCGCGGTGCTCGGCGGCTCGCCGGAGCAGATCGAGAACGCCGCGGAGATTGCGCTGGAGCATCACCTTGGCATGACCTGCGATCCCGTGGCCGGGCTTGTGCAGGTGCCCTGTATCGAGCGCAATGCGCTTGGCGCGGTCAAGGCCGTTACCGCCGCTTCATTGGCCGTCAAGGGCGACGGTACGCATTTCGTGCCGCTCGACGCGTGCATCGAGACGATGCGCCAGACCGGCATGGACATGAACGAGCGCTACAAGGAAACCAGCCTCGGCGGGCTTGCCGTCAACGTCGTCGAGTGCTGACCCCCCTCCATTTTATAGAAATATCGATACTAAGTCCCAGCGCCTTGGCAGCGCGGCTGATATGGTCCGCCCTCTGCAATAGGTGCGGATTTCTTGAAAACAGTTTCATCAAATCGGCTAAAGTCAGGTCTTGAAAAGGTTGTCATAGTCTTCGTCCCGCCCGGCGAGGAGGAAAAGCCGGGCATCAAAGGTATTGGGAGGACTTTACCTTGGAAGCAAACACAATCGGACGGCCGCTGGATCAGCGGCCAGAGGATCGAAACCTTGGACTCGGCGCCAATCTCGCCTATGGCCTGCAACATGTTCTAACGATGTATGGCGGCATTATTGCGGTGCCGCTGATCGTCGGTCAGGCCGCAGGCCTTGCGCCTGATCAGATCGGTCTCCTGATTGCCGCCTCGCTCTTTGCCGGCGGCCTTGCAACCATACTGCAAACGATGGGAATCCCCTTCTTCGGATGCCAGCTGCCGCTCGTACAAGGCGTCTCCTTTTCGGGCGTTGCCACCATGGTCGCCATCGTCAGCGGCGGTGGCGGCATGGACGCGGTGCTCGGCGCCGTCATGGCGGCATCGCTGGTCGGCCTGCTGATCACACCCATATTCTCGCGCATCACGCGCTTCTTTCCGCCGCTCGTCACGGGTATCGTCATCACGACGATCGGCCTCACACTGATGCCGGTTGCCGTGCGCTGGGCCATGGGCGGCAATAGCAATTCCCCCGAGTTCGGCAGCGTCGGCAATATTCAGCTTGCTGCGGTAACGCTCGTCGTTGTCCTGCTGCTCAGCAAGCTCGGCAGCGCCACGATCTCGCGCCTCTCGATCCTGCTTGCCATCATCATCGGCACCGCCATAGCGCTCGCGCTGGGCATGACCGACTTCTCCAAAGTCGCCGAAGGGCCGATCGTCGCGATACCGACCCCCTTCCATTTCGGCTTTCCGACCTTTCATCTGGCGGCGATCATCTCGATGTTCATTGTCATCATGGTGACGCTGGTCGAAACCTCGGCCGATATTCTGGCGGTCGGTGAGATCATCGAAACCAAGGTCGACTCGAAGCGCCTCGGTGATGGCCTGCGGGCGGACATGCTCTCGAGCCTGATCGCGCCGATCTTCGGCTCGTTCACGCAGAGCGCCTTTGCCCAGAACGTCGGGCTTGTGGCAGTCACGGGCGTCAAGAGCCGCTATGTCGTGGCGACGGGCGGTCTGGTGCTCGTAACCCTCGGTCTCCTGCCGATCATGGGCCGGGTCGTGGCCGCCGTGCCGAGCGCGGTTCTTGGCGGGGCAGGGATCGTGCTCTTCGGTACTGTTGCCGCAAGCGGCATCCGTACCCTTTCCAAGGTCAACTACACCAACAATATGAACCTCATCATCGTAGCGACCTCGATTGGCTTCGGCATGATCCCGATTGCCGCACCGAACTTCTACGATCACTTTCCGGCCTGGTTCGCGACCATCTTCCACTCGGGGATCAGTTCCGCAGCCCTAATGGCGATCGTGTTGAACCTGGTCTTCAATCATCTCACGGCGGGCAATTCCGACCAGCAGTCCGTATTCGTCGCCGGAACCGAGCGGACCTTGCGCTACCAGGACATCGCGCATTTGCATGACGGCGATTACTTCCTCAACGGCAAGCTTTACGATGCTAACGGCGTGGAAGTGCCGGTCGTGGCTCCAGATAATCACTCAGCGCCGTCGAAGCGGCAGTTCGATCCGGCACCTGCGGCCGTTGCCGGAAGTAGTCACTGATCGCAAAGGGCCGGGCGCAAAGCCCGGCCACCGCCTTGTGAACCGTGGCCCTGTGGAGAAGCCGAGGCAATGGTTGACCTTGGCGGATGAAAGCGTAAATGCTTCTCACATGGCTCTCAATCTCGTCAAACTTTGCGTCGGCTGCAGTGCAATTGAAGAACTCGCGGCCTGGATCGATTTCCGCCTTGACGAACGCCGGCAAGCGGGACTCTCCATCGAGCAGTTTCATACAACCCGGATGGTGCCCAAGCGCATCGACGAGCTTCTCGACGGCGGCTCGCTCTATTGGGTGATCAAGGGCAATATCCAGTGCCGCCAGCGACTAACCGACATCCGGACGTTTACGGACGATCAAGGCATTTCGCGTTGTCATCTGGTCCTCGAGCCGCGCATCGTCCCAACTGAATGGCAGCCGCGCCGTGCGTTTCAGGGATGGCGGTATCTTTCCAGCGAAGATGTCCCCATGGATGAAGGACAGGGCAAATCCGGCCGTGCGAAACTCCCGCCGGAACTGCGCAACGAACTCGCCTCGCTGGGCCTACTCTAAATCTGTTCTCGATCAGGAGAGGCGCAGCCGAACCGGACTGACGCCGTTACGACCGTCCGAGTGAATGCGCAGGCGCACCGGCGGCATCGCCGCGCGGCGGGTGCGGGCAGCCTGACAAAGCAGCACATTGACGAGGTCCATCGTCTTGAATGCCGCATTGCCGTGGCGAAGATCGGCGATCCGCAAAGCGGCCTGCTGCAAGGCGTGCATGCCGAACAGTGATGATTTCGATTCCTTGGCAGTCAGGCCCGCCGGGTCATGTATTTCCGTGGTGCTGGACATTCGCAAAACCCTCTACACTGTACAATTTGGGTCTGTCGGGTTGATGCCTTACGATTGTGGTGCAATTGCAAAGCAGTTGAAATTCTGACGTTTCAGTGCGGCACAGGCATTGTTGGCCGCCTTGGCGTTGGTAATGCCGGCAAAGCGGGCACGATGATAAGTCTGCGCACCCTTCTGGAATTTTTCCGTATAGGGCGAGAGCGAGGCGATCGGACCGCCAACCTGGGCCGCCGCCTTGGCAAGCATTGCCTTGGCTTCTTCGGAGCTGCCGACCGAAGCAATCTGCACCATCCATCCGCCCGCCGACGGCGCGGAAGCGGTTGTCACTGGATCGACTTCGGAAACATCGCCTTCGCCGATCTCGGCCTTTGGCTGGGGCGCCGGAACCTGAAGAACGCGCGCTGCCACCGATGGAACCGGCTTCGGATCGGCATAGGCCGTGACGACTTCGGCGGCTTGGGTGGTCGCCACCTCCTCGCGCCGGGCCGGCACGGGGACGGGCGCGGTATCGGGCAGATCGACAGCAGTGACTTCGACCTTGCTGTTGCGACGCGAGGCGATCAGGTTGCCGCCGTCACGGCGTGAAGCGCTCGGAAGATACTTGTCGATGAGCTGCGCCATCTGCGCGTCGCGGGCGCCGCCGCTCGTGCCGCCCATGACGACCGCGACAAGCTTCTTGCCGTCGACATTGACGGAACTGACGAGGTTGAAACCCGAAGCGCGCGTGTAACCCGTCTTGATTCCGTCGACACCACGTACTTTTCCGAGCAAGCGGTTGTGCCCAACAATGCGTCGCCCGTTGTAGGTGAAGCTGCGTGTGGAGAAATAGTCGTAATATTGGGGGAAATGCTCGCGCAGCGCGATGCCGAGGAGGGCGAGGTCGCGGGCGGAAGAGCGCTGCTGTGGATCAGGCAGGCCGTTCGCATTGCGGAACTGCGTGTTGCGCATGCCGAGCTGGCGCGCCTTGTTGGTCATCATCACAGCGAACCGCTGCTCGGATCCGCCGAGATACTCGCCGATGGCGGTTGCCGAGTCGTTGGCTGACTTGGTGATCAGCGACAGGATGGCGGCCTCGGCGCTAATCGTCTGCCCGGGGCGAAAGCCGACTTTCGTCGGCGGCTGGCCGGCGGCGTAGGCGGAAACCGGGATGGGTGTCGATTTGGAGACCTTGCCTGCCGCCATTGCGTCGAACAGCATGTAGAGCGTCATCATCTTCGTCAGCGAGGCTGGGAAGCGCTGGGCGTCAGGGTTGGACGAATAAAGCGTCTTGCCGGTGTTGGCATCGACGACGATGGCTGCCGCCTTGGTTTCAGCCGACGCTGCCGAGGTGCCGGCAGCGCTGATGCCGGAGATCATCGAGAGAGCCAGGAATGCATGAGCCACTTTTTTGATTAGTTTATTTGTTTGGCGGGCCGGATGGAGCACAATCAACACCTGTTCGATATGCGGGTGGGTTCTCTTTGATCTGACGCATCAGATTGATTTCGTGAACTTTATCCGCATCAGCGTTACCAAAATGTTTATGGTAACCGCCGTGTTGACGATTTCCCCCGCCTTTATCGAAAAATTTACCGGAATGCTGCAGTGCAGCAAAAAATTGACTTTTTGTGCAGTGCACACTAAAAGAAGCGCAACAATAACCCAATTAAAGGATGCATCATGGCCACCCCGTTTGAAGCACTGAATGAATCCAGCAAGGAATTCATCAACAGCACGATGAAGAGCGTAAACGCGCTCAACCAGGGTCTGCAGGCAATTGCAACCGAAGCTGCAGACTATTCGAAGCGTTCGTTCAACGACGGCTCGATCCTCCTCGAAAAGCTTGCCTCGACGAAGTCGGCAGAGCAGGCGTTCGCTGCACAGAGCCTGTTTTCGAAGAAGGCCTATGAGGGCTTCGTCTCGCAGGCTGCGAAGTTCGGTGAACTTTATGCCGATCTCGCGAAAGAGGCTTACCGCCCCTTCGAGTTGGCTGTCGCCAAGGTCGGCAAATAAACCTGAACTTGCTGCTGACACTGTTTAAAAGTCCGGTTGCCCACGCAACCGGACTTTTTTTGTTCCGCTGGGCCAAATGGCCCTTTGCAACGGCAACTTGATATTGCAAGCTTCAGGAGAGGGCTTAAAATCTGCTTGGTGCGACCTACATAGAATGCATGAAGCGACAAATAGCTATCAGGAATGCGGGTGTCTGAAGAGATGATGCGGTTATCACCCATTATGCAAGATGAAGAAAAGGGTGGCGGCAATGGTCCCGGACGTGGCACGGCTGTCATTACCCGGACTAAACCAAAGCTGAAAAAACCCAGCCTTTATCGCGTGTTGCTTCTCAATGACGATTACACTCCAATGGAGTTCGTCATTCATGTTCTGGAGCGTTTTTTCCAGAAGAACAGAGAGGATGCCACACGCATTATGCTCCATGTGCACAATCATGGAGTCGGAGAATGTGGTGTCTTTACCTATGAGGTCGCGGAGTCCAAGATGACCCAAGTCATGGACTATGCGCGGCAAAACCAACATCCGCTGCAATGCGTGATGGAGAAAAAGTGAGGTTTCATGCCATCTTTCTCACCTAGTCTCGAGCGGGCCCTCCATCAGGCGCTGACAATCGCGAACGAGCATCATCATGAATATGCGACTCTGGAGCATCTGCTCCTTGCGCTCATCGATGATCAGGACGCGAGTAGTGTCATGCGCGCCTGCAATGTCGACCTCGCTCAACTGACGCGTACGGTGACCGATTATGTCGATCATGAGCTCGACAACCTCGTGACGGGTTATGACGAGGATTCCAAGCCAACCGCTGCTTTTCAGCGCGTCATCCAGCGTGCTGTCATCCATGTCCAGTCTTCTAATCGCGAGGAAGTGACCGGAGCAAACGTCCTGGTTGCGATCTTTGCTGAACGCGAAAGCCATGCGGCGTTTTTCCTGCAGGAACAGCAGATGACGCGCTACGACGCGGTCAACTATATTTCGCACGGAATATCCAAGCGCCCCGGCGCATCCGAGCCGCGCACGCCCCTTGGGACCGAAAGCAACAACGAAGAACATCACGCTTCGGAATCCGATGAGGGCACCAAGAAGAAGCAGGATGCCCTGACGGCCTACTGCAACAATCTCAACGAACGGGCAAAAGCTGGAAAGATCGATCCGCTGATCGGCCGCGACCAGGAAATCAGCCGCACGATCCAGATTTTGTGCCGCCGCTCGAAGAACAACCCGCTCTATGTGGGTGATCCCGGCGTGGGCAAGACGGCTATTGCCGAGGGCCTTGCCAAGCGCATCGTCGAAGGGAAGGTCCCGACGGTCCTCAAGGATGCGACGGTGTTTTCGCTCGACATGGGCACCTTGCTTGCCGGAACGCGCTATCGCGGTGATTTCGAGGAACGCCTCAAGCAGGTCATCAAGGAGCTCGAAGAGTATCCGGGCGCCATCCTGTTTATCGACGAAATCCACACGATCATCGGCGCCGGCGCTACGTCGGGCGGTGCAATGGATGCATCCAACCTGTTGAAGCCTGCGCTTTCTTCAGGGGCGATTCGCTGCATAGGATCAACGACTTACAAGGAGTTCCGCCAGTTCTTCGAAAAGGATAGGGCGCTCGTTCGCCGTTTCCAGAAGATCGACGTCAACGAACCTTCGATCCCCGATGCAATCGAGATCATGAAAGGGCTGCGGCCGTATTTCGAGGATTTCCACAAGGTCAAGTATACCGTGGAGGCGATCAAGTCCGCCGTCGAACTTTCTGCGCGCTATATCAACGACCGTAAATTGCCTGACAAGGCGATCGACGTGATCGATGAGACGGGCGCAAGCCAGATGCTGCTGCCCGAATCGAAGCGCAAGAAGTCAATCGGCGTAAAGGAGATCGAAGCGACTATCGCGACGATGGCCCGCATTCCGCCGAAGTCCGTATCGAAGGACGATGAAGCGGTCCTCTCCAATCTCGAGGCTGAATTGAAGCGTGTCGTCTACGGCCAGGATCTGGCCATCGAAGCGCTGTCATCGTCGATCAAGCTTGCAAGGGCAGGCCTGCGCGAACCGGAAAAGCCGATTGGCTCCTACCTGTTCTCGGGCCCGACCGGCGTCGGTAAGACCGAAGTTGCCAAGCAGTTGGCGCATTCGCTCGGCGTCGAACTCCTGCGGTTCGACATGTCGGAATATATGGAACGCCACACCGTTTCCCGGCTGCTCGGCGCACCTCCCGGCTATGTCGGCTTCGACCAGGGCGGCCTTTTGACCGATGGCGTCGATCAGCATCCGCATTGCGTGCTGCTGCTCGATGAAATCGAGAAGGCGCATCCGGATCTGTTCAACATCCTGTTGCAGGTCATGGATCACGGCAAGCTGACCGACCACAACGGCAAGCAGATCGACTTCCGCAACGTGATTTTGATCATGACCACCAATGCCGGTGCCTCGGATATGGCGCGGGCTGCGATCGGTTTCGGGTCTTCGCGGCGCGAAGGCGACGACATGGAAGCGATCAATCGGCTGTTTACGCCGGAGTTCCGCAACCGTCTCGATGCGATCATTCCGTTTGGACCGCTGCCGGTTCCGGTCATCCATCAGGTCGTACAGAAGTTCGTCATTCAGCTTGAGGCGCAACTTGCCGATCGCGGTGTAACCTTCGATCTGCAGCAGGACGCAATCGCCTGGCTTGCCGAGAAGGGCTACGATGACCGTATGGGTGCGCGGCCGCTGGCGCGCGTCATCCAGGAGCACATCAAGAAGCCGCTCGCTGACGAGGTACTGTTCGGCAAGCTGAAGAAGGGTGGCACGGTTCGCGTCTCGGTTGCCGAGAAGCCCGATGGTTCGCGTGGCCTCGTCCTCGACTATGTCGCCGACGAAGTCGTCGTGAAGCCAAAGAAGGAAATTCCGGTCGAGAAGAAGCCGGTTGCAAAGCGCAAGCCGGCGCCGAAGAAGCCAGCGCTCGAAAAGGCCGGTGCCGGTCTCGCAACGAGCGAGCCGCACGTGCTGCGCAAGGCGTCGGTGCCAAAAGTGCCACGCAAGAAATGATGAAAAGGCCGCCTTCGGGCGGCCTTTTTCTTGCCCGCTGTGCTGCTTGCCTTTATCGCTGGACCCATGGCTGATTCCGCATTGCCCTCCCATGTGCCGGAACGAGAAGAAGATCCGGGGAGCCACCTTGAGTGGTTTCTCTCCGGCGCGGCGATGATACGCACCATCCCTGCACTGATCCTGATGACGGCGCATGTGGGATTTGCCGGCCTCGCGAGCCAGAGCGGAGTGACCGTTGGGGAAGCCATGTTCATGGTTGCGGCGATCTGGGCGCTGCCCGCCAATATCGTGCTCATCGGCGCAATCGGCGCGGGCTACTCGATCCTCGGCGCTGCGGTTGCGGTCGCGCTCTCGTCGATCAGATTTGTTCCGATGGTCGCCGCGTTCGTTCCGGAAATGCGTGGGCCGAAAACGCGCAAGATCGTGCTTCTGTTTCTCTCCCACTTTATCGCGGTAACCGCCTGGGTGCTGGGAATGGAGCATCTGCGCAACGTACCCGTCAAAATGCGCACGACCTATTTCGCCGGCCTTGGCATGACGCTGACCACAGCCAATACGCTTGTTGTCGGCCTTGTTTACTATCTTTCGACCGATTTTCCCCCGCTCGTATTCGCCGCGCTGTTTTTCCTCACGCCAATGTATTTTCTGGCCTCGCTCTGGGGCTCGGCGCGTGACCGTACGGTGCATGTCGCCATGGTGTCGGGTCTGCTGCTGTTTCCGCTGATCCACCATATCGCGCCGGCCTATGACCTGCTTCTCACGGGTCTTGCCGGCGGTGCGGCTACGATGGCCTACCTCCACTGGACAAAAGCACGGGGCAGGGCCCCATGACCTGGGACAGCATCTCCGCCTGGTGGTGGCCCTACCTCTTCATACTGCTCGCCGGCTGGCTTCCAACTGACGTATGGCGATGGATCGGCGTACTCATCGGCGGAAGGGTTCGCGAGGACTCGGATGCCCTCGTCATTGTGCGTGCAGTGGCAACCGCCCTTGTCGCAGGCGTTATCGCTCAACTGATCCTCTATCCGAGCGGTTCGCTTGCCGAATCGTCGGTGTTTTTGAGGATCGGCGCCGCGGCAGCAGGTTTCTTTGCCTATCTCAGCCTTGGCCGGCGTGTGATCGTCGGCGTTATCGTTGCCGAGATTATCCTGATTGCCGGACTTGTCCTCGCGTAAGCCCAGCGTTGATTCAGCGATCCTTAATTGGACCGGGTTAAAATCCCTAAAAAAGACAGGGGTGAGCGATGGTTCTCTATCCGGCCGAGAAAATCGTCGGTGGCATTATTGCTGTGCTGCTTATGATCAACATTGCACTTGCCAGCGCTAAGGGCGTCACCGTCGATTGGCTTGGCTATGCCGTTGGCGGCAGCATGGGGCTCGCCGCCATCGCGATCGGACAATTTTATCGGCTCTACCGTCACGACGAGAAAATCGCTGTTCCAACCACGGCGACGGGTTTCTACCTGCTCTTCTCGCTCGTCGGGTCGGTGTTCAATTATCTGCTGCTGCCGGTGGGAGAGAGTTACGACCGGGTCCTGATCGAGTGGGATCGCGCTCTTGGATTTTACTGGCCGGATTTCGTCCAGGCCGTCGTGGAGGTTCCCTACCTTCCGACTATATTGCGCGTGATATACGGCAGTTCGCTCATCCAGATCACTTGCGTCATTCTCCTTGTCGGCTTTTTTGGATCCAAACGGTCGCTGCACCTCTTCCTGCTTACCGGCACCTTGTCGGCACTTTTGACGATTCTGGTGTGGCGCATCATTCCAAGTGCGGGACCCGCCGCATATTATCCGTTGCCGTCGGAGGTCGCTAACCGTTTGGGGGCGATTGCCGACCACGCATATGGTCTCGAACTTCTGCGGCTATATCGGGAAGGCGCAGCCTATATCTCGCCGAAGGACACGCTCGGCCTTATCGCATTTCCATCATTCCATACCGTGATGGCCTGTCTTTCCGTTTACTTCACGATGGACTTTCGCAAAATATTTCCAGTCATCGCAGTCATCAATATTTTGATGGTCCCTGCCATCATCGTTCATGGCGGACACAACATCGTCGATCTGTTTGGTGGCGTCGCGGCGTTCATCCTTGCGCTCCTTGCGGCGCGCGCAGTTCTTGGCCTTGGTCAGTCCGAAGTGAAGGCACAACTCGCAACAGAGTCTCATTAGAATTGCGCCGGCTCCATAATCAGGTGCGTCAACTGCCCTGCGCCAGCGCCTGCCGAATCTTCTCTGCGTTTGCCGCTAGAACGCCCTGATCTTCCATCTGCCCCGTATGGGGTTTCAGGGGAATGCCTTCAAAGCGCGGAATGACGTGGAAGTGCAGGTGGAAGACCGTTTGGCCGGAGGCCGGCTCATTGAATTGCATAACCGTGACACCATCCGCGTCGAAGGCCTTTTTTACCGCCCGAACCAGTTTCTGGGTGGTCGCCACCACCGCAGTCAACGGTTCGGCTTCAACGTCGAGAAGGTTGCGGCATGGAGCCTTGGTGATGGCCAGACAATGGCCGTTGCCCTGCGGCATGACATCCATGAATGCGTAGGTGTCCGCATCCTCGTACAATTTATGCGATGGAATTTCACCCCGCAGGATTTTGGCGAACACGTTGTTGTCGTCATAGGGCTCTGTCATCACGCACCTGTACAGCTGGGAAACCGGCCGCGATGTTTGCCAAGCTGGGCGCCCTAGTCAAGCGGTTCGAGCAACGCCGGTCAGTGATCGGAGTTCTTGAACGGCGCGTGCTCGCTCAGCGCCTCGTTGAGGAGCGCGACTTCACTCCGCTCATGGCGAAGGAAATCGCTCACCGCGCGCCGCAGCCCTTCATTGGCAAGGTAATGAACAGAGTGGGTGGTAACGGGCAGATAGCCACGGGCAAGCTTGTGCTCGCCCTGCGCACCGGCCTCGACGACACTCAGCTTGCGTTCGATGGCAAAGTCGATGGCCTGATGGTAGCAGACTTCGAAATGCAGGAAGCGATGATCCTCGATGCAGCCCCAATGCCGGCCGAAGAGCCGGTCGGACCCGATGAAGTTGATAGCGCCGGCAATATATCTGCCCGCCCGTTTTGCCATCACCAGCATGACGTCTTGAGGCATGCGCTCCCCGATCAAGGCGTAGAATTCGCGGTTGAGATAGGGGCGTCCCCATTTGCGGCTGCCAGTATCCATATAGAACGCAAAGAAATCGTCCCAAATCTCTTCGGTGATATCGTCGCCCGTCAAACGCTCGATGGTGATATCGTCGGCAACGGCCTCGCGGCGCTCGCGTTTCAGAGCCTTGCGTTTGCGAGAGGCGAGGGTTTCAAGAAAAGCGTCGTAGCTTTCATAACCCTCGTTGAAGAAATGGAATTGCTGATCGGTGCGATGCAGGAAACCGGCTTCCGTGAAGGCCCCGAGATCGTCATCATTGACGAAGGTCGAGTGAGCTGACGAAACACCCATCTGGTTGGCCAATTGGCGCAGGCCATTGGCGAGAGCGGTTCGCACGGCCGCCTGGTCCCAGTCCCGATTTACCAGTAGGCGGGGACCGGTCACCGGCGTGAAGGGGACGCTCGCCTGCAGCTTCGGATAGTAACGACCACCAGCGCGTTCAAAAGCGTCGGCCCAGCCGTGATCGAATACATATTCGCCCTGGCTGTGGCCCTTGAGATAGCACGGGATCGCGCCGATCAGATTGCCGCTGTCGTCATCGAGGCGCAGGAATTGGGGCAGCCACCCAGCCCGGCGCGCGACGCACCCCGAATCTTCGAGCGACGACAGGAAGCCGTGCGAGAGAAACGGGTTGTAGTCGGGCATGGCGCGATCGGCGCCGCTCAGCTTTGCCCATTCGTCGCGCGTAAATGCGCCAACGCCCTCGCAAGCGCGCAAGGTAAAATCGCCTCGATAAGTATCATGCATCGTTGGGTTGGTTCCTGGCTTAGCCTAAGCTTACGAGCCGGCGACGCGCCGACCCGTGCAACCGCTTAAGCTAAAGCTAGGCATTTCATCCTGCGATGCAAGGGGCAGGGCGCATCCTATGCGGCGTGCGGGTCGAAACCCTCGAAGGTGATCTGATCGACATAGGCATCGCTCGTCGCCTTGTCGGCGAGGCTCCTTGCCGTCCAGGAAATCACCGGCAGTCCGAGCTTGCCGCGAACGAACTTGACGAAGCGATTGTCGAGATGGTGGACGTTGTAGGACACGAAATCGATCTCGTGAGCGAGCATGGAAAAATGCGCCTCAAGATCGGCGTCGCGCAATCCCTCTGCAGTCAGGCCGGCCGGTATGCCGGGCGCATCCGTGTCGAAGAGCCGGATCAGATGATGGTCGAACGACATGATCGCCGCTTTTCCCGCATAGCCGGCAAGGTCAGAGGCAACCGCCTTGACGAGGCCGTCGTCTCGGCCAGGAATGCCCTTGAGTTCGATGACGATCGGAACCCGCCCGTCGATCAGCTCCAGCGCTTCGACGAGCGTCGGAACATGATCGTCCGTGCCGCCGACGCGCAGGGCCCTTGCCGCCTCGACGGTCACTTCGTCGATATTGCCTTGTCGGCCGATGAGCCGATCCAGCGTTCCGTCGTGAAAGACGATGGCCTTGCCGTCGGCGGAAAGATGCACGTCGCATTCGATGGCGTACCTCGCGCTCGCGGCCGCTTCGAATGCGGAGAGCGTATTCTCCCAGCGGGTTTTGTTGAGATCATGCAAACCGCGATGGGCGATCGGCACATCCTTGAGCCAGTCAGCCGATGTCATGATCAGCGGACCTCGATGATAGCTTCGACTTCGACGGGCGCGTTCAGGGGCAGGGCTGCTGTCCCCACCGCCGAGCGGGCATGGCGGCCTGCATCGCCAAGGACGGCAACCAGCAGATCCGAGGCGCCGTTGGCGACAAGGTGCTGTTCGGTGAAATTCGGCGTCGAAGCCACGAACACGGTGATTTTCACGATGCGCGCGATCTTATCGAGATCACCCAGCGCGGCTTTGGCCTGCGCGAGAATATTGATGGCGCAAGCCCTTGCGGCTTCCTGGCCGTCGGCGACGGCGAGCTGCGCGCCAAGAAGGCCGGTGTGGATGAGTTTGCCACCCGATAGCGGCAATTGTCCGGAGGTCAGCAGCAGTTTTCCTGTCTGTGCGAAGGGCACGTAGTTTGCAGCGGGCGCCGCGGCGACCGGCAATTCTATGCCGAGTTCCTTCAGGCGGGATTCGATGGTGCTGGTCATGATATCTTCATCCTTATCAAGCGGAATCGTAATGAATGTGACGCAAGGTGCGATTTTTGCCTCGCTTCCGCCAAGAGTTTTTTTAATATGCGCGTTCTAATATGGAGAATCTTGTCTATGCGCGTCTTGTCCGCTCTCGTTTTCAGCCTCGGTGCCCTTGGTCTGACCCACTCAACCATGGCTTTGGCTGCCGGAACGGCGACCCTTGTTCCGCATCGCGCCATCTATGACCTGAAACTGGACACTGCCCAGGATAGCAGCGGCATCACCGGACTGACCGGCCGTATGGTCTATGAGTTCAACGGTTCGGATTGCGAGGGCTATACCACGAACTTTCGTTTTGTGACCCGCGTCGACATGGAAGAGCAGCCGCAGCGCGTCACCGACCAGCAGACGACGACCTACGAATCCGGCGACGGCGGCAAGTTCCGCTTCGTCAACAAGACGTTCGTCGATCAGAGCCTCACCAAGGAGGTGCGCGGCAACGCTGCCCTCCTGAAGGACAAGACGGAAATTTCCCTGACCAAACCCGAGGCGCTCAAGCAGGATCTGGAATTGTCGCAGTTCCCGACCCGGCACATGCAGGAACTGATCGAAAAGGCGCTTGCTGGAGAAGTGTTCTACCAGACGAAGCTCTTCGACGGTTCCGAGGATGCCAACAAGGTCATGGCAACGACGGTCGTGATTGGCAAATCATCGCTTTCAGATGGCGAGGACGAGACCAAGCACATGGGCCCTCTTGCCAAGGAAAACACCTGGCCGGTCTCGATCGCCTATTTCGACGAAAGTGAAAAGGCTGAAGGCCTGCCGAGCTACCGTATCAACTTCAAGATGTACCGGAACGGCGTAACCCGTGATCTGAAAATGGATTACGGCGATTTCTCCATGACCGGAAAGCTTGTCAATCTGCAGCTTTTCGACACGCCAAAGTGCAAGAAATAGTCCTGCTTGCCGCATAAGATCGTCTGATGCGGCGGCTTTTATCGCCGACACACTTGCGTTTGCCGCAATTATCGACTAACAGCCGCAGCATTCCACACACGGGATTTGGGTTGATATCGGGAGAAATCCGATATGGCCTCCGGTGGCGGGTCTCCCGCCTCTTTCCTGTGGAGGTTAAACCGGAAAAGGAAAATAAAGATGGCATTGCCTGATTTCAGCATGCGTCAGCTCCTTGAAGCTGGCGTTCACTTCGGCCACCAGACACATCGCTGGAACCCGAAAATGGCACCATACATTTATGGTGACCGCAACAATATTCACATTCTCGATCTCGCCCAGACCGTTCCGCTGCTGCATACGGCCCTGAAGAAGGTTTCCGACACGGTAGCCCGTGGCGGCCGCGTTCTCTTCGTCGGCACCAAGCGTCAGGCTTCGGACATTATTGCCGATGCCGCGACCCGCTCGGCTCAGTATTACGTCAACGCACGCTGGCTCGGCGGCATGATGACCAACTGGAAGACGATCTCGAACTCGATCCAGCGTCTGCGCAAGCTCGACGAACTTCTCGCCGGCGACGCCCAGGGCTTCACCAAGAAGGAGCGCCTGAACCTCGATCGCGAGCGCGAGAAGCTCAACCGCGCCCTCGGCGGTATCAAGAACATGGGTTCGACCCCGGACCTCATCTTCATCATCGATACCAACAAGGAAGCCATCGCGATCCAGGAAGCCAAGCGTCTTGGTATTCCGGTCGTTGCCGTGATCGATTCCAATTGCGATCCGGACCAGATCGACTTCCCGATCCCGGGCAATGACGACGCATCCCGCGCGATCTCGCTTTACTGCGACCTGATCGCCAAGGCTGCGCTCGACGGTATCGCCCGTCAGCAGGGTTCCCTCGGTGTCGATCTTGGCGCCCAGGAAGAGGCTCCGGCCGAACCGGCTCTTGAGGCCGCTCCTGTACAGGAAGGTGAAGCCTCCGCTTGAGGCTTCATACACCCGTCTTATCGGGTGATTAAAAATGATTCGATTGGCGCATGACGCGCCGCAAAGTTGGCATGCTGGTTTCACCAGTGTGCCTTCGCTTTGAGAAGAGGCGATCTAATGAGCATTTCTGCATCACAGGTAAAAGAACTTCGCGAACTCACCGGCGCCGGCATGATGGACTGCAAGGCAGCCCTTGCCGAAACCAATGGCGACATGGAAGTCGCCGTTGATTGGCTGCGCAAGAAGGGCATCTCCAAGGCCGACAAGAAGGCCGGCCGCACGGCCGCCGAAGGCCTCGTTGGCGTGGCTTCGAACGGCGCCAAGTCGGTAGTCGTCGAAGTCAACTCGGAGACAGACTTCGTTGCCCGCAACGACGCTTTCCAGGATATCGTCCGCAACGTCGCAAACGTAGCACTGACGACCGACGGTACGACCGCCGCTGTTGGCACCGCGACCTATCCCTCGACCGGCAAGTCGGTCGTCGACTCGATCAAGGACGCCGTCGGCACGATCGGTGAGAACCTTTCGTTCCGCCGCTCCGCTGCTCTGAGCGTCAGCCAGGGCGTCGTCGCGACGTACATTCACAACGCCGTCTCCGACGGTCTCGGTAAGCTCGGCGTTCTCGTTGCCATCGAGACGGCCGGCAATGCGGAAGCAGCACAGGCATTCGGCCGCCAGGTCGCCATGCACGTTGCCGCCACCAACCCGCTCGCCCTGACCGCTTCAGAAGTCGACCCGGTCGCCGTCGAACGCGAAAAGGCGATCTTCGCCGATCAGGCCCGCCAGTCGGGCAAGCCGGAAAACATCGTCGAGAAGATGGTCGACGGCCGTATGCGCAAGTTCTACGAGGAAGTCGTGCTTCTCTCGCAGGCTTTCGTCATCAATCCCGACCTGACGGTCGAGGCGGCGCTCAAGGAAGCCGAGAAGTCGATCGGCGCTCCGGCCAAGATCACGGCCTTTGTCCGTTTCGCTCTTGGCGAAGGCATTGAAAAGGAAGAAAGCGACTTCGCAGCAGAAGTCGCCGCAGCTGTGAAGAAGTAATCTTACGCAACTGAATTCAAAGGGCATCGCGTGACAACGCGATGCCCTTCGTGTATCCGAACTCTGCTAAAAACTTGCAACAACTCCAAGGAGGTCCCATGGCTGGCACGGCTGTCTACAAACGCGTTCTGCTGAAGGCCTCCGGGGAAGCTCTGATGGGCGACCAGGGGTTTGGAATTGATGTGGCAGTGGCCGATCGCATTGCCAGCGACATTGCCGAAGCGCGCGCACTCGGCGTGCAGGTCGGCGTCGTCATCGGCGGCGGCAATATCTTCCGCGGCGTGGCCGTTGCCTCAAAGGGTGGCGACCGTGTTACCGGCGACCACATGGGCATGCTGGCAACTGTCATCAACTCGCTCGCATTGCGCACGTCCCTGGCGAAGCTTGGGATCGATACCGTCGTTCTATCGGCTGTAGCAATGCCAGAACTCTGCGAGACCTTTTCCCAACGTCAGGCCACGGCCTATATGGACATGGGGAAAGTCGTGATTTTTGCCGGCGGCACGGGCAATCCCTTTTTCACCACGGATTCGGCCGCGGCGCTCCGTGCAGCGGAAATCGGTGCCGACGCCTTGTTCAAGGGCACCCAGGTCGATGGAATTTACTCCGCCGATCCCAAGAAGGATCCGCACGCGGTTCGGTTTGACCACCTTACCCACAAAGATGTGCTTGATCGCGGCCTTGCAGTGATGGATACCACTGCTGTTGCTCTTGCACGCGAGAACAATATCCCAATAATCGTCTATTCAATCCACGAGAAGGGTGGATTTGCGGAAATCCTGCAGGGTAGAGGACGCGCAACCGTCGTATCGGACTAGTTGATCGTATCTGCCGGGCCTTTCGCCGAGAATAAGGAGCAGTGACTATGAGTGACGCACTCGATCTAAATGACCTGAAACGTCGCATGGACGGAGCCATCCAGGCATTGAGGCATGATCTAAACGGTCTGCGCACAGGTCGTGCCTCCGCAAGTCTTCTCGAACCGATCACCGTCGATGCCTATGGCTCGATGATGCCGCTGAATCAGGTTGCCAACATTACGGTACCGGAATCGCGCATGTTGTCGGTGTCGGTGTGGGACAAATCCATGGTCGGCAAGGTGGAGCGCGCAATTCGCGATGCAGGGCTCGGTCTCAATCCGATAACCGACGGCAACAACCTTCGTATTCCACTGCCGGAGCTCAACGAGCAGCGCCGCAAGGAACTGGTCAAGATCGCCCATCAGTATGTCGAGCATTCCAAGGTTGCAGCGCGCCATGTCCGCCGCGACGGCATGGACGAGTTGAAGAAGCTCGAAAAAGATGGTGCGATCAGTCAGGACGACAATCGCGTCCTGTCGGAAAAAGTTCAGAAGCTGACCGACGAGACCATCGCAGAAATGGACAAGGTAGTTGCAGCCAAAGAAGCGGAAATCATGCAGGTCTAATATCTCGCAAGAGATGTGCTCGATCCGCTAACTGGAGGTCAATGCCTATGTCCATCCCACGCCACATTGCCATCATCATGGATGGAAATGGCCGTTGGGCAAAGGCGAGGGGTCTGCCCCGTACGGCAGGCCACAAGGCTGGCGTCGAGACGCTGCGCGAAACCATCCGGGCCGCCGGCAAGATGGGCATCCCGTTCATGACGCTGTTTGCCTTCTCGTCGGAAAACTGGTCGCGGCCGCGTTCCGAGGTTTCCGACCTGATGGGCTTGCTCAAGCTCTTCATCAGGCGCGATCTGGCCGATCTGCACCGTGAGAACGTCCGGGTGCGTATCATTGGTGAACGCGAAGGGCTGGGGAAAGACATTCGCGCGCTCCTGACCGAAGCCGAGACGCTGACGGACGCAAATACCGGTCTCACGCTCGTCATCGCCTTCAATTATGGCTCGCGCAACGAGATTGCCCGTGCGGTTCAACGGTTGGTAGCCGACGTCTCTGCCGGGGTTCTTGCCGCGGATGCGGTAACGCCGGAGGCGATCACAGCGCGCCTGGATACGGCCGGCATCCCGGATCCCGACGTGATTATCCGCACGAGCGGCGAAATGCGCCTTTCGAATTTTCTGCTCTGGCAGGCCGCCTATTCCGAGTTCGTCTTCCTTCCCTGCTATTGGCCGGATTTCCGCCCGTCGAATCTCGCCGAGGCGATTGAGACATTCCAGATGCGCGAACGGCGCTTTGGCGGCGTGACAGCCCAGGACATCGCTCTGTGACTTTCTTCGGAAGCGGCCTTTCCAACCTGCAAAAACGCATCATTAGCGCGATTGTCCTGATTATCATCGCCGTGGCGATGACCTGGATGGGCGGATTCGCCTTCGGTCTCCTGGCCTCGGCAATCGGCATCAGCGTCTTCTATGAATGGCAGCTCATCATTGCGAACCGATCGACTCCTTTGACGCGGGGGCTGGCATGGGGTGGCCTCCTGCTGCTCGTGGTCGTGCTGCTTTTTGCACGGGATACGTTCGTGATGATGGTCATCCTGTTCGGCGGTGCCTTCATCATCGCCGCTGTCGGTCGACGGGAGACCGGCTACTGGCCGGCGGCGGGTCTCCTCTATGCGGGGCTGCCTTGCATCGCGCTTACCTTGCTGCGCGGCGATACGGGCGATGGCTTTGCCGCCATTCTTTTCCTGTTTGCGGTGGTCTGGGCGACCGACATATTTGCCTATTTCAATGGGAAGGCGCTCGGCGGTCCCAAACTTGCCCCGCGGTTTTCACCGAACAAGACCTGGGCGGGTGCCATTGGTGGTGCGGCTGCCGGTGTCGCCGCCGGCGTTGCCTGCGCGGCATTCATCGGTCCTGCCGGCGGCGTGCCAATTCCGCTCATCGCACTGCTCCTGTCCGTGGTCGCCCAGATAGGCGATCTTGGGGAATCGTGGATGAAGCGAAAGTTCGGCGTCAAGGATTCGAGCCGCCTCATACCTGGTCACGGTGGCGTGATGGACCGGGTCGACGGGCTTGTCGCTGCGGCAGCATTACTATACGTCATCGGGGCAGTTCTGGTGTCGCCGGAAACGCCCTACGACATACTTTTCTAGACGGCTGAACTTTGAGGCCCGATACGGGCCGTGCCAATGTGTTGCAGCCCGGAGGATACATAGACGGACATGCTGCACACCCTTTTTGGCACACAAAGCGTACTGATCGGCACCATCCTGCCATTCCTGATAGTTTTGACGGTCGTCGTCTTCGTCCATGAAATGGGGCACTATCTGGTCGGTCGTTGGTGCGGAATCGGCGTCAAGGCTTTCTCTGTCGGCTTCGGACCGGAGCTCATCGGATTCAACGACCGCAAGGGAACGCGCTGGAAACTCTGCGCCATTCCCCTTGGCGGTTATGTCAAATTCGCCGGTGACGAAGGGGTAACGAGTTCGCTCGCAGCGCCTGCCGTTGCGATGAGCGCCGAGGAGCGCGCCGTTTCCTTTCATACGCAGCCCGTATGGAAGCGTGCTGCGACCGTCTTTGCCGGACCCGCGTTCAATATCCTGCTCACCATTGCGATTTTCTCCGTCTTTTTTGCCCTCTACGGCAAGATGGTAGCCGATCCGATGGTTGCGGAAGTGCGGCCGGGAGGTCCGGCAGCCATTGCAGGATTTCAGCCTGGCGACCGGTTTGTCAGCGTCGATGGCGACAAGGTTGAAACCTTTGCCGATGTTCAGCGCATCGTTTCCTCGCGCGGCGGCGATTCGCTTGATTTCGTCGTCGAACGCAACGGACAGGATGTAAAGCTGACGGCGACGCCCGAATTGACTGAACAAAAGGACCCGCTTGGGAACACTGTCAAAATCGCAGTGATCGGCGTCGTCAACAACCAGGAACTCGGCAACTTCCGGCGCATTGAGTACGGCCCGGTCGAATCAGTCGTGCAGGCCGTGCGGGAAAGCGGCTTCATCATGGCCCGCACCGGGCAGTTCTTCGGCCGATTCTTCGCCGGACGCGAGGATAAATGCCAGCTCGGTGGCCCTGTGAAGATCGCAACAATGGCGGGGCAGGCGGCAAGCCAGGGAGTGGACTGGCTTATACAGCTGACAGCGATGCTGTCGATCGGAATTGGCCTCCTCAATCTTTTCCCGTTGCCGCCGCTCGATGGCGGGCATCTTGTCTTCTACGCCGCCGAGGCAGTCATCGGCAGGCCCGTGAAACCAGCCGTTCAGGAGCTGTTCTTCCGCTTTGGCTTCTTTCTTGTGCTTGGTTTCATGGGATTCGTCATCTTCAACGATCTCTTCGCCTGCCGGTGACAAAGATTAAACATTGATGAAAATTAGAGGCTTGGGCTGGCAAATGGACATGATCTGTTTACTATAAGCCCTTATTGGCGTGGCAGGGATGCCACGCTTTCGCGTGAAGTAAACAGATTTTAACCGTAAGCCTTGCGTGTATGTAAAAACCGGTTATGACGGTGTGCGAGTAAGTGCTTAGTCCGGGATCTCGCCCGGGGACAACGAGAAAACGAAGGTTCATAAGGCCTATGGCGGCAAGTTCAAGATTTGTTGGTGCAGCGTCGGCGCTCGCCATATCAGCGGCGCTGGTAAGTTCTGGTGCAATCGTGACCACGGTTGCAGGCGTAACAGTCGCGCAGGCAGCAACAGTTAGCCGCATTGAAGTGCGTGGTAATGCTCGTGTCGACGCCCAGACGGTGCGCGACAATCTCGGCATTACCCCAGGCAAGCCTTTCACCAACGCTGATATCGATGAGGCCACCAAGCGTCTGTTTGCGACCGGCCTGTTTAGCGATGTACGCATCAGCCAGGCAGGCGGCGCGCTTATCGTGCAAGTGTCCGAGCATCAGGTTGTCAACCAGGTGATTTTCCAGGGCAACAAGAAGATCAAGGACCCGCAGTTGCAGAATGCCGTTCAGTTGAAGCCGCGCGCTTCGTTCGATCAGGCAACGCTTGATGCTGATGTGGAAGCCGTCCGCGCTGCCTATCGCAATGTCGGCCGCAGCGACGCGACCGTCAACGCCCGCACGATGGATCTCGGCGAAGGACGTGTTAACGTCGTTTTCGAGATCAACGAAGGCGATCGCACCAAGATCACTGCAATCAATTTTGTCGGCAACCAGGCATTCGGCGACCGTCGCCTCAGCGACGTGATCTCGACCAAGCGTTCCAATCCGCTATCCTGGCTGACCCGCAACGACGTCTATAGTGAAGACCGCCTGCGCGCCGACGAAGAAGCGCTGCGCCGCTTCTACTACAACCGCGGCTATGCGGATTTCCGCGTCGTGTCGTCGACTGCCGATCTTGATCCGGCGACGAACGATTATACCATCACCATCACGGTTGAAGAGGGTGAGAAGTACACATTCGGCCCGATCCAGATCGAAAGCTCCGTTGAAGGTGTCGATACCTCGCAGCTCAATGGTCTCGTGAAGACGCGCGAAGGCGATACCTACAGCGCCAAGGATGTCGAAGATTCGATCATTAAGGTTTCGGAGCGCGTTGCCGGTCAGGGCTATGCCTTCGCCAAGGTTGAGCCGCGCGGCGACCGCAACTTCGAGAATCACACGATTTCGGTTACCTATGCCATCGATCAGGGCCCGCGCGCCTATGTCGAGCGCATCGAAATCCGCGGCAACGAAAAGACGCGTGACTTCGTCATTCGCCGCGAATTCGATGTCAGCGAAGGCGATGCCTTCAATCAGGTTCTCATCCAGCGCGCCAAGCGCCGGCTCGAAGCCCTTGATTTCTTCACCACCGTCAACATTTCGACCGCTCCCGGTTCGCAGCCGGATCAGGTCATACTTGTTGTGGACGTCGTCGAGAAATCGACCGGTGAATTCTCGATCGGTGGTGGTTATACGACCGGCGGCGAAAATCCCGGCCCGACGGTGGAAGGCTCGATCACCGAGCGCAACTTCCTTGGCCGCGGCCAGTATATCCGTATTGCGGCCGGTGCCGGTCTCGACAACAATCGTTCCTACTCGCTGTCGTTCACGGAACCATACTTCCTCGGTCAACGCATTGCGGCAGGTTTCGACATCTACAAGCGTCAGTCCGGCGTTAGCGACAAGTATGAAACAGATGTGACCGGTGGCACGATCCGTTTTGGTCTGCCGATCTCGGAGGCACTGGTTGCAGGCGTTGCCTATAACCTGTCGCGTGAAGAATACACGATCGACGACGAGGCGATGATCCCGGGTACGAACATCCCGGATCCGACAGAAATTTCGCAGGCGTTCATCGATGCGGCTGAAGAGAGCCCGTGGATCAAGTCCTCCGTAAGCTGGTCGTTGACCTACAACACCATCGACGACACCAAGAACCCGCATGACGGTATCTATGCGAAGTTCAATCAGGAATATGCTGGTCTCGGCGGCGACGCCAACTTCCTGAAGTCGACCTTCAAGGGCCAGTACTACAAGACCTTGTCGGATGAAATGGACATTGTCGGCCTCCTCGGTGTCGGTGCTGGCTATATTGCCGGCTTCGGCGACGAAGATCTGCGCGTGTTCGACTTGTTCAAGAACAATTCGGAAATGATCCGCGGCTTCAAATATGCCGGTATCGGTCCTCGCGATACCACCGTTACCGATTCGAAGGGCAGCTTCCTCGGCGGCACGACTTACTTCAATGCTTCGGCGGAAGCGCAGTTCCCGATGCCCGTGATACCGGAAAGCCTCGGCATCCGTGGCGCGGTCTTCGCGGATGCGGCAACGCTCTATGGTAACGACCTTCCGGAAGCGCAGGGTACCACTGGTTCCGAATGGCGCGCATCGCTTGGCGCCAGCATCATGTGGGCCTCGCCCTTCGGCCCGCTGCGCTTCGACTATGCGGTCCCGGTCAAGAAGGTTGACGGCGATCAGGAGCAGAACTTCAACTTCGGCATGTCGAGCAAATTCTGATAGATTGCTGACCTCCCGGGGGACAAACTTCCCCGGGGGAGAAAGTTAGTCGATGGCCGATCCGATCTTTTATGAGCCACTCAAGAATGTGACTATTGGTCAGATCGCTGGTCTGACCAATGGCGTACTTGTGGATGGCTCATTAGCCAATCGCCTTGTGAAGCGTTTGGCTTCCATCACGGAATCTGGGCCTGATGCGCTTGTTTTCGTCGAAAGCAAGAAACATGCGCACAATCTCGCGGGATTGAAGGCGGCGGGAATCCTCTGCACTGATGAGATCAAGGGCAGTGTCCCGAAGAACGTCGCTGTCATTGTGACGCGGCATCCCCAACAGGATTTTGCTGCGATTGGCCGTGCGCTCTACCCGAATGCCGTCACAGCGCATTTGTGGAGTGGCCAGACAGGTATCTCCGAGCACGCAATCGTCGATCCGTCCGCTGAAATCGAAGACAATGTAACGATCGAGCCCGGCGCGATTATCGGCAGTAATGTATCGATCGGGTCGGGCACGGTGATTGCGGCAAACGTGGTTATCGGCAATGGCTGCAAGATCGGCCGCGATTGCTACGTGGCACCAAATTCGTCCATCCAGTATGCGTTTCTTGGCAATCGCGTGCTGCTGCATCCTGGCGTGCGTATCGGACAGGATGGCTTCGGTTATGTCGCCGGCAGGGCAGGACTTGAAAAGATGCCGCAGCTTGGCCGCGTCATTATCCAGGACAATGTAGAGATTGGCGCGAATACCACGGTAGACCGGGGGGCACTAGCGGATACGGTCATCGGCGAAGGCACTAAAATCGACAATCTGGTGCAGATTGCCCACAATGTACGCATCGGCCGTCATTGTGTTATAGCCGCACAATGTGGCATTTCCGGCAGCGTTGAACTCGGCGATATGACGAGGCTTGGAGGAAGCGTCGGCATTGCTGATCACGTCAACATTGGATCGCGCGTCGAGATTGCGGCGGCGAGCGGCGTGATGAATGATATTCCGGATGGCGAGAGATGGGCCGGCGCGCCCGCCCAGCCATTCAAGCAGTGGTTTCGTGAAATCGCCAGCGTTCGTGCGATGACGAGGACCAAGAAGGAGAGCGGTTCAGATGAGTGACAATGTGAAGGTGGACAGTCTCGGCGTTGCCGACATCCAGAAGGTTCTTGCGAACCTGCCGCATCGTTATCCATTTCTGCTGATCGATCGCATCGTCGATATCGATCGCGACGTTTCGGCCACGGGTATCAAGAATGTGTCGATCAACGAACCACATTTTGCCGGACACTTTCCTGAACTGCCGATCATGCCTGGTGTTTTGATCATCGAAGCCATGGCACAGACAGCCGGCGCAATCGTGCTATTCCATAATGGCAGCGGCAAGCCGGGCAAGGTCTTCTTCATGACCATCGACAATGCCAAGTTCAGAAAGCCGGTCGTTCCGGGCGACCAGTTGAAACTGCGCGTCACCAAGCTCAAGCAGCGGGGCAACATCCATAAATATGGATGCATCGCCGAGGTTGACGGTTTCAAGGTGGCGGAAGCCGAAGTCGCCGCCATGGTCAGTTTCCCTGATGAAGATGAGACCGGCGCCTGATGTCCTTGTCCATTATTCACCCGACCTCGATCATCGAGCCGGGCGCAGTCATTGGTGAGAGGGTTTCGATCGGCCCGTTCTGCCATGTGGGTCCCGATGCCGTTATCGGCGATGATGTCGAACTCCTGAGCCATGTGGTCATCATGGGCCCGACCACGCTGGGGAATGGCGCGAAGGTCTATCCGAACGCCGTACTCGGCGGCGAGCCGCAGAACACCAAGCATAAGGGTGGTCGCACGACCCTCGTCATCGGCAAGAACTGCGTCATCCGCGAAGGCGTCACCATGCACCGCGGCACAGACGGGAGCCGCGGCATAACCACGGTCGGCGATAACTGCATGTTCCTGGCCTATGCGCATGTGGCGCATGATTGCATCATCGGCGACGACGTGACTTTTTCCAACAATGTCATGATAGGCGGCCATGTCACCATCGGCAATAATGTGATTATCGGCGGCGGCGCGGGGATTCATCAGTTTGTGCGCGTTGGCCACCATGCCTTCATCGGCGGGCTTGCGGCGCTGGCGAGCGATCTCGTGCCCTATGGAATGGCAATAGGCAACCACGCCTATCTTGGTGGACTGAACATCATTGGCATGAAGCGGTCTGGCATGGCCCGTCCGGAGATTCACAAGCTCCGTCACGCCGTGCGCATGCTATTCGATCGTACGAAGTCGATCAGGGCGAGGGCAGACGACGTTCGCGCTGCCTATCCGGATTCGCCGGCTGTCGCGGACCTGATCGACTTCATCACCACTGATACCAAGCGCGCTTACTGCACGCCGCCGCTCGATTCCGCTATCGAGATCAGTGACAGTGACGACAACAGCTAAAGTTCCGCCCGCGATTTCAGGCAGGACAGCCATCGTCGCTGGCAATGGCCAACTGCCTCTGGCCGTGGCGGAGAGCCTACGAAAACAAGGCGCCGATCCGTTGATGATCGCCATCAAGGGCGAAGCGGAGCCTTCGATCTATCAGGGAAAGCACGCCGAGATTTCCATCGTCGAACTCGGCGGCCTCGTCAAAATCCTGAAGGCCGAAGGCATCGCGAACGTGGTGCTGGCGGGAGGCGTTCGTCACCGCCCGGAATTTCGCCATGCCCTGCGCCCGGGCAACGGCAACCTTGTGGCCCTTTACCGTTTCCTGCGCGCGTTCCGGCTTGGCGACGATGGGCTACTGCGCGCCGTTATCGCAACCATCGAATCCTATGGATTTCGGGTTGTGGGCGCCCATGAGATCGTTCCTGATATTCTAACGCCTGAGCCATCGACGCTCACGCGTAAACAGCCGGATCAGGACAGCATCGCCAATATGCAGGCCGCTCGGCGGGCTGCCGCCGCCATCGGTGCGCTTGATATCGGCCAGGGGGCCGTTGCGGTGGGTGGCCGCGTGGTTGCGCTCGAGGGGGTCGAAGGCACCGACGCGATGCTGCAGCGCGTCGCCGAGCTGCGTCTGGCGAAACGCATACACAGCACGGGAGGCGTGCTCGTCAAATGCGCCAAACCGCAGCAGGAGGTGCGGGCGGATCTTCCGGCGATCGGCATCAGCACCATTGAGAATGCTGCAAAGGCCGGCCTCAAGGGCATCGCCATCGAGAGCGGGCGTACGTTGATCCTCGGCTACGAGGAAACGATAAAGGCCGCCAATGAGGCCGGCCTGTTTGTCGAGACATTTGTCCAGGAGACGCGCACCGATGCCAGCTGAAAAACCGCTGCGCCTCGCGATCGTCACAGGCGAAGAATCCGGTGATCTGCTCGGTGCCGATCTCGTCGAGGCGCTGCGTCGCAGCTTCCCCGGCGACGTGCCCCTGACAGGCGTTGGCGGCGAGCATCTTGCGGCGCTCGGTCTCGACAGCCTGTTCGACCAGCATGAAATCGCCCTTGTAGGCTTGAGTGCCATCGTCAAGAAGCTGCCGCAACTCATCCGGCGCATATCTCAACTTGCCAATGCGATTGTCGCCGCCAAACCCGATTGCCTGGTGATCATCGACAGCCCCGACTTCACCCATCGTGTGGCGCGCAAGGTGAGGGCCGCCGACCCTTCGATCCCTATCGTCAACTACATAAGCCCCTCGGTCTGGGCCTGGCGGCCGGAACGGGCCAAGGCGATGCGATCCTATATCGACCATGTGCTTGCAATCCTGCCTTTCGAAGTGGAGGCCTTGAAGGATCTTGACGGTCCGCCTGCGACCTATGTCGGCCATCGGCTCGTTTCGCACGCGCCGCTTCTTGAAGCTGCGCGGCAGAACCGCTCGCGCGAAGCGCAGCTTGGCGAACGCACCGAAAAGAATCTCGTTGTCTTGCCGGGATCGCGCCGGTCCGAGGTAACGAGCCTTACAGAGCCGTTTGGAGAAGCCATCGAACTTCTCGCCAAACGCGGCAACCGGATCAAGGTAACGCTGCCCACTTTGCCGAAGATCGAGCCGCTGGTCAGGGAGCTTACAGCGGGGTGGAAAATCCAGCCTGACATAGTCGTCGGTGAGGCACAGCGTCTGCATGCTTTTGCGGCCGCCGATGCCGCGCTTGCGGCGTCCGGCACCGTGTCGCTTGAGCTTGCGCTCGCCCGCATCCCGACCGTTCTCTCTTACCGGCCGGACTGGCTCGCGCGCACCTTTCTGGCACCGCGCATTACCATCTGGAGCGCGGCTCTCCCGAACATCATCGCAGATGCGCCGGTCGTGCCGGAGTATTTCAACGTGTTCGTTCGGGCTGGATCTCTGGCCCGCCAGCTCGAACAATTGCTGGTTCCCGGCCATCGCCGCAGCGCCCAGCTCGAAAGTTTCGACAAGATTGCCAGCCTGATGCAGACTGAGCGCCCGTCCGGTGAAATCGCAGCGCAAAAAGTGCTCGAGCTGGCAAAGCGCAATTAGAAATCCCGCCAGCAAAAAAGGGCGCCAAACGGCGCCCCTTGTTTCATTACGTGTGCAGGCAGATTACTTGCGATTCTCGACGCTGACATAGTCGCGCTGTGTCGCACCGGTGTAGAGCTGGCGCGGACGACCGATCTTCTGGTGCGGGTCCTCGATCATTTCTTTCCACTGGGCGATCCAGCCAACCGTACGTGCCACAGCGAAGAGCACGGTGAACATGGTGGTGGGGAAGCCGAGAGCCTTCAAGGTGATACCCGAATAGAAGTCGACATTCGGATACAGCTTCTTTTCGATGAAATACTCATCTGTTAGCGCGATCTTCTCGAGCTCCATGGCAACGTCGAGCAGCGGATCGTCCTTGATGCCGAGTTCGCCAAGCACTTCCTTGGTGGTCTGCTGCATGATTTTCGCGCGCGGATCATAGTTCTTGTAGACCCGGTGGCCAAATCCCATCAGGCGGAACGGATCGTTCTTGTCCTTGGCGCGGGCGATAAACTCCGGAATGCGGTCGACCGAGCCGATTTCGCCCAGCATGTTGAGTGCGGCTTCGTTGGCGCCGCCATGGGCAGGACCCCACAGGCAGGCGATGCCTGCTGCGATACACGCAAACGGGTTTGCGCCGGAAGAGCCTGCGAGGCGCACGGTCGACGTCGACGCGTTTTGCTCATGATCCGCATGAAGAATGAAGATCCGGTCCATCGCGCGTGCAAGCACTGGATTTGGCACATAGTCTTCACAGGGCACGGCAAAGCACATGTGCAGGAAGTTCGTCGCGAAATCGAGGTTGTTGCGCGGATAAACGAATGGCTGGCCGATGTGGTACTTGTAGGCCATGGCAGCGAGGGTCGGGATCTTGGCGATCATGCGGATCGAGGCGACCATGCGCTGATGCGGATCGGAAATATCGGTCGAGTCGTGGTAGAATGCGGACAGCGCGCCGACGCAGCCGACCATGACGGCCATGGGATGCGCGTCGCGGCGGAAACCACTGAAGAAACGCGACATCTGCTCGTGCACCATCGTGTGATGGGTTACGCGATAGTCGAAATCGGCCTTCTGGCTCTTCGTCGGCAGTTCGCCGTAAAGCAGCAGATAGCAGGCTTCGAGAAAATCGCCATGCTCGGCCAGTTGCTCGATAGGATAGCCGCGGTGCAGCAGGATGCCTTCATCGCCGTCGATATAGGTTATCTGCGACTCGCAGGACGCCGTGGACGTGAAACCGGGATCATAGGTAAACGCGCCCGTGTTCTTGTAGAGTGTCCCAATGTCCACGACATCCGGTCCAATGGTCCCCTTGCGCACGGGCATTGAGAACTGGTGACCATTTAGATCGATGTTGACGTTGTTTTCAGACATTGCCGTTCCTTTCTTGCTTCAGCTTGCGCTGATCCAGCGCAAAAGCACTTGCCTCAAGCGAGGCCGTAGATCGTGAATTCCTCAGGCACGACACCGTACTCAAACGGCGCGATGTTGCAATGCAAAAATGCGCCTGAAGGACGCACTTCTCATCCTTTTACCTGGTCCTTGATCCGGCCGAGGGATTCGTCCCTTCCGAGCACCTCAAGCACGTCAAAAACACCCGGCGACGTTGCTCTTCCTGTCAATGCGGCACGCAGCGGCTGGGCCACTTTGCCGAGTTTGAGCCCGGTTTTTTCGGCATAGACACGCACTGCGGCATCGAGCGCGGACGCCGTCCAGTCATCGACCGCAGCAAGCTCGGGCAAGACGCCGGCCAGCACGCTCAAGCCTTCGTAATTCAGCAATGCCGCTGCCTTGTCGTCGAGCGTCAGCGGACGTTCAACGAAAAGGTATTTCGCGCTGTCAGCGAGTTCGACAAGCGTCTTTGCACGCTCCTTGAGGCCTGGCATGGCCGCCACGAGCTGTTGCCTGGTCGTATCGTTGAGCCGGTTGAGAATTGCTTCGCCGCCCTCCATCTCGGGCAGGATGGCGATCATGGCTTCGACCAACGCGGTATCGTCAGTGATGCGCATATAATGGCCGTTAATTGCCTCGAGCTTCTGGAAATCGAAGCGGGAGGCGCCCCGATTAATGTCCGATATCTCGAACCACTCGATCATCTGTGCGTCCGACATGATCTCGTCGTCGCCGTGGCTCCAACCCAGGCGGACGAGATAATTGCGCAGTGCGGCGGGCAGGTAGCCCATTGCGCGATACGCCTCGACCCCGAGCGCACCGTGGCGCTTCGAAAGCTTGGCGCCATCCGCGCCGTGAATGAGTGGAATATGGCCCATAACCGGTACATCCCAACCCATGGCGTTGTAAATGACGGTCTGACGCGCTGCGTTGGTCAGGTGGTCGTCACCGCGAATGATATGCGTAACGCCCATGTCGTGGTCGTCAACGACTACAGCATGCATATAGGTAGGCGTGCCATCGGAGCGCAAGATGATGAAATCGTCGAGATCCTTGTTCGGGAAACGTACGTCGCCCTGCACCTGATCGTGCACGACAGTCTCGCCTTCCTGCGGCGCCTTGACCCGAATGACCGGCTTGATGCCCTCAGGTGCTTCCTTGGGATCGCGGTCGCGCCAGCGTCCGTCATAACGCGGCGGCCGGCCTTCGGCGCGGGCTTTCTCGCGCATTTCTTCAAGCTCGGCCGGCGATGCGTAGCAATAATAGGCTTTGCCCTTGGCAACAAGTTCCTCGGCGACCTCGCGGTGGCGACCGGCGCGGGCGTATTGGGATACAGCCTCGCCATCCCAATCGAGGCCGAGCCAGGTCAAGCCGTCGAGGATGGCGGTTACCGCCGCCGCCGACGAACGTTCGCGATCCGTATCCTCGATCCGCAGCAGCATCTTGCCGCCCGTATGCTTTGCATAGAGCCAGTTGAACAGTGCCGTGCGGGCACCGCCAATGTGGAGGTAGCCGGTAGGGGATGGGGCAAAACGTGTAACGACAGGGGACGACATGGGAGCTCCAGGGACGCGTCGCGCTATCAGACGAACGTCCAATCGAATTGATCTGGCGTTCATGTAGCATAGCGCCGCTGAGGTGCAAGGGTATTGGTGCTTGGGGGCAAATGGAGGAGCCGCAGACCAGATCAAAAATCGATGAGCGGCTATTCTTTTTCAGTGCTCACGACACTGGTTACGCCGTTGCGACCTATCCAGAGACAAAAACGGGCGTTCTGGGGCGGGAGACTGATCCCTCTGCGGATCGGCGACCCATGGCGATTGCCATGGCGGCGACAAGGCGCGCCTTCGTCGCGGCGCCAACGCTTTTTAGCCAGGAGATCGAGCGCGGCACGCTGTTTCTGTTTCTTCCGGTGTGTTGCGGCATCGGCGCCATCGTCTATTTCGGCGCATCGGCGGAGCCGAGACTGAGCGCTATTTTGTTCGGGATGACCCTGCTTGTCGGGCTGATGCAGCTCGCACATTCCCGTCCGAGGACCAGACTGGCGCTCGCCTTTGCGGTTGCCGTTGTCGCGGGAATGGTCGCCGGCAAGCTCGAAACCATGCGTGCGGATACGAGGATGCTGGGGTCGGACATTACCACCCGTTTGACCGGACGCGTTGTGGCCATGGCCAGAGATGCAAGAGGCGGGTGGCGCGTCACCCTCGATATTGTTGCAACCGAGCGGCCGACGCTCCGCTATTCGCCGCAACGGGTTGTCGTGTCGGCGCGATCCGTGCCGGCAGGAATGAAAATTGGCGCGGGACTGCAGGGCCTCGTTCACCTGCGTCCGCAGCGAGGTCCGGTACGGCCCGGCAATTACGATTTTGCGTTCAATAATTACTATAAGGGCGTAGGCGCAAATGGGTTTTTCCTTGGCAAACCTCAACTGGCCGCAACGCCGGTCGATGAGGCGATTGCGTCTCAAGCCTGGCAGACGGTCGCCAATATCCGCCAGCAACTTACGCAGCGTGTGCTTTCCCGCATCAAGGGGGAACCCGGCGATATTGCGGCTTCGCTGATTACCGGCCAGCGCGACGGCATCAGCGAGGCGACGAATGACGCAATGCGACTGAGCGGGCTTTCGCACATTCTTTCAATTTCCGGATTTCACATGGCGCTGGTGGCCGGCATCATCGTCGGCTCGCTTCGCGCCAGCATGGCCCTCTTTCCCGGCTTTGCAGCCCGCTATCCAATGAAAAAACTGGCGGCATTCGTCGCCCTTGCCGGTTCCGGTTTCTATCTCCTGCTCTCCGGCGCCGACGTAGCGGCACAGCGCAGTTTCGTGATGCTGGCGGTGATGCTCATTGCCATGATGGCCGATCGCGCGGCAATCTCCATGCGCAATCTCGCCATCGGCGCTTTGATCGCGATAGCGCTGCTTCCGCATGAAATTCTCGGACCGAGTTTCCAGATGTCATATTCGGCGACAGGCGCGCTCATTGCATATTACGGCTGGAGATCGCGCCGAAAGAACAGGTCAAACCGAACGAAAGGCGAGGGATTGCTTCTGCGTTTGTCGATGATGGCGGCAAGCCATGTCGGCGCTATCGCCATGACTTCGTTGGTTGCCGGGACGGCGAGCTCGATCTTCGCCGCATACCATTTCAACAACACAGCGCCGCTTGGGCTTGTGGGCAACGCGCTGGCGCTGCCCGTTGTCTCGATCTTTGTGATGCCGTTTGCGGTGCTTGCTGTTCTTGCGATGCCATTTGATCTCGATTGGCTGCCGTTTGCTGTCATGGAACGCGGCATCGAATGGGTCATTGCGATCGCGAAGATGGTCAGCGCGCATTCGCCAAGCGGCAATTTCGGATCAATGCCGCAAACGAGCCTGCTTTTGATGACCGCGGGGCTGGTCCTGCTCATGTTGCTGACAACGCGGCTGCGGCTCGTTGGATTTGCAGTAATGGCATTGGCCATAGTGCCGCTCCGCTCTGCACGTCCGCCGGATATAGTGATTGCCGAAGAAGGCAAACTCGTTGCCTTGAGTGCACCTGATGACGCGCTGGCGGTGAACCGCGCAACAGCAAGCCGGTTCACCCTCGATAACTGGCAGCAGGGGTACGGCGCAATTCAAGTGCTAACGCCGGCAAAGAATGGCTCATCGCCGGCCGATGGACAATTTGAGTGCGCCGACGGCGTGTGCCTGGCGAGGGAAGCCGGCGGCCTGATCGTCGCCTATACGGACGATCCGACCAAAAAATCAACGGCTTGTGCCGAGGGCGATATCGTCGTCCTTGCCTTTACCGGTCCCACAGCAACCTGCGAGCCGGGGGACGTTCTTGTAATTACGGCGCAGGACCTGGCGCTACGCGGTTCCGCAGAAATCAGGTTCGGCGACAACAAGGTCGATCCACCGTCCGGCCTTGATGCGGCTGCATTTGCTGTAGAACAACTGCAGGCACGCCTCCAGTCTGCAAACATTATCTACGCCGTGGGCTCCCCTCAGCGCCCATGGAACGCCTATCGGGCTTTTTCCCGCACCGCCCGCAATCTTGCGGAGCAAAAACCGCAACGGCGTGCCGCAAAGACCAAGCCACCGGCAGACGATCAGGAAAACCCGACACGTCAGTAACGGCGGATCAAACCGACCAGCTTGCCCTGCACGCGCACCCGATCCGGCCCGAATATGCGCGTCTCATAGGCCGGATTGGCGGCTTCGAGAGCAATCGATGCCCCTTTGCGCCGAAAGCGCTTCAAGGTTGCCTCTTCGTCATCGACAAGCGCAACCACGATTTCACCGGGATTGGCGGTGTCGCCGCGCCGGATGACGACCGTATCGCCGTCGAAGATGCCCGCCTCGATCATTGAATCGCCCTTGACCTCCAGCGCATAATGCTCCCCGCTGCCGATCATGTCCGGCGGCAGGCCGATCATATGCGTCTGATTCTGGATGGCCGATATTGGCACACCGGCCGCGATCCGGCCCATGACGGGTATGTTGACGATCGTCGGCGCACCCTCATCATCCGAAGCGCGTGGCTGCGGGCGGGGGGGGGCGACATTGCGGCCGAGGCTGCCCTCGATCACGCTTGGCGAAAATTTCTTTTGCGCATTGAGACCAGGCGCAATTGAATCCGGCAGGCGCAGGACTTCCAGCGCCCGCGCACGGTTAGCAAGCCGTCGAATGAAACCTCGTTCCTCGAGCGCTGTTATCAGCCGATGTATCCCTGATTTGGACGCAAGGTCCAATGCATCCTTCATCTCGTCGAAGGATGGAGGGATGCCGGTTTCCTTAAGACGCTCATGGATAAAGAGCAGAAGTTCGTGTTGTTTACGCGTGAGCATCGGCGATCCTTCGAAACGGAATCGGAAAAACAAAACCAGAACAAACACTATCTGTTCCAGTTGTGTTCCACAAGTATTAATATGTCGTGTAGAAAGAGTGCGCCGATATCCAAATAGCGCATCTGGCCCGTTGCCGGCACCTGCGCGATGAACAACGCCGATGCGTCAGTACTTGCCGACGACGTTGAAGAACACACCGCGGTCGTTGAGCGTCAGGTCGCGCAGATCGTCGGAGAAATTCCCGAAATTATAGCCGACGCCGACCTTGAAGTTGTCACCGACGTGGCGATAAACGGCGGTGAGCACGCCAAGATCTGTCGTATCCGCCTCGGCCATGTACATAACCCGCCCTTCCAGCAAGGCGTCCCATTTCTTGACGATATGAAAATCGGTTCGAACAATGCCAAGATGCGCCGAGGAAGTCTGCCAATCGGAGAATGCGTCGAGATCGTCCTGAAGCCGCTCGCGCACTTCGCCGTAGCGGAAGCCATATTTCGCGCCGACGGACAGCCAGGGAACGAGATCGTAGGTCAAATCGGCGGAAAGAATGTTGCTGCGCTGTGCCGGCCCGTATTCGTCGCCAGTCACCGCGCTGACCTGATCCTCGCCCGGAAGATCGTAAAGCCAGGTGTATTTGAAAAGGGCGTTCAGCCGGTCATTCGTGATTGGACGGTAGGCATAGCCGAGCGAGGCTTCGACATAGTCGCCATCCCTGAACGAACCATCACCGTTCGAGTCCGAGAGTACTGAATCGATATTGGCGAGCAGCCGCCAGTTGTCGTTCGTTTTCCAGCTGAATCCGGTTGCGAAGAGGTAGGTGTTGAGATCGCGGGTATCATCGTCGGAATCTTCAAAACGCGTCTCACCGCGAATGCGCGCGGCAATGCGATCCTCATCCTTGTAGCCGACCGACAGGGAGATCGCCTTGCGGTCGAAATCGGAGCGTTCGAGATTTGTCGAGGGATCGATCGTATCGTCTTCGACTGTGCCGATCTCCAGCCCGCCATCGACCGTCCATCTGGTATCGGGCGTGTAGACGACACCGTAGGTTTGAGCGAGCGAATTGCGCCTCCCGAACAGGTCGTAATTGTTCTCAGCATAGGTCGACCAATAGTCGTCAAGCTTGCGGCGCGCGCCGATGACGATCGCGCCGTAATCAGTCCCGTCGAGATCGTAGGTTCGGTCAAGGTCGAAAGCGCGATCGGGGTCGAGGCGGTAGCCGAGATAGTAACTATCCTCCGCTGTCGGCTCATAGGTGACGGCGGCGAGGGCGCCGAGCCCGGTCGCGCCATAGGATACTTCGCCGTTTAGCCCGATCTTTTCGGTGAGCTGATATTCGGCGCCGACGCCAAGACGGTCGCCGCGCTCGATGTCGCCGGATCGCGACAAAGTTCCTTGTCCGAAGCCGTAATAGGTATGTTCGGCATCGGGTGCATATTCGAGACGAGCGCCGGCATCGAGCCGCGACCCGTCATAGCCGGACTTGTTCGAAGCTGTTGCGAGCGGATTACTGAGTTCGAGATAGGTGACGCCGAAAGAGGCTTTCCAGTATTCGTTCAGTTGCTTGCTGATTGCGGCAGCGCCCTTACGCTTGGACCTGCCGCCGACCGCCTGATCGTAGAAATCATTAGTCGCTTCACCTTCCTTGAAATCGTCATAGGTAAGATCGAGGCTCGAATCTTTCGTGATATCGATATCTGCCGCTAGTCCCCAGATCCGCTGATCCGCCGCAACCTGTTCCGAAAGGGTGGAGAAGCCCGCGTCCTTTTCCTGGTAGTACCCGCCGAGCGTGCCCTTCATGCCGCTCTTGCTGATGTCTTCCAGGTCGAGCTGCGCCCGTGTGCGCCACGCCGTGGCCAGGCGGCCGCGCGTGCCCGTGGTCTGCACGTCGCTCAGGGTCAGCCCGCCATCGGTGGAGCGGGACGTGCCGAAGCCCGGTCCATCGGACCGCGATATTTCGCCTTCGATGAAGGTCGTATCGGAATGGCGGACCTTGATGTCGGCGCCATAGGCCTTCTGGTTGGCGAGGCCCGTATTTTCGTTCATGCCGGTGATGCCGACCCGAACCTTGTCGTCGAACCATTGCTGCGCCCGTCCGCCATAGGCGTAGCCGTCAAGGTCGCCGGCGATGGGCGTGTATTCGTATTGCGATACTAGATAGAGCTTGTTCCCGCCAAGCGCGCCTTCGCGCACCGGGCCCGTCGTGCCGGTCGAAGAGGAAAGCGGCCGCTTCAGGATCAGCATGCCCTGCAGGTAATCGAACGAATAGTCTTCGCCATAGCGCAAGGTGCGCCGCTCGATGATCTGTCCTGTTGTCGAATCGCGGACTTCCACCGTCACGGTTTCGGAGCCGATCGTTATGTCCTGCCTGCGCATGAAATAGGCGGATCCGCCGGTGCCGAGAAATTCGTCGCGTTGCGGCAGCGTATCCGGTTGCGCCGCATAGAGCGTCACCTCGCTGTTGCGCTCTCCGAACGGTGTCGTCTTCTCCGAGCGATAGGCAGCGCTCGCGCCGTAGAGCGCTCGGTCCGAGCGCATGAACTCCGTGCCCTGGATGATCGCCTTATAGCTCCCCCACAGGACCTGGCTATCGCCGCGCTCGAGCCGCACGTAAAATTTGCCCTTGGTCGGAGCGTCATCGATCGCCGTCGAATCGTCACCATAGATCGGGTAATAGTCGTTCGGATCCAGCCGCCGCAGCAATTGCCGCGGATCCTTGGCATCGAGCCCACGGAACATATGATCGAGACTGTCTTCTCCGGTGTCGGCCGAGGCGGTAAGAAGGTATTTGCCCTTGATCTTGCCTTTCACGTAAAAGGCGAGGCGACCCTTCGTATAAATGTCGTCATATTCGCCCGGCCGCACGCTCTCAATATGATCGCTGCCGCTATTCTTGCCGACGGTGAGGTCGGCCAGCGCGACATAGAACCAGTCATTATTGGGGATGTTGATCTGCCGCCGAAAGTCGAGGGCGCTGCCCTTCGAGCCGACGACAGTCACGTGCACATCATGATCGCCGGGCGGCAAAATGCGCTGCATGACGAAGGAACGTTCGCGATCGACGGGGATCCTATCGTCGAGCGCCTGCACGCCGTAACCGTCGGGAACGTTGCGGCCATAGACGGTGACTGCGCCGCCACGAACCGGGATGTTCCGTAATCCAGTATTGTCCTCGGTCATGCCCGGCGCGACCGCATTCTCCTCTTCTCGTGGCAGGTCGCGATCCATGCGGCGGAGCGGGCGCGGCAACGTCTCGTCATAGCGGTTGTCGGCATCATAGACTCGCAGCACGTATTTGAAGCGCTGGTCGTCATTCTCGGTTGGCGGCATGGTCCAGCCGGCCTCGCCGTTGACCGAAACCGGAATAACTGCGAGCGGCTTGTCCGTGAGTTGCTTGTCATCCTCGAACACGCGAATTTCGGAACGCTGGATGAAAGCGGGGTAGTTGCTGGTCGCGAGGAAGTGGATCGTCTCGCCCGTCCGATACGCTGTGCGCACCGGCGTCGTCGAAACATTCAGGACCGGACGCGCGTCCAGCCCATCGAACTTGACCTGGATATCGACCGCACTGAGCCCATGTTTTGGCGTGGCTTTGTCAGATCCACCCCCAATTGCGGCGTGCGTTTGTGCGTTGGTCTCCTTGGCCACGATCCCGGGCTGCTGTTCATTACTTTTGACGACGGTCTCACCCTCGACGCTGATCGCAAAAGGAATTTCCCCAGGATTATCCGATGGGGATCGGGTCTCAGGTAATGTGACGCGGGAGCCTTTGGCTGCTCGCACGTTTTGCACGGTCCCGGCAGCGCAATCGGTCTTTATGCAGGTGCTTGCCTGTGCTGGCGGCGCTTCTTCCTGGGCCTCGGCTCGAAACGCCGTGAGATGCACCAGGAGAACGGTACAACCCGCCATGAGCGACCGCGCTTTACGCGATGCAACTGCATTATATTGAGGCCGGGTTGACACTTGAAAGCGGTCTTGGCTCATTGACCCGCCTCCACCCGCGCTTCGATATTGAGCGCGTACCCGCCTCCGGCGGCTTTCCATCGCTTGGCGATGGCGTCCTCGATCGCCTCCATGCGTTTGGTGGCAAGGTCCCCGGAACGCGTCGGGTAGCTGATCCGCAACGTTGCCTCCTGCTGCTTCAGCATCTCGATTAGCGCATCCAGACCCTTGTCCCATCGCGGCTTCAGCGTCGTGAGAGCAGGTTCGAAGGCTTCGTCCTTGAGATCGAGCCGCACGACGCGGCCTTGCGCCGCGCCGAAGTTGAGCTTCGACATCTTGCCGGCGGTGAGACGGATCACCCGCGGGTTCTCGGTGGTCAGGTGGTAGCCGGCAGGCAGGGTGCGCGTATCAAGCTTCATGATGAAGTTGGAGCCGATACGCGCATCCGGAAGATCAGCGCAGGCAACGTGGAAGCGCCCAAATTCGTCGGTAGTCACCAGCAAGCCGCGCACGGTTGCAATACGCACGCCGGGCAGGCCCGGCTCGCCGTCGTTCGGGTAGCCATCGCTGTTAAGGTCGTCGAACACGCGGCCGATGAGATCGCCGCAATCGAAGACCGGTTCGACCATGATCTCGACGGCGGCGCTGGCCTCCGGGGCAAGCCTTTTGCCACTTGAACCGAGCGCTTGCGCCTTGTTGACGTGCTTGCCCGGCCCGGCCGTACTCAGCGCCAGCATTTGCAGGCGAATGACCGCATCGCCCTTCGGACCAAGCGTCAGATTGTCAAAACGAAGGTTGGAACCGTCAATGCGCGGTTCGACGGCTTTGCCATTGAGCGTCGCCGATCCGTCGACATAGCGGAAGCCTGCGGGGAGGCGGTCAAGAACCGTCAAGCCTGCGACGTTGCTGGTGTTCTTGTTGGTGACCTTGATTGTGAACGGCGCCTTCTCGCCGCGGCGTATCTGCCGCAGGCCGGCCTGTTTGGTGATCGTTACGGAAGAGGCTTGGGCCGCCGGCAATTCGAGAACTGCCGTCGCCTCCGCCGAATCGACGACGGTGATCTTGCCTTGCCCCGGATTGGTGTAGGCAAAACCGCGCCCGGCATTGCTTTCTGGAGCTTGTGGCCGCGTATAGGTGCCTTCGGCTTTGGCCTTGTTGACAATCCCGTTAGCGATACCTGCAGCCGCATCGATATCGGACTGCGCCAGCGTGTAGGTCGCCTCGAACACCTGCGTCTGCTTCGGCGCAATGGCAGTCGGCCCCGGCACAACCGCGCTGAGTTTGTTGGCGGCAGGCTGCTTGTTGAACGTTGGGCCCTGATCGGTTGGAATGACGTCGTTGACGACGACATTGCCGGTATTGGTAACCTCGAAACGATAGGTGATCGATTCGCCGGCGTCGTATAAGCCGCTGCCATCGGTATCGTTGAGCTTCGCGGTTTTGACCAACGCGATCGTGGCGCTCTGCTCGATCGGTGTCCGCACTTCGCTCGCCGTGCTTGTTACAGTCGCCGTCGTCGGCGATCCTGCAACCGTCGCTGTGGCGGTCGCTGTGTTGGCAACCCCGCCAGCATCGATATCGGCTTGCGTCAGCGTGTAGCGCGCCGTGAAAGTGCTTGTGTCTTCCGCCCCCGGCGCCAGCGAGGCGAGGGGTCCGCCACTGACTGCGACATTGGGCAGATCGTCGCCGATCGTGATATTGTTGAGCGTGACGTTGCCGGTATTTCTAACGGTGAAGAAATAGGTGATCGTTGCCCCGGCGGCATTGCCGGATGGCGGGCTGGCGGTCTTTACGAGTTCGAGCGCCGCGCCCTGGCTAAGAGTGGTCGTGACCGTGCTTGCGTCGCTCGTCGCGACCTTGCCCTCAGGCATTGTACCTGAAGCTGTCGCCGTGTTTTCGACCTTGCCGGCATCGATATCGGCCTGAGTAAGCGTGTAGAGTGCCGTAAACGTTGTCGAATCGGTCGCTCCCGGTGCGAGCGAAGCGATGGGGGCCCCGCTCACGACGGCCCCATGCAGCGCATCTGTGAGCTTGACGTCGGTGAGCGTGACGTTGCCGGTGTTCTTGACGGTGAAGCTGTAAGCAATAGTAGCGCCGACGCTATTGCCCGACGGCGGGCCTGCGGTCTTTATGAGTTCGAGCGTCGCGCCCTGGCTAATGGTCGTCGTGACCGTGCTTGCATTGCTCGACGTGACCTTGCCGTCTGGCATCGCGCCTGAAGCTGTCGCTGTGTTATCGACCTTGCCGGCATCGATATCGGCCTGAGTAAGCGTGTAGAGTGCCGTAAACGTTGTCGAATCGGTCGCTCCCGGTGCGAGCGAAGCGATGGGGGCCCCGCTCACGACGGCCCCATGCAGCGCATCTGTGAGCTTGACGTCGGTGAGCGTGACGTTGCCGGTGTTTTTGACGGTGAAGCTGTAGGCAATTGTTGCCCCGGCGGCATTGCCGGATGGCGGGCTGGCGGACTTTATGAGTTCGAGCGTCGCGCCCTGGCTAAGTGTGGTCGTGACCGTGCTTGCATTGCTCGACGTGACCTTGCCCTCAGGCATTGTACCTGAAGCTGTCGCTGTATTATCAACCTTGCCGGCATCAATGTCGGCCTGTTTGAGCGTATAGAGTGCGGTGAAGGTCGTGTCGTCGAAAGCCCCGGGGGCAAG